>NZ_CABFMQ020000046.1 GCF_901905185.1 Methylocella tundrae
TCGTCATCTACTGGGCCTGGAACAACACCCTCTCCGTCGCCCAGCAGACGCTCATCATGAAAAGAGCCGGCGTCAAAATAGAGCTCTTCGACAATATCGCCGGAATGTTCAGAAAAAAGGCCACGAGCTGATGAGTGAAGCCTCCGGCGAGGCGGCGGCGGACGAGCCCGATTTTAACGAAATCGGGCGCAAGCTCTTCGCGCAGGAATGCGATTTTCTCTGGGCCGCGAGTTCGGCGAGCCAGCTGCCGCCGCCGGGCGCCCCGGAAATCGCTTTCGCCGGACGCTCCAACGTCGGCAAATCCTCGCTGCTCAACGCGCTGACCAATCGCAAGACTCTCGCGCGCACCTCGCACACGCCAGGCCGCACGCGCGAGCTTAATTTCTTTGGGCTCGGCGGCGACGTCGACACAGCAAGGCTCCGCCTCGTCGATATGCCAGGCTATGGCTATGCGGCGGCCTCGAAGCAGAAGATCGCCTCATGGACCGATCTGATGCGGGATTTTCTGCGCGGGCGGGCCTCGCTCCTGCGCGTCTTTGTGCTGGTCGATGGCCGCCACGGCTTAAAGCCCGTCGACGCCGAGATGATGGACCTTTTGGACCGCTCCGCCATGTCCTATCAGATCGTGCTGACGAAGCGCGACGAGGTTAAGGCGGCCGAGCTAGACAAACGCGTCGAGGAGACGCTGAAAGCCATCGAAAAACGTCCCGCCGCTTTTCCGCAGGTGATCTTCACATCCTCGCAAAGTTTTGCCGGCATTCCGGACCTGCGCGCCGGGATCGCGCGGCTCATGGCCGAGCGCGGCTTTTGAAGACGGCGCGGCTCCGCGTTGAGCTTGTCACAGCAAGCGGCTAGAAAATTCGAGCAAAGCGATCGGAACGTCGAAATGAACGATACGACCAAGGTGAGCGAGCAGGAGAAAGCTCAGGAACAGGCCGCGATCCTGATGCAGGCCCTACCGCATATGCTGCATTATGACGACGCGATCGTCGTGGTGAAATACGGCGGCCACGCGATGGGCGACGACAAGGTCGGTCGCGATTTCGCGCGCGACATGGTCCTGCTCGAGCAATCCGGCGTCAATCCCGTCGTCGTCCACGGCGGCGGCCCCCAGATCGGGGCGATGCTGAAAAAGCTCGGCATCAAGTCCGAATTCTCGGACGGATTGCGCATCACGGACAAGCCGACGGTCGAAATCGTCGAGATGGTGCTCGCCGGCTCCATCAACAAGCAGATCGTCGGCTTCATCAATGCCGAGGGCGGCCGCGCCATCGGCCTTTGCGGCAAGGACGGCAATATGGTCATCGCTAAAAAGGCGCCGCAGACGAGCGAAGCCATCGATCTCGGCTTCGTCGGCGAGCCGTCGAAAGTCGACGCCACAGTGCTCGATCAGGTGCTGGGCCGGGAACTGATCCCCGTTCTCGCGCCGATCGCACAGGGCGAGGACGGCGAAACCTACAATGTCAACGCCGACACTTTCGCCGGCGCGATCGCCGGCGCCTTGAAGGCCAAAAGGCTTTTGTTTCTGACCGACGTGCCCGGCGTCCTCGACAAGGACAAGAATTTGATCAAGGAATTGCGCGTCGACGAGATTCACGCTCTGATCGCCGACGGCACCATCACGGGCGGCATGATCCCCAAGGTCGAGACCTGCATCTACGCCCTTGAACAGGGCGTCGAAGGCGTCGTCATCCTCGATGGCAAGACGCCGCATGCGGTGCTGGTCGAGCTTTTGACCGATCATGGCGCGGGAACGCTGATCACGCAGTGAAAAAGGCGAAACAATCTTCAGTGGAAATCGAGGCCGACGCGGCGGCGCGGGCGCCAGAACCCGCGCCCCTCGGTCAGTTCGCGCAAAAGGACATCTGGGTTTTCGATCTCGACAACACGCTCTATCCGGCCGACAGCGACCTATGGCCGAAGATCGACGCGCGCATAACGCTGTTCCTCGCCCATCTTTTCGGCCTCGACGGCATGTCGTCCCGCGCGCTGCAAAAATATTACTACGAGCGTTACGGCACGACCCTGCGCGGCCTGATGCAGGAGCATGCGATCAGCGCCGAAGCCTATCTCGATTTCACGCATGATATCGACAGATCCGGCCTTGTTCCCAACCATTCGCTGGCCAGCGCCATCACCGCTTTGCCCGGGCGCAAGCTGATCTTGACCAATGGTTCACGCGATCACGCCATCCGCACGGCCAAGGCGCTGGGCCTCGACGCGATGTTCGAGGACATTTTTGATATCGTCGCGGCCGATTTCATGCCGAAACCGGAAGCCGCGACCTATGAGCGCTTTTTCGAAAAGCATGACGTCGATCCAACACGATCGGTGATGTTCGAGGATCTCGCGCGCAATCTCATCGTGCCCCATGCAAGAGGAATGACCACGGCCCTTGTCGTGCCCAAGCCCGGCCAGATGGATCATCGCGAGGCTTTTGAGATCACCAGCGAGGTCGCGCCGCCGCACATTGATTTCGTCATCAGCGACCTTGAGGCTTTCCTCGTCGAGATTGTCGCCGCCTTGCAAGGCGGCGAAGAAGGCGCGGCCGAAAACAAGGCGTGACCATTGAGCGACCATTGATTGCGCCGCGCGAACCCTGTAACGGCTTTCTCACCCTTCCCATCGAAAGACATTGAAAGATGACGCACACAGCCCTGGAGACGATCATCGAAGCGGCCTTCGAGGATCGCGCCAATGTCAATGCCGGGACGCAAGGCGATATCCGCAAGGCTGTTGACGCCGCGCTCCACCTTCTCGACTCGGGAAAGCTCCGCGTCGCGGAGAAAATCCCCGGCGCGGTCGGGCCCGAATCCTGGCGGGTGCATCAGTGGCTGAAAAAGGCGGTGCTCCTGTCGTTCCGCCTCAATGATATGGCGGAAATTTCGGGCGGCCCCGGCGGCGCCAGCTGGTGGGATAAGGTTCCCTCCAAATTCGCCGGCTGGGGGCCGAAAGAGCACGCCGCGGCGGGCTTCCGCTCGGTGCCGAACTGCGTCGTGCGCCGCTCGGCCTATATCGCGCCGGGCGTCGTGCTGATGCCATCCTTTGTCAATCTCGGCGCCTATGTCGACAGCAATTCGATGGTCGACACCTGGGTGACGGTCGGCTCCTGCGCGCAGATCGGCAAAAACGTGCATTTGTCGGGCGGCGTCGGCATCGGCGGCGTGCTGGAGCCTTTGCAGGCCAATCCGACGATCATCGAGGATGATTGCTTCATCGGCGCGCGCTCCGAGATTGTGGAGGGCGTCATCGTCGGCGAAGGCGCCGTCGTCTCGATGGGAACCTTCATTTCCGCCTCGACCAAGATCATTGATCGCGCGACCGGCAAGATCCACATCGGCTATGTGCCGCCCTATTCCGTGGTTGTCTCCGGCAATCTGCCGGGCAAGCCGCTGCCCGACGGCTCGCCCGGGCCGTCGCTCTATTGCGCGGTTATCGTCAAGACCGTCGATGCGCAGACGCGGGCCAAGACCGCGATCAATGATCTGCTGAGAGACTGATGGCCGCGGCGTGGTCGGCCTTCATCCGGCGCTTCGGCTTTCGCACGGATCAGGGACTTCTGGACGCAAGGACCTGGCGTGAGGGCGCCGGGCTCCTGGCCGTCATCTTTGCTTTTTTGACGACGATCTGGCTTTTTCTGGAGCCCAACGCCCATCGCCATCTGTCGCCATCGTCCGGCCTCTTCGACTGGAAGACGTTTCTGACCTTCGTCTATCTGCTGTTTTACGCCTTCGCGGTTTTATTCATCGGCATCTCCTTTTATAATTTGTCGGCAAAGCGTTTGCGCGCAAGGCAATTGCCGACGGGGCTCGCCGGCGTCGTACCGCTTGCGGCTCTGTTTTCCGGCTCGGCGCACTGGCTCCAGCCGCGCGTCGCCGAGGTTCTGTCCGGCTGGTACGTCGTCGGGATCGATTCGCTGCTCGTCGGCGCGATCGTCTGGACGGCGCTCGAACTCGGCTTTCGCGAGCCGCTCGACGTGGAAGCGAAGTAGCCGCTGAGGGGCGGAAGCGCAAAATGCCGAACCGACGCCCCTGTTTGAACTTCCGGCGAAAAATGCGCTAAGAGAGGCTATTCGCCCATCGAGCCGACTTGGATCATGACCCATCCCGCCCGTCTTGAGACCCTGGCCGACCTCCGAGTCGAGATCGATTGCATCGATTCCGAGCTTCATCAGCTGTTGATCAAGCGCGGCGAGATCATTCACCGCCTGATCGAGGCCAAGACGCGGCAGGGCGGCGGCTCAGCGTTCCGGCCGGGGCGCGAGGCGGATATGATGCGCGGGCTCGTCGCTCGCCACCAGGGGCTTTTGCCGCTCGACACGGTCGAAAGCATCTGGCGCATCATCATCTCGACCTTCACCTATGTGCAGTCGAATTATAGCGTCCACGCCGACATTTCCGGCGGCGACGCCAAAATGCGCGATTGCTGCCGTTTTCATTTCGGATTCACCGTGCCTTACGCGCCTCATCCCGACGTTAACAGCGTCATCGCGGCGGTGGCGAACTCGAGGGGCGATCTGGGCCTCGTCCGCGTCGAGGGCGATGCCGCATCGGGGCCTTGGTGGCGAAGCCTAAGAGAGCCGCGCGCGCCGAAAATCATCGCGCGCCTGCCCTTCGTCGAAAGGCCTGACCACCCGGCGGGAATGCCGCTCTTCGTCATCGCGCAGCCGCTGGCGGAAGCCGCCGTGCGCGACGTGGTTCTCTATGACGTCGAATGCGACGGCTGGCGGGACGCCCCGCCTTCGCATCTTGGCCTGCCCGACGCCGAAATCGTCAGCGCCGCGCCCGACGGCGCCAGATCATCGCTTCTCGTCGCCGCCGATGGCGCTGTCAGCGCGCAGCAATTGCGCGAAACTTTGACGAAAGCCGGCGCGATCCAGCTTTCCATCGCCGAAGTCGGCGGCCATGCAGCGCGTTTCGAGGCCTCGGAGGCCCAACGCCAGCAAACGCCTTTCGTGGCGGCGCGATGAATTTACGTCGGAGTTCATTTTCATGACCAAGATACAGGCGATGCCCGCGGTCGGGAAGGCCAGCCTTGACGCGGCCGTGCGTCCGCGTCCGCTCGCGGGCGTTTTCAGCATCGACCCCTATGTGCCCGGCAAAAGCTCAGCGCCCGGCGTCGCCAAGGTTTACAAGCTGTCGTCGAATGAGACGCCGCTCGGCCCCTCGCCTCTGGCGATCGAGGCGTTCCGCTCCGCCGCGGATCATCTCGACGCCTATCCGGATGGAACGGCGGGCGTCTTGCGCGCCGCCATCGGCAAGAGATTCGGCCTTGATCCGGCGCGGATCGTGTGCGGGAACGGCTCCGACGAATTGCTGCATCTTCTCGCCTCCGCCTATATCGGCCCGGGCGATGAAGGCATTTTCACCGAGCATGGCTTTCTTGTTTACAAGATCGCCATACTGGCGGCGGGCGGAGTGCCTGTCGTCGCCAAAGAGACGCGCCTCACCGCAAACGTCGACGCCATTCTCGGCAAGGTCACTTCGCGCACAAAAGTGGTTTTCTTCGCCAATCCGAACAATCCGACCGGCACTTATCTGCCGGTCGCGGAGGTTGAACGGCTGGCGGACAGCCTGCCCCGCGACGTGCTGCTCGTCATCGACGCGGCCTATGCGGAATATGCGACGCAGACGGACTATGCGACGGGCCAGGATCTGGTGTCGTCGCGGGAAAATGTCGTCGTGACGCGCACATTCTCAAAGATCCATGGCCTTGCTTCCGTCCGCCTTGGCTGGTGCTATGCGCCCGCTGATGTCTGCGACGCGCTGAACCGCATCCGGCCGCCTTTCAACACGAGTGGCGCAGCCATTCAGACGGGAGCAGCCTCCCTGCAGGACGAAGCCCATATCGAAAGGGCGATCGCTCATAATGATAGATGGCGGGAATGGCTGGCGCGAGAGATCGGCGCGCTCGGCATCGAGACAACTCCCAGCGCCGGCAATTTCCTGCTGCTGCATTTCGCCGACCCGGCGCGCGCCGCCGACGCCGACCGGTTCCTGACCAGCCGGGGCCTCATTCTGCGCGCCGTCGGAGCCTATGGGCTGCCGCACTGCCTGCGCCTCACCGTTGGAGCCGAGGAGGCGAACCGGCTCGTCGTCGAGGGTTTGCGCGACTTCGTCAGTCAGGGAAACGCCATTGGTTGACGGTCTCGGGTCCGCGCTTGGCGAGCCTTTATTCGAACGCGCGGCGATCATCGGCGTCGGGCTCATAGGCTCGTCGCTTGCGCGCGTCATCCGCCGCAAGGGGTTGGCGCGGGAGATCGTCGCTTTTGACGCTTCGAGCAAGGTCCGCGCGCGCCTGCGCGACATTGCGATCGCCGATCACGTGGCGGAAACCGCGGCCGCGGCCGTCGAGGGCGCAGATCTCGTGGTTCTCTGCGCGCCAGTCGGCGCGATGGGCGAAATCGCCGAAGAGATCGGACCGCGTCTGATGGCCGGGGCGACTGTCTCGGACGTTGGATCGGTCAAGGCGTCGATTGTCGCGGCGGTTGCGCCCCATTTGCCGGCGTCCGTCACCTTCATCCCCGCCCACCCCGTAGCCGGCACGGAGGAATCTGGCCCCGACTCCGGCTTCGCGACGCTTTTCCTCAACCGCTGGACGATTTTGACGCCGCCTGAAGGCGCCGATCCCAAGGCGGTCGCGCGGCTCGCCGCCTTCTGGAAAGGCGCGGGCGCCAATGTCGAAACGATGGCGGCCGCCCATCACGATCTCGTGCTCGCGATCACGAGCCATGTGCCTCATCTCATCGCCTATAATATCGTCGGCACCGCCGCGGATCTCGAAGAAGTGACTCAATCGGAGGTCATCAAATTTTCGGCCGGCGGCTTTCGCGACTTTACGCGCATCGCGGCGTCCGATCCGATCATGTGGCGGGACATTTTTCTGAACAACCGGGAAGCCGTGCTCGAAATGCTCGGGCGTTTCAACGAGGACCTGACCGCCCTGCAGCGTATGATCCGGCGCGGCGATGGCGAGGGTCTTCAGAGCCTTTTCACGCACACGCGCGCAATCCGGCGCAGCATCATCGATCAAGGCCAGGAAACCGCAGCGCCCGATTTCGGCCGCCGCACGAAAGACGACGGCTGATGACGGCGCGCCTCTTCCAGAAAGGAGCAGACATTTTGAAAAAGATTGTGCTTAAAGACAAAAAGATCGCGCCCGCGATCGATTGAAGACCACCACAAGCAATCGTGCACATTTCTGGATCGGATGAAGATGCGCCGCAGCCTGATAGCCTTTGCCTTTCTCCCGCTCGTCTGGTCGTCCGCAGGACAGGCGCAGCCCCCCTCAACGCAGGTCGCGCAGAACGAGGCTGCGCCGAAACCCGCGCCCCACAAGAAGATATTCGGCTCCTGGACGCTGATTTGCGCGACGACGCCAGGGGAATCAGAGGAAAGCTGCGAAGCCGACGTCTCGCTGCAGCCAGAGGCGCAATTGCCGCCGGTTGCGAAGGTCGCCTTCGTCCGCGCTGCGAAAGACAAGCCTTTGCGCCTCGTCGCGATCGTGCAAGCCAATCTGACGCTGGCCCCCGGCGTTGAGATCGCGAGCGACGCGGCCAAACCCGGCGTTGTTCTGCCCTTCAAATCCTGTCTCAATAGCGCCTGCCTCGCCGACGCCGAACTGTCGCAAGACCAGATGCAGGCTTTTCGTTCGCAGACGCAAACCGGCCGGTTGACGATCAAGAACGCCGCGGGCGAGCAGTTGTCCTTGTCCGTGCCGTCGAAGGGCCTCGATGAGGCGCTCGCCGCCCTGCTGACGCAATAGAGCATGATGCCGAAAAGGTGCAGACTTTTCGGGCCGACATCATGCGTTAAAACAGAGAATAATGAGCATGATGGTTCCCTGCGGAATCATCATGCTCCAAAGTGAGCCGAAGCCCGGCGCGCCTCATCGACGCCGGGCTTTCGCGCTCAATGCTGCAGAAAGAAGCGCAGCATTTCGCGCGACGCGTCAGGACCATTCGGATCGGTGAACGAGCCCTCGGCGCGTCCGCCCGACCAGGCGTGCCCCATACCCTCTACCGCCCAGTATTCGACCTGTGGAACGCCGCTCATATCCGTGATGACGGTCCGCTCATAAGCGATGCCGCCGCCCGATCGGCCGCGCTGCTTGGTCTCGACGGCGCTGTCGAGACCAGCGCTGGCGAAGGCGACGATCAGATCCGCGTTCGACGGATGGACCGTGCGATCGGCGGCTCCCTGAAAAACGATGGTTCGCACGTTGGTCTCGGGCAGCGCCGTGGCCTCCATCGAGGCGCCGTGGCGCATCGAGGTAAAAGCGGATGCAACATCCGTCGCGGCGCCGCAGGGCAGTCCCGAATGAATGCCCGCCGCCCTGAAAAGGTCTGGATGGGTCGCGCCTAAAATCGCCGCCATCGCGCCCCCGGCGGAAAGGCCCGCGACAAAGACCTGATCGGCGTCGACGTTGAACTCCGTCATGATCTCGCGCGTCAGGCCGGCGATGATGCTCGGTTCTCCTGATTCTCGCACCTGATCCTTGCGGTTGAACCAGTTCCAGCAGCCCATCTGATTCGAGCTTGACGACTGCTTTGGATAGGCGACGAAGAAGCCGCACTGCTCCGCCAGCGCATTCATGTCTGTGCCGAGAGCGAAGTCATCGGGATCCTGCTTGCAGCCATGCAGCATGACGATGAGCGGAAGGCCCTGCCCGCGATGCGTCGCGCTTGCGGCCATGCTCGGCACGAACAGCTTATAATCTCGCGAACCCGCGGCGCAGGAATAGGTGCGCGTGAGGAATTGCGCGCCGTCGAAGGTCGCAGAACCCGGTTCGGCGCGCGCGTGCGAAGCCGACCCCAAGCCGAGGTCCGGCAGGCCGCCGGAAAGGAATCCGTTCTGCAATTGATGCATGATCTCGCCTATCGGCGAGCTTTTGCGCGCCGTCTCCGTCAAAGCTTCGGCCGGCGCGGGCTCTTTTTGAAGCGGCGTCAGAGCGCTCCAGATATTGCCGGCGGCTAGCCTCGATGGTCCCTTGTCCTCTCGCGCCTGCGCGCCTGAATCCGCATTTTGTCCCCACGCCTCGCCCGAGAGGGCGTTTTGAATGACCTTTGTCGCCTCGGTCAAATTCTGGCGTGACGTCAGAGCCGCGGCCTTGCGCATGGCGCCGTCGAGAATGGACTTCATTGTTTTTGATCCTTTCAGATGCGCGGCCAAGATTGGAAGTCTGCTTCGCCAAAAAAAACGACGAAAAGGTAATCAGCGGATGCGATCGGCAAGCGCTGTCTTGACCGCTTTGCTCGCCTGCAAAGCCCCGAGAACGGTAATCGCCTCAATGGTTGCGCAGGCAAGTTCGGGAGAAACGTCATCGGCGACGATAGCGAGGCCGACGACCTTGATGCTGAGCATTTCGCCCGCAGCCTTAACCCCTTCAAGATCCTCTCTGCTGTAATGCCGCAGCCCGATCTCGAGGGTCTGCCGCACAATGGTTTGTTTGACGGCCTCCGCATGGTGCGTCAGCTGATTGCGGATCGCCGTCCTGATCAAGTCGGTGCGATTGGAGTAAAAGCCTTCGCGCACAAGCAGATCGATATGGCCAAGGTCCACATAGCCAAGGTTGATCGTGATCTTTTCGCTCTCGCACACTTTGTCGCGTAAGCGATGAATTTCGGCGCCCATACCCTGTTCTCCATCCACCTGGATGGTATATGGATGTTTTTGTCCTATCTCGCAAGCACGAAAGGAGGTCGGCCCGATCAAAAGAGCGGGATCAGAGGCGAGAGCCTTGATTCGACGTTCTTTTATTTTTGACAAATACGTCAAATTTATTGGCGGATCACATTCGGGCGCTGCCGGTAACGCCTGCGCTCGCGAATCGATCATGAGGCAAGGTGACGCGGCCCCGGCGCGATTGGACTAAATGAAAGGCTAAGCAACAAGCCTTTCAAAACCGTATCGGCTGGACAGATTCAGATGCGGGGCGCATTTGATTGGCGCTGGGCGCCCTGCGAGGCAAGCGCGCCGGCAGCATCCTCCGGGAAGGAGATTCATGATGGCAAAGGGTCAAGTGCGCAGCAACCGCGAAGCCAAGAAGCCGAAGAAGGAAAAGCCGAAGGAAACCGCCGTTCCGAACCTTTTGAAGACGGGGACGTCCGGAAAGAAAAAGTAACCCGGCTCGAAGGCTGCGCATTCCGCCTGCGGGGACTGCGCCGCCTCGCAATCATTCGGTCGTGAAAGGCTCGCAGAGCTGTTCGAGGAACGAACAAAGGCCCGCGGCGCCCTCAAGTCACGCTTCGACGCCATTCAAAATCGGCGATCCAAAAAAATGAGCATGATCGATTTCAATCGACCATGCTCTTGTTGCCCTTGGCAAAGGTGAGGTCGCCTATTTCGGCGCTGGCTTCGTCCATTTGAGGACGGGATTGCGCGCGGCTCTCGTCTCATCGAGCCGGCGGCGTGGCGCATGGATCGGAGCGCCGATGAAACGCTCCGTCTCACCCCGCAGGGCCGCCTGTGCGAGGTCGCGCAAGGTCGCGATGAACAGATCGAGGGAAGCCTTAGATTCCGACTCAGTCGGCTCGATCAGCATGGCGCCATGCGCGACGAGCGGAAAATAGATCGTCATCGGATGATAGCCCTCGTCGATCATCGCTTTGGCAAAGTCGAGCGTCGTGAGCCCTGTCGGCTTCAGCCATGCGTCATCGAACAGGACCTCATGCATGCAGGGGGCGTCGCCGAAGGGCTGCGACATCAGATCGTTGAGGCTGGCGCGAATGTAATTTGCGCTGAGGACGGCGTCTTCCGAAGCCTGCCGCAGGCCGTCCGCCCCATGCGAGGCCATATAACTCAGCGCCCGCACGAACATGCCCATCTGGCCATGAAACGCCGTCATGCGGCCGAAGGATTGCGAGTCATCGCGCGTATGTTCGACGAGACGAAGCCCGCCCTCCTCCTGGCGCAAAAAAGGCGCGGGCGCGAAAGGGGCCAGCCGCCTGGAGAGCACGACCGGTCCGGCGCCGGGGCCGCCGCCGCCATGCGGGGTCGAAAAGGTCTTGTGCAGGTTGATATGCATAGCGTCGACGCCAAGATCGCCCGGCCGCGCCTTGCCGACGATCGCGTTGAAATTGGCGCCATCGCAGTAGAAATAAGCGCCCACCGCATGCATGGCGTCGGCAATTTCCACAATGTCGCTCTCGAACAATCCACAGGTGTTTGGATTGGTCAGCATGATGGCGGCGACCTCTGGACCAAGCAAGGCGCGGAACGCCTGGAGATCGACCCTGCCGTCGGGGCCAGCCGGGACCGGGCGCACATCGAATCCGATCAGGGTCGCGCTGGCCGGATTGGTGCCATGCGCCGATTCCGGCACAAGCACGATTTTTCGCGTCGAGGCTTCGCCCTTGGCCGCGATGGCGGATTTGATCGCCATCATGCCGCAGGCCTCGCCATGCGCGCCGGCCTTTGGCGACATGGCGATCGCCGGCATGCCCGTCAGCGTCATCAGCCAGCGGGCGACTTCGCCGATCAGCTCCAGCGCCCCCGGAACGGTCGATTGCGGCTGTAGCGGATGGATATCAGCGAAGCCCGGCAGCCGCGCCATCGCCTCGTTGAGGCGCGGATTGTGTTTCATGGTGCAGGAGCCGAGCGGATAGAGCCCGGCGTCGATCGAATAGTTCTTCTGCGAAAGGCGCACATAATGGCGCACCGCCTCCGGCTCGCTGAGCCCCGGCAGACCGATCGGCGAATGGCGCTCCAGGACGCCGAGCCGCGATTCGAAAGGCTCCGGCTCGTCGAGATCAACGCCCGTAGTCTCGGGCCGGCCGATCTCGAAAATCAGCGGCTCCTCGAGCTCAAGGCCGCGATTGGAGGTGAATGTCCTCGCGCCGTGAAATGAGTCACGCGCCTCAAGCGGATGTTCCGGGCGGTTCAGCATGACAGCGCTCCTTTCAGAGCTTTGACAAAAGCCCGGCGGTCTTCGTCAGTATTGACTTCGCTCGAGGCGACGAGAATGAGATCGTCGAGGCTTTCGCCCGGCCATAAGCGCGAGGCCGGAACGCCGGCGAGGACGCCTTTTTCCGCGAGACGCTCGATCAGCGCATCAGCCCGGACCGGCACGCGAACGGTGAATTCATTGAAGAAGGACTGATTGAGAACTTCGACGCCTGGGACGCGCCGAAGGCGGTCCGCGAGATCGACGGCGTTGGCGTGATTTATTTTCGCGAGGCGTCTCAGGCCTGCTTCACCGAGCAAGCTCATATGAATGGTGAAAGCCAGCGCGCACAGGCCCGAATTGGTGCAGATGCTGGAGGTCGCCTTGTCGCGCTTGATGTGCTGCTCCCGCGTCGAGAGCGTCAGGACGAAGCCGCGCCGCCCCTCCGCGTCGAGGGTCTCGCCGCAGAGCCGCCCCGGCATCTGCCGGAGATATTTCGAGCGTGTGGCGAAGAGGCCGACGTAAGGACCGCCGAAATTGAGGCTGTTGCCGATCGACTGCCCCTCGCCGACGACGATGTCGGCGCCCATCTCGCCGGGCGCCTTGACAAGGCCGAGAGAAACCGCCTCGGTGAAGGCCACGATCAGCAGGGCGCCTTGCGCCTTGCAGATGGCGGCGAGGCCGGACAGATCGCGCAGATTGCCGAAAACGTCGGGGTTTTGCACGACGACGCAGGACGTGCCGGCGTCGATCTCGGCCCCGAGATTTTCGGCGCCCGGCACGTCAGGCGGCAGGCTCGAAACCTCGTCGCCGGTCATCCGGGAAATGGTGCGCACCACCTCGGCGTAATGGGGATGCAGGCCGCCGGACAGGATGGCCTTGCGCCGCTTCGTGATGCGATGAGCCATCAGCACGGCTTCAATCGTCGCGGTCGAACCGTCATACATCGACGCGTTGGCGACATCCATGGCGGTCAGGGCCGCGACCTGGGTCTGAAATTCGAAGATCGCCTGCAGCGTGCCTTGCGCGATCTCCGGCTGGTAAGGCGTATAGCTCGTCAAAAACTCCGAGCGCTGGATCAGGTGATCGACGCTTGCCGGAATGTGATGCTTATAGGCGCCGGCGCCGACGAAGAACGGCCCCGACCCCGCCGCGCGGTTTTTCGAGGCCATGTCGGAGAGCAGGCGCTGCACGTCCATTTCGGCGCGGCGCAAGGGCAGATCGAGATTGCGGGAGAGCCGCTTGTTCGCGGGAATTGACTCAAACAGGGCGTCGATCTTGTCGACGCCGACGCGCGCCAGCATAGCGGAGCGGTCTTCAGGAGTTAGGGGCAGATAGCGCATGGAGTTCCAATCGGGTTACGATCTTTGGTGGTCGCGCGGCGGGTGGAAAAGCGTTCTTAAGACAGCGTCTTGACGAAAGCTTCGTAGGCCTCCTCATCGAGCAGTTGGTCGAGCTCGGCGGCGTCGGCGAGCTTCAGCTTCAAAAACCAGCCCTTGCCGGTCGGGTCTTCGTTGACGAGCGCGGGCGATTCTTCCAGCTCCCGATTGATTTCGACGACTTCGCCGGAGACAGGAGCATTGACGCCGCTCGCAGCCTTGACGCTTTCGACGACCGCGGCCTCATCCCCTTTCGCGACGGTCTTGCCGATCGTCGGAAGCTCGACGAAAACAACGTCGCCCAATTGCGATTGCGCATAGTCCGTGATGCCGACAACGGCCGCGCCGCCGTCGACTCGGATGTATTCATGGTCTTTCGTGTAACGCGTGGTCGACATCAAACTCCCCTGAAATAGGCATGCGGCACGAAAGGCATCGATACGATCTTTGCCTGCGCCGACTTGCCGCGAACGATCAAATGAACAGGCGCGCCGATTTTGGCGGCCTTAGCCTCGACATAACCCATGGCGATCGGGCGCCCGAGGCTCGGCGCGAAACCGCCGGAGGTCAGGCGGCCGATTGCACGCCCCTCCGGCGTCTCGATCTCAGCGCCTTCCCGCGCGGGCGCCTTGCCCTCGACGAGAAAGCCGACGCGGCGACGGGCGGGGCCCTTCGCGATCGCCTCGGCGATCTGCGCATATCCAGGAAATCCGCCCTGCTCGCGCCGCCGCTTCGGGATCGACCACAAAAGCCCGGCCTCGACGGGATCCGTCGTCGCGTCGATATCATGGCCGCAAAGGCAAAGACCGGCTTCGAGCCGGAGCGAATCGCGCGCCCCGAGCCCGATCGGCCAGACCTCCGGATCGGCGAGCAGGGTTTTCGCAAAGTCGGGCGCGGCGGCGGCGGGAATGGAAATCTCGAAACCATCCTCGCCCGTATAGCCGGAGCGGGAAATTCTGAAAGCGGCGCCCCTTGTCTCGAACTCGGCCGCAGACATGAACGTCAAACGCGAAACGCCGGATGCAAGGCGCTCCAGCGCCGCGGCGGCGCCTGGACCCTGCAGGGCGAGCAGCGCCCTGTCGTCGAGAATCGTCAGGGCGCAATCAGGCAGGGCGCTGGCGATCAGCGCAAAGTCGGCCGCTTTGGATGCGGCGTTGACTACGAGAAAGAGGCGCTCGCGGCCCACGGCGTCGGCAAGGCGCGTGACCATGAGATCATCGAGGATATGGCCGTCGCCGTCGAGCAATTGCGTGTAGCGCATCTGCCCCGGACGCAGCGTCTCGATATCGCCCGGCGCCAGCGTTTCAAAGCGAGTCGCGGCGTTGACCCCTTCAAGGATCGCCTGCCCCATATGTGAGACATCGAAGAGGCCCGCGTGGCCGCGCGTGTGAAGATGCTCCTGGATGATGCCTGGGGCATAGTGCACCGGCATAGAATAGCCGGCAAAAGGCACCATGCGCGCGCCAAGCGTCTGATGCAGGCTATGGAGCGGCGTTTGCGCAAGCGCTGCGACGGAAAGATGAACGGTCATAAGGTCCCCGGACTGGATGCCAAGACGCTACGCCCGGCAAACGCCGTGCATAGTCCTAAGCCCCCTCTGTCCTGTGACCTGAGAGTGTTCCTTCGCGGCCGCCTCGGCCTTGCGGCCTTCGGCATGCGCGAAGTTGCGTCCGTCGGTGGATTTTTCGCAAGCCGAAAAATCGCTTTCCAGAGCGTCATCGTCCCAGCGGTCCATGGGCCTGAGCGTTTCCGGGGCGGTTGCGCCTTCGGCGCCGACTCTCCAATTAGAGAGCCGGACTCTTCCGCTGGGATATATTTGACGGCTGAATTATCGGCGCGCGCCTGTCTTTTGTCAATGGTGCGACGCAAAATCAGACCCGCGCCGAGCACTGAAACGCTGCGGATTCAGACGCCTTGCCCCGCACGCGAAAACACCCGGTCGATCGTCGGCGCTTCACTCTTTGTGCTTCGCAGCCGGCTTTTCCGGCCCTTCGTCGATGCCGACCTTGATGGTGTAATCATCGTCGGCGTGATCCTTCGTGAACGGAACCAGCAGCGGCTCGGTCACAAGCGAGAATTCGGTCTGCGCCTGCCCCGCGGGAATGGTCGCGGCCACGCGGTAGAGTTTCGTCACGACGGGCTCATTGTCCTTGGCGTCGACGATGGCGACGCGCAAAGGCACGCTAAAGCTCGCCGGCGATCCGGCTGGCCCAAGCAGCACATTGCCGGCGATGCCGACTTTGATCGCAAGCTGGTCGCCCTGCTGCGAACATTCGCGCACGACGTCGCCGAGCGCATATTGATAGCGCAGATTCATGTTAGTCGGCGGCGTGCCGGCATGCACCTGGGAGGCGGCCGTGCCGTCGAGAACGAGGATCTCCGGGCAGTAGAGGTGGTGTTCCTTCTGCTGCTCCTGCTCGTGCTTATCCTTATCCTTCGACCCGTGATAGGTGAAGAATTCTTTCCAGTTGAAGTTGTTGAAGCCGTTCAGCAGACCACCCGAATCGGCAGCGGCCCCGCCGGCAAGACCGCTAAGTCCGAGCGCCGCGGCGGCGGCGAAGCCAATTCGGGCGCCGCGAATCACATTGCTCAATCGCATTCAAGACCGCTCCTGCTCACATCATGTGAAGGACTTGCTCTACATGACTACGCGCAAAAGCTCCAGATCTCTGCTTGCCGGACGCCCCGGTATGCGGATTGCTCAAAAGCGTCGGATCGGATCAGTCGGCGCAACCGGGATCGATACCGATTTCGGCGTGCGCGTCCAGGTGTCGGCGGCGCCGAAAACGGTTTTCAGAATCGAAGGCGCATTGGAAAGGCTGACGAAAATCATGAGAGGGGTGAGCGAGGCAAGCGTCGCGACGTAACGAGACACGGAGCCGCGCCGCAACACCATATAGGGCGTCAGCGTCATGCCGATGGCGACAATCGCGATCAAGGCGGCGATCACATTGATGATCGGCAGATAGGCGGTGGGGTCCCCCGCCCGCAACATGATGCTTGCGAGGAGCGCTCCTGTCGCGATCGCAGCGCAGGGATAGAAAGCCTGGACGAGGATCAGGAAGCTTGCCGAGAATTTGCGGCGCACGGACCAGTCCGACGTCCAGATCTGTTTCATCAGCTTGCGGGCGACCTGCACGAATCCGTTCGACCAGCGCCTCTGCTGGACGCGCCAATGCTTGACCTGATCGGGAACAAGGCCGGGGACCGGAGGGTCCATTGAAAACAGCCCGTGCCATCCGGCTATTTCCGCGCGCACGGTAAGATCGAGATCCTCACACAGCGAATCAGACGACCAGCCTCCAGCGGCGGCGATGGCGGCGCGCCGCCATACGCCAGCGGTGCCGTTGAACTGGAACAGCCAGCCGGCGCGATAACGCGTCGCCTGCTCCAGCACGTAATGCGCATCGAGCATCAGCCCTTGCGCTCTGGTCAGCCAGTTGGCGCTCGCATTGGCGAATTCGCAGCGCGACTGAATGAAGCTCGCCTTCGGATCGGCGATGAGAGCCGGCATGACCTTGCGCAGCCAATTCGCCGGAGGACGAAAATCAACGTCGAGCACCGCGACATAGGGGGCATTCGAATGCAGGAGGCCAGCGGCGAGCGCTCCCGCCTTATAGCCCGAGCGGTCGCCGCGGCGCAGATGCAGGACGTCGAAGCCCCGGTCATGCAGCTCGCCGATCACGCGCGTCGCGACAACGCTCGTCTCGTCCGAACTATCGTCGAGCAGCTGAATGTGCAGACGGTCCCGCGGCCAGTCGAGAGCGGCGGCCGAGCGCAAGGCGCCGACGACCGTTTCTGGCTCATTGAAAACGGGAATTTGCACGAGGACATGAGGCAGGTCGCCGTCTGTCAGAATGAGATGACGAAGCGGGCGCCCAAGTTTCCTGCCGGTGAGCCGCTCGAAAACATTGATGCCGATGAGCGCCAGAAATCCGCCGCCGACGAAAAGAAGTCCCAGGACGGCAATCACAAGGGTCGCGTCGCTGAGCAACGTCAAGAAATCGATTAAGGTCAAGCGTCAAGCCCCCGCGAACGTCGTCTTCTCGTCCGCGCCGCGCTCGGCTTGCCGTTGATCTTGGCGCGAACGTGGTGCCGTTCGCGGCGCTAAAATCGCCGGTCGCCTTACACGGGGATGTCGCCGCGAGGATTGGCCCCAGACCTTTGCGCAACGGCGCGCCGGATGGAGCGAAGGCTCGAACGACTTCCGCGGAGAGAAACTCTCAGGCTGGAACAAGCAATAAATCGAGCAGTGGAACAACCAACAAATTGCAACAGATTGTTGCAGGAATTGAGTAGACCTTCGTGATAAAAACTTAACATTACCAAAGTCTTAAAACTGCCGCATTTGTGATCAGGCAAACTTGCGAACGCCATTATTGGCCCGCAAGAAAACAAACATCAGGCGCGAAAGAGGCTCTATCGGACGCGCTCTTGCGTCTTCGGCGCTTTGACTTCGACACGCGATAAAATCTTGTCGACAAGCCGAATCGGCAAAAGCCTGCCGAGCCGGGCGAGGAAGTAAAGCCGCCGTGGAAAGGCGATGACGGCTCTGCGCCGGTCGAGACCGCGGCGAATGATTCGCGCTGCTTGCGCGTCGCTGATCTCGAGCGGCTTCATGGCGTCGATACTGTCGTTCAACGGGGTTTTCACAAATCCGGCGATGACGAGGCTGACGCACACGCCTTCCGCTTCGAGCCGGCCGCGCACCGATTCGGAATAAGCGTGCACCGCGGCCTTGGTCATGCAATAGGCCGGCGAATAAGGCAGGCCACGCAGCCCCGCGATCGAGCCGACGAAGGCAAGCTGCCCGTTCCTGCGGGCGCACATCGGCGCGATGAGCGGTTCGACGGTATTGAGCACGCCAAGAAGATTGGAGCTCAAAATGGCGCGAACGGCTTGCGGGTCCTCCGTCAGTTCGCCTGGCGCCAGCCCTGTCGTAATTCCGGCATTGGCGACGCAGAGATCAAAGCCGCAGCGCGCGTCAGCGGCACTGATCCAGCGCGCCATAGCGTCCTGATCGCGGACGTCGATAAGCCCGGCGTCGACTTCCGCCCCCTGCCCGCGCGCCAGCGCCGCCACGGCGTCGAGCCGTTCCTTATTGCGTCCGATGAGCGCCAGCCTGACGCCGGGTGCGGCATAGCCGAGCGCGAGGGCGCGGCCGATGCCGCTCGACGCGCCGGTGATGAGGATTGACCGGGGCTGCATGTCAGAGCGGCCAAGGCTCAAGACGCCGTACCGTCGCCTCCGCCAAAATGGCGAGATCGCCATTCGGGCCATACGCCATCAAGCGCAGGAAGAGTTCAGGCCGGGGCTCGAGAACCGCGCGCGCGACGCGCCCCGTAATGCTGATCGCGCCATCTCTGAGGACCGGACGCAGGAACTTGCCCGAAAGCCGGCAGATGATGATGTCCCGCCGCCAGTGGCGCAGCGCCGGCTCGAAACAGCTCATCATCAGCATGCCGTGCACGGGCGGCGCCTCGAGCCCGACCGCCGCGGCGACGTTGGCGTCGAGATGCAAAGGATTGTCATCGCCGGAGACGAGGGCGTAGCGGCGAAGATGCGAGGCTGCGAAGGGACCAAAATCCGTCCGGCCTATCGTCTCTCCGACTTTCGGCCAGTTGGAAAGCGGCGCGCCGGCCGCGGCCTCACTCATTGCTGGGCGCCGCGATGGCCGCCAAAGGGACAATGCGCAGCACCGTCTCGAAGGTCGCCCATGTTCCGGCGTCCGGCGTCGATATGGCGACCTTGACGGTGAGCCGCTCCGGATCGCTCGTGCGCGTGAACGTGAAGTCCAGCAGATAATCGCGGCCGACTGCGAGAGGACGATCATAGTCGAAGCTCTGCGCCTCATGCACCGGCAGAAAGCCGGCGCCGATCCGTCCCTCGAGCGTCGGCCGGATCTCGGGCATCGTCAGCCAGCAGAATGGATAGGTCAGCGGGACCGCGTTCGGGTCGAAGTTTTCGCCTGCGGTCTGCCCCACCGCATCGCCTGACTCACGCCGAAAAGCCGCGATCTTTTCCGC
This sequence comes from Methylocella tundrae, assembly GCF_901905185.1. Classification (GTDB taxonomy): domain Bacteria; phylum Pseudomonadota; class Alphaproteobacteria; order Rhizobiales; family Beijerinckiaceae; genus Methylocapsa; species Methylocapsa tundrae. The sequence continues at coordinate 19,289 of NZ_CABFMQ020000046.1, forward strand.
GTCGGTCCTGACCCCAACGCCACGCAGCTGGACCGGCGCATCGCCGCCCTCAGCCGCGCGCAGAACCTCCGCGATCATGCCGCCTCGGCGCGACGCACGATGAGGCTCGCGTTGATGCCGCCGAACGCGAAGGAATTAGTGAGCGCGGTGCGGATGGGCATGGGCCGCGCCTCATTCGGAACCGCGTCGATCGGGCATTTTGCGTCAGCTTCGCGCCAATTGATCGTCGGCGGCGCGATGCTGTTGCGCACAGCGCCAATGGTGACGACGAGCTCGAGCGCGCCGCCGGCGCCGAGCCCATGTCCGTGAATCGGCTTCGTCGACGAAACCGGGATATGCGGCAGCCGCTGGCCGAACACCATGCCGAGGGCCTCCGACTCGGTCAGATCATTGACCGTCGTGCCGGTCCCATGCGCATTGATGTAATCAATCTCCTCCTCCGAGCAGTCGGCGTCCCGCAGCGTCTGGCGCATGCAGGCCGCGGCGCCGCCGGCGTCCGGACGGACCTGATCCTTGGCGTCGGCCGTCGTGCCGTAGCCGGCGAGTTCGACCAGCGCGTCAGCGCCCCGCGCCCGGGCGACGTCTTCGCTTTCAAGGATGAAAACGGCGGCGCCAGCGCCAAGAATCATGCCGTTGCGCCCCTTGGAGAACGGCCGGCACACGTCCGGCGTCAGCACGCGAAGCGCCTCCCAGGCCAGCATCGAGCTGTTGGTGATGCAGTCTTCCGTGCCGCCGACGATGGCGCGGTCAATGAGGCCGGAGCGAATGAGATGCGCGCCGATCCCGATCGCCTGGGTCGCGGAGGAACACGCGCTCGCCACCGCGAAACAGGGGCCCGTCGCGCCGTAGCGAATGCTGATATTCGACGGCGGCGAACTCGCGATAAGACGCGGCACGGTGAGCGGCGTCGGCCGGCCCTGCTCCACCAGCGCAAGATGGAGCCCGTCCTCGATCGTATGCATGCCGCCGACGCCGGTGCCGATGATCGAGGCGGTGCGCGCGCCCATCGGCTCGGCGCGGGAAAGCCCGGCCTGCGCCATCGCTTCATCCGCGGCGGTCAACAGATATTGCGTAACGATATCGCAGAAGGGCAGCACGCTGGCTTCGATATGGGCCGCCCCGTCGAACCCTTGCACTTGCGCCGAAATCTTGATGCGGCCACGATAGGGCCGATTGAATTGCGTTTCGCCGACGCAGGAGCGTCCGTCGCGGGCGGCGCGCCAAAGGGCGTCGGCCCCAATTCCCGCAGACGACACAGCCCCCATGCCTGTGACGACGACCCGTCGCTTGGCGCTCATATTATGATTTTTCTTTGATGATATAGGCCGCGATCGCGTCGATCAGGCTTTTGATGTCCTTCGCCTCGTGGAAAGGACCATCCATGGGGATATACACGTCGAATTTTTCCTCGATGGCCGTCAAAATCATCACAATGTCGATTGATTTCAGATCAAGACTTTCAATCGTCGCATCCAGGGTGACCTTCTCGCGATCGATCATTCCTTCTTTGACGATAACATCGATGATCTGGTTGACGAGTTCGGTTTGATCGAGAGCCTTCGTTTCCACCGATTACTCCTACGCCATGCGTTCTCAGACAGTCCCGCTCGAACCGGCCCATTAGCTCGAGCAAGACGCGGCGCTCGCCGAGCGGACCGAGGCCCGCGGCGCCGACAATAGCGGCGCCCCTGGCCAAGTCGAGCACAACCCGCGGTGCGGCGTCAACTCCGCGCTCGCGTTTCCCACTGCGGAAGCTGCGGCCGCGACGCCGGTTGCGGCCGCGCTATCGCCAAGCCAAATCGTTGGTTACGCTAATCCGTCACGAAAATAAAGGGCGCGCCGCCGTCGAAGGCGCGCGACATCGCTTTCAGGCCATCACGTTCTTGACGCCATTGTCTCAAGACGTGATCCGGCCGGCGCCAAGCCGCGCGAAAATCAGGGGATTGCGATGACCGGCGTGCCGATCCGGACGCGGCCATAGAGATCGACGACATCTTCATTCAACATGCGGATGCAGCCGTATGAGGCCGCCGTGCCGACCGACTTGCGCATGCTCTGGCTGGTGCCGTGAATCGCAACCTCAGACAAAGACAGCGTGAGCGCCGCCGCGCCCATCGGATTGCGCGGCGAGCCGCCCGGAATGACGTCGGGAAAATTGGGATGGTCGCGGCGAACGTCCGCCGGCGCCGACCACGCGGGCCGCACGAACTTGCCCGCGATATAGGCCTCGCCCCGCCACGCCTTGCCGGCCTTGCCGATCGCCACCGGATAACGGATGGCCTCGCCATTGCCCATGACATAATAGAGCTTGCGTTCGCTCTCCTTGATGACGATCATTCCCGGCGGGTAAGACAGCGGAAAAGCAACGACTTCCCGCGCGAGAGCGCCGGCGGGAGCAAGGGCCGCGAGACTGGCCGCCATCGCGCCGGCGATAAGAGCGCCCTTTTTGGCCGCCGCTGCGACGCTCGCCCGGGAAGCGCCGGAACCAGGAAAACTTACAAAATCCAACTGAAAGAAAGAGAGCCCGCCGCAGCGGCGCGTCATACCCATTGTCGTCCACCGATATTGTCGAATCGACGCTATTGGGGGCAGACCCCAACGGTCGATCCGACCATAGCAAAGACGACTTTAACCAAGCCTAAAACTCGGCCGCCGCGGCGAAAAAGCGGCGGAACCGTGGCCTTTTTGCATCAAGCCGCCGCGTCTCAGCTGGCGCGGTTGCGGATGAGATCGTCGACCACCGATGGATCAGCGAGGGTCGAGGTGTCGCCAAGCGCCGAAAATTCCTTTTCGGCGATCTTGCGCAGAATGCGCCGCATGATCTTGCCCGACCGCGTCTTCGGCAGCCCATCGGCAAAATGAATGACGTCCGGCGAAGCGATCGGGCCAATGTCCTTGCGCACCCAGGAAACGAGTTCGGCGCGCAGCGCATCACTCGGCTCGACACCGCTCATCAAGGTCACATAAGCGTAAATGCCCTGCCCTTTCAGATCATGCGGATAGCCGACGACGGCGGCCTCGGCGACCATCACATGGGCGACGAGAGAGCTTTCGACTTCCGCCGTGCCGAGGCGGTGGCCCGAGACGTTGATGACATCATCGACGCGGCCGGTGATCCAATAATAGCCGTCCTCGTCGCGCCGGCAGCCGTCCCCGGTAAAATATTTGCCGGGATAGGCCATGAAATAGGCCTGCACAAAGCGCTCATGATCCTGGTAGAGGGTGCGCATCTGCCCCGGCCAGGAATCGGCGATGACGAGATTGCCGCTGCAGGCGCCTTCCAGCACCTCTCCCCCGGCGTCGACCACCTGCGGCTGGACCCCGAAGAAAGGCAGCGTCGCGGATCCGGGCTTCAGATCCATTGCGCCCGGCAGCGGGCTGATCAGAATGCCGCCGGTCTCCGTCTGCCACCAGGTGTCGACGATGGGGCAGCGTGATTCGCCGACAACGCGGTAATACCATTCCCAGGCTTCCGGATTGATCGGCTCGCCGACGGAGCCGAGCAGCCGCAGCGAGGCCCGGCTCGACGCCTTGACCGGCGCATCGCCGGCGCCCATCAAAGAGCGAATCGCCGTCGGAGCGGTATAGAAGATATTGACCTTGTGCTTGTCGATGATGTCCCAGAAGCGCGACACGCTGGGATAGGTCGGGACGCCTTCGAACATCAGCGTCGTCGCCCCATTGGCGAGAGGGCCATAGAGGATGTAGCTATGCCCGGTCACCCAGCCGACGTCCGCGGTGCACCAGAAGACTTCGCCTGGGTGATAGTTGAAGACATATTGGTGCGTCATCGACGCGTAGACGAGATAACCGCCAGTCGTATGCACGACTCCTTTCGGCGCGCCGGTCGAGCCGGAGGTGAACAGGATGAAAAGCGGATCCTCCGCGTTCATCGGCTCATAAGGGCAGTCGGCGCCCACCTTCGCCAGAGCCTCGTCGTACCAGACGTCGCGGCCGTCGGTCCAGGCGACCTTGCCGCCCGTGCGCCGCACCACCAGCACCGTCTCAACGATGCCCGACGTCTTCTTGATCGCGGCGTCCGCGTTGACCTTCAGCGGCACCTTTCGGCCGCCGCGCAAGCCCTCATCCGCGGTGATGACGAGCTTCGATTTGCAGCCTTCGATGCGGCCAGCCAGCGAATCGGCCGAAAAACCGCCGAAGACGACTGAATGGATGGCGCCGATGCGCGCGCAAGCGAGCATGGCGTAGGCCGCTTCGGGAATCATCGGCAGGTAGATTGTAACCGTATCGCCTCTGCCGACTCCATGCGCCTTGAGGACGTTGGCGAGCCGGCAGACCTCCGCGTGCAGTTGCTTATAGCTGATATGTTTGGATTCGTTCGGGTCGTCGCCTTCCCAGATGATCGCAGTCCGCTCGCCGTCATCGGCAAGATGACGGTCGATGCAATTCAGCGACACATTGGTAAGACCGTCCTCGAACCACTTGATGGAGACATTATGCGGATCGAAAGAGGTGTTCTTTACTTTCGTGAACGGCTTGATCCAATCGATCCGGCGACCGTGAGCGCCCCAGAACTGATCGGGGTCCGCCGTGGAGCTTTCGTACATCGCCTTGTACTGCGCCGCGTCGACGTAGGCGTCTTTACTCCATTCCGGAATGACGGGATAAATCTTCTCGGACATTTGATCTTCCTCCCGGTGGCGCGTTTGCCGCGTCTTCCTCAGCTAAAGTCATTATGCGCCCATGAAACGCACAAGGCGATCCTTTTGCGACGTGCGCCTGCCGCCCGGCATCCTCTCAGGGGCAATCTTTTTGAACTCTCTCAAGCGCCTGCGATATCCCCGAAAGGGAGTATGTGTCGGTCGTCAGGTTCCCTTTGATCGACGGCGCTTTGATGATCAGCTTCGAGCCCTTCTTCAAAGCCTCAATAAACTGACTCTCTTCGGCAGGGTTCTTGATCCAGGCGTTGGCGCCCTTGGCGACAAGATCGAAAGTCGAGCCGCCGATGTCCGCGCGCGCTTCGGCGCCGTCCTTCATGGCGAAGCCCATGATGATCGACACTTCGTTACGCACCTTCTCCGCCGGCCGGTTTGCGATGAAAACATATGCGGGATCACGTTTCAGCGACGCCGGCGCCCGCTCTTTCGGCGTCGCCAGCGCATAACAGGTCTTATCCTTCGACCCCTGCGCTACGAAAGCGCCCCAGTCGCCATATGAGCCGACCTGAACCGGCTTGCCGTTTTTCTTCGAGTCGCCCGATTTGGAATCAGATTTCGAATCATCTTTCTTGGCGTCTCCTTTTTTGGCGTCCATCGACCTTGGATCGGCCTTTTTGGCTTCGAGCCAGGCTCCGGCCTCATCCTGAGACAGCCTCGCCTTTTGCCGGAGGGACGCGTCGCCGATTGCTGCAAAACCCGCGGCGGGGATAAAGGCCGCCACAAGGGCCGATGCGACGGCGACGGCCGCGCCCGGAGAGAAACGGAAATTCATGAGTCTGTAACGCTCCTTGTCGATCCGACGCATTAGAGCACTTTCCAGCGAAGCAGACACGGATTCGCGCCAGAGAAAATGCGATAAAGCAAAAAGCAGCCGAGAAAACTTTTCAACTTTTGTGGGAATTGGACAGGGCGGGAAAAGCGACGCCTCATTTATAGGAGGGAAGCTCGGCAGGGAAAAGAGCCCCTAGCGGCTGATAGCGCCAAAATATCAGGTTTCGGCAGCTCACGAGAGAAGGCGGCGCTGACTGCGGCGCCCCCAAGGACGATCATCCCCCGCGCACCCGTGTCGCCTCAAAGCGCCTCAGAGGCCCGCGGTCTTGGCGGCGCCGAGAATCACGCCCGGCTTCTCCAGCGGTCCTTTTTGCAGAAGGACGACGTAGCCCTCGCCCTCTTCGCCGGTCTCGGGCAGCCTGAAGGTGGCAGTCGAGCCGGTCCAGTCGCCAAGCTTGTCGATAGCGCGCACGACATTGATGTAAGTCACGCTGCGTCCGGCATTTTCGCCGCGGCCGATGTGCACCGCCTTGGACCGCACGACGCGCAACGCCACGACCTCGGCGGGGCCACCCTCGCCCTCCCCGACCTCGATGACAATGGCGCCGTTGGAACGCGACAGCCGCATAGGCAGCGTCAGAGCGCCTTCGCGTCCCTTGCTGGCGCGAACGGCCTCCTCGATCTCCTGGCGGTCACTGCCGACTACGCCGGCCAGTCCATTCACAACGATTTCCGGCGTATAGACATGCTGTTCGCCATGCGCCGCCGCATAGGCTTTCTGCCGCGCCGCAAAAGCTGGCGCAGCCAGGGTATCTTTCCAGCCGATATAATCCCAATAATCAACCGGGAAAGAAACAGCGATCACATCGGGCTTGCGCGCCAGCGTCGCCAGCAAGGCGTCGGCCGGAGGGCAGGACGAACAACCCTGGCTGGTAAAAAGCTCCAGCACCGAAGTGACGGCGACGGCATTGTTCGAGGCCGCCTCGGCGGAGCAGCAGGCTGTGACAATGAGCGCCGCGCGCAGGATGATCCGCGACAAGGCTCCCGAACAGGAAATCAGTGGAAATCCTCTGAATAATCCCATTGATCACTTCATTGTCGTGGAAAGCCGTATCGGCATAGATGTCATGATAGTAGTGGACTGTAGTGAAACCAAAGGCGCGCGCCAGTCAAATCCTGTTGACCGCGGCGGGAGCAACTATCTGCGAGAGGGTAATAGCTATCTCTCTTTCAACCTTATCACAATTGGTTTAATTGCTGGCGACGATCGACCTCTTCTGAAGCTGGGAGACCTGGGCATGACGCTTTCTGAAACCTCGATTCAAAGTCAATCACAGGTCTCGCCGCTCGACCGACCGCTGAGACGGCTGTTGTCGGTCATCGCCGTCCTCATGCTCGGGCTGGGCCTTTCGGGATGCGGCTACAATACCATCCCCACGCTCGAAGAGCAGGCGAAAGCAAAATGGGCGGACGTGCAGAACCAGTATCAAAGGCGCGCCGACCTCATTCCCAATCTCGTCGCCACGGTCCAGGGCTACGCCAAGCAGGAAAAAGACACGCTCACCGCCGTCACTGAGGCAAGAGCGAAGGCGACCTCGATCAACATCGACGCCTCGCAGCTGACCGATCCCGTGAAACTGCAACAATTCCAGGAGGCTCAAGGCCAATTGTCGGGCGCGCTCGGGCGGCTCCTGGCGGTCAGCGAGAATTATCCGGATCTGAAATCGAACCAGAACTTCCTGGCGCTGCAGTCGCAGCTCGAAGGCACGGAAAACCGCATCGCCGTCGCACGGCGCGACTACATTGAAGCCGCGCGCGTTTATAATACGGCCCTGCAAACCTTTCCGACGATCCTTTGGGCCAAGACGGTTTTCGCCGGCAAACAGCCGCTCGCCAGCTTCACCGCGAATGATGCGGCGCAGACCGCGCCCCAAGTGAAATTTTGAGCGTCGGCCTTTTCCCGCTCTGGACTGATCGCGGGGGCGGCCTCCTCGCCGCATCCGCTCCGGCTCCGCGCCGCCTCGCTCTTTCGCGGCGGATCGCAGCAGCTTTTCTATGCCTCGCCGTTTTGTTCTGCGCCGGCTTTGCTTTCGCCTATGATTTTCCGCCGCTCACGGGGCGCGTCGTCGACGCGGCCAATGTCATCCCGGCCGCGACGAAGGCCGCGATCGAGACCAAGCTCGAAACGTTGGAGACCAAATCCGGCATCCAATTGGTCGTCGCCACGGTGAATTCGCTCGATGGCGACGAAATCGAGCCTTACGCCAACGCCCTCTTTCGCGAATGGAAGCTTGGCGAAAAGGACAAGAATAACGGCGTCTTGATGCTCATCGCGCCAAAACAGCACAAGGTGCGCATTGAGGTCGGATACGGCCTCGAGGGGACGCTCACCGACGCCTTGTCGAAAATCATCATCTCCAACGCGATGGCGCCGCGATTCAAGACCGGCGATTTCGGCGGCGGCGTCGAGCGCGGCGTCGATGATGTCATAACCGTGCTCACGACGGACGCCTCGGAGTGGCAAAAGCGTCCTGACCTGCGTCTCGACCGCCACGATTCGCGCAGCGATTCGCTGACGCCGTGGCTCGTCCTCGCGCTGTTCGTCATTGTCGTGCTGCTGCTGTTTCGCGCGCCCCGGCAGGGCGGGATGGCCAGCGTCTCGACGGGCGGCGATCCGCGCTGGGGCACGCAGCGCGGCGACGGCTACGGCGAAGGCCAGGAGCGGCCGCGGAACGATCGCGATTTCTTTTGGAGCAATCTTCTGTCCTTCATCCTCGGCATGCTGGCGAATTCTGGCCGCGGAGGCGGACGCGGCGGCTCTGACGATTGGGGCGGCGGCGGCTTTTCCGGCGGCGGCGGATCGTCTGGCGGCGGCGGCGCTTCAGGGAGTTGGTGATGATCCTTTCGACCGAAGACCAGAATCGCATCAACGCCGCCATCACCGCGGCCGAATCGCGAACCGCTGGAGAGATCGTCTGCGTTCTCTCGCGCGCTTCGTCGGACTACATGACCTATGCGGTCGCCTGGTCGGCGCTGATCGCGCTCGCCGCCCCCTGGCCCCTCATCGCCATGACACAACTTTCAGTGCAGCAAATCCTGCTGGTTCAAGTTTTCATTTTCACCGCGCTCTATCTCGTTTTTTCGTCGTCCGGCCTCGGACATCAGCTCGTGCCGGGCCGCGTGCGCCGCGAGCAGGCGCATCGCGCCGCGATGGAGCAGTTCATGATCAGAGGCATGACACGCAAGACGAACCGCGCCGGAGTGCTGATCTTCGTGTCGCTCGCCGAGCATTACGTCCGCATCGTCGCCGACGACGGCATTGCGTCAAAGGTCGACCGGTCCGTGTGGCAGGGCGCGGTCGACGCCCTGCTCGCCCAGATTCGCGCAGGCGATCTCGCGACGGGATTCGTGTCCGCAGTCGAGCAATGCGGCGCGGTGCTGAACCAGCATTTTCCGCCGGGCGGCGGCAAGGACGAACTGACCGACAAGATCTATGTGATTTAGGTCTGGTGACGGCGCGGCGTCAGTCTCACAATCTCACCGGCCCCGCGCGGCGGCGAGCACGGAAACGCTGGCGCGGCCATCCGGCGGCAGTCCGGCCTTCGCCTGGAAATCGCTGATCGCCTGCTTGGTCTTGGTCCCGATGACGCCGTCCGCCTTGCCGTCGAGGTCATAGCCGCGCCGCATGAGAAGCGATTGCAGCTCACGCCGATCGGCCCGCGAGAGGCCGGGGTCGTTGGTTGGCCAGGGCGTCGCAAGCCCTCGGCGCCCGCGAAGCCGGTCAGACAGGAGCGCGATCGCGAGCGCGTAAGACTCCGCGGCATTGTATGAATAGATCGCATCAAAGTTACGCGTCACGAGGAAGGCCGGCCCGTTCGGGCCAGCTGGCAGCAGCAGGCCTGCGTTGGGGCCGCCATCGAGCCGCGAGCCGTCGATCCGGACGATTCCGCGCGCAGCCCAGGCCGCCATCGGCTCTTTGCGGGTCCGCCCGGAGGGACCCGCGTAACGCTGGGGCAGCCGCACTTCGAAACCCCATTCGACGCCCGGCGTCCAGCCGCCCTTGCGCAGATAGGCGGCGGTCGAGCCGAGGGCGTCCGGCACGGAGTTGATGAGGTCCTTGCGCCCGTCGCCGTCGAGATCGACCGCCGTGCGCAAAAAGGTCGAGGGCATGAACTGCGTTTGGCCGAACGCTCCCGCCCACGACCCGACGAATTGCTCTGGCGCTATGTCGCCATGATCGAGAATTTTGAGAGCAGCCGTGAATTCGGTCCGGAAGTAGGCCTGCCGGAAGCTGCCGCATGAAAGCGTCGCGAGGGACTGTATGATTGGCCGCGTCCCGAAACTGCGGCCGAAATCGGATTCGACGCCCCAGACGGCCGCGATCGTCGCTCCGTCGACGCCGAATTTTGCCTGCGCCGTCGCCAGCGCCTGCGCCCACCGCTGCATCATCGCGCGCCCGTCGTTCACCCTCTCCTCGTCGACGAGGCCGGCGAGATAGTCCCAGATGGGCGTCTTGAACTCGGGCTGCGCCTGCGCCAGCACAAAAACGTCGGGATTGGGCTGAAGCGCGCTTGTCGCCTTATCGAAGGTCGCCGCGCTGACGCCGCTCGCGAGGATGGAAGGGCGAAGCGCCGCGAGACACTCCTGGAACGATGCGGCCCCGGCCGGAAACGCGCCGGCCGTGTTCATCGCGCCGAAAGCGACGCAAAGCGCCATGAACGGAACCCGGCGCCGCGCCGCGCGATCAGGAGCGTTTGCTGACGTCATGCGGGGAAGCATAGCAGCACGCGCGGCAAACGGAAATCGCCTCACGCCGCGAGCAGCCTTTGCACCTCGTTGACGAGATCCTTGAGATGGAAAGGCTTCGACAGGATCTTCGCCTGCGGCGGCGCATTATTGTCCGGGTTGAGCGCGACGGCGGCGAAGCCGGTGATGAACATCACCTTTATGTCGGGATCGAGCTCCGTCGCCCGCCGGGCGAGTTCGATGCCGTCCATCTCGGGCATGACAATATCGGTCAGAAGCAGCTCGAACGGTTCTTCGCGCAGCCGCCCATACGCCGAAAGTCCGTTGTCGAAGGAAGCGACGGAGTAACCGGCGTTCTGCAGAGCCTTGCCCAGAAAGCGGCGCATGTCGCTGTCGTCTTCGGCGAGCAGGATCTTGCCAAGCTGGATTTTTGATTGTGTCGGGAAATTCATGTCATTCATGGGAGCCTCGCAATGCCGGCCAAGCAAAGGCGCATTAGGTAAAAATCCCATGAAAATCTGAGGCCGCAAACGCGGCCAGGCGTGTTTGCGGCCCATCGCGGATGTTTTCCGAAAGCACGTGACAAATTTGTCCTGCCGGTCAAACCGCCGCTGCGTTTTCAACGATCAGCGCCGGCCAATCGCTGCGATCGCGGATAGATGTGGACAGCGAGCCGCGTCCTTGGCAAATTAGCTCCCTTTAGGATTTCCCAAAGCTTCGGCTCCCTTGAGGACGATTGATGATTTCCGAGCCCCCGGGCCAACGCGGCGACATCGAACCGGAGCTTGATCCAGGCTTTGAGGTGAGCGAACCGCAGGCGCTGACCTCCGCGCTGGTGTTTTCCTCACCCCATTCGGGCGATGTCTATCCGCGGCGCTTTCTTCAGCGCACGCGGCTGAATTCGCTGCAGTTACGGCGCTCCGAAGACGCTTTCGTCGACGCCTTGTTCAACGGCTGCGTGGCGCTTGGCGCGCCGATGATCCGAGCGCTTTTTCCGCGCACCTATCTTGACCTCAACCGCGAGCCCTATGAGCTCGATCCGCGCATGTTCGAAGGACGGCTGCCGGCCTTCGCCAATACGCGCTCGATCCGGGTCGCAGGCGGGCTCGGCACAATTCCGCGCGTCGTCGGCCAGGCGCAAGAGATCTACGCCGGACGGCTGCCGCTGGAAGAAGGACTGCGGCGCATCGACAAGCTGCACAAGCCATATCATGCCCGCCTCAGCGCACTGATCGACCGCGCGCAGCTGAATTTTGGACTGGCCGTGCTGGTCGATTGCCACTCGATGCCCTCCGCCGTGAGTCCCGCCGGCGGATTGTTTTCGAGCCACGGCCGCGAAGCGATGGCGGGCGCCCCCAAACAGAAAGCCGATTTCGTGCTTGGCGATCGGCATGGCGCCAGCTGCGCGACGGTTCTTGTCGACGTCGTCGAGGCGGAATTGCGCAGTCAGGGCTTCAGCGTCGCCCGCAACAAGCCCTATGCCGGCGGCTACATCACGGAGAATTACGGCGCGCCCGCCGCCAATCGCCACGCGCTTCAGATCGAGGTCAGCCGCGGTCTCTACATGGATGAACACAATGTGGTCCGGTCGGAGCGCTTCGAGGAGGTGCGCGCCGCCATGACGCGGGTCGCGGCCGCGCTCGCCGAGACGGTCGCCTCGCGCCTTGTCGTGCTGCGGGACGCCGCCGAATAGCCGCTCGGTTTGGCGCCGGCCCGTTCCCGCCAGCGAGTCGCCAAAGGACGCCTTTTCGTGGACGACGCGATCGCCCCCTTCAGTCGCCACGACCGTCGGCCGGCTTTCAGAAAATGCGACAACCCTCGCGACAGCCGAAGGGATCGTCAGGAAGCGGCCGCGCTTTGCAGCACGCCGTCGGAAAGCGGCGACGGTTTCCCGGCGACATCATGCTTTGACTTTTGATGAAAGACGCAGTCAGAGGCTGGACGAAATCCGTCTTTAGGGCAATGCGTCGAAACCTTCGCGGAAGCCCGCGAGGGCCAGCGGGATGCCGATGCCTTCTTCCGGCGTCTGGAAAATGATGAAGGTCGCGTTGGCGCCGCTCTTCATCTGGTCGATCAGTTTCTGTTCCATGACGACTTCGGCGACGCATCCCGTCGGCAGACAGCGCACGAAGCCCGCGCGGCCGACGTCGACATTGTCAATTTTCAGCCCGAGGCCCGACGGCAGCAGCACGCCGAGCGGAGCGATGACGCGCAGGAGCCGGCTTTTCCCATCCGCCGTCTTCAGCACGATCACGACGAGATTAATGTTCGGCTTGTCCTCGGCGGCGACGCTTTGCAGCAGCGCGCATTGTTCTTTGGAGGCGCCGGGCGGGGTCTCGCAACGCGTTTCCCAGTCGCCATTCTTGGATTTGACGACGCCTTGCGCCCGAGCCCCGCTGCCCGCGGCCAAAATCACGGCGGCGCACAGGGCGGCGCCAACGATCCAGACCCCGCTGCGCGAGGGCGTCCGGAGAGAACGCGCGAAGACATGCTTGCGATGATGTTCAACGGCGTCAGCCATGTTTTCTCCGGAACTCGACTCGCGCGCTTGATCCATTTTTTCAACATCATCACGCGCCGACCTGCTGCCTAGCAAATCGCGTCGGGCTGTCAAGTAAAGTAGGACGGATTTGCCGGCTTCGCCCTGGCCGCCGCGTTTTGCGAGGCGTTTGCGCCAGACGGCGGAGCGCCGGGGAAGCGATCGCGCGCTTATGCCGCAAGGCTGGCGCGGCCGGGTTGATTGCGCTCAAGGAAACTTTGTGGTTTTGAACTATTCTCCCCACCCTTTGTCAGCGGCTCTGGACGAGCTGAATGGGAAATGGTAGGCGCGGAGGGTCAGCCGTGCAACCGGAGCTTCGACCTTTATGAGATTTGCCAGCACTGCAGCCCGTCTGTTTCAAACCCTTCGCTCGGGCTTGTTTCCCTCCGCTTTCTCCTTGGCGACCCTCGCGGCAGGCTCGGCCTACGCCGATGGCTTTCCGCGCCCGGGCCAGATCACCTTCGAGGAAGCCGTCACCCCTATCGCCCATGAGATGCACTTCTTCCATAATTGGGTGCTGCTGCCGATCATCGTCGGCATTACGCTTTTCGTCCTCGCCCTGCTCGCCTACGTCCTGATCCGCTTCAACGAGAAGAACAATCCGGTCGCGGCGCAGACGACACACAATTCGACGCTTGAAGTCGCCTGGACCGTGCTGCCGGTGATGATCCTGGTCATCATAGCAATCCCGTCTTTCCGGCTGCTCACGCATCAATTGGTCGTTCCCCCGGCCGACATCACCGTCAAGGTGACGGGCAAGCAGTGGTACTGGACCTATGATTATCCGAAAGATCAGGGCGGCGGCTTTTCCTTCGACTCCTATCTCATCCCCGAATCAGATCTAAAGCCCGGCGATATCCGCCAGCTCTCCGTCGACAATGAGGCCGTCGTGCCCGTCGGCAAGGTGGTGCATGTGCTGGTCACCGGCGCGGACGTCATTCATTCGTTCACGATTCCGTCTTTCGGCGTTCGCATCGACGCGGTTCCGGGCCGCATGAACGAGACCTGGTTCAAGGCCGAGCGCGAAGGCGTTTACTACGGCCAATGCTCCAAGCTCTGCGGCAAGGATCATGCTTTCATGCCGATCGCCTTCCGCGTCGTAAGCCCCGAGCAATATACGGCCTGGCTCGCCTCGGCGGCCAAAAAATTTGCTTCGAACGCGCCTCATTCGATACAATTGGCCAATACGAACGCGCCAGCGGCCGAGCTGCGCTAGGCGCGACAATAAAACAGCAATCTAGGGAGACTCCCGTTGGCGACCAGCACGACAATCCATGAAGAGCACGGCCATCCGACCGGTTGGCGCCGCTACCTCTATTCGACCAATCACAAAGACATCGGAACGATGTATCTCATCTTCGGGATCATCGCCGGCGTCATCGGCGGCTTTCTATCTGTCCTGATGCGCATGGAGCTGCAAGAGCCCGGCATCCAGGTCTTCAATCATCTCGCCATCGCTCTCGAAGGCGCGACGCCCGACACGGCGATCGACGTGGCGAAGAACATGTATAATGTGACGATCACGATGCACGGCATCATCATGATCTTTTTCATGGTCATGCCTTCGCTCATCGGCGGCTTCGGCAACTGGTTCGTGCCGATCATGATCGGCGCGCCGGACATGGCCTTCCCGCGCATGAACAATATCTCGTTCTGGCTGCTGCCCGCGTCCTTCGCTCTCGGCGTCACCTCAATGTTCATGGAAGGCGCGCCCGGCATGCTGGGCTTTGGCGGCGGCTGGGTCATGTATCCGCCGCTGTCGAGCAATGTCGGCCATCCGGGGCCGGCGATGGACTTCCTGATCCTGTCGCTGCATCTCGCCGGCATGTCTTCGATCCTCGGCGCGATCAATTTCATCACGACCATCTTCAACATGCGGGCGCCGGGCATGACCCTGCATAAGATGCCGCTGTTCGCCTGGTCTGTCCTCGTCACCGCCTTCCTGCTTTTATTGTCGCTGCCGGTGCTCGCGGGCGCCATCACCATGCTGCTGACGGACCGCAATTTCGGCACGACGTTCTTTGATCCGTCAGGCGGCGGCGATCCGCTGCTGTTCCAGCATCTCTTCTGGTTTTTCGGCCACCCCGAAGTCTACATTCTGATTCTGCCCGGCTTCGGCATCATCAGCCACATTGTCTCGACGTTCTCGCGCAAGCCGATCTTCGGCTATCTCGGCATGGCCTACGCCATGGTCGCGATCGGCGTCGTCGGCTTCGTCGTGTGGGCGCACCACATGTTCACGGTTGGCATGTCGCTCGACACGCAGCGTTATTTTGTCTTTGCGACGATGGTCATCGCGGTGCCGACCGGCGTTAAGATCTTTTCCTGGATCGCAACGATGTGGGGCGGCTCGATCAGCTTCCGGACGCCGATGATCTGGGCCGCCGGCTTCATCCTGCTGTTCACCATCGGCGGCGTCACGGGCGTTGTCCTCGCGAACGCCGGCATCGACCGCGCTTTCCACGAGACCTATTACGTCGTGGCGCATTTCCACTACGTTCTGTCTCTCGGGGCGGTGTTCGCGCTCTTTGCGGGCTTCTACTACTGGTTCCCGAAAATGTCGGGCTACCTCTACAACGAAACCCTCGCCAACGCGCATTTCTGGCTGATGTTCGTCGGCGTCAACCTCACTTTCTTCCCGCAGCATTTCCTCGGCCTCGCCGGCATGCCGCGCCGCTATATCGATTATCCCGACGCCTACGCGCTATGGAACCGGGTTTCGTCCTTCGGCTCCTACCTCTCCTTCGCCGGCGTCATCCTGTTCCTCTATGTTGTCTATGACGCCTTCGCCAGGAAGCGCCTCGCAGGCGACAATCCCTGGGGCGTCGGCGCGACCACGCTCGAATGGACCTTGTCCTCTCCGCCGCCGTTCCATACGTTCGAGACCTTGCCCCGGATTGTGAGCTCGGATCACTGAGCGGCCTTTAAGCGAGGGCGTCGTTGAAAATTTCGGAAGACAAAAGGACTTTCGAGAGAATCAAGACGCCTTCGGCCTTCGGCCTACGCCCATCGACCACCCCTTTTAGATCGATCGGCGCGTCATTCCTGACTTCTTCGCCGCAACGCCAGGGCTTTTGCCGGAGGGCGCCGGAATATGTCGTCAACTCCAACGTTGAAGCAGTCCGACACATGAGTTTCATCAGCGAGACCGGCAACGGCGCGCAGGACCTCGCGGTTTCGATCGCCACTCCCGGCGATTACATCGCCTTACTGAAGCCGCGCGTCATGTCGCTCGTGATCTTCACCGCCCTGACAGGCATGTTGATCGCGCCGACGCATGTTAATCCCATTATCGCCTTCGCCTCGCTTCTCGCCATCGCCGTTGGCGCCGGGGCGTCTGGCGCGCTCAATATGTGGTATGACGCCGATATCGACGCCGTGATGCGGCGGACCAAAAAGCGGCCGATTCCAGCGGGCAGAGTGACGAAGGAAAGCGCCTTCAGCTTTGGCGCGATCCTCACCGTCCTTTCGGTCCTGACGCTCGGCTTCGTCGCCAACTGGCTCGCGGCGGCGCTGCTGGCCTTTACGATCTTTTTCTATGTCGTCATCTACACAATGTGGCTGAAGCGCTCGACGCCACAAAACATCGTCATCGGCGGCGCCGCGGGGGCTTTTCCTCCAATGGTCGGCTATCTCGCCGTGACCGGCCACGTTAGCCTTGCGAGCCTCACGCTGTTCGCCATCATCTTTGTCTGGACGCCGCCGCATTTCTGGGCGCTTGCTTTGGTCAAGGCGGATGATTTCGCTCGCGCCGGCATTCCGATGCTGCCCAATGTGAAGGGGGCGGACCGCACCCGGCGCGACATCCTGCTTTACGCCTTCATTCTCGCCCCGCTTGGCCTCGCGCCGTGGCTCATCGGCTTCGCCTCGCCCGTCTATGGGCTTCTCGCCTTCGTGCTCGGCGTCCTCATGCTGTTCCACGCCGCCCGCGTCTACCTGGTGCGCGACGGCGATCAGGCCAACCGGTTCGCCATGCGGATGTTCGCCTTCTCGATTATTTATCTGTTTCTGCTTTTCGCCGAAATCGTCGGCGAGCGCACTCTTGCGATGATGCAGATTGCGGCTCCTCTGTCATGGTGACTCTATGACGATCCATAATAAGCCAGAAGGCGTCCGGCTCACGCCGGAGCAGGAAAAGAGCCGGCGCCAGCGCAATGTGGCGATCGGCGTCGCGATCGCATTATTCGTTGCG
This sequence comes from Methylocella tundrae, assembly GCF_901905185.1. Lineage (GTDB taxonomy): Bacteria > Pseudomonadota > Alphaproteobacteria > Rhizobiales > Beijerinckiaceae > Methylocapsa > Methylocapsa tundrae. The sequence goes on from NZ_CABFMQ020000046.1 coordinate 36,216, forward strand.
CTCGTCTATGTCGTGACGATCGCCAAGCTCGGCCCCGCCGTGCTCGTTCGTCCTCTTTGAGGCGCGCGCCATGAATGTTTCCCCTGAGCCGGCCGGACCATCGAAGGCGGATCGCAAAGGGCTCATCGCCGGAATCGCGGTGGCCGCGAGCTTCGGCATGCTGGCGCTCTCATTCGCAGCTGTGCCGCTCTACCGTATGTTCTGCGCCTCGACAGGTTACGGCGGCACGACACAGGTCGCGGAAGTTGCGCCGGCCCATCAAGGAAAGCGCGATCTGATCGTCCGTTTCGACGCCAATGTCGCGCCAGGGCTCGACTGGACTTTCGAGCCGGAAACGCCGCAGATCAAGCTGCGTACCGGCAAGACCGCAACGGTCTACTTCAAAGTCACCAATCTGTCCGATCATGCCCTTTCCGCACAGGCCATGTATAATGTTGGGCCGACGAGCGCGGGCGCATATTTCGACAAGATCAGCTGCTTCTGCTTCAATGAACAAAAGCTCGACGCGCATGAAACGGTGGAGATGCCGGTTGTCTTCTTTCTCGATCCGGCGCTTGAGCAGGACAACAGCATGACGGACGTCGATGTGGTGACGCTGTCCTACACGTTTTTCGCCGCGAAGCCGGAGAAAGCCGTGGTCATCGGCGATGGAAAATCGGGCGAAGCGGGAAAGCCGCTTTGAGCCCCTCGGGATCTCTTGACCAAGGCGTCTAAACTTGGCAGAGGCGATGGAATGCGCCGCGCAAACGAACGGCGTGAAAAACGGGCGGAAGCGCCAGCGAATAGTTGAGAAGCCGCGCGCCGCGGTTGTGATCAATATAAGGCTCGATGAGCCTTCAGAGCGGGAAGAGGGTCAAAGCTGATGTCGGACGCCCACGCCAAACCGAACCACGATTATCACCTGGTCGATCCAAGCCCCTGGCCCGTCCTGGCGTCGATTGCCCTGTTCGTCATGGCGGTCGGCGGCATAATCTGGATGAAGCATCTTTCGGTCGGCGCGTTCAAGCCCGAAGGCCTCATCTTTGGCGTCGGCGTGATAGCCCTGCTTTTCATCGCCGCCTCCTGGTGGATCGACGTCATCAAGGAATCGAACGTCGGCTACCACACCCATGTCGTGCAGATTGGCCTTCGCTACGGCATGATTTTGTTCATTGCCTCCGAGGTCATGTTCTTCGTCGCGTGGTTCTGGGCCTTCTTCAACTCGAGCCTCTTTCCGAACGAGGCGATCGAATATGCTCGCGTTCAGGCCACCGGCGGCGTCTGGCCGCCGAAGGGCATCGAGGCGATCGATCCGTGGCATTTGCCGCTGCTCAACACGCTCATCCTCCTGACCTCAGGAACGACGGTGACCTGGGCCCATCACGCCCTTTTGACCGGTGATCGCAAGGGCCTGAAGGCCGGCCTCGTGCTTACCATTCTGCTCGGCGTCCTGTTCACGACCGTGCAGGCCTATGAATATATTCATGCGCCCTTTGCCTTCAAAGGATCGATCTTCGGCTCGACCTTCTTCATGGCAACCGGATTTCATGGCTTCCACGTCATTGTCGGCACGATTTTTCTGGCTGTGTGCCTGTTGCGCGCCTTGATCGGCCAACTCTCGCTCGATCACCACCTCGGCTTTGAATTTGCCGCCTGGTACTGGCATTTCGTGGACGTGATCTGGCTGTTCCTTTTCTCGTGCATTTACGTTTGGGGATCGTGGGGGGCGCCGATCGAGGCCATGAAATAGGGCTTCGCGAGCGATCGTGAAAAAGGCGCCTGTCCAGGCGCCTTTTTCTTGCGTCATCGACGAAGAAACGCTGCGATCTCAGGGTTCGCCGTCAGCGCTTCGAGATCCTCGTCGCTCGGAAGTTGCGGGCGATCGCGCTCGGCGTTCACGAGGCAGAGAAAGCCAAGCCGCTCCTTGTCGCCCGCGCGGAACTGATGCCAGGTCCAGGGCGCGATGGTGACGAGATCATGCTGACGCAGCGTCCGGATCGTCCCGGCGACGAGACATGCGCCTTCTCCGCGCAGCACCATGACCGCGTGCATGTGCTCGTGCCGCTCAAGCGTCGAGAAACCGCCAGGCTCGATCTCGAAGTAGCGCAGTTCGCCCAAAAGACGGGGATCGGAGAACAAAGTCTGGCGGGAGATCGCCTTGAATGGCGCGCTTTCCGCCTCCTTGTAGGGGCGATGGGAGACGCCTTCCCAGCGAAACCCCTCCAATGACCGGCGCAAAGTCGGCTCGGGTTTGTGGTCGCTAATTGATCGTCCCTCGGAATTCGACGGCATTCGACGGCCCTCCGGTAACGTGGAGTTCCTCGTTCAATAAGGAACCCTTCAGCTTTGCCCAGTCACTATCGAACTCGGCGCGTCTTCACCTCGACGCATGCCGCTCCGCTCGAACCACAGGAGGCGATGCGTCAACTGAGTTCGGCATCTTACCGCGTTTTGTTGAAGCGCCCGGAAAACTCTGATCCGCGGTTTCGCGATCTTCTCGAAAATCTGTTTCAGGGAGATCGGGGGGCAGTTCCTGGCCTTGAACGCAAAGATATCGTTCGAATGGAAGGAGAATTGCTCATCAGCTCATGGCGTCGAGAGGCGCGGGTAGCAATGATCCGCGACCGCGCGAACGAAGCGTCCGGCCTCCGCCGCGAGGCGCTCACGCGGCGCGCTGAGCAGGCCCCCGCCAATCAGCAACATAACGTCTTCGCCATAGCAATCGAGCAGCTCCGGCGTGCGGTCGAGGCTCATGCCTCCCGCCGGCGCGGGAACGCTTGCCGCGAGACCGCCGAAGCTCCCAAGAAGTCCCGCGGCAATCGCCTTGCACGTCAGGAGCGAATAGCCGAACCGCCCGCCATAATTTGGAAAGATCGACGCGTCGGCGCCAAACAAACGGAAAAGCTGCGCGAACAAGACCGGCGAGACACGCGCGCCTGTCATCGTGGGATGGGCCAAAAATGCAAAGTCGGGATGATTGCGGCGTAAGGCGCTGAAGTTCGACGGGCCGGCGAGCATCGGCGCGATCAGCGCGACATCGAGCCCCTCTTCCCGCGCGAGCCCGAGCTGGCGCTCCATGTCGGTGTAAGACCCCGAGAGGCTCGGCGCGTAGCGCGTCGGATGGCCTGTGCGCTCGCTCGCCTTGCGAACCGCCGCGGCGCAGACGCGGACACGGTCAACGAAAGGGCTATAGGATTGGTCAGCGAGCCCATGATCATCCTTGATGAAGTCGAGACCGCCCATCGTCAGTTCAAAGGCGAGCTTTCCGAGATCCTCCGCGCCGAGCCCTTGCGGCTTCAGGGCGGAGCATGTCATCGCCCTCCCCTTTGCGCCAACGCGCTCGCGAAGCCCCGACAGCCCATGCGAGGGACCTCCAAACGCGCTCAGCATCTCACTCGGAAGGATCGCGCTGGAAAGCACGACGTCATCGTGCAGAGAAGTGTTGCCGAACAGCATATTGATAAGCTGACCGGCGTCGGAGCCGATCGTCGCGGCCGCGAGATCAATGGTGACGTCGAACGCGCCATTGCCGCGATCGTCAATCGCCCTAACCTGTCCGACAATGTCCGATAAGATCGAACCGTCGTGAATGGCCGAAAGCGGCATCTCGACGCTCTGCTCGACGGCGATTGCCTGCGCGCGCGCCTTGATCTCCGAGGCGCTGGCGCGAACGCCATAAACAACCGTCAGTCTCGAAGTCATGGGCGTTTTCCTCGTCTCACGGTCACAACGGCCGATTCGAGGCGCCGATCATCGCAGCGACGTCTCCTCCGAAGGAAAATTCGAGAAAATCGATACGGCCAGATCGCGGCGCAACAGCCACGCCCGGCCTTTTCTGTGAGGCGGAGATAGGATTTTCCTCTTGCTTTCGGTCTGGAATTCGCCTCGATCAACCTATCCGATGGCCGGACGGCGACCTTAGTTCGACTTCAAAGACGCAGCCGAATGGTCGCGTTCGGCGTCAACTTCTTCAAGGCGCGGCTGAAGATATTCGGCGATCAGGCGCGCGCCCTCATCCTGAAACATGTCTTCATGCCAGCCGGGAATTCGACGGATGAAAAGGCCGCCTTTGACGAGATCGGTCCAGCCCATGTTCGGATCGGCGAAATCCGTAACGATTTCGTCACTCTGGAGAATGACGACATTGCTTGGGGTCGGAGTAATTTCATAGGCGTTCCGTGCCGTCTCCAGCGAAAGGAGAAACAGCCAATTGTCGCGGCCACGGACTTTTTTGGCCAGTTGCGCGCCGTCGATCAGGCCGATCCAGGCCGCGAAGTCGAGAACGCGGCTTTTGCGAACAAGCGTGAAAGTCGACAAGACCTCCGCCAGCGAGAGCTTGCCCGTGCGAAGCAGATCGATGCGATGGCGCAAGGTGCGAAGCCGGTAGTTGAAGTGGTAGACCAGCTTTCTGTGCAACGGATAGGCCGCGAGAAAGCCCGGCGCCCAGATATCCGAGAGAATGAGCAGCGGAACGGATTCGCCCGCCTTCCTTAGTTGCTGCGCGCATTCATAGGCGAGCGCGCCGGCGACGCAGAGGCCGCATAAAATGTAGGGGCCGCGCGGCTGAGCCTCACGAATGACACGGACGTAATCGACCGCGATCTCATTCAGCGTCCGAACTGGCGCCGGAACTCCGCCGGCCGGTTCGAGCAGGGGAATCCCGATGAACGGCCTGTCCAATCCAATCCGTCTCGCGAGATTATAATAGAGAACAGAATTGTTGATGGCGATAATGGGCGTCTTGTCGCCTTCGGGTTGGATTTGAACGAGACGGGGACTTTCCTGCGCGCCTTCGGAAATCGGCAGACGCGCGGCAAATTCCCGCAAAGTCGGAGCCTGGAACAGAGTCACGGGATCTAGTTTGACGCCAAAATCGGCGGCGACTCTCGCCATTAGCCGAATGGTAAGAAGCGAATGGCCGCCAAGTTCGAAAAAGTTCGAGTTTGGGCCAATCTCCCTAACCTTCAGGAGTTCGCGCCAGATCGACGCCAGCTTCATTTCGATGATGTCCAGACGCGCCGCGCTCCCAGTTGCGGCCGGCGTCGCGGCAAAGGAGCCGGCGGGCGGCGGCGGCAGGGCCCGGTAATCAACGTCGCCCAGCCCATTTCGCGGCAAAGCCAGCAACACGCTGACGCCGCTCGGCGCCGTCGATCCGCCCGGCAGGGCGTCGGAAAGATAGGCGCTCAGCTTGGCGGGAAGCGTTTCGAGTGGAATGCGAAGGCCCGGAACCGGCGTGACATAGGCGTAAGGCCGCGATCGCTCGCCGTAATCCAAACCTGGGATCACGGCCGCGTCCTTGACGTCCATATGCTGGCGCAGGGCCAACTCAATGGCGTCGAGATGCGGGCGCGGCTTTGGCGCCTCGATGAGATCACGCACGGGCGGCGTCAGGGCGGACAATTTGGCGTCTGGACGCAAAATCGCGAATTCGAAGGTCGCCAGAAGAAAATCGAGCAGCCGTTCCGCCGTTCGCCGCTCGAAGAGATCCGGATTATATTCCATCGCCATGCGCCAGCCGCTCGGCCAATGGACCATGAAGAAGATCAAATCATAGAGCGAGCCCGCCGACAGCGAGGGCTGCCCGTGCAGGACGAAATCCCCGTAGCTCTTATGGTCCATCACGTCGCGCAGGACGGTGAAATTGACCGAAATGAGCGGCGTCCGCTTCGGATCACGTGGCGGATTGAGAATTTCAACCAGCTTGTCGAACGGCATGCGCTGATTGATCAGCGCGTCCTGAACCGTTTGGTTCACCCGCGTCAGAAATTCGTCGAACGTCGGATCATCCGACGCGTCGAAGCGCATGACAAGATTATTGATGAACATGCCGATCATGTTCTCAAGGTCCGGATCGTCGCGCCCGGCGATCTGGGTCCCGAAGATGACGTCATTTTCACCGGTGTAGCGATGCAGCATCGCTCCCGTCACCGCGCAGCCGAAGCTGAATAAGGTCAGATTGTGCCGGCGGGCGGCTTCCTCCAATTGTTCGCCGAGTTGCGGCGGCAGGACCGCGGCCAATATCTCACCGCGATAGGTCGGCCGGCTCGGACGCTCATGGTCAGGAACAACCTCGAAATAGGGCGCGCCGCCAAGCTTGTTCTTCCAATAGGCGGTCTCGCCTTCAAACACGCCGCTCGCGAAATATTCCTTCTGCCAGAGGCAGTAATCGCCATATTGCAGCGGCGGCTGGGGCAGATCATAGGGACGCTTGGCGTTGAGGCCTTCGGCGATGACGCCGAACTCATTAGCCAGCACGCGGATCGACCAACCATCGAAAGCGATCTGATGCACCGTGACGAGCAGGATCGCATGATCGCCGGAAAGGCGCAAAAACGTGACCCGGATCAGCGGGGCCTGCGAAAGGTCAAAGGATTTGTGCGCCTCCCGTTCGCCTTGCGCCAAAGCCTCTTTCAGCCGCTCGGTTTCGGGCAGCATGGAGAGATCGATCACGGACAGCTTGAAGCTCACATGCTCCAACGCCTCCTGCATCGCTTCGCCGTCCTTTTCGAGGAAGCGGGAACGCAGGATTTCGTGCCTGTCGACGATCGTCTGGAACGCCTGCTCGGCCGTAGCCGGGCCGAGGCGGCCGGTCACCTCCCAGCGCAAAGCGACGTTCAGGGCCGGATTGCCAGGGCTCAACGAATTGATGAACCAGCACCGGTTCTGCGACGCCGAGCACGGAAAGATCAGATTGCCGGACGCCGGCGAGTGCTGCTCGTGCGATAAGCCGCTGTCGGCCGGAGTCCCGATCTCATCTTCACTCCGACGCATGGTCATGCGGACGATTCCTTCACTTGGCCTCGCCTGAAACTCTTCAGAGAGGGCGCCGCAGCCGATTTCCCCTCAGCGGATGGCTCGGCGCTGGCAGCCAGCGCAAGCTGTGCAATCGTCGGAAACCGCATCAAATGCCTCGCTTCAAGGCCGAGATTTTGAGCCATCATACGCGCTGCAATGCGGAACAGGTGAATGGAATCCGCGCCCAGAGCGAAAATGTTGTCATGAACGCCGACTTCGTTGATCTGCAAAACTTCGCGCCAAATCGTCGCCAACGCGGCCTCCAGCGCATCCCGCGGCGGCGTGATGATGCGGGCTTCCGCCGATTGCGCCAGGTCTGGCTGCGGCAGTGATTTGCGATCAAGCTTGCCGTTGGGCGTAAGCGGCAGCGCCACGAGACGCATCCAGATCGCCGGAATCATGTAGTCGGGCAGACGCTGCGCCGCATAGGCCGACAGCTCCGATGACGGGATCGGACAATCCGCCGCCGCGACAGTATAGCCGATCAGGCGCGGCGTGCCGCCGACCGGCGTCTGGACCGCGGCCGCACAGGCGAGAACGCCGGGATAGCCACGCATCACGGCTTCGATCTCCTCGAGTTCGATCCGGAAGCCGCGCAGTTTGATCTGGGAATCGACGCGGCCGAGGATTTCGACGCCGCCGTCCGGCAGCCGCCGCGCGAGATCGCCGGTGCGATAAAGCCGCTGCGGGCCAAGATCTCCGACGGAGATCTGAAGAAACGCCGCGGCGTTGAGATCGGGGCGGCGGAAATAGCCGATGGCCAGTCCCGCGCCGCCGATGAATAATTCGCCGACGACGCCGACGGGCGTCAGCTGATGAGCCTTGTCGAGAACATAGAGTTCGGTGTTCAGAACTGGCGAGCCGATCGTGATGGGCGCCGGCGCCGGCGAAACTCTCCCGATGCTCGACCAGATGGTCGTTTCGGTTGGGCCGTAGACGTTCCACAACTCGCCGCCGTTTTTCAGCAGCGTGTCGGCGAGATCGCGCGGCAGGGCTTCGCCGCCACACAGCATCCTGAGGCCGCGGCGCGGCGCAAATCCAGCCTCCGTCAGAATGCGCCAGAGCGAGGGCGTCGCCTGGACGATGGTCGCCTGCGTCTTCTCGATCAGCGTGGCGAGGCCAAAGCCTCCCCGCACGTCATCCCTGCTCGCGATGACGACCGAGCCGCCGGTGATCAGCGGCAGATAGAGCTCCAGCGCCGCGATGTCGAAGGAGATGGTCGTCGCCGCGACGAGAACGTCGCTTGGGCGAGCGTCGAGAGTCCGTGCGATCGACCACAGAAGATTGGCGACCGAGCGATGGGCGATTTCAACGCCCTTCGGCGCGCCCGTCGATCCCGAGGTGAAGATGACGTAGCAGGGGCGTGAAGCGTCGCTCTCGACGGCTGGAGCGCTCGACGGGCGGCTTGCGATAAGGCCCGCATCGGCGTCGATCCGCACCACCGGAATTCCCGGCGCCATAGCTCCCATGAACGCATTGTCGCAGACGACCGCAGAGACGGCCGCATTGTCGAGGACAAGGCGCAGCCGCGCCGCCGGATGGCTTGGATCGAGCGGCACATAGGCGCAGCCGGTCTTCATGATCGCCAGCAAGGCGATCAACATGTCGAGCGAACGCTCCGTCGCGACGCCTATGCGGGCGGACGGATCGCTGACGACGCCGCGCAAATGATTGGCCAGCCGGTTGGCTCGTTCGTCCAGCTCCCGATAGCTGAGGGCGGCGTCGGCGAAGCGGGCGGCGACGGCGCCCGGCGTGCGCGCCGCCTGAGCGGCGATGAGTTCATGCACGGGCCGCAGGTCGAGATCGTTCGCCGCGCTCCTGTTGAGCTCCTGCGTTAGCCAATGGCGCTCTTCAGTCGAGATCAGGGGCAGCGCCGATATGGGCTGCGCAGGGCTCGCGGCGATTTCGCCGAGGAGCGTGCGATAATGGCCGATCCAGCGTTCGATCGTCGATTCATCGAAGAGGCCCGAATTATAGTCGCAGTCGACGCGCAGGCCGCCGTCCTGTTCCGTAACGTTGAAGAAGAGATCGAAGATAACCGCGCTTTTCGGATTCGATTGCGTCTCAATCTCGAGCCCCGCCACGTGGATCTTGTCGGCTATGCGCTCGAGATTGAATTGGGCCTCGACGAGGGGGCGACGCCCCGCCTCGCGCGGCAACGCCATCTTGCGAACCAGCGTGCCGAGCGTGAAGCTCTGGTTCTCATAGGCTGCGAGCACAATCTGGCCCGTCGCCGCCAGATGTTCGGCCATCGTCGTCTCAGCAGTCCAACGCCCGCGCAGCGGCAGGAAATTGACGCAATGGCCAACGAGATTATCGCCCTCGGCGAGAGATTGGCCAGCCGCGGGAATGCCGACGACGACTTCCTCCTGACCCGCGAGCCGGGCGAGCAGGGTTTCAAACGCCGCGAGCAAACCGACAAACAGGGTGCAGCCCTGACGCGCCGCCGCCTTGCGGAAAAGCTGGGTCAGCTCGGGATCGATCCTCCGGGTCAGAGTCGCGCCGGCAAAGCTTTTTTGCGCCTGGCGGGGATGATCCGTCGGCAGATCGAGCGCCGGCGGCGGCGGCGTGAACTGCGGCAGCCAGAAAGCCTCGACGACGGCTCCTTCCCGCGCCTGCCGCGCGCGTTCCTCGGCGCCGTAGCGGACAAATGACAGAGGCGTCGGCAGCTCAGCGGCCGCGCCCGAGACGCCGGCCTCATAAAGCTTGGTCACCTCATCGATAATGACATTGAACGACCAGCCGTCGCAGATGATGTGATGCGCCGTCACGACTAGCGCGTGATCATCCGCCGCGAAGCGAACCAGTTGCGCCCGCACGAGCGGCCCGTTGACAAGGTCAAAAGCCGTCCTCGCATCATGGGCGAGAAGGTCGCGCCAAGCGTCCTGCGCCGCCGGTCGTGACGTCCGCTCGAGATCGCGCTCGATAAGATCGAGTTCAAGCGAGGGCAGAATGCGCATGCGCTGGCCATCGGCCTGAAAGACCGCGCGCAAGGCGTCGTGCCGGGCGATCACCTCGTTCAGCGCTTTCGTCAAAGCATTGCGGTCGAGCCGGCCGCGAAGGCGCAACGTAACCGATTCATTGAAGGCGCATGAAGCCTCGTCCGAGAGCTGGGCAGAGAGCCAGATTTCTGTCTGCGCTTCGGTCAGCGGAACGTCGGTTTCAGGCTCCGGCCCTAGGCCGGGGGGCGCCGGCATGAAGTCGGATTTTTGCATCGTTATGATGGCGTCCTCGAACGCTTCGGCGATGGCTGCGATGTCGGCCTCGCTATGCGCCGTCGTCAGGAAGCAGGGATAATGCTCCTGCACATAGACGCCGCGTTCCAGCATGTGCGGATAGAACAGGCCAGCGTAGCGCGACACATTCGAGAGATTGAAGAAGAACAGGCTGCCGAAGGTCTCGATTTGAAAATCGAGGCCGCGCTTTTCCACGAATTCATTGAGGCGCTTGACGAGCGCGGCCGTGCGCGCGCTGACCCTCTCCTGTAGGGGCGGCCCCTGCTCCTTCAGATGGTTCAGCACCGCCCACACCGCCGCCATGACGAGCGGATGGCGCACGAAGGTTCCAGCGAAGAAGGTCATCCCGACTTCGGGATAAGAATCGTCGCCATAACTCCACATGCCGCCGTCGAGCGCGTCCATGAAGGCGGCCTTGCCGGCGAGAATGCCGACTGGAAGGCCGCCGCCGACGACCTTGCCGTAGGTCGCAAGATCGGCCCTGATGTCGAACAGGGCCTGCATGCCGCCAGGATGCATGCGAAAGCCGGTGACGACTTCATCAAAAATCAATGCCGAGCCCGAGCTTTCAGTTATGGCGCGGATTTCACGCAGAAACTCGACCGGCCGAAGTTCGGGATGGCGGCTTTGCACCGGCTCCACCAGCACCGCCGCGAGATCGTCCGCATGGGCGCGGATCCACTCGAGCGATTCCGGAGCGCCATAGGGCAGCACCACCATGTTCTCGACCGACTTGCCCGGAATGCCAGCCGCAGCGGGAATGGCGCGCGCGACGCCGGAGCGCAGCGTTCCTTTGACCAGAACCTCGTCGAACTGGCCGTGATAATCGCCGGTGAACGTTGCGATCGTGTTGCGGCCTGTCACCGTGCGGGCGATTCGCATCGCCGCCATGACGGCTTCGGACCCCGTGTTGCAGAAGGTGACCCGCTCATTGCCCGTCATTTCGGCGAAAAGCGCCGCGACGCGCCCCGCGAGAGCCGATTGCGGCCCGATCGCGAAACCCTCGCGCAATTGTTCGGCGACGGCGTCGACGACGAAGGGCGCCGCATGGCCGAAGAAAGTCTGGCCGTAGCCATTGACGAGATCGATGTAGGAATTGCCGTCGACGTCATAGATGCGCGAGCCCTTCGCGCGATCGCTGACGACGGGATAGACGAGATCCTTCCACTCCGAACGAAAGCCAGAGGCGGCGCGCGGATCGGCGAGAACCGACCGATATTGGGCCGTCATCCGCTTGGATTGCGCCGTCCGTTCATTGAAGCGCGCAATGAGCTCGGCGAGGGCGCGCTGCTGCCTCTCATTCATGTCGACGGGCGGCGCGGAGCGGGACGCCGCGATCATCTCGAAACGTGACTTCGGCTCGTTCGCGGTCGGCGCGGAAACCGCCAGGGAAATCGGCGCGGAAATCGGCGCTTTCGCCGCGGCGGCGGCCGCCCCTGCGGCCGGCTGAGGAGGAGCCGACATCGCCGAAGGGGCAGGAAGCGCGCCGGTCACGGGAGCGCCGCGCAAGGCCTCGAGTTGCTGCGCCATAAGGCGGCTCATGACGTCGAGCTGTTCGCGGATCACCTGCTCGACGCCAGCCGATCCGGGGGCGGGCGGCGCGTTAGACGCCGCTTGCGACAGGGAGGGCTGCGCGGCGGCTGCCGGCGCCGGCGCTGACTGAGTGAGGGCGGTGGGAACCGCCGTGGCGGCTTGCGGGGCGTGCAGTTCGGGCGGCAAATTCGCCTCGAGGTGAGCGGTGAGCGCCGGGATCGTAGAGAGATCGCCAAGCAATTGCCTGAAAGTCAGCTTGGCTTTGAATTCACGCTGCAGCTGCTGTGTCGCCTGGCTGAGGAACAAGGAGTCGAAGCCCATCTCAAGGAAGGTCGTCTCCGGCGCAAGATCGGCGATAGCCTCGCCCGACAAAGCTTCGAAAAGCTCCACCACGCGTTGATGCAGGCTCGCGCTCGTTGCGGCGGATGCGGCCGTGGAATCGCTTTGAGTCGGAGTAATGGGCGCTGCGGTCATGGGCGGGGAAATCTCTGGAAAAGATGTTTCAAACAAAGAGGCCTGGGGCAAAATTGTTCCTGTGAACGCGGCGTCGCGTGAAAATAACTCACGAACCTCGGCTGAGGCTGACGTGGAAAGGGAGGGAGCCGGGGCCTGGCGCTCATTGACCCGCTCGACGGGCGGCGCGTCGATCCAGTGACGGACGCGCTCGAATGGATAGGCTGGCAGAGAAACCCGGCGCCGTTTGGCGTCGGAATGGACGCCGCGCCAATCGATCGGAACGCCGGCGCACCAGAGCTGCGCGGTCGAGCGCGCGATGACCTCGCTGTCGGAGGCTTCGCGCGCCGCGTCCGGCAGCGAGGCGAGCACGGCGTCGGGCGCGCTTCCCGCCCCACCCTGCCGCGCGAGCGTCGAGAGGGTCACGCCAGGGCCGGCCTCGAGCAGAATGGCGTCTGGTCCGGCCTCGCGCAGCAGCGTCGCGAGCCCGGCGGCAAAGCGCACCGGGGCGCGGCAATGGGTCGCCCAGTAATCGGGGGAGGTCGCCTCGGAGGCGGTCAGCCACTCTCCCGTCGTCGACGAAATCAGGCGCATCGCGGGAGGCGCGAGCCGAACGCCCGCAAATTGCTCGCGCAGGGCTTTCGCGGCCGGCTCCATCATCGGCGAGTGGAACGCGTGCGAGGTATGCAGGCGGCGCGTCATCACGCCCCGCGCGGAGAGTTCGGCGTCGAGTTCGGCGATGGCGTCGTCGGGGCCAGCCGCGACGCAGAGCTTTGGTCCATTGATCGCGGCGAGCGCCAGAGACTCTTGCAGGAAAGGCGTCAATTCGGCTTCCGGCAGGCGCACCGCCATCATGGAGCCGCGCGGCATTTCCTGCATCAGACGGCCGCGCGCGGCGATCAGACGAAGCGCATCCTCATGCGAGAATACGCCGGCGAGGCAGGCACCGACGAATTCGCCGACGCTGTGGCCGATCATCATCTGCGGCGTCACGCCGATGCTCCGCCACAACGCCGCCAGAGCATAGCCGACGGCGAACAGGGCGGGTTGCGCGATTTCGGTCGCCTGCAGCCCTTCCGCGTCGGCGCGCTCCCCGGTCTCGCCATAGAGGAGCGCGCAGAGGTCCGCGCCGAGCGCCGGACGCAAAATCTCCGCGCTGCGGCGCATGCTCTCGCGGAACACCGTCTCGGTCCGATAGAGCTCCAATCCCATGGCCGGATATTGCGCGCCCTGCCCGGGGAACATGAAAGCGAGCGTTCGCGCGCCGCGCGGCTCGCCCGTGATCAAGCCCTTCCCCGACTCGAGGCCCGCCGCCGCCGATTCGAGATCGCCGACGGCAACCGCCGCGCGATGGCTGAAAGCGCGCCGCCCGGCCTGCGTCGTATAAGCGACGTCGGCCAGCGTCAGCTCAGGATGAGATTGAAGATGCGCGGCCAGATTGCGCCGCGCCGTTTCAAGAGCGATGGCGCTGCGCGCCGAAACGCAGATAATCTGCGCCGGCCGCCGGGTCGGTTCCGAAAAGGCCAAAGGGGCCTCCTCCAGCACGGCATGCGCATTGGTGCCGCCGACCCCGAAGGCGCTGACCCCGGCTCGGCGCGGTTCGTCGCCGCGTGGCCATTCGCGCCATGTGTCATTGACGTAGAAAGGCCCGCCCTCGAAAGCGATATGCGGATTGGGAGTCTCAAAAAACAGCGTCGCCGGCAGTTGCCGGTCCTGCAGGGCGAGCGCCGTCTTGATGAGGCCAGTGACGCCGGCGGCCGCGTCGAGATGACCGACGTTCGGCTTCACCGATCCGAGCGCGCAAAAGCCGACATCCTCAGTGCTGGCGCGGAAGGCGCGGGTCAGGCCCGCGACTTCGATCGGATCGCCGAGCGGCGTCGCCGTCCCGTGACACTCCACATAGCTGATCGACCGCGCATCGACCTCGGCGTTCGCCAGAGCCGCCGCGATCACCTCCCATTGGCCGTTGACGCTCGGCGCCGTGAAGCCGGCCCGCGCGGCGCCGTCATTGTTCAGCGCGGCGCCGCGAATCACCGCGTAGATATGATCGCCGTCAGCAATCGCGTCCTCGACCCGCTTCAACAGAACGACGCCGGCGCCGCTGCCGAATACGGTGCCGTCCGCTTTGGCGTCGAAGGTGCGCACGCGCCCCGTCGGCGACACCATGGCGCCCTCGACCGCGAGATAGCCCCGGCGCTGCGGCAGCGTGATCGAGACGCCGCCCGCGAGCGCCATGTCGGATTCAAAAAGCAACAGGCTCTGGCACGCCTGCGCTATGGCGACGAGCGATGTCGAACAGGCGGTCTGCACCGTCATCGCCGGTCCGCGCAAGCCGAGCTTGTAGGAGACGCGCGTCGCAAAAACATCCGGCAAGGCGCCGATCAGTTCGCCGTAGCTGCCGACCTGATAATTGCTGGTGAAAAGCTCGACCGCCGCGCGATCCTGGAGAACGTTGCGCAGAAAATAGGTGCTCATGCTGCAGCCGGCGAAGACGCCGATCGCGTCCTTGTAGGCGGCCGGATCGTAGCCTGCGTCCTCCAGCGCATGCCAGGCGCATTCGAGGAACACGCGGTGCTGAGGATCGGTGAGTTCAGCCTCGCGCGCGTGCATGCCGAAGAAGCCCGCGTCGAACTCCTCGACGCCCTCGATCACCGAGCGCGCGCGGACGAAATTCGGATCGCCGCGAACGCTTGCGTCGAAAGCGTCCTCGAGCTCCGCATCGGTGAAATGGCTGATCGATTCGACGCCCGCGCGCAAGTTACGCCAGAACGAGGCGACATCGGCGGCGCCGGGAAACCGGCCGGCCATGCCAATGATGGCGATCCCCGGCGGAGCCGGCGAAGGGGCGGATGCGTTCTCTTTCATGGCGTTTGCTCTATGATGCCGAAACCACGCGACGGCGGGAGGCGCGCTTGAGCGCCTCGGCCTGACGCGCCTTGCGGCTGTTGAGATCGTCGACGGCGACTCTGTCTGTCGAGGCCTCAGCGCCCTTGCCCGCGGCGGACGCATCAAGGCTTTGCAGATGCGCCGCGAGCGAACGGATGGTCGTAAATTCGAAGAGGGCGGTCATCGGCACATCACAGAAGAAGCGCGCCTTGATTTCCTCTTGCAACGCCATCACGTCGAGCGAAGCGCCGCCGAGATCGAAAAAATTTGCGTCGACTCCGACGGAATCCGTTTTCAACAGCCGGCTCCAGACCCCGGCGAGCGTCGCCTCGATGGCGTTCAGATCCTGCGCGACGGCAGGCGCCGCCGCCCTTGCGCCGACGAATTCGGGAAGCGACGCGCGATCGACCTTGCCATTGGGCGTGCGCGGCAAATCGCGCAGCACGACGAAATGCGCCGGGACCAAATGGTCTGGAGCAAGATCAAGCATGTGCCGCCGCAACGCCTCTGGATCGATTGATGAGTGTGAGCTGACATATGCGATGATCTGCCGATCCCCGTCTGTGCGCTTGCGCACCTGCACGGCCGCGTCGGCGACCTGCGGCAGTCGCCGCAACAGCGCTTCGACCTCGTCAAGCTCGACCCTTTTGCCGAAAATCTTCACCTGGCGATCGACGCGGCCGGTGAAGTCGATGACACCATCCACCCGGCGCCGGACGAGATCGCCTGTCCGGTACATCAGTTGACCCGGCTCCCCGCAGAAAGGATCGGGCAGAAACTTTTCGGCGGTGAGCTCCGGCCGCTTCAGATAGCCGAGCGCCACGCCATCGCCGGCCGCGAACAGTTCGCCCTCCTCACCAGCCGGCACGGGCCGCAGGTTTTGATCCAGCACATAGACGCGGGTGTGCTCGATTGGCCGCCCGATCGGCGCCGCCGCATCCGCGCTGAAATCTCGCGGCAGATCGTAGCAGCAGGTGAAAGTTGTGTTTTCCGTCGGGCCATAACCGTTGACGAGACGGCATTGCGGCAGCGCGTCGAGCACGCGCCTGACATGTCGCGGCGACAGCACGTCGCCGCCGGCGATCAGCTGGCGCAGCGACCGTAGAATCTCGATCTGATGATCGACGATCGCATGAAAAAGGCTGGCGGTGAACCAGGCCGTCGTCACGCCGCCTTCGCGGATGGCGGCGCCGATTTCATTGAAGCTCGGATGCGCGGCGCCAACAATGGCGAGCGCGGCTCCGTTGAGCAAGGGGCTCCAGATTTCGAATGTCGACGCATCGAAGGCCAATGGCGCGAGATGCAGGACAACATCATGCCGGCCGAGGTCGACGAAGCTGTTGAAGGCAAGGCGGGTCACGCCGCGGTGGGGAACCATGACCCCTTTCGGCCGCCCGGTCGTCCCCGAAGTGTACATGACATAGGCAAGATCATCGCCCGCGACGGTTTCCGCCAGCGCGCCGCCGCTCTCGCGCGCGATGGCCTCTTCTTCCGCGTCCATCAAAAGAGTTGGCGCCGTCCATGGAAGCGCCGCCGGCGAGAACGCGACGCCGTCGGCGGGCGATCGGGCTTTGGAAAACATGTGCGAGGCCGAAACCACGATGAATGGCTCAGCGTCCGACGCGATAAAGGCGAGATGATCGGCCGGATAGGCAGGGTCAAGCGGCGCAAAGGCGGCGCCCGCCTTCAGAACGCCAAGCATCGCAATGATCGCTTCGGGCGATCGCGATAGAAACAATCCGACGATCGCGCCGGGACGAATCCCTCTCGACGTCAAGAACCTGGCGAACTGGTTCGACTTTCGATCGAGCTCCGAATATGAAAGAGCACGACCGTCATATAAAACCGCCGCATGGTCCGGGTGGTCACGCGCGACTTCAATAAAAAAGGAATGAATTGTCCGGCGCACATCGAAAGCAGCCACGTCGGAATTCCCGTCTCTGCGTCCAGAATGGTGAAACATGGCAACAACCTCTCCATTCAGGGACAACGCCGGATAGCTCCCAACGAGACTCCCAAGAGACAGCGACCGTTCGCACCTTTGGAAACTGCGCCGCGGATGTTTTCGAGTTGAGACTTAAGCCATTGATTAATAATAACTCTCCAACACACTATATATTCGCTTTGAAAACCGGCCAACTCTTTTTGGCAATATGGCGAAAATGTGTTTCTCATGCGGGAATACGTCCAATCGAGATCAATGAATTGTTTTGACGCGCGCCCGGGCAAAGACTCTCCGGGAGGTCCCTCGTGGGCAAAGCCCGACCCTTGCGAAAACTCATTCAGCGCTCCAATTAGTCGTCGATCAATCCGGCGAACGACGCATGCCGCCTCTCGCGGAAAGAGCGTGGGTGTAGCTGTCGCGCGCCCTCCCAATTCGCAAAAATAGGTGGACAAAGAGCCGCCCGAATGGACGCAATTCTACTAAATCCCGCTATCCTGGGAGACTCCGCGCTTAAATAGATTAGTCAAAAAATTAGGCCTTAATGCCTCGATCTGAAACCGATCCGGTCAATAAATTTAAGCTCTAAATAATAATTAGTGTTAAATGTGATTATTCATCATGGCTTCGTAGTTTCCCCGGCTGAGGAGTGCGGCCACTCAAGATGAAACCACGCGTAAACACTACCATATACCATTTACCGATACAAATGATGGCTTGTCCATAATTGTCCCGCAGCGATGTCGGCGCGCTCCTGGCGGAGGGCTAGCAAGAGCCGCCCCTATCGGGGCGGCGTAAACTGCGCCAAGCCGTGGTATGACGTTGGACGACAGGCGCGGACCGCCAACTGCGCGCCGCGCAGGCTTGAGACGGGCCCCGCTTCGGATCAACCCCGTAAGGATATGCGATGACACATGAAGACGGCTATTTGCCCCCATCGCCTTTGGCCGCAGGACTGAAAGGCCGCTGTCCCCGCTGCGGAAAGGGAGCGCTCTTCAAAGGCTTCCTGACGTTCGCGCCGAAGTGCGATGTCTGCGGTCTTGATTTTGGCTTCGCCGACTCGGCTGACGGCCCGGCGGTTTTCGTTTCCCTAATCGGCGGCTTCATCGTGCTCGGCATAGCTTTATGGACGGAGCTGACTTTCGAACCGCCGATGTGGGTTCATCTCGTTGTGTTTCTGCCGCTGACGCTGATTGTCTGCATCGGACTTTTGCGTCCGCTGAAAGGCGTACTTGTCGCGCAGCAATATCGCACCAAGGCCGAACAAGGGCGGTTCGAGCGTTGACGCGGACGTTGACGAAAGAACGGCCGGCTAGGCTGCTCTGGCCTGCGATCGCGACGCTTCTCGGCTGTGCTTTTCTGACGGCGCTCGGCGTCTGGCAATTGCATCGCCTCGCCTGGAAGGAAGGCCTGATCGCGCAGATCGAGACCCGCGCCAAGGCCCCCCCCTCGGCGTTGCCGCCAGAGAGCCAGTGGGCGCAATTGCGCCCGGACGATTATGAGTATCGCCACGTCGAACTGACGGGCGTCTTTGACAATGGCAAGGAAGCGCTGATCTTTCGCCCAGCCGGCGGCGCGGCGAGGCAGCCGGGCTATCTCGTGCTCACGCCTCTGCGGCTCGACTCAGGCGCTTACGTCATCGTCAATCGAGGCTTCGCGCCGCTCGACCGGAAAGACCCCGGCAGCCGGCCGCAGGGACAGGTCGAAGGCGAAACCCATATCACGGGCTTGATGCGCCAGCCGGAATCGCGAAACCTGTTCACCCCTGCCGACGATCCCGAAACGGGCGCGTATTTCACGCGCGACCCAGCCTTGATCGCCGCCCATTTCGGTCTTTCCCCGGCGGCGCCCTTCAGCATCGACGCGGACGCGGCGCCGATCCCCGGCGGCTGGCCGCAAGGGGGCGCGACGGAGCTGGTTTTTCCCAATAATCACCTCTCCTACGCCCTGACCTGGTTCGGCCTCGCTTTCGCGCTTGTCGCGGTATTCGTCGTCTTTGCATGGCAAAACCGCTAATTGCGCCATATTCTCCTGATTTTCGTTTGAGAACAGTGGCGCGATTTCGTCTTATGCAACAGCGCCTGTTGCTGCCCGCCTCGCTGAATTATGTTAGACGCCTTGACTCAATCGATAAATTCGTCGCTCCGGCGAGATCTGGATCCCTGTCTTGAAATACATCTCCACCCGCGGCGAAGCTGCGCCGCTATCCTTCACCCAGACGCTGCTCGCAGGGCTCGCGCCGGACGGCGGCCTATACTTGCCGCAAGACTATCCAAGGCTGAGCCAGGAGGAAATCGCTGGTTTTGCCGGCAGATCCTATGCGGAAGTCGCTGAAGCCGTCATCTCGCCTTATGTGGCGGACGAGATCGCGGCGCCGGCCCTGCGCGGCATGATCGAGGCCGCCTACGCGAGCTTTCGGCATCCGGCCGTCGCTCCCCTCGCCCAGCTTGACGATAATCTCTTTACGCTCGAACTTTTCCACGGTCCGACGCTGGCCTTCAAAGATCTCGCGATGCAACTGCTGGCGCGCCTCGTCGAACACGCGCTGCACGCGCGCGGACAGCGGGCGACAATCGTCGGCGCGACCTCTGGCGACACGGGCGCCGCGGCGATCGAGGCCTTCTCGGGCCTGCGACAGGTCGATGTGTTTATTCTTTACCCGCATGGGCGCGTCTCGGAGGTGCAGCGGCGCCAGATGACCACGGTCGGCGCCGACAACGTTCACGCAATCGCCATCGAGGGCTCTTTCGACGACGCGCAGGCCGCGGTCAAAGCTCTTTTCAACAACCCGCCGCTGCGCGAGAAACTCAATCTTTGCGGCGTGAACTCGATCAATTGGGCGCGCATCCTCGCCCAGACCGTCTATTACTTCACGAGCGCCGTCGCTCTTGGCGCCCCTTATCGTCCTGTTTCCTTCGTCACGCCGACGGGCAATTTCGGCGATGTTTTCGCCGGCTGGATCGCCAAGCGCATGGGGCTACCTGTCGACCGGCTGGTGATCGCCACCAATTCCAACGACATCCTGCCGCGCGCCCTCGCGAGCGGCGCCTATGCCCTCGGCGAGGTGCGCCCGACGCAATCGCCCTCGATGGACATTCAGGTTTCGTCCAATTTCGAGCGGCTTCTGTTTGAAGCCTCTGGCCGCGACGCGCCGACGATCCGCGCCAAGATGGCGCAACTCGCCCAGTCGCGCTCGTTCGACATCGACGCCGGCGCGCTGAACGCCATCCGCGCCGATTTCGACGCGTTCAGCGTCAGCGAAGAACAGACCAGCCAGGAGATCGCGCGGCTCTGGCGCGAAGCGCGCTATCTTTGTGATCCGCACTCCGCCGTCGGCGTCAGCGCCGCGCGGCGGGAGGCTCTTTCACGCGGGGCAAGAACGCCGCTCGTCGTGCTCGGCACCGCCCATGCCGCGAAGTTTCCCGACGCCATCGAGGCCGCCACGGGCCTGCGCCCGGAACTGCCGCCACATCTCGCCGGCCTCATGGAGCGGCCCGAGCATTTCTCGGTCCTGCCCAATGATCAGGGCGAAATCGAACGCTTCATTCGCGCCGCCGTCTCGGGCGAGACGGGCCGAGAGCCTCAAAAGGCGGCGTCATGAGCGCAAAGGTCACGACATTGCCGTCCGGGCTTCGCGTCGTCACCGACGCCATGCCGCATCTTGAAACCGCCTCGCTCGGCGTCTGGGTCGGCGCCGGGTCGCGCCACGAGCGCAAGAGCGAACATGGCCTCTCCCATCTTCTCGAACACATGGCCTTCAAAGGCACGCGCCGGCGTTCGGCTCGGGCGATCGCCGAAGAAATCGAGGCCGCGGGCGGCGATCTCAACGCCGCGACGAGCACCGAACACACCGCCTATTACGCCCATGTGCTCGCCGAGGACGCGCCGCTCGCGCTTGACATCCTCGCCGACATCCTGACCGACAGCATCTTCGACGCGGAAGAGCTCGAGCGCGAAAAAGGCGTCATCCTTCAGGAGATCGGCGCGGTCGAGGATACGCCGGACGATTTCGTTTTCGACCTGTTCAACGCCTCGGCCTTTCCCGACCAGCCGATCGGCCGGCCGATTCTGGGAACGCCCGAACAGATCGCCGGCTTCAGCCGCGACGCCATCGGCGCTTATCTCGACAGCCATTACTGCAGCCGCGCGACCGTGATCGGCGCCGCCGGCGCCATCGACCATGATCGCATCTGCGCGGATGTCGAGAAGCGCTTTTCGGGCCTTGCGGCCGGCGGCGATTCCCGCGCCGCGGCGCCGGCCGCGCTTTATCGCGGCGGCGAAATCCTGATGAAGCGCCGGCTCGAACAGGCCCATATCGTCATCGGATTCGAAGGCCTCTCCTACGCCGACGAGGATTTTTACGCCCTGCAGGTGTTCGCCAACGCCGTCGGCGGCGGCATGTCCTCGCGCCTGTTCCAGGAAGTGCGCGAGACGCGCGGCCTTGCCTATTCCATCCACGCCTTTCACTGGGGCTATTCGGATACCGGCCTTTTCGGCTTTTACGCGGCGACTGGCGCCAAGGACGTCGCGGAATTGATGCCAGTCGCCCTTGATTGCCTCGGCGAAGCGGCGCAACGGCTGAGCGAGGCCGAAGCGCGCCGCGCCAAGGCGCAGATGAAGGTCTCGCTGCTCGCGGCGCTTGAATCGCCTTCCGCGCGTTGCGAACAAATCGCGCGGCAGGTGATGGCTTTCGACAGGGTCCTCTCGCGCGAGGAAATCATCGGCAAGATTGATCAGCTTGATATCGCCGCCATCCGGCAAGCGGGCGCGCGGGCGCTCTCATCAAAGCCGACGGTCGCCGCCATCGGCCCCGTTAACAAGGTTTTTGCCCCCGACCGCGTCGCGCAGCGTCTGCGCGCCTGTTGAAGGAGTTGGCGCCGTGGCGCTTTTTCGAATCGGGCCGAACATCGAGATTCCCCACTTCGTGCGCGGCGACGGCGTCTATCTGCGGCCGCCGGAAATGCGCGACTTCGAGGCGTGGTCGAGCCTGCGCGAACACAGCCGCGATTTTCTGACGCCGTGGGAGCCGACCTGGCCCGGCGACGATCTGACGCGCGCCGCTTTCCGCCGGCGCGTGCGCCGCCATCAGCAGGAGATCGAGAGCAACGAAGCCTATCCGTTTCTTGTCTTTCGCGACGATGACGTGCTGCTTGGCGGCCTCACCCTCGGCCAGATCAAGCGCGGCGTCGTGCAGGCCGCGACGCTCGGTTATTGGATCGGCGAAATTTTTGCGAATCAAGGCTTTATGACGAGGGCCGCGCGCGCTGCGGTGGCCTTTTCCTTCGGCTCGCTGCGGCTTCATCGGGTCGAGGCCTCCTGCCTGCCCCATAACGCGGCATCGATGAGACTGCTGGAACGCGTCGGGTTCAAGCGGGAAGGCTATGCGCGCGCCTATCTGCGCATCAACGGAGTCTGGGAGGATCATTTGCTGTTCGGCATGCTCGAATCCGATCAGACGCCCTTGCGGCCGCCGCGGCAGGGCAAGTTCTGAATCGGCAAGCTATTCACCGGCGGGGCCGCGACCGGCGAAGGTTTTTGCTTGCGCGCCTCACCCGCGCATCCCAAAACCGACACGAATGACCGCTAAACCGTCTCGTTGCCGCTGGCGGACATAAGCTTTACCATTCAAGATCGCCCCTCGGCTCGAACCGCTCCTTTCGCGGGCGGCTCCATTCCACAGGTAAATCACTCTTGGCGGGCATTGCTCATTATTTTCGTTGTCTCATCCTTCTCGCGGCGCTCGCGGCGGGCTTGAGCCCAGCGCGAGCGATCGAGTCCGTGCGGGTTCCACTCGATTCTCAGGTGATCGACCTCACCAAGGCGATCGAAAGCTATAATTCCGCCGGCGATCGCCTGCTCGTCTCGACGGCTCCGGGGTCGGACGGGATCGTCCGGCGCATCGAGGTGCGCGCCAGAGAACAGGGAACGCGTCCGAACTGGATCGTCTTCGCGCTGACCAACGACACCGGGGAACAGATCGAACGGCTGATCGTCGCGCCGCACTTCCGCCTCGTCGGCTCCGGCGTCATCTGGCCCGATCTCGGCGCGACGCGCATTTCCGCGATCACCGCGAGCCAGGGTTTTCCGCCGGAACGTGAGGACAGTGAGGACGCCGATGTTTTCCGGCTGACCCTCGATCCGGGAACGACCGTCACTTATGTCGCCGAATTGCGCACGCCCAACCTGCCCCAGCTCCACCTCTGGGAGCCGGACGCCTATAAGGACAGGATGACGAGCCTTTCGCTCTACAAGGGCATCGTCATCGGCGTCGCCGGCCTCCTCGCCCTGTTTTTGACCATCGTCTTCGTCATCAAGGGCGCTGTGATCTTTCCCGCCGCAGCGGCGCTCGCCTGGACGGTGCTCGCCTATGTCTGCATCGACTTTGGCTTCTGGGGAAAGATTTTCGGCACCGAGGGCCAATCGGACCGGATCTGGCGCGCCGGCGCCGAGACCATCCTCGCAGCGACGCTGCTGGTTTTTCTGTTCGCCTATCTGAACCTCAACCGCTGGCACGTTCGGGCCTCCCACGTCGCAGCGATCTGGCTGATTTTCCTTGCCGCACTCGTCGGCCTCTCGGTCTATGACGCGCCGGTCGCCGCAGGCGTCGCGCGCATTTCGCTCGCAACCATCGGCGTCGTCGGCTTTGTCCTCGTGTTGTATCTCGCCGTTCACGGCTACGACCGCGCGGTGATGCTGATCCCGACCTGGTTCCTGCTGCTCGCCTGGATCATCGGCGCCGCCTTTACCGTCACCGGAACGCTGACCAATGATCTCGTTTCCCCGGCGCTGATCGGCGGCCTCGTGCTGATCGTCATGCTCATCGGCTTCACCATCATGCAAAATGCGTTCGTCGGCAGCGGCCTCGCCCACGGCGCTGTGTCCGACATCGAGCGCAAGGCGCTGGCTCTGACTGGCAGCGGCGACATCATCTTCGATTGGGACGTCGCCGCCGACCGGGTCTATGTCAGTCCCGAGGTCGAGGCTCAACTGGGCCTCGCCCGCGGCGCGCTCGAGGGGCCGGCCTCGAACTGGCTCGACGCGCTGCATCCGCTCGAGCGCGACCGCTACCGCGCCTGCCTCGACGCCATGCTGGAGCAACGGCGCGGCCGCATCAATCAGGATTTCCGCCTGCGCGCCTTTGACGGCCAGCATTTCTGGTTCCGCATGAAGGCGCGGCCCGTGATCGGTCCCGACGGAGAAGTCTTGCGCATCGTCGGCGCGCTGAGCGACATCACGGAAATCAAGACCGCGGAGGAACGGCTTCTGCACGACGCCGTGCATGACAATCTGACCGGGCTGCCCAATCGCGAATTGTTCTTCGACCGGCTCGACGCGGCGCTGACCCTCGCCCAAAGCGACCCGAAAGTGCGCCCGACCGTCATCAGCATCGACATCGACCGCTTCAAGCAGATCAATGAAGCGGTCGGACTTTCGGCCGGCGATTCGATCCTCCTCACTTTGGCGCGGCGCCTTGGCCGCATCCTGAAGCCGCAGGATACGCTCGCGCGCCTTTCGGGCGATCAATTCGCGGCGCTCATCGTCTCAGAACCCGAAACCGAACAGATTACCGCGCTGGCCAATGTCGTGCGGCGCGTCGCCTCGACGCCGGTGACGTTCAGCGACAAGGAAATTCCGCTTACCGCCTCGATCGGCCTCGCCCTCTACGATCCGCAGCTCCACGCCAAGCGCGAGGACATGCTGAAAGACGCGGAAATCGCCATGCGCCACGGCAAGCGGCTCGGCGGCAATCGCATTGAGGTGTTCCGGGCGACGATGCGGACCTTGCGGTCAGACCGCTTCGGCCTTGCGGCGGACCTGCGCCGGGCGCTCGATCGCGGCGAGATGAAGGTTTACTTCCAGCCGATCGTGCGTCTCGAGGATCGCACCGTCGCGGGCTTCGAGGCTTTGCTGCGGTGGGATCATCCCCGCCTTGGCCGTCTCAATCCCGGCGAATTCATCGGCGTCGCCGAAGAGACAGGCGTCATCATCGATCTCGGCATTTTCGCGCTGGAGCGGGCAGCGCGCGAACTCGCCGCCTGGCAGCGCGCGCTCGACGTAGATCCGCCGATCTTCGTCAGCGTCAACGTCTCGTCTCGGCAATTGCTGCGCCACGATCTCCTGCATGACGTCAAGACCGTGCTGTCGCGCGTCGATGTCAGCCCCGGCTCGCTAAAGCTCGAACTGACCGAGAGTCTCGTCATGGAAAACCCCGAATATGCGGCGCAGATCCTGACCCGCATCCGCGATCTCGGCGCCGGGCTTTCGCTCGATGATTTCGGCACCGGCTATTCGTCGCTCGCCTATTTGCAGCGGTTTCCTTTCGACACGATCAAGATTGATCGCTCTTTCGTGCGTCAAAACGGCGCCGGGGCGAGGCCGGTCATCCTGCGCTCCATCGTAACGCTCGCGCATGATCTTGGCATGGAAGTCGTCGCCGAAGGCGCCGAGGCGGAATCAGATGCGATCGAACTTTATCAACTCGGCTGCGAATACGCTCAAGGCTTCGCCTTCGGTCATCCGATCAGCGCCGCCGACGCCCGCAAGCTTGTCGGAGCGGCGACGATCGCCGCTTGATCCGGACGATCCGCAGGTCGCCTCGCGTCAGCACGCCGCGCCAGGGCATGACGCGGAAAAGTGGCGGACTTTTCGGGGCCGCGTCACGCGTTAAAACAAAGGTCTGACGAGCGAAATGCGATTCCGCTTGAACGCATTCGTCGCTAGATCCGACTAAGGGATTCGGCGGCAATCTTGCGACAGGTGATATGCCCTTCAATCGAAGCCTCGCCTTCTCCCTCCTCGCCGGCAATGCTTTCCAGCGCCTTGCGTGCGATTTCCAGGCAATCCCTCGTATAGGCCAGGGTCTTCGTCAGATGCGCGATGACCTTGTTCTTTTCGGTTCTTTTCGTCGAGTTCTTGAGCGTGTTCTTCGTCGGTCATCTGCTCGCCTCCCCGGATAGCAAGTTCCGATTTCGGCTCCCTCCCGAACTTCGGCTGGGGGCACGCTGAGCTTATGCGAGCGCGGCGAACTCAAGCATGGCCGAGATCCGAGGAGAGCCGCCTCAGGTCGATGCCGACTTTGTGCAGCGCACGCTCATATTTCGAGCCAAGCGCCTCATCAAAGATCAGCGAAGCGTCGGCCGGAATGTTGAGCCAGCCATTTTCCTGCATCTCGGCCTCGAGCTGACCGGCCGACCAGCCCGCGTAGCCAAGCGCGAGCAGCGCCCGGTCAGGCCCAGCCCCGCGCGCGATCGCGCGCAAGATGTCGATCGTCGCGGTCAAGGACACGCCATTATCGATCGGCAATGTCGAATTATCGATGAAGAAATCGTTGGAATGGAGAACAAATCCCCTGCCGGTCTCCACCGGGCCGCCTTTCAGGACCTGCACCGATCCGGCTTGCGCGGGCAAGCGTATCGCCTCATCGGCCTTGATCACGTCGAGCTGAACGAGGAGTTCGGAAAATGTCACCTTGCGCGCCGGGCGATTGACGATGATGCCCATCGCGCCCTCCTCGGAGTGCGCGCAAAGGTAGATGACCGAACGGGAGAAGCGATTGTCGGGCATTCCGGGCATGGCGACGAGCAACTGCCCATCGAGAAACCCGCCCTGGTTCTGCCGTTCACTTTCGGGAGGCATTTTTGATCCCATTTTCTCCGCCTCATTCTGCTGAAATTGCATCGACGCCAGTATGTAACTGCTGTCTAGTCTCCATCCTTGGCTTCCACGATCGCCCGATCCCGCATTTCTATCACTTCAATGTAGGTTGCAGCTTTCGCGCACGCAAAATACCTTGTCTCTTTCTCAACAGGTTCAGCGATCAAACAAATGTCATGCAAATGTCTCTCCAGCTTCTAAACGCCGCTTCGGCGCAAACGCGCATGTGCGCCGTCGCAGCTCTATTTGCACTGGGATTCATGGCTGAATTACGCGCTGATCCGATCACAACTGACTGGATTTACGGAAAAAAATCAGCCGCGCGGCTGATCGCCGCACCCGGCGCCGTCAAAGGCGCCTACAAGGCCGGCGTTGAAATTCGCCTCGATCCAGACGCGCTCACCTATTGGCGCACCCCTGGCGAAACGGGTGTGCCGCCCGTGTTCGACTTCCACGATTCGGAAAATCTCAAAGAAGCGACTGTCCAGTTTCCGACGCCTTTGCGCATCGATGAGGCCGGCCTCGATGCGTTTGGCTATCGGGGCATGGTGACGTTTCCCGTCGACGTCACGCTGGCGGACGAGAACCGGCCGGCCGTTCTGTCGGTGTCAATTGAATATGCGGTCTGCGCCGCGATCTGCCTGCCTGTGAAGGCCAAAGCGAAGCTGGAGCTGCCGGCCCATCCCGGCGAAGGCGCCGCGCCGGACGGGGCCTCGCCCGAAGAAGCCGTTTTCGCCGCCGCGAAAGCCAAGGTTCCGCAGCGTCTCGACGCTGCCGGGCGCGACGCCAAAATCCTGATCACGCGCGATCGCGGCGCAACGCTGCCGACATGGCGCGTGCAAGTCCGCCCGGAGCCCCAGACCGTCGCGGCGGTCTCAACCGATCCCGGCGCGGCCCAGACCGACCTCTTCGTTGAAGGCCAGGAAGGATGGTATTTCGAATCGAAGAAGGGCGAGAAGCCGAATGAGTTTCTGATCGTCGAGGTTGAAGGGCCAAAGCCGGATGACCTGGCCGCTGGCGCCGGCAAGATTCCGGTGACTCTTACACTCGCCGGGCCACGACAAAGCTATGAATTCGCGGTAGACCTCGGCGCGATCCTAGCCTCTCCGTAAAAGCCCCGCGCGGCGCGCCATGGCCTTTCGGAGGGGAGGATGCAGGCGCGCCAAAGTGGAGGAAAAGAGACAGTGACGATCAAAGCCGGCGATCGCATCCCCAAGGCGAATTTCTCGATCATGACTCCGGAAGGTCCGGCCCTGCGCTCCACGGACGAAATTTTCAAAGGGCGCAAAGTGATTCTCATCGGCGTTCCGGGCGCCTTCACGCCAACCTGCAGCAACGCCCATCTGCCAGGATTCGTGAACAAGGCCGAGGCGTTCAAGCAAAAAGAGATCGACGAAATCGCCGTCACCAGCGTCAACGACGTTTTCGTCATGGACGCCTGGGGCAAAGCCACCGATCCCGCGGAGAAGATCAGTTTTCTTGCCGACGGCAGCGGCGATTTCGCCAGGGCGCTCGGCCTGACGCTCGATCTTTCCGAGCGGGGCCTTGGTCTGCGCTCCCAGCGCTACGCGATGTTCGTCGACGACGGCGTCGTGAAAAAGCTCAATGTCGAAACTTCTCCCGGAAAGGCGGACGCTTCGAGCGCCGAGACGCTACTCGAGCAGATCTGAGGCGGCTCCACCGCCGGCGCCGCTTCCCGCTCACGCCCCTGGCGCCGCCTTCCGCTTTGTGAGGTAGGGCGCCATTCCCTGGCGCGCCAGCAAATCGGCGCGCTCGTTCATCTCATCGCCCGCGTGGCCCTTGACCCAGCGCCAGTCAATCTCGTGGCGCTCGGTCGCGGCTTCCAGCCTCTGCCAGAGTTCGACATTCTTGACCGGCTTCCTGTCGGCCGTGCGCCAGCCGTTGCGCTTCCAGCCGGCAAGCCAGGTCGTGACGCCGCCCTTCAGATAGTTGGAATCGGTGTAGAGGTGCACGGCGCACGGCCGTGTCAAAGCCTCCAGCGCCATGATCGCGGCCATCAGCTCCATGCGGTTGTTGGTCGTCGCCGCCTCACCGCCGCTGAGCTCTTTTCTGTGATCACCGAAGGTCAGCACCGCGCCCCAGCCGCCCGGTCCTGGATTGCCGGAACAGGCGCCATCCGTAAAAATCGTCACCTCGCGGCTCATTGGGCGAGGCCAAGCTCGCGCACGTCCGTGATCTTCTGATGGAAGCGCAATTTTTGCATGTATTCGATCGGATTTTTCGGATGCACCAGCGCGCCGGCCGGCACGTGAAGCCAATCGATCAGCCGCGTCAGCGCGAAGCGCAGGGCGGCGCCTCGGGAAAGCACTGGAATCGCCGCGATCTCGAGCGGCGTCAAGGGACGAACGCGCTGATAAGCCTCAAACAGCGCGGCTGCTTTCCGGACGTTAAAAGCGCCGTCCGCCTCGAAACACCACGCGTTGAGACAAATGGCGAGATCGTAGGCGAGATCATCGGCGCAGGCGAAATAGAAATCAATCAACCCCGGCGCCTCCTCGCCGAGGAAGAGAACATTGTCCGGAAAAAGATCGGCGTGAATGATGCCGCGCGGCAGGTTTCGCGGCCAATTGGCTTCAAGGAAGCCAAGCTCCGCGGCGACCGCGGCGGCAAGGCCAGGCTCGACGTCGTCGGCGCAACAGGCGACCGGCGCGAAGAGACGCGGCCATGCGGCAAGGCTCAAACTGTTGTCGCGAGAGCCTTTGAAGTCTGCGGCGGCCTGATGCAGCCGGGCGAGAGCCCCGCCAAGCCTGGAGCAATCGCTGACCGTCGGCCGGTTGTGGCAGATTCCTTCGAGGAAAGTGACGATGGCCGCCGGACGCCCCGAAAGCTTGCCGAGAGCCGCCCCCGAACGCGCCCGCACCGGCCGCGGGCAGTTGATCCCCCGGGCGCAAAGATGATCCATGAGCCCGAGAAAGAACGGAAGATTTTCTTCCTCCACGCGCTTCTCGTAAAGGGTGAGGATGAAGGAGCCCTTTTCGGTGTGGAGAAGATAATTGGAGTTCTCGACGCCTTCGGCGATGCCCTTCAGCGAACGGACGCAGCCGAGATCATAGCTGTCGAGGAAGGCGGCCAGATCCGCATCGGAGACTTCGGTATAGACGGCCATTCGGCATCCGGTCGCAAGGAAATGAGTCGCGGCCCCGGCTCCAGGCGCCGGGCGAGAGAATGGGTGTTAGCCACAAGGAGGCGGCGGGTCAATTTGCGCGGCTTATCAGGCTCAACCGGCTGCGTCGCCCTTCAGGCGGTTTCATGCTCGGGATTTCGCGCCAGGGCGGCGACGACCGCCCGCGCGTCCGGCTGGATGACGCCGCAGGACATGATGAGTTTGGCGGCGGCGTCGGGCGCGATCGCGACCTCGATGACCTCGCGCGCCGGCAGGTAAAAATAGAAGCCGGTGGTCGGGTTCGGCGTGCACGGCAGGAACACCGACACATAGTTTTCGTCCTGAGCCAAACGGCTGCCGATGAGCTCCCCCGGCGGCGCCGAGATGAAGACGAGCGACCAGGAGCCCTTGTTCGGAAATTCGATGAGCCCGACTTTGCGGAACGTCGTGCCGGACTGTGAAAACAAGGTCTCGAAAATCTGCTTCACGCTCTTGTAAATCGACCTCACGATAGGCATGCGCGCCAGGATCGCCTCGCCGATCTTGATTAAAGTGCGGCCGGCGAGATTATGCGCGAGGAAGCCAAGAAAGGTCAGGGCCAGAAAGGCGACGACGACGCCAAGCCCCGGCACGCGGAACGACAGATAGGCGTCCGGCAGCGCATTGCCCGGGATCAGGCCGCGGACCCAATTGTCGATTGTGTCGACGAACCACCACACGATATAGGCCGTCACCGCCAGCGGACCGGCGACGACCACGCCGGTCAGAAACCAGTTGCGGATACGGGCGCCGACGCCCGATCCCCTGGCGACCGGTTCAGGCGGCTCTGCCGGCGTCTGCGGAACTGTCTGCGGCGGAACCTGCGTCATGCTTTGTCCCCCGGCTCCTGCCGTCCTGCAGCCGAGCCTCATTCGTCTGTCGCAAGAATAAGGCCTCGAGCAATCCGGGCCGCGAAGGGCACAATTCGCTCTGGCCCCAGGCGTCGCGCCCTTATTTTAATCCTATAGCACAGGCAATGGCGCGCGCGCGATCGGGAGAGCTGAGCCGTTGCCGTCTCGCTGAAAAATTCTTCCGCATTTATTGCTTTTTCATGGGCATTTTGCCGCATTTCGACGTGACAATGCGTCGCTCGTAGGCTACACGAGCAGCAAGCTGAAAGTGCCATTGCTGGCGACAATTCGGCGTCTTAGTCCAAGTCTCGGGAGGATGCCGGTTGCACGTCGCGCCACACGGTGGCGCACCTTGCGCTTTCCAGGGTCAGCGCGCAAATAGGCGGGGTTGAAGCCGGACTGGGGTGGGAATGCTGGGGCATTCCCGCCCCTTTCTGTTTAACCGGCCGGATCAGCGCGTTGGCGCCCGCGCTGATCTACTGCCGGATCGTCCGCTATTTGCTGTCGATTGGGTTCGCTGGGGCCGGCGGCGTCATGGCCGGCGGCGCGTCGGCCGGGACTTTTCCGTTGAACGGACGCACCGAGGAACCTGGCCTGTTCAACTGGCTGGCGTCATCGTACATTTCGATGCATGTCAGAATTTCGACATAGCTCGGCATGGGCGAAATGCCTTGAGCAACGCAATTGGCCCGATTTTCCGGCTTGTAACGGGACCAGTTCTTCTTCAGTTGCGCCAGTGCGTCGTTCTCGTCCTGCATACAGCCCTTATAGGCCAGCTTATCGTCCTGACCGCCGCCGAAGCCGAAAGCCTGCGCTTCACGGCAGGACTTTTCGACATCGAGCTTTGGCACGCCGACCGGGGCGGCGCGCGAGATCGGGGCAAGCAGCGAACATAAAGCGAGCGCCGCAAACAGGCGTTTCATGCAAATTCTCCCAATCCAGCGGACGTGCTCAGGCGGTAGCGCCTCATCACGCAGAAAATTCCGGCAAGAGCCGCAAAACTCACTCAGGAACTCCGAAGTCTCGTCTTTGGCGGCGGATGCCGCAAGGCGGACCACGAGAATTCTTCCCTTCATTGCATGGGCTTGTGTCGGGGCGCAAATTGAGCCTGCGTCGCGCGCATAAAGTCCCGGCGCCTTAAGTCCCGGCCAACTCCAGCATCTCGCGGACGAACCACGCCGAACCCCAAACGGCGCGACGTTTCGCCGCATTTATCGTTGACAAACGTCGGCGGCGGTCATTTCCTGCTTCAAGGCTCCTCCTCAAGCTGAAGCCTGCCCGGCGCGATTCCGGGCAGCGGAATAGCGCCAGGAGGACCACAAAAAGACATGCTGCCAAGCAGCCAACAGCCAGGATAAGCACATGGCGGTAGTAACAATTTCGAGAGAGGAAATCGCCAGGACGGCGCCCATGACGGACGCCGAGAAGCGAGTGATTCTGGCGTCCTCGCTCGGCACAGTCTTCGACTGGTATGATTTTTATCTCTACGGATCCCTGGCGAGCATCATCGGCGCTCAATTCTTCAGTCAATTCCCGAAGGCGACGGCGGATATTTTCGCCCTGCTCGCCTTCGCCGCCGGCTTTGTCGTCCGCCCCTTCGGCGCCCTCGTCTTTGGGCGGCTCGGCGATCTCGTCGGGCGCAAATACACCTTCCTCCTCACCATCCTGATCATGGGGTTTTCGACATTTATCGTCGGGTTTTTGCCAAATTACCATGCGATCGGCATCGCTGCGCCCATCATTTTGATCGGGGCCAGGCTTTTGCAGGGCCTTGCCCTTGGCGGCGAATATGGCGGCGCGGCGACCTATGTCGCAGAGCACGCACCGGCAGGGCGGCGGGGATTTTATACATCCTGGATCCAGACGACGGCGACGCTCGGCCTGTTCCTGTCGCTTCTCGTCATCCTCTTCACGCGGAGCATCTTTGGCGAGCCCGCCTTCGCCAGTTTCGCCTGGCGCATTCCCTTCCTTGTCTCCGTGGTGCTGCTCGGCGTCTCCTTGTGGATCCGCTTGAAGCTGAACGAATCGCCAGCCTTTCTCAGGATGAAGCAAAACGGCGCAGGCTCGAAAACGCCGCTGCGCGAGGCTTTCGGCAATTGGCCGAACGCGAAGATTGCTCTGCTCGCTCTATTCGGCCTGACGATGGGCCAAGGCGTCGTCTGGTATACCGGGCAATTCTACGCTTTGGTGTTCATGCAATCGATCCTCAAGGTCGACGGCTATACCGCCAATCTCCTGATAGCCTGGTCCCTGGTGCTTGGAACCGGCTTTTTCGTTTTCTTCGGTTGGCTGTCGGACAAGATCGGCCGGAAGACCGTCATCATGTTCGGCTGCCTCGCCGCGGCGGCGACCTATTTTCCGATTTTCCAGCGCATCACGACTTACGCCAATCCGGCGCTCGCGGCGGCGCTCGAGAATGTCTCCGTGACGGTCGTCGCAAACCCGGCCAATTGCGGCAGTCTGTTCAATCCTATCGGAACGCGCTCATTCACAGCGCCATGCGACATCGCACGCGATGTATTGGCCAAAAGCTCGGTCAAATACACGCGCGTCGACACGGCCATCGAGGAGCCGGTCAAAATCCTCATAGGATCGAAGGAAATAGCCGTCCCCGACGCGAGCGACGTCGCAGCTGATCCAAAAGCCGTCAGAGCGGCCTTCGACATGAAACTCACCGCGGCTCTGCAAGACGCCGGCTATCCGGACGCCAATGATCCAGGCATCGTCAAGATGTCGAATCCGCTCGACATTTTTCGCCCCCAGGTCGCCGGCATCATCGGGCTGCTTTTCGTGCTCGTCCTTTATGTGACGATGGTCTACGGGCCGATCGCCGCCGCGCTCGTCGAATTATTCCCGACGCGCATTCGCTACACGTCCCTGTCCCTGCCCTATCACATTGGCAATGGCTGGTTCGGCGGCCTGCTGCCGGCGACCGCGTTCGCCATGGTCGCGCAGACCGGGGATATTTATTACGGGCTCTGGTATCCGATCATCATAGCCATGGCCTGTTTCGTCATTGGCGTGCTGTTCGTTCCTGAAACAAAGGACCGGGATATTTACGCGCAGGACTGACGGCCGAATGACCGGCCGCGCCGTCGACGCTTTGTGCTTTGAAACAAATGGGCCGCTCGTTGAGCGGCCCATTTCATCGGCGCTTAGGCGCTTTTCATGTCGTCACTCGCAGACTTGAACTCGCTGGATCACGTAAGCGTAGCCGTTCCAGACCTGTTGCGGTTCAAACCAGCAGCGGGGCGGCGGCGGCGCATAGACGGGCGCATAATATCCGTAGCCGGGCGGAGGCGGAGGAGGCGCGCCGGCGCCGGCGATGGCGCTTCCTGCGATGGCGCCGACGGCGAGCCCCCCCAGCAGACCGGCGGCGACAGCGCCGGCGTCCTGCGCTTGAGCTGGAACGCAAACCGCGGCGAAACACGCGGCGGCGGCGCTCAGCGCCATCCCGGTCCTGATAGTCTTACCCAAGTTCATCGGCATTCATCCCTCCGCAGCTGACGCCGGAATGGCGCGTTCACGGTCGACGTCGAGCTTTGTCGCGCCTTCGCGGCAACATTAGGTCAAATCGCCTAATATTTGGTAGCGCGGCGCCATCTCAACCTCCGGCGGCATGGACGGCGGACGGCAAAGAAAAAACGCCTCTGGGAACCCCCGAGTCGGTGTGCGGACGCAGGCCGCCAAGGCGGTTGCCAAACAGTCGGCGCGCTGCTAGAGCATCGGCGCTTCGAGGCGATTGACCATCGCCTCTATCTCTTTGTTTTGATGCAAGATCTAAACTAAAGAAATAGAAATCAACATCGAAGCGTCCATGCGCTAGCTCGCTGATGGCGGCGCCGCGAGGCCGGTTTAGCTCAGTTGGTAGAGCAACTCATTTGTAATGAGAAGGTCGCGGGTTCGACTCCTGCAACCGGCACCAAATCACTGTCCGACTGCATCCGGAATAGTCATAAAACAAACTCAAATCAATTGGTTAAGGCTAGACGCTCGCAGCTTTCAATCGAGACCCTCTCCGAGTTTCAAAGAGGGCTCCCGATCAAATAAGTTCGCTCGATTCTGCGTTTGGGAACACGGTCGCGCGCCGGGGCTCCCCCGCCATCTCAATTTCTTCGAGATTGGCTCGCGAAATCGCTCGTCGAGCGAGCGGCCTTCAGCTCAGATCTGGTTACTGTCGGGCTCATGCGATCGGGAAGCGAAAACACAATTTTTCCACCCGCCGAATCGATCACTCGAACGGAGGTCGCGTCGAGCTGCTTCTTATGAATGGCGAAGAGGTCCACTGCCCTTGATCGGACAGCAGCGGCGTCGCCGCGGAATTGCTCCGATTCAATGATGTCTCTGCCCTTGAGAAGTTCAATCCAGAAAGTCATAGCCCAGAAACGAGCCTGGGCCGTGTCGGTTCCCCTTTTTGTTTCCGGCGGCGCCTTCTCCGCCGCAAGGCTTGAGGCCTTCCGCGTCTTCGCTGCGCCGGTTCCGCCGCGTTGGGCCGTGAGTACGCGATAGCCGGCAAGCCGCCGCCCCCTCCGGGCGAAGGACCTACCGGAATAGCGTGAAGGTCGGCGCGGAAGCGTTGAACTTCCTGCGAAGGAACATGGACCTGGACAGCATAGCGCGGGCGAGAGCGATAACGCCGCGGTGCGGCTTGGCGCTGCGCGACTTGATGGCCGTCGCGGCGTCAACCGTCGATCGCCGATCTGTTGAATAGGCTGGCGGATCAAATTCGTCACCGCCAAATCTTGGGAAGACAGCCGGATCGGCGTAGCGGCTATAGCCGGTGGCGCGCGCGGCGTCGATCGGGCGGGATGTGGATGATCTCTGTTCCATGTCTTTTCAGCTATTAGTTGTATGGTTGATGCGAGCGCTTATTTGGCAGGTTCCATCGGCCGTGTTTGTGCTGCGTCGCACATTTCGGAGAGAGACGCGACAGAACATGGCCTCGAGTCGGAAGATTTCAAGCGACGGTGTTGCGCACAATCGACCATTCGACCGGCCGGGATATTCAACAGTCCCGCAAACGCCCGAAAATGAACATTTTTCCACGATTACCAAGGGGATGATTTCCCTGGTGGCGGACTGCTCCCACAGACCGCTGAAACACGCGCTGGAGCACCGCAATGATGAAAAGGATTCTGATTACGGCCGCAATCGCTGGAATATCGCTCGCGCCCTCCCTTGCAAACGCACAGGAGCGGCTCGGCGACGGCGCGATGGGGGCCCTGGCGGGCGCCTTGGTCGGCGGCCCGGTTGGCCTGGTCGCAGGCGGTGTCGTCGGCTACACGGCCGGCCCTTCAATTGCGTCGAGTTGGGGCCTCAAAAAACACAGGCGCTATCGCCACGCCCACAGCCGCCACGATCCTGGCCGGACCTGACAAAAGCTTCGTCTATTCCGTTTCAAATGTTCCGCTATTCCGCTTCAATCGACGAACAAATGATGGGCCCCGGCGCATTCAAGCAGCTACGGGGCCCTGCTTCGGCTATGCGAAGCGATCTGTGTTTTGAGCAGATTTTACGTGCGGGATAACATACGCTTGGCCTTCGCGGTGCTATCGCGCGATGACGTCAAATTGTCGGCGGCGGCGTTTTGGCTCGGCAGTTTAGGCTTCCGCGCCCCCGTGACTCCGCGCATGGCGGAGTCTGCTACACTGTCCCGGTGGAGTCATGGCCTCTCCATTGCAGTGGAACCGATGGGTTCTCGAAAAAGGCGCCTTCTACCTCCAACCGGCTCTTGTGAGCAACTGCGAAGGCCTTTGGATGCTGCTCCCTGTCCCAACCATGTGTCAAATGTTTTCGTCACATATTTGCGGCCCCGTTGTCGCGCCACTGACGACATAATCGCCATGATGCGGCGACCGCGGGCGGGATTGCGGCTACCGCAATTGCGCGAATGTTTCAGGCCATCGTGAACGATGCGAGTTCCCGAAAAAAGTGATTTGGAAATCCCACCCCTCTATATTGCCAGACGCTTAAACGATCTCGGGAGTCATCATAAATAAGCAGGCTCACGCGCAGCCCCGGGAAAACGGAGGGAACGATGAAGGAATCGCAAATTATCCATATCCCATCGGATGCTTCACAAGAGGCGGTTGCTCTCACGCTTTTGCAACTGATTGTGTGCGCAGAAGGAAAAAAGTTTGACGCCTATTTCGGCAATGGCGTCCTGGTAGACAGGAAATGGCTTCTCGACACCTATGCTGAATGTCTTTCAGTCATCAAAAATCCAGTCGAGCGCAAGGCAAGCTAAGCAAAGGAAAAGCCAGATCAACTGAACGGCCGTCACAGCCGATCGGCATGCCTCGCCATTGACTGCGGATAGGTCAGCGGTGAGATCCGCCATCGTGGGCGAGCGAAAGTCACCCATCGTCGGCCTCTCATTGCGGCGGCTTATTTAATTCATGCCTGGCTGGCTCTGCGCCAAAGTCTCATTGGCGCGGAAATCCAATTTCCGATGCAACGATTGATTCGGATCAAGGACGGCGTCTCCGAACCGGTAATGATTAATCTTTTGCGCGAGCTTAGAAGTGTAGAATAACCTTCAGGGAGGCGCCCGGGATGGCGCGGTCATTTCGGCCGGCGAGCGAACGAAAAGAGGTTTGCCATGAAAATAAAGAAAATCATGCACAAGGGAGTCGAATGGGTCTCGCCAGACACACCCGTCATGGCGCTTGCAAAAAAAATGCAACAGTTGGACATAGGCGCCATTCCCATTGGCGAAAATGATCGCCTCATCGGCATGGTGACAGACCGTGACATCACGGTTCGAGGCGTCGCCAATGGCAAGGATCTCTCGAGGCTTACGGCCAGGGACGTGATGACCGCCGGCATAATCTACTGTCGAGACAATGAAGACGTGGATGATGTGGCGCGAATCATGGAAAGCAAGCAGGTGAGACGGTTGCCTGTCATAGACGCCAACAAGAGGATGGTCGGGATGATCAGCCTCGGCGATGTTTCGCATGCGGCCTCGCAGAAGATCGCGGCCGATGTGACGAGGGCTGTGTCGGCCCATCACGCCTGACCGAAAGAGCTTCGCCGGCGGTCCCGATGCCGGTTTGTGGCGAGGCTCAGGGGTCCGGCCTGGGGTCTGTGGACTCTTCGCCGGCGCCGACCTTCGGGATTACGCAACGACGGTCGCGGCCCCTCCATGAAAGCTCGCAGGCCGCTCTCGTTAGTCGCCTGCGGCGGCAGCACGGATCGATTTTGAATCGGCCCGGCTTTGCACATCAGTGAGCGTGGTCGGCGAGCCGATGGGACGGATGGCGCGCGTCGCCGCGGCGATTTTGTTGGCGGACATATGTAATTACCGCCTCCGGATGTTCAGTCTTGACCTTAAGCGCAGCGATAAGCGCGTCTTCAGCGTCCACCGCGATGTGATCTCTCTTTCCGTCAAGTTTTAGTCCCACGGTAAATTGCATTGGGCCGTCTCCTTAATTCAGTCTTTTAGTTTAGCTTCCATGAAGCCGACACTATACCTTTCTGGCGGAGTTTTTGAGAGCGATGTGAACCAGGACTCGCGCAATGCTGATCCGGACGGATTGGGTCTCTGCGATGTCCATGCCGAGGCGGAGATGACTAGGCGAGCCGCGGCTGGCTCGATGCAGCCGACGTCATCAACATGCAGGCTGCATCTCAACCGGGAAAGCGCCTTTAGCCGCTGAAAGCTGCTCTTTTGGCCTGTAGGCGCGCGTGGGTCCAGAGCCGTTCGAACCTGTTGACGGCTTTTCCGCGCGCGTCATAAGCGTAGCCTTTGGCCTGTATCGCCTATAAAATCCACGGCGCGTCGATCGCCGGTCCGCATGTGCGACAAACATGCGCCGCGTATCAGAACACAAAGCGAGTTGTTCGCCATGCGTCGGCTGCGAGGCTCATTGATCCTGCCGCCGGGGATGAACAAACAGCCACGCTCTCGCCGCCGGTCCTTGCGCTCGCCCTGCATACACTTCCTCGGCCCATCGGCTTTCCCCACTGTATGTGCTCGTTTGGGTCGATGTGTTGCTCGACGTGTTGCTTGAAGTTCGTGAGCCCGTGTTTCCGGAGCTTGTGTTTCCCGGACTGGCGCCGGCCGCTTGCGCCCCCGCTGACGTCATTGTCAAGACGACTATAGCCGCCGCGGGCGCATTGATCGCAGAACGTTTCAACACTCGAGCCTCCGTTTACGCATTCGAAGCGCCTATGGTGCTTGATCGGGTAGTCTACCTCATGACGTGGCTAGCGCCGCGTCATTTTTCTTTCCGGTCGCGATGATCTCTGAAGTTGCCCGGTTGCGGATGGAGCAGGACGTGGGCGCAGCTCAGCCCACGGCGGACGCCACCAAACGACGCCGATGGGCGGATTTTTCTGCGATCCCACGGGAAAATACCGGCAGCTTCATCATAAGCGCATGCATGAAGCGTTTTGATGAGCCTTGGAGGGCCACGGCCCGCTGAACAGAGAGCTCATGACCCGCATGCCGTCAGCCTTCGGCGCGGCGGCGAGCCAAAGCTACTTAGGGGAATTCCAGCAACTCCAGCACGTGAACCGGACGCTGAATTCTTCGCATCCTACCGCGTCGCAAGGTCTGCGATCATCCCCCTGGCTGCTTCCGTGAGCTTGCCGAACATGCCGAAATCGGCCCTGTTCACAGCGACGAAGACGCCGACGTGGCGGCCCGGCGCAAAGGCGATATAGCTCATGAAGCCGACGCCGCCGCCGCTCTTTGCGATGGTC
Organism: Methylocella tundrae; assembly: GCF_901905185.1. Taxonomy (GTDB): domain Bacteria; phylum Pseudomonadota; class Alphaproteobacteria; order Rhizobiales; family Beijerinckiaceae; genus Methylocapsa; species Methylocapsa tundrae. The sequence continues at coordinate 75,417 of NZ_CABFMQ020000046.1, forward strand.
GCCGGATGAATGCCGTCGGCGGCCGTGATCACCCAGCCGAGCCCAAGACCCGCCATCGGCCCGGCTTCATCGAACCCTATGGCGGCGGGCAGCGCCTGGCGCTGGCGATAGACGGCGTGGCTCAGCGCCAATGTCTCATTGGACTCGTCCATATTGTGGCGCAGCCAGCGCGCCATATCATTGGCCGTGCTGTAGAGGCCGCCGCTGCCGTCCGTCGCATGCGTATCGACGCAGGGTCCCGCGCCGCCGAGGCCGCTGCCGATCATCAGCCGCTTGCATTGCTCGGGCGTCGGCGCAAAGCCTGTGTCCGCCATGCCTAGCGGGCCGGTGACGCGCTCGCGCAACAGATCGGGATAGGGTTTGCCGCCTGAGGTCTCGATGGCGTCGGCCAAAAGATCGAAGCCGACATTTGAATAGGCGGCGATCGTGCCAGGCGCCCAGGGCAGCTCGAAATGGCTGAGCCATTTCCAGCGGTCGGCCCGCGTCGGCCATGCGCGGAGCGCGGAATCCTCCGGCGCCTCCCCCATCTCGCGCGGCAGAGCCGCCGAATGGGTGGCGAGATCGAGCAGAGTGATCGGCCTGCCCTCGAATGCCGGCGTCCTGGCGCCGCCGGCGTCGTGTTCCAGCGTATCGGTCAGGCGCAGTTTCCCCTCCGCCACAAGGGACGCGAGCACTTCGGTTGTAAAGACCTTGGTGATGGAATTCAGCCGGACGAGACTGTTTCCGTCCGGTTTTTGGTTGTTTCCCTTTTCCGTCTCGCCATATCCAAGGACGATGCTGCTGTCGCCGCGCACCACAACGAGGACCATGCCGGGCGCGCCGGACTCGCCGAACATAACGAACCCGGCAAGGTCGGTTGCTTCCGCGAGCACGGCGTCTTCGGCGCGGGACGGGCCAGCCGCGGCCGCCATCAGGGCGAGCGCGAGGAAAATCGATCGCATATGCAAATCCCCCTGTGGCCGACGCGGCGCAACAAAACGCCATGAGTCGCGTCGAGCGAAAGATTGCACAAAGATGCGGCGAAAACTATGCATGGAATGATTGGCGCAAGGTCAGCCGCCGTCAAATATCGCGGCGCGCCCGCCGTGTCGCCAGCCGCATCAGGGGAAACAGCAGCGGATGAGGCAGCAGCCTTGCCGCCTTGAACGCATAGGCCAGCCTGCGCGGAAAGGTGATCTCGAAGCCGCCCTTTGCAAATCCATCACAGATGATCCGCGCGGCCCGCTCCGCGCTCATGATGAAGGGCATGTCGAAATCCGCGTTCGGCGCCGTCATGGCCGTTTCGACGAAGCCCGGATTGACGACCTGGACCGTCAGCCCCGCCGGCTCATGGGTCATCCTCAAAACTTCGGCGATGTAGATCAGCGCCGCTTTGCTCGCGCCATAAGCCATCGAGCCCGGTATGCCGCCGTAGCCCGCGAGCGAGGACGTGATGGCGATTTGTCCCCGTCCCCGCAAAACCATCGCTTCGAGCAGTGGGCCAAGGCAATTCAGCGCGCCGCCGACATTGACCTCGAAACTGCGCCAGGCGACGTCCACATCGAATTTTTCACGCTCGGACGGAAAATAGACGCCGGCGTTCAGGAACGCGAGCGCGACCGGCCCATGAGCGGCTTCAATGCCGGCGATGATCGCCGCCATCTTCTGGCGGTCCGTGACATCGCCGGGAAAGCTTAAAATGCTGGGAGATTGCGCCGCCAGCGCATCGAGTTCGGCGGCGCGCCGCGCGTTGACGGCGACGGTAAATCCGCGCTCGGCGAGCAAAAGCGCCACGGCGCGGCCAATGCCGGAACTCGCGCCAGTGACAAAGGCGACCCCATCTTCGGGACGCGCGCGAAAACTCAAGCCGCGATCTCGAGTCTTGGCGGCGACATGCGCGCGAGCTTGACGCTGGCGCGCCGCAGCAAGTCGGCGAAGGCCGGAGACAACAGGAAATTCAGCTCTCTTTCGCGCGTCAGCGTCACCGGATCCGCCAGAATCAGCTCTTCGTCGCAATAGCCCGGATGACACATGATGAGATGACGCCGCCCTGGGGCGCGAAGATAGGTTTCGAAGTCGCGAGCGTAATCGCTACAGGGATCAAATTGCGAGAAGCCCGAAAAGCCCTCATTGGTGGCAAAACCCCGCGCCGCCGCGGCGCGCGAGAATCCTTTGGCGAGCCAGGCGATCCCCAGGGCCTTTTTGAGCTCGACGCCGCGGCGCAGGATGCGGGTCGGACGATCGGCGCTGTTGCGGAGCCAGATCTTTCCCTTGAGATTGCGCGCCTCCAGTTCGTCGAGCAGCCAATGGCGGATCTGCGGCAGGATCTGCACATGCTGATGACCGTCGACGAAATCGGGAGGAGCGCCGAAATGCTCGAAAAATTCGTCGAGCTGGCGGGCGATCTCATGACGAATTTCCATTTCCGGCAGATCGCCTTTGCGCGCAGCCTTTAAAACCCGTGTAATTTCAGGCAGATGGCCGGTCGGGGCGAAGCGCGGCATAAAACTCAGCGGCGCGCCGAGCGTCAAATTGAGATGGAGGCCGATATCGGCGTTGGCCGCATATCTGCGCAGCGCGCGCGCGCCTTTCGCCCAGGAACGGCGGTTCGCCATCACGCTCGTGGCGCTGAGGCGCCCCGCGCCGAGCGCCTCGATGACGCCCCGGTTGACGCCGGGAGACAAAGCGAAATCATCGGCGCAAAGGCTGATCGAAGAGCAAGCTTGGCCGCCGCCCACGCTCTGTACCCCCATGGCCTTCACTCCTTGGCGGGACCTTTCGAGGCCGGCCCCGGCATGTCGAACCCGATTTTAGACCCTGTCTTGCGCAATTCAATGCCAAAGCCTAGAGCATCGGATTCGAAACTGCATCTTTATCTCGTAACAACAACTTTCGAGGCGCATCGTTTCCGCGGATTCGCTGTTCCGCCTTAATCTATTCGCTTCGATACGCGATTGTGAACGGCGCCTTCGCGTCTTTGCCTGAGCTTGCGATGAGAAAGCCAAATCAATGATGAGATCCGATGCCGTCATGGCGGAAGCGGAGCTTTCCGTGGTCGTGCCGAGCTTCAACGAATCGGCCAATTTACGGCCCCTGATCGAACGCCTGACTGCGGTGCTCGAATCCTGCGCGCGTTCGTTCGAAATCATCGTCGTCGATGACGGATCGACGGACGATACGCTGGAGTTTCTGCGCAAGGCGCATGATGGGGACCCGCGCATCCGCGTGATCGCTCTCAGCCGCAATTTCGGCAAGGAAATCGCGATCGCGGCGGGGCTTGACCATGCGAGCGGCGCCGCAACCATCATCATGGACGCCGACCTGCAACATCCGCCGGAGATGATTACGAGCTTCGTCGAGAAATGGCGGGAGGGCTACAAGAACGTCTACGGCCAGCGCGTCGACCGCGGCGCCGACTCGGCCCTGCGGCGCATCCTGACGCAGCGCTTCTATCAGCTCTTCGGCTCTGTCGGGGAGACGCGTCTGCCGGAAGGCGCCGGCGACTTCCGGCTGCTCGACGCCAAAGCCGTCGCGGCGCTGCGGATGATGCGCGAGCACGCGCGCTTCTCGAAAGGGCTCTACGCCTGGATCGGCTTCAAGTCGATCGGCGTTCCTTTCGACGTCGCGCCGCGTCAGGCCGGGCACAGCAAATTCAGCTACCGCAAATTGACCCATTTCGCGCTCGACGGCCTGATGTCGTTTACGACCATGCCGTTGAAGATCTGGACCTATATTGGCCTCGCCATATCGGTATTCGCTCTGGGCCTTGCGAGCTTTTATGTAATCCGGACAATGATTTGGGGCGTCGATGTTCCGGGCTATGCGTCCTTGATCGTGTCGATCACCTTCTTCGCCGGCATTCAACTGCTCTCGCTCGGCATTCTTGGCGAATATATCGGCCGCATCTTCGCAGAGGTGAAGCGTCGCCCCCTCTATGTCGTCGAGGAGCGCCTCGGCCTGACGCCGCTCGCGCCGGACGAGCTATCGCTCCGGCGCCGGCGCGATTGGGTCTGAGCCATCTATGTATAAAAGCCTCTTATCGGTCGGCGGTCTCACGCTTCTTTCGCGCGCCGCCGGCTTCCTGCGCGACATCATGCTCGGCGCCATTCTCGGCGCAGGCCTTCTCGCCGACGCGTTTGTCGTGGCGCAGCGCCTGCCCAACCACTTTCGCGCCATTTTCGGCGAGGGCGCCTGGAATGCGGCCTTCGTGCCGACCTATTCGCGCGTCCTGCAAGGCGAAGGCATTGGCGGAGCAAGGCTGTTTTCCGGCCAGATTTTCGTCGGCCTCCTGCTCTCGCAGATCGCGCTGCTCGCCCTCGCCTTAGCATTTACGCCGACCTTGATCGATCTTCTCGCGCCCGGCTTTCGCGACGACCCCGAAAAATTCAAGCTGACCGTCACGCTGACGCGGATCACCTTTCCCTATCTCATGTTCATCACGCTTGTGACGCTGCAATCGGGCGCTCTCAACGCGCATGGGCGGTTTACCGCCGCCGCCTTCACCTCCGTGCTGATGAACCTTTCGGTGATGGCTTTTCTCGCCATCGCCTTCCTGTTTCCGAACGCGGGCGCCGCGGCGGCCTGGGGCCTCACCGTCTCAGGCGTGCTGCAGCTCGCCCTCACCTCCTTCGCCGCCTGGCGCGCCGGCATATTGGAGCGTTTCGCCTGGCCGAGCATGACAGCGGACGTAAAGCGATTCTTGACGATGCTCGGACCCGCCGTGATTGGCTCGGCCGGCATCCAGATCGCGCTGTTCGCCGACACGATCTTCGGCTCCATGCTGCCGACCGGCGGACCGTCCTCGATCTATTACGCCGAGCGCATTTATCAGCTGCCGCTCGGCGTCATCGGCATCGCGGCGGGCACCGTGCTTCTGCCGCAGATGAGCCGCCTGCTCGCCGCCGGAAAGCCGGACGCCGCCCTGCACGCGCAAAACCGCACCATGGCCCTGTCGCTGGCGCTGACGGCGCCTTTCTTCGTCGCCTTCATCATGATTCCCGACTTCATCATGCGCGGGATTTTTCTGCGCGGCGCCTTTACGCTCGACGCGGCCGAGGGCTCCGCCGCCGTGCTCTCGGCCTATGGCTTCGGCCTTGTCGCCATCGTGCTGGTGCGCTCCGCCATCGCGAGTTTTCAGGCCGAGGGCGACACGCGCACGCCAATGATGATTTCCCTGACCGCCGTTGGAATCAACATCGCGCTGAAGCTTGTCCTGTTCAAGCCATGGGGCGCCGTTGGTCTTGCGAGCGCGACCGCCGCCGGCGCCTGGGTCAACCTCTTGTTGCTGGCTTTTTTCGCGCTCCGGCGCGGCTCGATGAAATTTGATCTCGTTTTGTGGAAGACCGCCACATGCGTTTCGGTGGCGTCCTGCGCGCTTTCCTTTTTCGCGCTGCTCGCCGTGCATCCCGCGCAACGCATCGCGGAAACGATCGGCCGCATTCCCTACGTGGTCGAGCTTCTCCTCCTCGGCTGCGGCGGAGCGCTCGTCTATGGGATCATTCTGATCGCCGGCCTGCATGTTTCCGGCGTCAAGCTGCGGCGCTCCATTCCGGCGAGCGACAAAATCTTCGAGCCGGTCGAGGGCGCCTGAACTCCGGCTTGCCGCCGGTGGGACCCAGGCATCCCTGGAGTCTTCGCCTCACTGTGCGATCGCGCTCAACACCCGCGCCCAGCTGCGCGCGCCTTTATGGAAAGACGTCAGCTCATATTTCTCGTTTGGCGAATGCATGCGATCGTCCTCGAGGCCGAAGCCGATCATCAGCGTATCCATGTTGAGATCGCTCTTGAAGTTGCCGACGATCGGGATCGAGCCGCCGCAGCCGGCGAGCACGGGATCGGCTCCCCATTCGGCCTGGAGCGCCCGGCTCGCACGCGATAGCGCCTCGGAACTGAAGGGCAATTGCAGCGCCTTTGAGCCGCCGTGCGAGATGAATTCGACCTTGCAATCCTCCGGGAGGCTTTTCCGCACATAGGCGCGAAAGCTCTCCGCGATCTTGGCCGGATCCTGCGCGCCGACGAGCCGGAAAGAGAATTTGGCGCTAGCCTCCGCCGGCAGCACCGTCTTCGATCCTTTTCCGGTGTAGCCGCCGAGGACGCCGTTGACGTCGCAGGTTGGGCGCGACCAGACCATCTCGAGCACGCTGCGGCCCTGTTCGCCAGCGGGAATGGAAAGGCCGACGGCGCCAAGAAATTCCGCCTCATTGAACTTCAGCGCGCGCCATTGCTCGGCGACCTCCTCCGGCAGCTCAGTGACGCCGTCGTAAAAGCCCGGCAAAGTGACGCGTCCGTCCTGGTCGTGAAGTCCGGCAATGATGCGCGCGAGCACATGGATCGGGTTGATCGCCGCGGAGCCAAAAATGCCCGAATGCAGATCGCGGTCCGCGCCGCGAATGATCGCCTCTTCCAGAACGAGGCCGCGCAGCATGGTGGTGATCGCCGGCGTCGCGCGGTCCCACATGCCGGTGTCGCAGACGAGCGCGAGATCGGCTTCGAGCTCCTTCTTGTTGGCGGCGAGAAATGCGGGCAGCGACGGCGAGCCCGTCTCTTCCTCGCCTTCGAGCAGGATGGTGATCATGCAAGGCAGATCGCCGGTTTCCCTGAAGGCGCGAACCGCCTCGATGAAGGTCATCAATTGACCCTTGTCGTCGGCGACGCCGCGTCCGACGATCTGCCTGCCGGTCTCCGCTTCAACGATGCGCGCCTCGAAGGGCGGCGTTTGCCAAAGCTCCAGCGGGTCCGCCGGCTGCACGTCATAATGGCCATAAAACAGAAGATGCGGCACGTCGGGCCGCGCCGCCTTGGCGTGGGCGACGACCATCGGATGTCCCGCCGTCGGCCGCACCGAGGCTTCAAACCCCAGCCCCGTCAGTTCGTTCGCCAGCCACTCGGCGGCGGCCTTGCACTCGCCCGCGAAGGCCGGGTCCGTCGATACCGATTCGATGGCGATGAGTTGAAACAGCCGCTCCAGCGCGGAATCGAGATTGGCGTCGATTTTGTCAAGCACGGTTTCGAGCGCTGCCATGAGATCTCCTTCGCTTCGGCGAGCCGGGCTGGTTGGCAAATTGGCGACCGATCAAATACATGTCGCTTCGATATCCGGCAAAGGTGAATTTTCGATTCCCTTCCCTAACCGATAGAACAGGCAAGACGTCACATGAGGCTGCGCGCCGATTTCTGGGTTTCCGCCTATCTGCGGCGTTGCGCGCATGAGGGGGCCGTCGCGGTGCTGCGCCGGCGTGGCGCGGCCGAGGCGGGGGCGATCTTCGTCAAGGTCGATCGCCTCGACGGAGCCGCCGCGCTGTTCGGGCCGGCGCCGCAAAGCGAATTGGATGAGGGCGGGGACCGCCTGTTCGCCAGACTGCATGCCGAGCCGTGGATCGATCCGGCTGAGGCCGAAGCAAAGCTTACGCGGCAAATCAAATTCGATCCCGATCTCTGGATTCTCGAGACGGAGGATCGCGCGGGGCGGAGTTTTCTCGATCTCGTCGATTGAGATCGCGCGCCGCGGGCGCCGCCCGTCGACGTGTGTTGGCGCTTGCGCACTGGACGGCTGCGTTTATGCTTGCGGCGATTGACGGCGTGCGAAAGGCGTCCGGGATGGCGAAAATCGCAAGCGCCGCGGCGCGGCAATCCTTTTGATCATTTGGGGAGGAGCGGCCGCCGCGCAGTCCGCGCCCAAGAATTGGGACGTCGGCTGCGACACTATCCGCGGCTGCGCCACACCGGGTTTGACGGCGCGCCAGCAAGGAGAGGAAATGCGCAGCGTTACGATTTTACTCTGTTCGGCAGCCTTGCTTTCGGCTTTTCCAGCCCGCGCCGAGGACTGCGCCGGCGCCGTGACGCAGGCCGACATGAACGCCTGCGCCAGCGCCACGCTCAAAAACACCGACGCGGAGCTGAATGCGATCTATCGAGACGTCATAGCCCGCCTCAAAGGAAGCGAAGAGACCAGGCAGCTTCTGATTACGGCCCAAAGAACATGGCTGCAATTCCGCGACGCGGAATGCGCTTTCTCGGCCAACGCCGTGAAGGATGGGAGCATCTATCCGGCCGTCCTGCAAAACTGCCGCACGGCTTTGACCGCCGGCCGCGTCAAGGCGCTCAAAGCCTATCTTACATGCCAGGAAGGCGATACGGGCTGCCCCGTGCCGTCTCAATGAGCTTTGGCTGCGCGCTTGCGGATGACATTATCCAACCCGGTTTCGCACTCTTGAATCCGACCGAGGCGATCAATCATGACCATAGCCGACGATGCAAAACCGCGCTCCGGCGGACAGCCTGATCCGACCGAAAAGCCGCCGGCGGACGCTCCGGTCATCCGCGCGATCGCAATGCCCGCCGACACCAATCCGGCCGGCGACATCTTCGGCGGATGGCTGATGGCCCAGATGGATCTGGCGGCGGGCAGCGTCGCAGCGCGACGGGCGCGCGGCCGCTGCGCGACCGTGACTGTCGAAGGAATGACCTTTCACAGCCCGGTCTTTGTCGGCGACGAAGTCAGCCTCTATGCCCGGCTGATGAGCGAAGGCCGCACGTCCATGCGCATCAAGATCGAAGCATGGCGGCGCTACCGTGAGGAAGAGGCGGTCAACAAAGTCACCGAAGCCGTTTTTGTCTTCGTCGCCATTGGCAAGGATCGTCGCCCGACTCCCCTGCCCCCCGCCGATGACAGCAACCGCATCAAATAAAAGCTGACGGCGCCCGAGATCGCAGCCGCCGCTTTTGATTTTCCCAAGCCCCGCTTGGTCTTTGTCGAAAACTCTGCGATTTTGGAGAAAGTGCAACGGGAGGTTGAGGTGGGCTATATCCGCGGCGTCAGTCTCTTTGCGGCCGTTTTGACCGCCGGCGCGTGTTGTGAGGCCACAATCTCCAGCGCCTCGCAAAAGGTTCAGTCGGCGGCGCGAGCACGCCATGACGGCGTTTACGCCGTCGACGTTTTCACGCATCAGGGCGCTTGCGACAGCGTCTACCACTGGACGATCACCGTCTTGCGCGGACGCGTCAGCTCGCCCGCCGACGGCTTCATGCAAGCATCGGGAGAGATTACGCCCCGCGGCGTCGTCTCCCTGGCGTTCCGGCGCGATAATCAAGTCGCTACTGTCGCCGGCAAAGTTAAAGGCAAGGTCGCAACGGGCATATGGTCGTCGCCGACGCTGCAATGCGCCGGATCCTGGCGCGCGGTGCGGCAAGGATAGGCGGCGGTGGGTGAGCGCGCCGACGCCAATACTGCGGCGTTTCTTTAGGCAAGAAGCCGATTGCTTTGGCGGCGTTCGTATGCTTTTTTAAGTGGGAAACTGCGCCCGCCGGGGTCAGGCATGGCGCCGATCTTGCGGTTCTTTCTGTATGGCGCGGCGGGACAGCAGCGTGCGCGACGGGAAGCCCTTTGAGGCAGGTATAGCGGACTCCCTGGCGCGGAAGCTTACGTTTGCAACCAATAAATTCGCGATCGATAGACAGAAGTTTCTTTTATTTTTTGGAAAATTCTTATTTCGTTGTTAGATCAGATACATTTCTACATTTCGTATGTGCGGAGAATTAATTGCCATATCATTACCTCAATCATTTATAGCGGAAGATTTAGCATTTCTCTTTTGATTGCAATTCCGGATCGATCTGTTAGCATGTGCAAAACGACGCTATGAGACGCTATGAACAGAGTGCTCCGGCTTGTGGCGCCGAAGGCTCTCATGGCGCGGCTGTGTGAAATGACACGGCGCGCAGACCATGCGGTATGAATGTTGAGGTTCTGGTCGGGCTATCCGTTGATCGAGAGATTACATGGGTTTTTGGAAAGGTGACAAGCGTGTTACTTGTCTATTCCAGTTGTTCTCGATTTAGCTCAATCAAGACTAGCCTCAGCTTGATGCTAAACGTTCGTATATGATAATCAAAATTCGTTACCCGACCAGGCCGATAGCGAGCTGATCCCGATGCTGCAAATCAACAAACGAGCCCCCCTTGCCGGCCAAGACTCGCCAAAAGTCATTGAGCCGCTCCTCGATGCGGTTCAGAGCGCGACACGCATCGTCCGGCGTCAGCTCCCGATTGTCGTCGTGATCATGACCTGCTGCGTGGCGCTCGCCGTGCTGTATCTGGTCAACACGCCGCCGAAATTTACCGCCACGGGCTCAATGGTCATAGACACGCACAAGGTTCAGCTGCTCGAAAAGGAATCCGTATTGGGCGATGCGCAGATCGACGCTTCGACCGTGCAGACCCAGGTCGAAATGCTGAAGTCCGATAATGTCGCGCTGGCGGTGATCAAAAAGCTCCGTCTCATCGACGATCCGGAGTTTGTGCCGCCAGCCGATGAAAAGTCGAAAGGCTTGTTCAGCTTTCTGTTTCCGGCCGCGCCGGCCAAACCGCTGTCGGAGGCCGAGCGCGAACAGATCGCTCTGGGCGCCTTTGGCGATCGCCTGACCGTGACGCGCGAGGGCCTCACCTATGTCATCGACGTCGGCTTCACCTCGCTCAATCCCGAAAAATCAGCGCTGATCGTCAACACGCTCGTCGAGGCCTTCGTCGATGATCAGATGGAAGCCAAATATCAGGCCGCCCGCCGCGCCGGGGTGTGGCTCGCGGACCGCATCAAGGAGCTGCGCTCGCAGGCCGCCGCGGCCGAACACGCGGTGGTGGATTTCAAGAAGAAGAACAATATCGTCGACACTGGCGCGGCCGTCGGAGGCGGCGCCAGCGCCTCCCGCATGCTGATCAACGATCAACAGCTTTCCGAACTGAATTCCCAGCTCATTCTATCAGCCGCTGCGACCGCCGAGGCTAAGGCCCGCCTCGAACGCATTACGGCCGTGATGTCGCAGGACATCCCCGACGCGTCGATAACGGACGCCCTGAAGAGCGAAGTGATCATCAAACTGCGTCAGCAATATCTCGAGCTCGCGCAAAAGGAAGCTATTTTCTCCCAGCGTTATGGCGCCAATCATCTGGCGACGGTCAATCTGCGCACGCAAATGCAGGAGATCCGCCACAGCATCGCGGATGAAATGCGCAAGATCGCCGAAGGCTACAAGAGCGATTACGAGATCGCAAAAACGCGCGAGCAAAGTCTCAGGGACAGCATGGCGAGCGCGGTTACGCAATCGCAGACCTCCGGTCAGGCGCAGGTTCAGCTCCGCGAATTGACCAGCAGCGCCGACGCCGCCCGGACCCTCTATGACAGCTTCCTGCAGCGCTACATGGAGGCGGTGCAGCAGAAGGACGCCGTTCCGATTAGCGAAACGCGCCTCATCAGCCCGGCGTACCCGCCGATGAAAAAGAGTTCGCCGAAAACGCTCATAACCCTGCTGCTCGCGCTGGCCGGCGGCGGCGTCCTGAGCTTCGGTTTCGCTTATTTGCGGGAAGCCTCCGACGGCGTGTTCCGCACCAGCGATCAGATCGAGGATGTTCTGCGCGTCAATTGCCTCGCGATGGCGCCGGCGCTCAAATTCTCCTCGCCCCGCGGCGATTCGGCCGGTGGCGATGACAAAACGCTGGCTGGCCTTGAGTTTCTACGCAATGTCGTCGATGCGCCCTTTGGCCGCTACGCCGAGGCGGTGCGATCGGTAAAAATCGCCGCCGACCTCAATGGGGCCTTGAAATCGCACAAGGTCATCGGCCTTACCTCCACTCTGCCGAATGAAGGCAAGTCCACGCTGGCCGCCAATCTGGCGCATCTCATCGCCGACGCGGGCGGCAACGTCATCCTGGTCGACGCCGATCTGCGCAGCCCTTCCCTTTCGCGCTGGCTCACTCCCGACGCTCCCGGCTTGATCGACGTCGTCATCGGCAATATTTCAATCGACGCCGCTGTCGCCACATTGCCCTCGACCCGGCTGCATTTCCTGGCCGCTGGCGCGACGGCCAAACTGCCCCACACCAATGAAATTCTCGCCTCGGCGGCGATGAAGAGCCTCATAGACGGCCTGCGCGCGAAATATGACTACATCATCGTCGATCTTTCGCCGGTCGCTCCGATCGTGGACGTCCGGACGACCGGCCATATCATCGACACCTACGTCTATGTCATTGAGTGGGGCAAGACGAAGGTCGACGTGGTCGAGCGCGGCCTTTCGGAGGCGCAGGGCGTTTATGACCGCCTGCTCGGCGTCGTCCTGAACAAGGTCGATATGGGCGCCCAAAGCCGCTACGAGCGCTATCACGGCAATCATTATTACCGGAAATATTATTCGAAATACGGCTATCTTGAATAGGACGCCGAGAATCCATAGGCGGTCCCGCGCTCAGGAACAGGCGCGGCGCTCGCCGGACGGACCGGCCGATCGATGAAGGCGCTGTAAATGCCGTGCGGACACGGCTCATGCAGCGCTGATTCGTTTGAAGAGGCGCCGCGTGAATATCACTCGGCAATTCGGTCAAAAATAGCTTTTGGGAAGTGTGCGGTCGCCCTCTCAGGGCTCGCCGGCGTCTCGCCGGAGCGCGCTGGAAAAACCGTGCGCGGCGAACAGATGGTGGGGGAGGTAGGACTCGAACCTACGAAGGCGTAGCCAGCGGATTTACAGTCCGCCCCCTTTGCCGCTCGGGACACTCCCCCAAGAAAGGTCCCGCCACGCAGGAGCTTTCGTGAACGCGCTTATGCGAACCGAGCCCGCCGCTGTCAACCTAAAATCTGAAGCCACGCGCATTGATCCGCGGCGCGCGCATTGCGCAAGGCGAGCGAGCGTGACAGGAAAGTGGCGTATCGAGGCATTCTTTTCAAACGGACATCGACGTGACGCGCGACAGGATAAAACGGTTTGGCGAGAAGGGCCCGGCCCGCACGCGCCCGAAGCCGCCGCGGCCGCCCGCGCCAGAGACGGAAATGGCCCGACGCCCTGACGCGCCACGGACGTCGGCGCCGCGCGTCCCAGCCGGCCCGGACGTCGCCTCCACAAATCCCCGCGCTTTCCGCCGTCCCGCCCCGGACCTCATGGCGCTTTATGGCTTTCATGCCGTCCGCGAGGCTCTCCGCGTGAGAAAACGGCGGCTGCTCGACATTTATGCGACGAAGGCCGCCGCGCAAAAGCTTTCGGCTGACATCGAGGCCGCGGGGCTTTCCGTGCACATCGTCGAGGCGGAGGACCTCTCCCGGCGTCTCGGCGCCAACGCCGTCCACCAGGGGGTCATGCTCGAAGCGCGGCCGTTCGAGCCGCTCGACATCTCCGACATAGAGTCCAAAAGCGGCGTCGTCCTCGTGCTAGATCAGATTACGGACCCGCATAATGTCGGCGCGATCTTGCGCACCGCCGCAGCTTTTCGGGTCGACGCGCTGGTAATGACCGAACGCCATGCGCCAGAGATGACCGGCGTTTTGGCGAAAGCGGCGTCGGGCGGCCTCGAACATGTGCCGATTGTCCATGTCGTCAATCTCGCCCGCGCGCTGGAGAGCTTGAGCGACATCGGCTATTTGCGCGTCGGCCTCGACTCTGAAGGCGAGACGACGCTCACCGAGGCGCAGCTAACGCGTCCGTTGGCGCTCGTCCTTGGCGGCGAAGGCAAGGGGCTGCGCCGCCTCACCCGCGAGAACTGCGACCTCGTCGCGCGCCTCGATATGAGCGGCCCCATCAAGAGCCTCAACGTCTCCAACGCCTGCGCCGTCGCCCTTACCGTCGCTGAGCTGCGCCTTGCCGGATAATTTCACGGCGTTGGCGTCGGGCTCTTGCGCGTCCGGCAGCGGTCCCCGCCACCGCCCATAGGACCACGGGCGCAACCAGTGCGCGTTCGTCGGCAACGCTTGCGGCACAGGATCAAACCCCGCCGTGCCAAACGGCTGGCACCGGCAAAGGCGCGCGAAGCCCATGAAACCGCCGGCCCAGAGCCCGTGCCGTGCGATCGCCTCGTCCACATAGGCGGAGCAGCTCGGCAAATGACGACATTGAGACCCAACCAGCGAAGAAAACGTCAGCTGGTATGCGCGAATGGAGAAGCGCGCCGCTGAACGGCCAATTGTGGAAGCGTGTCTCAAAAGGGTTTCGGGCATCAATCCCGCCTCGCTTGGTACGATCGTGGCGCCACTGTGGCAGATATGCACTGGCAGGCGCGGAGAGCTGGTCTCATAGTATCGCTTCGATCCTGCGACTCAAAGCCTCCGGTGCGCCCGTGTCTTTTTCAAAATGCCTGGCTCTCTCCAGCCTTCTGTCCGTAACGACGTCGGCCGTCTTCGCGGCGGACCTGCCGACCCTTGCGCAGCCGGCCCCGGCATCGGGCTGGACCGTCACCGTCGGGCTTGGGCCCCAGGTTCAGAGCGCTTTTCCGGGCGCGCGGGCCGTCACCGTATGGCCGACTGGAACGCTGGCTCTCCGCCGGCCCGGTGAGCCCGAGCCCTTCAGTTCCCCCGACGACGGCTTTGGCATTTCGCTGCTCGACTATGGCTGGATCAAAGCCGGACCCGTCGGTCGCGTCATGCCGAACAGAGGGTTGAGCAACGGCAATGGCGCCTTCTACGGACTGCCGAATGTCGACTGGACTCTGGAGCTCGGCATTTTCGGCGAACTCTGGTACACGGAGCATTTCCGCGCCCGCGGTGAAATACGCCAGGGCGTCAATGGCCATGATGGCATAGACGCGAATATCGCCTTCGACGCGATCCAGAAGTGGAACGGCTTCACGCTGGCGCTCGGCCCGCGCCTGCAGCTGGGCGACACGCAATTCATGAACGCTTATTTCTCGGTCACGCCCTATCAGGCTCTCCTCAATGGGAAAGTGACGCCTTATCAGGCCTATGGCGGCTTGACGTCGGTCGGGGTGCTCGGCTCGATCAAATACGACTTCACGCCAACCTGGAGCGCGACCGTATTCGGCGGCTATAATCGTCTCGTGAGCAGCGCGGCGGCAAGCCCGGTGCCGAACAATCTCGGCTCGCTGAACCAGTATACCGGCGGCCTGATCGTGGCCCACTCTTTCAATCTCGATCTGCCGTTCTTACCAGTCGGTAATTGAGCTAAAGCGCCGCCCCTTCCGCGCAGCTCCTCAAATGAATCTAGACAGGATCTCGGGCGGGTCATTTAACGATTTTCAGCTTGCGCCGCCTCGACCTGATTGACGCAATCGAGCGTCGCCTCGAAGGTCAGAAGAGTCGATGCATGCCGCGCCTTATAGTCCCGCACCGGCTCGAGCGCAGCAATTTCCGACCACTTACCGTTTGGCGGCGCGCCATTTTCCTTGAGCATGGCGCGAACCTGGTCGCGCAGGGCGCGGATCTCGGCGGCGGTCGAGCCGATCACATGGCGCGCCATGATCGAGGCCGCCGCCTGCCCCAGCGCGCACGCCTTCACGTCATGCGCGAAATCCACGATCTTGCCGCCATCCATGACGACATCGACAATAATGGTTGAGCCGCACAGTTTCGAATGCGCTTTCGCCGAGGCGCTCGGCGCCGCGAGCCGGCCTTGCCGCGGAATGTTTCCCGCAAGCTCCAGGATTCGACTGTTGTATATTTCTGTCAGCATGGTCCTACGCGGAATAAAGGTGCGGGTGACGGCGGGCAACGCATACTATATAGGTGTGTCAGGGTTATGCGACGAGATTTGGCGCATTTCCAAGCGATCCTCCCGGGCTAACGTCCGCTCGGCGCATCCGGCTGCAGAGGCCGTCCCTCTTTAGTCGGATGCGACGCTCCCTCTATGTCAGATGGGATGCAAGGGACAATTATTGATGCTTTTGGAGGCGCCACATGGATGCCGTGGTTAAGTCCTTGGTCGAACGTTCTCAGCCCCAGCGCGACAATTCAGCGCGGGAGCTCCTCCCGACGCGGGAGGAGGCCGAAGCCGCCGTCCGCGTGCTGTTGCGCTGGGCGGGCGACGACCCGACGCGCGAGGGATTGGTCGATACGCCGGCTCGGGTCGTCAAAGCCTACGAAGAATTATTCTCCGGTTACCGCGAGGATCCCACCTCGGTGCTTGCGCGCGTCTTCGAGGAAGTGCACGGCTATGACGACATTATCCTCGTGCGCGACATCCCATTCTCGTCGCATTGCGAGCACCATGTGGTGCCTTTCGTCGGCGTGGCCCATATCGCTTATTACCCTTCCGAAGAGGGCGTCGTCGGGCTTTCCAAGCTTGCGCGCCTCGTCGATGTGTTCGCCAGGCGCCTGCAGACGCAGGAGGCGCTGACGGCCCAGATCATCGGCGCGATCGACCTTCATCTGCGTCCGCGAGGCTGCGCGATCATGATCGAGGCCGAGCATATGTGCATGTCGATGCGCGGCGTCCGCAAACAGGGCGCTCAGACCATCACCACCCAGTTTACCGGCGTCTTCCGCGACGATCCGGCCGAGCAGGCACGCTTCCTCACCATGCTGCGGCACGGCAAATAAGCTCAAAATCTCAAGGCTTTTTTTTGTGGGCCGTGTTCGGCTGGCGCCGCCCGGCCTATAGTCCTGTTGCGCGGAAGATGCTTTTCCCTGCCGCGCATTTTTTGGCGATGCAGGCAAGACTGAAAGGGCGGCGACATGACCGGCGAGCGTTCAACGGCGACCCCTCCCGCTCCATCGCCAACTCCGATCGGCGCCAAAGGACAGGGCGCGAAATTCGATCTTGAGGAAGGGACCGCGTTCACGCCGCGTTTTGGCTCCGACGGGCTGATCGTCTGTGTGACGCGCGCGGCCGCCGACGGCGAAATTCTGATGATCGCCCATATGAATGCCGAGGCCTTGCGCCTGACGCTTGTAACGGGCGAAGCGCATTATTGGTCGCGTTCGCGGCAGGAAATCTGGCGCAAAGGCGCGACATCCGGGCAAACGCAGAAAATAACGGAAATCAGGACGGACTGCGATCAGGACGCCTTATTGCTGAGCGTTGAGGCCGGCGGCGACGGCGGCGCCTGCCATACGGGCCGGCGCTCGTGCTTCTACCGCAAGGTCGTAAGCCGCGATGGCGGCGCGGTTCTCGTCTTCGATTAGCGTGACTGGTCGGGCGCGTGGAATGGCGGTCGTCGATCCGCTCGACGCGCCAAAAGCATTGCGCCAGATCGCATCGATCCAGGATATAATCAATTTTGCCGGCCGAAAGCGCCGCCTGTTAAGGGAGGGGCCATTGAAAAAGGTTTATCTCGCTTATGCGCTTCTCGGCCTGATCGTGATCCTTCTTCTGTTCGCGCAACTGGCGCGGACGGGCGCGCCGGTCTAACGCTGGGCCGTGGCCGTCGTTCTCCTCCTTGCCCGAGGGTTCGCAGGTCGGGCGGCCATCGAACCGGTTCATGCTTGAGCCGCGCGCATGACGAGCCGCCGCCGCGCGGCTGCTCGGGGCAATCCCGCCAAATGGGTCTTCTCTTCGTCGGCAAGGCGGCGTCAGCTCTGAAGAAGCGCCCAAGCGCGCTTTTGTTCAACAATTGTCAACTTCCGGAGCGAAACACTCAAGTGTCCTAAACCGTTCTGCTCCAGCGCCGCATTTTGTCTGTGTGGCCGCGCGTTCGTTAATGCCGCGTTCTACTTCACGAGGAGCGAGAGATTGAACAAAATGCTTCCCGATCCGCGCAGGCGGCCTAACCATCCGGGCGGTGTCGATGCGCCGTTATCGGTCAAGCTACAGACGCGGCCTTCGGTCGGCGTGGCGCTCGGCGCGGGCGCGGCGCGCGGCTGGTCCCATATTGGCGTCATGCTGGAGCTTCGCGAACATGGAATTCACCCGGACGTCGTCGCAGGGACCTCGATCGGAGCTGTGGTCGGGGGCTGCTACGCGGCAGGCAAGCTGGAACATGTCGAGACATTCGCGCGGGGCCTGACAAAAAAGACCGTATTCGGCATGATG
Source organism: Methylocella tundrae (assembly GCF_901905185.1). Lineage (GTDB taxonomy): Bacteria > Pseudomonadota > Alphaproteobacteria > Rhizobiales > Beijerinckiaceae > Methylocapsa > Methylocapsa tundrae. The sequence goes on from NZ_CABFMQ020000046.1 coordinate 93,134, forward strand.
GACGTGTCATTTTCCGGCGTTGGCCTGCTCGCCGGCGGGCATCTGAAGCGCCGGCTCCACCAGGCGCTTGGCGGGCGCCGGCTCGAAGATCTCGGCAAGGGGTTCGCCGCCGTCGCGACCGAAGTCGGCACCGGCCACGAAATCTGGCTGACCAAGGGCGACGCGGTCGAGGCGATCTGCGCCTCCTATGCGCTGCCCGGCATTTTTGAGCCGGTCCGCATCAATGGACGCTGGCTTTTCGACGGCGCCCTCGTCAATCCTGTGCCGGTCACGGTCTGTCGCGCGCTCGGCGCCGAAATCGTCATCGCCGTCAATTTGATCGGCGATAATGGATTTCGCGCGACGGTGATTGATGACCGGCTCTCGCTTGAGCCGACGCTCGAGGAATTTACCGTCGCCGTCGAAGAGCTGCCCAGGAGAGGCGGGTTTTTTGGCGCTTTCCGCGGCAGTCACCGCCGTCATTTCGGCAAACGGGAGGATGGCGCGCCGGGGATCGGCAGCGCCATGATGGACGCGTTCAATATAGCGCAAGGGCGTATTTCCCGCTCTCGTCTCGCAGGCGATCCGCCGGACGTCATCATCAACGCGCGGGTCAGCAGGGTTGGTCTGTTTGACTTTCACCGCGCTGACGAATTGATCGAGATGGGTCGCGAGGCGGCGCGACGCGCCATCCCCGAGATCTCTGAATTTATCGCTCTGACGCCACGCGGCGAGGAGTCCGCGCCATAGTCTGGCGAGCATTCAGACTGTCTGCCTGAAATAAGGCCGCGACTTCGCTCGCAGCAGGATGATCGGAAAAGCCATCAAAGCGGCTCCCATCGTGACCGCCGCGAAGGCGACGCCGGCGCTCAAATCGCCATCGGTCCCGGCTTGGCGGAAGGAGCCGAGGCCGATCGGACAGAAAAGGCACACAGCCGTCACGACTCCCGGAGAGAACCGCCCGCCGGTCACGATCATCGGCAGCACATGAAAAAATGTGGCGTTGATCAGCATCAGCGCGGCGTAGGCGAGAAAAAGGACCGGAAGCGATGTGGAAAGTTGCGCCTGAACGACGCCAAGAACGATGACGACGGCGTTGGTGACGTAAAAATCGCTCCATTCCACCGGCAGCTTGATGACGGCCCGCGCCCAGTTTCGCCAGTCGAGCGCAAATTCCTCCAGGATATGCACCGCATAGGCGCCGACTGCGAGCCAGGACCATTCATAGTAGGACATCTGGTTCTGTCGCCGCCCAATGGGTGATTTACTGCGCGCGGACAAAGCGCCTGTCAGCCACGCTAAGGCGCAGCGTGGCCTCCATGGGCTTGGCCGCGATAGCGCGCCGTCAAGCCGTGGCGATATATTCCTTCATCGCCTGGGTCTGGCGCTCCATTTCCTCGAGGCGATACTTGACCAGATCGCCGATGGAGACGAGGCCTGCCAGCGTGCCGTCCATGACGACAGGAAGGTGACGGAAACGCTGCTTGGTCATCTTTTCCAGCGCCGCGACAACGCACTCGCTGTCGGTGGTGGTCGTGACCCGCGCGGTCATATGTTTCGAAACGACGTCATTGAGCGCGCTCGCGCCGGCCCTGCCAATCGCCCGGACGATATCGCGCTCGGACAAGATACCGAGAACCCTGCCTTCCGCGTCGGATACCACGAGGGCGCCGATATTTTTGGCTGTCAGAACCTCCAGCGCCTCGGAGAGCGTCCGATGGGGCTGGGTGGTGCTCACGTTCCGGCCCTTCTCTGCAAGAATGCGAGCGATTGTCATTTTGGGTCTCCTTCCGAACGTTTTTGGCTTTGCGTCCTCTCCGGGGCGTCAAATCGTCACGATAAAATGAACTCCTTCGCGTGAGCGCGCAACAGAAGTTTTCGGCCTGCGCCTTGGCGGCGCGGCGGAGCGCGAGGCCAAAACGTGGAAAGCCTTTTTTCGGCGTCATGCTAACTTATTGATAAGAGATGGATTGAGCCTTTGGACGGAGTCGCGGCGCGATTGCGTCCAAAGTCATCCGGCCTGAGAACAGAAATGCATTCAAGCAGCGGGCATTGGGCTCTCTCAGCCTTTTGTTTCAATGGATGATGTGGATCCGAAAAGTCTGCAACTTTCCGGCATCATGCTCTAGAATCGTGGTTCGGAAAGCGCGGCGGCGTGGGCGTCCTGCGAGACCGGCAAGAATTTTCCGGCTGCTTCATCGAGCGCCAGCAACTTGCCTTCAAGGATGCCGAAATAGGCGCCGTGAAGCGTGAGGAGGCCGCGCTTTTCGAGCGTTGCAATCGCCGGAAAGGTGCGAAGATTGGCGAGGCCCTGGATGATTGAAGCGAGAGCCAGACGTTCGGAATATTCGTCGAGAGGCTCCGCGGCCGGACCGATTTTTGCGGCCGCCGGCGCGATCAGGCTAATCCATTTTCCGATGAAATCACCTGCCGATAGGGGCTTCTGGTAGGGATCGAAATCGGCTTCCGCATACGCACGGACGCCGCCGCAACGCGCGTGGCCGAGGATTACGATGTGCTCGACGCGCAGTCCGAGCACCGCGTATTCGAGCGCCGCCGACGTGCCGTGCAGATCATCGTTGGGCGAATAGGGGGGCACCAGATTGGCGACGTTGCGAGCAACGAAAATCTCGCCCGGGCCGGCGTCGAAAATCACCTCCGGAGAGACCCGTGAATCGCAACATCCAATCAGGAGAATGCGAGGGTTCTGCCCTTTCTCGGCGAGATGATGGAAGCGATCCTGTTCGCGCGCGAACCGGCCGCCGAGGAACGCCTCATATCCGGACACAAGCCGGTCCGGCAGCAGCGGACGCGCCGGCGCAGCATCGATTTTTTGGATAATCGAATCAGACATGCGAGCCACTCTTATGTGCTTGGTCGGTGACCCATCCGCGCGATCATCGGCAGGATGGTCTGATCCAAGCTTATAGAGATGCCACGAGCCAAGCAAGAAGGAGCGAAAGCGCAAAATGCGGCGGCCGCGGCATGGCGTGGCTCCAGCAAGCGGCGCCGCGAAGGCCGCGATCGCCTCGGCGGCGCGCCGGCGTTTTGGAACATGCGGCGGCCGGCGGCGCATGCTCACGCGATGGACCGTGCGGTGTCCACCGCATGAGTTTATCGAATGGTTTGCTTGTAAAAGATTACGGCGATCAGACTCGCGCTTCAGCCGCCGTTCTTGAGCGCGCTCAGCGCCTGCGACGCGGCGCTTGATATCGGCGGCGTCGAGGCATGAGTGATGGTTTTGTAATCCCCGTCGCTATCTTTGACCCGCCCGGCGGCCGGCGCTTTATAATCTCCGTCCGCCGCTTGCGCATTGGCGGAAACAGTCTGCGTCGGCGGCGTATAAATTGTGTTTGACGTCGCGTTGAGTGCGGAAATCGACATGTGATTCTCTCTTAACAGCCTAGCGAGATCTCAACATTACGGGGCAAAGCTTGCGCGAAGCTGCGAAGATTCATTCAAATCCGCCGCATGTTCACATGCGCAATGCGGCCGCCGGTCACCTGAGTAGAGTGCGTCGGCAGCGCAAGGCGGCAATCCCCGAACGAGGACGCATGAGCGAGAGCCCAGAGCCTATCAACACGAGCGCCGAACAGAATCTTTTGCGGCTTTCGATCGCCGTGACATTTGTCCTTGGCCTCATCGGCGTCAGCGCCGGCCTCGCCATCGGCTCGCGGTCGATTCTGTTCGATGGCGTTTATTCGATTGTCGACGTCGCCATGACGGGCCTCGCCCTCATCGTCTCCAAACTGCTGACGCGCGAAGGCAGCCGTCGCTTTCAGTTCGGCTACTGGCATTTCGAGCCTATGGTTGCGGCCTTCAACGGAACCATCCTGTCACTCTCCTGCATCTATGCGTTCCTGGACGCGGTCGGCCTTTTGATTCAGGGGGGCCATAGGCTCGATTTCGGCCCTGCGTCCATCTATGCGATCCTTGTCAGCGCCGCCTGCCTCGTCATGGCGCGCCGGATGCGCCGGGCGAGCGAGACGCTCGATTCCGACCTCCTGCGCGTTGACGCGCGCGGATTCTTGATGGGAGGCGCGCTGAGCCTCGCTTTGCTCGCGAGCTTCCTTGGCGCGATGGCTCTCGAACGCGCTGGCTATCGCCACCTCGCTCCCTTCGCCGATCCGGCCATTCTGATCGCGGTCACGCTGAGCCTTGCGCCGATCCCCATGTTTTCCGTCTGGCGGGCGCTGCGTGAGATTTTTCTGGTCGCGCCGCCCGATCTTGACGCGGACGTACGCAGAATTCTCGACGCGGTGACAAACCGCCACGGATTTCAAGGCTATACCAGCTATGTCGCCAAGACCGGCCGCGCCCGCTTCATCGACGCGCATATCATCGCCCCCGCGAGCTTTCCGATCGGCGGGGTCGAGGCGCTGGACAAGATCCGCGAAGAAATCGCCTCCGAGATCGGGGAAGGAGGCGCGCCGCTTTGGCTGAATGTGTGCTTTACCGCTGACCGCAAATGGACCTGACGGAGCATTGCGCGCCAAGCCGCGGCTGGCGCAACGCCGAGGGCGGCTAACTCTACCCTTCGATCTCCTCGCGACGGATTTCCAGCGCGAGCCAATCCTCCTCCGCGGTCAGCAGCTCAGCTTCGGCCTTGGCGAAAGCGGCTGAGACCTGCGCGAACCTCGACGGGTCGCGCGCGTAAAACTCCGGATCGTCGAGCAGGGCTTTCAACTTCGCCATCTGTTCGCGAAGCCCCTCCATGCGCGCCGGCAAGGTTTCAAGCGCGTGCCTTTCCTTAAAGCTCAAGCGCGGTTTTCCGGCCGGTTTTTCCGCGCGAGGCTGCGGCGCGGCTTTGGGCTTTGCTCCGGAGCTGGCGGCGGTGATCGGCGCCGTTCCGACGCCGGAGCCCCGCTGCGCCACCATATCGGAATAGCCGCCCGCATATTCGATCCAATGGCCGCCGCCCTCCGCGAGCAGGACCGAGGTCGCGACGCGATCCAAAAAATCGCGGTCATGGCTGACGATCAGCAACGTGCCCTTATAGTCGCCGAGCATTTCCTGCAGAAGATCGAGCGTCTCAAGATCAAGGTCGTTCGTCGGCTCGTCGAGAACGAGAAGGTTCGAGGGCCGCGCCAGCGCACGGGCGAGCATCAGCCGCCCGCGCTCGCCGCCGGACAGCCGCCCGATCGGCGTTCGCGCCTGCTCCGGCCCGAAAAGAAAATCCTTCATATAGCCGATGACATGTTTGCGTTCGCCGTTGATCTCGACGAAGTCGCTGCCCCCGCCGGTCAGCGCGTCCTTCAATATGGTGTCGGGATCAAGGCTCGCGCGGCCCTGATCAAGCGTCGCCAGTTCGACATTTGCGCCGAGGCGGACATGGCCCGAATCCGGCGAAAGCGCGCCGGTCAGCAAATTGATGAGCGTCGTCTTCCCTGCCCCATTGGCGCCGATAACGCCGAGCCGGTCTGCACGCAAAAGACGCATCGAGAAATTCTGAACGATGGGACGTTCGCCGAAAGATTTCGAGATCGCCTCGGCTTCGATGACGAGCTTGCCGGAAACCTTGCCTTCCGTGGCGACGAGCTTGACGTCGCCTGTCGCGGCCTGGCGCTGGCGCCTCTCGCTGCGCATCGTGTTCAGTCCGGCGAGTCGCTTCTGGTTGCGTTTTCTGCGCGCTGTCACGCCATAGCGCAGCCAATGCTCCTCGGCGACGATCTTGCGGTCGATCTTGTGCTGCTGGCGCTCTTCTTCTTCGAGTTCCTGATCGCGCCAGGCCTCGAATTCGGAAAAGCCGCGCGCCAGCGTTCGCGTGCGGCCGCGATCGAGCCAGACCGTGCTGCGCGACAGATTTTGCAGAAAACGCCGGTCGTGACTGATGATGACGAGCGCCGAACGCAGCCCCTTGAGTTCGGCCTCGAGCCATTCGATGGCGGGCAGATCGAGATGGTTCGTCGGCTCGTCGAGCAGCAAAATGTCGGGCTCCGGCGCCATCACCCGCGCCAGCGCCGCGCGACGCGCCTCGCCGCCGGAAAGTCGCGCCGGCTCCTCGTCGCCGCTGAGGCCGAGCTCGTTCAGGAGCTGTCTTGCCCGATAGGGATCATCGAGCGGACCGAGTCCCGCCTCGACATAAGCGAAGGCGGTGGGGAAGGCGGAAAGATCCGGCTCCTGCGGCAGATAGCGCACGCTCGCGTCCGGCTGCATGAAGCGCGTCCCGCCGTCGGCTTCGAGAAGCCCCGCTGCGATTTTTAAAAGAGTCGATTTCCCGGAGCCATTACGGCCAACAAGACAAAGACGCTCGCCCGCCGAAACGGACAGCTCCGCGCTTTCAAGGAGGGGCCGCCCGCCAAGGGTCAGTGAAATGTCCTGCAGCAGCAGAAGAGGAGGCGCCATCCGGGCGAAAATCCTTGCGGTTTACGAAAACGAACCGACGATCTACAGCATTTTGCAAGAAGTTGGAGCCGGTAAAATCATCTTGAACGCGACGGCCGCGTCCTTTTGACCAAAACCCCGGAAGCTGAGCAGCTTCGCGCGAACGGCGGCGTCAAAGGCGCAAAGGTCAAGATCAGCGATTTTGCTTTCCGCCCGGCGAAGATCGCGGGCAAGCCCCGGGCCGTGGCGCCCCTCCACGATCATGCGGAAGTCCGCACGCCGTCGCGGCGGCGGATTTCCACTTTCCCCGCTGGATACCGGCGATCGCTTCTCCTACACTTTCTCGAGGGCAGGAACCGGCGCTTGCAATCCAACTTGGCCGCGCATGCGCGGCCATTGCCGGCGAATGCGGAAACCGCCCCGAGTATGATGGAGGATGATGCGCGTGACGCAGGCCCCAGAAGCAATAGAGGGCGCCCCCGTCAAGGCGTCCCGCTTTCCGCCGGTGGAGCGAACGCTCCGTATGACGACCGGCCTTATCCTGTTCAGTTTCGCGACGACTCATTTTCTGAACCACGCCTGCGGCGTGCTGCGCCTCCCAACGATGGAGGCGATCAGGCTCGTGCTCTTATGGCCGTGGCGAACCTATGTCGGCCAGACACTGCTCTACGGGTCGCTGCTGACGCATGGCAGCCTCGGCCTCTTCGCGATCTATCGCCGCCGTCATCTGCGGATTCCACCAGCCGAACTCGCGCAAATCCTCCTCGGCCTGTCGATTCCACCGCTCATCATCCTTCACGCGGTGAATGTCCGCGTCGGTCATTTTCTATTCGGCCTACCCGAAAGCTACCCATGGCTGATCTATCGCTATTGGCATCTGTCGCCCTTTGTCGGCGTGCCGCGGCAATTCCTTTTGCTGCTCGTGCTCTGGATCCACGGCTGTATCGGGCTGCGCAGCGCGATGCGCTTCAAGCCCTGGTATCCGAAATGGATGCCGGTTCTCGCTGCCCTCGCGACCGTGATTCCGCTTCTCGCCATCAGCGGCATCATCGACGCGGGTCATGATTTCGATGCGACCGCCGCGCAGGATCGGAATTTTCTCGCCTCGTTCAACCTTCAGAGCCCGGCTCAAGCAGCGATGCTCGCCAAGATTGGCGAGTTGTCGATTCTTGTCTACATCGGCCTCGTCGGCGCGGTCTTCGCGGGTCATGGTTTGCGGGAATGGCTGCAGCGGCGCTATCGCGCCGTGACGGTGACCTACCCTGACGGCAAGCAGGCCGTGGTGCCGCGCGGCTTCTCGATTCTCGAAGCGAGCCGCTGGGCCGGCGTCTCGCATATGTCGATGTGCGGCGGCCGTGGACGCTGCTCGACCTGCCGCGTGCGCGTCCGGGCTGGCCTCGAAACGCTGCCTTCGCCCAATGTGGCGGAAGCCAACACCCTCGCCGCGATCCAGGCCGAGACCAATATTCGACTGGCGTGTCAGGTAAGGCCGCATGAAGACGTCGACGTCACGCCGCTTCTTACTCTCGGGCGATGGGGGACAAAAGCGCTCGCCGCCAACCTCAGCGCATCAACGGAACATGAGATCGCGGCTCTTTTCATCGATCTGCGCGATTCGACCAAACTCGCCGACGGACGCCTCCCCTATGACGCATTCTATGTCATTGATCGTTATGTAGGCGCGGTTTGCCATGCGGTCGAAGCGAGCGGCGGCCATGTCACCAGCATCGCCGGCGATGGCGTCATGAGTTTTTTCGGTGGCGACCGTGACGCGCGATCTGCATCCCGCGCAGCGATTTTCGCGCTCCAGGAGCTGTGGAGAACGCTGGACGCGCTCAGCACCGAATTCGAGTCCGCCTTCGATTTCCCGCTGCGTTTCGGCGCCGGCTGCCATCTCGGTCTTGCCGTCGTCGGCGCCCTGGAGAGCCGGCAGACGGCGCAGTTTCTTGGTGAGGTCGGCAATATCGCGTCACGGCTCGAGAGCCTCACCAAGGAGCTGAAATGCACAATGATTCTCTCGCGCGAGATGGTCGAGCGCGCAGGCTTTGCGATGCCGCCGGTCGAGACCCGCCGCGTGCAGATCCGTAGCGTCTCCAGGCAAATCGAATTGATCGTGTTTCGCACGAAAGACGATCTCGATCATCTGATCGCGCAGGAGGCCAATTGACATGACCACCATCAGGCCATCTGAAACGCTCGCGCGCGTCGAACTTTTCCACTCCCTGCCGCCAGACATCATCGCCCGGCTCGACACACGCTGTATCTGGCGGCGCGCGCGGGCCAAGGAATGGATCATCGACTATCAGGACGAGAGCACGGACGTCTTTTTTCTCATCACCGGCGTCGCTCGCGTGATGATCCGGTCGATTTCCGGCCGTGAGACGATCCTGCGCGATATCGAGGCCGGCGCATTTTTCGGCGAACTCGCCGCGATCGATGGCCAGACGCGGTCCGCCAGTATTCTTGCCATCACCGATGCGACGATCGCAAAAATGACGGCCACGACATTCATCGAAACGGTCACGAGCCACCCCGATGTCAGCCTTCGCCTGCTCCGCTTCATCACCGGGCAGGTTCGCATGCTGGCCAACCGAGTGAATGAATTCACGACTCTCGCTATTCGAGAACGGCTGATCACAGAGCTGCTGCGGCTCTCGCGGGCAAATCGCGCAGATCCTCGAGAAGCGATCGTCTCGCCTCCTCCCATCCACGCGGATCTTGCCGGGCGCATCAGCACCCGCCGCGAAACCGTCACCAAGGAATTGAGCGCAATGGAGCGCGAGGGGCTCGTGCGGCGCGGGCGCGGCGCGCTGACCCTCGTCGACGTGCCCCGCCTGGTGGCGATGATCGGCGATAAGGAGGATGCGCTGGATTTCAAGACATAGGCCCACCGCAGCGCGGATCATGTTCGCCGCAGTGAGGACGGGCGTCCCTTTACCGTCGCCGCCAGCGCGCGCGCTCGATGACGGCGCCGCCCTGGCAGATCCGAGGCCAGGCGGCTTGTCCGCGCAGCCAATCAGATCTTGAGAGCGTCTCTGAGCTCGAGGAGTTGATCACGCTTTTCGGCCGCAAGGCGGCGACTCTCGTCATTCTTCGCGTCGGCGACGTCTTCTTCCGCGTCTTTGATATCAGACGCGATCTTGGCCGCGTCGACTTCGTCGAGCGGGATGGCCTGTTCCGCCAAAATCGTGAGGCCCGCGGGCGACACGTCGGCGAAGCCGCCGCGAACGAAAAACCGCAGCTTGTTCGTCCGGGATTCCTCGATGTCGATCACGCCGGGCTTCAGCGTCGACATGAGCGGCGCGTGATCCTTGAGGACTGTAAACTGACCCTCGGTTCCGGGCACGACGACAGCCTGCACCTCGCCCGAAAACATCAGCTTTTCAGGCGACACGAGTTCGAAATGAAAGTCCGCCATTGCGCGTCCCTGACATTGATTTCCGCCGATCTAATGCGACCCGCGGCTCAAAAAGCGCCGCGCGGAATGATCCGCCGCGCGGCCGATTGCGATGGTGACCGTCAGGCGGCTTCCGCCGCGAGGCGCTGCGACTTCTCGATCGCCTCGTCGATTGAGCCGACCATATAGAACGCCGCTTCCGGCAAATGATCGTATTTGCCCTCGACGAGCCCCTTGAAGCCCTTGATCGTGTCGGCCAGCGACACCAGCTTGCCGGGGGAGCCGGTGAAAACTTCCGCGACATGGAACGGCTGAGACAGGAAGCGTTCGATCTTGCGCGCGCGGGCGACGGTCAGCTTGTCTTCTTCCGACAATTCATCCATGCCGAGAATGGCGATGATGTCCTGCAAGCCCTTATAGCGCTGCAAGATCTGCTGCACCTGACGCGCGACGCCATAGTGTTCTTCGCCGACGACGAGGGGCGACAGCATGCGCGAGGTCGAATCCAGCGGATCAACGGCGGGATAGATGCCCTTTTCAGCGATCGAGCGCGACAGCACGGTCGTCGCGTCAAGATGGGCGAAGGTGGCCGCCGGCGCCGGATCGGTCAAATCGTCGGCGGGGACGTAAATCGCCTGCACCGAGGTGATCGAACCTTTGGTCGTTGTGGTGATGCGCTCCTGAAGCGCGCCCATGTCGGTGCCGAGCGTCGGCTGATAACCGACCGCCGAAGGAATGCGGCCAAGCAGAGCCGACATTTCCGAACCGGCCTGGGTGAAGCGGAAGATATTATCGACGAAGAACAGCACGTCCTGGCCTTGATCGCGGAAATCCTCGGCGACCGTCAGTCCGGTAAGCGCGACGCGCGCGCGGGCGCCCGGTGGTTCGCTCATCTGGCCATAGACAAGGGCGCATTTCGATCCCTCGGCCGAACCGCCATGCTCGCGCGGATCGAGATTCACCTTGGATTCGATCATTTCGTAATAAAGGTCATTGCCTTCGCGCGTACGCTCGCCGACGCCCGCGAAGACGGAATAACCGCCATGCGCCTTGGCGACATTGTTGATGAGCTCCATGATCAGCACGGTCTTGCCGACGCCCGCGCCGCCGAAGAGGCCGATCTTACCGCCCTTGGCGTAGGGCGCCAGAAGATCGACAACCTTGATGCCGGTCACGAGAATCTGCGCTTCCGTCGCCTGCTCGGCATAGGTTGGCGCCTCTTGGTGAATCGCGCGATGATCGCTTGCCTGGATCGGCCCGGCCTCGTCGACCGCCTCGCCGATCACGTTCATGATGCGGCCAAGGGTGCCTGCTCCAACCGGCACCATAATTGGTGCGCCGGTGTCACGCACGGGCTGGCCGCGCGTCAGGCCTTCCGAGACGTCCATGGCGAGGCAGCGCACCGAGTTTTCGCCGAGATGCTGGGCGACTTCGAGGACAAGGCGGTTGCCGCCGTTGTCGGTCTCCAGCGCGTTGAGGATTTCCGGCAGATGACCGTCGAATTTAACGTCGACGACGGCGCCGATGACCTGCGTGACGTGGCCTGTGGGCGTGTTGGTTGCGGCGTCAGCCATGGTTCGTCCTCTTGCTGTCCTGGATGCTCAAAGCGCTTCGGCGCCAGAAATAATCTCGATCAGTTCTTTCGTGATCATCGCCTGACGGGAGCGGTTATACTGCATCGTTTGTTTCTTGATCATTTCGCCCGCGTTGCGCGAGGCGTTGTCCATCGCGCTCATGCGCGCGCCTTGTTCGGAAGCCGCGTTCTCGAGGAGGGCGCGCAGAACCTGGATCGACACATTGCGCGGCAGAAGCGTCGTCAGAATTTCCTCTTCGCCAGGCTCATAATCGTAGACCGCCTGCGGCTCGGCCGCCCGCCCTTCCCCGCTGACGTTCAGCGGGATCAGTTGCAGCGCCGTCGGAAGTTGCGAAATCACGCTCTTGAAACGAGCGAAGAAAAGCGTGCAGACGTCAAATTCGCCGGCTTCGAAAAGCGAGACGATCTTGCGGCCGATCGCGTCGGCGTTATCGAACCCCAGCGTCTTGACGCCGCGCAGATCGACGAGTTCGATGATCTCGCGCTCGAATTGCCGGCGCAGGATATCATGACCCTTCTTGCCGACGCAGATGATCTTCACCGTCTTGCCCTGACCGATCAGCGAGACGGCGGCGTCGCGGGCCAGCCGGGCGATCGACGCGTTGAAGCCGCCGCACAGGCCGCGCTCGGCCGTGCAGACGACAAGCAGATGAACGCCGTCGCGGCCGCTGCCGGCAAGAAGCTGCGGCGCCGGCGATCCGGGGCTTATCGAGGCGGCGAGCGAGCCCAGCACCTGCTCCATCCGCTCGGCGTAGGGCCGCGCCGCCGCCGCCGCATTTTCAGCGCGTCGCAGTTTCGCCGCCGCCACCATCTGCATGGCTTTGGTGATCTTCTGCGTCGCCTTGACCGAGGCGATCCGGTTTCGCAGATCCTTCAACGAGGGCATGGCATATCCGCCTGACTATGTCCAAAGGTCGCTTGATGCTTCACGCGAAGGTCTTCAAGCAAAGTTCTTGGCGTAGGTCTCGACGATCGACTTCAGCTGCGCGGCTAAAGCGTCGGAAAGATCCTTCGATGTGCGGATCGTATCGAGCAGGTCGGCGTGGCTCGTGCGCACCAGAGCGAGAAGCCCGTCTTCAAAGGCGCGCACGCGGTTGACCGGCAGGGCGTCGAGATAGCCGTTGACTCCGGCGTAGATCACGATCACCTGCTCTTCCATTTTGAGCGGCGAGAATTGCGGCTGCTTCAAAAGCTCTGTGAGGCGTGATCCACGCGCCAGAAGGCGCTGCGTCGTCGCGTCGAGATCGGAGCCGAACTGCGCGAACGCGGCCATTTCGCGATATTGCGCCAGTTCGCCCTTAATCTTGCCGGCGACCTTCTTCATCGCTTTCGTCTGCGCGGCGGAACCGACGCGCGACACCGAAAGGCCGACGTTCACCGCCGGGCGGATGCCCTGGTAGAAAAGATCGGTCTCAAGGAAGATCTGGCCGTCGGTGATCGAAATCACGTTCGTCGGAATATAGGCGGACACGTCGTTCGCCTGCGTCTCGATGACCGGAAGCGCCGTCAGCGAACCGGCGCCGTTGGCGTCGCGCAGCTTGGCGGCGCGCTCGAGAAGGCGCGAATGCAGATAGAAAACATCGCCGGGATAGGCTTCGCGGCCCGGCGGGCGACGCAGAAGAAGCGACATTTGCCGGTAGGCGACGGCCTGCTTCGAGAGATCGTCATAGACGATCAGAGCGTGCATGCCATTATCACGGAAATATTCACCCATGGCGCAACCTGAGAATGGCGCCAGGAACTGCATCGGGGCCGGATCGGAGGCGGTCGCCGCGACGATGATCGAATATTCCAGCGCGCCGCTTTCTTCCAGCACTTTCACGAATTGGGCGACGGTCGAGCGCTTCTGCCCGACCGCGACATAGACGCAATAGAGTTTTGCGCTTTCGTCCGTGCCCTGGTTCGCGGCTTTCTGGTTGAGGATAGCGTCGAGCGCAACGGCGGTCTTGCCGGTCTGACGATCGCCGATGATCAGCTCGCGCTGACCGCGCCCGATCGGGATCAGGGCGTCGATGGCCTTGAGGCCCGTCGCCATCGGCTCATGCACTGATTTGCGTGGAATGATGCCGGGGGCCTTGACGTCGACGCGTGAGCGACGCGTCGCGTTGATCGGGCCCTTGCCGTCGATCGGATTGCCGAGCGCGTCGACGACGCGGCCGAGCAGCTCCTTGCCGACCGGCACGTCGACGATGGCGCCGGTGCGCTTCACCGTCTGGCTTTCCTTGATGTCGCGGTCGGAGCCGAAAATGACGACGCCGACATTATCGACTTCAAGGTTCAACGCCATGCCGCGGACGCCGTTCTCGAATTCGACCATCTCGCCCGCCTCGACATTGTCGAGGCCATAAACGCGGGCGATGCCGTCGCCGACCGAGAGCACCTGGCCGACTTCGGTGACCGAGGCCTCATTGCCGAAGCCAGCAATCTCGTGCTTGAGAATTGCAGAAATTTCTGCGGCGCGGATATCCATCAGCCGACCTCTTTCATACGTGCGCGGATCGAATTGAGTTTTGTCTTGAGAGAGCCGTCGACCATGCGAGAGCCCAGTTGGACGATGAGGCCGCCGATGATAGTCGGATCCACCTTGACGGAGACCTCGACGCGATCGCTGCCGGCGATGGCGGCGAGAGCGCTTTTCAGCGCCTCGACATGCTCATCCTTAAGCGGTTCGGCGACGGTGACCGAAGCGCGGCTGAGCCCTCTCGCATGGTCATAAAGAACGTTGAAGTCGCGGATCATATCGTTGATCGCAAACAGACGGCGCTTGGCGGCGACGAGCTTCAGGAACTTCGCCGTCGTTCCGCCAATCGAGGCCCGGTCGAGCAGAGCGGTCAGCACCTTGACCTGCTCTTCGGCGGAAAAGACCGGGCTGCGCACGAAGTCTCGCAGGTCTTCGCTTTCGGCCAGGAGGCCTGCGAATGTCGCGAGATCGGCCGCGACCTCGTCGGTCGTGGAGGTTTCGTGGGCGAGGTCGAACAGCGCCTGAGCGTATCGGCCCGCCATTCCGGAAACGAGGGTTTCTTGCTTCGCCAACCGATGCCCCAAATGTTCAAAATGTCCCGTGTCCGCGCGCTTCTAGAGGCGCTGGCCTTTCGCGGCAATCCGCGAAAAGGCTTAAACCGGAGACTGAGATGAAGAAGTCCGGGCGCGGCGAAGGAACGCGGCCACACCCATACAGCGAAGGGTTGCTAACATAGGATATTTTGGGGCGCAACCCTGGCATCACGGAATGGGGAGCAGCAGCGGCAAAACAACGCAAGCTCGACTTTAGCTTCGGCGCCTTCGCTGGTTCGGGGCGCGGAGAGTTTAGCGGGGGGCGGGCCTCGGCCGGGCGGCGAGAGCGACGCTCCAAAGCGCGCGCAGGGCGATCGCTTCGGCCAGCTTCGGCTCGAGCCGCGCCTTGCCGATCGCTTCCGCCAAAATCTCGATGGCGCGCAAAAGCTTTGCCGAGGTCCAGATGCGAAGATGCGCCTCGATCGCGCGGGCGCGGCCGAAGCCGCCGCCATGCCCCTCCCCCTGTCTCTTATA
>NZ_CABFMQ020000047.1 GCF_901905185.1 Methylocella tundrae
CGCGCCATCTTGGCGACGTCGCCGTTGGCCTGGCGGTCGGACGAGCCCCGGCCCAGCAGCACCACGCCGGTGGTGGTGGGGTCGGGCATGTCGAGCTTCTGCATGCAGCGGCGCAGCTGGCGCTGCAGGATCGCCAGGATGGGCTCGCAGGCCGTGAGGTGCGGGCCGTAGAGGAATTCGACGCCCGGGCAGTGCGCGCGCGCATGCTCGATGGCTTCAGGGATCTCCATCTTCACATGGCCGGCCGCGTTCAGGATGAGCGGCAGCACCAGCACGCGGGAGCTGCCCTTGGCGGCCAGCAGCAGGCCGTCGTGCAGGCCGGGCGGCGCGAATTCGATGAAGCAGACCTCGATGCGCCAGCCGGGCTGGCGCTCGCGCCACTGGCGCACGAAGG
>NZ_CABFMQ020000048.1 GCF_901905185.1 Methylocella tundrae
TTCCTGCTCGCGGCCGCGGGCGTGGTGCGGGACGGCGCGGTGACCACGCACTGGGAGGACGTGGACGACCTGCGCGCGAGGTTCCCGCCACTCGACGTGCGCACCGGGGTGCGCTGGGTGGATCATGGCGGTGCCGGCCGGCTGTTCACCTCGGCCGGCATCAGCGCGGGGATCGATCTGTCGCTGCATCTGGTAGAACGCCTCGCCGGCCGCGCGCTCGCCGAACGCACGGCCCGGCAGATGGACACGCCATGGAACCCCGATCCCCGCAGCACTCCGCAGCCCTGAAGTCCGACGCCGGCCTGCCGCCGATCCACGTCGTCTTCGCGCTGCTGCCGCACAGCCTGGTGCTCGACTGGGCCGGGCCGGCGGAGGCGCTGCGCATCGCCAACC
>NZ_CABFMQ020000049.1 GCF_901905185.1 Methylocella tundrae
GCCGATCACCTTGCACCCGGGCGCGAGGTGCCCGGCCGCGAGCAGGCAGCCCGAGAGCAGCCCGCCGCCGCCCAGGCAGACGAACAGGTAGTCGAGCTGGGGCACATCCTCCAGCAGCTCCTGCGCCACCGTGCCCTGGCCGGCGATGACGTGGGCATGGTCGAACGGCGGCACCAGCACCATGCCGCGCTCTTCGGCCAGGCGCCGGCTGATGGCCTCGCGGTCTTCGCGGAAGCGGTCGTAGGTGACCACCTGGGCGCCGTATTCGCGCGTGGCGGCCATCTTGGAGGCGGGCGCGTCTTCGGGCATGACGATCACGGCGGGCATGTCGAGCAGGCGGGCCGAGAGCGCGACCGCCTGCGCGTGGTTGCCGGACGAGAAGGCCAGCAC
>NZ_CABFMQ020000050.1 GCF_901905185.1 Methylocella tundrae
GTGTCGGGCGAGCACGTCGCGCACCTGGCCTGCGAAATCCGCGAACGTGGCACTGGCGCCCACGTCCAGCGGCAGCGCCACCGCGCGGCGGCCCTGCGCCTCGATCTCGGCGACCACGGCCTGGGCCTCGGCCGCCTGGCTGCGGTAGGTGAGGATCACGTCGGTGCCGGAGCGCGCCACGTGCAGCGCGGCGCTGCGGCCCAGGCCCCGGCTGCCGCCGGTGATGAGGGCGATGGTGGGAGCGGCGGAGGACGAAGGAGAAGTGGATGCGATGGAGGTCATGGCGAAGTCCTTTCAGTGCATGGGTAAGGAAGAAAGCGATGGGATGGAGTCTATTGATCGACACCAGAGCCATAAATCACGCAGAATCGATCACATCGTTCACCTC
>NZ_CABFMQ020000051.1 GCF_901905185.1 Methylocella tundrae
AAATAAACCTGCACCAATAACACCGCCAATACTAATCATTGTGATATGGCGATTTGAAAGTCCTTCGCCTAATTTTTTTGTTCTATCATTATTCATATTTCATTCCTTAAAAATATATCCATAAAAACAATTTATTACATTTCAAAATCCTACAGTCATGAAAAAAGGGAAAACGGCTGTTTTCCCTAATAATAAAAATTAATTTAAAGTTGGCATTGAAAATTGTTTTGCTTCACGGACTTGAGCAGATGGCCAACGCTGTGTAATGGTTTTACGGCGTGTGTAAAAACGGACACCATCTGGGCCATACGCATGTAAATCACCAAATAACGAACGTTTCCAGCCACCAAAGCTATGATAAGCCACAGGTACTGGTAAAGGCACATTA
>NZ_CABFMQ020000052.1 GCF_901905185.1 Methylocella tundrae
GTTCAACGGAAGACCGACCCGCGCCATGTAGACGCCGGGGCCGAAAATTCCGTGAGCTCCCGCGCGGCTGGCGTGGATGAGGCCTGACTGTGCAATGCCCGCGGCGCCCGCTGGCGTGGTGAAATGGATGAGGTGCTTTGGCAGCGCTGCGAATCCATATCCTGCAGTACCGAGCACGGCGGCCGTAGTGGGCGCGACGTCCGGAAGCCAGAGGGCTGAGAAAACGCCGGGGACATGCGCCAACGGCGCAAGAGGACTTTGCGATGTAGTGGCGACATCGGCCCAATACTGCGTGGCCTCTTCCGCCGCCAGCGTGGACTGCCAGTACAACTGCTTCAGCTTGAATAGAAAGCGGTCGATGGTGAACCGGTCGGTCACTCGTAAAGG
>NZ_CABFMQ020000053.1 GCF_901905185.1 Methylocella tundrae
TCCTTGAACATCGCATGGAACCGCGCCAGGGCCTGCGCGGCCAGGGGCTGGCCGCTCGCCACGAGCGCGCCGAGCGCGTTGAAGCGGTCGGTCATGTTGCCGGCGTCCTTGAAGCGCTGGTAGGCGCGGCCGGGCCACACGCTGTCGCCCGTGCGGCGCGCGGCCAGGCACAGCATCGACAGCGCCATGCCCGCCAGCGCGCGGCGGCCGGAGGAGACCGCGTCGGGCCGGTAGGCGCCGGTGTCGTGGTGCTGCTCCCAGATCCACTCCCAGTCCGCCTGCAGGGCCAGGGCCAGCTGCAGGCGCATGGCTTCGCGCACCGCATGCACGCGCTGCGGATCGACCACGTCGAGCTGCTCGGCGATGTAGCCCTCGGAGGGCAGGGAG
>NZ_CABFMQ020000054.1 GCF_901905185.1 Methylocella tundrae
CGCATTGCGCCTGCCGTTCCTGGCCATCGGTGCGTTGCTGCCGTTGCTGGTGGTGCGCATCGCCACGCGCTGGTTTGGCAACGTCGCAGGGTGGCAGGCGGGCAGCCTGACCCTGCTGATGCCGCTGTCGGCCACGCTGGGCCTGCTGGCCGTGCCGGATGTGCCGATGGCGCTTGCGGCGGTGATCTGCCTGCACGCCGGTGCGCGCCTGCTGCACAACGTGGATGCGTCGTCGGCGATGAAGCTGGCGCTGGGCCTGCTGATCGGTGCGCTCAGCCACTACCGTTTCATTGGCGTCATCGGTGTCGGCTTCATTGCGCTGCTGGCGCTGCCGCAGGGCCGCCGCATGCTGGCCGACCCGCGCGTATGGGTGGCGCTGGCGGTGGG
>NZ_CABFMQ020000055.1 GCF_901905185.1 Methylocella tundrae
GGCCAGCGCATCGGCCAAACGCGCGCGCAGCTGCGGATTCGGGGCCGTGACGCGGTAGGTGGTGGCGGCGTATTCCGGCACCCGATTGTTCAGCGGCCGGCTTTCCGCCTCCCACTTCCTGCGGCCGCCGTCGAGCAGCTTGACGTTCTTCACGCCATAGATGTCGAACACCCAGGCGCCCCAGGCCGCGAACCAGTTGTTGGTGTCGCCGTAGAGCACCACCGTGGTCTCGGGGCCGACCCCGGAGCGCGAGAGCAGCGCCTCGAACGCCTCCTTGCCGACGATGTCGCGCCGCACCTTGTCGTTCAGGTCGTTGTGCCACGAGAAATTGACGGCGCCCGGCACGTGCGCGCGCTCGTAGAGGCCGGGGTTCACGCTGACCTCTAC
>NZ_CABFMQ020000056.1 GCF_901905185.1 Methylocella tundrae
CTTCGACGGCCTGTCGGGCCTGTGGTGCTCCGGCCTGGGCCATGGCCGCAAGGAGATCGCCGAGGCGATCGGCCGCGCCGCCGCCACGCTCGACTATTCGCCCGCGTTCCAGTTCGGCCATCCCGCCTCGTTCGCGCTGGCCAACAAGCTCAAGGAGCTGACGCCCGAGGGGCTCGACTACGTGTTCTTCACCGGCTCGGGTTCCGAATCCGCCGACACGTCCCTGAAGATGGCGCGCGCCTACTGGCGCGCCAAGGGCCAGGCGAGCAAGACGCGCCTGATCGGCCGCGAGAAGGGCTACCACGGCGTGAACTTCGGCGGCATCTCGGTGGGCGGCATCGTGGGCAACCGCAAGACCTTCGGCCGGGGCGTGGAGGCGGACCACAT
>NZ_CABFMQ020000057.1 GCF_901905185.1 Methylocella tundrae
TCTTCAACAAGATCAAGCACTACCGCGGCGTCGCCACGCGCTACGACAAACGAGCCGACAATTTCCTCGCCGGAGTCAAGCTCGCCTCAATACGCATCTGGTTGCGCCATAATGAGTCGATGACCTAGAGCGGAATGCGTTCAAGCAAAATCGCATTCCGCTCTTTAAGCCTTTGTTTTACCGCATGATGTGGGCCGGAAAGTCTGCAACTTTTCGGCATCATGCTCTAAAGAGCCGGACGCGATTCTTATTGGATCGCATTCTGCTTTAGAGTTTCGGCGGCGAAACGAAAAAGCGCCGCCAATTTGCGGCTCTGATGCAATACACAGAAGGCGTGTTTTGGACCGAGCGGATCAGTCCCGCCGATGCCTGGCTCCCGCCTCCCCTACGCCTCGCCGAACGCTCGAGGGCGCCGCAATCATCGGGGTCGCCTTGCGTTTAAGGCGACCGGTCATATATGACCCTTACGACCGTTACACATAAAAAAATCAAATAAAAATCAAAAATAGGGGAGGAGACGATGGCTAGAGCGAGCCTGCGCGAGAAGATCGTTGACGCCGCCGTGGAGTGCTTTCACGCGCAAGGCTTCAACGGCTGTAGCGTCCAGGATATCACCGAAGCGGCCGGTGCGCCGAAAGGGTCCTTTTACAATCATTTTAAAACCAAGGAACTGTTGGCGCTGGAAGCTTTGACCCGCTATCGCAAGGAGAGTCGAACCGCCATGCTGTTTGAAGGCGACAAGCCGCCCTTGCAGCGTTTGAGGGCTCATTTCGAGTTTCTCGCCGAGAGGCTGGAAGGCTGGAAATTCGAGAGGGGATGCATGGTCAGCAACTTCGGAGCAGAGATGGCCGATGCTTACCCCGACATGCGCCGGGCGCTTGCGGAAACCCTGCTGGTTTGGAGCGCCAACATCGCCTCGGTCCTGCGTCAGGCTCAGGCCGCGGGGGATTTATCCAAAGACAAAGACCCGGAGCTTTTTGCGCGTTTCCTGGTCGACGCATGGGAGGGAGCCGTCAACAGGGCCAGAATGGTCAAGAGCCGCGCCCCTTTCGACGAATTCCTGATCGTCGCCTTCAAAGCGCTTCTGGCCTGAAGGGCGCCCTCATATGGCGAATTGCATTCGTTGACAGCACATCCCCATTATCCGTAAGCGGCGCCGTATTAGCGCCGCATCTTGAGCTTTCCATATGGTTACCGGCCGCGCCGACGGTCGGGCTCAGGAGGGGGAAATCATATGCTTCACGAGCTCAAGGCGCGTCGAAAAGAGATCGAAACGCTGGTCCAATCCTCTGAAAAGGCTCTTGTCGAGGCGCGCAATTCGGCCGCCCTCGGCGGACACAGCCGCGCCGTGCTGCTTCATCTTGAAAGAAAGGTCCACGCCGGCAAAAAGGATCTGGCCCGGCTTGATTCGCAATTGGCGATCGGGGCCGCCCCCATGGATGCGCGCGAATAGGCAGAGCGATCTCTATCGTCACGCGCAGAGCGATGACGAAACTTTGCCGAACGATCAAAACTCTGCTTTCGGCCTCAATATGAAATAACCGGCGGACGCGGCCGCCGGCTGGATGATTGACGGCATGAACATAAACGCGAGGAGCGGCTCGCGCCCTGCTCAATCAGAACAGCCCGACAACATTGCCCTTATCGTCGAGATCGATTTTCGTCGCCGACGGAACCTTTGGCAGACCCGGCATGGTCATCACATCGCCGCAGACGAGCACAATGAACTCGGCGCCCGCCGCGAGCCGCACTTCGCGAATGTTGATCTCGTGGCCGGTCGGCGCGCCGCGTTGCTTTGCGTCGGTCGAGAAGGAGTATTGCGTCTTGGCGATGCAAATCGGGAAATGGCCGTAGCCATCGTCCTGCAGCTTCTTGATCTGATTGCGAACCTTGGCGTCCGCCGTGACTTTGCTGGCGCCGTAAAGCTTGGTCGCAACCGTCGTCGCCTTATCCCACAACGTCGCAGACTCGTCATAGACAAAATGAAAATCGCTGGGGACCCTGTCGATCAGGTCGACAACCGTGCGAGCTAGTTCTTCGGCGCCCTTGCCCCCTTCCGCCCAATGGCGGCAGACGACGATTGGCGCGCCTAGATCGGCGACGCTCTTGCGCAACAATTCGACTTCCCCTTCCGTGTCGGCCGTGAAGTGATTGAGCGCGACGACGACGGGCAAGCCGTAATGATTGCGGATGTTGTTGACATGCCGCTCGAGGTTGGCGAGCCCTTTACGCAAGGCATCGAGGTTTTCGACGTTGAGCTCTTTGAGTTCAACGCCGCCATGATATTTGAGCGCGCGTATTGTTGCGACGATGACCGCCGCCTGCGGGCGCAGGCCAGATTTGCGGCATTTGATGTCGACGAATTTTTCGGCGCCGAGATCGGCGCCAAATCCCGCCTCCGTCACAACATAGTCAGACAGTTTGAGCGCCGTCTTGGTGGCCAGCACTGAATTGCAGCCATGCGCGATATTGGCGAAGGGACCGCCGTGAATGAACGCCGGATTGTTCTCGAGGGTCTGCGCGAGATTCGGTTTCAGCGCGTTCTTCAACAGCACGGCCATCGCCCCATGCGCGTGCAGATCGCGGGCGTGAACGGGCTTTTGATCGATGGTGTAGCCGATCACGATAGCGCCGAGCCGCTGCTTCAGATCATCGATCGAGGTGGCGAGACAGAAGATCGCCATCACCTCGGAGGCGACGACGATGTCGAAACCGTCCTGGCGCGGAAAGCCGTTGGCGGTTCCACCCAAAGCAATCGTAATGTCTCGAAGCGCGCGGTCGTTCATGTCGACGACCCGCTTCCATGTGATGCGGCGAACGTCGATCCTGAGCTCATTGCCGTGATGGACATGATTGTCGATCATCGCCGCCAGCAGATTTGTCGCGAGCGCGATGGCGCTGAAATCTCCGGTGAAATGAAGGTTGATATCCTCCATTGGAACGACCTGCGCGTGGCCGCCGCCCGCCGCGCCGCCCTTCATGCCGAAGACCGGACCAAGCGATGGCTCGCGGAGGCAGATCGAGGCTTTTTTGCCGATGCGATTGAGCGCGTCCCCGAGCCCCACCGTCGTCGTCGTCTTGCCCTCGCCAGCGGGCGTCGGGCTGATCGCAGTAACGAGAATCAGCTTGCCATCCGGCCGGTCTGCAAGGCTGTCGATATAGTCGAGCGAAACCTTGGCCTTGTAGTGTCCGTATGGCTCAAGATGTTCATCATCGATGCCGAGCTTTTCAGCGGCTAATTTGGTGATGCGCTCCATCTTGGCGCGCTGGGCGATTTCAATGTCCGAGGACATGGCGGCTCCTGAAACTGTCTTGAGGCTTAGGCTTCGACGACATTCTGCGGCTTGCCGGCGGCAAAGGCTTCGACATTGTCGATCAGCTGATCGGCGAGGATTTGCATCGCCTCCCGGCTGGCCCAGGCGACGTGGGGCGTGATGATGAGATTGGGAAGCCGGAGATCGAGCAGAATATTGCCTTGCTTTGGCGGTTCGACAGTCAAAACGTCGAAGCCCGCGCCGCCGATTTTGCCTGCCGTCAATGCCTCGGCCAAAGCCGCTTCATCGACGAGGCCGCCCCGGCCGGTGTTGATGAGCAACGCGTCGGGCTTCATCATGCCGAGTTCGCGCGCGCCGATCATGTTCTTGGTCTCGGACGTCAGCGGCGCATGCAGGGTGATGATGTCGCTTTCGCGGATCAAAGTATCGAGGTCGACGAGGCCCGGCTGCGGAAACACGTCATAGGCGAGCACCTTCATGCCGAAAGCCTCGGCGATGCGTCCGACCACTTTGCCGAGGGCGCCATAGCCGACGATGCCGATGGTCGAGCCGCGCATGTCGCGGATCGGATGATCAAAGAAGCAGAACTGGTCGCTTTGCTGCCAGCGGCCCGCGCGCACGTCTTCGACATAAGGAATTATGTTGCGGCGCAAAGCGAAGGCCAGCGCGAAGACATGTTCGGGAACAGTATTGAATGCATAGTTTCGAATGTTCGAAACAACAACGCCATGTGCTTTGGCGTAGGTCTTATCGACGACATCAGTGCCCGTCGCAGCAACCGCAATCAATTTGAGATTGGGCAATTGCGCGAGAGTCGCTTCGCGCAGCGGCACCTTGTTGATGATCGCGATTGTCGCATCGCGCAGGCGATCGACGATCTCCTCGGGCGCAGTGACCGCATATTCTTTGTAGCTGTGCGGAAAGGACGGCCTCCGCACATTGGCTTCAAGAGTCGAACGGTCGAGAAAGACGATCGAATGTGACACGGCGCTCCCTTCTGAAACTGTTATTTGAGACAATGTTGGCCAGCACGTCGCAGGACGGCGTCAATTCCCTAGCATAGTCCCGCGCCGGTCGGCAGCATCGACGCTCAACAAGCGAGACGGCCGGCTCATTGCAAGGCAAGGGGAAGGCTCCAAGGCCACGCGCGGCGAGCGAACGCGGCTCAAGGAAGGCGCGGGTCATGGGCCGCGCGGCAGGGAGCGGGAAAGCGCGTGGCGCTTTCCCCATTTTGAAAAGGCTAAGCCGCCTTTTCAGCCTTGGCCGCCGCGTTTGCGGCACGATAATGGGCCTGCGCCGCCGCGACGCCGCTGCCGAGTTCAACGGGGATGCCGACATCGGCCATCGCCATCTCGGCTCCGGAGATCGCGCCAAGCAACATCAGTTCGTTGAGGTCGCCAAGGTGGCCGATGCGGAACACTTTGCCAGCGACCTGCGACAATCCGGCCCCGAGCGACATATTGTAGCGATTGTAAGCCGTGCTGATAACGTCGACGGCGTTGTAGCCTGGCGGCACGACGATCGCCGTCACGGTGTCAGAATACCATTTCGGTTCTTTGGCGCAGGGCTGCAGGCCCCATGCCTTGACGGCCGCGCGCACGCCGCCAGCCAGCCGGTGATGGCGCGCAATGACGTTATCGAGGCCTTCTTCGGACAGGATCTTCAGCGCTTCGCGGAGGCCGTAGAGCAGCGGCAGCGGCGGCGTATAGGGGAAATAGCCGGTTGCGTTGGCCTTGGTCATATCCTCGAAGTCGAAATAGCAGCGCTTTGACGTCGCCTTCTTCGAGGCGGCGATCGCTTTCGGGCTCGCCGAAAGCACGCTGAGGCCGGCCGGCAGCATCAGACCTTTTTGCGAGCCGGAAATGGCGAGATCGACGCCCCATTCATCCTGACGGAAATCAAGGCTCGCAAGCGAGCTCACGGTGTCGACATAGAGCAGAGCCGGATGGCCGGCCGCGTCAATGGCCTTGCGCACGGCCCCAATGTCGCTCGCGACGCCGGTGGCGGTTTCATTGTGGCACGCCGTGACCGCCTTGATCTGGTGCGACTTATCGGCGCGCAAAATCTCCTCGATCTTTTCCGGCTTCACGCCGGTGCCCCACTCCTCCTCGAGAACCTGCACCTCGAAGCCGAGCCGCTGCGCCATATCGATCCACAAATGCGTGAACTGGCCGAAACGAGAAGCGAGAACCTTGTCGCCGGGCGACAAAGTGTTGGTGAAGGCGGCTTCCCACGCGCCCGTGCCGGAGGAGGGGTAAAGGAAAACCTGCCCATCCGTCGTCTTGAAGATCTTCTTCAGATCCTGAAACAGCGGCAGAGTCAGCTCTGGGAACTTCGGCGACCGGTGGTCTTCCATCGGCACGACCATAGCGCGCAGGACTCGATCCGGGACATTGGTCGGCCCTGGGACGAAAAGAAAGTGGCGGCCCGCCATTATGCATCCTCCATTAGTACTACTTTTGTAGTGTCCACGAAAAAGCCGACAACCGCAAGTCTTCGGCTAGAGCTAGACCGATTTCGCAAGAAATCGAATAAATTCTACTTCGCTCAGAACCCGGCGCGCGGCGCATGACCGCCCGCTCAATCAAGAGCTAGCCTTGCCGAGCGACCAGAATGGCCCGGAAATCATTCACATTAGTGCGCGTCGGCCCAGTCACGACTAGATTGTTAAGCGACGCGAAGAAGCCATAGCCGTCATTATTGGCGAGCCGGTCCTTCGCGAAGACGCCCGCAGCCGCGGCCTTCGCCAGACTATCAGGAAAAAGCAGCGCGCCAGCATTGTCTTCAGTGCCGTCGATCCCGTCGGTATCGGCTGCAAGCGAGCAGATGCCGGCATGCCCGTCGAGAGCGACGGCAAGCGCGAGCAGAAATTCCGCATTGCGCCCGCCGCGTCCCGCCCCGCGCACAGTGACCGTTGTCTCGCCGCCCGAGATCAGCACGCATGGCGCCGCCGCCGGCTGATCGAAATGATAGACTTGGCGCGCAATAGCGGCATGCACCAGGGCCACATCGCGCGCCTCACCCTCGACGTCATTGGCGAGAATGAGCGGCGCGACGCCGGCGCTTCGCGCGACCGCCGCGGCTGCCTCGAGCGACATTTGCGGCGTCGCGATGATCTTATTGACAACCCCATCAAGCCGGGGATCCCCCGGCTTCAGCGTTTCCGACTGCGTTGATTCCAGATAGGCCCGAACATGCGCCGGCGCGGCGATCTGATATTTGTCGATAATCGCGAGAGCGTCGGCCGACGTCGTCGGATCGGCGACGGTCGGTCCAGACGCAATGACGCTTGGATCATCGCCCGGCACATCGGAAATCAGCAATGCGATGACCCGCGCCGGCGCCGCCGCGGCCGCAAGCTTGCCGCCTTTGATCGCCGACAGATGTTTGCGCACGCAGTTCATTTCGGAAATGGTCGCGCCACTCTTCAACAACGCTTTGTTGACGCCCTGCTTGTCAGCGAGGGTGACGCCCGGCGCTGGCAGGGCGAGCAACGCCGAGCCGCCGCCCGAAATAAGGCACAACACCAGATCATCCGCGGTGAGACCTTCGACGGAGGCGAATATGCGCTCGGCCGCCTCCCGGCCCGCCGCGTCGGGCACAGGATGGCCCGCCTCGATCACCTCGATATGGCGGCACGGCGCGCCGTGACCATAGCGTGTGACGACCAGGCCTTCGAGCGGCCCCGTCCAATGATCCTCGACCGCCTTGGCCATTGCCCCCGCCGCTTTGCCGGCGCCGACCACGATCGTGCGGCCAGCCGGGGCAGGCGGCAGATGCGGCGGCAGACATTTCCCAGGCGAGGCTGCGTCAACGGCCGCCTCGAACATATCCAGAAGAAGTTTGCGCGCGTCGAAAGCCATGGAGAGTTTAATTGCCTAATGTTTTTTGTCGGGTTCTTATCGACGCTTTTCTGATCAGCCGCAACCCATCTAAGCATTGTGCGGCGCATAATTTTAATGAGGCTAAACTAAAAAAAATGAAGGCGCGTCCGCTACGGCGATGAAGCTATAAGAACTCCGGCGGCAAGTTACGGAAACTATGCCGAAGCCGTTAAGCTATTGTGATTGACTATAGCTTGATTGAGATTTTCTATAGCGCGTGGCTGAGGCGCGGATGGCCAAGGATCGAAAGGGCTGATAGTCTTGAGATTGGGTCCCGCGCCTTATTCAGCTTAGCGTAGAACTTCGTTAAGGAAGCTGGCGGCCTTAACGCCCGCCGCGAAAAAATGCAATATCGGGCAGGCCCGCGCGAAGCGGAGCGCCTTCAATGTGGAGGAGGGGAAGCTGGACATTCACGAGTATCAGGCCAAGGAAATATTGGCCAATTTCGGCGTCGCAATTCCGCGCGGCGCTGTCGCCTATAGTCCCGATCAAGCCGTCTATTGCGCGACGGAGCTCGGCGGCTGGCACTGGGCCGTGAAGGCGCAGGTTCACTCGGGCGGACGCGGCAAAGCCGGCGGCGTCAAGCTCTGCAAAACATACAATGAGGTGCGCGCGGCTGCGAGCGACATGCTCGGCAAGACGCTCGTCACCAACCAGACCGGGCCCGAAGGCAAGGTCGTCCAGCGCGTCTATATTGAGGTCGCCGAGCCCTTCGAGCGCGAGATCTATCTGGGTTTTGTGCTCGATCGCAAAGTCGAGCGCGTGCGCATCATCGCTTCGCGTTTCGGCGGCATGGAGATCGAGGAGATCGCCAAGGAGCATCCCGAGGAAATCCTGCAAGTCGTCGTCGAGCCCGCAGTCGGCCTGCAGCCTTTCGAGGCGCGCGAACTCGCCTTCGGCCTTGGCCTCAATCTGAAGCAGGTCAGCCGCGCGGTGCAGAGCATGCTTGGCTGCTATCGCGCCTTCCGCGACCTCGACGCAACGATGGTCGAGATCAATCCGCTCGTCGTGACAAAAGACGATCGCGTGCTCGCGCTCGACGCGAAAATGTCCTTCGACGACAACGCCTTGTTCCGCCGCGGCGCCATCGCCGACATGCGCGATCATTCGCAGGAAGACCCGCGCGAAGTTCAGGCCGCCGAACATAACCTCAACTATGTCGGCCTTGAAGGCGACATCGGCTGCATCGTCAACGGCGCCGGCCTCGCCATGGCGACGATGGACATGATCAAATATGCGGGCGGCAACCCGGCGAACTTCCTCGACGTTGGCGGCGGCGCTTCGCCGGAGCGGGTCGCCGCGGCGTTTCGCCTCGTTCTGTCCGACCGCAACGTCAGAGCGATCCTGGTCAATGTGTTCGCCGGCATCAATCGGTGCGACTGGGTCGCCGAGGGCGTCGTCCAGGCCTGCCGATCGCTCAACGTCGACGTTCCGCTGATCGTGCGGCTGGCCGGAACCAATTACCAGGCTGGCCGCGACATCATCGTCAACAGCGGACTGCCGATCATCTCCGCCGATACTCTCGCCAACGCCGCCCGGGCGGCGGTTGACGCGGTGGCCGCCGCGCCAGCCCGCGCCACGGCCTGAGCTGAACTGGGATCAAGAGGGCCTTTCCTGCGCGAGCCATAACCGGGCGAGCGGGAACAGGCCCGGGGAGCTAACGAGATGAGCATTCTAATCGATGAAAAAAGCCGGGTCCTGATCCAGGGCTTCACCGGCGACAAGGGCACTTTCCACGCCAAGGAAATGATCGAGTGCGGCACCAACGTCGTCGGCGGGGTGACGCCCGGCAAAGGCGGCTCGACCCACCTCGGCCTGCCGGTCTTCAACACCGTCAAGGACGCCGTGCGCGCGACCGGCGCGAACTGCAGCATCACCTTCGTCGCTCCGGCCTTTTGCGCCGACGCGATCATGGAGGCGGCCGACGCCGGCGTCGCGCTCGTGTGCTCGATCACGGACGGCATTCCGGCGCAGGACATGATGCGCGTGAAACGCTATCTGCTGCGCTATCAGCGCGGCCGCCGGACTTTGCTGGTTGGGCCGAACTGCGCCGGCATCATCAGCCCCGGTAAAGCCATGCTCGGCATCATGCCAAGCAACATTTACATGAAAGGCTCGGTCGGCATCGTATCGCGCTCCGGCACGCTCGGATATGAGGCCGCTTCGCAAATGAAGGATCTCGGCATCGGCGTTTCGACCAGCGTCGGCATCGGCGGCGATCCGATCAACGGCAGTTCGTTCCTTGATCATCTCGTTCTGTTCGAGCAGGATCCCGAGACGGAAGCCGTCATGATGATCGGCGAAATCGGCGGTCCGCAGGAAGCCGAAGCCGCCGCATGGATCAAGAGCAATATGACCAAGCCGGTCGTCGGCTACGTTGCCGGGCTCACGGCGCCGAAAGGACGCCGCATGGGTCATGCGGGCGCCATCATCTCAGCGTCCGGCGACAGCGCCGCCGAAAAAGCGGAAATCATGAAGTCCTATGGGCTGACCGTCGCGCCGAGCCCAAGCGAACTCGGCTCGACTATGGCCAAGGTGTTGGGGCGCACGGGCGCTGCAGGCCAAACGCCGGCGCAACAGCCCGCGCACGCGCACTAATCCCCAGGCTGGACTGCGGCGAAGCGCATTGCCGCAGTCCAGCAGCGCAAGGGGGCGCTCAAAGCCCGGCCGCTCCATGCTCCAGGAAATCCGCGAGAGTTGAGATTGGCTGGGAGGACGGCGGCTCGGCAAAGGATCGCACCGCCTCATATCCATTGAAGCGAACCGCCTGGCTTGGTTCGCTCGCGTTGTTTCACCATTCGATGCCGACGGGGGAAGCCAACCTCCGCAATCCAGCCAAATTCAAAAAGAGGGGACGTGCCCAGATGACGAACGGAAACGCTTTCTGGCGGTCTCTTCGGAGCGTTCGCCATGACTGAGGCCAAGTTTCACGGGCGCCGCGACCCGATCGTGAGCGCGGTCGACGTCAGCGACGGCGCGCCGTCCGGGGATCGCATCGCCGCCATCCTGTTTCAGCTGCTGCTCGAGGTCGTGCAGCGACAACACCCTGAGATCGCGCCGGTTCTCGCCGGCGAGTCCGTCATCAAGAGCGCGTCGCCTGAAACGCTCTCGCGCATCTTCCAGGCGCATGGCATCTGGTTCCAACTGCTGTCAATCATCGAGCAGGACGCGGCGATGACGGAACGGCGCCAGACCGAAAGCGAACGTGGCGAACAAGCGGTTCCGGGCACATTCGCCAACGCGATCGCAAAAGCCGCCAAGCTCGGCGTCGCCGCTCAAGATCTCGGCGAGAAACTGGCGTTGACCCGCGTGCGCCCGGTTATCACGGCGCACCCGACCGAAGCCAAGCGCGTGACCGTGCTGGAAAAGCATCGTCGCATCTACCGCCTCCTGGTCGAGCTCGAACAACCGCGCTGGACGCCACGTGAACGCGCCGGCATCATCGACCAGCTACGCGACGAAATCGAACTCCTGTGGATGACCGGCGAACTGCGGCTGGAAAAGCCCTCGGTCGAACAGGAAGTCGCCTGGGGTCTGCACTTCTTCCATGAAACGCTTTTTGACGGCGTCCCCGAACTTCTGAAAAAACTTGATCGCGCGCTGCAGCGCTCCTACCCCGGCGAGCATTTCGCGCTTTCACATTTCTTTCAGTTCGGCTCCTGGATCGGCGGCGACCGCGACGGCAATCCTTTCGTCACCAATAGAGTTACGCGGCGGGCTCTTACCGCCAACGCGATCGCGAGCCTGCGCTACTACGAGCAGCGGCTTCTTCAGTTGATGCGAAGCCTCTCGATCGCTGAGCGAGCGCTTCCGCCGCCGGCTGGTTTTCGCGAGGCGCTCAATCGCGCTCTGGCGGAAAGCGGCGAAGGCCCCGAAATTGCGCTGCGCAATCCCGGCGAGCCTTATCGCCAATTTCTGTTCTGCGTCCATCGCAAGCTCAAGGCCACTCTCGCGCTTTACGAAGGCGCGCGGCCGTCGGCTTCCCCTTACATCAGCGCTGACGACCTCATAGCCGATCTCGCCGTGACCGAGGAGGCGTTGGCCGAAAGCGGCAGCGTGGGGCTTGCGCTGGACCTCGTGCGGCCGCTGCGCTGGGCTGTGGAGGTGTTCCGCTTCCGCACGGTCAGGCTCGACCTGCGCGAGAATACGACGCGGCTGACCCAAACCTTGCAGGCGCTTTGGCGCTCCATGCACACTGAGGCGGACGGGGAGCCGCCGGCGCACGATTCCAAGGAGTGGAAGGCCTGGCTCCTTGCCGAACTTGCGCGTCCACACAGCGGGCCTTCGATCCATCGCTCCTTGCCGCCGGAAGCCGAAGAAACGCTCGGCATGTTCAAGCTTGCGCGCGACCAGAACGAAGAATTCGACCGCGAGGCTTTTGGCAGCTTCGTGCTCAGCATGACGCGATCAGCCGCCGATGTGCTTGGCGCCTATCTTCTCGCCAAGGAGGCTGACCTCTACCACGACGCAACGCGGGTCGAGGCCTGCAACCTGCCCGTCTCGCCCCTTTTCGAGACGATAACGGACCTTCGCGCGGCGCCTGCGATCATGCGCGAATTGCTGTCGCTGCCGCTTGTCCGGCGGAGCGCGCGCATGCAGGGCGGAACACAGGAAGTCATGATCGGCTATTCCGACTCGAACAAGGACGGCGGCTTCCTGTCCTCGAACTGGGAGCTCGCGAAAGCGCAGGACCGGCTGACGAAGATCGGCGCCGAAGCCGGCATCCCGATCTCCTTTTTCCACGGCCGCGGCGGGTCCGTCAGCCGGGGCGGCGCGCCGACGGCGCAGGCGATCGCGGCGCAGCCGGCGGGATCCATCAGCGGGCGCTTGCGCGTCACCGAGCAAGGCGAGGTGGTCTCCTTCAAATATGCCAATAAAGGCACCGCCGCCTATCAGATGGAGATGCTGGGGGCGAGTGTTTTCGAGCATGCGCTGATCTCGGAACGCGCCGCCCCGGCGCTGCGCGCCGAATTTGAAGAGGCGATGGAAGCCTTGTCCGGCGCCTCGCACGCGGCCTATGCGGGCCTCATCAATCATCCGGACCTTCTGACCTATTTTCAGTCGGCAAGCCCGCTTGACGAGATTTCGATGCTGAATATCGGCTCGCGTCCAGCGCGCCGCTTCGGCGCTCGTTCGCTGAGCGACCTGCGCGCCATTCCGTGGGTCTTCGCCTGGGCGCAGAACCGCCACGTCATCACCGGCTGGTACGGCGTCGGCAGCGGCGTCGCCAGCTTCCTTGATGTCCGCAAGGAGCGTGGGCTCGCTCTGCTCCGTCGCATGTTTGCAGAGTCCGAGCTGTTTCGCATGATCGTCGGGGAAGTGGAGAAAACCCTCGGCCTCGTCGATCTCGACATCGCGCGCGAATATGCCGGGCTCGTCTATGACGATGACGTGCGCGAGGCGATCTTCGGCATGATCACGGCCGAATATGCCCTGACGCACAAAATGATCTTGAAGATTACAGAGGAAGACGAAATCGGGCAGCGCTTCCCCTCTTATCGAAGCCGGCTCGAACATCGGCTGCCGACCATCAACAAGATCAATCGCGAGCAGGTGGAGCTCTTGCGCGGGTTCCGGGCCTGCACAAACGAACTGAGCAAAGAGGCCTATAAATCCAATCTTCTGCTCTCGATCAACTGCATCGCCAGCGGTCTCGGCGCCACCGGATGAAGCCGCACCAATATAGTATTTAGGAAAAGGAAATGACGCTATGAGCTTCACCATCATCGAACAAGCGACGCCGCGCTTGCATCGCTCGGAACTCGCCGTTCCCGGCTCCAACCCCGGCCTCTTCGAGAAAGCCGCGACGTCAGCAGCCGACATCATCTTCCTCGACGTCGAGGACGCCGTCGCGCCGGACGACAAGGAGCAGGCCCGCAAGAACATCATCGCAGGTCTCAACGAGATCAATTGGGGTTCAAAGACCATGATGGTGCGCATCAATGGTCTTGACACCCATTACATGTACCGCGACGTCGTCGACATCGTGGAGGCATGCCCGCGCCTCGACATGATCTTGATTCCGAAGGTCGGCGTGCCGGCCGACGTCTACGCGATCGACATGCTGGTGACGCAGATCGAGGCCGCCAAGAAGCGCCAGAAACGCATCGGCTTCGAGATCTTGATCGAGACCGCGCTCGGCATGGCCAATGTTGAAGCCATCGCGCAATCGAGCAAGCGCCTCGAAGCAATGTCTTTCGGCGTCGCGGATTATGCCGCCTCGACCCGCGCCCGCACCACCGTCATCGGCGGCGTTAACGCGGATTACGGCGTGCTGACCGATAAGGACGCCAAGGGAGACAGACAGTATTTTTGGGCTGATCCCTGGCACGCCGCGCAAACCCGCATGATGGTCGCCTGCCGCGCCTATGGCCTGCGCCCCATCGACGGACCCTTCGGCGATTTCTCCGATCCCGACGGCTTCATCGCGGCGGCCAATCGCGTCGCAGTGCTCGGCTATGAAGGAAAATGGGCGATCCACCCTTCGCAGATCGAGCTCGCCAATAAGGTCTTCACGCCGTCCGACGCGGAGGTCAACAAGGCGCGCCGGATCGTGGCGGCGATGGACGAGGCGGCGAAAGCCGGCAAAGGCGCCGTCTCGCTCGACGGCCGCCTTATCGATATCGCCAGCATTCGCATGGCGGAAGCCCTTCTGGCGAAAGCCGATTCGATCGGCGTCGCCGCCTGAGTCCAAACGGCAGCTCTTGAAAAGGTTGACGGCTCGGCCGAAACTCGCCCGCGGCGCAAGCTGCGGGCGAGTTCATTTGGCGATCGGCCTATCCGATGAAGATCTTTTACGTCACGCTCAACACTGTCGAAGAGGCTCGCGAGATCGCGCGGGCGGTCTTGGAGCGGCGCCTGGCCGTCTGCTGCAACTGGTTTCCAATTACCTGCGCCTACCGCTGGGAGGAGGAAATCAAGGAAGAGCCCGAGGTGGTTCTGCTCATCAAGACGCGGGCTGGTTACCGGCCAGCGGTCGAGGCGGCGATTGGCAGCGTCGTCAGTTACGTCAATTGCATTGCCGAATTCGCGCCCGACTCGGTGAATGCCGCATTTCTCGACTGGCTCAACCGCGACGTGCCTGAACCCGTGAAAAGCTAGGCTGGAACCGACAAGTGGACAGCTGCGCCTGCCGATCGCGCGCGCTCTTTCGCTTGCATGACGCCGTCCCAATCAGGAGCGCCGGTCGTCAGAAAATTGACGATCGCGCGGGCGGCGCCGCACGCCTCCGCCCGCCATCCGGGATGGCGATGGTTGACCGTGAAATCTGGGAAAAAGAGCGCCGCCAGCGGGCTGTCGCACTGGGCTTGATTTTGCACGTAACGGCGAGCGCCGCGAACGGAAATACCATGCGCGAGAGCCATGTGGCCGCCGATGCAGCCAACCGAACCGCAATCTGCAGCCGCTCGCGTCATGTCGAGCGCAACGGTTCCGTCCATAAGCTTCAACGCGAGCGTGATCAGCTCTTCTCTTTCCCATTCTTCGATGCCGAGCGCGGTTGCCGGCTGATAGGGGTCGTGGTGCTTCATCGACTGCTCCTGGAGGCGATTAACCTTACACGCAGTGACTTGTGAGTCTTGAAGCCTCTCATGAGAGTCAGGATGTGACAAGAGGCGCGTCGCCAAGGGCGGCTTTGATATGGAGCTTATGATTTCATTAGGATATGAAAGCGTGAGATTGGATCCAAGATTGGAAGATCTCATGAGACCGCTCTGCACGCTGACTGCCTTTTTTTTGATCGTCAGCGGCCCCGCGAGCGCTGAAGATGGCGCCGCGGGCGTTGCGCTCACGGGGCTCGGCGGCGAGCAGGCGTCGATAACGCGCGCCGAGCTCGACGCTCTCCCCCGCGTAAAAATCAACGTCGACCAGCATGGCGCCACTCATGCTTATGAAGGCGCCCTCCTCGGCGAGGTTCTGGCTAAAGTCGGCGTTCCTCGAGGCAAGGCCATCCATGGACCGGAGATGGCCGACATCGTCATCGTCGAGGCGCGTGACGGCTACAGGATCGCGCTCGACCTGGCCGGAACGGATGCGGCGACGAGAAGCGATCGCGTGATTCTGGCTGACACTATGGACGGCGCGCCGCTGGAAGATGAGAAAGGCCCGTTTCAGCTCGTCGTCGAAGGCGATCTGCGTCCAGCGCGGGCCGTCCGCATGGTTTCAGCGATCAAGGTCGAGCGCGTCCGCTGAGGCGCAAGGCAGCTGCTGGGTTAAGGAGCTTTCATTTCGCTTTTATTTCACGCGCGAGCAAAGCGCGTTTGCGCTCGACGCCCCAGCGATAGCCTGACAATGCGCCATCCTTGCGGATCACGCGGTGACACGGGATCGCGAGCGCCACCGGATTGGCGGCGCATGCGCCTGCTACCGCGCGGACTGCCTTTGGCGCTCCGATCCGCCGGGCGATCTCGGTATAATTCTCTGTCGAGCCCATTGAGATTTCCTGAAGGGCTTTCCAGACGCGCTGCTGAAAGGCGGTGCCGCGCACATCGAGCGGCAGCTCAAGACCAAGCGCTGGCGCCTCGACAAAACCGACTACCTTCGCGATCAGCGCCTCGAATGCCGCGTCAGCGCCAATGAGCCTGGACTGCGGGAAGCGATCCTCAAGGTCGTGCAAAAGCGCGGACGGATCATCGCCCATCGAGATGGCGCAGACCCCTTTGGCGCTGACTGCGACAAGAATCGCGCCAAGAGAGGATTGACCGATGGCGAAGCGGATTTCCGCGCCAGCGCCGCCGGCCTGAAAATCGGTGGGAGTCATGCCCAAGATCTGATTGGCCTTTGCATAGAAGCGGCCGCTCGAGTTGAAGCCCGCATCGAAAATAGCTTCGGTCACCGTCTTGCCGCTGGCAAGTTGGCCCCTGAGCTTGCGGGCCCGATGCGCGCTCGCGTAGTCGGTCGGCGTCAATCCCGTCGCCGCCTTGAAAACATGATGAAAATGAGAGGCGCTTAACCCTGCCGCCTTGGCCAGCCGGGCCAACCGCGGAGGTTCTTCGGCGGCTTCAATCAAGCGGCAGGCGTCAGCCACTTTCGCGGCGTATCGTTGCGCTAGCGGCGCGCCGTCGGGGCGGCAGCGCTGGCAAGGACGAAAGCCTGCGGCCTCCGCCGCCGCCGCCGTGGCGTGGAACCGGACGTTCTTCGGGTTGGGCCGCCGCGCCGGACAGGATGGGCGGCAGTAAACGCCGGTCGTTTCAACGGAATAGAAAAACGAGCACTCCGCCGAATGATCGCGGGCGACGATTAAAGTCCAGCGCGGATCTTGCGTCGCTGGCGCGTCGGGCTGCTGTCGTTGCCTAGGGCGCGGGTTCATGAACGGATCCTTTCACGATTCGTATCGTGAAGCGTCACCTGCCAGCTGACCGCTCGCGCCGCACTGCGAGTCTTGCTATTGAATCGAAAAACCTTTGGTCATCGTCGTCGCCGCGGACGGCGGCGCAAATATCGCGAAACGTCAACAATGCCGCTTCTCGTCGCAATTCTTTGTTTCGCGACGGCCAGATTTCAACACGTCGGAACGCGTTCCGCATGCTTAACCAATCCCGTCAATTGTAATAGCCCGCGAAAAAGGGCGTACCATAACCATCGACGGGGTCGAAAATGCCATGGCTATTGGTATTAACAAAGCCGTAGCCTTGATCAAAATCATAGCCAATTGCTTCGCTGGCCATCGCTGTGCCTATCGCGTTCCGATACTGGATTTTGCGATGCTGCCGCTCTTGCGCGGCGCCGATGCGATATTGTGGCGGCAGCGGATAGAACCCCGCTCCGCTCTCCCCGTCTTGCGAGAGGGCGACAAAGCCGGAAGATCCGTGTGCGGGCCGCCGCCGCCTTTCTTCCGCAGCGTAGCTGAGGCTGGTGCGCTCCGCATGAGCGCGGCGGTGGGACGCCGCGGTCCCTTTGGTCGCCTCGGAGGCCTGTCCAGCGGACATCATGAAAGCGAGCGCAAGAGTTGCGATGGCCGCAAGGGTGGCCGCCGTCTTTTGAAAGCGCATTATCCTCATCTCCAAATGCCGGCGAATCTCGCGTCTCGACCAAAAGAAAAGCCTCAAGCGGATCCGCCTTGGACGCATCCGCCAATAAAGAGGCAAGGCAATTGAGCTTCCTTGAATCGCTGTCCTCGACCTCCAACTTGGCATGTTTTCTTTAAGCCAACATCTTTCTGGCGAGAAGCTTTTATCGATACCAGGAGAAATCGCCTTCCCGAGGGGGCCTCGAGAGGGATTGGCCGGATTCGCGAAAATTCAAGCCATCCCCTTCATTTCTACGCGCCAAATGCGCGTTCGATGACGCGAAGGGCTGAATCGTTCTTTGTCATTTCGCGGCCCTCGTTTCCTCGCGGCGATCGGCCTGCCCGACTCCGGACGCAGACCCCTCCCTCGCCGGCCTCATTGCGCTTTTGGGTGTCGATTGGCCGGTCCGTTCCGACGTTCCACACGGCCACTTCAAGGCGGCTCGGTTGGACGATTCACGCGGCGCAAATGTCCGCAATGATCCACTGCCGTTCGGGACAGTTTTTCCGTATTTTTTCCGTACGTTCGGAGGGGATGGAGCCGGCGCGCGGCTAACTCATTGATTTCGTTGGCGCGCCCAAGGGGAATCGAACCCCTGTTTTCGCCGTGAAAGGGCGACGTCCTAGACCGCTAGACGATGGGCGCGCGGGCTGAAGCGCTCATGTTTCGCATGTTCGTCACCCAGCCGTGGGAGATATAAAGGGCGATTGGCGGCCTGGCAAGTTCAAGAAAGCGATTCACGCCACACGTTGGTCAACGCGAGCGATATCCAGCAAGCGCAGCTGAACGCGCTCCGCGCCGCCCCACTGATCCAAGGCCAAAGTCCCCGCCAAATGAACCATCGCGCCACGGGCTGCGCGAAGCGCATGCTCCAATGGCTGTCCGCTTGCGCGGAAAGCGATCCCGTCGATCTTCGCCCCATCGCCCGCTTGAGCGCGCAGCCGAATGTGTCCGGCGCCCACCTCAGAGACATCGAGAAGTCGATGGGCCGGCAAAGCGAAAACGGGTTCGGCATTGCCGGATCCATACGGGCCGGCGCGCTCCAAAGCCTTGACCAGGGTCGGCGTCGCGCCAGCCGCGGTCAGAGCCGCATCGATCAGGAGAGCCTGCTCCGCACGGCCTTCGGCCACCTTTTTAGCCAGGACGATTTCCAGAAAGGCGCGAAAATCCTCGACCCGCTCCGGTCGGATCGTAATTCCGGCGGCCATGGCGTGGCCGCCGCCCTTCACCAGAATCTCGGCCTCGACCGCCTCGCGGACGACGAAGCCAAGATCAACGCCGGGAATCGAACGCCCCGATCCTGTCCCAGATCCGCCATTTGGGGCAAAAGCAATCGCAAAGGCTGGCCGGCGGAATTTGTCTTTCAGCCTTGAGGCGACAAGTCCGACGACGCCAGGATGCCAATCGTCCGAAGCGACGAGGATCGCCGCGCCAACGTCATCGGCGCCAAGTCTGGCGAGCGCTTGCGCCTCGGCCTCCTCCACCGTCCCGCCTTCGAGCACCTGCCGCTCGCGGTTGAGGCGATCGAGCTCTTCCGCGATGCGTCGGGCGTCGGCCGGATCGGCGATGCTGAGGAGCCGTGCGCCGAGCGCTGCATCGCCGATTCGGCCACCGGCGTTGATGCGAGGACCAATCAGAAAGCCAAGATGATAGGGCCTTGGCGGTCCATCGATCTTTGCCACGTCAAAGAGCGCCGCAAGGCCCGGTCGCGCTCGCCGGCGCATGACCGCCAACCCTTTAGTGACGAAGGCGCGGTTGAGGCCGCTCAACGGGGCGACATCGGCGATGGTCGCCAGCGAAACCAGATCTAGTCCCGCAAGAAGATCCGGTTCCGGGCGAAAAGAAAAGAACCCCCGGGCCCGCAAGTTCCGATTGAGAGCTATCAGAGTCATAAATACGACGCCGGCCGCGCACAGCTGACCCAACTGTGAGAGATCATCCTGCCGGTTCGGATTGACGACGAGCGCGTCCGGCAACGTCTCCGGCGCCTGATGATGGTCGATGACAATCGGATCAAGGCCAAGGCGCCGCGCTTCGACAAGCGGCGCGTAGCTCATTGTGCCACAATCGACAGTAATCAGAAGCTTTGCGCCGGCTGCGGCCAAAGTTTGTATGGCGGCGATATTCGGACCATATCCTTCAAAAATGCGATCGGGGATATAAACGACGGACAATATGCCGCAAGCCTCAAAATAATCAGCCAGCAAGGCTGAGGACGCCGCGCCGTCGACGTCATAATCGCCGAATATCGCTATTTTGTCGCCGCGCTCGACCGCATGTGCGATTCTGTCCGCCGCAGCATCCATGTCCTTCAGGCAGTGCGGATCGGGCAAGAGTCGCCGCAAACTCGGATCAAGATAATCTTCCGAGGTCTCGGGGCCAACTCCGCGGCCGGCGAGAATGCGGGAAAGAATGTCGCCGTGACCCTGCAGTTGGGCGATGGCGAGGGCTCGCGCCTGTCCGTTGGCGTCAAGCCGATCTCGCCAGGAGAGCCCAAGCGCAGAGCGCTGCACGCCAAGAAACAGACGGCTCGACAAGGTAATAGAATCGCTCATGGCTTATCTTAGCGGTTCGGCCGGCGCAGAGCGAGCTTGACCGAAGCGACATAGCCCGCAGGAATCTCATAGATTCCCCATCGGCCGATAATCCAGCAATTTTTCGATGCGCTCCAAAAGCCCGTCTCGGACGTTGCGATAAGCGTCGAGTACGCGCTCCCGCGAACCTTCGACAGCCGTTGGATCGAGCGTCGGCCAATATAACACTTCAATCGCAAGCGTCCGCGTGAACTCAAGCGCCTTGTGATGAGCCTCCGGCGAAAGGGTCACGATGAGATCGAAAGAACTGTCTTCAAGATCCTCAAAAGTATGAGGTCGATGCTTGCTCATGTCGATGCCAAGTTCTTCCATGGAAGAGACGGCGAATCGGTCTGGTTCGCCCCGTTTCAATCCAGCTGAAGCAAAATAGATCTCTTTCCCAAAAAAGTGTCTCCCCAAAGCCTCCGCCATAGGTGAACGCACCGAATTTTGCGTGCAGGCAAAAAGGATGGATTGCGGACGATCCTTGACCCCGACCTTCATCTCGGCGGCGCCTTGGCGTCCCCTTCCAAAGGCATGGATCCTAGCCCTTCCAGTGCAATGCGGCGACTAGCGTGAAAATCCGGCGCGCCGTATCGATATCGCAATCGATTTTGCCTTTGAGGCGCTCTATCAGCATCTGGGCGCCTTCGTTGTGGAGCGCCCGCCGTCCCATGTCGATGGCCTCGATCTGTCCTGGCATCGCCGTTCTGATCGCGGCATAATAGCTTTCGCAAACAAAAAAGTAGTCTTTGAGCAACCCCCGCAAAGGCGTCAAAGAAAGAATATGCGCCACCAGCGGAGCGTTGCCTTCGTCGAGAATTTCCAGGACGAGCTTCGAATCCTGGAGGCCAATCTTGAGCGCATAAGGGCCGGCGTCGTGTCCAGGCACGCCAAAGCTGTTCTCTTCCAGTAAATCGTAGATCGCGATCTGGCGCTCGTGTTCCTTGTCAGCCGTGCTCCGGCCGATTGAGGCCTCGTCAAGCGTCACAGATACGAGCCGATTGCGGGCGCCGGGATCCGTTCCGCTCATGATGACCCTTTATCGAGGCGGAGCGCGACAGAGCGCGCATGAGCGTCGAGGCCCTCGGCCTGCCCGAGCGCGATTGCAGCGGGCCCGAGGACGGAGAGGCTTTGAGCGACACATTTCAGGATCGACGTCTTCTTCATGAAGTCGAGGACATTTAGACCGGATGAAAATCGCGCGGAGCGCGCGGTGGGCAAGACATGGTTGGAGCCACCGACATAATCGCCAATCGCCTCCGGGGTATAGGCGCCAAGAAAGATCGCGCCGGCGTTTCGTATGCCGAGGCTCAGCGCCTCGGGGTCCGCCGTAACGATTTCAAGATGTTCAGGCGCCAGACGATCCGCCAGCGGTATGCTATCTCGCAAGTCGGCAACAAGAATGATCGCGCCAAAATCGCGCCAGCTGGCGGCGGCGATTGCCTGGCGCGGAAGCGACGCCAATTGACGCTTCACAGCGGCTTCGACAGCGTTGGCGACGCTTGCATCGTCAGTAATGAGGATCGATTGAGCCGCCGCGTCATGCTCGGCCTGGGCGAGGAGATCGGCCGCGATCCACTCTGGGTTAGCGTGCTTGTCGGCGATGATCAAGACTTCGGACGGTCCAGCAATCATGTCGATGCCGACGGTCCCAAAAACGCGGCGCTTGGCGGCCGCGACATATGCATTGCCTGGACCGACGATTTTGGCGACCGGCGCGATCGTCCTCGTGCCATAGGCCAGCGCCGCGATCGCTTGCGCGCCGCCAATGCGATAGACCTCATCGACGCCAGCAAGTTTTGCCGCCGCCAAGACCAGCGGTTTGATTTCGCCTCCCGGCGCGGGCACGACCATAACAACACGTTCGACGCCGGCGACCTTAGCCGGGGTCGCATTCATCAACACCGACGAGGGATAGCTTGCGGTCCCTCCAGGCACGTAAAGCCCGACAGATTCAATCGAGCGCCAGCGCCATCCGAGTTCAACCCCCAGCTCATCCGTGAAGCGCTCATCGTGCGGATATTGCCGCTCGTGAAAGGCGACGATTCGTGTGTGCGCCAGCCTGAGCGCGGCTAGAGCTTCCTCGTCGCAGAGACCGAACGCAGCATCAACGTCGGCGGAGCTGACGCGCAATCCCAGTTCAGCGAGGTCAACTTTGTCGAATTTTCGCGAATAGCTGATGAGCGCATCGTCTCCGTTCGCGACAACATCGGCGATAATCCCCTGCACGA
The DNA here is from genome assembly GCF_901905185.1 of Methylocella tundrae. Taxonomy (GTDB): domain Bacteria; phylum Pseudomonadota; class Alphaproteobacteria; order Rhizobiales; family Beijerinckiaceae; genus Methylocapsa; species Methylocapsa tundrae. The sequence goes on from NZ_CABFMQ020000057.1 coordinate 21,974, forward strand.
GTTGATCGACGTCTTCGGCCGCCTCCCTTTTCATGGCGAGAAGCGCCTGAAAGGAAACGCTAAAATCCGATCTCCTGGCATCCAGCCGCAAGGGCATAAACCGATCTCCTCAATCTCTGCGCAGCTTTTACGTCGACCCGTGTAGCCGTCTGCGCAGAGGGTGGCAACATTTTGGCGCGCCCTTTCATGCTCCGCCCGAACACGCGTCCAGCGACGCTTTCGTAACAAAGCATCACGAGCGCCATCAGCCGGGAGGGGGACCGTGCGAAGGGTTGTTTGCAACGGCCGGAGCTTATAGCAATCTTTCGATTTTGACCGAAAGGCTTTTTTGGCCTTCTCAATGCGCAAAAAGTCCACGGTGGCGCTTGAGCTTCACGCGATTCAGTCTAGTTTATTTCTCTGATCGGGATGAAAGCGCCACAACATGCTAGTTGTAAATAAATAACAACTGGTCTCTTTTGTTGTATTTCATTTATTATAGTGCATATATTACAATTTTTACTTACATAATAAGCTTTTACTTATATAATAAGCGTGAATAAGTGGCCCAGCGCGGGAACAAGGCTCCAACCTCTCGCGTGCAATAGGGCTACGATGGAGCAGAAACTCTGCGCCGTCGATGCACCCGGCTTACCGATTGCTGGGTTGCGTGGATACAGCTTGACCGAATGGTGACGCCAGATTGATCCAACGCTGTCTTTTTGGGTTTGTCGCGCTCGCCCCGCGCGCTTCTTCTACGGATCGGTTTGAAGCTAGCGCAAATTCCAGCAGCAACCTGGATGATCGGGATCAACCTTTCCCCCAGCGTTCAAGTCGCACTTGTAGAAATTCCGAGGACAGACCGCTTTGTAAGGACGGCCTGCCGCGGGACTCCAGCAGCAACCGGGATTGGCCGGATCAATCCGTCCGCCTTCATTCAAGGAACACGCATAGTAATTTGTGCGGCATTCCTGGGCGTTCACAGCACTTGCGTTTCCCAACATGGTGATAATCACCGCGACAAGCGTAGTCAGGACCCCGAAGATTTCACAGCGCATGACGAGCCCTTAACGACTTCGGTTCCCACGGATCAGTGCACGGACGACGCCCTTGCGCACTCCTCTTACTAAGAGCGCGCATAATGCGAAAATCAAGAAGATCGCATGAAAAATGTCAACAGTTTCTGAAATAGTTGCGATCATTTACGCACAAACGGTTGTACTTATTGAAAGATACTTCAGAAAAAGGGCATACTGAAGTGTTTACACGGGTAACCAGACCTTGCAGCCCACTTTTGACGTCGGCTCGTGGCGTGCAGAGGCCGCTTGAACCGCCGAGACAAAGCGGCGGCCCGCTACCTTCAGACCACCCCTGCTCATATTCCAATTCCGCGACTCGCTTTCGCCTCTTCGAGCGCTTTGGTCAGGGCGTTGACCTTTGCCTCGAGTTTCTGAATTTCCTGTTGTAGATCGTTGACGTGCTTTTCATATCCTTCGATCAGCGTGCGGATGCGTGCATCAACCAGGACAGCCATCGGCGGCTGGCGATTGATCATGGCGACGATGATCGTGCCGAATACCCCAAGCGCCGTTCCGATGCTCCCGGCGCCGATTGTCGTCCACATGGCGGCGTCAGGGTCGGCCATTGGCGGCATGCTCCTCTTTCGCTGGGCGCCCGCAGATGATCTTGGTCCAAAGGCCTTCCTGGCCGCGCGGATCGCTCGCGGCCGTCGTCAGGCCCGCCATGGCGCATTCCATGACCGAACCGGCGACGACCTCGCGCACGTCGATTGCGGTTTGCTTCGTACAATCTTCCTGCGGCGTCGTGGCGAGACAGGTGAGAATCAGGATGATGATTTTCATTTCGCCTTCCCGAGCCAGGAGGAGACGTTGCTTGTCCCGAGCGTCACGGCATGGACCAGGAAGAAGCTGGAGACGATCGCCCATTCGAACGTGTCATAGGGCGCGGGCAGCTTGGCGACGCCGAAAAAGGGCGCGCCCATGAAAAGCTTCGACGCCAGAATGGTGTCGATAAAGATTAGCCCGAAATGCAGCGCGGGGGGAACGCCGGCGATCAGCATGATCAGCCGATTGACCGGCTGGCCGTAGACCTGGACTTTCAGCACGTTCAGCTGAACGTCGCTGATCAATGCCTGCTGCAAGACAGAGGCGTCGGCGGCGGCGCCGGCCGCAAAGCCCTGCTCCCTGATGGTCAACGTGTTGGCTTTGTAGTCCGTCCACGTTTTCGCAAGAGTCGTCAGCACGCCGCCGAGAAGTGAATTCAGAATGGGAAGAAGGATCGCCAGCATCGGCTCAATCCTCCTTTTTCGGCTCGATCTTGGCGGCCGCCGCTATGCCGAAGATATGCGTCACCGTCATCAGCAACATGATCGCGCCGCTGATCTTCAGGGCGATGTCGGCGGTGAAGAATGCCGAGAAGTCGACGAGATGCAGTTGTTCGAGCGCGCCGGGCAGCGCCGTCACCAGAACGCCGATGAGGCCGGAGAGAGGCGTCTTGAGGCCAAGGAGCCAGAGCCTGATCTTCTGCCAGCGGGTCACGCCGTCTGCTTCAATCTTGGCGATGATGTCGGCCGTGACGCGAAACTTTTGCAACTCCGGCAGGATGATTCCGAAGAAGACGCCAAAGCTGGCGACGGATACGAGCAAAAACCAGAACATAGGGATCTCCAATTGTGATCGCGCTCGCGAAAGTGACCTTTCGCAAAGCGGCGGAATCGGGCGAAATCTTTCGGATCAGGATTTGGCGGGAGCGGTCGCCGGCGCCGCGGCCTTCGCGGCGGCTTGTGCTGCGTCCGCCGTCTGGGCCGCGGCGGCGTTGGCGAGGATTGTCGCGCGCTGGCCCTGCCGCCAGGCGTTGTAAGCCGTAACAGCCGCGACGGCGACGATTGCCGCCACAACGGCAATCGTGACCCACAGATGGCTGCCGGTCGCGTGCGCCCCGGCGCCGGCGACCGCTGCGATCGGCGTTGCCGATTTGGCCGATTTGGAGTTAGCCTTTTGCCGCGCCTTCGCGGCCGTGGCGTTCGGCGCGATCGGCAGAGCGGCCATCTTGAGGCTTGCCGCTTCGATGCGCGCCACGCGCGCGCCCCAGCCGCGGCCAAACGCCTGCCACGTCGTGAGCCCGTGCAGAAACGACAGCCGCGCGGTGGCGATGTTCCCTATGACTTTGGCGAGCGGCGGCGCGCCGGCGTTCGCCTTGACGATCGCGGATCTGGCCTTCGCCGGCCCCGAGTTCACGGCATAATCGAAGCCCGATAGATCCTCGCCGGGCCGCAGCTGCTCGGCGCCGATCGCGTCCCAATAGCCGGTGCGATAGAGATCCTGCAGCTCGCTCTCTGAAATCAGCGAGACGCTTTTCGGCTGCAGGCGCTTCGCCGCGCGATACTGATCATAGCGCGCCTGCGTCACCCCCCGATTGGTGTGGCCGCCGGGATCGCGCGGATCGTTCGATTCGCCGCCTTCTTCGCGAAGAGTGTACGGCAGGCAGACCAAGAATTTTCCGATGGCCATGATGAGCTCCGGATATGAAAAAGCCGCCCGAAGGGGCGGCGGAAGGAAGAGGAAGCGGTCACTCTTGTGAGGCGCCCTGCGTTACGCCTTGTTCGCGATGGCGGTCAGCACCCCATCGGCCATGCGGTATCCGAGATGAAGATGGCCCGCGACATTCGGGTGAGGGCTACCCGAGACCGCGAAGTAGAGGTCCGAGTTTCCATCCCCGGCGGGCGCGGCGACCGAGCCGGACCCGGTAAAGGTTGGGCCGGCGGGATCGGTGACGATCGGGACATAGATGATGTTCGGATCGTTGAGGAAGGACAGATAGGCCGAAAGCGACGCCTCCCAGGAAACATGCGCCGCCGCCAACGCGCCGCCCGCGCTTCCGATGACGCCGAACACAAGGATCGGAAGGGTCGCCGAATAAGCCCTCGCCTGTCCTATGCAGGACGCGAGGCCGGGCTCCGACGCGGCCCATCCGAAGGCCGAGTCGTCATTGATCCCGGCGCAGAGGCCGATGATATCCGGGCTCCAGTTCAGCGCGTCGAACATATGCTCCTGCATCCGCAGGCCGGCGCCGTTGTTGTTCGCGGCATATCCAGTGCCGCCATTGCCCGCCGGCCGGTAGTCGCTGATGCCGAGGCGGTCCGCCATGACGTGCCCGAAGCCGTCGCCGGGAACCGCGGGAGTTCCCGTCATCGTGTCGAAAGTGATGCTGTCGCCCATCTGGATGTAGCGGACGCGGTCGACGCTCGATACAGCGTAGAGGCCCTCCGTCGGGGCAACATCGACGCCAAACAATGCGGTGTTGCTTTCCACTTCAATTGATATGCGCCGGCGCTGGCGGCCTCCGACGGTCGTGAAGTCAACAAGGGTAAAGCTCGGCGATGCCGCGCCGGAGACGGTCGGCGTGAGGCTCATATATTTGCCGTCGACGATCAGGCGGAAGTTCGAGCTGCTGGTCGTTGCGACCAGGAACTTTGCGGAGTCCGCGATAAAGGTATGTCGCCCGGACGATGCGGAGATATTTGGATTGGAGCCCGCATTGCCATTGCCGGTCGGGAATGTGGTTGTACTCGGCAATCTCAGATAGTTTGTGGCATACCAAACCGGCCATCCCCCCGTCGAATAGAAGATATTTGGATTCGCCAACGCGGTATAAATTTTCGAATATCCCGCCGTCGTCGCCGCCGCCTGATTGGCGTACGCGCCTGCCGTGATCGTCGGCGGGTTCGCCATAAGCTGCGGCAGGCCGGTGGTCGGGTCAATCATATGGGGGTGATTGTCCTTCGCCACGCCCGCGACGCGGCGGATTTTGGCGTAAATGGTTTCGCCGGAAGCAGCGTTCGCTGGAAGAGCGCCCATTTTCTTAGCCCTCCCAGGCGGTGAATTGCTGGAATGCGACCTGCCCAATTACGGATATAGCGTTGCTTGGAACGCGATTCGCAGCCCACTCATACCCCCCGCCGCTTGGGTAGAACGTAGCGGTGCCGAGTGAGCCAAATGCGGCCGCGCCGGAAAGCGATACGCCTAGATTCGCGGAGGCGCTTTCGTTGCGGATGGCGAGATACTGACGCCCGGCGTTCGACGTCGCGACCTGAGTCGAAAGGGGCGTGAAAGTCGCAAGATTGACCGTCGCACCCACCCCCGACCCCGATGTTGAAGTCGGCGTCACGGGATTGGTCACGGGCGCCGTATAGACGCCCGGCGTTGTGACCCCGAGAGCCAAGATCGCCATCTTGAGGTTGACCACCGCGCCCGTGAGGCCACCGCCCGTGACCGGCTCCGAGGCCAAATTCGTCGGATTTACGGTGTAATTGCCGGCAGCGCTGATGGAGCCGATCGCCATGAGCACGCCACCAGCGATCGTGCCCGACAGAGTAAACCTAGTGCCGGTTCCGGTCGTGCCCGTCAATGTTACGGCGCCGTTGGTACCGCCGGATCCCGCATTGACTAGAGTGGGAACCGCACCAAGCTGCGTGCTCTGCACAGTGAGAACCGCCGGCGACGAAACGCCAGCGCTCATCGGCAGGGTAAGCGTGTCGCCCGGAGCCCAGCCTTGCGTTCCGATCGACTGGACGGTCGCCGAAGCCACCCCACCGTTGATATAGCCGGAGCGATCGGTGACCGAGATTGCCGCATCCCCAGACTGGATCGCGCTGAGGATGGCGGCTAGGCTGCTGATTTCAGCGGTCTGATTAGCGGCGGTGGCCGCGCCTGTTGGAAGCGGCAGCGCCGATGCTGTGACTGCAATGGCGGATTGATCCGTCGCCAATGCGACCGAAATACTGCTTGCAGTCACAGCGGGGGCATTCGGCAACGTGTTGATCGTTGCGCCAGATCCAGGAGTGACGTCTAGTGTCGGTAAAGCCATTGATCAGCTCCACATTAGGCTGCGAGCGCAGCGATCAATCCACTATTCAGAGGATTGCTGAAATCCAGATTGACCACGCCGGCAGGCGCGGTAACCGTAAACGATCCGGCACTCTCATCGATTTCGACGCTGAAGCGGTGCGGCCCCGGCGTAAGCGTTCCCGTCGGAATTGACCAGGCGCCTGTTGCATCGGCGATCGTCACGCCGGCCGGCGTCGCCGCGCCATCAATGTAAAGCCGCACTCCGACGCCTGCGGAAGAGCCTTTCGGAGTTTGCACGACGCCGCTGACGACGCCAGATGCATAGGCCGAAGTTGTCGCCGGCGAGAGCGCTCCTGCGCCATCAGTCCATCCGTTTGCTTCGAGCGTCGGAACGTCGAAAGTCGGCACGACGATCGCGACGCCAGGCATGCTCTCATAGAGGCGGCCGTTGACGATCACAGCGTTACGGCGTCCGTCCTCCGGAGGCATCAGGAATTGTGTCATCATGCGATTTGACCCCGACGACGAAAACACAAAGGCCGCCATCACGGCGGGCCTTGAGGCGGATCTTGCAATTATCAATTCAACGCTTCGATAATAAGCTGGCTTAATTTGATCTGGTTCACTCCAGTTCCCGCAGAAGCCCACAGCGTCGAGATTTCGAGAGCAAGCGCGCCATTTGTCGGAACAAGGACAGGCATTGGCGTCACACTTGTGTTGGTCGCACTGCCAACACCGCTTGGGATTGACGATAGCGCACATTCGATGCCGGATGCGCCAGAAGGATCTGCGATAGCCTGGATAAGCCAGGACACCGCCGCCTGCACGTTCGTCTCTCCGGGATTTGGCGTATATCCGCCAGTCTGGCCGACAATCACGGAGCCCAATTTGATCTTATGGGTTAGAAGAGGCGGCGCCGATCCCACCGTCACCCGATAGTGTGCCGAGACGCGAATGGTTCTCCCCGCTCTCAGGAAGTTAGGCGGAATCGAAAATGCTAGTGAATAATCATGGTCCAGCCCGGCTCCAGAAGAGGAATCGTTGACGTCGCCACTATTTTGAATAGACAGTGTCCTTTGCACAATGCCATCGATCCAAGTAGACCCATCGGCCGACGTCTTGAGATGGAAGTTGTCATCTCCGCAGAGCCCCATCTCAGCGCGCCCCGAATACCCAGTCTGATAGAGTAACGAGGCGGTGTCCGTACCTGCGCTCTTGTTGACCTTGAACTGTACACCATGGCCAATGTTGTCAAAAAGGACCGCCGAGGATTTGACCGCAAGCTTGTTCGTTACGTCAAACGACGTGTTTACGCCAACCCCTGGCGCATTCTGCAGACTCGGCACCTCTGAGAGAAGAGCCACCGGATGCCCCCCTGCGGTGGCGCCATCATGAACTTGTACTCGCCATGCGGTTGTGTCGACGAGCAATTCCCCCACCGCACCGACATATGTGGAAAGGAAGGAAGCCGCTTCGCGGCGCCTTTTGACTTGAACGCTCATGCTGATGCCAATCCCAAATCGATAGTGACCACATAAGGATCAGAGGCTACGCCGAAATCATCAGATTCATTGACGCCGGAGGCCGCCGATCCATAATCAAGGGCCGCCCCAACCCCAAGCGCCTGAGCCACCGGTCCGCTTATACCTGACCCAACTGGAGTGTACGTGTATACCGCGCAGGTCGACAAATCTTGCACGGACGCCCCGAAGATATTAAAGCTCGGGAATTTCAAATAGACCGGCATCCCAACGAAGGCGGCTGGCAGAGGATACTTGAAAATCGAGTCATCGAGGCGAGCGAAAGGCGCGTTCACATTGTGGGATGACGCGACAGAGCCATAAAGTCCGCGCTCCAAATAGGTCAGCGCGTAGGTGTTGGCTCCTGTGAGGGTCGCCGTTTTGTAAGAGAACAGCTCATGATCAACAATGCAGATTGTTACTCCGTTCCGAGCGTCAGCGGCCGTGCCCGACGCAAGAGCGCCGCCGCTCCCTGCAAGGTCCACCGAAATCGCGTTTGCGACATCCGGATTGCTTCCAGTTGGTGCGGGCGCCGAAGCCGTTAATACGCCCTGGCGCGAAGGTCCGCTGATCTTGCCGATCTGCGCGTAGGTGGCATTGTCTGTCGAAAGATAAACAAGCGCTCCGCCCCAATAGGGATCCGCCGCTCCCGCGGACCCCTCGGGCGTCGCCAGCGTCGTCGCCACGATCGTCGCGCCGATTAGCTCGGGCGCGTTAGCTGATGCCGACAAGCGTTCGAGTCCGGTGGCGAGCTCTACATCCCAGACATAAAGGCCGCTTCCGGGCGCGCCAGCATACGAAATCGTCCCGATGGGGTTCGCGAGACACAGTGAAAAAGACGGCACGGTGGAAGCGGCTTTGAGTGGAACCGACGCCGAGATCACTTTAAATCCACGAGCCCCTTCAACAATAGAGACCGCTGAGAATGCGCCCACCGTGCTTTGCGTGGCGGTCATTCCGGTCAGATCAAAATCACATTGGCTGATCGCGACGCCATCATTTGCACGCAAGCTGACGGCACTGCGTTCCGCAGCCTGAATCAAAATGGTGATGGTAGCTATATCGCCTATAGCGCCAACTGGTCCATTCCACCTCGCTTCATGATTCCCCGTCGTTCCGTCCTCAGCCAGCTTATATATCGGCGCGAGGCCACCGGAGATGGCGATCCACACCTCCGCAACGCCGTTCGTCAGATCCGGCGGCGGTTCGAATATGATGACCTGATTGACTGGCGAGGGAGATACGCCATGATCCAAGGCCGTATTCGACCCCGCCTGCACGGGATAGGCCGCCGCGGTTGCGGCTCCTCCTGTGAAATCCTCAGCCGTAATGCTGAGAATCCCAGACCCATCCTCTTCAATGGATACAATGCGTACAGGAAATTTATTCATTCCCAGGCCTACGTCGCTAATCGTGACGAGGTCCATTGGTTCGAGCAAACAATACTCGAATCCCAATTTGAATTGGTAGGTGTTTCTAACGTACAGACTGCGCTGAAGAAGTAGCTGCGCCGATATTCGACCAATCGATGGATCGCAAATCTCATGCGCCGTGATTGAGGAGTCCATGTGGAGTCCATACAGCTCTATTGCGTTCTGATCCCACACTTGAACGGGCGTCGCGTCATACCAATTGTTCCGGTCGAGGATTTCAAGGGTCACCCAATTCTTTGCCGTAAAAGGATCGCTTCTTACGACCTCAACAGGGTCGGCGTCGTCGCTGATGACAAAGTCATCATCCGCCAGATCGTAGATCGGCGTGACGTTCGGAATGAAGGAAACGCCGCTCTGCGTTAAGGGAGCGTCACCATAGGTGATGAATTTCAACTTGCCGCCGGACCACACAGCGGCGGTATTGGTCAATTGAAGCCACCGGCTGAGGATGCTGCTTGCCGCTTCCTGGTTGGCGAGCACAGGGGAAAGGGCAAGGTGCGCCGCAGTACAGTAGGCCTGGTATGACGAGCCTCCCGAACCACCCAGCAGAGTTGTCGAGTCGATGCTAGCTGCTGGAAAGCCGACGCCATATTGTGGATTAGTTAGAAGATCCTGGATCACGAGCGCCGGATTCGCGTCCCACGAGTTAATGAGCCCTGTCCCTACGAGTAATCCATGCACGTCGAAGGAAAGCGAAGGCAAGCTGGGGCTAGACCCAAGATCAAACGACGCCGTGGCGACATAGGCAAGTCCGCCATACGCCAGATCTTGTCCCGGAAAAGAAGCCGTCAAATATCCCCAAGGGGTCTGGGGCATCGAGCCGTAGAAGAGCCCTAATCCGAGATTCCACAGATATGTAATGGACTGGCCGCTCCACACACCACCAACGGCATTGATTGGGCCTTCACACAAGCCGAGGGCGAAGCCGCATCTGTAGTCATAGCCGCTAATGGATCCGCCACCTTTCCCCGCCTTCGTCTTCTCCGTTGTATAGCTGAACCCTCCTGTCCATATGACGTTCGGCGCAATCTTGTTAGCGCCGTAAACAATTTGGATCGGAACAGCCGAGCTGGACGTCTGGATTTGAAGGCCCGTATAGAGCGGGATTTGCGATGTAGTTTTCCTCTGGCGCAGGAAGCTCACAATTATTCTCCTTTCCAGAGACTAAAATACCGTCTTGGCCTCTTCGGCTCGACCAGCTGAGCGTTCCGCCTCACCTCTTCTTCGAAAACGACGCCGTATGGCTGGAACGCATGAACAATCGTGATCGGATTTTCTTCCGTCACAATGGCTCCATGACTAAAGCATCGGCCATATTTAAAGACGACGATGTCGCCCGACCGCGGCGCCGCTATCTCTTTGCACGTCTTTACTATGAACCCAAGATAGCGCTCAGCGCTCCGATGCAAATGCCAATCTTCCGGATAGGGACGCGGATCGAAGGGCGGCACGAGCCCGAGATCAACATACACCCGGACGAGCAGCATACCGCAGTCGACGCCGGCTCCCAGAATGTCAGCACATGAATGATAGGGCGTGCCAATCCATCTGCGCGCCTCCGCTACGATCCGGGCGCGTTGGCAATCGTCAGTATTCATGTCTACAACGCATAAGTAGGTGGCGGGACGTAGGGAAACCCTCGAAAATTCGCAACGTTGCCAAACTTGGCTTGGCAGGTCGCCTGAGTATGATCACACCCTTGGTAGACCGTGAATGCGTCTCCAGCCGCTGGAACATTGAGCAGCGGCGCGCTTAGATAGAGCGTTGCCGCATCCGCTGATTTTACATTCGCAGTCGCGCCCGTATTCACGCCCGATGAGAAGGTAAGTGTTCCCTGAGCGTAAACGCTGCTAGAACCTGACCAGAGAATCTTCAATCGCGTCGATCCACCGCCAGCCGTTGCCTTCGCGCCGTGCGCATTTTTTATCAACCCACACCCGGAGTCATAGAGGACGTGCTGGCAGTTCGGCGCATAGAGATTTCGCGGCATGTTTACATCCAGCAAGACAAGATCAGAGTTCACAGTGATCTTCGCACTTGTGCGCCCGACACTGTCGACGGTTCCCACGCGGCCTTTGAACAGAACAACGCTTCCGACCGGCGCCTCCGTCCACGAAGTCAGAAAGGCGCGTTCACGCTGAACTTCGGCGCCATCGAGGATTCCATTTCGAATGGCCTGCAGGAACGGAATACCGCCGATGGTGTCGGTCGGCTGCGCCGCCAGCGTGATCTGCTGCTGATCCACCTGGAGGCCCACTTCGCATTTGAAAGTCAGTCCATCGACCAACACTGAGTTCGCTGCGAAGATTGCGCCATTGAGCGCGATAGGAACGTCCGCGCTCGTATAGGTGAGAATCAGACCTGTCTGCAAAATGAAGGTATAGCAATCAGCGACGAGGGCTAGCGAGTCACGTTGTGAGCGCAGGCCATCGAGAAAGGCTATCAAGGCCTGTGACGTAGCTCTCATGGCTTCACCGATCTGAATTTCAACGACTGAACTTGCCAGAGCCCGGCCATATAATTCTCAAAATCATTCTGATCATCGAGAAATCTGCATTCAAAGGCGAAGATGAAATCCGCCGAGATAAGCACATTACCCGCTGGAGGCGCCACGAAAGTCAGATTATTGGGCGTTGATAAGGTCCACCCACCTGTTTGGCGCGCGCCGTCCAGGTAGACGTTCTGAACGGAAAGCACCCACCCGACAGGCTCCGTAAAGCCCCCCAATGTTCGGACGAATGGAAAAGCCGTCGTAACTCCATCGCCAACGGCAATGGCCTGTCCAACCATAGCGCTGTCACCCGGATCCGTGTAGAGGAAGGTGCCGAACTGACCCTGGCATTGCAAATAGAGCCCTAGCAAACTTTGGAGGGAGTTCGCGCCGAGCCCGGGAAGCGCCGAAGTCGAGGCGAGGCCTTCAAAGGTCAATTCGAATTCATATAGCGGATAAGCATAGAGTGGCGTTCGCGCTTCCCTGCCAGAAGAGTTGCTGACGATTCGGGTCGAGAATGTTGGTCGCTTGTGGACAGACCATGCTTGTCCAGGCAACGTGGGAAAGGCGGGCGGCGTCATATCTTTACAGTCCTCAGAACCACAGTTTTAGCCTGCCAGATTTGGTTCATGAACGCCTCCAGATCTGCTTGGTCGTCTGCAAAGCGACAAAGAACAGTCGGACCAAGGCCGAGCGCGGGTGAAACAGGAAACGCAAAGGGCGTTGTCTGCCCGCGGGCTGATTCATAGAACCCGGCCAATACTTCCAATTCATGATGAACGTCATCCATGCGCAAGGCGTCGAATGAGAGTTCGATTTCCCAAACGGCCGTCGCCATTCTCGCCATCCTGCTGGCGCGACCGGATGCGCGTTCGGTCGCGACCGTCGCAAAAGACGGCTTGTAATGGACAGACCAGCTCTGCCCGTTCAATGTCGGAAAGCTCGGCGGACTCGCCGGCGTTGGCGCTAGATCCAGAACCGGCGGGGGTATGAAAGGCCCCTTGCCACTCAGCCAATTGCCGGAGGGCCAGTTGGCCGCATCTCCCCAGACATCGCTACGCGCAGGAAATGCAGGAAAAGGGCGCGCATCCCAGTTCCACGCTGACATGAAGGTCGGCTCGATCATCTTTACGCCGGCGGCGGATGTCTCGTTCTGCCCGTCGTCTACCCAATATTCATAGATCGCCTGCAACGCCAACAGTGTGAGATTTGCGTCTTCCGCTGGGGCATATCTGCCGACCTCGGCCGGTTGCCAGACTGACCAGAACGGCGTCGCGCTCTCGCTGGACTTTGCGTCAAAGAACACATTCGGCTGATTGGTTGCCCGATCGCAGGTCGGGAAGCCGTATTCGGTGAAGGTAATTGGCTTCGATTGTGCGGTCCATGCCGTGCTCGGTCCGTGTTCCGCGAAGCCATTTCCGTCGCCGTCATCGTAGATCGCCCGGTGCGAATTATTCCACCACCAGCGCAATTTCTTGTTCGCAAGTAGTTCCTGGTTTGCGTAATAGGGTTGGCGGTCCTGTGCGAGTCGGTCGCCACGTGGAAGTGAGACCCGGAGGTCCGTGCCGTTGGGATCGAGTCCCCGCCCCAGATTTGTGCTGTCCCCATAAAACCAATTGAATTTCTCTCCGCCTTCGATATTCGCTTTCAGATAGGCTTTACTCGTGAGCGTCGGCGGTCCGGTGAGACCAAGGCCAACGCTGGAGACGTCAGGAGGCGGCCAGCTTGATGGCCGCGGCGATGCCCAATTTCTGGCGTCTATCCCGCCACCACCGGTGGTCCAATCGCTCAGAGGAAGATAGTTGTCAAAACAGACGAGATCGATATTCTCGTGAGCCCACAATTGATCGAGATGTGGCCATTGTCCGTCGGCGGCTGGATGCTGATAGCCCATCCACGCGGACCAATCGGCCGCGTAGGAAATGAGATTATGCAAGCCGGTCTCGTCTTTGGTCAGACCCGCCTGGTCGAACACGGAGCGGACGTCGTCGCACAAAGTCATGAGACCCGAGACAAAAGGATAATCCCAGACCGCGGCGCCCGACGCGTCACGAGTTCCAGCCTTGGTCCAGGCCGGCCCACGAATTGTCTCAAGTCCGCGAAGCTCGGATCCGAGCAGGAAGAGATCGACGCCTCCCCCTACAACGCAGAGGTTCGCATAGTGCAAAATCATCCGTCTGAATGAATAGTCCGTCGGCGAGCCGCTGTAGGCGACTGTAAGATTGGCCGTATCGCGCGCGAATTGTGCCGCCGTCGCGGCGCCAAGAAAGCTTGCGGCCGCGGCCGAGGCGCCAGATGAGACATCATCGGATTGATAGGCAATGCGCCCGCGCCAGGGAAATCCTGGCGCATCCATTAACAGGAAAGGGTAGAAAACCACGCGCAATCCCCGCGCCTTCAGATCGCGGATACAGCGCACGATAGATTGGTCGGAGGGAGTGCCGCCATAATTGAATGAAGCGCCATTCGAGGAAATCGGGATAAGCTCCGGCGAAGTCTGCGTCAGCCCGGAGCAGCGCCAGACATCTGGCGCCCACCCGGCGCCGTCCCACTTCTCGAACACGCCGCCAATGTAGGTTGTGGACGGATAGATCCTGCAGCTCGATGCGTCGACCGAATCGCCGAACCACGCGACGACGAGCGCGACCGTTTCGCAGTCCGGAAATTCGGCCTGCAATTGATCGATAGAGTAATCCAGATCTGTCCTTTGTCCGCCGGGGGCAAAGTAGGTGTTAATCGGGGTTAATGCCAATTCGGTCACGCGCCTGCCGAGATATGGCGTAGTGTCATAGGTCCACTCCCCCGTGGCGGGGAGCAGATTGACTCCTTTGATATAGCCCATGTGATATAGCCCATGTGTCAGACCGCGCCGCCGATTTTGCTGAGTCCGAGGTGCGAACCGGTGCGCACGCCATCATTGATCGTGCGCAAGATTTGTCTCCCGTTGTTTTTGAAAAATTGTTTCACGCCCGAGGCGTCGATAGCCTGGACGCTAAAATTCGTCGAATGATGAACGTGCACGGTTCCGGCGCCGCCCGCTCCGCTGGACAACGCATTTCGCAAGGCGCCCGCTGGTCCTGCCGGAACAATCATTTCGCCCTGATGCACCTGTGCGATCATATCGCTTGGCAGGCTCCATGCGCCGACTGCGAAAGAGGCGAGCCCTGTTGCAACGCTCAGAACCGTGGCCTCGCCGGCCGCGGCGGGTCCGGCGGCCGCCGGACCCATCACCGGCGCAAGGAAGCCGAAGATCCCGGCAAAGGCCTCGCCCGCGGACGCGGTAATGCTTTTCAGCACATTCGAGACGATGCTCGCGTTGGAGGCCGCCGCCGCGGTGCTTTCAAATCCCGCCCGCGCAGAGGCGCCAGCGGCGACGGCGCTCGTCTGCGCGGTCTGCGCGGCCGTTGTCGCAGCCGTATTTATCGCTAGGCCGGCGAGCCAGTCAGCTACGAATCTCACGCGCGCCGCAATGAAAGATTGGACGATCGACAAAGCGACGCCTTGAGCGGCCTGTCCGAGCGTCCGCTGCCCTTGAACCAGGCCCATCATGGAATTTGTTACGCTTGATCCGATCTGCTCGAAGGTGCGCTTGTAATCAGCGTAAATCTGCTGGTTGACCTGGCTTTCGATCTGCTGCCGCTTTAGTGCCGACTGGCTCGCAAGTTCCTCGATTTGGCGCTGGACCGTCGCATAGGCGAGCGTTCCTTGTTGATAGTCGCCTTGAAGAACCTGAAGATGCTGCGCCTCGATGTTTTCGCGTTGCTTTTCCGACGCTAACAGGCTCGCAAGCTCTTCCTGCCGCGAGATCTGCCCTGTTTGCGCCTGCTGCTTGATCAGCGAGGATTGCAGCGCAACGCCGTTGAGGGCGATATTATAGCGCCCCTGCTCCGTCTGGCGCGCAATTGCAAGCTGAGTGTCGCTGGCGGCCTGCGCCGATGTAATTGTCTGCGCGGCATTGGCCGCATAGGCTTGCGACAGGGTGGCGAAAGAAGCGTTTATTTGCGTCGCGCCGCTGCGGAGCGCCCCCGTGGTCGAGTCTACAGCGGTCGACGCCTGCCGCAAGCCTTTTTGCAAATCTCCGACGTCAGCGGTAAATCGGATGGAGACATCATCAGTCATGCGCAAAGATCCTTACATGATTTGCTCGCAATCGTGACTGAACGAACGAGGCGATTTTGTAACGTCGGCCAGATCGCGCGCAATGCTTCGCGGGACGCGACGGTGATTGCTGGACGAGGTTCGGGAATTCACCCGCCTTCCGCCGCGCGCACGAACCCATCCGGATATCGTGCGATCAAGCCGCCGATTCCGCTCGGGTCGGCGGCGCTCTTCGATGAAACAACCTGAGGCTTGCGTTCGATGCGATGAACGCATTTCAGGATCTCATGCGCCGGCGGATAGTCACGCCAGTAGGAAAAAAGCGCTAGGATATCGTACAGCGTCATCTCGTCGATCTCGGCCGGAGTATAGCCGCAGGCGGTCATGAGCCGGGCGTAGATGTGGTCGAAGTCTATGCGGGCGGCGGCATCGCATCCGCCGCGCCCGCTCAGGCTTCCCCCGCGCCGGCGTCTCCTTCTGCCGACGAAGGAAGAAATCCGCCGAGACGCAGGATGGCCGCCATCGCGGCGGCAATTTCGGGGGACGTCGCCTCGACGTCTCCAAGCGACGCCGCCGCCTCGGCATGATCGCGCCGCAACGCGATCGCCACGATCGCCATCGCGGCGGCGACATTGCCTTTCGCTTCTGATGCATTCGCCATGAGAACTGGTTCGATTTCCTGTACCTGGCGCAGCGTCAGGGGCCTGATCGGCCATTCACGCTCGCCAAGCCTTATCATCTCGGTGCGCATGCGCATCAGGAAGCCTCCGCGAAGGACCAGGTCATCACATTGCCGGCCGGGTCGGCAAAGCAGGAAAAGTCAAATTCCGGCATGACGAAATCTTCCAGCTTGGTCTGGAAGCTCAGCTTGCTCGAAGTGCAATTATTGAGTTTCAGCGAAAGGGCCTGGCCCTGGAACGTTGTGTAGAACACCGCCTGGAAGGTTGGCGTCGTGCCCAGCAACTGATTGCTCACCGTGAACTTCTGCCCCGAATTGTTAGCGGTATATGTATAGCTTATCAGCACTGCCGTGCCTGCGTCGGCCGCGTTGAATGTCACGACGCCAGAGGAGATGGAATATTGCCCGGGAGATGGAGCCGAGGCGACTTTGGTCAGCGGCAGGCCCGTCGCGGCATAGAGAACGCCCTGGTCGTCCACGAAATTCGTCGCATTTGCGACGGTGACCGCGTAGGGCGCCGCCGCCGGAACCGACGCCGCTTCGGCAAAGGATGTCGCGACTTGCCCAGCAGAGGGCGCGACGCCATAAAAGAGATTGGCCAAGGCCAATCCGGAAATGCGCGCCACCTTTGCCTTTCCCGTTGTCTTGATCGTGCCGCGCGCAATAGCGACCGGGCGCTGATACTGCCCGGTCAGTTCCTTGATACTCGCGGTTTCCTCGATGGTGACTTCCTGCACCAGACCGAAATTGACTGGCGTCGCGTTCGCAATATCCGTGCGGGTTCCGAGCAGAACGCCCGAGCCGAAGCTATACATGGATGACCTCTTTTGTTCGACCAATGCTAATGCCGTCGCCGCCGCCACTCCACAGGATGGCGGCCATCGCGACCGCGACTTTCGGAACGCTTATGGAAGTATCAGCTTCACGGGAACGATCAGCAGCGCGTCGCCGTCAAGATCGCCCGGATCCTTCAATGTCTTGCCGTCGATGCGGCAATGATGAACAGCGCCCCCCAATGTGTTGCGGCCCATGGCCAGATCCGCTCCCGAAAGCGCGAATGCGTCATCCAGCGCGTCCATAACGTCATTGATAAGCGTGGCGCCAATGACCGCGGGGTCTTTGGCGTTGAGGTAGACGAAAAGTTTAAGATCGATCGCCCGCTTCGGCGTTGCGCCTTCATTCCAGAAATATGTTTCCTGTCCGCCCTCGAACATGAAGCACGCTGGCCGGCTCGTCGCCGGCACGTCGCTCCAGAGCTTTAGACGCCGCGCTGGCCCCATCTTCCACGGGTAGGCGCCCGAGACGAGGCTTTTCAGCGCTTCGATGGCGATTTCACGCCTTGCCGCCGTCATGCCTTTTCCTTTCCCGCTATTGCGCTGACGTCAGCAACGCCGTCAGCCTCAGCCCTGTCCCAACGCCTCGAGCGCCGCCTGTTTCAGGCCAGCGGCGATCTCATCGCTCATTTCCGCAAAGGAGCTGCCGATGTAGGACCGTGACGGGATAGTCGAACCTGGATGATGAACCCTCTTGGCGAAACTCTGCCCACCGCCGGCGCCGAAGGCCAACGCTTTCGCCTTAACTGCGACGATGTCGTGCGCCGCGGTCTTGCCGCCGAATTCCTGGATCGCGGCATAGGGAACCCCGCTGCTGGATCCGACTATCGCCACGGCGGAGCCGTCATCTTCGACCGAAGATTGAATTGAAGCGGCGAGCGCGCCTGATCTTGTGCGCAGGACTCCACCCGACAGCTTCTGTTGAATCCGGGATTCGAGGACATTACGGAGCGCATCCGCCGCTTGAACGAGCGCATCCTGCACGGCCCCGATGTCGAGCGTGACCTCGATCATGGCGTCACCAATCGGCGGTATGGCTGCAATGCCGCCGCGACGAAGTCTGGAACGTCCTTTACGATGAACGCCATCGTTTCCTGACCTCCAAGCGATTTCGATTGCTGCCCGATGCGCGAGCGATAAGCGTAGCGCTCGGCCGCCCAATCCATGCAGCAGACCGCAAGGTCGGCTGGCACATAGCCGTATGTGATGTTCAGTGCAGCGCCCGCGTCGGACGGCGCGAATGTGTACACGCCATTTTGAACAACATATTGCCCAGCGACGGGGTTCCCAGCGACGGGCGACAATGCAACGCCATTCGCATAAGCGACGCCGCCGTCGCTGGCCCAGTCTCCGTAGGGCGCGAGCACGGAGATGGCGTAGGGCGGCGCCTGCGGCGCCATTGCCGCCTCTCCCGTGATTTGATAGCCCGCCAGATAGGAGACCTGGACATTTTGCACGCCAGCCGTGAATCGGCGACCCCGCAGCGATAACCGCTGCATCCGCCCCGGTGGCTCGGAGTCCGCGCCGTCAAGGACAAATCCGGCCTGGAAGGCGGCTCCAGCATCAATGGGCGGCGCCGGTGGGATCGGAACGCCGTTGACGCCGCAAAGCGAAACAGAGTTGACCGGCCACTGCCGCAGGATGATCGAACATTCGTTGCCGCCGTCATATGTCTCCAAATAGTTCCCAGGCAGAATGCAGGGCCGATCGAGTATGTTGAGGATCGCCCGGCTGATCTGCGTAATGAGTTGCGACAGGAGAAGATCGTCCTCGCTTCCCGCTATATCTAGCCAGGTTTTGAGATTGGACAGGTTGGTGAGATCATAGGCAGAGGCCATAAGCTGGGGTC
Organism: Methylocella tundrae; assembly: GCF_901905185.1. GTDB lineage: Bacteria > Pseudomonadota > Alphaproteobacteria > Rhizobiales > Beijerinckiaceae > Methylocapsa > Methylocapsa tundrae. The sequence goes on from NZ_CABFMQ020000057.1 coordinate 40,723, forward strand.
CTCAAAGTGACGCGGCCAAGAACTCGATCGGGGTTCGTCGGCCTTGTTCCGCGGAAACGGCGCAAGGCGGCATCACGCGAGGCCCATCGCCTGACGCGCCATGGCGCGCAATTCCTCATTCGTCACAGGGAGGGAAACCGAGACGCCCCTGCCCTTGAGGAAGGCGAAAAGCCCCTGGCGGCTCAAGGCAGACACGGACTCAGCACTGGCATTGACGTTAGCCCCTGCTCCTGCCACGCCTGATGTTTGCTCGAAAGGCAGAACCGATGCCTCCGAAGCCGTTAGGCGGGTCCGAATTTCTTCCGTGCCGATCGTCTGCAAAGCTCGCAGCGTCGCGTTCATCGCAGCGACGATGAGCTCTTCACGGTTCATCGAGGCAAGCTCGCGGAGATCCTCCTCCTCCCACAGGCGGAAGCCATGGGCGGAAAGAGCGGGCCAGTCAGCGTCATCAACCTCTATCGAATTATCCTCGGCAATTTCGAGGCTCCGCCCGAGATGCGAAACGGCGCCGCAACCGGCGGGAACACGTAGTTTCATGGCGACCATCCTTGTTTGCGCCGCGCTCAATTTACCCGGCTTCGAAGCAATCCGGGCGGCCGCCGACGACCGCCCGCACAACGGTCAGCCGTTGCCGATGTTTGTGATCAAGGCCAGAGCCGGGGGGAAATAATGCTGCAGCACTTCATCGGCATAAACGCCATATTCATATTTGCGAGTGCGCAGCGGCCACTCGATCTGATAGTAGTCTTGCCGGGTGCGGATTTGCATGACGTTGCCGACGCCGGCGAGCGGGTATGGCAGACCCTTCGTCGTGAAAAGAATCGTGCCGGCCGGCATGTTCGGATGAACCTTGATATCCACGACTCCGCCACCCTGCATCGAGAAGCGGTTGAGGTAGGTGCGGACCATGATGCCGCCGCCCACGAGATCCTGCGCCGTCTCGAACACGAAGCGTTGCGCCGAGCTCTGCGAGGCCGCCAGTATTTTCTTCGAAATATTCAACGCTTCCTGCGAGCTCACCCACATCGTGTCGGGCGACAGGCGATAATCATCCCACATGGATTTCAGCACGGTGTCGATTTCGATGATGCCGCCGGATCCATCGGCGGTCAGCGGCGAACCGGTACCTGCGGTCCCCGGGCTCGTCGTATAGACCGACGCCCCCGACCCAGGCTTGAACGCCTGATAAATGAGGCCATCGAAGGCCAGCGCGTTAGCTGAATTGTCATTGCTTCCCAGTGAAGCCGCCGTCTGTGATCCGGCCGCCGCGGCGCTGATCACAACCGAATTGATCGTCGTGATCGCGCCAAGCACTTCAGCGCCGGCGGCGCCCCAGAACCACGCGTATCCGAGCGCGCCCGGAACGGGCATGACGCTTGCGCTGATCGAACCAGTCGCGCCCGTTGTCGCCGCCGTGGCGCTTGCGCTCTTTGCAGCGACGCCGCCACCGAAGGTGTCGGACGAACCATCGGCGTTGGTGCGGGTGATCTGGCCCTGCACGCCCCCCTGGATTGAGCCGTTCATCATACCGTCGAGAGTCAGCGCCGCGCATATAACGGACCATGTCTGCGCGGCCAGCGATCCTCCGCTCGTGGAAGCCGCGAGAGAGGGCGTCGGCGTGACTCCAAGCGCGCCCGAAGCGCAACCTCCAAGGATCATCGCCTCTTCGCCGAGCATCAGCGCTTCGAGGCCGGTCTTGGCTCCGATCGCCCGAACGTCGTCAAATTCCTGACCCGCGAATTGCGCTTCAAAATCGACGCTTGTTTCAACACCGATGCCCTTGTAGGAGGCGGTGTAGTCCTGCGTCGCGACCGCAAGCACGCCGCCGCGGTTGGCTGACGAAACGCCAAAGCGCAAGCCCGTCGTATTGATCTTCGTGATGGCGCGCCAGGCCGCCTGAATGCCGCCCTTGCCAGAAACGCGCGGGATCATATTGCGCAATGGAGTCAACACCGGATAAAGAAATTTCGCGCCGAGTTCGAGATCGTAGAAGGTCAGCCCCGAAGTCGCGCTCTGACTCTGCGAAAACGTGCTTTTCTCAAGTCCGATCAGGCTCTTGAAGCGCGGGTCGCCGAGCGGCTTCGACTGCGCGGTCTTGAGCCGGTCGAGGACGTCCTGCGCATCGGTGTGCATGGTCATAGCTTACTCCTGGCGGATGGAATTGCTGGAAGAAACGTAAGGGAAGTCGGACGTCCGCACGCTGTGGGGGGACGTTCGGTCGAGACCGGCTAACCGCGCATAAGCGCGCTTCGTAATGTCTTGACCGATGGCGCTCCGGAACGCGGGCGCGGGCGCTAGTCACACAGTGTTGTCATCGCATCGGCGCGCGCCCATTGCGCTGCGCGAGTTTGATCGCGAGAACGGAGAGCGCCTCCGGATCAAGAAGGAGTTTCTCGACAGCATCGCCGTTGCGTGTGTCCAAACCCGCGTCTTCGCTTTTTGAAATCGATCGCGCCGAGCCCGCGAAGGGAAGCGGAAGGGGTTGCGATTCGATCTGCTTCACGCGGCGCAGCACGTCGTCAATTGTCGTCGCCAGCGCATCGAAGCGCTTTTCCAATCCGCCGGACATGCTTTTTTGTGCGTTGCATTCGGCGCCGAGATCGACGGATGTGTCATGCATTTGCTGCACGCGATGTTGGTCGGCTTCACTATTGCGGGCGCCGATCTTTGACAGCTTGGCGCTGGCGCGAGGGCGGCGCACAGAAGGCGCCGCCGACATAGCCAGAGATTGCGCCCCAGCGGACTGAGCGGGGCCCAGCTCCGCAGTTTCTTCATTCGCCATCGCGCGCAAAATGGCCGAGGCCCGCGTGACGAGATCACGCAGTCTGTCGGGCACGTTTGAATCATCCTGCTCAGCATTCGCTTCAGAGGCGGCGTCGCTTTGCAGGTCATTCAATTCGTCGATGAGACAGGCCAGGCGCGCGACCGCATCGAGGTCTTTGCCAAAGCTGCGCAGCTCCCTTGTGCCATCGGCTTTGATCATCTCAAACTGAGCCTGTGGGAGGCAAGGCAAATCGACGAGTGAAATCTCGGTGGGATCCGCCGTATAGCGCGTCAACCCATCCTCGTCCGTCCAACGCCGCGCATAGGCGCCGCCTTGGGAGAAGCCGGTATAGACGCCTTCCGCGACCTTCACCCATTCCGCGTCATCAATCACCTTGGCGCAGATTTCGATCTGTTTGCGCGTATCGTTGAAATTGATCTCCGTCACTTTGCCCGCCGCCACCGGCCCATGCATCGCACGGAGATTGCCAAGCGACTTCCCCGCGGTGGATTTGGCGATCTCGGCCGACCATTTTTCATAAAGGGGCTTGGTCGAGGCGTAGTCACAAATTTCGCCGGCGCGGTCTTCCGCCTCCGCCGTCGCAAGGCCATAGACGAGGCGCTGCGCCGCGTCGACCTTCGTAATCGGGATGAACATTCGCAACGCGGACATGCGTGCTCCTTGGTTTTCGTTAAAGTAATGGAGGCGCGGGGATGGCAAGCAGACAAGCCGGCGGCGCGAGGCCTCCAGCGCCTCTGCGTAAAATGCGGAAGCAACTGCGCGAGGAGAAAGAGCAATCCAGCAAGCGCTGAGCGTTTCCCTACTCCGGCAGCGGCACATAGCCCCCAGCGGTCAACGCCATCGCCATATTCGCCGATGCCGCGGGCAACGGCGGACGGCCGAGCGCGGCGCGCGCCTCGTTGATTGTCAAGATGCCCTTCGATGTGAAATTCGAAAGGATCGTTTCCTGAGTCAGCGGATCGGTCTCGTGGCCAGCACTCCAGATGAATTCAAGATCTGGCGCGTCGAGTTCGTTCGCCAGAATATCGTCGATCAGCGCTTTGACCCAGGCCAGGATTGGCGCGAGACCTTCCTCTTCGGCAAGGTCCTTCTGTGTTTCCGCGGTGGCGCGATTCAGCGTTTGGGTCAATGCTTGCGGCGAGATCGAGAACGCAAAACACACAATGCGCGCCAGCCACTCGTCGAAGGGACCTTTGAGTTCGGGCTCCTTGGTTTGAATGAAGGTTTTGGCGACCCCTCCGGGGACGAATTTTGCGCGCCGTCTACGGCCGAGCTCACCGTCGAAATAGGCGTCCCAATATTTCTGATAGGTGGCAATCTGGTCAGGCGTCCAGTTCTCCGGCACGCCGATCAGACTGTCTGGAATATTGCCTTCTGTAAAATAATCGAGGAGATACATTTGGCGCCGCAACGCGATATTCACTGTTGTGACGATCTGCTCGACGGGACTCATGCCGTAAACGCGGTTGACGCGGAGATTGCGCGGCCTGTAGATCAGGTCGCGCACCGAGTAGTCAATAGCTGGGTAGCCTTTGAGGATCTGCTGGTAGGCCGTCGGATAGACCAATGCGCCACCGTCCAGATATGGCTCTGGCGTGCGGCCGAATCCATCGATCACAGGCTTGATCGTCGCGCCATCGAGCGGCATAAGCGCAGTCAGCCGACCGGAGCGATCACGCCGCAGATACAGCGCCGCCGCGTCCGTGACAAAAACCTCTTCCAGTAGAATGCGCAGCCAGTCGGCAAAGCAGCGGTGGCCATCCGGCCGAGCGATAAAGTTCGTCGCCGCGGTGATGCGATCGACATTGCCGGCGATGAGGGTGGTCTTGTCACGCGCAACGATGGTCCACGATTGGCGTGAGGCCTGATCCTTGCGCGTCTCGATCACGAGCCGAAGAAGATCGTAGCCGTCAGCGAGGCCGCGCAAGGTTGCAAAAGTGATCGGCTCGAAATTCCGAGCCGTTGTCGATAGATTATAGCCGGATGGATAGTCCCATTGCCGTCCGGTGACTTCGGGCGGCGCCAACGGAGTCATTGGCTCCAATGGGCCAAACCAACCATTTTCCCCGGCGGCGGCGGTGGAATTGGCGAAGCGAATATCGATCTCATAAGGGCTGAGCGACCAGCTTCTTGTCCCGGCGCGGCGATCGACCATGCTGCTTCCTTCGTGATTTGACGTTGTTGTGCGGTACGCGCCAACGGGCGACTCAGGCGCCGCTTCCGCCTTCCGCCTCGCGACGATAGAATTCTATGATGCCTGCGCCGTCGTCGCGCCCGAAGAGATGCGTCAGCGCCCAGATCGCCGCATCCGCGTGGTCGGGGCTGCCGCTGCCGCTGTAGCCAGCGCTCGAGAACGCGCAGAGCTGATCCTCGAGCTTCCCAAACCGGCCGACATGATGAACCTGGCCCTGCGCGTAGCGGACCGAAATTGGCTCGGCCCTCACTGCCTTGCCGCGACTGGCGGTAACAAGGCGGACGGGAACATTTCGATCCGCCGCCTGGATTGTGGCGCGAACCATTTCACCACCGAAATTGCTCTCCGCAACGATGCAATCCGCCCGGTATTTGTGAAAAGCGATGACAGCGCGCCGGCCCCAAACGATGGGCGCTTCCCGGCAGGACAGATCATCGAGTATGTAACCGTCGCCATCAAATCCCCGGGCCGCCACAATGATCCCGATTTCATCCGATCCGAGATCATCACGCCCCGCGGCTCCGGAAGGATCAACGGCAACGACCACGGCGGCGCGCTTGTCCGCTGGAATGGTGTCTTCGGGGCGCCGGTTCGCGTCGATCAAACCATAGGTCCAGAGAGCGCCGTCGACTTCATCCACGTAGATCCCTTCATAGAAACGTTTGCGTTGTTTCTCCGGCAGGTTGGAGAGGCTCATCAGGAATTCCGTCGAGAGATTTGCGCTGTTGTCCGGTGGATTGAGAAAGGTGCGGCAGTAGTTTTCCGGATCATTCAGATGCTTCATCGAAACGGGATCGCGCTTTTCGCCAAAGAGCTGATTTGTCCAGTGTGTCTTGCCGACGGGGTTGAGATCAACGAATGCCCGCTGAGGGATATTTGGGGCGACTTGCGCGAGGCGCGTGAAGGCGATCAGCGCCGACGAGTAAGGGATCTGCGAGGCTTCATTCAAGAAGACAGTCGAATATTCGAGACCCAGGATCTTTTCGACGCGATCCTTATCGTCGAGACCCCCGATCCAGATGCGCGAGCCATTGTCGAACTCAAAATAGCCGTCCTGCCGGCGCTCCTTCAGCGGCGTTCCGGGAAAGCAGCGCCGCATCACCTGAGGGAGCGAATCGAGAGCGATGGAGGCGCGCGCGGCGTTGGCGTGGAAGCGCAGAATCGCATGACGCGTTCCTTCAGCCTGAAGCGCACGGCGGACGATCGCGCGGATGATAAGAAATGTCTTGCCTGAGCGCGTGCCGCCGGCGAGACAGGCGTAGCGTTGCGGTCCCTCCAGCATACGGCGCGCCGCATCCTGGCCTGGGCTGAATGTCACCATGCGCGATCCAGTCTTCGTAAGTGAAGGATTCAGCAAATTGAAACGCCCGGCATGCGAGCGTTAAGACCTTCATTGGGCAAACCGGAATGACGGCGATGGGCTATCGGCGCCTTGTCTCAGACATCCCGGATCGGCTGACGCGATAACGTCGGGAGCGCATTTGGGCGCTCCGCCACGCAATGCCGAAGGTGTGTTTCGTTGAGCAAAGGCGTGTAAATCGTAGATGCAGATCGTGCACTGCATACGCGCATATTGCTCTCACAATCTGTTGCAAGTCAACGCTTGGCGCCGGTAGTCGATTTGCCAATCTTACGTCATTTGCTCCGTCAAAGCGCAGAGTCCAAAAGCAACTGTCAAGATCCAGAGCCGGTACGCGCTCGGCTTGGACGAAGTCACACATCAATGGTGGTTGATGCTGGCTCAAGCGCACGATTAAGATGATCAAATGCGGCGGACGTGTCTGGCGCGACAGCGGTTCACCGCATGTGGATGATCAAGGCGAAAGGCAAGCTGAATGCCTGATGCAGTTGGGGCGCTGCATACGCGTATATTCGATCGCAAATTGTTGCAAGTCAATGCACCGGGTCCAGGGCGCAATCGCGCATCGTACATCATCGCCATGATCGAGCGAATGCGGTTCGAGTTTTGGCGATGCTGCATGACGCAGAAGCATAGGCTTGAACTGCGTGAGCAAGCGATGGCGGCCACGGATGATGGCGGAGAATTACATATCGCAATGGACATGGGATTGAAGCCGGCGCGCGATTGGGGCCTGAGGTTCGCGCATGTAGAACTTGCAATGCGACGCATGTCAACGCGTTCAGACCGCGGTCGCGATCGACGTCTTACCTGTTGCAAGGCTTCAGGACATGCACATCGTGGCGGCGCGGCCCCCAGACCGCCCGCGCGCCATTCGGCGCGAGGGGTCAGCTTTTGGGACGTGACCGCCGCAATCGAAATCTGTTGTTTCGCGGCGTCACATTCGCCAGTTTTTTTTGGGGCGAACGTCGATGGGCGCGACAGACTACAGGCTAGAAGACCAATACGCTGCGGGCGTTGAGCGAGGCGGCGAGATGAATCAAGGCCTTTGCTCGTTTGCGATAGAAAGTGTGAGGGGCCCATTTTTTTTCAGCGCACAGGGCCTTGACTGATCGCCCGCGCGCGGCGCGCAGAGCCCAGAGGCTGGTCACCAAGGCCATTCCACTGTCGAGCGTCCGCAATTCGCGCAACCAGTCGAGAGCCGCATCCATCTGCGCAATTTCGATGCTCGTGGGGCGCAGCATGGTTCGATTGCTTGCGGCGTTGCGAGCCTGGCGATCGCTCGGATCGATTTCGGCCTGCGCCAATTGGTCGGCCCACGCGACGGCATGGCTCGGCCAATGGCCGCCTGGTTCGCGAGGTCCCCGCAGGCGAGGCATCCGGTCGAGGGTGGCGAATGCCTTGACCAGTGCCTTCGCGACCTGCTCCGGGTCCCAACGCGCAGGCAGCGCGCATTGGCCGCCATGATCGTCCCCTTCAAGGGCGTTGATCTTCGCATCGAACTCCATGATCAAAACCCATCGTCGAGGATATTGTCGAGGAGCGCCGGGTCAGCCGCGACGACAAGGAGCAAGAGCCTGATCATGGCTTCTCGGGTCAGACTGCGTTTGGTGGCCGCCGCATCGTAAAGCTGCGTCGCTTCAGGTGGGAGGCGCAGCGCGAGGGCGGCCGCGGCGGCGCGAAAGGCAAGACCAAAGCGCTGCGCCTGGCGATGAACATTGTTCGGAGTCGACGCGATCAGGGGATCTTCGGCAATGCGGCGGGCGTCCCAGCCCATACCGAGGAGAAAACCTAGTCTGGCAATGCGCTCCCCCGTCCAGCGGGCTTTACGGATCTCGGTTTGAATAGTCACGGCAAAGTCTCCCTCGGCTGCCGATTGCGTCGCCGCAGGCTTCGGCTCTGTGGCGCAGGGGAACGTTTACGGTATTTCTACCGTGTTGTAAAGGTATTTTTACCTGATGCGCTCGCGGCCGAGTACGGTTATTCTACCGCAATGGATTTGGAAGACGTCCTCACGCGTATCGAAAGCCGCCTTACTGCTTTGGGCCTTTCCGCCCATGCGGCCTCGCTCGCCGCAAAGAAGCCCGACGCCATTCGCAACCTCAAGCGCGCCGTCAAGAACGGCGACAGGCGCGGCGTCACCACCGAGACGCTCATCGCGCTCGCGCCCGTGCTGAAAACGACGGCGGCCTGGCTGCTCGAGGGCGTTGGCGACCCGACGCCCGGCAATCGCGTCCGCGTCGTCGGCCGCATCGGCGCCGGCGCGGAGATCCTGCCCGAATTCGAGCAGATTCCCCCCGAAGGTCTCTATGAAATCGACGTTCCGTTCCCGATCCCTTCGGACGCGATCGCGTTCCAGATCGAGGGCGACAGCATGTGGCCCCGCTACGATCCCGGCGATGTCATTATCTGCTGGCGCGAGGGCGTCAACGCGGACGATGTGATCGGCTCGGAGGCCGCCATTCGAACCGCCGACGGCAAGCGATATCTGAAACGGATCCTGCGTGGCGCAAGGACCGGCACTTTCGACCTCGAGAGCCATAATGCGGCGCCGATCCGGAGCGTCAAAATCGAATGGGCGGCGGCGGTTCAGGGCGTGGTCCGATTCGGTCAATGGCGCCGGAGATGATCTGGTAAGATCGCTCAGCCTTAGGTACATATACCGTATGTATGGTAAAAATACCTGTTATGGTCGCCCCGGTCAATCCGGAGCCGAATCCATGTCACTGCAACTTTCATCCGCGCAAACGCAACTTTGCGCCACCTTTCAATCGCAGGCCGATCGGACGACCCGCTATCTGGTCAAATGCCGCGCACAAGCCTATGCAGAGCGGCCCGTCGATCTCGACGCCATCGCAACCGGCCTATCAGGCGCGGCGCCTGAAACACTCATCGCGATCGGAGCCGACCTGCTTCGCATCGAAGCGCTCACGCCAAAGCGCTGGTTCGGCTTCGGAAGCGAAACCGCGGCCTTAAACGCGCGAGCGCTCATGCTGCTCGGCCGTGCGCTCCGCCGGTTTGGCGCGCCCCGAAAGCTCGTGCGCCCTGTTCAACCAAGTGAATGACGCAGGCGCCCTTGTTCTCGGCCGCTGCTGATCCTAATTTTACCTTGATGTCGCTCGACTGAGGCGGAGCAGAAGCATGAGCGAAAGCCTTGGTCCCCCGGCGGCGGCCCACGATGAATGACCTCGACGATTTCAAACGATAAGCCTCATTTGCCACGATGTTCATGTCTCAGCGGCGCCGGTTGATGGAACCGGACCGCCAGCGTGTCGTTCTTTCGTCGTGGCGTCATAGGGAGAGTCGCAATGAGTGCGCCCGCAGTTGCATCATCAAAAGTCGAGCCGCTCACTACACCCTCCGATTTATCCCAAAGCCTGTTTCGCACGCGCCAACAAACGCTTTCCCTCGCAGCGCCTCTCGGCGCGGAAGATCAAGCGGCGCAGGCGAATGAAGACGCGAGCCCGACAAAATGGCATCTCGCGCATACGACCTGGTTCTTTGAGACGTTTGTTTTGCAGCCCTTTCTGCCTGGATATAAAGTCTTCGACGAACGCTTCAATTACTGTTTCAATTCCTACTATGAAACGCAAGGAGCGCGACAGCCGCGCCCGATGCGCGGTCTCCTCACTCGGCCGACCTGCTTTGAAGTGCAAGATTACCGCGCCTATGTGGATGAGGCGCTGCAATCCCTGTTTGGAAGCGCCGTCGCGGATGACCCAGAGACGCGGAGCCGCATCGCGCTCGGCGTCAACCACGAACAGCAACATCAGGAGTTGCTGTTGACGGATGTTCTCAGTTTGTTTGCGCTGAGCCCTCTGCGTCCGGCCTATCGCGACGGCGGCCGGACGCATGCCCGCGACGACGTTTCCCCCCTGAGATTCGTCGGTTTCGACGGTGGACGGCGCGCCATCGGCCACACGGGCGAAGGGTTCGCGTTCGATAATGAATCCCCGCGCCATGATGTTCTCTTGCAGCCGTTCGCACTCGCAGATCGCCTGATTACCAATGCGGAATGGCTCGAGTTCATGCGTGGAGGCGGCTACGGCGCCTCCAATCTTTGGTTGGCCGACGGCTGGGCGAGGATCACAAAAGAGGGCTGGGGCGCGCCGCTCTATTGGGAAGAGCGCGACGGGCAATGGTTGCAAATGACATTATGGGGCTTGCAAACGATTGATCCGGCGGCGCCTGTCTGCCACATCAGCTTCTACGAGGCCGACGCTTACGCGCGCTGGGCGGGCAAACGGCTGCCGACGGAATTCGAGTGGGAAGTCGCGGCGGAAGACATTGCGGTGGCTGGCAATATGCTGAGCCGGGGCGCTCTCCAGCCGCTTCCGGCGTCGGGGGGCAAGGGCGTGCGCCAAATGTTCGGCGATGCTTGGGAATGGACGCAAAGCGCCTATGCGCCCTACCCGCGCTATCGCTCCAGCGCGGGGGCTCTCGGCGAATATAATGGAAAGTTCATGTGCAACCAGCAGGTGCTGCGCGGGGCTTCCTGCGCGACCCCTGATTCCCATGCGCGACGAACCTACCGTAATTTCTTTTATCCCCACCAGCGTTGGCAGTTCTGTGGACTGCGCCTAGCGGATGACGCCTGATGTCACAGATCGCAGAAAAACAGACGCCCGACGCCCCCGGCTCGGCGAAGGATCCGGCCGCGCGCGTCATTTTGGCGGGTTTGTCGCAGTCGCGGAAAACATTACCATGTTTTCTTTTCTATGATGTCCACGGCAGCGAATTATTCGAGGAAATCACCCGGCTGCCAGAATATTATCCAACACGAACGGAAGCGGCGATCATTGAGGCCGCGGCCAAGGACATCGCCCTCCACACGCCGCCTGGAAGCGTGCTCGTGGAATTCGGCTCGGGCTCGAGTCGCAAGACCGAGATTTTGTTGAGCGCGCTGCCGAGCCTTTCAGCCTATGTGCCAATCGACGTCTCGAGAAGCGCCCTCGATGAGGCCTCCGCCCGGCTCGCAGTGCGATTCCCTAGCCTTCGAGTCTTTCCAACGCTCGGCGACTTCGCCGAACACTTATCCTTGCCACAAGCGCTTTCAAAGCGCCCGCGTCTTGGATTCTTTCCCGGCTCGACCATCGGTAATTTCGCGCCTGCCGACGCCTGCGATCTGCTGTCGCATATGGCGGAAAACCTCGGGCCTTCAGGGCGGCTCGTGATAGGGGTCGATCTTCGCAAGGATCTCTCGATCCTGCTTCCCGCCTATAATGACGCAGACGGCGTGACGGCGGATTTCAACCTCAACATTCTCGTCAGGCTGAACCGCGAGATGGGAGCTGATTTCAACGTCGATGATTTCGCGCATAGAGCGGTTTTCAACCGCGAGGAAAGCCGGATCGAGATGCATCTTGTCAGCCTCAAGGCCCAAAGCGTGGAATTGCTCGGGCACAGCTTCGCCTTCGCAGAGGGTGAGAGCATCCACACCGAGAATTCCTACAAATATTCCATTCCGCAGTTCAAAGAGCTGGCGCGGCGCGCCGGCTGGTTTCCGCGCGAGGTCTGGACCGACCCGAAGTCCCTCTTCAGTCTGCACGAATTGACCATCGCGCATTGAGGCGCCCGGGCAGTTCATTCGACCTTGCCTTCGGCGCGCGCCGGATTTCCGCTTTTCCAAAAAATGCTTTAAGAAGCTAGGGCATTGGCTTCTGGGATCCGTTCACATCATGACGCCGACGAAAAACAACTTCGATTACAGCATTCCCCAGCAGGTCGATCGCCTGCGCGCTTCGCCGCGGCTTTTCGACAATGCGTTGCTCGACAAACTATCGCGCGTGCACTGGTCTGTGCCCCTTTACGTCTATATTCCCGTCATCGCGCTTCTGGCCGTGAAGAGCTTCCAGTCCTTCAGCGCCATGGTCGTCATTGTCTCGGCGGCGCTTGGGTATCTTCTATGGACCCTCACCGAATATTTCGGGCATCGATTCCCGTTTCATTACAAGCATCCGAGCAAATTCGGAGCGCGCATCCATTTTCTGGTGCATGGCGTCCATCACGACCACCCGAACGATCCGCTTCGTCTCGTGATGCCGGTGCTGCTTAGCGCTCCGATCATGTTGATCGCGCTGCTGGTGGTCAGGGTCTTGTTCGGCCTGCCTTACGGCTATCCCGTCCTCATGGGCTTTATGATCGGTTATCTCGCCTATGACATGACGCATTATTATACGCATCATGCGAAGCCAACGACGCGGCTTGGCCAGACGTTGCGGCGGCTCCATCTCATGCATCATTTCCGCGATCCAACCCGCGGCTTCGGCGTCAGCGCGCCGTGGTGGGATTACGTGTTCGGCACGCAGCACGTCAAACAGGAGCGTGAGCGCGCCTCACAGGATTAGGGCGCGATCTGCAAAAAGTTGCTGACTTTTTGCATAAGATCAGGCGCTACGACAGGCAAAATGGAGAGCACGAATCGATTCCGTGAGGGACCCATCATGCTTCTGACGGACTGGCAGTTTACCCCTGTTTCTGAGTTGGCGCGCTTTTCTGCGAAGCTGGCGCTGGTCCGCGCCGCGCGTCGAATCGGCTGCTTGCCCAAATCACCTGATGCGTCGTCCAGCCGCGGAGCCACGCCGCAAGAGCCAGCACTTCCCGGCCGAGGAAGGCCACCGGCGACCAGACTGAAATTCGCCATCCCTTCGCCGCGGCGAACGCCGTTTCAGCGCAGAACCATCCGGCGAGCGTAACGCAAAAAGCGGTGAAAGCCGGATAGCCGGCAAGGGGCGACGCCAGCGCCGCCGCGAGCGCCGCGGGCAGCGGACTGGCGAGCGGCTCCAGCGGATAGGATAGCACATTGGAGCGCCGAATCACGCTCCATCGGACCTGGCGGTGGTACACGTCGCTTAAACGGCGAAAGCCGATCTCCTGCGCAACGGTGCGGTGGGCGAAGACGGTCTTCAGCCCGAGCCGCGCAAGGCCCATCGAGATGGCCGTGTCTTCCGCCAGATTTCCGCTCATCGCGGCAAGCCCCCCGGCGCGATCGAAGTCGCTGCGCCGAAAAACCATTATTTTGCCGACGCCGAAGCCAAGGCCCAGCACAGAGGCCGAAAGCAGAAGCCGCGCATGCGCATTGATAAGGCAAGCCTCGATCTCCCCGGCGACGGATTCCGGCCGCACGGCCACCGGGGTTCCGACGACAAGGCCAACGTCGGGAGCAAGGTTCTGGAGGAAAGCCGCCATGGTCTCAGGCTCGAGCGTGATATTCGAATCCTTGGTCATGACGACGTCATGCTTCGCTTCGGTCAGCGGCGCAGCCAGATTATTGAGCTTCGGACTGACTGCCAATCGGCTATCCGACTGCAGGAATCGGCATGGCCGCGAGGGATGCGCCGCCGCCAGACGACGGGCCGCGCTGAGGGCTGGCGAATCGACCTCGGCGGCGCTGATGAGGATCTCGTAATCGGGGTATGTCTGCGTGAAAATCGAAGCCTGCGCGGTCTCGAAACCCGGGTCGAGGTTTTTGATTGGCAAAATCGCCGAAACCGGAGGCTGTGCGGACGCGGTGGCGCGACGCCTTTGGACCAAAGGCTGCGCCAGTCCGAAAGCTAAAGTCAGCAGAAAAAGCGCAATGGCGAGGCACCACCAGATCGCTCCGGCAAAGCTGAAAAAAGTCGCCGCCATTCTGTTCCTATTCTCCCATTGCGCTCCGATAATGCCATGCAAACGGGAGCTCCGCCCGCCTTAGAGCATGTTTGACGTTCCGGAGCCATCCCTCGCGTCGCCGCGGCGCGCGCACGCCCCCCGGTTGCCAGTTCCGAGGAACAATGCCATCAAACTATTCTCAAAAAGACGCGTCTTCGGGCCGACAGTAAGGACGTCAGAGTGCCGGAACTGCCTGAAGTGGAAACGGTGCGGCGCGGGCTCGAACCCGCGATGATCGGCGCGAGAATCGTCGGCCTCGACCAGCGACGGCCGGATCTTCGCTTTCCATTCCCAGATCGTTTTTCGGAGCGCCTCACGGGCCGCGAAATCCTGGCGTTAGGGCGGCGGGCGAAATACCTTCTCGCGGACCTCGACGATTCCAGCGTGCTCGTCATGCACCTTGGCATGTCGGGATCTTTTCGCGTCGAGGATATGGGCGCAGCAAAAGCTTTGGCCTCATGCGGCGCGCCATCCAAAAACGCTGCGCATGATCACGTCGTCTTCACCCTGTCGACGGGCGCGCGCATCGTCTACAACGACCCGCGACGATTCGGCTTCATGCAGTTGCTGGCCCGTCACGAGCTCGCAGATCATCCCTTGTTCAGGGCGCTTGGGGTCGAACCGCTCGGCAATGAACTCGACGGCGCGGTCCTGGCCCGTCTTTTCACTGGCAAGACCACCCCTCTGAAGGCTGCCCTGCTCGATCAGAGTCTTATCGCCGGCCTCGGCAATATTTACGTCTGCGAGGCCCTGCACCGCGCGGGCCTGTCGCCGCGGCGCGCCGCCGGGAGCCTTGCATGCAAAGACGGACGGCCGACCCAGGGCGCGCGTCTGCTGGCGAAAATGATCCGGGAAGTTCTCGAGGAGGCCGTCGCGGCGGGCGGATCATCGCTGCGCGATCATCGCCAGACCAATGGCGCGCTCGGCTACTTCCAGCATAATTTTCGCGTTTACGACCGCGAACTCAGCCCTTGCCCCACGCCGGAATGCGGCGGCGTGATCCGTCGGATCACGCAGTCAGGACGGTCAACCTATTTCTGCGGCGTCTGCCAGCGTTAAACGGGCCCGCCCTTAAAGCAGCGCCCGCTCGCATTTATACGATCACGCAGGGCCTTCGTTCGAGCACGCCGCGCTGAGGCAGTTTCTTGGCGCGATCAGGAATGCGCGACTTTCTGCGGCTGCGCATTTCCAAGCACAACTACCTTGGTGCCTATGGTCGTGCGCTGATACAGATCCATCACATCCTGATTGACCATGCGGATACAGCCCGAGGAAACGCTCTGACCGATTGTCGCGGGCTCGTTTGTGCCATGGATGCGGAAATAGGTATCCACGTTGTCGTGCCACAGATAATGGGCCCGAGCGCCAAGAGGATTGGCCGGACCGCCAGGCATTCCCGTTCCACTCTGCAACTGGCTCATTTGCTTCAAAAGTTCGGGCCGGCGCTCCAGCATTTCCTTCGGAGGATACCAGTCTGGCCATTCCTGTTTGCTATGGATCGTCGCGTCGCCGGACCACGCGAAACCCTCGCGGCCGACGCCGACGCCATAGCGCATCGCCTGGCCGCCGCCCTCGACATGGTAGAGATAGTGATTGGCCGGATCGACGACGATCGTTCCCGGCGCTTCCGTGCCAGAATAAGCGACCCTGGTGCGACGGAACGCCGGACTGAGATCGGCCTCCCTGACCGCGGGAACAACGAATTTTCCGTCGTTGATTTCCGCGTACATGGACCGGAAATCGCCGCCGGCGACCGGCGTCGCGGCGGATGGCCCGGACGATGGGGCCGCCGCGGGTACGGCGGATGCGATCTGACTTTGCTGACCGCCGACGCAGCCGGCGAGGCCGAACGCCGCCGCGGACGAGACGCCAGTAATGAGGGTACGGCGATTCAACTGATGCATGGGGCGAATCACGGGTAAGAATTTAAGGTAAGGGATATCTTAATGCAGAAAAGCGGACTGCGATATTGCAGACAAGTCACGCTTCTATTTTCTTTCATAAAAATTTTCCCGTTAAGCTTGCTTATTTTCGATCGCGACGAAATCCGCGGCGCGCCTCTTGCCAAAACCGTATTTAGATATATCTTAATTTTAGACATATCGAAATACGGTTTGATAATCATTCCGCAGCAGGAGACAATCCAATGAGGCTTCACTCACATTTCCACGCTTTTGCCCATGGCGAAGGTCCCCGCGGCCCGGAGTCCGGGTCTTTCGGGATGTTTCGCAGACATGGAAGAATGGGCGGGCGCCAGCGCATGTTCGAACAGGGCGATCTGCGCTTCGTCGTGCTCAAGCTGGTTTCAGAAAAACCGTCACACGGCTACGAAATCATCAAGGCGATCGAGGATCGTCTCGGGGGCGCCTACGCGCCGAGCCCCGGCGTCATCTATCCGACCCTGACGCTGCTCGAGGAAATGGGCGCGATCCGCGTTCAGGAAACCGACGGCCCACGCAAGCTTTACGCGATCACAGCCGAAGGCGAAGAGCTGTTGCGGCAGAATCAGACCGCGATCGAAGCCATTTTTGGGCGGATGGCTGACATCAACGCGCGGCATGGCGGCGGGCCGGCCCCGCAGATCCTCCGCGCCACGGAAAATCTCAGGACGGCCTTGCGGCTGCGGCTGGCGCGTGGTCCGTTGAGCGCAGAGCAGATCGCTGAAGTTGCGAGCATTCTGGACGCCGCCGCCAAAGCCGTGGAGACGAGCTGAAGATCTCGCTCACCTGGTCCAGTAGACCGCCAGATTGGCGCGAATTCGCTCGAGCGGCGGCTCGAAACTCTCGGGGAGTACAAAATTCCTGCCGGTGATGGTTTCGAAGGTCCGTATATAGGTGGCCGCCGCCTCGAGGATCACCTCACCGGGGATTTCAGGGATCGGATCGTGATAAGGATCGCAGCGCGCGCTGACCCAGTTGCGGATGAAATCCTTATCGAGGCTGTCCGGTTTTTCCCCGTGCTCAAGACGCTCGGGATAAGTTTCGGCCAGCCAAAAACGGCTACTGTCCGGCGTGTGGATTTCGTCCGCAACGACGATATGGCCCTCGCTGTTAAAGCCAAACTCATATTTCGTATCGGCGAGGATAAGGCCGCGCCCCGCCGCGATCTCCCTGCCGCGGGCGAAAAGAGCCAAAGCTTTTTCAGCAACATCGTCCCATTGTCGCGGAGTCAGAAGCTGCCGCTCAATGATCTCCCTCGGGGTGAGCGGCGCGTCATGCGCATCGTGCCCCGCCTTGCTCGTCGGCGTAATGATCGTTTCCGGCAGCCTTTGATTGTCGCGCAGACCGTCGGGGAAATCGATCCCATAGATGTTTCGGGCGCCAGCCTTGTACATGGGTAGAATAGAGGTTCCGGTCGAACCCGCGAGATAATCGCGCACGATGATCTCGACCGGCATCATTTCAAGACGCTGCACCACGACCACATTGGGATCGGGATTGGCGCGCACGTGATTTTCGCAGATGTCGGTCGTCGCCTCGAACCAGAAACGCGCAATATCGGTCAGCACCTGTCCCTTGAAGGGGATCGCAGCCAGTCCCTGATCGAACGCACTGACGCGATCGGTGGCGATGAGGATGCGCTGCCCGTCCGTCAGGTCGTAGTTCTCCCGCACCTTGCCGCGATAGTAATTCGGAAGCTCCGAGATGAAAGCTTCGGTCAGCACATAGTCGCGGTAAGGGGCAAGGCTCGCAGCGTCGATCATAAGGCGCCCGCTCTGGCTCAGGCGGTTTCCTTGGCCCGCGTCGCGCGCTTGCGATCATTCGGGTCGAGGAAAAGCTTGCGCAAACGGATCGACTTCGGCGTCACTTCGACCAGCTCATCATCTTCGATGTAGGCCAGGGCGCGCTCCAGCGTCATTCGGATCGGCGGCGTGAGACGCACCGCTTCATCCTTGCCGGCGGCGCGGATATTGGTCAGCTGCTTGCCCTTCAGGACGTTGATCTCAAGGTCGTTCTCACGCGTATGTTCGCCAACGATCATGCCGCGGTAGACCTTCCAGCCCGGCTCGATCATCATCGGACCGCGATCTTCCAGCTTCCACATGGCGTAGGCGACCGATTCGCCATTGTCGTTGGAGATGAGGACGCCATTGCGCCGGCCGGCGATCTCACCCTTCCAGGGCGCGTATTCATGGAACAGGCGGTTCATGATCGCGGTGCCGCGCGTATCCGTCAGCAATTCGCCCTGATAGCCGATCAGCCCGCGCGTCGGCGCGTGGAACACGAGCCGCAGGCGATTGCCGCCCGACGGGCGCATTTCGATCATTTCGGCCTTGCGCTCGGCCATCTTCTGAACGACGACGCCGGAATGCTCCTCATCGACGTCGATCACGACCTCTTCGATCGGCTCAAGCAAGGTTTTGCCGTCCTCGGCTTTCTGGAAAACGACCTTCGGACGCGAGACGCTGAGCTCGAACCCTTCGCGGCGCATGGTCTCGATGAGGATCGCAAGCTGCAACTCGCCGCGGCCGGAAACGATGTAGGAATCGGAGCCCGGCGAATCTTCAATGCGCAAAGCGACATTGCCTTCGGCCTCCTTGTAGAGGCGGGCGCGGATGACGCGGCTCGTCACCTTGTCGCCCTCGGTTCCGGCGAGCGGCGAATCATTGACGGAAAACGTCATGGACAGGGTCGGCGGATCAATCGGCTGCGCCTGCAAGGGCTCAACCACCTCGGGCGCGCAGAGCGTGTCGGCGACGTTGAATTTCTCAAGGCCCGCGATGGCGACGATGTCGCCGGCCTCAGCCTCGTCGATCGGCGTGCGTTCGATACCGCGGAAAGCGAGAATTTTGGACACGCGGCCCTGTTCGACGACATTGCCCTTGCGGTCGAGGACTTTGACGGCCTGATTCGGCTTGACGCTGCCGGCAAACACCCGTCCCGTCACGAGGCGCCCCAGGTACGGATTGGCCTCGAGCAGAGTGCCGAGCATACGGAAGCCGCCTTCTTCAATGCGCGGCGCCGGCACATGCTTCAGCACCAGATCGAACAGAGGGGCCATGCCCTCTTGCGGACCATCCGGACTATCGGCCATCCAGCCCTGTTTGGCCGAACCATAAAGAATGGGGAAATCAAGCTGCTCGTCAGTCGCGTCGAGAGCGGCGAAAAGGTCGAATACCTCATTCACCACCTCGGTGATCCGGGCGTCGGGCTTGTCGACCTTGTTGACGGCGACGATCGGCTTCAATCCGATCTTCAGAGCTTTGCCAACGACGAATTTGGTCTGCGGCATCGGCCCTTCCGAGGCGTCGACCAGCACGATGGCGCCGTCGACCATCGAGAGAATGCGCTCGACTTCGCCGCCGAAATCGGCGTGGCCGGGCGTATCGACGATATTGATCCGGGTCTCTTTCCAGGCGATCGAGGTCGCCTTCGCCATGATCGTGATGCCGCGCTCTTTTTCGAGATCGTTCGAATCCATGACGCGCTCCGCGACTCTCTGATTGTCCCGGAAAGCGCCCGACTGTTGCAGCAGACGATCGACAAGAGTTGTCTTGCCGTGGTCGACGTGGGCGATGATGGCGATATTGCGCAGCTTCATTTTTGTGCCGTATCTATATTCATGTGCGAGCGATGCGCTCTACCGCCAGATGGCGAACGGAGCACCGCCCATCAAAACAGGCCCTTCTGCTCAGTCGCGGTATCCTGAGCCGGGCCGACTAACGATTTGGGGTAGTTTTTCGCGTTGCAGCAATGCAATATACGAAAGAACCGTATTTGAAAACCAATATAATGACTTCTGCTCGCCAACGCCAGACCGGCAGCGAGGCGGGGCGCAAAAGGGCTCGAGATTACGGCGCAGCTTAAGGACTGGTCAATCTTATGCCCGTTCCGCCACTTCGCCCGTCGAGAAAGTCCGCTTCGCCCCGGCACAATGAAGGCGCTGAATGGACGGATTGACCCTTTTCGGCCTTTTCGCGGTTACCGCCATGCTCGTGACTTACGCGCTGGAACGCCGGAGCCGCTGGTATGTACTCGGCTTCGCCGGCGCCTGTTCCCTTGGTTCGGTCTACGGCTTCCTGCAGGGCGCGTGGCCGTTTGGGCTCGTCGAGGCGATCTGGAGCCTTGTCGCCTTGCGGCGCTTCATGATGAGCTCCCGAGCCGCGATCGGATGAGCACCTAAAACTTTTCCCTCTATTCACCGACGAGCCGGGGCGCGAAAGGCGCGCGGGGCACGGCAAGGTAAGCGCGGCGTTCGGAGATCGCCTGGCGCGCCTGATTCAGCGCAAGGCTCGTCGCGGCGAGGCGGCTCCCGCTCAATGCGTGATTCCAGTCATGCGCCAGGGCCTTGGCCAGAAGGTCATCGGCCTCCCTTTCGAGATCATCCAGCGCATCAGCCCGCGCGGCCGCCCGCGCCGCCGCGATAATTTCCAGCAGGCGCTGCAAAATAAGCTCGAGATCTGTATTTTGCTGGCGATTGAAACGCGCCGCGAAGGTCGCGATCGCGGTGCCGCACAAGCTCGCCAGCATAGCGCCTATATAAATAAAATCGCTATATTTATCGAAAAAGCTCTGCTCTTCGTCGCCAAGATAGGCCAGCGTCCCGGGATGGACCGGAAGAGCCGCTCCCTTATCGGTCGAGGGCGCCTCGATCCGGTTGGCGATGGGGTCCTGCGCGGCGAGCGAGGGCCTTGCATTCAGCATCAGCTCCGTCAGTTCGGACACGACGTCATTGCCGAGGGTGGGCTTTGCGATGAGCCGGGTGCTAACCCCCAGCGTCTCGAAACTGGCAGATGGCTTTGGCTGCGCGCCGCCAAACGCGCCGCGCAAAACCTCGACCGGTTCAAAATTCGGCGCGCGTTGGGCAATGGCCCTGGCGTCTTCGATCGGGAGGAAAACCGGCGGCCCGCGCCCGGCCTGGGCTACCGCGGCGACCGCCTCCGTCAGATTTGCCGAACCGGGAGTGTCGACGGCGAGCACCGCGTCGACCTGACGCTGCTCGATCGCCTCGGGCAATTCGGCGAGCGTCAACGGAATCCGCCTTACCGTCCCGAGCGATACGTCGTACTGCGCAAGGGCGGCGTCGAGCAGCGTGTGATTGCCCATCCGACCGGTCTGTTCGGCGTCGAGCACGCCGAGCTTGTGGCCCTTGAGATCCTCAATATCGTGAAGGTCAGATCCCGCCGGGGCGACGACAACCGCGGCGTTGCGGCGCATGATAAGGACAGTCTGACCGCTGACCGGCATGTCAATGTCGCTGCGCACGATCGCAAGGTCGACCTGGTCCTCCTCGAAAATCCGCGCGCTTTCAGCCAGCGACTCCACAGGGACAAGCTTGAGCCGAAGCGATTCGTGCTTTTGCGCGAATTCATGCGCCGCGGCGGCGAGCACCCGTTGGTCATGGCTCTCGCGCGTGACAGCCACATGCAGGACGGTCGGCCGTTCATAGTAGTAAAGCGCAAGAGCCGCGGCTCCGATCGCAGCGAAAGCTGCGCCGATCGCCACGATGATAAGTCGACGCATGGCATTCCCCTTGACGCCGAAACATTAGGGCATGGACGCTAAAACAATAAATTTGCGCCAGCAACGTTAAACAGCAATCATCGAAACAAGGCCGCATCAAGGATATTTCTCCGCGCCAGCCTAGTCTATCTGCGCCGCCTCTTTTGCCGGCGCTACTTCCCCCTCGGTCGCAGCGAAGACCGCGCCGATAAAAATAAGGCAGGGTCCGGAAAGCGTCTCCGCCGCGACTTTGCCCGGCAGCGAGGCGATCGTTGCGCCGATGCGGCGCTCATCCGCGCAGGTCGCGCGCTCGACAAGAAGGGCCGGCGTCGCGGGATCAAGGCCATGCGCTAAAAGCCGTTCGACCAGAACGCCCAGCGTTCTCGCGCCCATATAGACGACGCTCGAGGCGCGCGGATCGCTGAGCGCGCGCCAGTCGATGTCCTGGGGCAGCTTGCCGTCATGCGCATGGGCGGTGATGAACTGGACCCTGCGCGCCTTGTCGCGCTCCGTCAATGAAACCTGCAGCGCAGCCGCCGCGCCGAGCGCCGCCGTGACGCCGGGCACGACTTCGATCGCAATCCCGGCCGCGCGAAGCGCCGAAATTTCCTCTGTGGCGCGCCCAAAGATCATTGGATCGCCCCCCTTCAGCCGCACCACGCGCTTGCCCTCCTTGGCGAGCCCAATCATCATGGAGATGATATGATCCTGCTGGCACGAGGGCTTATAGCCGCGTTTGCCGACGGCAATTTTTTCCGCCTCTCGGCGCGCCATATCGACGATCGCGGGGGCGACGAGATCGTCATACAAGACGACGTCGGCGGATTGAAGCATTCGCAGCGCCTTGAGGGTCAAGAGCTCAGGATCGCCGGGACCAGCGCCAACCAGAGCGACCGATCCCTTTTCAACGCTTTGCGACTGCCGCCCGGCCTCGGCCAGCAACTCTGCGAACAGATTTTCACCCGGCGCCCCGTTTGCCGCGAAAGCTTTGGCGTTGAACAGCTCCCAAAAGCGCCGGCGCGCCTTCGGCGGCAAGGCCAGCGCCTTCAACGGTTTTCGCCAGCTTTTGGCGGCCGCGGCCCAGAGCTTGATGGCGCCCGGCAGAATGGCTTCAATCCGTCCGCGCAAGGCCTGCGTCAGGATCGGCGAAGCGCCGTCGGTTGAAATCGCGATGACGAGGGGCGAGCGATCGACGATCGCGCCAAATTGAAAATCCGAGAAGGCTGGCTTGTCGATGACGTTCGCTGGCGCGCCCGCGGCGTTCGCGGCGGCGCGGAACCGCTCCGCTTCGGCGGCGCTCCCGACATCGGCGATCGCAAGCGCCGCGCCGTTCAGGTCTTCATTTTGGACATCGCGCAGAAAAAGCCTGACCGACGGACGCCGTTCGGCGAGCTCGGCCAGCCCCGGGCACGGCGCGACGGCGTAGACTTCAACGTCAGCGCCAGCGGCCTGAAGCAGCTCCGCCTTCCACAGGACCGCATTCGAGCCGCCGGCAAGAATCGCGCGCTTGCCCTTGAGATTGAAGAAGACAGGGAGCGAGGCAAGGCCCGTCATGATCGGCCGCCCCGCCTCGCCAGAGGCCCGCGCCGGTAAAGCTCTGGTCATAAAAGCGCTTTCGTCCTATTCTCGCTGGATGGCCCGCCATGACATTCATGGCGCAAAAGGCGTTTCTCCATTGGCGCTTATATCATCACGCTTTGACGAGGTCTGGAAGATGCTGAGGCGTCGCGCCGTTTCGAAGGGACAGCCAGAAAACGTCTGGCGCCGGCCATGAGATTTCGAGTGCTCGATTGGCCTGCCGCCGCGGCCTGCCTCCTCGCTAGCCTCCTCGTCTCATCGAGCCCGGGGCTTGGCGATCCCGCCGTATTCACGCCCGGCTTCTGGGACCCCCATGCGCGGCCCATAAAGCCAGACCTTGCCAGTCTGCACAGCCTGCGCTTCCTGACAGAGGATGATTACCCGCCGTTCCATTTCGCCGCGGCGGACGGAGCCCTTGCTGGTTTTGACATCGATCTCACCCGCGCCATTTGCGAAGATCTGAAACTGAGCTGCACGATTCAAGCCCGCCGGTTCGACACTTTGGTCGATAGTTTGAAATCGGATCAGGGCGACGCCATCATCGCCTCGATCCGCATGGATGAGAAATCCCGTGGCGAGCTTGATTTCACCGCGCCTTATTCAAAGAATCCGGCGCGGTTCGTCACCCTGAAGTCAACCGCGTTAACCGACGCGACGCCGGAAACGCTGCGCGCCAAATACATCGGCGTTCTCGCGAAAACCGCCCATCAGGCCTTTCTGTCCGCCTTCTTCAAGAGCTCCGTGCAACGGCCCTTCGAGACGCAAAAGGCGCTGACCGAGGCCCTGAACAAAGGAGAAGTCGACGCGATCTTTGGCGACGGCATTGCTCTGAGCTTCTGGCTGCAGGGTCAGGACGCTCATAATTGCTGCGCTTTTCTCGGCGGCCCCTTCCTCGACAGCCGCTTTTTCGGCGACGGCGTCGGCATCGCCGTCAAGAAAGACAATCCGCTGCTGCGGCAGGCGCTGGATTACGCTCTCGCCGATTTATCGGCGAAAGGCGTCTACACGGACCTCTATCTCAAATATTTTCCGCTCGGCTTCTATTAATGAAGTGGCGAGGTCTAAAGATAGCGCGTCAATTCGTCGGCGGCCTGCTTCGCCGGCCGGTCAAGATTAAAGGCGCTGACGAAGCGGCCATTCTTGTCCATGAGATAGACCACTCCGGTGTGGTCCATCGTATAATCGCCGTTATCGGCGCCTTCCTTCTTGAAATAGACCTTATAAGCTTTGGCGATGGCTCGGGTCTGCGCTTCGTTCCCGCTCAATCCGATGATGCGCGGATCGAAGCTTTCGAGATAAGTCTTCATCGTGTCCGGCGTGTCGCGCTGCGGATCGATCGTGACGAACAGCGCCTCGATCTTCTTGTCCGGACCCATCTCTTTGAAAACGCTTGATATCTGCGTCAAGGTGGTCGGACAAAAGTCCGGGCAATGCGTGTAGCCGAAGAAAATGAGGGTCGGATGACCTTTGAGGTCCGCGTCGGTTAGGACGCGGCCATCCTGCGCCGTCATGGCGAAGGGGCCGCCGATCGCGGCGACGCCTTGCGCGCCATTGTCGGCGAGGTTGCGGAAAGCTAGACCGCCGAGCACCATCAGCCCGAGGGCCAACGCCACGGCGATGAACAGAAATTGGCGAGACGCTTTGGTCATGACTTTCGTTAGCAAATCGCACCGCCCATTCCAATCGGCGAAATGCGCTCCACGGAAAATTGAGCCTCGCATCGGGCAAAGAGGCGCGAACTGCGGCCTTGCCGGACGCCGCGCGTACGTTATAATGTTACTCCATCGTGGAGACATTATGAGCATCACCCATTCCCACCGCCCGGAGAGGATTTCAGCGGCGCCAGCCTTTTCGCTGCTGCGCCTCTCGGCTGCCGCCCGG
The DNA here is from genome assembly GCF_901905185.1 of Methylocella tundrae. Taxonomy (GTDB): domain Bacteria; phylum Pseudomonadota; class Alphaproteobacteria; order Rhizobiales; family Beijerinckiaceae; genus Methylocapsa; species Methylocapsa tundrae. Next base: position 65,613 of record NZ_CABFMQ020000057.1, read on the forward strand.
CTGAGCGGAGCCTTGGTTCTCAGCGCGGCCTTATGGGGCTTGGTCTATTGGGCGTTGCATTAGGGTCGCCTTCATATGAGTCTTCAATGACCGCCGCCATCCGCTTCAGCGATTTGACCCTTGGCTATGACCGTCACCCGGCGGTTCATCATCTCGACGGAGACGTCGAGAGCGGGTCTTTGCTCGCCATATGCGGGCCTAACGGCGCCGGAAAATCGACATTGCTGAAGGCCATCGCCGGATCGCTCGCGCCGCTCAGCGGTTCGGTCGCGCTGCCGCATGTCAAGACGCGCGATATTGCCTATCTTCCTCAGGCCGCAGAAATCGATAAAAGCTTTCCGATCAACGTATTCGATGTCGTCGCCATGGGCTTATGGTCCCGCTGCGGCCTGTTCGGCGCCGTCGCGCGGCGTGAATTGGCGCGAGTCCACGACGCCATCTCGGCTGTCGGGCTGGATGGTTTCGAGGATCGCGCCATTGGCGCCCTGTCCGGCGGCCAGTTGCAGCGCATGTTGTTCGCAAGGCTGCTGCTGCAGGACGCGGCGGTCATCCTCCTCGACGAGCCCTTCACCGCCATCGATTCAAAGACGACAGCAGATCTTCTCGCCCTCGTCGCCCGCTGGAGCAGCGAAAAACGCACGGTGCTCGCCGTGCTGCATGATTTCGATATCGTGCGGGAGCACTTTCCCCAAACGCTTCTGCTGGCGCGCGAAAAAATCGCCTGGGGAAAGACGGCCGACGTGCTGACCCCGCAAAATCTCTTGAGGGCGCGCTCGATGATCGAGGCTTTCGATCGCGACGCGCAGGCCTGTTCCCGCGCGGCCTAAGTGTTGAACAGGCTTCAAAGAGGCTGCGTTTGTACAATTTTCTGATCTCGCCTTTCGTCGAATTCGAATTTATGCGGCGCGCGCTGGTCGGCGCCATCGCTCTGGCTCTGGCCGGATCGCCGCTCGGCGTTTTTCTCCTCCTGCGGCGAATGGCGCTGACCGGCGACGCAATGGCCCATGCGATCCTGCCCGGCGCCGCGATGGGCTATCTCGCGGCGGGCCTCTCGCTCGGGCCCATGACCGTCGGGGGCTTCATCGCCGGCCTTATCGTCGCCGTCGGGTCCGGCGTCGTCGCGCGCACGACGATCTTACGCGAAGACGCCTCGATGGCGGCTTTCTACCTGATTTCACTGGCGCTTGGCGTCACCGTCATTTCGTTGCGAGGCTCGAACATCGACCTGCTCCACGTGCTCTTTGGCAGCGTCCTCGCGCTTGACGACGCAACGCTCCTGCTTCTCGCCTCGATCGCGACGCTGACGCTGATCGGCCTCGCCTTTCTTTATCGGCCTCTCGTGATGGAAACCGTCGATCCCGGCTTTCTCGCCTCCGTCGGGAACGCCGGCGGACCAACGCAGATCCTTTTTCTTATGCTCGTCGTGCTGAATCTGGTGGGAGGGTTTCACGCGCTCGGCACTTTGCTCGCCGTCGGCATGATGATGCTTCCCGCCGCCGCCGCGCGGCTGATCGCCAAAGACATCGGTTCGATGATCGCGCTCGCGGCCGCGCAAGGCGTCCTCGCCAGCTATGCTGGCCTGATCATTTCATTTTACGCGGGATTGCCTTCAGGGCCGCTGATCATTCTCATCGCGGGGGCGCTCTATCTCCTCGCCCTGGCTTTCGGCCCTGCCGGCGGCGTGCTTCGCCGCCTGCGGTCGCGCCGCCACCTCGAAGCCTGACGTCGTCAGCCCCACAAAAGGATATTTTCATGCGTACAAGGCGCAACGTTATAACCTTAATGGCGGCCAGCGCCATAGCTGGCGTTTCGCCCGCGCTCCGGCAGGCGCAGGCCGCAACTGCGAATAAACTGCCCGTCGTGGCCACCTTTTCGATCCTCGCGGATTTCGCCCGCAATGTCGGCGACGACCGCGTCGAGGTCATCTCCCTCGTCGGCCCGAACGGCGACGCTCATGTCTATCAGCCATCGCCCGAGGACGCGAAGCACCTGAACGCGGCGAAACTGATCCTCGTCAATGGGCTGGGGCTGGAAGGCTGGCTCGATCGTCTGATCAGGGCGTCCGGCGCCAAGGCTCCGATCGTCGTCGCGACAAAAGGGATTGAGCCGCGCCAGATGGAGGAAGAGGGAAAAATCGGCGAGGATCCGCACGCCTGGCAATCGATCCCCAACGCGAAGATCTATGTCGAAAATATCCGTGACGGGCTGATCGCAGTCGATCCGGGCGGCGCCGACGCCTATCGCGCCAACGCTACGGCCTATCTCGCGAGGCTGGACGAACTCGACAAAGAGGTGCGCGCGGCGCTGGCCGCGATCCCGCCGAAGCGCCGGGAAATCATAACGACCCACGACGCTTTCGGCTATTTCGGCGCGGCTTATGATTTCAAATTCATCGCGCCCGAGGGCGTGTCAACGGAGACCGAGGCGAGCGCCAGGGACGTCGCAAGGATCATTCGCCAGATCAAAACGGAAAAGATCCCCGCCGTTTTCCTCGAAAACATCACTGATCCACGCATCGCCAGGCGGATCGCCGAAGAGAGCGGCGCGACAATCGGCGGCGCCCTGTTTTCCGACGCTCTCTCGCCGCCGGACGGCCCCGCCCCAACTTACGTCGAGATGATGCGCAACAACATCAAGCAATTGACCACCGCGCTCTCGAAATAATGCGCCGAGCCTCTTCAGGCCGGCGCCTGATCCGGCTTGACGTCTTTCTGCAAACAAGGACTTAGTCCGGACCGAAATCGTCGAGGGTTGGCGCCGCCGCTCGCGTTTCCCATTTTGGCGGGAGGCGTCGCCCTGAGGCAAAGATGGTCGCCAAGTCGCCGGAGGATCGAATGGCCGAAAAAATTCCCGTCACCGTGCTCACAGGATATCTCGGCGCCGGCAAGACGACGCTTTTGAACCGCATCCTGTCAGAGGACCACGGGCGGAAGTTCGCCGTCATCGTCAATGAATTCGGCGCGATCGGCATCGACAACGACCTCGTCGTCGGCGCCGACGAAGAAGTCTTCGAGATGAACAATGGCTGCATCTGCTGCACGGTCCGCGGCGATCTCATCCGCATCATCGAAGGCCTGTTGAAACGAAAGGGCAAATTCGACGCCATCATCGTCGAGACGACCGGGCTCGCGGACCCCGCGCCCGTCGCGCAAACCTTTTTCGTCGACGCCGACGTTCAAAACGCCGCGCGGCTCGACGCCGTCGTGACGGTCGCCGACGCCAAATGGCTCGCCGAGCGGCTGAAGGACGCGCCCGAGGCTAAAAGCCAGATCGCCTTCGCCGACGTCATCATTCTCAACAAGACCGATCTCGTGAGCGCCGAAGAGCTGCGCGACGTGGAGGCGCGCATCCGCGCCATCAACCCTTACGCCAAATTGCACGAGACTGTGAAATGCGCCGTACCCATCAATGAAGTGCTGGGCCGCAACGCCTTCGATCTCGATCGCATCCTCGAAATCGAACCGCAGTTCCTCGAAGTCGAGGACGCTCACGACCACGATCATCACGACCACGCCCATCATGATCATGACGATCATCATCATCACGGGCGCGAGCATCATGAGCACGCCTCGCACGGCCTCAAGCATTATCATGACGAGGACATGCAGTCGGTCGCCCTGACGATCGAGGGCGATGTCGACGCGGATAAATTCATGCCCTGGATCAACACCTACATTCAGACCGAGGGCGCCTCGATTTTGCGCTCCAAAGGCATTCTCGCCTTCAAGGATGAGCCGAGGCGTTTCGTTTTTCAGGGCGTCCACATGATCCTTGACGGCGATCTGCAACGGGATTGGAAGCCGGGCGAAAAGCGCGTCAGCCGCGTCGTCTTCATTGGCCGCAATCTGAAGGAAGATGAAATCCGCAGCGGCTTTCTGGCCTGCGCCGCCTGAGGGAGGGCCACATGGATGGAAAGAGGGACCATATTCCAGATGAAGAATTTCAGAAATGGCTGGCAAATGAGCGCGCAGAGCTAAACGATGTCTTCGACCCTCTTTTCAAAGGCCTGAACTATCTCTTTGTTGCTCATGGGGCTGGCTTGTTTGGTGCCATCACGCTAGTCAAAGATGGCAAAGGATCTCCTTACAATCATGGGATAACTATTTTCTTTTATTTTTTCCCAATCGGACTTATCACCGCGATAATATCGTATATTTATTTTACATCCGCTCGACTTGGTCTATTTATTCGCGCTTCAGAAAGGTATGAAAAAACCCATCCTAATCTGCTGATGAAAAGCAATCCATCAACAACGGCGTATATCGGTCTTGTGTTTTGCGCAATATCAGCAATATTATTAATATCAGCGCTGATTCTAATCTCAATTAAAGCCAGATCGTTGTAAAGTATCATTTATAGTACCTGCAGTTAGTGTGCACCAAACTCACCTTGAGCGAGACATGGTCGAGCCGATTAATTCCCTGACTTCCAATGTCGCCCCTATCGACGCCGGGGCGCCGGTGACCGCCGCGGCCTTCATCGGCGCGACGCCCGCTTTGGCGCTCGGCGATGGCCATGTGCTTCTGACCGGGACAGGCGGAGAAAAACGCATTGCCGTGCATCCCGACGCCGCCATTCTGGTCGGGGCGAAAGCCGGAAAGGAGCTGGTCACGGGTGGTGACGACGGCAGGGTCGTGCTGATCTCCGAAGACGGCGCGACGCGTCAGATCGCCTATGAGGAAGGCAGGTGGATCGACGCGCTTGCCGCGCGCGGCGACGGCGCGCTCGCCTGGTCAACAGGCAAACAGGTCTTCGCGCGCGATCCCAAAGGAGAAATCAAGACAACGACAGCGCCCTCGAGCGTGCGCGGCCTCGCTTTCCTGCCCAAAGGCTACAGGATTGCGATCTCGCATTATAATGGCGCACGCCTGTGGTTTCCGAACGCCGCCGCCCCGCCCGAGGAGCTGCACTGGAAAGGCTCGCATCTCGAAATCACGGTTTCCCCCGACGGCCGCTTCATTGTGACGGCGATGCAAGAAAATTCTCTGCATGCCTGGCGGCTCGCCGATAAAAAAGACCTGCGGCTCAGCGGCTATCCGACCAAGCCGCGCTCTATGTCCTGGTCGTCCGACGGCCATTGGCTGGCGACCTCTGGGGCCGACGCCAGCATCATTTGGCCGTTCAACTCCAAGGAGGGGCCGATCAATAAGGCGCCGCGCGAATGCGGCGTCCGGCAAGCCAAGGTCAGTTGCGTCGCGTTTCATCCAAAGAGCCCCGTTCTGGCGCAGGGCTATGAGGACGGCATGATCCTGCTCTGCCGCCTCGCCGACGGCGCCGAGCTTCTTGTGCGCGCCAGCGGAGCCGGCGAGAACGCCGCCGTCACCGCTCTCTGTTGGGACGACGCCGGCCACAGGCTGCTGTTCGGCGGCGCCGACGGCGCGTCCGGTCTCTTGACCATGCCAGCCTGACCCCGCAGGGCCCGCGCCGCGAAGATTGAGGCCGAGGCTTGCCGGAACTCTGCCGCGCCGCGCTCATTGACGTTGCAGGCTTGCGCGCCCCGAGGGATGATTCCAATGCTGAGGTCGAGACTAGCGCTGTTTTTTGGCGCCGTCGTCGGGCTGACCGCGTCGCAGATTCCTGAATATGCCCAGCAGTACCGGCAAAGACTTGGCGGCGCGATCGACGAATTGCAGAAAATCGTCTCCCAATTCGACGCGGATAGCGCCCAGCTTGGCCTGAGCGAGGAGCAGGGCATCGCGCGTCTTTCCGGCGACGGCGATGAATTTATTCGCGAACGCGGCCTTCAGATGGAGCAGATCGTTGCGCGTCTGCAAACGCTATCGCGCGCCAACGCAGACATGGCGCGATCCGGTTCGCTTGGAAGATTGGCCGCGCTGGCGGCCGATTTCGACCCCTTGATCGCGCGTCAGGCCTATGCGAGCTATGAGCCCGCCGTTCCTGTGACGAGCGAAGGATTTGTTCTAGCAGGACTGGGCTTCCTGACCGGCTTCGGCCTTTTTCGGGCCTTGACGGCGCCCCTGCGGCGCTTCAGCCGCAGGAGGCCGATGTCTACATCACACGTCAAAACAAAGACTTAAAGAGCAGGATGCGATTTTGCCTGAACGCGTTCTGCGCTAGCCGGAAAGAGAATATGATTCCAAACATTCTCTCCATCGCCGGCTCCGATCCTAGCGGAGGCGCCGGCATACAGGCCGATCTCAAGACCTTCGCCGCGCTCGGATGCTACGGCATGGCGGCGATCACGGCGCTCACCGCCCAGAACACCAGGGGCGTGCGCGGCCTTCACCTCCCACCGCCGGAGTTCGTCGGCGCACAGATCGACGCGATTTTCGAGGATATCGAAGTCGCGGCGGTCAAGATCGGTATGCTGGGATCTGCCGCGATCGTCGAGACAGTCGCCGCGCGCCTCGCCGCGCACGGGCCCCGCGCGGTCGTGCTCGATCCCGTGCTCGCTGCAACGAGCGGCGACCCGCTGGCTGCGTCAGGCGTCGAACAGGCGATGATCGAGCGACTGTTTCCGCTCGCAGCCCTCGTCACGCCAAACCTCGATGAAGCCGCCCGCCTCTCGGGCCTTCCGAGGGCAAGGGACGCCGCTGAGATGCGCGCGGCGGCCGAGCGGCTGCATCGCCTCGGCGCCAGGGCCGTGCTGATCACGGGCGGCGACAGCGGAGGGCATTCCTCCGACGATCTTTATTTCGACGGCGCATCGGAGCGGATCTTTTCGGCTCCCCGCGTCGCGACGCGGAACACGCATGGCACGGGCTGCACATTATCGTCGGCGATCGCGGCCTATCTTGGCCTTGGCTTTGCGCTGCCGGAGGCGATCGGCGCCGCGAAAGCCTATCTGACCCGCGCGCTCGAAGCCGCCGATGAGCTGAGCGTCGGCGGCAGACACGGCCCGCTCAACCATTTTTTCGAGCTCTGGCGGCCGACGTCCAAAGCTTGAAGATCGCCTTGAGCCTCAAAGCCGTTGCAGCGTCGCCTGGTCCAATTCCCCTGCAAAATATTTCTGCAGCGCGTCCCTGAATATCTGACTGTCGTCCGCCGTCCGGGCGAACAAAGTCATCGAGGAATGAAATTTCATGTCGTCAGGCGATCCGAAAATCTGATTGATTGAACGCCCAATCGCCCGATTGACCAGATGCGTGCAGCGCCGCAGCCTTGGCCCCAGAACCGGATGACGGACATAGGCCTCGGCCTCCGCGCGGCCTGAAATCGCATAGCGTTGCGCCATGGGACTATGCCCGAGACCCGCGATCTGCGGGAAGATGAACCACATCCAGTGGGTTTTCTTGCGGCCTTCCTCCAGTTCGGAGCAAACGTCCTCGAATACGGAATTTTGAGCCTCGACGAAGCGTTGCAGATCGTATTTATCGCTTGTTTCCATGGCGGTCGCGCCTCTTTCTGGAAACCGAAGGTTTCCGTTTGCAATCCGGGAGCGTCAGGAACCAGGCTGCGCCACGGAAAGCTAAGCCCCTTTTCGCGCGCCGCAAGCGATCCGCGCGACGCGGCATTGGCTGGCGCGTCATTCGATGATTGACATAAGCGTCGCCCCTTGCGACGTAGCAGCGCCATGAGCGCTTCTGATCCGGTCGCCCGGCGGCGAACCTTCGCCATCATCTCCCACCCCGACGCGGGCAAAACCACGCTGACCGAAAAGCTGCTGCTGTTCGGCGGCGCGATCCAGCTCGCCGGCGAAGTGCGCGCCAAAGCCAACCGGCGCCAGACCCGCTCCGACTGGATGGGCATCGAGCGCGAACGCGGGATCTCGGTCGTCACATCGGTGATGACCTTCGAATATGGCGACTGCGTCTATAATCTGCTCGACACGCCAGGCCATGAGGACTTTTCCGAGGACACCTATCGCACCCTCACCGCCGTCGATTCGGCGATCATGGTGATCGACGCCGCCAAGGGCATCGAGGCGCGCACGCGAAAGCTGTTCGAGGTCTGCCGCCTGCGCGACATTCCGATCCTGACTTTCATCAACAAGATGGATCGCGAAACGCGCGATCCCTTCGATCTTTTGGATGAGATCGAAAAAACGCTCGCCCTCGACGTCGCGCCGATCACTTGGCCGCTTGGCAGCGGGCGCAGTTTTGCCGGCACCTATGATCTCGAGCATAATGTCGTGCGCCGACTCGACCGCGACGCCGAAGCCGTGCCCGTCGCCGGACCCGATGATCCCTTCATCAAGGGACTTTTGGGCGAGGCCGAGTTCGAGGCGGCGAAAGAACAGATCGAACTCGCCCGCGCGGGCCTCAAAGCCTTCGATCAAAAGGCCTTTCTGGAGGGCCATCTGACGCCGGTTTTCTTCGGCAGCGCGCTGCGCAATTTCGGCGTGCGCGACTTGATCGACGCGCTGGCGAAATTCGCCCCGCCCCCGCATGGGCTGGAGGCGGCCTCGCGCAATGTCGATGCGCGAGAAGACAAGATGACGGGCTTCGTGTTCAAGATTCAGGCGAATATGGACCCGAACCACCGCGACCGCATCGCCTTTATGCGCGTCTGCTCGGGCAAATTGCGGCGCGGCATGAAGGCGAAGCTCGTGCGCACGGGGAAAAACATCGCGCTCAATGCGCCGCAATTCTTCTTCGCGCAGGATCGGCAATTGGCGGAAGAAGCTTACGCGGGCGATGTCGTCGGCATTCCGAACCACGGCACGCTGCGCATCGGCGACACGCTGACCGAGGGCGAGGATCTTGTCTTTCGCGGCGTGCCGAGCTTTGCCCCGGAAATCCTCCGCCGCGTCAAGATCAGCGACGCCATGAAGGCGAAAAAACTGCGCGAGGCGCTGGGCCAAATGGCCGAGGAAGGCGTCGTGCAGCTCTTCTTGCCGAACGACGGGTCGGGCGCCATCGTCGGCGTCGTCGGCGCCTTGCAGCTCGACGTGCTCGCCGAACGGCTCGAAGCCGAATATGGGTTAGGGGTCAGTTTCGAGCAGAGCCGTTTTGAATCCTGCCGCTGGATCACGGCCGCTCCGGCCGAACTCGACCAATTTATTCGCGCGCACCCCTCCTCCATGGCGGTCGATCTCGACGGCGCCCCGGTCTTCATGGGGGCGTCAGCCTGGGACCTGAAATATGAGCAGGACAAATGGCCGGATGTGACCTTTTCCGACATCAAGGATTATCAGAAGGCCGCGTGACGTCGCCGATCCCACAGCTTTTCCCTCGCGCGTTCATGGTTTGTTTGCGACAATACAGAACACCGGATCACTCCTGTCCCGGCGGAGGATCCGAAAAAGGAAAAGGATGATCCTCTCTACGAAGAACGATGAGCCAGCGCTTGCGAATGTGCTGGACTAAGTGAGCATATTGACGCCTCCGCGCTCAGCCGGGTTTTTTGCTCTCGACGCATTGGCGCCCTCGCTCGTGACGAGCCCATGCCGCAGAGCAAGGCTTACGCCGATGTCTGTCTCGACGCTGTCAGCGTCGCAAGTGGTCTCCGCATAGCTGTACACGATATGCTGCTTATCGACGTCGAATACATACGCCGCAGTCGCCGCATATCGAGACCGGAAGGTATTGCGGTCTTTTATATGCAATATCGCCGGATGAAGGTCCGTGTAAGTAGCGCTGCCGACTATCCTGTCATCTCTTAGAAATTCCACCCTGAACATTTTGCCCTCCGCCCGGCCGCTGTTCGCTTTGCTGAGTTTTTTGCGGCCGGCCAGAACAACGATTAACGATCGGTAATGTTCCCGCGGGTTTCGGCCTTCGCGTCTGATGCTGTGAGAGAATTTTAGGGCGCCCCTGGAGCGCTTTCCGATCGAATGGAGTACGCCCCGCCCCCGGTTCTTCGCCATTCTCTGGGATTGAGGGCGGATCCCGCGCGCCGCGGCATTGCAGGCCAGTTATGGCCCCATCATGAAAGCGCTGCGTGACAGCCGGACAATGGCATTCCCCTTGGCGACGTCATTGGGCCTCGGCTGGGAGCCGCCCCTCACCGCATCGCGAACAATTCTTGATGGAAACGCTGCGTCACCGGGAACCCATGCGCGGCAAAGTCCCGCCGCAGCGCCTCGCCGAAGCTTGATGGACCACAGAACCAGATGCTGGCCTTGGGCCAGTCGGGCACCAACGCGCGGATGCGCTCGCCGCTTAAGCGACCGTGACGGGCGTCAAGCAGAACATGCAGGCGAACGTGCGAGGCCCGCGCATCGGCGCTCAACTTGCTCATGGCTTCCTCGTCATAGTCGGCGGTCGTATGAAACAGCTCAATTTCCTGCGATCGAGACCCACTCAAGCTAGCGTCCGGCCCTAGCGCAATATGTTTCATGCGCGCGATAAAGGGGGTAATCCCGATGCCGCCGCCGATCCAAATCTGGCGCGAGCAGCCGTCGTCGAAGGTGAAACAGCCGTATGGCCCCTCAATTTTCATCACCTGCCCCACGCGCAGCATCGCGCGGAGGCGGCGGGTATGGTCGCCAAGTTCCTTGGTGATGAAGGTGATCCGCGGGTTGTCTTCATTCCAGCTCGAGGCGATGGTGTAGGGGTGCGCGCCTTCGGAGGCGTCCGAGGTGGCAAAGGCAAACTGGCCGGGCTTGTGACCAGGCCAGCCACGCGGCACATCGATCTGCGTCTCGAGAGCCCGCACGCCGGCATAATACTGAATTGAGGCGATCCTGCCTTCAACCTGCCGATGAGCGCCTACTCGCCGCAGCAGGACAATGACAGCCGCTAACGCGCCGTAGGCCAGCAGGAGCGCCATGATCAAGCCGACAGGCGAGGTCCAGTAGCTGAACTTCATCAGCGCCACGGCGTGAAACGCCAACGCCACATACGCCACCGCCAGCAACCGGTGCGTCTTGTAAAACAGCCGGTAGGGAAAGTATTGAACAAGCGCCAGCACGATCAGCAGCGCCGCAGCGTAGAATGCCCATTCGCCCAAGTCCCCCGCGGGACCGCGCAGAGTCGTGAAAAATTCCGGAGCATGGCTCCCCGGATTAACTCTCGGTCCATGCGCAGGCCGCACAAGCCAGCCAAATCCAACAGCCCATTTGGGACCCTTCACCCACAGCCAGTGGATCACGGCCATGACAAGGCCAGCGATGCCGAACCACTTATGCAGGCGATACATTTTATCGAGCCCACCCAGCCAAGACTCCGGCCAACGCGGTCGCAGCGCCAAAATCATGGCGACGCACATGCAGGCTATAGCGATGACGCCGCTATACTGCACCATGCTCGCACGAAGCGCGAAGAAATTGGCCGGCCAGAACACCAGGGGTTCCGCGACAAGCCATAAGACGGTCAGCAGGATCAGCGCGCCCCAAAAAGTTCGCTTTATGTTCAGCATAGCGGCCTTCGTCTAGATTCGAACGGATGGCTGGGGATTTCGCCATCTCATCAGAACATACGCATGCGTTCTGAGTTACGCATTGAGGGGCGTCAAGGACGAGCAGGGCGCTTGGCGCCGCTTTTGGAGACGCGGCCATTGATCCCTCGTTCTGTGGCCAGCATAGTCTGCGCTTTCGCCAGGTCGCCGAGGCGTCCCTGTTCACGCAATGTCGTACTCGCCTCGGTTAGCCAACCGACGCCGACGGGCAATGACAACGAGCGGGATCCGTGTTTCCATTAAACCATAAAGCCCGACTTGAAATCTAATCGGTGATTCCGCACTTTCGCATCAAACGTTTCTGAAGAGATCGCGCGAATTCAAAAATTCAGCACTGTGATTCGAAATCCTCTAGGCGAAGATGGGTAGAGGCTTGAGCTGAATCAATACCAGCCGAACCAGTCTACGGTGATGCTCGGCACGATGAAGGAGAAGATCATGTCCCACCACCTCGATTCGCCGCTTGCGCGCCAGGACATCCGGCTTGACATTACCGATCTCTACGTGTTCCGGGGCGAGATCGGCACCGTCTTCGTGATCAATGTCTGCCACTCGATCGCCGGCCCCGTACCGGTCCCAGGTTATCACCCCGAGGGCATGTACGAGTTCAAGATCGATAGCGACGGCGATGCGGTCGAGGATGTGACCTATCGCATTACATTTGACGCGCGCGACGAGCGCGGCAATCAAGCATATGTCCTTCGCTGCCTCAGGGGGCAGACGCCACCGATCCCGATGCGGCTGGCACGGTCGTCGTGCGCGGAACGACGAAGGAGATGGTCACGACCTCAGAGGGGTTACGCATCTGGGCCGGCCAGGCCGGCGATCCCTTCTGGATCGAACCCGAGGTACTTCACGCCGTTGGACATGCGCTCCAGGACGGGACCCCGGTCAATCTTGCCGGATGGGATCCGAACCAGGCCAGGAATCTTTTCGCCGGCCATACGGTCTACTCCATTGTGCTGGAGGTGCCAGACGCCGCCCTGCTCGCCGACGCGCCCGGCCGCCGCCGCATCGGCGTCTGGGCCGTGGCCACGCTCGCCACCGACGCGGGCGGATGGCGTCCGATCAATCGGGTGGGCCTTCCAATGATCCACCCGCTCTTCACCCAATACAACGAGGTGCTGGGCAACCGGCTCAATGCCGGTTGCCCAGCCGACGACTTCGCGACCTTTGGCGAAATTGTCACCAAAGCGATCGCCGCCATGGTGGCCGCCACCGGCACCGCCGAGAATCCGAACGCCTATGCCGAAATGGTCGTCCACCGTCTTTTCCCGAACATTCTTCCGTATGTCATCGGAACGTCAGCAGTATTCGGCTTCGCTGATTGGAATGGGCGGTCGCTCACGGACAACGCGCCGGATGTCATGTTTTCGATCGCGGCGAATACGCCTATCCGGCTCGGCATCGGCAAAGAATCGGTCACATCCAAACCATCGTCGACCTTCCCATACGTTCCAAAGGTCGGTTGAGTGGCTTCCCCCACGCGATCATTGGTCTCGGACCGTCTGTCATCGGATCAGTCATTTGACCGAAGCGAGCCCGCCGCCTTCTGAGCTACAAACAAATCAACGCGGGTCTGCGCCAATACCTCGAACGGGCAACACCCTAGACGGCTTTGACGCGGCGGCTTGCCACCGCCGCGTCGCTGACCGACGCATTGCTTGCCAACGCGTGTTCCTATCATAGATAGGTGTTCTTCATTGAACTGAAGCCCTCCGAGACAAGTATTTCAATGCACGATCCCGAGCTGGTTGTTTGGCCGGCGCGAGACGCACAGCGAGGGCGATGTCTCTGTCGAGGAACAGCGCCGGAGCTCTGGTGAGGAATTGCCGAACGGGAACAGCTCGCGGGTGTTTGAGCCATCGCTGGATTTGATTGCCGAAGTGGCAAGCCGGCAACGATTGCGCTTGCGACTCGGCCAGCTGGTCGAGACCGCCTTCCCGTGGAAGGAAACGGAAAAGGCAGGAATCTAAAAAAGGACGCGCGGTGCGCATGTGCGCGACCGCCTTGGAAATTTTCACGCGCGCGGCCGCCGGTGAGGAAAATGGCGAAGTGGGCTTGGTCGCCGAATATCTTGCCTTCTTCCTCGACGGGCCGTTCAACGCTCCGCGCAAGCACGTCGGCGCTGCGACGCCTTACGCATAGCCCCCGTCTATAGACGTGTCGATGTGGGGAAAGCCTTCCCCTGTGGCCGAGCCTTGCGTCTCGGCCGACCCCTTCTACGGGGAGACCCCGTAACGCCCCCAAGAGTGAGAGCGCGGACCGGCTTCGCCGTGACGGGTTGAGGGTTGGAGGAGAGGCCTCCGGCGCCCGTCATGGAGACTAGCCATGACCCATGTGGAAATTCTGGACACCGGTCGCGACCGCGCTGGCGGCTACAAGGTGGATGTGAGCCGCGGCGAGCGGATCGGCCGCGTATCGTCGGAATGGTTCTCGAGGCCGGCGGACGAGCGTTACTTGTCCCTGTCGGACCTCTACGCCGCCGTCCGTGGCCGGACCGAGCGTAGCCGCACCCGAACCGTCGAGCGCGCGGCGATCCGGGTGGAGGCGAGCCGCGACGATGCAGAGCGCTTGGCGCTGATGCTTCCCGGCACGGATGCGCCAATCGTGCCGACCCATTGGAGCTTCGGTCAGCTCGCCGGCCTGGTCGGAGCGCCGGCGGCCTATCTACGGCAGCTTCCGGCTCCGCTCGCCGGCATCAACCTGCAATACGGCTTGACGTCCCATCGCACCGAGCAGGTGAAGACGCTCGAGATCGAAGATGGTCGCGTCGAGCTGCGCGCCGTCACCGGGCCCGACTACGGCCGCATCTTCGACCACGAGCTGGTCGCGGCCGTGCAGCGGATCGCGGGCAACGGCACGGGCGACACACGCTGGAAGGTCCCGGGCGTGCTCGACTGGTCAACCGGCATCTACAACCCGCGCATTGACATCACGCTGGACACAACAACGCTCTATGCCTCCGATCGCGACGTCTTCCTCTTCCTGGTCGACGATCTCAATCCGATCGAGGCGGGGCGGTTGCCCGACGGCTCGCCCGACCTCTATTTCCGTGGCTTCTATTGCTGGAATTCCGAGGTGAGTGCGAAGACGCTCGGCATGGCGAGCTTCTATCTCCGCGCCGTCTGCCAGAATCGTAATCTTTGGGGCGTCGAGGATTTTGAGGAGATCACCATCCGCCACTCGAAATACGCCGCCTCACGCTTCGCGCATGAGGCTGCGCCGGCGCTCACCCGCTTCGCCAATTCCTCGCCGATGCCCTTCGTCAATGGCATCAAGGCGGCCCGAGAGAAGATCGTGGCCCGCACCGACGATGACCGCAGCGAGTTTCTACGCAAGCGCGGCTTCTCGAAGACCGAGACGGCGAAGATCATCGAGACTGTCTTGATCGAGGAAGGGCGCAAACCTGAGAGCGTGTTCGACTTCGTTCAGGGCATCACCGCCGTTGCGCGCGACAAGACCCACCAGGACGCTCGGCTCGACTTGGAGGCGCGGGCCAAGAAGTTGTTCGATCGGGCAGCCTGACGCCCGGAGAGCCGGAGATGCGGAAAAGCGTGTCTCCGGCTTCGTGCCTTTCCGTCTTTCCTGATCGTCGGTTTCGCGGCGCGGCCCTCAGAGGAAGAGGGCGGCGCTGCGCTTCGTGACGGATAAGGGCTGAGAGAGGCTTTCGGCCGTCCGTCACGGAGTATCATCCCATGGCGACTGCCGTTCAGAAGATTACCCTCTCGCCCTCGCGCGACATCCCCTTTAACAAGCTCTTGCTCTCCCAGTCGAACGTCCGGCGCGTGAAGGCCGATGTCTCGGTTGAGGAGTTGGCCGACGACATCGCCCGCCGCGGCCTACTTCAGGGCCTGAGTGTGCGCGCGGTCGTTGATCAGGCCGGCGTCGAGACCGGCATGTTCGAAATCCCGGCAGGCGGCCGGCGCTACCGGGCGCTGGAGCTGCTCGTGAAGCAGAAGCGTCTCGCCAAGACCGCGCCGGTGCCGTGCATCGTCCGCGAAAGCGGCATCGCCGAGGAGGACTCGCTCGCCGAGAACGTCCAGCGCGCGCCGTTGCACCCTCTCGACCAGTTCCGGGCGTTCCTCGCGTTGCGCGAGAAGGGACAGTCCGAAGAGGAAATCGCCGCCGCGTTCTTCGTCTCGGTCAACGTGGTGAAGCAGCGCTTGAAGCTGGCGTCGGTCTCGCCGGCGCTACTCGACGTCTACGCCGAGGACGGCATGACACTCGACCAGCTCATGGCCTTCACCGTCTCAGGTGACCATGAGCGCCAGGAGCAGGCCTTCGAGCGGCTGAAGGCCTCCTACGACAAGCAGCCCTACGCCATCCGTCGCATGTTGACCGAGGGCGCCGTCCGCGCATCCGACAAGCGGGTGCAGTTCGTCGGCGTGGACGCCTATGTGGCGGCGGGCGGCACGGTGTTGCGCGACCTGTTCCAGGGCGATGACGGCGGCTGGCTGCAGGATGTCGTGCTCGTCGACCAGATGGTGGCCGACAAGCTGAAGGCGGAGTCGGAGGCAATCGCCGGCGAGCGCTGGAGGTGGATCGAGGTCGCGCCCGACTTCGCCTATGGCCATGCCTTTGGCCTCCGCTAGCTTCGCGGCGAGCCCACGCCGCTCTCGGCAAAGGAGGAAACGACCCGCGACGCCTTCCAGGCGGAGTTCGATCGCCTCTCCGAGGAGCACGCGGACGCCGACGAACTGGCCGACGATGTCGACGAGCGCCTGTCGGAGCTGGAAACGGCGTTGGAGGGGTTCGAGACCCGGCCTGTCGTGTTCGACCCTGCCGAGATCGCCCGTGCCGGCGCCTTCGTCAGCATCGGCGCCGACGGACATTTTCGTGTCGAACGCGGCTACGTCCGCCCTGAGGACGAACTGCCGATCGAGCCGGAGCTCGTTTCGGCTGAGGACGGAGAGGCGGACCGCGCGATGGCGGCAAGCTTCGAGGGTGACGAAGCCATCGTGGCGGCCGCGCCCGAGGCCGAACCAGAGGAGGACGAGGGCCTGTCGCCCATCTCCGATCGGCTGATGACCGAGCTGACCTCGCATCGCACGCTCGGCCTCCGTCACGCGCTCGGCGAGCGGCCGGATGTCGCTTTCCTCGCCGCCCTGCACGTCCTCACGCTGAAGACGTTCTACCACTACGGCTCGGATAGCTGCCTCGAACTCGATTTGAAGAGCGCCAGCTTCGGTACGCAGGCGCCGGGGCTGAACGACAGCGCATCGGCCGAAGCGATCCGCGTGCGTCACGAAAGCTGGGCGAAGGCGCTTCCCAAAGAGTCGACCGACCTCTGGGACGCGCTGCAGGAGTGGGACGGCGACAGCCAGGCGGGCCTGTTCGCCCACATCGTCAGCCTCTCGGTCAACGCGGTGTACGAGCCCTGGAACCGGCGCCCGCGGGCGTTCGCCCATGCCGATCGCCTCGCGCAGGCGGTTGACCTCGACATTGCGGCCGCCGGGTGGAAGGCGACCGTGGATAACTTCCTCGGCCGAGTGACGAAGGCCCGCATCCTGCAGGCGGTGGCCCAGGCGAAAGGCCAGCGTGCCGCCGATCGGATTGAGCATCTGAAGAAGGGCGACATGGCCGCTGAGGCGGAAACGCTGCTGGCCGACACCGGCTGGCTGCCCGAGCCGCTGCGCACGCCGGGGCACGCCGCCGACGGCGATCAGGCGCCGGAATCTGCGGTCGAGGAAACTCCAGAGCAGTTCAGCGAAAAACTGCCGGAGGACGAAGATGAGCAGGTCGCCCAGAATGACGATACCGACGAACCGATGATCGCGGCCGAGTAGCTGCCGACTGCAACGAGGCCCGCCGGAGACGGCGGGCCTTTTCTTTTCGAGGACCATCATGAGCAATACCGCACATGATCTGGCGCAGCGCCTTGCCCGCCAGGCCGAGGCCGTGTGCCGCAACTATCTCTCGGCAGGCCGTCGCGAGGGCGGCTATTGGCTCGTGGGCGACGTCCGCAACACGCCGGGCCGCTCGATGTTCGTGCGTCTAAAGGAGTCGCCGAAAGGGCCTGCCGGCAAATGGACCGACGCCGCGACCGGCGAACATGGCGATCTGCTCGATGTGATCCGAGAGAGCTGTGGCTTGATCGACTTCAAGGACGTCGCCGATGAGGCGCGTTCGTTCCCGAGCCTGCCGCATCCGGAGCCGGATCGTCCCCGATTGCGAACGCCCAGCGCTCCAACCGGATCGCCAGAGGCGGCACGGCGACTATTCGCCACGTCGCAGCCGATCGACCGCACTCTCGTAGAAACGTATCTCCGCAATCGCGGCATTACGACTTTGCACGGAACCGGAAGCCTGCGTTTCCACCCGCGCTGTTACTATCGGCCGGACGAGCACAGCCCGACCGAGACCTGGCCAGCGATAATAGCCGCCGTCACCGATCTCGCGGGTCATCTGACCGGCGTGCATCGCACCTGGCTCGATCCAGGCGGCTTCACCGAGGCGATGCTCGGCAAGGCGCCGATCGACACGCCGAGACGGGCGATGGGCGACCTTCTCGGTCATGCCGTTCGGTTTGGCGTGGCGGGCGAGGTCATGGCGGCCGGGCGAAGGCGTCGAGACGATGCTGTCGCTCAGATGCGTCTTGCCGACCCTGCCGATGGTCGCAGCCCTCTCGGCGGCGCATCTCTCCGCCATCCTGTTCCCGGACACGCTGCGGCGACTCTACATCGCCCGCGACGATGATCCGGCCGGCGACGGCGCAATGGCGACGTTGATCGACCGAGCGCAGGAGGATGGGATCGAAGCGATCGTGATCTCGCCACGACTTGGCGACTTCAACGAAGATCTCCGCCTGCTTGGGACCGACGCGCTTCGGGCCGCGAGCCGGGTGCAGATCGCGGCGCAGGACGTCGCCCGCTTCATGGAGCTGGCGGCATAGCCGGAATGGAATGGGGCGGCGTGGCATCGTCGCCACCACGAGCCCGGCGGTCATTCTTCCCTCAGCGTCGGAGAGGACCACGCCCACGGCCTTCTGAGAGGGCGATCGGGCAGCAAGCGGCCCGGACCGACAATGGCTACGGCCAACGATTTTCCGGCGCGGCCCAGAGGGCCGCTTTCCATCGCGAAGCAAAATCGCCGGCCTTCGCCATCCTCCGCCGAGGCTTCGGCCCTCCGCTGCGCTGCGGGTGCAGGTCCGGCCCGCCCGCCGCCTCCGTCGCCATGAAGGCCGCGATGGGCGCGGCCGATCCGACGAGGAAAGCCGCGATGACCACCGACCATGACGACGACTTCGAGCCGCACCACAGCTCATCCCCGACCGATCAGGTCCTCCACGAACTCCAGCTCTATGGCTACCGCCCCTTCAACGACGAGCCCGATCCCAGGCCGCTTCCAGAAGCGAACATCCTCGCGGGCAGCATCTCCGACATCTTAGACGCCCTCGTCGTGGCGCTTGCTGACACTCGCCTCGAACCCGACCTCGAGGACCTGCTCTGGTCGACGGTGAACGTCTTCCATCGGGCCATCGAACGGATCGAGCGCGAACTCGACGACAATGAGCTGGCGCAGCAGTGCTCGCAACGGGAACAGGACGGCAGCGAGGTCAAATCCGTCGAGCTGGAACGACTGACGGCGGAAGGCCAGACGCTCATCGAACGCCGCAACGCCTTCGAGCTGATGCGCGACCAGGCCGCCGACCAGTTCGAACACCACACCCATTCAGCCTGGCGGCCGCGCAACGGGTCGAAGGTCAACCATCGCAACCTGACCTCGGCGCTGATCGACAGCCGCGATTTCCTGGCGGCGAAGAAGCGCGCCGACAACCAGGTGCTCTTGCCCGCGGGGCCGAAGGTGGCATTGACCGGCGGCCTCGACTTCAACGATCACCGGCTGATCTGGGCCAAGCTCGATCAGGTCCACGCCAAGCACCCGGACATGGTGCTGCTGCACGGCGGCTCGCCGAAGGGCGCCGAGTTGATCGCCGCCAAATGGGCCGACAATCGCAAGGTGCCGCAGATCGCGTTCAAGCCCGACTGGACGAAGCACCCCAAAGCGGCGCCGTTCAAGCGCAACGACACATTGCTGGAGACTCTGCCGATCGGCGTCCTGCACTTCCCGGGCACCGGCATCCAGGACAACCTCGCCGACAAGGCGAAGAAGCTCGGCATCCCGGTCTGGAAGTTCGGCGGCGCGTGAGCGCCGCCTCCGCGCGGGTCGGACGATTTGGAACGCTTCAGTTCGCCTCACGCGAAGCGCAGCTGTTTCAACCACGATCGTCCTTGTTTGCCTGAAGCTGCCGCAGGACTCCGATCCGGTCAGTAATCTGCCAGTGACCCGACAATCGGACCCGTGGCGTGACAAAATACAGCGTTGATCCGCTCATCCGAATGGTTTTTCCCGTCGCCGGAAAGCCGGGGATGTCCCCAGCGTGCGTGGCGCTCCACAACCATGTCATAGCTACGGCGTCGCCGTCCGCGCATAGGCGCTCGATTGCGAACTTCTGATCTGGGAACGGAGCCCTCGATATACGAACGCGCTCTTGAAATCCGGCGAGGTCAAGCACGCGGCCGTCCCAGAGATCTCCGGGGTCATGATGGATCGTGTAGCGCGGTGCAAGGAAACGCCCAGCCGCATCCGCGTCGCCGTCGTTCCAAACTTCGCTGATGAACGACCCCAACAGGTCTTTGACCCTCGCAGCTCTCATGCCTTCACCCTTTCCAGGCGGCGCCATCGAAAAATCGCAACACCTCATTGCAGATATCCGATGGCCATTGCGACATGACTGTTGCGAGCCTGTTTCGATCGCCAGCGAATAGCGCCCGAGCGCCGTCTTCAAACGCCGGAAGATCGCCCGCCATGACCGACATGAAGCGATAGGCGGCTTCTACGCGCTCCCGGGACTTTGTGGCCCCGCCGTCCGCCTTACGGGCAGCCTCGACAAGCTTGCGCAGTGTGATTGACGCGCCTCCGGGCTGACGAGCAAGCCAATCCCAGTGACGCGGCAGGAGCGTGACCTCGCGGGCGACCACTCCGAGCTTTGGTCGGCCCCGCCCCAGGGTGGATGGCACTTGGGGCGTGTAGCGAGTCACGATTTCCTGCTCGGTTCCCCGCAAATCGAGATCAGCCACTTTGCCGATTTCGAGGTCAAACACGATCACCGACGCGGCTGGATTCCGAAGTTGCGCCTGCTTGGCAGCCAACGCGACCTGGGCCAAGCCGCCACTGGCGATACGCGCGACGCCCTCAAACGCCACGAAGTGCGGCGGGCTGTTGTCTTCCTCTGAAACCTCAGACCGATTTCGCATAGGACATATTTACCCGGATGAAAATATCTGTCAATATCACCCGGGTAAAAATTGGAGGCAATTTTGGATCGGCAAGAGCGGAAGGCGGCCGTCGCGGCCTACAAGGAGCGGAAGCCTGCTTGGGGCGTCTATGCAATCATCTGTGCGGCGACGGGCGAGGCATGGGTCGGATCAAGTCTGCGCGTGGACACCCAGAAGAACAGGATTTGGTTTGAGCTCGGCCTGGGAAAGAGTCCCCATGCCGCACTTCAGGCCGCATGGAATCAGCATGGCGGGTCTGTGTTCCGGTTCGAGGAGCTTGAACGGCTTCGGGAAGATTTCCCCGAACTCGAACGCGACGACGAGCTCAAGAAGCGTCAGGCCCTCTGGCAATCGCGGCTTCAGGCATCGGCTGTATAATGCGCAGGCAATCCGCCGTCGTTGTTCACGAAGTCGATCCCTTTCGATGACTGCGGGATCTATCTTTGCCGCGCTCGCGCGCCAGAACTCCCGCGCGATTTCCGCTCCCGGCGAAGGCGCCTTTCGGTTACACTTTCGCTCGCGCCGTGGTGGTGGTGGAGGGCGTGACCGTCAGACCTTTATCTCACGGAGT
The DNA here is from genome assembly GCF_901905185.1 of Methylocella tundrae. Taxonomy (GTDB): domain Bacteria; phylum Pseudomonadota; class Alphaproteobacteria; order Rhizobiales; family Beijerinckiaceae; genus Methylocapsa; species Methylocapsa tundrae. Next base: position 86,766 of record NZ_CABFMQ020000057.1, read on the forward strand.
TCGCCGCCATGATCATCTTTGGACCTCTGCTCGTCATCCTCGGCATCGGCTTCTTCTGCTGACTGCTGTTCACCCTTGCTGTCTTCGCGCTGCCATTCTTCGTCGGTCTGACGATCGGCATCTGGGCGTTCCATACCGGGGCCGGGGTGCTCGGTGGAACCGCCGTGGGTCTCGTGGCGGGCGGCGTAACCTTTGGCATTGGCCAGCTCGCACTCGCCTTCGTGCCATGGGCGTGGCTTCGACTCCTGATCATCCTGCTCTATGTCGCGCCCGCGACCGTCGCCGGTTACAGCGCGACGCGCGGAATCGTGCAGATGGCGATGCCTTCGCCAACCTGGCAGACCATCTTCGCCGTCATCGGCGCAATCGCCGTCAGCGTCACGGCATTCGTCCGCTTCACCGGAATGGCCGCGCCAGGGTCACTCGGACAGGGCTTGGCGCAGGGCTGACACCATCGCGTCGACAGGGCGGGGCTGGATCAGGCATTCCGTATGCCCGCCGTCCTCGTCGTCGAACACGGCGTGAGGGCGCTCTCACGTCGATGCTCACCCGATTATCGCAGAGCCCCGGGTGTCGCGGCCTTCGTTGGAGCGCATGGCCGAGGTGGCGAGGTTTCACCGATACGGCCAACAAAGCGCGTGAAGGGAGCGTGCAGCAGGAACATGGTCTCCGAAGCAGGAGATCCGTTGGTGGCCAGGACAGGTCTCGGATCGCGGTCGAACTTGCCGGCCGGTCTCCACGACGACTCGAAAGTCGCCACGTTCCCCTTGATGTCAGCTCCGTCAGACCGAGCGCACCGAACGGCCTCTTCGATGGACTGATCTGGCCGAAGGCCGGCTAGAGCCTCGACCGCCTATGGCGCAACAGCGGCGTCAAAACTTTCTTCCCCTGCCGGCTGCGCCGTCATTCCTCGCGAGACAAGAAAGCCCCTCCTTTGCTGTCGAGCCCCTTCGGGGTGCGCCGTCGGTCGCCTCCGGCCCTTCGATCACCATCGAGGCCGCAATGGTGCGGGCTCGGAAACGGAGATCAAGGAGAACTACCATGGCCACCATCGGCACCTTCAAGAAGACCGGCGCGAACGAATTCACCGGCGAAATCGTCACCCTCTCGATCCAGGCCAAGAACGTCCGGATCGTCCCCGAAGTCACCCGCTCCGGCGAGAACAGCTGCAGCCACCGCGTCTATGTCGGCCGGGTCGAGATCGGCGCCGCCTGGGCCAAGCGCTCCAACGAGGGCCGCGACTATCTGGGCCTCAAGCTCGACGATCCGAGCTTCACCGCCCCGATCTTCGCCAACCTGTTCGACGACGAGGAAGGCGAGGGCTGCAGCCTGATCTGGTCCCGCCCCAACGGGCGGCGCGGCGACTGAAGCTCCCGCAAGGCCCCGACCGGCTGGTCCGGGCGGGGCATCGCCTTATGCTCCAAGAGCGACCGCCAACAGGGCCCCGATCCCTCCCATCGTCTCCCTAGCATGTACGAAAGCCGGATTGGTTAGCGATAGAATTCAGACGGCGGCTTGCCAAAATGCCTGCGGAACATCGCGGTGAACGCACTCTGGCTAGCGTAGCCACAATCGAAGGCAACATCGATAATACGCTCGCCGCTTGCCAGCCGCCGGAGAGCGAATAGAAGCCGCGCCTGCTCGCGCCATTGCGCGAAGGTCATGCCCGTCTCCTTAACAAATAGCCGATGTACGGTCTTGGCCGTCACATTCAGGCGCTCGGCCCACTGCCCAGCGGTCGAGATATCGGAGGGATGCTGGTTGATCGCTGTGCAGATCGCTTTGATCCGAGCATCGCGCGGCACGGGAAGGTGCAGCGGCAACACATCCGATATGCGCACCTCGTCCGCAAGCAAGCGCATGAGGCGATCGTCCCTGCTGTCTTCCAGATAATCGAGTGGAATCCGAACCGCTGCGACGACAAGTTCGCGTAACAGTGGGGAGACCTCAATGACGCAACTTTTCGTCGGTAGGTGCCGGATCATGGTTGCGTCGATGAAGACGGTTCTGATCTTGACCGCGCCCGACATCCTCACGTCGTGCTCCAGTCCAGCCGTCAGCCACAGCGCACGGCTCGGCGGCACGACCCATGACCCTTCCACCGATCGTACGATCATCACACCCTCGATCGCATAGAGGAACTGACCGCGCGGATGCACGTGCCATCCTGTCGAAGCACCGTCCGGATAGTTGATCTCCATCGCGGCCATGGAGCGAGGCGTGTCGTGAAAATCGAGATGTTTCCGGGTTGGATCAGGCTGCATGTCCCATCCTCGACAGCTAAGTTCACTGTAGAGTGATACGGACAGGCGTGAAAGCGGTAACTGTGCCCTAAAGGAACGCACGGTGATCGATCATGAAAAGCAAACCCGCCTATTTTTATCCCTTCTTCGCGATCGTCCTATGGTCCGGAAACGTCATCGTTTCCAGAATGTCTGCGCATACGATCGGGCCGGAGGCGATCACCTTCTATCGTCTGCTGCTCGCCATTCTGCTAATGAGCACGTTCGTTGCCGTGCCCGCATGGCGAAATCGCTCCGTGATTTGGCCCCATATCGGACAGTTCGCCATTCTCGGCTTTCTGGCGATGTGCCTGTTCCAAAGCCTGTCCTATCTGGCGGCGGAAACCTCCACGGCAACGAACATGGCCGTCTTCACGGCGCTGACGCCGCTCCTCACGGTGGCATTGAGCGCCGCCCTGCTGAAGGACACTCCGACAGTCGGGATGGTCGGTGGCGGCATCCTGTCGCTTGGCGGTCTTATCTATCTAGTCAGCGCAGGCGATCCGGAGGCGCTTGTCCGCAACGGCGTTCACCTTGGCGATCCGCTGATGTTCCTAGCCGCGCTGGTCTATGCGCTTTACGGCGTGCTGCTAAAACGGTGGAGCCTCCCCGTCGCCGGTTGGCAATCGACCTATATGCAGGCGATCTGCGCTGTCGTGATCATGTTCCCGGCGTTTCTCGCAACGCCCGCACCCATGCGGTCACTGAACGCCGAGACGCTGCCGCTCATCGCCTACGCGGGCGGATTGGCTTCCGTCGTCCTGCCGTTTCTGTGGGTTCGCGGCGTCCATATCCTCGGGCCGAACCGTTGCGCGATCTTCATGAATCTGCTGCCAGTCTTCACGGCGCTGGGAGCCATCGCTTTGCTCAGAGAGCCAGTGCGCGCCTACCATATCATCGGCGGCGGTATTGCGCTGGCTGGTGTGGCCTGCGCCGAACTCTTCCGCCGGCCGTTACGTGGCGGGCCTCCCGCCATACCCGACATCGTCGAGTGAGCGGAACGGAAAGCGCAATGAACGAACATGCGAATCGCGACGTTCTGCTGCGGATCGCCGAGGCGCTTAAGCGCCTTACGCCGCCAACTCATCCTTCGGGTCTTGAACAGACCCTCGAAAGCTATTTCTAGTTCTCCACCAAGGCGAGGCTGAAGCCTGTCGCACGCATTTCCAGGATCGACGTCGAGCCTATGGCTCGGCCGACGCCTTTTTCCGAGCCTTCACAGGCACGGCGCGTACCAGTTCGGTCGCCTCCACCTCAAGCGCCTCCGCGATCCGGCCGAGCACCGTGACGCTGGCCGAAACATCGGCGCGTTCGATTCCTCCGACGTACCGGGCGCTCAGCCCGGCCCTTTCGGCCAATTCCTCCTGCGTCATCCTTTTCGCATGACGCAACCGACGCAGATTGACCGCCATGACCTCCTTGAGATCCATGGCGATGATGGAGCCGATATAGGAACCATCGTTCCAGGAATGATCGTTCCGATTCGTACATGCCCATGCTATTCATCGAAGCCGCGGAGGCCCCGGTTTGCCATTTTCCCGAGCAACGTGATGCGCCCCAAGCATCGTGGAGTAAGTGTCGCGCCGCGCAAATCTTGCAAAAATTCGCGGTAAATGAATGCCTAACACATTGCATTGATCTCATGGGGGTAGATCGCAATGACTGAGGCGCCATTTCAGGACCGGCCGCCGCACACCGACCGCGTGAATGCCTACGACGAGCAACATCTCGCGGTCTATCTTCGGTTGCTGATGGCCGAGGAAGAGGGCGCTGACTGGCGCGAAGTCGTCCAAGGAGATCTTCGGCCTCAATCCGGCCCAGGAGCCCGCCCGTGCCAAAACGGTTCATGAAAGCCATCTGGCGCGGGCCCGCTGGATGACGGAGGCAGGCTATCGGCACCTGCTTGAACCCCGGATGCAGTGAACCGACGCCCTACACTCCCACGGCTCGCAGCCACACGCGATGCAACCTTAAGAACTACTTTTGCCGACGAGTTTTCCGGATCGTGGCGACCCGCCTCGAGAGAGGACAAACGAGAGGAAACGCCATGCCCACGGAGTATTGGCGCTCGCCGGAGACGATTGATCGCCTGAACCGCCTCGAACGTCCCGGCTTTGCCGCCGAATTTCTGCGCCGCAACACCCACTACCGCCGCGATTTCGTCCGCACCCAGCGCCAGATCGCGCGCGCTTCCGTCGACGCAGAGACTGCCCGCGTCAGTCTCGCTCGGCGATGGGGGTTGCGCTTTCGCCCATGACCCCGCGTCTCCAGTCGGACTCGAACCCGTCATGTGGGTGCCGGAAGTTTCGCCGGCCACGCTGATCCTGGAACCGGCGCCAACCGGGTTCGAGGCCGCTTCATCTTTCGATCCCGGCGCTTTCGGTCCGGCGCTCGTCGAGCGCGCGGACGCCGATGGACGTGAACTGATGATCGTCGACGGCTCGGACGAACTCCATATCCGCCTGCAAGACGACCAAGCCACGCGACGGCCGGCCGTGCTTCTGCCGCTCGACAGCATGTTCGAGCTTCGGCTCGACGTCGCGCTACGCTTCGCCCGTCGACTCAGCGGCCAGCGCATCAACTTTCTCCCGACCGCCCTGCGGCTCACGTCATTCCAGAAACGGCGACTGATTCAACTCCTCCACGCCTTCGACGTTCACGATGGCGGCGGCGGCCCGCGCGACATCGCGGCGGAAGTACTCAGCTCCGACCACGCCTAGCTTCCCTCTGTCGAGTGGAAGGATTCCCACGCGCGCCGCAAAGCCAATCGCCTGATCCACGATTCGATCGCCCTCGTCGAAAGGGGCTATCTGAAGCTCCTGCGCGGTCTCTGACGCGCGCCTCCATCCATCCCGCGCATCGCTATCACCACACCGGCCATGGCCACTTGCCTCGTCGGCGACGTTTCAGTTCGTCCCGTCGTAAACGGGGGGACACACGCCAACGAAAATATTCGTCCACCCCCAACGCCTGAACTCTCCGCCACCGTCACCCCGACATGCCGCGACTTGGCCGCGGCGCTTCGAGGCAAGACGGAGGCACATCATGCCCGATAGGGCCGCGCAACTCGCCACGCGTTACGTCCGCACACATGAAGCGGCGCGCATCCTCGGCATCTCGCCACGGACGCTGGAGAAATACCGCTGCCACGGTAGCGGCCCGACCTTCCGCAAGCTGGGCGGCCGCGTCGTCTACGCCATCGACGACCTCGAAGCCTGGGCCGACCAGGCGGCGTGCCGTTCGATGTCCGATCCCCGATACGTCGAGGCCCGCGCCGCCGGCCACGCGCATCGCTGAAGCGGCGTTCCGCGATGTCGCCCCGCCGCCTCATCACCGCCAGCGAACGGAGCAAGCTCGATCCGTTCATCGTCGCCACCGGCGACGCAAGTCCGCGCGACCAGCGCGACCTGATGGAGCGACCGTTCTTTTCGCTCGCTAAGACCAGGCGCACTGCGCCGATCCTCTACCAGGCCAGCGACGTGCGCGTGGAAGTCTACGCCGTGCCCGAGCATGGCATGGCGACCATCTGGGACGCCGACGTGCTGATCTGGGCGGCGAGCCAGATCGTCGAGGCCGAGAACCTCGGCTTCAAGACCTCGCGTTTCCTTCGCTTCACGCCGTACCAACTCCTGACCGCGATCGGTCGGCAGACAGGCGCACGCGATTACAAGCTCCTGAAGGGAGCGCTCGCCCGTCTGCAATCGACCGTCATTCGCACCACCATTCGCAACGGCGAGCATTGGCGCCGTCACCAGTTCTCCTGGATCAATGAGTGGGAGGAATGCACGACCCGCGACGGCCGCGTCGAGGGCATGGAGTTCGTACTCCCTGACTGGTTCTACCGCGGCGTCATCGACCGCTCGCTCGTCCTGGCGATCGACCCAGCCTACTTCCGGCTGACCGGTGGCATCGAGCGCTGGCTCTATCGCGTCGCGCGCAAACACGCTGGTCGCCAGCCCAAAGGCTGGCTGTTCGAGATCGCGCATCTCCACGTGAAGTCCGGCAGCCTGGTGCGCGTCTCCGATTTCGCGCTCCAGATCCGGCGCATCGCCGCGCGCGAGCCTCTGCCCGGCTATCGCCTCCGCATCGAGTGGCAGGGTCGCCGCGAGCTGCTGCGCATCCTGCCGGCCCATTTATCCACAGTCCCCGTGGATGGCGCTGTGGAAACGCTCGGGACTTCGCGCGCAAACGATATCGGGACTCCGCACGCAGCCCTATCGGGACTTCGCACGCACGAACCGCAGTTAATGCTTTGGCCGGAAACGGCGATTCCGGGCCTTAACTTAGAATCTAACTCAGAATCTAACTCTTGTTGTTGGCCCGAGCGATCTACGGACAAGCGCGCCACCCCCGCTGCGCAGGCTTCCGAACCACCGGCGCGACAGCCGTCGCTGCCCTTCGGCCGCAAGCCGGGAGGGAAGCAATGATCGTCGCTCTGCTCAACCAGAAGGGCGGCGTCGGTAAGACAACGCTTGCGCTGCATCTCGCCGGCGAGTTGGCGCTGCACGGCAAGCGCGTCACGCTGATCGATGCCGACCCGCAGGGCTCGGCGCTCGATTGGTCGCAGCAGCGGGCGCGGGAGAACGTCTCTCGGCTTTTCGGCGTCGTCGGCCTCGCGCGCGACACGCTCCATCGCGAAGCGCCGGAGATTGCACGCACCGCGGATCATGTCGTCATTGACGGACCGCCGCGCGTCGCGGGGCTGATGCGCTCGGCGCTCCTGGCCGCGGACCTCGTGCTGATCCCCGTACAGCCGTCGCCGTTCGACGGCTGGGCCTCGGCCGAGATGCTGGGCCTGCTCCGCGAGGCCCGCATCTACCGCCCGCAGCTCGCGGCGCGCTTCGTGCTGAACCGCTGCGGCGCGCGCACGGTCATCGCCCGCGAGACGGCCGAAACGCTCGCCGATCACGACCCGACGGTGCTCTCCAGCACCGTCGGTCAACGTGTTGTCTTCGCCGACGCCGCGCAATCGGGCCGCCTCGTGTTCGAGCTGGCCGAGCAGAGCGCCGCGGCGCGCGAGATCGCGGCGCTCGCCGCTGAAGTCGCGAGGATTGCGCCATGAGCGCGCGTAACGCCCAACGCGGCTTCGCCGCCCGGCCCGGCGACGCCGAGAGCTGGATCAAGGCGCCCGACGCCTCAAGCCATCGCGATGAAGAGCCATCCGCATTCACCGCGCGCCTGACGATCGACGTCACGCCGGCTCTGCGCGGCCGCATCAAGGTCACCGCGTTCCAGCGCGGGATCACCGTCGCCGACATGCTGCGCGACCTCTTCGCGCGCGAATTCCCCGCCGATCCCGGAGAGAGCTCATGAACGACAACGAGCCGTCGCCGCCGCGCATCGTGCCGCCATCGCATCGGCGCACCGTCGCACTCACCCATGTCGAACTGACCTGGATCGAGAAGAAGATCGAGCGCTGGCTGCGCTTCGGCCGCCGCGCCGAGGAGAAGATCCTCGATCGCCGCCGCGGCATCTCCAGCTTCAGGCCGGGCAGCATCTTCGCCTTCGTGCGCTGGGCGTCCAACGACTTCGGCACGATCGTCTCGCGGATGGACATCGTGCGCGCGGTCGATCCTGGCGCAAGTTTCCAGACGCTGCCCCTCGTGCGCCCGGGCGGCGAAATCCTGCTGCGCGTCGATAGCTGGCCGAAGGTCGAGCGCGTGCTGCAGGCGATCGACGCCGTCGAGGCGCTCGACATCGACCCCGCCGATGCCGCGCCGGAATACTGGCGCCACCTCCACAACCGTCTCGCCGCCGGCCACGAACCGCGCCCCTACACGCGCGATCAGCACGCCGCCTGGCTCAAGCGCAGGAGCGTCACGCTATGACCCGCTTCGGCTACGTCCTGACGACGTACTTCGCCATGCTCGCCTTCATCGCCTTGGCCTTCGTCCATCCGGCGCCGCGCCTGATCTGGGACGCCACGGCGAGCACGCCAACCGGGCTCTACGCGCTCCGCCCGGCCGGACAGCTCCATGCGTTCGAGCTGGTCGCCGTGCGCGCGCCCGAACCGATCGCCAGCTATCTCGCCGATGGCGGCTTCCTGCCCAAGGGCGTGCCGCTGCTGAAGCATGTGATGGCGCTGCCTGGGCAGACCGTATGCCGCGCAGGGGACGCCATCACGGTCGATCACATCGCTGCCGGCGCGGCGCGTGAGCGCGATCACCTCGGCCGCCCGCTGCCGCGCTGGAGTGGCTGCCACACGCTCGCCCCAGCGAAGTCTTCCTCATGAACCCGACCGTCCCGGACAGCCTGGACGGACGCTATTTCGGCCCGCTTCCCACCACCGCAATTGTCGCCCGCGCGGTCCCGCTGTGGACGGACGAGGCCGGCGACGGCCGCTTCGTGTGGCGCGCCGCCACCGATTGACCCGCTTTTCAACCCGCCAACAACGGAGGATTCCTATGGCGCAGATTGGTCAGTTCACCCGCGACAAGTCCGGCTTCACCGGGCGCATCCAGACGCTCTTCTTCACCCAAGACCTCTCCCTCGTTCCGGCCGAATCCTCCGATGCCGAGAATGCGCCCGACTATCGCATCCATCTCGGCGACGGCGACGGTCCGGAGATCGGCGCGGGCTGGAAGCGCACCGGCGAGAAGGCCGGTGAGTACGTCTCACTCGTCGTCGACGATCCCGCACTCGCGCAGCCGATCCGCGCCAACCTCTTCCAGTCGGGCGACGATAAGTCCGCCTAGGTGCTGAACTGGAACCGTCCGCCGAAGCGCGGCGATCGGGGCTGATCGCATGCGGCGCGCGCTTCTTCTGCTCGCCAGCGTGACGGCGCTCGGCCTGCCCGCCGTCGCCGTCTATGCCCAGGCAACGCCGATCGCGGTGAGATCGGCGAGCGAGTCCTATGCCGATCTGATCGCCGAAGCGGCCCAGCGCTTCGCCATCCCTGAGGCGTGGATACGGGCGATCATGCGGATCGTGAGCCGTGGGGATCGCCGTGCCGTCTCGCCCAAGGGCGCGATGGGGTTGATGCAGCTCATGCCCGAGACATGGGCTGCGCTGCGCGCTCGCTACGGCCTCGGGCGCGACGCGTTCGATCCACACGACAACATCCTGGCGGGCGCGGCTTTCCTGCGCGAGATGCACGACCGCTACGAATCGCCAGGATTCCTGGCGGCGTATAATGCCGGACCTGGGCGATACGAAGATTATCGCGACCGGCATCGTCCGCTGCCGCCTGAAACCGTCGCGTACATGGCGGCACTCGTCCCTTTTGTCGGGGACGGCGCGACCGATGGGCCTGTCCTAGTGGCGGCCTCCGATCCGTCGTCCTGGACACACGCGCCGCTTTTCATCACGCGGTCGGCAAGCACTGAACCCGCCGGTCGCGCGACATCCAAGCAGCAGCCGAACGACACGTCGGCCGTCGTTGCCGTGCGCGATCTCTCCGCCATTGCACCGCAATCAGGCGGGCTGTTCGTGCCCGTGTCTGCATCAGGGCCGCAGCGATGATCGTGCCGTTCGCCAGTCTTCCGTTCGCGGCAGATTCACCGTCAGCGTGCGTTTTCCTTGGCGGCGTGACGATCTCCAGCGTCTCAATCGGCTGCATCGACACTCTCGGGTGCGTTTTCGCAGGCAGGGGTGGCACAGCGCGCGTCCGGGGAGAAGGAAGTGCGATCAGGGGAGGAGTGCAGGAACCGACCGACAGAGGGCCAGATAAAAGGCCGCAAGGTGCGGCTCGGTTGGTCGGTTGTTATTGTTTGCTTTTTTCGCTGATCCCGCAACGTGCGGCGTCCACGCGCAATGTGCGCAGAGCCTTCAACACGTTGCCCGAACCACCTTTTCCGCACATTGCCGGGGCCGGCCATGGCTGAGGAGAATGACTTCCAGCCCCGGCCAGGCCGCATCCGCTCGTCTCGCAGCCAGCGCGCCAAGCCATTCATCGCCCAGGCGCTCGCCGCCGCCCAGCGCGCCGGCGGCGGCATCTCGCGGCAGGGCCTGCTCAGGAGCGGGAGCCGCTCGACCTTCGGCCGCGGCCGCGTCGCGAGTGTGCGAGCGAACCGCCTGCTGACCGGCCGCTCCCGACTGGTGACGGTCAAGACCCGCGTGGTCCGTCACACGGCGCGGTCCTCACCGCTCGGCGCCCATCTCGGCTACCTCCGGCGCGAGGGCGTCACCCGGGACGGGGAGAAGGCTCGGCTGTTCGGCCCCGAGACCGATGACGCCGATCCCAAGGGTTTCGCCGAGCGGTGCGAGAAGGACCGCCACCATTTCCGCTTTATCCTCTGGCCAGAGGACGCACCGGAGATGGCCGACCTTCAGGGCTTCACCCGCGAGCTAGTCGGTCAGATGGAGAAGGATCTCGGGACTAAGCTCGACTGGGTCGCCGTCGATCACTGGAATACGCAGCACCCCCACGTCCACATCATCGTGCGCGGCGTCGCCGAGGACGGCCAGGACCTCGTCATCTCCCGCGACTACATCAAAGAGGGAATGCGCGCCCGCGCCCAGGACTTGGCCACGCAGGAGTTGGGGCCACGCAGTGACCTCGAAATCCGGCACGCGCTTGAACGCCAGGTAGAAGCGGAGCGCTGGACCCAGCTCGATCGGCAATTGGCTCGCGACGCCGATCGGCACGGCGTGATCGACCTGGCCACCGACGTCGCGCAGCAGCCCGATGAATTCCGCAGCCTGAAGGTCGGACGGCTGCGGCACCTGGAGAGTCTCGGGCTCGCCCATCAACTCGGGCCGGGCCAGTGGACGATGGACGAGGCCGCCGAATCCACGCTGCGCGAACTGGGCGAGCGCGGCGACATCATCAAGCGCATGCACCAGGGTCTACGCGAGCGCGGTATCGAACGCGCAGCCGCGAGCTATGTCCTGGCGGGCGAGAGTCTCGATGTGCCCGTCATCGGCCGGTTGGTCGACCGCGGTCTCGATGACGAGTTGAAGGGCACCGCCTATGCCGTGATCGATGGCGTGGACGGGCGCACCCACCACATCAAATTCCTCGACCTCGACGCCACCGGCGACAGCACGCCAGACTCCATCGTCGAGCTTCGCAAGTTCGACGATGCACAGGCGGCGCCGCGTCGCGCTCGCCGTGCGCTCTGACCTCGCGATCGAAGACCAAGTGACGGCCAGCGGGGCGACCTGGCTCGACCGTCAAGCAGTCGCCCGCGATCCCGTGGCTCTCGGCCAGGCCGGCTTCGGCGCCGAGGTGCGCGACGCGATGGACCGGCGGGCCGGACAGCTCATCGAGCAGGGCCTAGCCGAGCGCTAGGCGCGAGGCGTCGTGTTCTCGCAAGGCCTGATCGGCACGCTTCGGCGCCGCGAGGTCGAGGCCCTCGGCGAGCGGCTCGCGGCGGAGACCGGGCAGCCGTTCAATCAAGCGACGTCGGGTGAGTATGTCGCCGGCGCCTATCGCCAACGCTTCGCGCTCGCCTCTGGCCGCTTCGCCATGATCGACGACGGCCTCGGCTTCCAGCTCGTGCCCTGGACGCCCTCCCTCGAAAAGCAACTCGGCCGTCACGTCTCCGGCGTCGCCCGCGATGACGGCGGCGTCGACTGGGGCTTCGGCCGTAACAGAGGAATTGGCATATGAGTGATCCTTCAAGCCAAAGATCCCAAGACAGGCTCGCCGGCATGTCCGCGACCAAGATTCTCTGGGGTCAGATCATCACCGTCTTCGCGATCATCCTGCTCGCGCAGTGGACCACGACGGAGTGGACGGCCTGGCGGCTCGGTTTTCAGCCCGAACTCGGGCGACCCTGGTTCGAGGTTCTTCATTTCCCATTCTACCTGCCGCCCTCCTTCTTCTGGTGGTGGTTCGCCTACGATGCCTATGCGCCGTCGATCTTCATCGAGGGCGCCTACATCGCGGCATCCGGTGGTCTCATTGCCGCGGCCGTGGCCATCGGCATGTCGGTCTGGCGCGCCCGCGAGGCCAAGAACATCGAGACCTATGGCTCCGCGCGCTGGGCACAGCCGAAGGAGATCGAGCTGGCCGGTTTGCTCGGCCCCGACGGCGTGGTGCTGGGGCGTCATCAGCGCAGCTATCTCCGCCACGATGGTCCCGAGCATGTCCTGCGCTTCGCGCCGACCCGCAGCGGCAAGGGCGTCGACCTCGTCATTCCATCGCTGCTAACCTGGCCGGGTTCGGCAATTGTCCACGACATTAAGGGTGAGAACTGGCAGCTCACCGCCGGCTTTCGCGCCCAGCACGGCCGCGTTCTCCTGTTCGATCCGACCAATGCGCAGTCGTCCGCCTACAACCCGCTGCTCGAGGTCCGGCGCGGCGAGTGGGAGGTCCGCGACGTCCAGAACATCGCCGACATCCTGGTCGATCCTGAAGGCAGCCTCGAAAAGCGGAACCATTGGGAGAAGACCAGTCACGCGCTGCTGGTCGGCGCGATCCTCCATGTCCTCTACGCCGAGGAGGACAAAACCCTCGCTGGCGTCGCCTCGTTCCTCTCCGATCCGAAGCGGCCGATCGAGTCGACGCTGTCGGCGATGATGCGGACGCCGCATCTTGGCGACGCGGGCGTCCATCCCGTCGTCGCCTCCGCCGCGCGCGAGCTGCTGAATAAATCCGCCAACGAGCGGTCCGGCGTGCTGAGCACGGCGATGTCGTTCCTCGGCCTCTACCGCGATCCGGTGGTTGCCGAGGTGACGCGGCGCTGCGACTGGCGGATCGGCGACATCGTCGCCGGCGATCTGCCGACGACGCTCTACCTTGTCGTGCCGCCGTCGGACATCAATCGCACCAAGCCGCTGATCCGCCTGATCCTCAATCAGGTCGGGCGGCGGCTCACCGAGGACCTGCAGGCCAAGGCTGGACGCCGTCGGCTTCTCCTGATGCTGGACGAGTTCCCGGCGCTCGGCCGCCTCGACTTCTTCGAGTCCGCGCTGGCCTTCATGGCGGGCTACGGCATCAAGAGCTTTCTCATCGCCCAGTCGCTGAACCAGATCGAGAAGGCCTACGGCCCCAACAACTCGATCCTGGATAACTGCCGTGTCCGGGTCAGCTTCGCGACCAACGATGAGCGGACCGCCAAGCGGGTCAGCGACGCGCTCGGCACCGCCACCGAGATGAAGGCGATGAAGAACTACGCCGGCAGCCGGCTGTCGCCCTGGCTTGGGCATCTCATGGCCTCGCGTTCAGAGACAGCGCGCCCGCTGCTAACGCCCGGCGAGGTGATGCAGCTCCCACCGACTGACGAGATCGTCATGGTGTCAGGCGTCCATCCGATCCGCGCGAAGAAGGCCCGCTATTACGAAGACGAGCGCCTTCAGGAGCGCATCGTGACGCCGCCGGTACTGGCGCGTCCGAAGGAAGCCCGTCTCGACGATTGGAGCGCCCGCCCATTGCCGCCGCGTCCGCCGACTCCGGTCGCGGGCGATGTCGAGGACGCCGACGATGAAGACCCGAAGAATGCCGACCACCGCAAGCAGCCCGAGCTCAGCCAGGACACCGTCGAGAAGAAGGAGCCGATCGAGAACGAGTTCACGCTCGACCAAGTGGACGACATGGAGGAGGACGCGCCTCGCATCGGCCGGATGAACGATCTGATGCAGGGCCTCGCCCAGCAGGCTTCGCTCGATCCCGGCGACGACCTCGGGATGTGAGGTGCGCATGGCTACCCCGAAGAAGAAGGCCCAGATTTCCGTCTATCTCGACCAGGATGTGATGCAGGCGTTGGCGGCCTATGCCGGACGCCGCGAGCAGTCCATGTCGCTGATCGCCGAGGCGGCTATCGCGTCGTTTCTGTCGCCAGATGCCGACGAACGGCGCGAAGCGGCCATCGCCAAGCGGCTCGACCAGCAGGACCGACGCCTGGCGCGTCTCGAACGCGACGTCAGCATCGGCGTCGAGACGCTCGCCCTGTTCATCCGCTTCTGGCTCAATACCACGCCGCCGCTGCCCGAGCCGGCCGCCAAGGCGGCGCGGGCACAGGCTGGCGCGCGGTACGACAATTTCGTCGCGACCCTGGGGCGGCGGCTCAACGAAGGACCGAAGCTACGGCAGGAGATCCCGTAGGACGTTGAGCAATCACAGCCCCGGAAATGAATAAAAGACGGATGTCGATCCAGAAATGGAGTCGCACGGGGCCAGGGAGGACCTAACCTTGTTGCGTGGGTTCTACACGCCGGCAGCAACGATTCGGGCCACGTCGGCGAGAATGGCTTCCTGACTTGCCACTGAGCCGGGCGCTTCGCCGAGATAGGCTGTGACCACGATCGGAGCGCGGCCGGGCGGCCAGACAACGCCGATATCGTTCGTCGCGATCTTCTCCCAGGTGCCGGGCTTGTTGGCGATACGCCACCCCGCAGGCAGCCCGACCCGGAGCCGATGGGTCGCGGCGTCCTTTGCTCCGATCATCCATCCCGTCAGAAGGGCGCGCGATGTGTCCGACAGGGCATTGCCGACCAGCAACCTGCGCAACGTCCCCGCCATGGCGGCCGGTGAAGTGGTGTCGTGGATCTCGCCCGGCTTAACGATGTTCAGCGCCGGCTCCACGTGGCCAAGCCTAGTCACCTGATCGTCCAGCGATCGCAGGTAGGTCGTCAGGGGCTCTGGCCCGCCGAAGCTGGCGAACAGCAGATTTGCGGCGGTGCTGTCGCTGACCGTGATCGCAGCTTCGCATAGCTCTGCGATCGTCATGCCTCCAGGGCCGACATGGGGCTTGGTGGCCTTGAAGGGCGACACCAGGTCGTGTTCGGTGAAGGCGATGCGCCGGTTGAGCCGTTCCTCATTCCGGTCGACGCGCGACAGAACGAAAGCCACGGCAAGCGCTTTGCACGTACTGCACATGGCGAAGCGTTCGTTAATCCGGTTGCCGATCAGTCGACCGGTCGCCGTATCGAGTAAGGCCACGCCCAGCCGTCCGCCGCTCCGTGATTCCAGTTCCTGCAATCGCGCCTGAATGTCGCCGCGGGCCCAAACACTGGATATAGGCAACGCCACTAGCGGCGCAGCCAATGCAAGACGTCGCGTGATTGGGACTGCCACGATGGTCTAGTTTCCCTCTTCGGCACGGCGGATCATTCCATGATTTCGCCGTAGGCGATGTGGCGGGCCAATCTCTTGGTCGATCGGCAGGCGGAGGAAAGTGTTTCAACCTCTGGCCCGTCGAGCCGTTCGGTCAATTTCCCCGGCGATCGTCTGATAAAGCGCAGGCGGCACGTCATGACCCATGCCGTCGATCAGCATGAGGCCTGCATTCGGGATCGAGGTGGCGGTGTCCTTGCCGCAGGCCGGAGAAATGAGCGGATCGTCCGTCCCATGCACAACGAGCGCAGGAACCGTAATGGTGGTCAGCCGTGAACGGCGGTCGCCGGCGACGGCCATCGCCGCGAGCTGTCGCGCGCCGCCGGCGGGGTCATATGCGCGTCGGATTTCTTCCAGAACAAGGAGACGGTGAGCCTCGCCGTCGAGTGGGTATCGGGATCCGGCGATGCGTTGCGCGAAAGCGAGAGCGTGCGCCAGAAATCCCTGCTCGTCGGAAATGGGATCGGGTGCGGAGTGCGTCATCATCGCCATGACGTCCGGCGCGGCTTGCGGAAGCTGCGGATTGCCCGTGCTCGACATGATCGAGGTCAGGGATAGCGACCTCTCGGGATGTTCGCTTGCCATGATCTGCGCGATCATTCCACCCATCGATCGGCCGACGACGTGCGCCCGATCGATGCCGAGAGCATCGAGCAGGCCGATCGCGTCCGCAGCCATATCATAGAGGGTGTAGGGAACGTCGGGCGGTTGTCCGGTCATGAGCGTCGCTGCCAGCGCCCCGAAATCCGGCGGAGCGCATTGGCTGAAATGCGTCGAACACCCGGCGTCGCGGTTGTCGAAGCGGATCACGCGATAGCCGCGCACCGCCAGGTCTTCGCAGAATGGATCCGTCCATCGAATCATCTGTGTGCCGAGCCCGGCGATCAGCAGGATCACTTCGTTGGTCTCGTCGCCGAAGCTGTCATAGGCCAGCTCAATGCCGCTGGCTTGCACGGTATTCATGGTCGTGGCGTGTCCTGGTTCAAGCCGGAGGCAAGAGTTCACTCAAGGGCAGAAGGCGCGAGTCCTCGACCGCCGCCGTGCGGTGTCCGATGCCGGCGAGGTAAGCGTCGTGACTGGCGAAGGCGAGGAAGGATGCGACGCTGCTTTGGCGAACCAGCATCGCTCTGTCCCACGTCTCGTCCTCCGGACCGATCAAGAAGGGGCCGCCGGCGCCAAGCAACAAGAGTTCGCCACCCCTATCGTGCAGAAACGGAAGCGTATGCCGGATATACCGATCGAACGCTTCCGCGCCGCTGACTGGGGAAGCTGGCGCGAGTTCCGGATGAGCTGAGTAGTCGGCGATCTCGCGGAACCTCAACAGGTTCAGCATGACGATGCTGCCTTCGAGACCGCGCTCGATGAAAAGCCTGCCAGTGCTTTGCGTCGGCTCGAGGTAGTTTACCTTTGCGGGCGCGCTCACCGTCCCTCCTTCTGATTATCCGTCTTCTCGCTGGACTGCCGCTCCGGCCCGAACGCCAGATGCAGGGCGTGCGCCCGGACATCTTGCGGCCATGTGGCCATCCATCGCTCCAGACCGGAACGATCATCGGCAAAGAGCGCGCGGCTCGCCTCCTCATAACCCGGCAGGTCACCGGCTATCGCTTGCATGAACTGGTACGCGGCCTCTTGGGCCACACGGCGCTGCCGTCGCGTTCCGCCGTTCCGCCGGGCCTCGTCCACCAGCCTTCTCAGGACAGCGGATGCACCGCCAGGCTGATCGGCCAGCCATTCCCAGTGCCTCGGCAACAGCGTTACCTCACGCGAGATGACCCCTAATTTCGGCCGTCCTCGACCTCTCGGTTCAGAACCCCCATCGCTCGCGGGTTCCGGCATCTCGCCCGGTTGGGGCCGATAGCGCCCGACGAACGCCCTAGGCGGGCCGGATAGCCTCCCGATGATGTCAGCGCTGCTGCCGCGGAGGTCCAGATCGATGACGCGGCCTGTCGTGTCATCGAAGACAAGGACCATAATCGAGGGGGCTCTTTCCGTTGCCGCTTTGACGGCAAGGGCCACTTCGATCAGTGGACCGGATGACAGGCGCTGCTGACCGCAAAAGGCCGTGCAGGGTTTCGAGAGGGAATTCGACACGGGCGGACACCAAGACCTGAGGCATGGGTCTTATTACCCAGGAAAAAAGATCGAGTCAATAACACCCGGGTATTATAAGGGGGCCGGCATTTTCTCTTCGATGGCGTCGTAGCCGGTAGAAGGGCGTGACGATGCGGAAGCGAGGCACTCGCAGGCCCGGACCGAGTCGCCACCCACCTAAATGATCGGAGACTGCGCTTCGACGTTGGCACCGACGACGGCTCTCCGCACCCAGCAAGTATTTTTTCTCTGCTCTACAACAGGCCGCTACGCCATCTGGATACTTGTTGAACCGCCCCATTTCTTGCCTCTTCTAGAGCGTGATGTTTTTAGATGGAAGCATAGCCTGCGTTGGAGAGGTAGTTCTGACATTCGTCTGGTGAGAAGAGGTCGAGGAGCGCTCCGGCTCGTCGCCAAGTGTTTTCGAAGGTTCGCTCAGCCGCCTTTCGCATCATGTGTTTGAGCTTCGCGAAAACCTGCTCGATCGGATTGAGGTCGGGGCTGTAGGGCGGAGCTGGCGAGGGGCCACCCCAAGCGGAGCTTGGTGGGGTCGCCTGCGGAGGGGG
>NZ_CABFMQ020000058.1 GCF_901905185.1 Methylocella tundrae
GACGATGATCGAGCCGACGTACGGCGCGAGGTTGAGCACGCCCGCCACCACGCCCCAGACGATGGCGTTCTCCAGGCCGAGGAGGGCATACGCCACGCCGGTGCCGATGCCGACCAGCACGCTCGTGGCCACCTGCACGAGCAGGTAGCGCTGGATCTGGCCCGAGATGTCGTCGAGCACTTCCATCGTGATCTTGCGGCGCTCCAGGCTGGCGCCGGCGATGCGCACGAGCTTGCGCCGGAACAGGTTGCCCGAGGCGAGCGAGAAGAAGGTGAGGAACACCACCACCGTGAGCTGGCCCGCGGCCGACACCAGGCCCATCGTGCCGGTCCAGACGTAGTCGCGGATGTTGAAGGGTGCGCGTTCGACCACCACGCGCTGCACGC
>NZ_CABFMQ020000059.1 GCF_901905185.1 Methylocella tundrae
GAACCTTGACGCCCTGGCCTGAAAGCCCCGAGCAGAGTTCGCCGAGAGAGGCCGTTTTGCCGCCAACGATGGCGACATCGGCGCCGCTGAGGTCTTCAAACCAGCGGATGTAGTTTGAGCTGGTCATTAGCTTCCTCTACCTGGCTGAGGTTGCGAGCCTGGTCCAACCAGAGACCGAGCCCTTTGATCACGATCAACGGTAGCGCGACAATCGTGTTGGGACGCTGCAATTTAATTGTAGCCAGCTGCCTCGAAGGTTAGCACTACTTTGGCAGAATTTTGAGGGGTTGTGCATTTTTGGGATTCCCGAGACGCGCATTGCGTGATTCATGGGTGGTCGGCGTCACGGAGGGCCGACCATGGACGAGATTTGGAAGTCCGATCT
>NZ_CABFMQ020000060.1 GCF_901905185.1 Methylocella tundrae
CACGAAGACTTAATAATAATGCCGCACGCCACCAATGGCTCGGCGAACGGCGCCACCAAAAGGGGAGCGCATGCGCCCGCGCAAGTACCGATTGGTGTGAGCAAGAATGCGGATGGGCATGAGAAGACAGACTACACACGCTGGAGGCTTAGGGACGACAGAGGGTGTCAGACATGGCACTACCTGCACACGGACGAGGAGGTGGAGGCGTGGCCGCAGAGCGCAGCGGACAGGTACTTTCTGGGCATGGAAACAGTACGCATCGACAGAAACATGCGCATGTATGAGATGAAAGACTGACGAGATATTCCCAGGGCCTACCAGACCTCCCTCCCGCAAAGACGCCGCTCGAAGCCGCCGAAAATGGCCTCTCCTTCTTCTCCC
>NZ_CABFMQ020000061.1 GCF_901905185.1 Methylocella tundrae
CCAGTGCAGTGCCTTGCCGAAGGGGCGGGACGGAGGCCGACGGGCTGCTGCCTGAGGCGGCATCCGGCGGCAGGGCGATGGCGGATCTTCCCGGGGGCCGTGCCCTGGGGCCTTCCGCAGCGCATCCCGCCGTGTGCGCACGACAAAAAGAAAAGCCGCCCTCGGTGGGGCGGCTTCTCGGGAAAGCGCTGGAAGCGGCTGGCGCCTTACTTCAGCTTCATTTCCTTGTACTCGACGTGCTTGCGAGCCTTGGGGTCGAACTTGATGATCAACATCTTTTCAGGCATCGTCTTCTTGTTCTTGGTGGTGGTGTAGAAGTGGCCGGTTCCTGCGGTGGATTCCAGCTTGATCTTGTCGCGTCCGCCTTTGGTTGCCATGGTGC
>NZ_CABFMQ020000062.1 GCF_901905185.1 Methylocella tundrae
CCAGTCCTCATTGCTCAGCACCCGCTCACCACCGGAGAGCAGCTGCAGCAGCAGGGAATCAAACGCGCCCTCGCCTACCGGTGTTTTCAGTACCGACTGAGGCGCGGTCAGCGTCGGCTGCTCAGGCAGACCGAGATGTTGTTCAATCCAGCGTAACGGTAACGCCCAGCTGCGACCCTCGTCTGAAGAATGTATCCGGAAGCTGTCCGGACACAGGTTATGCAGCAGGACCATCACAATACGTGCAAAGAAAGCGCAGGGCTGATGCTGAAAATCCAGCTCCTGGATACTCAGCGTATTGCGGTTGCGCTCCCGCTCTATAGTCATGTTGACCGGCCAGACACTGCCGCCTGTGTCGCCACGAAACGCCATGACATCAGC
>NZ_CABFMQ020000063.1 GCF_901905185.1 Methylocella tundrae
GCCGTGAAGGCCTCGGCCTACCTCGGCGTGGGCGTGTCCACCAATCGGGCCACCTATCCCGCGAGCACCCCAGTGGCCATCACCGCCCGGGTGAGTAATTCCGGCGCGGGCGCCGCGTCCGGCCACGTGGCCCTGGTCATCGCCACTCCCGCGGGCGGCACGGTGGCGGACCTGGGCCGCGTGCCGTTCAGCGCGCTGGCGGCCAGTGGCACCATCGATCTGCCGGCCGCCTGGAATACCGCGGACACGCAGACCGGCAGCTACCGCGTGGTGGCGCGCCTGTCCGATGCGGCGGGCCTGCCGGTCGAGGAGGCCGTGGCGGATTTCCGCATCGTCGCGGATGCGAGCGGCGGCACCGGCCTCACGGCCCGCGTGCAGAC
>NZ_CABFMQ020000064.1 GCF_901905185.1 Methylocella tundrae
GGCCAAGGACGACAACGAGCGCGCCATCGCCGTGATCATGCAGCGCTACGAAGAGCGCCTGACGGCCTACCAGAGCGTGGACTTCGACGACCTGATCGGCATGCCGCTGCGCCTGCTGCGCGACTTCCCCGAGGTGCGCGCCAAGTGGCAGAAGGCGCTGGGCCACGTGCTGGTCGATGAATACCAGGACACCAACGCCACGCAGTACGAACTGCTCAAGCTGCTGGTGGGCGAGCGCGGCCGCTTCACCGCCGTGGGCGACGACGACCAGTCGATCTACGGCTGGCGCGGCGCCACGCTGGACAATCTCAAGAAGCTGCCGGTCGACTACCCGCAGCTCAAGGTCATCAAGCTGGAGCAGAACTACCGCTCCACGAGCG
>NZ_CABFMQ020000065.1 GCF_901905185.1 Methylocella tundrae
CCGCAATATGCGGCGATGCATGAATCGTTACTGGCCTTACTCAGTGACACCAAACCGTGGCCTCAACTGACCGGTAAAGCAACGTTGCGCCCAGGACAGTGGAGTAACGACGTACCGGCGTTGCGCGAAATATTGCAACGTACAGGCATGTTGGACGGGGGACCGAAAATTACGCTACCTGGCGATGACACGCCAACTGACGCGGTAGTCAGCCCATCGGCTGTTACTGTTGAAACAGCAGAAACTAAGCTGATGGACAAACAAACTACGTCTCGTAGTAAACCTGCGCCTGCCGTTCGCGCCGCCTACGATAATGAACTGGTGGAAGCCGTTAAACGTTTTCAGGCATGGCAAGGATTGGGAGCAGATGGTGCTATTG
>NZ_CABFMQ020000066.1 GCF_901905185.1 Methylocella tundrae
AGCCAAGGAACTCCTCGCTACGTCTCCGGCTAGGAAAGGGGAAAGCGCGAAAAAAGAGGTCGAGAAAGAAGGCCGTTCACGAAGCGACCGCGAGGCTGCGACAGCTCGGATCGCGGAGGCCAGCCGACGTGCAAGTGCAGTGGTTCAGGAGCAAGCAGCACGAATGCAGAAACCGCCGGAGCGTGACGCTGGATTGACGCGATAGAAGGCCTTCGAAGGGGCTTTTAGGCGTCGCTGTGGGGTAGGGTGCTGTCGCGACGTTTCAGGCCTTTGGGCGGGCCTGCAGGGCCTTCCACTCGGTCTCGCTGAGGGGGTGCAGGTTCCCGTCATCGTCGAGACGGCCATACACCTTTGTTTGCGTGCGTGCGTCGGCTTGTAT
>NZ_CABFMQ020000067.1 GCF_901905185.1 Methylocella tundrae
GTCCTAGACGGAGCCAAGGCGGCGCTGGGCGTCGCGGATGCAGGTCTGCCTGCCGAGCCGAAGGCGGAAAGCGATGGGGAGAGCAAGGGCGCGGGACAGCCTGTTCTGATCCAGGACGTGTACGCGTGGAAGGCGGGGATGCAGGTTAGTGCGGGGGTGAAGGCGGTGCGGCCGCTGGAAGAATTTGTGGATATCGCAGAGCATCTCTAGAAGAGTTGGGAAAAGGTGGTGGGGGATTTGTGATTTGCGGGGTTAGAATCTATGTGTTGTGGTATATCGACTATCTCTCTGTTGAATGATTGAATGAATTGTGTTAGACTACCTTAACACCCGGCCCTCCAATGCAGCTTCTTCACCTCGCCCTGCCCCCTTAGTGTGT
>NZ_CABFMQ020000068.1 GCF_901905185.1 Methylocella tundrae
GCCCCAGCCCAAGCCCAAGCCAGGTCCCCAGCCGCCGCCCCAGCCATAGCCCCAGTCGTCCCAGTAGGGGTCAATGTAGGGCCCGCCGACCACAACCGAAGGGGCCACATAGACGGTCGCCGGCGGCGGAGCGGCGGCGACGAAGCCCCTCGTTCTGCCGAGGAGGCTTGCGGCGATGTAGCCGGTTTGCCCTTGCCAGGAGACCCGGCACCAGCTGTTTCGGCAGCGAAGAATGTTCAGCGGGGCGTTCGGGGGGACCGTCGTTATCACCGCATAGCCCGTGCCCGGTCCAGAGCGCAGATTGGCGAGATCCAGACTGACGGCGGTCTGGGCTTTGGCCGAAGCGAGTGTTCCAGCGAGCGCCAATCCAGTCAGAAGCGATAGCGAAAGGATCTTCATGATTGCTCTCATTCGGTTGGGAGAAGCTCGATATTCGCGCCGCTGGCGCTCCATTCAGCAACTGTGACGAAAGGCGCGCTCTCGGCCCGTAATTATGAATTGTCATACTCGCGAACGGGTTAAGGCGCGGTAGCCGCCGCCCGCCTGCTGACGAGCGACGCCGCCTCGGCGATTAAGACTTGCAAGGCGCGCATTGGGCTATGATCTGGCGCAACAGGAAGCAAGCCGCGGGCGCGAGCCAAGCAACATCGCGTGAGCAATATTGCGTGAAGCCGACCAAGGGCGGACATTTTCCCCGCGACGGCGAAGATGCGTGAACTAAACTTTTGCAGCCGCGTTGTTGTTGGCGCGCTTCGGCGGCGAGCCAGCATTGGGGCGCCCCGACAGCGGCGAAGCGCCTATTCAGCACGCTCACAATCTTCCGGAGAACTCGTGGCGGAGAAGCAGCTGACGAAATACCGCGCAAAGCGTGACTTTGCCAAAACGGCCGAGCCGAGCGGAGAGGTCAAAATTCCCGGCTCGGATCGCCGCCGGTTCGTCATCCAAAAACATGCCGCGACCCGGCTTCATTATGATTTGCGCCTTGAGATGGACGGCGTCTTCAAATCCTGGGCCGTGACGCGCGGACCATCTCTCGACCCCCATGACAAGCGCCTCGCGGTTGAGGTCGAGGACCACCCGCTCGATTACGGCGACTTTGAAGGCACGATACCCAAAGGCCAGTATGGCGGCGGCACGGTCCAGCTGTGGGACCGCGGCTATTGGGTTCCAGATGGTGACAAAAGCCCTGAAGACATGCTCGCCGATGGCGATCTGAAATTCTCGCTTTACGGCGAGCGTTTACGCGGGAGCTGGGTGCTTGTGCGCATGAAGCAGGACCGCACCGGCGGCAAGCGCGCCAATTGGCTTTTGATCAAGCACCACGATGAACATGCGCGGGAAGGCGACGCCGACTCCATTCTCGCGGAAGATCGTTCCGTCGCCTCCGGCCGGCCGATGGCGGCGATCGCCGCGGGCAAGGGCGCCGGCCCGGAGCCATTCATGCTGAGCGGACGCGAGGCGGCCGACCCCGATGCTGTTTGGGATTCGAACCACGGTCTCGCCGCCGATGAAAGATCGGGCCTGTTGGCGGGGGCAAAAAAATCCGCCAGCAAGCCGGCGCGGAGCAACATCGAAACGATGCCGGATTTCATCCCCCCGGAGCTTTGCCAGCCGGTCGCGCGGCCGCCATCGGGTGAAGGGTGGGCGCATGAGATCAAGTTTGACGGATACCGGGTGCAATTGCGCGTGGAAGGCGGAAAGGTCACGCTGAAGACGCGCAAAGGCCTTGACTGGATCGGGAAGTTTCCGGCGATCGCGAGAGACGCGAAGTCTTTTCCGGATGTGATCATCGACGGCGAGATCGTCGCGCTCGACGATCGCGGCGCGCCTGATTTCCCGGCGCTCCAGGCGGCTTTGTCGGAGCGGGAAACCGATAATCTGATTTTTTTCGCTTTTGACCTTCTGATCGAAGGCAAGAGGGACTGGCGTCCTGAGCCTTTGTCAAAGCGCAAAGATCGGCTGCGGCAATTGATTGACGGGCAGGGGCGGGGAAAAGACGCCCTCATTCGCTATGTCGAGCATTTTGCCACCGGCGGAGACGCGGTGTTGAAATCCGCCTGCCGCCTGGCGCTTGAAGGCATTGTTTCGAAGAAGCTCGATGCGCGTTATCGGTCCGGGCGCTCCGGCGCATGGACAAAATCGAAATGCAGGGCAGGCCATGAGGTCGTCATCGGCGGATGGACGACGACCAATGGCAAGTTCCGCTCGCTCCTCGTCGGGGTCAATCACGGCGAGGCATTCGTCTATATCGGCCGAGTCGGCACGGGTTATAGCGAGGCGAAAGTGAAAACGCTGCTGCCCCGCCTCAAGGCGCTTGCGACGGCCAAGTCGCCCTTCACCGGCGCCGGCGCTCCGCGTAAGGACGCAACCATCCACTGGACGAAGCCCGAACTCGTCGCCGAGATCGAATTTGCCGGTTGGACCGGCGCCGGCATGGTTCGTCAGGCCGCCTTCAAGGGGCTGCGCGAAGATAAGCCAGCCGCCGAAGTTGAGGTCGAGACGCCAGCGCGGGCCGCTGACGTGAGCGTTCCAGAACCCGTTGCGCCGATCAAAGCCGTGGGAAGGCGCTCCGCCGCGGCCAAGACGGACAAGCCAGTGGTGATGGGAGTCGTGATCTCAAATCCGGACAAAGCTCTCTGGCCGGACGCCGGCGACGGCAAAGCGGTCACCAAACTCGACCTTGCCCGCTATTATGAAGCGGTGGGGCCGTGGCTGATGAGCCATATCCGCGGACGTCCCTGCTCGATCGTTCGCGCGCCGGATGGCCTTGCCGGGGAACAGTTTTTCCAGCGCCACGCCATGCCGGGCGCCTCCAACCTGCTCGATCTCGTCACCGTCTTTGGAGATCGAAAGCCCTATCTCCAAATCGACCGCGTCGAAGGTCTCGCCGCGATTGCGCAGATCGGGGGGCTCGAGCTTCATCCCTGGAACTGCGAGCCGTATCGCCCTGAAACCCCTGGGCGCCTCGTCTTTGATCTCGACCCCGGGCCGGAGGTGGCTTTTTCCGACGTCGTCGCGGCCGCTCGTGAAATGAAGGACAGGCTGAACGCCCTGGGCTTGGTCAGTTTCTGCAAAACGACAGGCGGGAAAGGGCTGCATGTCGTGACGCCGCTCGCCGCGCCTGAAGACAGCGAACCGACCTGGCCTCAGGCGAAAGAATTTGCGCGGGAGGTATGCCGGCGCATGGCGGGCGACAGTCCGCGGCGCTACGTCATCAACATGGCGAAAAAGCTTCGGACTGGCCGCATCTTTCTGGATTATCTGCGCAATGACCGGATGGCGACCGCGATCGCGCCATTGTCTCCGCGGGCGAGACCAGGGGCTACGGTTTCAATGCCGTTGAGCTGGACGCAGGTGAAGGCCGATCTCGATCCCAAGCGATTCACGATCCGCACGGCGGCAGGCCTCATCGCCAAAAGCAAAGCCTGGGCGGACTATTGCGAAGGAGAACGATCGATCGATGCGGCCATCAACAAGCTTGGCCGATCGAAGGTCGCGGCGTGATGCCCCCCGGCGGCGTCAAAACGTCTCGCGCCGAGAGCGCCGCCGCGCTTAAAGCGGAGCCGGATGCGCCGTTCCCAATTCCCCCGACGACGCCCCCGATGGAGGCGTTGAGCGCGCAGGCGCTGCCGAAAGCCGATGGCGTCTGGCAATATGAGCCGAAGTGGGATGGATTCCGGTGCCTTGCTTTCAAGCAAGGAGGGAATGTCGAACTGCGGGCGAAGTCGGGGAAATCGCTTCTGCGCTATTTTCCCGAGGTCGTCGCCTTTCTTGCCGATCTGCCGGTCCCCCGCTTTGTCGTTGATGGCGAATTGGTCATTGAGGTCGACGGGCGTTTGTCGTTCGAGGCTCTGCAAATGCGGCTGCATCCAGCCGAAAGCCGCATTCGCAAGCTCGCGGCGGCGACGCCCGCGCGACTGACGCTGTTCGATATGCTCGTCGCGCCGGATGGAGCGATCCTGTTGAACGAGCCGCTCAGCCGGCGGCGCGCGGTCCTCGAGACTTTCATCGCATCTGTCGGCGTTTCGAAAACGCTGACCCTTTCGCCGCGCACGCTGGATGGCGCCGTAGCGGAAGGCTGGCTGAAGGCGGCGGGCCGCGGCGAAACCGATGGGGTGGTCGCCAAGCGTCTCGACGGCCTTTATGAGCCCGGACAACGGGCGATGATCAAGGTCAAGCATTTGCGCACAGCCGATTGCGTGGTCGGCGGCTTTCGTTACGAGAGCGGCGGCCACGAAGTCGGCTCATTGCTGCTTGGCCTATATGACGCTGAGGGGAAGCTCAACCATATCGGCTATACCTCGACCATCTCTGACGTCGAGCGCCCGGCCTTGACGCGCCAGCTCGAAGCGCTCCGCCAGGCGCCAGGCTTCACGGGGCAGGCGCCGGGAGGACCGAGCCGGTGGAGTACGGAGCGCAGCGGCGAGTGGACGCCGGTGAGGCCCGTGATGGTCGCCGAGGTTCGCTTCGATCACGTGACTGACGGCCGCTTCCGGCATGGGACGAAGCTGATCCGCTGGCGTCCCGACAAGGCGCCGCGGCAATGTACGCTCGAACAGATCGCTCCGGCGCAAGGCGCTGCTTGAGAGCCTTGGCAAAGGCCGCCGTCAGCATGGAGGAAAAGCCAATGGCGCCGCGTTCATTCTGGAAAGGCTATCTGAAGCTTTCGCTCGTGACCTGCCCCGTCGCAATGGCGCCGGCGCAATCGGAGAAAGAAAAAATCCGCTTTCATACGCTGAACAGGAAGACGGGCCATCGGATTCAAAGCCGCTACATCGACGCCGTCACGCGCAAAGCCGTCGATGACGACGATGAGGTCAAGGGCTATCCGCGCGGCGACAATGATTATGTCATGCTGGAGGATGAGGAGCTCGAAGCCGTGGCGCTTGAGAGCACGCGGACCATCGACATCCAAGTGTTCACGCCCAAAGAGTCGATCGACTGGATCTGGTACGATACGCCGCATTTTCTGACGCCGGACGATGAGGTCGGGGAAGAAGCCTATGCCGTCATCAGGGAGGCGATGAAGGCGACCGGCATGGTCGGGATCTCCCGCCTCGTTCTCTATCGGCGGGAACGCGCCGTCATGCTCGAGCCGCGCGATAAGGGCATCATCTTGTGGACGTTGAGGTATGGCGACGAGGTTCGCGACGAAAAGCTCTACTTCGACGCCATCGAGGATCTAAAGCTCGACCCGAAGCTGATGGCCCTCGTTAACAGGCTCATCGAAGAAAAAACAAAGCCCTGGTCGCCTGAAATGGCGACGGATCCGGTTCAAAGCCAGCTGCTGGGGATCATCGAAGCCAAGACAAAGGGCAAGCCTCCGCGCGGGGCCAAAGCCGATCAGGAAAAGCCGAGCAATGTCGTCAACATCATGGACGCTTTGCGACAAAGCCTCGGATCAAGCCCCAAGACTTCCAACTCCAAGACTTCCAACCCCAGGCCGTCCAAGCGATAAACCGTCAGCCTGCCTTTTTGCGCGGCGCTGGCGTTGCGGCCGCCTTGGAGGCGCCCCCTTTGCGAGCCCTTGACGGTTTCGCCGCCGGTTTAGCGGAGCGGGACGAAGCTTTCGCGCTTTCCCTTAACGCGGCCATGAGATCGACGACCTTGCTCGGCGCGATCCTTTCGGGCGCCTTGATCTCGCGGCCTTCGAGCTTGGCTTTGACAAGCTCGGCGACGGCGGCCTCATAACGGTCGTCGAAAGTCTTGGGATCGAATTTGCCCTTCTTCGTCCGGATGATGTGCTTTGCGAGATCGAGCATTTCGCCTTCGATTTTCATCTCCGGTATGTCGCTGAACGCTTCCTCGGCGGACCGCACCTCGTAATCGAAATTGAGCGTCGTGGCGATCAGGCCGTTCCCATGAGCGCGAATGAGAACGGACCGCAGTCTGCGAAACAGGACGGCTCTCGCTAACGCCGCGACCTTTTTCGATCGCATGGATTCGCGCAACAGCGTGAAAGCTTCCTGCGCGACCGGATTGCTGGGGGCGAGATAATAGGGCCGGTCGAAGTAAGTGTCGTCGATGTCGTCGCATTTGATGAAAGCCTGAACGTCGAGAACCTTATCGCTCTCTGGAATTACGGCGGCGATCTCCTCAGGCTCGAGCACGACATAATCGCCCTGTCCCGTTTCATATCCTTTGACCTGATCGGCCGGCTCCACCGGCTCGCCCGTTTCGCTGTCGACAAACTGCCGTTGCACGCGATGCCCGGTCTGCCTGTTCAAGGTATGGAAGGCGATCCGCTCCGATGTCGACGCCGCTGTGAAGAGCGAAACGGGGCAGCTCAATTCGGCGACCTTCAGAACGCCTTTCCAATTCGCTCGCGGCGCCATGCCTGTTTCTCCTTCCTGTTCGGAACGTCTCTCAGCATAAGCCGTTCCGCGTCGGCTGTCCTTGCTACACTCCGGCTTTGATGCATCACTCACCGCGCGCGCTCACGAGGCATAAGCTTGAGCAGAATCGCAAATCTCGAACCTGACCAAAGGAAGCCGTCCCTGGCCTGGTGGGCGCTGATCCTTGGGCTGGGGCTTGTTTCCATGCTGCTTTCAATGAGATCTCGCCTGTCGCCTCATGCGCCGGACGCCGCCCGCGAGACCCGCCTTCGGCCGAAAGCTGAAAGCTTTGCTTTAACCGGGCCGGGTCGGCATGCGCGCGAGGCGCTGGCGGGGCAGGCCGCCGATAGCCCCGCCGAAATACCGGCGCAAGGATGGAAACATATCCTGGGGCGGACTTGGCAGGGTCTCGGCGAAGACCGCATCCTGTTGGTCGCCGCCGGAATCACGTTTTACGCCCTGCTTTCTCTATTCCCAGCGCTGGCGGCGCTCGTATCGCTTTATGGACTTTTTGCAGATCCCGCCAACATTGGCGGCCGCCTCGACAGCCTCGCAAGCTTTCTGCCAAGCGGAGCGCTCGATCTCATCGGGAGCGAAATCGGTCGCATTGCAGGCGAGGCCCATCACAGTTTGGGCGCGGCGTTTTTCATCAGCCTCGCTGTTTCGCTGTGGACCGCAAACTCCGGCATGAAAGGCCTGATCGAAGGCATGAACGTCGTCTATGAAGAAAAGGAGAAGCGCGGCTTCATCGGGCTTAATCTTCTCTCGCTGGCCTTCACCCTCGCGGCGATCGCATTCATTCTTCTGGCGCTCGCGGCTATGGTGGTCGCGCCCCTCCTCCTCGGCGACATTGGGCTCGGCGGAAGCGGCGACGCGCTCCTGTCGCTTCTGCGCTGGCCGCTCCTGCTTCTCGTCGCCCTCTTCGCATTGGCCGTGCTTTACCGCTTCGGGCCGAGCCGCCGCGCTCCGCGATGGAGATGGGTCACATGGGGAAGCGCGCTCGCGGCTTTCCTTTGGCTTGGCGGATCGGTCCTGTTCTCGTGGTACGTCGCCAATTTCGGCAAGTATAACGCGACATACGGATCGCTCGGCGCGGCCGTCGGTTTGATGACCTGGCTTTGGCTGTCCGTCATCGTCGTTTTGCTCGGCGGGGAGCTGAACTCCAAGATCGAGCGTCAGAGCGGCCGGGACGCGAGCGCAACCGCGTCGGGAGACAAATAGCGCGGGCGCGCATCCTCGACTAATAAAAGCTTGAAAGAAGGAGAAATGAACATGAACAAGCGCCATCTTGGCAGCCTGGAGGTTTCCGCTCTGGGTCTTGGCTGCATGGGAATGTCGGAATTCTACGGCGAAAGCGATCGAGCCGAGTCGATCGCAACGATCCATCGCGCCATTGAGCTTGGCGTGACCTTTCTCGACACCGCCGACATCTATGGCCTTGGGCGAAACGAAGAACTGGTCGGCGCGGCGATCCGGGACCGGCGCGAGCGTGTCGTTCTCGCCACCAAATTCGGCAATGTCCGCGGCGTGGACGGAGCCTTTCTCGGCCAGAATGGCCGGCCCGACTATGTGCGCGAGGCTTGCGAGGCGTCCCTGCGGCGTCTGCGCGTCGACGTGATCGACCTCTATTATCAGCATCGGGTCGATCCGCAGACGCCAATCGAGGACACGGTTGGCGCGATGGCGGACCTCGTGCGCGAGGGCAAGGTGCTACACCTCGGGCTGTCGGAAGCCGCCCCCGAAACAATCCGGCGGGCGCATGCGGTTCACCCCATCGCAGCGCTGCAGACGGAATATTCGCTGTGGAGCCGCGATCCCGAAGACGAGATATTTGCGACCGTGCGCGAACTTGGCGTCGGCTTCGTCGCCTATTCGCCGCTCGGACGCGGATTTCTCACCGGTCAGATCAAGAGCGTCGATGATCTCGTATCCGACGATTACCGGCGCAATTCACCGCGCTTCCAGGGCGAGAATTTCGCCAAGAACCTCGATCTCGTCCACGAGATCGAAGCGATCGCGCGCGAAAAGGGATGCTCGCCGGCTCAGCTTTCGCTCGCCTGGGTGCTGGCGCAGGGCGACGATATTGTGCCGATCCCTGGCACGAAGCGGTGCAAATATCTAGAAGAGAACGTCGGCGCCCTCGAGGTTTCCCTAAGCGCCGGGGAGCTTGAGCGCATCTCGCGCATCGCTCCTCCCGACAAAGCCGCCGGGACGCGCTACGCGGCTCCGCAAATGAGCGCCTTAAATCGCTAAAGCTGTCAGCAGGGACCTGCCATGGCGTTCGAGACAGCGACGCAGGCGCTTGATCGAGTCAGCTTCCGGATGCTGTCGCGCAGGCATCCCATGACATCGTCGAGCGGCGTCAGCGCCGTGCTCCGGCGCTCGCGCGGCCCCATCGGCGCATCCGCCGTCCCGGAGCGCGAACGCCATTTCGCCACTGTCGTTCGACTCAGCCCGTAATGTCCGGCGAGCACGCCCGTCTTCTGATCGCATCACAGCAAAATTTCAAAGGTCGATAACAATGTCGCCTTGGGGCTGGCAGCAGCAGATCAGCGCGTTGTCGCCAGCCGGCGAGTCAATTGGGTCGGGCCGATATGTGACGGCCCCCGCCACAAGCCCGGTCTCACAAGTGTGACAAACCCCCGTCCTGCACGACCATCGCACAGGCACGTCGCACGCTTCGGCGAGCTCGAGCAGGCTCTGGTAGCCCGACTCCCAACGAACTTCAATGCCGCTCCGGGCAAACGAGACGCGTGGTCCATTGCCGGGAGCCCCGGGCGGCAGATGAGGCTGCGGGCGCGGCGCCGCGGCGATGCCTGGAGTTACGGACGGACCTGAGCCGAAAATCTCGGTGTGGATGTTGCCGGCGGCAACCCCCCAGCCGGCGAGGCCGGCGGTCATATCACGCATGAAGGTGGGCGGCCCGCAGATGTAAAACTCAGCATCGCGCGGCGCCGCGGTCTCTCGGAGCCCATCCATATCCAAGTGTCCGCAAGCGTCGAAATCGACCCCCAACTGATCTTCGGCGGCAGGCGAACTGTAGCGAATGTGCCGGCGACTGTGGGCCAAAGCTTCGAGGAGGGCGTCCGTCTCAACGGCAAAGGGGTGCTCACGACGTTCGCGAGTCCCGTACAGCCACCAGATTTCCTTCGTTGACGCATCTGCCGCCAAAGCGTGCAGCATTGCCAGCACTGGGGTGACGCCGATGCCGGCGCTTAGGAAGACGACAGGTCCGTCGCCCGGGCGAAGCGTGAAGCTTCCCCGGGGCGCGCTCACGTCAAGCACGTCGCCGACCTGCAGCTCATCCTGGATGTATGCGGTGGCCCCTCCATGGGGTTCACGCTTTACGCTTACGCGATAGCGCTCGGTGCTGGGTTCGCCCGACAGCGAGTAGCTGCGCAAGAGCGCGGGCGCATCGGGCGCAGCCTTCAGCCGCAGAACGATAAACTGGCCCGGCAAGGCTCTGGTCAGGGAGGATCCGTCAACAGGCTCGAGCGTCAGCGAGATTACGCTGCTGCTTTCGCGAAACTTTCGTGAAACCCGAAGCGGGCGGAAGCCCAGCCACGCCGGAGCAGGTCCTGACGACGGAGCAAGCCCCGCGTTTCCTGTCGTCGCGCCGCGGCTTTGGTCCTGCTGGAGCAGGGCCTGGAAAGAGGCGCGCCAGCCGGCGCTCAGCGCGGGGATGCGAAGCGCGCGCTCCAACTGGCCGCGACTGTGACCGGGCATGTACAGCAGAGCGTTGATCTCGAAGACGGTCATGCGTTCGGGGCCCTCGGCGACCTGCACGATCTCGTCGCCGGCCGCCACCTCGCCTTCCTGCAGAACACGAAGGTAGAACCCCGGTCTGCCTTGCGCCACCAGCAGTGCGGCCATCTGTGGCTCACTCATCCGCATGCCCACCCGGTAACAGGTGACGCGGGGCTGCGTCACCTCCAGCAACGCGCTGCCGATCCGATATTGATCGCCGATGCAAACCTCGTGGTCGGACAGGCCGTCAACGGTAAAATTCTCGCCGAACTGCCCGTGGGTGAAATCGTCTCGACCGAGCTGGCGTCGCCAGTAGTGATAGGAGTCGATCTGATAGACGAAGACGGCTCGGTGCTCGCCTCCGTGTCCGGCGAGGTCTCCCTGCCCGTCGCCGTCGATGTTGAGACGACGCGCCATGCGTCGCCCTTGAACGGGCCTCTTCCAAATGGCGGTGTGAACAGTCCTTCCGCGCCAGTCGATATCGCGCGGCAGACCGACGTTCACTGATAGCAAACGCGCCGTCACTTCCACCTCCCTCGCCGACAAGAGGAATGCCCATCGCCAGGCATTTGCGCCCGATCTCTCCAAGCGGCTGCTGCGGGTTCTCGGTTCGATTGTTGGCGCGTAATCCTTGTTCATGCAAGCGTGCGAGGCCTGTTGCCGGTTTCGTCGACACCGAGAAAAGGTGTTTCATAAGGCCGGAAGTAGGGCATGGCGAGGCGGATCGCCCTGGCGGTGCGGTCGTGGTAGAGCAGTCGACCAGTGAATTGCGAGCATGCCAATGGGTAGCACGATCTCTCCCCGCCTCCTTCGTATCGCGTCGGCCTTTCCAGACCCGCCATTCGAGTTTCTGCAGGATGGCCAGCCCACGGGCTTTGACATCGCCCTCACGGGCGCGATTTGCACGCGGTTGGGGCTGACGCTGGAGCGTGTCCCGTTCACCGGCGCCGACTTCAACGATATCTTTCAAGGCCTAGTTGATGGGTCCTGGGATTGCGTCGCCTCGGGGGCGACCGTGACGCCGGAACGGCAGGAGCGGGCCGACTTCTGCGATCCCTATGTCGTGTCGGGCCAAAGCCTCGTCGCGTGCGTGACCCGTGATCCGGGCATCCGGTCAACGGGCGACCTCGCAGGGCGGATTATCGGAGTCCAGAAGGGCAACACCTCTGAGCCCGTCGCCGAGCGTCTCAAGTCAGAGGGCCGCGTTGCCGAGGTTCGGATCTACCCGTATCACGGCATCGAGGAGATGCTCGACGATGTCGAGGTCGGCCGGATCGCGGCGGCCATGAAGCTGGCGCCTGTCACGCGCTGGCTGATCCGGACCCGACCCACCCTCCGCATCGTGCAGGAGGGGATCACGAAAGAGCAGTTGGCCTTGTCCGTGCGCCGGGGCAACGGCCAACTGCGCGATTCCCTAAACCACATGCAGGCGCAATTGGCCGCCGAGGGCGCGCTCGCGAAGCTCGTCAAGGAATGGATCGAGCCATGAGCCGCTGCGTCCGCCTCTATAGCGGTACGGATGGCCAGTCCCATGTCGAGGAATTGGAATGGCCCGTCGGGGAGAAGCGCCCGGTCCGTCTGGTCCACATCGAGGAAAGTCCGCCGGGATCGGCGCTCGATTGGCATGTCGCGCCCTGTGAGCAATATGTGGTCACCCTTTTAGGGAGGCTCGAGTTCACGACGCGCGACGGGGAGACTTTCATCCTCGCTCCGGGAGACGTGCTCCTCGCTGACGACACCACGGGATCGGGTCACCGCTGGCGCCTGATCGACGCTTCGCCGTGGCGCAGAATGTATGTGGAGTTCGTTCGGTCGTGAGAATGGGCAATTCCCCTTCGCGAGACTGGCGCGGCGCTCGAGCTTTGGCCTGCCGCCAGTAGGTCTGCTTTGAGATGAAGCGCCAAGGTCCGTTGCTGGGTCGGAAGGCGCCGTCTGTTCAAGCGCCCGCCTCTGCTTCGATCCGTCCGTCCCCAGGAAACTGACGGACGGCTCCGGGCCCTTTCGGATGGCCATGCGCGTGCGAACGGCCTTGGCCGTCAACCTCGAATGCTCAGTCTATAATCGACGCGCGGTGAGTGGCCGAAAAGCGCTTTATAAGCGCGGCTGAATGCAGCCTCTGACTCGTAGCCGATGCTAAACCCGATTTCACCCACCCGCGCGTCGCGCTTGCTCAGCAGGTCCCGTGCTAGCGCCAAGCGCCACTCATTATGATAGCGCAGCGGCGAACGGCCCACCAAGGCGGTGAAGCGCTCACAAAAGCTGGAGCGGGACATTCCTGCAATAGCCGCGAGGGTCTCGATGCTCCACCGCTGCATGGGCCGCTCATGAATGGCCTTCAGAGCATTTGCGATGCGCACATCGGCAAGTCCTCCTAACCATCCGGATGCGGGCCCTTGATGGACCCAACTGCGCAATGTGCGGATGACCACCAAGTCGATCAGTCGCGAGACCATCAAGGCGGCGCCAGGCTGGATATCGCCGGCCTCGAGCATCAGGAAATGCACGATCCCCTCCAGCCAGCCCGCGCCCTCCGCCCGTCGGATGTGGATGCATCCAGGCAGGGCGGACACCATGCCGCGAAGGCTGTCCGGATCGAAACGGAAGCGGCAAAGGACCATGGTCGCTGGGCCGCCCGAGGCCGTCAGTCGCAGGTCGCCCGCGCCACGCGGCAACATCACAAGATCGCCCTCGTCGATGACCACGGGCCCGCTCTCCTCGCCCTCGATGCGCAGGGCCCCTTGGGTCACGATGCAGACGTGCGCGGCCTCGGCTTCCAAATCCAAGCGGCCCTCCGGCGCGAGGGCGCGGGAATAGACGTGGTCTCCCGTGAGGTGGATTTGCGCCAGCACGCGGGACAGCAGATCGGTCGATGCGGGATTGTCGACTTCCACTTCCGGACGAATGGTCAAATTTTCCGGTAGTCCAGTCATGGCCATAACCACCCCATTGAATCTATAAATGCGCCGTGAAGAGTGCTTAACAACATGGAAATATGCACTTTTCTAAGCAAACCGTATTCGTTTTCCCGCGTCAAGTTGCTTTGATCGGAAATGTTCCGATCTACCGGCTTGATCGCTCTGTCGAAAGGACAATCCAATGAAAATGCTCACTGTCGGCGCCGCTCTCGCCGCCGTTTTCGCGATGGGAGCTCCCATCGCCGCCTCCGCCGCAACCGCCCAAAATGTGGTGCTTGCGCCCGGCGCCTTCACCGACAAGTCCAGCTGGGACAAGGTGGCCCATCTGCTGCGCAAGAAGGGCTTCAAGGTCACCGAAGTCGACATTCCGCTGACCTCGCTCGAGGCTGACGTCGCCGCGACGCGCGAGGTGTTGGACGCCCAGAAGGGCGCGACCGTCCTCGTCGGCCACTCCTGGGGCGGCGTTGTGATCGGCGAAGCCGGCGACAGCCCCAAGGTCAAGGCGCTGGTCTATGTCGCGGCCTTCGCGCCGGACAAGGGTGAAACCCTTCAGGCGCTCACGGCCAACGGCCCGCCGACCGAGGGCCTGACGGCCGTGCGGCCGGACTCCAAGGGCTTCCTGTCGATCGATCCGGCCGCCTACGCGCATGTCTTCGTCGGCGACGCGCCGGTCGCGGAAGGCGAGGCCCTGGCTCTGAAGCAGAAGCCAATCAGTGGCGCCGCCTTCGGCGCCCCGGCGACCGTCGCGGCCTGGCATCTCAAGCCGACCTACTACGCGATCTCAGCCAACGATCTGATGGTTCCGCCGCAGGCCGAGGCCTTCTTCGCCAAACGCATGAACGCCACGACCGTCACGCTGCAGTCGAGCCATGCGTCTCCCGTGTCGCACCCCAAAGAGGTCGCCGCGCTCATCGAGCAGGCCGCCAAAGGACACTAATCCCGGGCCGGACGACGGGAGGCCGAAGCCGCCCGTCGCCCGGCGCCGTCTCGCGCCCTCCAGCAGAAACAGGATCCTTGCAATGAACAGTCAAACCTTCCCGCAGCCGGATCGCGACGCAGCGTCACGCTGGCTGAAATCCTATTATTTCACCCGCGCCGCGGTCGCGGTCGTCTGGTTCGCTGCGGCCTTCGCCGTCGGCAAGACCTCGCCGTCGGTTGCGGCGGCGCTCCTCGTCGCTTATCCGGCTTGGGACGCGCTCGCCAATTTCGTCGACGCCCAGCGCAGCGGCGGTCTGAAGCCGAATAGCAGCCAGGCGATCAATGTCGCGATCAGCGCCTTCGCCACGATCGCGGTGGCCGGCGCCCTTACGCGAGACTTGCATGTGGTGATGGCGGTGTTCGGGACGTGGGCCATATTGGCTGGTCTGTTCCAACTCATCACTGGTGTGCGCCGTTGGAAGATCGGTGCGCAGTGGGCGATGATCCTCGCTGGGGCGCAGTCGGCGCTCGTCGGCGCCTACTTCATCAAACAGGCGACGGGGAGCGCAACCGTCGGCATCACCGATATCGCGCCGTATGCGGCGTTCGGCGCCTTATATTTCCTCATTTCGGGCATTTGGCTCACCATCGCGCAAGCGCGTCGCCATGCCTCCGGGCGCGCCGCCTAATCCTGTCTTCACATAAGGGGCGCCGCGATGCGTCGCCCCTCCTTTTTGGTCTACGGTTCCCGCCCTGGCGCGCTTAGCAAACCTACGTGGCGGGCGCGATGCTCGGGGCCGGAACCTGCCTCGCGCCGGTCCTGCGCGCGGGCGCCCGCGCGGGACTTGATCTTTCCGGCGAGGACCGCATCCTCGCCCTGCTCGCGGCGACGCATCACCAACCGATCGAACCGCTCTTTCTCACCAAGCTCGGCCGCGCCTCTAAGCTTTGGGCGCTGGGCGAAAAGAGCCTCGCCCATATCCATCTGATCCACTGCGGCCTGCCGGCGATCGAGAGCGAGGAGCAGGCGTTCCGGCTCTTCCTCGCCGACGGCCTCATCGCCGAGGGCTATCCGCCCGCCGCGCTTAGCAAGGCGCTCGGCTTCGACTTGCCGCAGGGGTTGTGCAAATACAGCCCCGACCAGCCGCGCGACGATCACGGACGCTGGACCGCGAGCGCCGAATCAAGCGGCGGGCCAGGAGGCTTTTCGCTCACCTACGCCGACGAGACAGGCGATCCGGGAGGCTCGGACGTTCCGATCACATATGTTTCCTCCAGCGATCCCGGTAAGGACCGGGAGAAGGACGACCCCCTTTACGAAGAGCGCCGCGCGTTTGGAGAAGAGACCCCCGAAGAGGATCTGAGGCACGGACGACCAATCGACCCGATGGGCCCCACAGCCTTCCCGTTCGCAGGCGGGCGCCGACGGCGGCGCCCGGCGCGGCCTCCGGCCCGAAGCCGTCTAATTTTGTAGGCCAGGATTTTAGGAAGTACGGAATTGGAGTCGAAAAGCCGGATTTAGAAATTGGCTTTTTGGAACGACCATGCAACCGGGCGGGCGGCGCAGCGCGGACTAACCCGTGATGAGATAGAGGATATTATCGCGAATCCTTTGTTAGTCACACGCCAATCGAACAGTCGATTCTACTACTTGAATGATCACGGAGCCGTCGTCCTAGATGACGACGGTCGGGTTGTCACCGATTACGGCTCTTCGAATTTCAAACAGGGCGTGATCGACATTCTCAAGCGCGTGCATTCTGAGGACAAGTAAATGGCACATACCCCTGATTTCATGCTCATCCGCGCCGTCTTGCTGAGGGACTGGGAGCCGATCATATGTAATGAACTCCTTCCCGACGATGAATATGATGATTATATCCCACAACTCATGGAACTCCTTGAAGCCGGCGCCTCGCAGGAGCGCATTGCGAACTATCTATCACGCGTAGAAAGTGTCACCATGGGTGTGCCGACTATCGTCGAACGTACGGGCCGTGTCGCTAGCAATTTAATTGTTGCTTGGAAAGCCAAGCACAAAAAACCTTAAAATTCTGGAACCGACCCGAAAAAAACGGGCTCAAGCCCCCGCTATCACCCTGATCGGGAACCAGCGATCGATCGCCAGCGGGCGCAATAGCCATGGGCGGCACGGGCGTCATCGATCGTTTCCTCGCGGTCTTCACCCAATAGATCGACAGCAGCTTCGGCCTGCTTGGCGGCGAGGCGGCCTTCATCGCCACCACGCTGATTGCGATCGATATGACGCTGGCGGCGCTCTTCTGGTACTGGGCCGCCGACGAAGACATCATCGCGCGACTCGTCAAGAAGACTCTTTTCGTCGGCGTCTTCGCCTATCTCATCGGCAACTGGAATAACCTTGCTCGCATCGTCTTCGAGAGCTTCGCCGGCCTCGGCCTGAAGGCGTCTGGTACCGGATTGGCGGAAGCGGACTTTCTGCGCCCCGGCCGCATCGCCCAGGTCGGCCTCGACGCCGGCCGGCCCATTCTCGACTCGATCTCCGGCGTCTCGTTCTTCGAGAACTTCATTCAGATCGTGGTGCTGCTGTTCGCCTGGGCGATGGTGCTGCTCGCCTTCTTCATCCTCGCAATCAGCTCTTCGTCACGCTCATCGAATTCAAGCTGACGACGCTCGCCGGCTTCGTGCTGATCCCCTTCGGCCTCTTCGCATCGTCTCGGGAGGACCGCAGCTCGGCGCCGGCGCCGCCATCGGCACGGGTCTCGCGGGCGGCGGCGCCGGCCTCGTAGGGGGCGCCATCGCGGGAACCGCCCGCGGAGGCGCGGCGCTCGCTGGCGGAGCAACCGCCGCCTATCGCGCAGGCGGCGCATCCGGCGTTGCAACAGCTGGGCTCTCGGGCGGCGCGGAGGCGATCATCAGCCCGCTGCGCCGCGCCGTCCCTCCCGACAATCGCGGCGATCCACCAAACACAATGCGGCCCGCGCGCGAGCGCCGCTCTGGATTGTTCGGACCTGTGGCTGTGCGAGCTGAGCAGCTTGATTCAAAACTCTGATCGGCTCAACTCCCGCGTCAAGCTTCGTTGTGGTGAGCCAAAGCAACAGCGAGTCATCTAATGTCTTTCCGGCCTTTTCAAACACGATCGCGGATATGCGCTCCTGCTGCGTTCGGAGGTGGTCACGAAGCAGCTTGTCGCGTGTAATGTAGCCTGCATTGACGCCGGGCAGCGAGTGGTTCATGAGAAGGTGGACGTCGAGCTCCGACACACCCGCGGCCTGAGAGAGCGTGCGATAGCTTTGGCGCAGATCGTTTCCCCATTTCGAAAGCGCATCACGTTCCTCTCTGTGCTCCGCCAGGTGGCCCGCCGCGCTGTCGGCTGGAAATAGCCAGAACTCAGCTTGGTCAGGGAAGAACGTCCGTCCCAATCTGATCGCTCGAAGAATGCAGCGGATCATCGCTCGGGAAAGGGGAATATCGAACGCTCTCTTCTCGCCGCCTTTAGGCTTTGGAATGCGGAGCAGCCGCTTGCGCAGATCAATGTCCTCAATGCGGACATTCTTAAGGGCTGCCGGGCGCGACCCGCCTAGCAACGTTAGCAGGTGGTATTCGCGTCGGAGGGGGTTCTGAAGCGTGTAGAGTTCCTTCAGCCACCCTCCAATGTCCTCGGAACCCATGCCGCTATTGCGCCGCTTCTCCTGATTCCAGTCGATGGCCGTGACGGGGTTGATCGGAGAGAGGTCCGGGTTCGATCTGCGGGCATGGTTGTAAATTGCCCGGAGGCTTCGCATAGAGCTATTGGCGATATAAGGGCCATTCTTTTGCGTGATCTTGTCGTGGCGCTCGACGACCAGATCGGGCTGTCGGCCGAGGCGGGACAGCGGTTTATCCAGCCAATCCTTGAACAGCCGTTCGATGTGGTCGCGATAACTCGCGATCGTGCTGGCGTTCCGGCCCTTTCGAATCATGTGCGCGTCGCGATAGCGTTCCCACGCTTGGCGAAGCGTAATCGCGCCGGCGTTGGTCCTTGGAGCCTCGCCCGGTTTCACTCCTTTCGCGATCGCTCCGAGAAGCTCTTTAGCCTTGTTGCGCGCGTCGCGAGATCCCCGAAGTCGCCGAGTTTCTTCCTGACAGAGAATTCGCGAATCCCACCGCGCCAAAAGTCGCCCTGGGCCATGAAGCTTTTCCGCCGCTTTCCCACCAAGACCAGGAAGCCTTTTAGCTCTGTGTCGTGGACCTTGTACTGAGCGGTTGCGGCAAGCGGGAGACGTGCAATTGCCTTGTCGGTGAGAAGGACGGTTTGATCCGCCATGAGTCCCTCAAATTTTTAGTCCGGGATTAGTCCGGGGAATTATCCCGCCAGAGTTTCCCCGGTCGAGCTACGACCAACTACGCAGAAATGCGAGATACTATAGACATTACAGTCTATTAGGTCAAGTACGGTACCGCTGTTCGCAAGGAAGCGAAGACTCGGAAAGCGCCAAATACTTACTACGAATCTAGGGGTCAGGAGTTCGAATCTCTTCGGGCGCGCCATTATTTCAATGACTTATCAATGCAGCCCGGACTAAACGGCTCTTCGCGCTTGCAGTTGACGATGAGGCTTTCGATCGGCGGCGGCAATTGATTGTGGCGTAGCGCACCGGTCGCCGCGAGCGATCGCTCAGGGCTTCGAGCCCGTGCTCCTTGCAGCGGTCAAAGATTTTGTAGCCGGTCTTGCGTGAAATGCCGAACTCCCCGCAGACATCGCTCATCGCCTCGCCCTCCAGAAGCCGGGCGACAAAGCGCAGGCGCTCGTCCATGACCGAACTCTCCTTCCACGGCATCAACGCTTTCCCGGCTAGACGAGCGACAGAAGAGATCAGAATACGGACATCCCTGGCTCTCCGCGACGGCGCCAAAGATTGCGACCAGGCTGAGCACGAGCAAAATCCAGTGCGCCAGATGCACCGGTAAATGCTGCATCTGGCGCCTCTGTAGCCCATTTGTGGAAATGTCGGTGCAGGATGAATGGTTCGATAACGAACAGCATGAGCGTGAACAGCAGCCACGCGCAGACCATCGCGTGCATCCACTAGAATGCGACCGACCGAAATCGTTCCCACAGGTCCAGATGCTCCGACATGTAGAAACCGGTCAGGCCGACGACGACGGCGGCTATTCTTGCCTGCTACACGAACCGGTGCTCAATGGTTTGTAACGCCTTCAGTGGGTCGGCGCCGAGATCGCCACGGCGGACCGCTCGTAATACCACGGTGGTCGCCATCATCACTTCGCCAATCCAGATAACAACGGCGAGAACGTGCAGGGCGCGTGCGATAATGACACCGTCTATAGCTATTCTCCCGCACCGTGGAGCTGCGGACCTGTTGGGGCGCTCATCGTCTTCGCCGCGGAGAGAGCCTCCGCGTTGGCGCCGCCGATGACGCGCGTGCGGCGAACTTCGGTGAAATAAGACAAGATGAGCGACACCCAGACGATGCCGTAGAGCAGCATGAAGCAGCTCGAGTAGATCCCGATCTGGTCGAGGATGATGCCGAAGAGGATAGGTAACAGGAACCCGCCTAGACCACCCGCCAGGCCGACAATCCCTGACACGACGCCCATATTGGTCGGAAAGTCGTCGCTGACGTATTTGAATGTGGACGCCATTCCGCAGGCGAAGGAGACGCCGAGGACGAAGAGGAGGGCCGCGAAGCCCCAGGCGGGCAGGCCGAGGTGGAAGGATGCCGGGCCGTGAATGGTCTGAACCACAAAGTCGGTTTGCGGGTAGGACAACAGGAACAGGCAAATCCAGGCCGCCCATAGTACCCACCAAGTTACATTGTGCGCGCCAAACTTATCCGACAGGTATCCGCCGAGTGCGCGCAAGACGCCAGCCGGCAGCGCAAAACATGCCGCCATGAGTGCTGCCTGCGTGATCGGAAAATGAAATTCATTGACGAAATACTGCGGCAGCCAGATCGAAACAGCGGTAAACCCGCCGAAAACGATCGAATAGTATTGGCAATATTTCCAGACCCGCGGATCGCGAAGAACCGCGAGCTGCTGGCGAATCGGCACAGAGTTGTTGGACTTTCCAGGATCTGGCGCGGCGAGGAACCAGAACAGCACTGCGGTCACCAGCAAGCATACGGCGTAGACTTTCGGCACGCTCTGCCAGCCAAAGTTTGACACCAAGGATGGCGCCACAAACATGTTGATGGCGGCTCCGGTCACGCCGGCGCCGAAGAAGCCCATCGCAAAGCCTTTTTTCTCCTTGGGAAAGAACCTGGCGACATAGGGCGTCCCGATCGCGAAGGACGCACCGACCAGTCCCAATGCCAATCCCGCCAGGAGGAATTGCCAGAGCGCGACCGCGTAGGACGATAGCCATAGCGGGACGGCGCAGCCGACGAGCAGGATGAACATGACGATGCGGCCGCCGAACCGATCCGTCCAGATCCCCAGCGGCAGTCGAAACAGAGCGCCGGTCAAGACCGGCGTAGCCGTCAACAGGCCGAATTCCGACGCGTTGAGGCCAAGTTCCTTGCGGATTGGGATGCCGGTGACCCCAAACATCATCCAGGCGGCAAAGCAGACCGCAAAGGCAAAGGTCGTTACGAGCAGCACTCTCATCGCTACGGAAGGCGGGATATCGGCTGTCGTGTCCATGGTCAGGATTTCCTGTCGTGAGGGGGCTGATCAGCTCCAGGCCGTCGATGAGGGGATCGAGAGGAAACCGCGTGCGGGCAGCCGTGGAATCCGCGATGTGCATGATCTCGCCACGGACGACGATTCCGAACTTCGCCATACCGGAAAGGGCTCGCGAGAAGGTCTCGCGTGTCATACCGAGCTGTGAGGCGATCAGCCGCTTTTCGATCGGCAGCCGGATGGTGATGTCGGCGCTCGACTCTCCCAGCAGCGACACAAGATAGCAGCTGACCCGCTCCTCCGCGGAGCGCAGCTTCAGGTTTTTTGCGTGACGCACTTGCCGCCGGAACTGAGCCGAGAGACAGCCGAGGGTAGCGCGGCAGAGTACGTGATCGGATCTGATGGCGTCCCGGAATGCCTTGGCGCGAACGAGAACGAGTTGAGCTTCCTCGTAAATGCGGGCGCGCATCAGATAGGGTTGTCCACTTATCACGGCGGCCGGGATGACCAGATCGAC
The DNA here is from genome assembly GCF_901905185.1 of Methylocella tundrae. Lineage (GTDB taxonomy): Bacteria > Pseudomonadota > Alphaproteobacteria > Rhizobiales > Beijerinckiaceae > Methylocapsa > Methylocapsa tundrae. The sequence continues at coordinate 21,039 of NZ_CABFMQ020000068.1, forward strand.
GGGCCGCAACAATTCGACAAGGGTCTCAATCTGATCCCGCACGCCCAATAGCTCGACGCTGCCGGAGAGGAGGATCTGGGCGAAGGTCGGCCTCTCTGCCTGATCGAACAGCATGCTGCCTGCCGGCGCGCGATGCAGCACGGCTTGACCCGCCAGCGCGTCTAGCGTTTTGACGGGAACCCTCCGCAACCAGGGCGCCTGTCGGAGCGCCTCTCTGGCCGATGACCATGGCCCCGGTTCGTGGGTGCTTGTCACCGTCGCCGCCAGGTCGTGCGGACCAGACAGAGCGGGCTGCACGCCATTTTCCATGTTGTTCTACTCCATTCCAGCTCATGAGTTCTCGAAAGCTGGCCTTTCAATGCGTGATCTATATCACGTCATATGGCGCCCTAGAGCACGATTAGCTTTGATGCGGATCAATGCGAGGTCATCTGTCGACATATAAAACCTGCCTTGCACGATAACGGGCCGCCTTGGCGGGTGACCCCGAACCGCAGGAAACCAGCATGAGCCACTTTCTTGACCGGCTGACCTTCTTCAAGCGGCAGGTCGGCACGTTCTCCAACGGGCACGGCATCACGACGGACGAGCCGCGCGATTGGGAGGACGGCTATCGCAAGCGCTGGCAGCACGACAAGATCGTGCGCTCCACGCATGGCGTGAACTGCACCGGTTCGTGCTCCTGGAAGATCTACGTCAAGGGCGGCATCGTGACGTGGGAGACGCAGCAAACCGATTACCCGCGCACGCGGCCGGATCTGCCGAACCACGAACCCCGCGGCTGCGCGCGCGGCGCCAGCTACTCCTGGTATCTTTACTCGGCCAATCGCGTGAAGCACCCGATGGTGCGCGGGCATCTGCTGCGGATGTGGCGCGAAGCGCGATCGACACTCTCACCTGTCGCAGCCTGGGCCTCGATCGTGGAAAGCCCAGAGAAGCGCACGAGCTACACCAGCAAGCGCGGGCTGGGTGGCCTAGTCCGTGCGAAATGGGACGAGGTCAACGAGATCATCGCCGCCGCGAACGCTTATACGGTCAAGAAATATGGACCCGACAGGGTGGTTGGCTTCTCGCCCATTCCCGCCATGTCGATGGTGTCGTTCGCTGCCGGCGCACGCTACCTCTCGCTGCTCGGCGGCGTTTGCCTGTCTTTCTACGACTGGTATTGCGACCTGCCGCCAGCCAGCCCGATGACCTGGGGCGAACAGACGGACGTTCCGGAAAGCGCCGACTGGTACAATGCGGGATATCTGTTGATCTGGGGCTCGAACGTGCCGCAGACGCGCACGCCCGACGCGCATTTCTACACCGAGGTGCGCTACAAAGGCGCCAAGAGCGCCGTTATTTCCCCGGACTACGCCGAGGCGACCAAGTTCGCCGATCTCTGGCTGCATCCCAAGCAGGGCACCGATGCCGCGCTGGCGATGGCAATGGGCCATGTGATCATGCGTGAATTCCACCTTGACCGGACGGTGCCGTATTTCCAGGACTACATCCGGAAATACACCGATCTGCCGATGCTGGTGCGCCTGGTGCGCAAGGACGGCAGATACATCCCCGAACGTCTCGTGCGCGCCGACGATTTTATCGACGGGTTGGACGAGGCGAACAATCCTGCATGGAAGACTGTCGCCCTGGACGCCGACGGCAAGCCGGTCGTGCCGCTTGGTTCGGTCGGCTTCCGCTGGGGCGAGCAAGGCAAATGGAACCTGGAACAGCGGCGCAGCGATGGCGCGGACGCCTCGCTACAACTCAGCCTGATTGACGGTGGCGCTACGGAAGAGGTGGCGTTTCCCTATTTTGGCGGCGCCGCGACCAATGGCTTCGTTGCGACTGAACACCCAGATATCGTGACACGCACCGTTCCGGTACGCACCCTATCGCTGAAGGACGGGGCGACGCCGGTCGCGACCGTGTTCGATCTTCTGTGCGCCAATTACGGCCTGGATCGAGGCTTGGGCGGCGGCGGCGTGGCCTCGGACTACGACCAGGACGAGCCATACACGCCGGCCTGGGCGGAGCACGTGACCGGCGTGCCGCGCGCCCACATCATCCATGTTGCACGCGAATTCGCCGCCAACGCCGAAATCACCAACGGCCGTTCCATGGTGATCCTCGGCGCCGGGGTGAACCACTGGTACCACATGGATATGACCTACCGCGGCATCATCAATCTTCTGGTGCTGTGCGGCTGCGTCGGCCAGTCTGGCGGCGGCTGGGCGCATTACGTGGGGCAGGAGAAACTGCGGCCGCAGACCGGCTGGCTGCCTGTCACCTTTGCGCTCGACTGGAGCCGCCCACCGCGGCACATGAACGGCACGTCGTTCTTCTATGCACACACCGACCAGTGGCGTTACGAGACGCTGAAGGTCTCGGAAATTCTATCGCCGACGGCGCCGGATGGCGACTGGTCGGGATCGATGATCGACTACAATGTGCGCGCCGAACGCATGGGCTGGCTGCCGTCGGCGCCGCAGCTCAAGCAGAACCCGCTGACCATCGCCACGCGCGCGAAGGAAGCGGGCCTGGAGCCGAAAGACTATGTGACCAAGGCCCTGCGCTCCGGCGAGCTTGAGATGTCCTGCCACGATCCGGATGATCCTGCGAACTGGCCGCGCAACATGTTCGTGTGGCGCTCCAACCTGCTGGGATCGTCGGGCAAGGGGCACGAATATTTCCTCAAGCACCTGTTGGGCGCCAGCAACGGCGTGCTGGGCAAGGATCTCGGCGTCGAAGGCCGCGAGAAGCCGCAGGATGTGAAATGGCGCGATAAGGCTCCCGAAGGAAAACTGGACCTTCTGGTGACGCTGGATTTCCGCATGTCCACCACCTGCGTTTATTCCGACATCGTTCTGCCGACGGCCACCTGGTACGAGAAGAACGACCTGAACACGTCCGACATGCACCCGTTCATTCACCCGCTGACCGCTGCGGTGGACCCGGCCTGGGAGTCGCGCACCGACTGGGACATCTACAAGGGCCTTGCCCAGACATTCTCCGATATCTGCCCGGAGGTACTGGGCCGCGAGACCGACGTCGTGCTGACGCCGATACAGCACGACACGCCGGGCGAACTGGCGCAGCCTTACGGCGTGACCGACTGGATGCGCGATGGCGCCGACCCGGTTCCTGGCCGAACGATGCCGTCGGTGGCGGTGGTCGAACGCGACTATCCGAACCTGCATGCGCAATTCACCGCCATCGGACCGCTGCTGAAAGCGTCCGGCAACGGTGGCAAGGGAATCGCCTGGAATGCAGCGCACGAAATCGATTTCCTCGCTACCCTGAACGGTACGGTTCGCGCCGGAGTGGCATCGGGCCAGCCCCGCCTTGAAACCGATGTCGATGCCATCGAGGCCATCCTGAGTCTGGCGCCGGAGACCAATGGCGAGGTTGCCGTGAAGGCCTGGGAAGCGCTTGGCCAGATGACCGGGCGCGACCACACCCATCTTGCCCGGTCGAAGGAGGACGAGAAGATCCGCTTCCGCGATATCGTCGCGCAGCCGCGAAAGATCATCTCGTCACCGACCTGGTCGGGAATAGAAAGCGAGACAGTCTGCTACAACGCGGGCTACACCAATGTCCACGAGCTCATCCCCTGGCGCACGCTGACCGGGCGCCAGCAGCTTTACCAGGATCATCTGTGGATGCGCGCCTTTGGAGAGGCGCTGGTCACGTGGCGGCCGCCGGTGGACACCAAAGGGACGGCGGCGATCCGTGGCAAGCACGACAACGGCAATCCGGAGATCGTGCTGAACTTCGTTACCCCGCACCAGAAATGGGGCATCCATAGCACCTACACAGACAATTTGTTGATGCTGACCCTGAGCCGCGGCGGGCCGTGCATCTGGATCAGTGAGACGGACGCGCAACAAGTCGGCATAGCCGACAATGACTGGGTCGAAGCCTACAACACCAATGGCGCGCTGGTGGCGCGGGCGGTGGTCTCGCAACGGGTCAATCCCGGCATGGTGATGATGTACCATGCCCAGGAGAAGATCGTGAACATGCCGGGCAGCGAGGTGACTGGCCAGCGCGGCGGCATCCACAACTCGGTCACTCGCGTGGTGCTCAAGCCCACGCACATGATCGGCGGCTATGCACAACTGAGTTTCGGCCTGAACTACTACGGCACGGTCGGCTCCAACCGCGACGAGTTCATCATCATCCGGCGCATGGACAAGGTGGACTGGCTGGACGGCGCCCCCGTCACGCAGCAGTCATCCCGCCAGAAAGAGGTCGTGTCATGAAAATCCGAGCGCAGATCGCGATGGTGCTGAACCTCGACAAATGCATCGGCTGTCACACCTGCTCGGTCACTTGCAAGAACGTGTGGACCAGCCGCGAGGGGATGGAATACGCGTGGTTCAACAATGTCGAGACCAAACCCGGTGTTGGCTATCCGAAGGACTGGGAAAACCAGAAGCGCTGGAAGGGCGGCTGGACGCGCCGGAAGAACGGCAAGATTGAGCCGCGGATCGGCGGCAAGTGGCGCATCCTGTCCAACATCTTCGCCAATCCCGACCTGCCTGAAATTGACGATTACTACGAGCCGTTCACGTTCGATTATGGACACCTGCAGACCGCGCCCGAGGGCAAGGTCATGCCGACCGCCCGCCCACGTTCGCTGATCACCGGCGAACGGATGGAGAAGATCGAATGGGGTCCGAATTGGGAGGAGATCCTGGGCGGCGAATTCGCCAACCGTTCGAAGGACAGTAATTTCGAGGGTGTGCAGAAAGAAATCTATGGCGCCTTTGAGAACACCTTCATGATGTATCTGCCGCGCCTGTGTGAACACTGCCTCAATCCGGCGTGTGCCGCCGTTTGCCCGTCCGGCGCCATCTACAAGCGCGAGGAGGACGGCATCGTCCTGATCGATCAGGACAAATGCCGCGGCTGGCGCATGTGCGTTTCTGGCTGCCCCTACAAGAAGATCTATTACAACTGGTCGTCAGGCAAGTCTGAGAAATGCATCTTCTGCTATCCCCGCATCGAGGCCGGGCAGCCAACGGTGTGCTCGGAGACCTGCGTTGGCCGCATTCGCTATCTCGGCGTCATTCTTTACGACGCCGACCGCATCGAGGAAGCGGCCTCGGTCCCGGACGAAGGCGATCTCTACGAGGCGCAGCTCAAGGTGTTTCTCGATCCGCACGATCCCGCCGTGCAGGAACAGGCCCGGCGTGACGGCGTTCCGGAGGCCTGGCTGGAGGGTGCGCGGAAGTCGCCGATCTGGAAAATGGCGATGGAGTGGAAGATCGCCTTCCCGCTGCATCCAGAATACCGCACCCTGCCGATGGTCTGGTACGTGCCCCCGCTGTCGCCGATCCAGGCCGCCGCCGCGAAAGGCGATCTCGGCGCCATCGGCGGCATGCCCGATGTGAAGTCGCTGCGCATCCCTGTGGAATACCTGGCCAACCTGCTGACCGCTGGCCGGACCGAACCGATCACGGCCGCCCTGGAGCGAATGCTGGCCATGCGCGCCTATATGCGCGCCAAGACGGTGGACGGCGTGATCATCGACTCGATCGCCGAGCGTGTGGGGCTGTCGGGCCAGGACATCGAGGACATGTACCAGCTCATGGCCATCGCCAACTACGAGCACCGATTCGTCATCCCGACCGCCCATCGCGAGACCGGTGAAGATCCTTTCCAAATGCGCGGCTCCTGCGGCTTCTCGTTCGGCGAGGGCTGTTCCGGAAAGACCGGCTTCGGCCTGTTTGATTCGAAAAAGCCGAAGACCCCGATGGAGGTGGCGTGATGGCCCGCACCTATCGCGCCCTCGCGGCTCTGATCGCCTATCCCACCGAGGCGCTGCAGGCCGCGACGGGCGAGATCGCCGCGGCGTTGGCCGAAGAAGACCTGGTGCCGGCGCCGCGCCGCGCCGCCATAGGCGATCTGCTGACCGAACTGGCCGAGCGCGACATCTATGATTTGCAGGAGCGGTATTTCGCGCTCTTCGATCGCAGTCGCACGCTGTCGCTGCATCTGTTCGAGCATGTGCATGGTGAAAGCCGCGATCGCGGGCAGGCGATGGCGGACCTGATCGCGCTTTACCGCGGTCATGGATTCGAACCGACTGCCAGCGAGTTGCCCGACTTCCTGCCGCTGTTCCTCGAATTCCTGTCATTGCTTCCAGGACATGAGGCGCAGGCGCTGCTAGCCGAGCCGGCTGGCATTCTTCAACTCCTCGCGGAACGGCTTGTCACACGCAAGAGCGCCTATGCAGCGGTGTTCCAGGCGCTCGCCACGCTGGCCAACGCACCCGCGATCGACGGACCGGATACCGGCGCCGAAGACCCCGACGATCTCGTGGCGCTGGACGCGGCATGGGAGGAGGCAGCGGTCCATTTCGGACCCGGCGAACAGATCGACAGTTGCGGGACGGATCGTCTGCGGACGCGGCTTCGTGCAGCGACCCGTGACGCCGCGGCCGGCTGAGGAGATGGAGCGATGAGCGATTATCTGAACAGCGCCCTCTATGGCTGGTACCCCTATGTGTGCCTGACCGTGTTCGCTCTTGGCAGCCTGGTGCGATTCGACACCGCGCAATACACGTGGCGCAGCGGGTCGAGCCAGTTGCTGCGGAAGCGGCAGTTCCGCTGGGGCTCCAACCTGTTTCACGTCGGCATCCTGGTCGTCATCGGAGGCCATTTCGCCGGCTTCCTGATGCCCGACTGGGCGGTGGACTGGCTGATCAGCCCGGCCCAGCATGAGCTGCTGGCCATGGTGGTGGGCGGCCTCGCCGGCCTGATCGCGATTGTCGGACTGTCGTTGCTGATTCACCGGCGATTGACCGACCCGCGCATCCGCGCCACCAGCCGGCGATGGGATATCGCGATCATCCTGATGCTGTGGGCGCAGCTTGCCCTCGGCCTGCTGACCGTTCCGGTCTCGGCGCTGCATATGGATGGCGCGCTGTTCCTGACCTTGGTCGCCTACATCAAGGGAATCGTGCTGCTGCATCCTGGCGTGGCCGATCTGCTCCTCGGCACGCCGTTGATCTACAGGGTGCATATCCTGCTGGGCTTCACCATCTTCCTGGTCTCTCCGTTCACCCGCTTGGTGCATGTATGGAGCGCCCCGGTCTGGTATTTCGGCCGCCCCGGATTCCAGGTCGTGCGCAGCCGGGAGAGCGTCGGAAATCGGTCACGGGATCAGTCGCTCACAGTGGCCGATCTGGTGACGCGCGCCGATTCGGCAAAGCCGGCTGGCGCGAAGTTTCCGCAATCCGTCAGGGGGAACTGAACCATGCAGACCGTCACGGTGAACGACGTCGCCATCCCGCACGCGACCATCGCAAGGGAAGTGCAGAACCACCAGGCAGAGTCGCCCGCCGTCGCGTGGGAACAGGCGACCCGGGCCCTGGTCATTCGCGAATTGCTACTTCAACGTGCGCGTGCGCTGGATCTTGTGGCCGATCCACGTACCGAGGACGGCGCGCGGGAGACCGACGAAGAATCGCTGATCCGGTTGCTGCTGGAACGTGAGGTCATCACGCCAAAGGCCGATGACGCCGTCTGCCGCCGCTACTACGACAGCAACCCGGCGCGTTTCCGCAGCCCGGATCTGTTCGAGCCGGCGCATATCCTGTTCAAGGCTCGCCGCGACGATACCGATGCCTACGCTAAGGCCGAGGCCCAGGCTGCCGCGGTCCTCGCGGATCTCCAGCAGCACCCGGGCAGGTTCGACAGCCTGGCGCGCAGCCTGTCCGACTGCTCGTCCGCGACGGAAGGTGGGCGGCTGGGACAGATCGTGCGGGGCGAGACGACCCCCGAGTTCGAGACATTTCTGGTTGCCATGGAACCTGGCCAAATCTGCCCAACACCGGTGCGCACGCGCTATGGCATGCACGTTCTCCGTCTGGACCGCAGGATCGCGGGCGAGACTTTGCCGTTCGACGCCGTCCGCACCCAGATCGCCACCTATCTGGAAGATCGCACATGGCGCCGCGCGGTTGCGCAATATATCGCGCTGGTGGCGGGGCAGGCGCGGATCGCCGGGTTTGATCTGCCGGCCGCCACCTCGCCGCTCGTGCAATAGGAGGCGAGCATGCTCGGCAACATTCTGGGCGCCCTGACGGATGCCGCCTCGGCCGCGGAAGCCCTGGCTGCCGTCGGCGACCCTGGCTTGGTAGAGCGTGTCTGGCTGGGCGCCGCGGCCGAAGGCGTCGGCGTCGGCGAATTCGTGGCCAGCACGGTCCGCCAAATGCTCGACTATGCGGAGGAGGATATGTGGCTGGATCTTCTCGGCCGCATGTCAGGCTCGCCGCGACCCGGCGTCGCGGCATTGGAGGCCATGCTGGCCCGCGCCTTTCCCGAACCAGCCATCAGCCGCTCGCGCGCCGGCTTGCCCGCGTCCTTCGTCAGAAGGGTAAAATTTCCTTCACAACAATAACAATCGCGTGACGCCAGAGGGACAGGTAAAGGAGCCTGACTGTAGCTGCACAATAGAACGAGAGCCAAATTATAATAAAGATCTGACTTTCATGGAATACAGCGCCGGGTCTCCATCCTTATGTTTCCGCGGGCCAAAGAAATTGGTCCATGAACAAGACGAAACATAAGGGGGAAACATGTTCAAGCTGTCGAAGCTATGGCGAAGCGCGCCCTTACGCGCCGATACGTCACGAAGATCAAGGAAAACCAATCTCGGCCTCAGCCTCATATTTGCGGCTGGAGCGATGTGCGCGTCCTGGCACGGCGCAGCCGCCGCGCCCGGTCCGATCGTCACCACCAAGGAAGGAAGAGTCCAGGGCTTCATCCAAAATGGCGTCGCCCAGTTCCTCGGTGTTCCTTTCGCCGAGCCGCCAGTCGGCAATCTGCGCTGGAGGCCGCCGCGCAAGCATGCGCCCTGGACCAGCGTTCTAAAGGCGACGTCCTACGCTCCCATCTGCGCGCAGATCACGACGCTCGGCGTGTTCGCGGGCCCCGCGAACAATAACGAGGATTGCCTTTATCTGAACGTCTTTACTCCGAACCTTGATCCTTCCGCGAGGCTTCCGGTCATCTTCTGGATTCACGGCGGCGGCAATTTCGACGGCGAGACTCCCGGCTACGACGGGAGCAAGCTGGCCGCGCAAGGCCACACGGTTGTCGTCTCCGTTGAGTACCGGTTGAACCTTATGGGCTGGCTCGCGCATCCCGCGCTGGATGCCGAAGGTCATCTCTTCGGCAACTACGGCATTCTCGACCAGCAGCTCGCGCTGAAATGGGTGAAGCACAACATCGCTCAGTTCGGCGGCGACAAGAACAACGTCACAGTCGGCGGCCAGTCCGCGGGCGCGGTGGACACCGGCCTCGCCATGGTATCGCCGCTGGCCGCCGGCCTATTCCACCGCGGCATCTGCGAAAGCTTCTGCCCCAGCACGGTGCCGACGCTGGCGTCCGCCGAGGCGACCGGCGTCGCCTTCTCGGTCGCGGCCGGCTGCGGCTCCGGCACGGACGCGGCTACCGCCAAATGTCTGCGCAGCCTGACCGCGGCGCAGGTTGAGGCGCTTGCAGGAACCGCGAGCGCCACAAGTCAATACATAGTCGGCCCCATGCAGGACGGCACGGTCATACCCGAGCAGCCGATCACCGCCTTTACCAACGGCCATTTCAACCATGTGCCCCTGATCAACGGGAACGTGACGGACGAAACAAACTTTGGCCTCGCCATTACGGAATACTTCTCGGGGCCGCCGCGCACACCGCCCACTGCGGCGCAATATTTGAACTACGTCAACACCACCTTTGTCCCGCCCCGTTATCCGGCCGGGTCGGCGGCGAGGGTTCTGGTCCGCTACCCGCTCAGCGCTTTCGCGACCCCGCAACTGGCCTGGGATAGGGTGGGGACAGATTCGGGAATATGCGGTCAACGGCGAATCGACAGAGTCCTGGCTCCGCAGATACCGGTCTATGCGTATGAATTCTCCGACCAGACGGCGCCGTTCTACTTCCCGAAAATGCCTGGGTTCCTCTCTCTCGCCTACCACACCGCCGACATCCAGTATCTGTTCCCGTTGTGGCATGGCGGACCGGACGGAATTCAGCATCCGCTCAACAACAAGCAGGAGGATCTCTCCGACCAGCTCGTAGCCGCCTGGACGAATTTCGCCTGGACCGGCAACCCGAACGGGCTCGGCAACTACCCCTGGCCGCGCTACACGAACAACGCGGTCAAGCCGGCCTGGCTGATTGAGGATCTCCCCGTCCTGTCGACGCTGACGGACACGCAGTACTCGGCGCTCCGTAAATGCAATTTCTGGGATTCCCTCACTGTAACCAACTGAGTCAGTGTGAGTTTTGGTCATACGCGTCAAGCCGGCAAGGCTGACGCCAAAACAACAAAGGTGACGGCCATGGTCATGGCCGTCACCTCGTCACATCGTTCATCTCCATGCCCAGCGGTGTCGATAGGATTAGTCATTTGCCTTCCCACCGGGGCCGCCGTATCGTCAAAAGCGGTCGCACCACGTCAGTCAAGTGCGGCGGCAATTGACGGCCCTGAAATCGATGGCTCTGGTCAACTGGCAGGGTAGAAAATGAAATCGCGCGGATGGGCCATTCTCATTGCGGCTGTGGGGCCGTTTTACGCCGGCGGCGCCAACTGCCAAGCGCTCGGCCCGAGCAGGCAAGGAGCTGGCCAGGCGCAAGATGAGCAAAGCGCCATGGCGGGGGGCCCTGCCGGAGCGCAGCTTGCCGATTCAGGGTCCCTGCGCGAAGCCGCCGTGACGCCCGTCCCACGCCCACGGTTCAATGGCAATCCGCTTTGGGCGACTCCGCTGGAATCTTTGCGCATGACCCGTGAGCGGCCCCTTTTTTCGGCCTCGCGCCGTCCTCCCCCTCCGATCGCCGCGGCGGCGCCAAAGGTTGTCGCTCCGACGTCAGCCGAATCGGCGGCGCCGGAAAACCCGGGGATCACTCTCGTCGGCGTCGTGCATGGCGCCGACGTCGATCTGGGCGTTTTCGTCGACGACACAGATAAATCTCTCCTTCGGCTTCGCGTTGGCCAAGCCATCCGCGGGTGGGTCGTTCATAACGTGGATGTCAGAACGACAACGCTTGAAAAAGCCGACGAGCAAGTGAAGCTGGAGCTGCCTGCGCGCAGCACGGAGACGGCTGGCTCGCCGCCTGCCGTGACGGTAGAGACGGCCGCCTCGCCGCAGCCCGGCACAGCCGCTGTGGCCCAAAGGAGTGCGGTCGGACGATTCAAACAATTCGCGACGGCCGGCCGGCCATAGGTCATCGCGAAGCCAAGCGAAGCTCGGGGTAAGCCAAATGCCCGGCGCGCCAGCGCGTGAGGCGGCCGCCAGTCGCCAAGACGAACGCAGCCCTTCGCCTTGGGGTCGGTCTTGTCTTTACAAATCGTGCGCCGGTTCGAACCCTGTCGGCACCGTGACCGCCGTTCCTGGGCATAGAAAGACAGCGATGGGCCACCGCGGCGGCCAGCGATTTTCGGCAAAGCGGAAATGAACTCTTGGGCTGCTTGCGCGTTCTCTTCGCGGTGAAACGCGCGGACGCCTGATGGGCGTTGGAGAGTTCAATGAAAGAGCTTGGGAAAGTCGTCGTCGGTGCGGCGGTCGCCTGCGCCTTTTCGAGCGGGGCCATCGCTCAAGTTCGCACCTTCGGGCCAGCGGCTCCCTACCTCGTGACGGGCCGAAGCGTCAGCGTGCCGCCCTATGAGCATCACGCTGAAAAACCCTACGAACAGGCGGGCGCGCAAGGGCGATTGGACTCTGGATCTGGCGCCGGCCAGACCGAGACGCCGAGCGGCGAGACGCCGTCCCGGTAGGTCTTGCCGCCGTCGCTCCGGCGCGGGGAAAGCGATTGCAACCAACGCCCGGACATCCCCGGGCGCCGCTTGGGCGCGTGTAGGACAAACGGGCGCGTCAGACAAACGTCCATAATCTGTGCGCAAGAAACGTCCACAGCACGACGATGCCCGTGGTCGCGACCTGCGCCGGCAGATAAGGCGCGCCAGCCACCTTTACAAACAGCGTCATGAACAGATAGGTCAGCGCCGCGGCCCCCACGGCGACCAGCGCGAAGCGCCCGCCCGCGCGCCGATGCGGCAGGTGCGAACGAAATGTGTGGCGGCGATTCAGCGCATAAGAGACGATCGCGCCCGCGATGCTTCCGGCCAGGGCCGCCGGAGGCGCCGCCGCATGGGCCAGCTCGACCAGTCCGATCAAGATTGAATAGTGGACGCTCGTGGCGACGAGGCCGACGCCGGTGAAAGATGAAAACTGGCGCAAAAGCTGAGGCATCGCTATAGATCGCATCTCCGGTGGAATCGTTCGAATCCAGCGGGATTGTCGTGTCTTAATGATTGCCGCGCTTTGCGGCGTTGGTCCGGCCGCACCCGAACGCGGATTTGGCTGGATCGTCAAGGAGGAAATCCAATGAACGCAATTTTTCGGCCGAGGCTGGCCGCATGGCTTGCTGGCGCCGCCTTGATCGGCATGATGGCCGGCGGAGCCGAAGCGCGTCCGCGCGCTGGACTGCTCGAATGCAATGTTTCGTCTGGCATTGGCTTCATCGTCACCTCGAACCGGGCTTTGTCCTGCGTCCTCACTCCGCGCCGCGGTCCGCGGCAATATTATGTCGGAACCATTCGCAATTTCGGCCTTGACCTCGGCTTCACGTCTGGCGGCCGGTTTGTCTGGGCTGTGTTCACCGCGGGCAGCGCCCTGCCGCCATTTGCGCTGGCGGGCGAATTCGTTGGCGCGAGCGGCGGCGCCTCGTTCGGCGGCGGCGTCACCGCCAATGTCCTCGTCGGCGGCAACAACAGGTCGATCAGCCTTCAGCCTCTCTCGCTTGGCGTGCAGGCCGGCGTCAACCTTTCGGCCGGAGTTGGCGCCCTCTCTCTCGAACCGAGCGCCCCGCCGCCCGGTCGCTGATCCCCGGGCGAAGGCCCAAGGTTGCGGCCGGGGCTTCGGCTGAATAGATTTCAAATCTGGCCGCCCCGACCGCTCAACCGTCGAGAAGATTTCATGTCCGTTTCCCCCTCCAGAGGGACCCCCCATGCTCAAGGGTCCTCGCACGCGAAAGTGATCATCATAGGGTCGGGTCCCGCCGGCTATACGGCGGCGATTTACGCCGCACGCGCGCTGCTGGAGCCCGTGCTGATCGCCGGTTTTGAGGCTGGCGGCCAGCTGATGATCACAACGGACGTCGAAAATTATCCCGGTTTCGCCGAGCCTATTCAGGGTCCCTGGCTGATGGAGCAGATGAAGGCTCAGGCTGAGAATGTCGGAACCCACATGATCTCGGACCATATTGTCAAGGTCGAGCTTGGTCATCATCCTTTTCGTCTTTTCGGAGACAGCGGAGAGGCCTACGTCTGCGACGCCCTGATCATCGCGACGGGCGCCAAGGCCAAGTGGCTGGGCCTGCCCTCGGAAGACAAGTTCAAGGGCTATGGCGTTTCGGCCTGCGCCACCTGCGACGGATTTTTCTATCGCGGCAAGGACGTGATCGTCGTCGGCGGCGGCAATTCGGCGGTCGAGGAGGCGCTCTATCTCAGCCATCTCGCTTCCAAGGTGACGGTGGTGCATCGCGGCTCCGCCTTCAGGGCCGAGCGGATCTTGCAGGAGCGGCTGTTAAAGCGGCCGAACGTCGAAATTGTTTGGGATCATGTGGTGCATGAAATCCACGGCTCGGAAGAACCTTTGGGCGTCACCCATGTCAGCCTGAAAAACGTCAAGACGGAGGCCGTCCGCGTTGATGATACGCATGGCGTTTTCGTCGCCATCGGCCATAAGCCGGCCTCCGATCTGTTCAGGGGCCAGCTCGACATCAAGCCGAACGGCTATATCAGGACAGAGCCGAATTCGACGGCGACGAGCGTGCCCGGCGTCTTCGCCGCGGGCGACGTCACGGACGATATCTACCGCCAGGCGGTGACGGCGGCCGGAATGGGCTGCATGGCCGCGCTTGAAGTCGAGCGCTGGCTTGCCGCCGAGAATCACCGGCGCGTCGCGGCGGAATAAATCGATCTCCGACTGGGCCGAAGGCTGGCGTTGCGGATTTTGAAATTCGGCTCATTCTCTTGTGATTAAAGAGCGAATCGCCGGTTTCAACGGCGTTTCTTGCGGGATGTTGACTACATTGAGGGGACCGCCATGAGCTTCTGCCGTAAATCTATCCTCGCTTTATCATTCTGGGTCGCCGCCAGCCTCGCCGGGGCCGCCTTCGCGCAAACGGCTCAGCCAGCGGCCCCGGCCAAGGCGCCCCCGGCGGCGCCCAGTTCATCCATGTCGAAGGCGGCTCCGGCTCCCGCCGCGCTGCTCGACATCAATTCGGCGAGCGAGGCGGACCTTCAAGCCCTGCCCGGCATAGGCGACAAACGCGCCGCCGACATCATCAAGAACAGGCCCTACAAGGGCAAGGACGAGCTGGTGCAGAAAAAGATCATCCCGGCCGCCGTCTACGCCAAGATCAAGAGCCAGATCATCGCCAAGCAGAAGTAACATGGGCTCGTAAGAGCTCATTCGTCGCGGCTCAATATGCGATCTATGCCCTTCGCCATTTGAAGGGCGAAATAGGCGTAGCTGTCGGCGTTGCGGATGGCGAATTGGACCGGCAGCTTCTTATATTTGTCTGGATCATCCGATTCGGCTCCAGAGCGGTCGCGGTAAGCAAAATCCTGGAACGCGTCGCTGACGAAATGTGCGGATTCATGGACAAGGCAATGGACCTGGCTTAACGCCCCGATGGAGAGATAATAGGGCGTTATGCGGAACGTTCCGTCCCTTTTCTGCGGCACAAAGGCGGGCGCCATCCCGGTATCTTCGTCGCCGCCGCCAGCGGGCGCATCAGTAAAGGCCGATGAGGCTTTGCCGAGCGCGGACAAGATATCGAAATAGCGGAAACGGATTTCGATCAATATTCGGAGCGTCGGATCGGCCTCGTCGACGAAAGGCAGCAATGACAGAAGCTGATCGAGCGTGCTTGGAGCCGGCCCCAACTCAACATGGAAGTGGGTTTGCAGAGCCTTGAACTGACTGAGATTGGCGATTTCCGAACGGCGTCCGTTGAAGCCGATGACGGCGTTCAGCGCGTTGATCGAGGCGCCGACCCAGCGCTGAGCCTCCGGGACATTGCCGAGAGCCTTCTCCTTTGGAGTCATGGTCGCTGAGCCTTAAAGAGGCGGAATCGTATTGGCGCTGGTCGAACGGTTCTCGTCGCGGTTGCAAAGACGGTTGCCTTCGCTTTTTTCGAACTTCAACATCTCTTGGTCGAGAGAGGCGATGGTCATTTTTCCAACGATGTTGTCGGCCTGTGTCTGGTAGCTGTGATTGATGATCGAGCGCTTTTCTTTATACGCCTTTACGGCCGCCGCCGTGGAAGAGCCATAGGAAGACTGCTCGGTCTCGCCGGAATCGATCTTGGCGTCATCCAGCAGCATCAGGGCGGACTGGATTTTCAGAACATGTGCGCCGGAGGCGCCAAGCAAAACATGCGCGGAGTCCTGCCTCGCCGCCGTTTCAAGTTTGGCGTCGCCCTTGAAAAGCTTCGATTCCAGACTCATGCAGGCTCCCGACGGACTGGCGACGATGGAGGTTATCTTATACGCTCAAGGCAAGGGCGTCCCTCGAAGGCAAGCCCGTTCTATCGTCAGCTTCTGGCGCTTTTCCGCGCTAGCAGTCTGCGCCGCCATGTCGTCGTTCGTCAATCGTCACAGTCCTCTCTTATGAGAGGAATGATAATCCCCCCGCGGGATTGTCGTTTCCACGCGAAAGCGGCGCCCGTCGCAAAGGATCAACGGATGTTTCCAAAGCCTGAGCCCCAATTGTTCCCGAACACGCTCGCCTATGAGACGACGCCGATGGTGAAGCCCACCGGCTTTCGCGAATATGACGCGCGCTGGCTGTTCGAAAAAGAAATCAACCTGATGGGCGTTCAGGCTTTGGGGCTTGGACTCGGCGCGCTTTTGCATGAGATGGGCGTCAGGCCCGAACTCGTCACCGGGCATGATTTCCGGTCCTATTCTTCGTCGATCAAGCTGGCGCTCATCACCGGCCTGATGGCGGCGGGCGTAAAGGTCCATGACATCGGCCTTGCGCTCTCTCCGATGGCCTATTTCGCCCAGTTCGAGCTCGACGTTCCGGCCGTCGCGATGGTCACCGCCTCCCACAATGACAATGGCTGGACCGGCGTCAAGATGGGCGCCCAAAGGCCGGTCACCTTCGGTCCCGACGAAATGGGCCGGCTGAAAGAGATCGTGCTCTCGGGCAAATTCCGCTATGCGGATGGCGGCTCTTATCGCTTTGTCGAGAATTTCCCCGCCCGCTACATCGCGGACCTCACCAACCGGCCGAAACTGACGCGCAAGCTCAAGGTCGTCGCCGCCTGCGGCAATGGCACGGCGGGAGCCTTCGCGCCTGAGGTTCTGGAAAAGCTCGGCTGCGAGGTCATTCCGCTCGACACGGAGCTCGATTTCACTTTCCCGCGCTATAACCCGAACCCCGAAGACCTCGAAATGCTGCACGCCATGGCGGCGAAAGTGCTCGAGACGGGCGCCGACGTCGGCCTTGGCTTTGACGGCGATGGCGACCGCTGCGGCGTCGTCGACAACAAGGGCGACGAAATTTTCGCCGACAAGATCGGCGTCATGCTGGCGCGGGACCTTTCGAAACTTTATCCGCAGGCGACTTTCGTCGTCGATGTGAAGTCGACAGGGCTTTTTGCGACCGACCCCGAACTTTTGAGCCGCGGCGTCAAGGCCGATTACTGGAAAACGGGCCATTCCCACATCAAACGCCGCGTGAGCGACCTCGGCGCGCTCGCGGGCTTTGAAAAATCCGGCCATTTCTTTTTCAATGCGCCGGTTGGGCGCGGCTATGACGATGGCCTTCTCACCGCCATTCATGTGCTCGACATGCTGGACCGCAACCCGCAAAAATCGATGGCCGAACTCTATGAGGCCCTGCCCAAAACCTGGGGCTCGCCCACCATGTCGCCCCATTGCGACGATGAAAAGAAATATGGCGTCGTCGACAGGACGCTGGAGCGGCTGCGGTCGATGCAGCAGCAGGGCGCGGCGCTGACGGGTCAGAAAATCCGCGACGTCGTGACCGTCAATGGCGTGCGCGTCACGGTCGAGGACGGAACCTGGGGTCTTGTTCGCGCTTCCTCGAACAAGCCCGAACTCGTCGTCGTCGTGGAGAGTCCGGTTTCCGAGCTTAGAATGCGGGAAATGTTCGCCGCTATCGACGCCATCCTGCGGGAAAGCCCGGAGGTCGGCGCCTATAATCAGACGATCTGACGCCCGTGGAGGAGAGGCGCCCGGCTTTATCGCGGGCGGGCGCGTTTCTGATGGCGGGTCAATCGTTGCCGACAACGGTCCCGACCGAGGCTGTCTGCGAGCTATTGGTCATCGTGAGATCGGCGAGGCATTTCGACGCGACGCCCGGCCACGCCACGTTGAGCGCATTCCAGATGGTGGCGTTGACTATTCCGGTGCTGAGCGTGTAGTCCGCCGGGCAGTTGATACAGCTATTGCCCTGGAAGACCGCCCCGATGATCGCCCCCTGGTGTTGGTCGTTGTAGACCTGGCCGCCGTAATTCTGGAAGGACGTATAGGCTTGATAGCCTTCGTGGAAGAAATAGTAGAGCCCGCTGGCGCGCGCGCTTATGCGGTTGTTTCGTATCTCCGCGCTCAACACGCTTTTGCCCCAGAAATCCGCATTGTTGATCATCACGAAGTTGAGCGCGATGTAGGAAGGAAATACGCCGCTTGTGTCTGTCAGGACATTTCCTTTTATTTCCAGATTTGCTGCAGTGTCGAAGGCGGGCTCCGTGAATGACGTCGAAAGCTGCTCGTGGGAAACGAGGTAGATTCCGCCGTTGTTGGTGAGCTGGTTGCCGATGACAGACACGTTGAGATAGGCGCCGTGGTACATGGCGATGCCGACGGGATTGCCGGTCGCCGTATTGTTGCTGATCAACGCATTCTCATAAGCTGGCGCGGTGATGGAGAAATGATCGCCGGGCGCTGGGACGACGTCAAAGGGTTTGTCGAGCGTGAATGTATTGTTGTTCTGCGCCATGATATGGCGCCATTGGCCGGCGCCGGCGCCGCTGACGATGACCGCCATTGAATTGGGATAGATCTTCCAGGCGCAGGTCCCCGAACATTTGGAATTATCGGTCACGCTCTGGCTATCGACGGCCGTGACAGTTCCCCAATCCTGCCGCACATTCTGTCCGCCCGCCTCGTTGAGGATGGTTTCGCCGTCATTGTGATTGGTCAAAATCACGCCGTCGGACACGTCGAAGAGATTGTTCTGCACGACGATGTTCTTGCCGAAATTGATCGTCAGCTGGCGCCCCATGACCCGCGCGACCTTTTGGCCGGCCCGGACCGGCTGATTGATATAGGGCCATGACCATGAGGCCTGCGCAGGGCCGGCGATGAGCGTGTCCGTCGCGCCGCGCGTGAAATGATTGTTCTCGATGACGGCGTTGACGAGATCATTCATCGAGTTCTGGTCCGTCGACCATTTGACGATATTGTTCAGGAAGTGAAGGTTGCTCAGCTGTGAAAAATATAACGGTCCCACGCCGCCGGTTTTCTGGGCGACGCTCCCGTTTTGGTAGTTCACCCCCTGCGTGAAGATGGAATTCAGGATCGCCACCCGGTCCCCCGTGAGGTAGATCGGAGCGCCGGAGCCAAGATTCCAAACCACCCGTTGAATGAAGAACCTGCTGATGGGCCGGCCCCACGTGCCGATATTGGTAATGGGGTTGCTGGACAGATCGACGTTCTGGATCGTCAGATCAGCAAATCCCGACATGCCGCCCGTATCGACGATAAAGCCGGCCGGCGCGGCGGGTCCGAAGGTGATTTTCGTCAAGAAGGAGCTTTGGCCCTGCAGCACGACGCCGGGCTTGAGGTCGATCCTGATCGATCCCAGATTGTATGTTCCGGCCGGGAGATAGACGACGCCGCCATAGGCGGCAGCTTTATTGATCGCGCCCTGGATCGCCGCCCCGTCGCTGGCGACGCCGTCGCCTTTGGCGAGGATGCCGAGACTCGGATCCGTCTTGACGTTGAAAAAGTGGTGGTCGGCCTGGTTCGTCCCCGTAGTCCCCGCCTGGTAGCCGGGGCCGTCCTGATAGACGAAATCATAGGCCCAGGGCTGGCCGATGAGGAAATGATCGATTCCGGGCGCGTGCCCCTGAATGGAGTCGTCGAGGAGGGCCGTCGCATAACCGTTGAAGACGCTCACCTTGTAGCTGTGGCCGGCGATAACGCCCAGGGGCGGCTGAACGTCGAGGACGTAAGGGGAGCTCGTCGGCAGGTTGACGGCCGCCTTCAGCGTCGCGTTCGTCTGCTGGTCGATGAAAGTGGCGGTGGGGACGAGGCCGTTGACATAAAGATTGCGGCCAAAGATGCGGACATGCGCGCCGGGAGCAATCTCGGCATTGTCGAAATGCAGCGGCTTTGGCGCATTGAGGTAGATATGGGGACTCGTTGCTGAGCCGTTCGCAATCCAAACCTCATAGAGATCGAAGGGGATAGTCCGCGGCGCCGCGACGACGACGGTCCCGTCGTCGGCCGTCTTTGTCGCAAGCGTGATCGCCGCCGCCTGGTGCGAAGCTTTCAGAAAAACCTGCGGCGCGGTTCCAAAGCCGCTGCCGCCCAGGCTGATGACATCGCCCGGATTGGCGGTGAACGGTTGATTGATGATCACCGGATCGGCCGAAGCCGCAACCGCGGCGAAGCTCCAGCAATAGGCGGCATAGGCCAGCAGCCGGACGTAGTTATGACGCCGTCTCCGCAGAGGCATGCTTAATATAAAAGTCGAAATCATGGAAAATATAGTCATATCCTGCCTCCATTCGCAGAAAATTAGACTAAATATTCAATGTACAATCAAATATAAGTCTATATCCGAGTGAGTGGCCATGAGACATGACATCTATTTCGGTCGTATCTATCCGAACGAAGTGTATTGATGGATATTGTCGCGCAAATTGTACGCGGTTTGGAGCTTACGCTACGAAAGCGGAGCCATGACGTTGGGGAGCTTTCGGACAATGAGGGGAGGCGCCGGCGGCTTTGCCAAGCCAGCCTCCATAGCAATCTTGCGCGACGCTACGGAACGCGGCCCCAAAGAGTCGTTGGGACCGCGTCGGCGCGTCTTGGCAAAAATGAGAGGCTACTGATGCGCGCGAAGGCGGCTTTGAATCCGCGCCGGGACGGGAGGGAAGTCTGGCCTGCCTCCCGCTTCACCAGCGTCGCGGACCCGCATGGCGCTGGGCCGCGGCGGTCGGTTGGACTCAATCGTGGCCGACCAGCGTTCTGATCGACGCAGCGGCTCCGGAGCCGAGCATGGGGGTGTCTTTTAGAAAAGTCGATGTGACGCCGGGGCTGTTTGAGGTCGCCGCGTTCCAGATGGTCGTGTCGGTCGCGCCGGTTCCAAGACTGTAGTTCACCGTGCAATTCGCGCAGCTATTGCCCTGGAACACCGTCCCGAAGAATGCTCCGCCCTGTTGTTCGACATAGGCCGCCGGATAGGCCTGATAGAATGAGAAGGCTTGATAGCCTTCGGCGAAAAAATAATAGGGAGTGCCGGTGCGCGCCGCGATGCTGTTGTTTCTTATTTCGGCGCCCATCACATTCCTGCCCCAGAAGGAACTTGGATTGATCATGAGATAGCCGAGCGCGATATAGGAGGGCCAGGCGCCGGTCGTATTCGTCAGGGTATTGCCGTTTATCTCCATATTTCTGGTGGCGTCGAGGCCGGGTTCCGAGCGCGTTGACGAGAGCTGTTGCTCCGCCATCAGATAAATGCCGCCATTGTTGGTCAGCTGGTTCCCGGTGACGGCGACATTGAGATAGGCGCCGTGATACATTGCGATGCCGACGGGATTCCCCGTCGCCGTATTATTGCTGATAATCGCGTTCTCGTAAGTCGGGACGGCGATAGAGAAGCGGTCGCCGGCCGCCGGAGCGACGTCAAAGGGCGCATCGACCGTGAATGTGTTGCCCACGTGCGCGGTGATGTGCCGCCATTGGCCGGCGCCGGCGCCGCTGATGATGACCAGCATTGAATTCGGATAAACCATCCAGGCGCAGGCGCCGGAGCCGGAGCCGGAGCATTTCGAGTTGTCGGTGACGCTGATGCTGTTGGCCGTGGTGACGATTCCCCAGTCCTCCCGCATGTCTTGTCCGCCCGCCTCATTGAGGATGGTTTCGCCATCATTGTGATTGACGATGAGAACGCCGTCCGACACGTCGAAGAGATTGTTCTGCACCACGACGTTCTTGCCGAAGTTGATCGACAGCTGGCGTCCATCGACTCGCGAAACCGTCTCGCCGGCTACGACCGGCTGATTGGTGAAGGGGAATGTCCACGAAGCTTGCGCCGGGCCGGCGACGATGGTGTCTGAGGCGCTGCGCGTGAAATGGTTGTTTTCGATGATGGCGTTGACGAGATCATTCATCGAATTTTGATTGGTCGCCCATTTGATCGTGTTGTTCTTGAACTGAAGATTGCTCAGCTGCGAGAAATATAAAGGTCCAAGGCCGCCGGTTTTCTGGGCGACGCTCCCGGTTTGATAATTGATCGCCTGCGTAAAGGTGGAGTTCAGGATTGCGATGCGGTCGCCCTTGAGAAAGATCGGCGCGCCGGAGCCAAGGTTCCAGTTGACGCGTTGAATGAAGAACTTGCTGATCGGCTGGCCCCACGTGCCGATGTTCGTGATGGGATTGCTGGAAAGATCGACATTCTGGATCGTCAGATCAGCAAATCCCGACATGCCGCCCGTATCGACGATGAATCCGGCCGGCGCGGCGGGCCCGAAAATGATTTTCGTGTTCGAGGCGCTTTCACCCTGCAGCACGACGCCAGGCTTAAGGTCGACCCTGACCGATCCGATATTGTACGTCCCCGCCGGGAGATAGACGACGCCCCGATGGGCGGCCGCCGTATTGATCGCCCCCTGAATCGCCGCGCCGTCATTGGTCACGCCGTCCCCCTTGGCGAGGATTGCGAGGCTGGGATCCGTCCTGACGTTGAAGACGTGATGATCCGCCTGGTTCGTGCCCTTTACGCCCGCCTGGTAGCCTGGCCCGTCCTGGTAGACGAAATCATAGGCCCAGGGTTGTCCGATGAGGAAATGATCCGTGCCGGAGGCATGCGCGACGATGGAGGCGGCGCTGAGCGTCGACGCATAGCCGTTCGACACATTGACCTGGTAACTATGGCCGGGAATGACTCCGAGGGAGGGCGTCACGTCGAGGCTGTAAGCGCTGCTCGTTGAGGTCGTGACCGTGGCGATCGCCGGCGCTTTGGTCGCCACGTCAACCAGCGTGACCGTCGGCGGAATATTGTTGACGTAGAGATTGCGCCCGAAGATCCGGAAATGCGCCCCCGGGGCGATCTCGGCATTGTCGAAATGCATCGGCTTCGGCGCGTTCAAAAGGACATGGTTGCTCGTTGTCGCGCCATTCGTGATCCAGACCTCATAAACATCGAACAACGCAGCTTTCGGCGCCTGTACGACAACGGTTCCATCGTCGGCCGTCTTCGTCGCCAGCACGGTGGGGATCAACTGTTTCAACGGCTTCATGTAGACGTGCGGCGCGGCGCCAAATCCGCTCCCTTGCAGACTGATCACGTCTCCGGGCCGCGCCGAGAACGGCTGGTTGATGATCACGGGAGCGGCCAGCGCGGCGGCAGCGCTCAACGCCCAGCAGCAGGCCGCATAAGAGGCGCGCGCAACTGGCCTAAAGAATTTTACGCGATTTTCGTGTGAAATGCAACTTGCAATAGATAATCTGTCAATCATGAGTATTCTCCAAAATAACGCGGAGCTTCAACTCGGCTGTTGAATTGATGATTTCAACTTTTGCGGGGGGGTATCTGCGGAACTAAATTGACGATTATTAGTTTATATCACAGATAACAATTTGTGGAGCCTATTTAAGAAATAAATTTTCCACAATTCATGTTTGCCTCGATAGCAAATAAAATAACGAATGTAATATATCAGGCACAACATGACCGTTGTGTCGGCGTAATACTTTGCTCTGCTTAATAACATCAGCCCCAGAGCGCGGGCGGCGCGGGGCGAATAAGCGAGCCCTCGTAGACGAGGCCGTCCGGCCGGTCTCGCGCCAGCAGCAGGGGGCCATCAAGATCGACGAAGAGGGCGCGGCCGGCGACAAGCAGCGCGGGCGCCATGGCGAGCGACGTCGCGACCATGCAGCCGATGAAGACGCCAAAGCCGATCGCTTCCGCCTGCGCCGTCGTGGCCAGCATCTCGGTCAGGCCGCCTGTCTTGTCGAGCTTGATATTGACGGCGTCATAGCGTTCGCGAAGGTCCAGGAGTCCGCGCCGCGCATGGGCGCTTTCATCGGCGCAAACAGGAATAATGCGCTCGATCCTGCCAAGCGCGGCGTCGCGCCCGGCGGGCAGCGGCTGCTCGACCAGCGCGACCCCGGCCCTGGCGCAGGCCTCGAGGTAGCCCGGAAGATCGGAGTCCGTCCACGCCTCGTTGGCGTCAACGATCAGCACCGCTTTGGGCGCGGCGGCGCGGACGGCCGCGATCCGCGCTGGATCGCCCTCGCCCGCGAGCTTGATCTTCAACAGCGGCCGCGCGCTCGCCCTTGCCGCCGCCGCCGCCATTTCGTCAGGGGTTCCGACTGAAATGGTGAAGGCCGTCGTCACCGTGACCGGCTCCGGCAGGCCGGCCAGCGCATAGGCCGGCCGGCCGCTCTGCTTCGCGGCGAGATCCCACAGCGCGCAGTCGAGCGCGTTGCGCGCCGCGCCCGCGGGCAGAAGCGCCTGCAGCTCCTCGCGGTCTGCGCCGGCCTCGATCGCCGCCCGGACAGATTCGATCTGCGCGAGAACGGATGCGACGGTTTCGCCGTAGCGCGCGTAGGGCGTGCACTCGCCGCGCCCCCTCGCGCCGGCGTCTTCGATCACGGCAAGGACGACCGCCGCCTCGGTCTTTTGCCCCCGGGAAATGACGAATTTCCCCGCGATGGGAAAACGCTCGACCGCAACGCTGAGTTTTCGCATGGTCGCCTGATCGCAGAATCGGGCGAGCGAAGCAACCGGCCAACGCGGCCGGCCTCAAGCCGTCGCGGCTCATTGCCAAAATCCGCCGGCGCCCGCACTGTTCGTCCCGGCAAGCCCCTCTCCAGCAAAGCGCCCTCATGATCGACGCCTGGCTCACCCTATCTCTGCCTTACATGGTTTTCGCCGTGGCCGGATTTTACACCGCTACGGCGGCTTTTCTCTTCTGGCTGAGTTTTGGCCGCTTAACGCGCAGATGGATGCTTTCATTCAATGGCGCGATCGCCGAGCTGTTCAGCGCCATCATGGTGATCTTCGGCATTCAGATCGGTTTTGTCGCCAGCGATATCTGGGACCGCAACCGGCGCGCGTCGGCGGCTGTTGAGACGGAGAGCGCCAGCCTCACCATGCTCAACGCGCTCGCCTCGGCCAGCGGCTTGCCGGCAGACGGCATTCGCCAGGCCATCCGTGTTTATGTGACGGCCGTCACTGGAAAGGAGTGGCCGAGCATGGCGGCGAGCGGCATGGGCGCCCCACAGGCCGAAGATGCGCTGGGAGGCCTGCTTCGGACGGTCGCCGCGACGCAGCACAATTCCGGCGACGCGAGCGCGAAATTCGATGCGTTGCTACTCGACATGGCGCTCAAAGTTCAGGCCGCCCGCGCCGATCGTCTCGTGCTCAGCGCTCCTTATTCGGAGAGCATCAAATGGGCCTGCGTTCTGATCCTCGCGCTCACGGGACAGATCAGCATCGCCATGCTGCACCTCGATCGGCCGCGCCCGCACCTCGCCGCAATGGTCATTTTCACCTCGAGCCTCGTCCTGATCATCGTCTTGATCGCCGCCAATGAAGGCCCGTTCCAGCCGCCGCTCGCCATCTCGAGCGATCCGATCGCGCGGGTTCTGGAGCTTCTGCCGAAGCAAAGCGGGGAGCCGCCGGCGCCGGCGCCGACTTCGAAGGCGATTTGAAGGCCCTTCAGCGAGGGCGGGCGCGAGTTCTCGTCATTGCGGCGGCGGCGTGACGCCAAGCGCGGCGGCGGCTCCGAGCACAGCAATGCCGAGAGCGAGTTCGGCGCCGACGCTCGTCCGCAGCCGCGCCGCCTCCGAAGGGCTTTGAGAGGAGGCTCGGCGCAATCTCGCCGCGCCGACAAAGCGATTGAACGCCGCAAGAGCGAGCATCAAGGCGACGAGCGCCAGCTTGGCGAACAGGGTTTCGCCATAGGGCGTGTCGAGCAGCCTGCCAAATGACGCGCCGACGCGAAAACCGAGATTTGCCAGTCCGGCGAGAACGATCAGCACGACGGCGAGGAAGCCCATCGTCGAAAAGCGGTCGAGAATCTTCAAGCTTCCGCTGCCTGGATCTTCTCCGCGCTCCTCGGCGAGGGCGAAAAGCAGCGGCGCAAGGCCGCCGACCCAGGCGCCGGCCGCAAGCACATGCGCGCTATAAGCGACGATCATGGCGCCGCCGCGAAGGCCGCCGTCTCCCTGCGCGGCATGGCCGAGCCACGCCTGGCTGACGAGAAGAGCCGCGCCGATGGCGGCGAGGGCGACGAGGAAGCCGCGTTGCGGCCGGCGCAGGGTGACGACGCCAAGCGCCGCGGCGAGCAGCACGAGGCGCAGACCCGAAACCGCGCCGAAATTCGTCTCGAAGAAAAACAGCCGCCAGACCTCAAAATCCCGGAGGCTGGCCCATTCGGGCGCCGGCGACGAACTGGTCATATTGACGACGATCCCGACAAGCCAGGCGAGCCCCGAGAGCGCCGCCGCCAGCGCGGCGAGGCGGAGCAGACGAAGCGTCGCCGCGAAAGCTCTGGGCAGGCGAGCCGGCCCCGGCGCCGCGCCGCCGCCAGCGTAAAGCCAGAATAGCGCCGAGCCGAACAGCGCCGAGACCGAGACGAACTGAACCCAGCGCGCGATGACGAGGAACTGGAAAATCGTCATTGCGTCTCAATTCCCGGCGCACGTTGAGGCGCCCTTGCTCAAGGGGCGATGGTAAAGACATAGGAGCCATCGGTGCGATGGGTGTCGACCGAAACCACATGCCAGGTGACTTTATATACGCCTGGCTTGAGCGGCTGGTTGAGCCGCACGTGAAGGACGCTCGGGTCGGCGGGGTCGGGCGTCGCCTTGCCCGCCGCCACGGGGGCTCCCTGCGCCGTCGCAATCTGCACGCTGGCGAAGGCCGGCGCGAGCGCCTCGGAAAAGGCGAGCCTCACTTCGGCCGGCGAGGCCGAAACGGTGGAGCCGACGGCTGGAACCGCTCGATCGAGGAAAGCATGCGCGAACGCATGCGGCGCGGCAAGCCCGCAGGCGAAGAAAGCGGCGAGACTGATCGTCAGAAAACGTTGCATGGCGTCCTCGTCTAAACGTCATTCAAGCGAAGCGTGCCCCGGTTTGCCTGAATGACTGTGATAAAATTAAAGAAGTGACGTCCGGCCTCTTGCGAAATCGGATCATGATTCAATGAAGGTTGGCGATGCGGGGCTGAGGCGGCCCGAACAACGGTTTGCCGAGCGAATCCGGCAGGATGTCATCGAGAAAGAAGTCGAGGACGGCGACCGCCCCCACATGCTTGCCGCTCGCCCGGTTGATCGGAAGCTGAGCCATGACCCCGATCTCGAAAGTTTGGCCGATATAATAAATGGAAGGGCCGACCACTCCGGTCGTCGCGTGCGTCCAGTTTCCTGGCGCGGAAGGACCAATGTTCGACACCGGCGAACTGAAGACGCCCTCAAACGCCGGGATCAGGCGTTTGAAAAGATCCGGGACTTCGTAAACGAAAGAGTTCGCGTAGAGCAGGCTGTATTGCAGCGTTGCGCCATAGGTCAGGACGCTCGGCGTCTGGTCGAGGCCAATGATGTTATTGCCATAGGCGTCCTGCGTCAGAAACGCGCTGACCGGATGGGTCGGAATATTGTAGTCCATTTCGCCGGTGATCGCGAATGGACGCAGCCAGTCGACCGGAGCGTCGCCGAAGCCCTTGCCGACGTAAATCTTAGGCGTGATCGTCGTGTAGGGATCGGAGGGAAGCGATGAATTCTGGCCGCTCCCCGTGTGTCCCCATTCGACATTGGCCGCCCCCGCGATGATGAACTCATGCTCGGGGTTCTGGTAGAAAACATATTTGAGTTGGGTCTCTAAGTTCGCCCATCCTCCGGCGCTTGGGTTTTTCTGCCACGTATAGCCGCCGGAGCCGATGTAGACGGCAAGGTCCGCCGTGATCGTTTTCGAGTATTCCCAGCCGAGCGTGTACGAAATCGGTCCTGCCGTTCCATCGTAATTCGCGGCGGCCATATAGCCGAAGGTCGGCAGCGCCAGTTCATCGTTGACGCCGGGATCGTCGATGGTGAGCGTTGCCGGAAACACCCGGTTGCCGACGATGGTATGCGCGAGCGCGGGACTGACGCAGGCGGGACTGAAGCTGGTGAAAATGGCCGCGGCGCCGAGCGCGCGCGTAAAGGCCAGGCAAGCCTTGTGAGACATGGATTTTTCTCGATCTAAAAAGAAGAACAGCGGGCGTCTCCCGGAAGCGGGACAGCGCCGGGCGAAATGCTCGTCAGATCAGATGAGGAGGCGCGCGGGGCCGTCCCGCCAGCGCGCGCGGCGCCGCGAGCGCCGGCGCATTTGTTGAGGCGACGAGTGTTTCGATCACGCGCGCCGGATAGGCGGCGAGCGTTATCTCGCGCGATGGCTCGAGCGCCGCGCCATCGAGGAATTGGCAACAGGGACAATCGTCATGGTGACCATGGCCCGGCGCCTGATTGCCAGGACCCTCGTCCTTCGCGCTGGCATGCGCGCAAAGAGCCACATGAGCCGGAGGCCCAAGCGCCGCTTCGAGGCTGAGGCTCCGAGCCGCGAAACGCTCCGCTGAACAGCAAAGGTTGAGCGGAGCGAGCACCACAGCCAGCAGGGCCGCGAGCGCGAGAAAGCGGGCGGCGGCGCGCTGACAGCCTCCAGGCAGGCCGCGAAACACCATTCGCGCGGCTTCGCCCCGGCGCGGATGGGTCAAACGGCTCGCTTGCAAAAGAGGCACTTTCGCCCTTTAAGGTTTTATATCGATATTTACTCTATGACCCATGACGCGGGTTTGGCAAAGCCGGGCAAACGCGCGCGGGACGGCTTCCGCGGTTTGGATCGTGCGCCGATCCCTTCCAGGGGCGATTTATGCCTGGTTGTGACATTGTCGCCACAGAATGGAGACCGGCGGGAAATTGCAAGAGCCTCGCGGGCCGCCGCACAAAAGTGGTAAGGCGTTCGCCTCGACTTCGCCGCGGCCGGCGCGCAGCGAGCATTCCACGCGAGATCTGGCGCGACGAGCGCGCGTGCGGCGGGACTGAATGATGGATGTTGCAGAAGGTCCGACATTTTCGAGCGAGCGGTCGGGCGACGCCGTGCGGCTTCGCCTCGCCGGACACTGGACGCTCGACGCTTGCGCCGGAATCGAAAAGGGCGCTGGCGCCCTTGTGAGCGAGGCCGGCGCCGCCCGGCGGGCGATCATCGACCTTGCGGGCGTGCAGCGTCTCGACACCGCGGGAGCGTGGCTGATCGACAAGACGCGTCAGGAACTGAGCGCGAAGGGCGTCGACGCGGAATTCCAGTCGATCAGCCCGGAATTCGGCATTTTGCTGAAAGAAGCCCATTTCCGGGCTTTCGACGCCCCTCCGCGCCGCAAGGGCTCCTATCTGATGACGATCTTCGCCGACGTCGGCGAGAGCGTCGTCATCTCCGGCCGTGATCTCTTCAACGGCGTCGAATTTCTCGGCGAGGTCGTCGCCGCGATGGGCAAGAGCCTGATCAATCCGGCTCATTTCCGCGCGACGTCCGTCGTCTCTCACCTCGAGACGATCGCTTTTCGCGGCGTTCCAATCGTCGTCCTCATCAATTTCCTCGTCGGCGCGATCGTCGCCCAGCAGGGCATCTTCCAGCTGCGGCGCTTCGGCGCGACGATTCTGGTCGTCGATCTCATCGGCATCTTGATCCTGCGCGAACTTGGCGTCCTTTTGACGTCGATCATGATCGCCGGCCGGTCGGGGTCCGCAATCACGGCGGAACTCGGCTCCATGAAGATGCGCGAGGAGATCGACGCTCTCGTCGTGATGGGCCTGAGGCCGATCGAAGTGCTGATCGTGCCGCGCATCCTCGCGCTCATCATCAGCCTGCCGCTGCTGACGTTTCTCGCCGATATGTCGGCTGTCGCCGGCGGCATTCTCGTCAGCTGGGTCTATGGCGGCATCACGCCGAAAAGCTTCATCGCGCTGCTGCCGGCGGCGATCGCCGTGCATACCTTCCTCAGCGGCATCATCAAGGCGCCTTTCATGGGCCTCGTCATCGGCCTCATCGCCTGCGTCGAAGGCCTCGCCGTCGAGGGCTCCGCCGAATCCCTCGGACGCCAGGTGACCGCCTCGGTCGTCAAGTCGATTTTCATGGTTATCGTGGTCGACGGCATCTTCGCTGTCTTCTTCGCCGCCGTCCGGTTCTAGGCGGCGCGGATGCAAAAAAATCTGCCTTCGCCTGTGAAAAAGCCTTTCACGCTGTTGCGGCGCGGCTCGGCGCGGGTTGCGCGCGGCGCGGCCCCCGAGATTGCGATCAGCGTCCGCGACCTCATCGTCGGCTTTGGCGACAATCTCGTCCTCAACGGTCTCGACCTTGACGTCCGCCGCGGCGAAGTGCTTGGCTTCGTTGGCGGCTCCGGCACAGGCAAATCGGTTTTGACCCGCGCCATTCTGGGGCTGACCCCGAAGCGCGCCGGCCGCATCGAATTGTTCGGCTCAGACATCGATCACGTCTCGCGCGCCGAATATGACGCGCTCGAACGGCGCATCGGCGTCATGTTTCAGGGCGGCGCGCTGTTTTCCGGCCTGACCGTGAAGCAGAACGTGCAGGTGCCGATGCGCGAACATCTGAAGCTCTCGCCGCGGCTTGCCGACGAACTCGCCATGCTCAAGATCGAGCTGGTCGGGCTGAGTCTTGACGCGGCGGACAAATTTCCGTCTGAATTGTCTGGCGGCATGATCAAGCGGGCGGCGCTGGCGCGGGCTTTGGCGCTTGATCCTGAACTTTTATTTCTTGATGAGCCGACTTCGGGACTGGATCCGATCGGCGCCGCCGAATTCGACGATCTGATTTCGACCTTGCAGAAGACCCTCGGCCTCACGGTCTTCATGGTGACGCATGATCTCGATAGTCTTTATTCCATCTGCGACCGGATCGCCGCGCTGGCCGACGAGAAAGTGATCGCGACCGGGCCGATCGAAACCATGCTCGCCTCCGACCATCCGTGGCTGCAGGCCTATTTCCACGGCAAAAGGGCGCGCCAGTTCGACCCTTCCGTGATCAAGCGGGGGGCCAACGGCGCCGGCCTCTAAAGCGTGATCCCCGAAAAGTCGCCGACGTTTTGGATTAGATCATGCGTTGAAACAAAGAGATAAGGAGCATGATGATGTCCTTTCGGAATCGTCATGCCTGAAAGCATGAACAGGATGAGCCGATAGATGGAAACCCGCGCGAATTATGCCTTGATCGGCGTTTTCACCCTGGCTGTGATCGCGTCCGCCTTTGGCTTCGTCCTCTGGGTTTCGGGCGGCGACAAGCCGGGCGCCGAGCGGGCCTACAAGATCGTATTCGCCGGATCGGTTTCGGGGCTTTTGCGCGGCGCGCCGGTTCTGTTCAACGGCGTCCGGGTCGGCGACGTGACGAATGTCGATTTCATGCCGAACGATCCGAGCCATGTCTACGCCATCGTGGAGGTGGACGGACGCGTGCCGATCCACACCGACACCAAGGCGCGGCTCGAGTCGACGGGCCTCACGGGCGTTGCGTCCGTCGAGCTCTCGGGCGGAACCGAGGCCGCGCCGAAGCTTCAGCCCGGCCCTGACGGCGGCCCCCCGGTGATCATGGCGGAGCGCTCGGATTTCCAGGATCTGATCGAAAGCGCGCGCAAGATCGCGGGGCAGGCGACCGAATTTCTCGACCGGACCAATAAGGTGCTGGATGACAACACGGGCTCGATCACGGCCTCGGTGAAGAACATTCAGAAATTCTCGGATGCGCTCGCGTCCAATTCCGATGGCATCAAGGATTTCATGTCCTCGATCGCGGACGTCGGCAAGGCGATCAAGCCGCTCACGGTGAAGCTGGAGGCCCTGAGCAGCGACGCCGACAATGTCGTCAAAGCGGTCGATCCGGCGCAGGTGAAAACGATCATTTCGGACTTCGCCGCCATGTCGGGCAAGCTCAACTCCGCCGCCGACAAAGTCGACGGCGTTCTGACCAATCTTAACGGATTTTTGGCGACCGGCGACAACAAGGGCGTTTTCGCGGAGGTCGCCGCCACGGCGAAATCGATCCGCAAGCTCGCCGACGACATCGACAGCCGATGGAAGGACATTGGCGCGAACCTCACGCGCTTCACCGGCTCGGGCCTGCGCGAATATGAGGCTTTGGCGATCGACGGCCGCAAAACGCTCGATCAGGTCAATCAGGCGATTCGGTCAATCGAGCAGAATCCGCAGCAGTTCATCTTCGGCAAGAAGCAGCAGATCCCCGAATATACGGGCGCTCGTTAACCACTTGCGCCAATGATGGTTCGCGTCGCGGCGCTTTGGCCGCCGCATGGCTTGATTTGTGGAAGCCTCTTTGATGCAACGTGGTTTTAGAGCATGAGCCCGAAAAGTTGCGAACTTTTTGGGTCCCGTGCGCAAGCAATATGCTTTGGAGCAATGCGTCGATTCTTGATCCGATTTCGGCCGCGAAGTGCGGGAGCCGCGAGGGGCGGCCTCGCGCTTTCACGAGAGGGGGGTGGGCGCCCCCGTCGCCGTGGATCGATGGCGATTGTCTGCGCGTCTGCGGGTTTTGTCGCCGCCTGCGCCTCGGCTCCGCTCGCGACCTATGATCTTGGCGCGGCCGACGGCGGCTTTTCCGCGCGGCGCGAGCGGCCCGGTCAAATCGCCATCTATGAGCCAACAGCGCTGCCGCCGGTCGATTCGAACCGGATTGTCGTGCGCATGGGGCAAGATCAGATCGCTTATCTCAGCGGCGCGAAATGGACGGATCAATTGCCTCCGCTCGTTCAGGCGCGGCTGATCGCGACGTTTCAGAACGCCCATATCGGCGTCGCGCGTCTCGGCATGCTGGCCGATTATAGCCTGCGCGCCGACATTCGCCGCTTCGAGTTCGACGCCGGCCGCATGCAGGTCTTCGTCGAAATAGCGGCGCAGCTCACGGCCTCCTCGACCGGCCGCATTGTCGGCGGCAAGGTCTTTTCGGCCAGCGCGCCGGCGCCGCGAGACGATGGCGGGACTGTGACGAGAGCGCTGGATTCAGCGCTTGGCGACGTCATGCGGCAAATCGTGGTCTGGGCCGCGCCGCGGATTTGAAGGCCGCGGCGCATCCGAAGGAGCCGCCGCGAACGTTATTTACCCCTCAGACCACCTCGTCGGGCGCAAGGGCGCAGGCCGTATTCTCGTCGGTCTCGATCTGCAAGGTCACATGGCCGATGCGATAGCGCTCATGCAGGCGTTCCGCCGTCTTCATCAGAAATTCATCGCCTGGATGGCCCGCGGGCATGCACAGATGACAGGTCAGCGCCGTGTCGCTCGTGCTCATCGACCAGATGTGCAGATCATGCAGTCCTGCGACGCCGGGCAGGCCGACGAGAAAGCCGCGGACGTCGGCGGGAACGATTCGCCCCGGCGCCGCGCCAAGCGACATGGCGACGCTTTCGCGCAAGAGGCTCCAGGTTCCGGCGATGATGACGGCGTTGATGATGAGGCTGGTCAAAGGATCGAGCCAGAGCTGACCGGTCAGAAGGATCAGGAGACCGGCGACGATGACGCCGGCCGAGACCGCCGCGTCCGCCGCCATGTGCAAAAAAGCGCCCCGGATATTGAGGTCGTCCTTGCGGCCCGAGGCGAACAGCGCCGCCGTCAGCCCGTTGATGACCATGCCCATCGCCGCGACGATCATCATCGTTTTGGCGGCGACCGGCTCCGGCTCGAAGAAGCGGCGGATCGCCTCATAGCTGAGCGCGCCGACGACGAGAAGAAGAAAAGCGCTGTTGAACAAGGCCGCGAGGATCGACGTTGCCTTGAGCCCATAGCTGAAGCGTGGAGAAGGCGCCCGCGCGGATAAAATCGCGGCGGCGAAAGCAACGCCAAGGCCCAGCACGTCGGATAGATTGTGCCCGGCGTCGGCGATCAGCGCGACGGAGCCCGAAATGATGCCGTAAACGAGCTCAAGCGCGACGATGAGCATGTTGAGCGCGATGCCGATGACAAAGCGCGGCCCGAAGCTCGCCGGCGCATGAGAATGGGCATGGCCTTCATGCGAATGAGCCCCGGCGTGGGAGTGCGCGTCCGCCGCCCCTTGGCTGTGCTCGTGGGCGTCGCCGCCGTCCTGATGAGAATGGCTCATAGTCTTCTGCATTCTCCAATCGCTGCCTTTGCCTAGCATGGCGTCCTTGACGATTTAAGGACAAAACGGAGCGCGGCAAAGACTGTCTGCGAGGCCGGAGCTTTCCTCCCCCTCGATTTGAAGCAATAAGGTTGCGCGGCGCGAACCCGAAGGCGCGGCCATGGAAATGCCGAACCCGGCTCTCGACGGGGGATTGTTGGCGAGGGCGACAAAACAAGTGTGCATATGACTCTGAGTTCAGAAACTTCAAAGCCGTCCGCCATCTTCACCGAGGGCTCGACGATGCGGCACGTGCTCGCCATGACGGGCGCCGCCTCCATCGGATTGATGTCGATCTTCGTCGTCGATCTGCTGTCGCTTCTTTATGTCTCGCGGCTCGGCGACCCCGATCTCACCGCCGCCGTCGGCTTTGCGACACAGCTGCTGTTCTTTTCCGTTTCGATCAATATCGGCCTCGCCATCGCCATCGGCGCCCTCGTCTCGCGCGCGATCGGGGCGGGACAGCGGCCGGCGGCGCGGCGTCTCGCGGCGTCGGGGCTGGTTCACGTTTTTGTTATCTCGGCGCTTGTGAGTTGCGCCGCCCTGCCGTTTCGTCGCGACATTCTGGAGTTGCTTGGCGCCAGCGGCGAGGCGCTTGACGTCGCTTCGACCTATCTCCTCTTCACCCTGCCGGCGACCGTCGGGCTTGGCCTTGGCATGGCGCTGGCCGGGCTGTTGCGCGCCGTCGGCGACGCGCGCCAAGCCATGTATGTGACCCTGTCCGGCGCCGTCGCCACGGCGATCCTCGACCCGATCTTTATTTTTGGCCTGGGGCTTGGCGTCGAAGGCGCGGCGATTGTCACAATTTTTTCGCGCATCATCTTCGTCGTCGTCGGACTCACCGGAGCCGTTTACAAACATGATCTTATCGCCCTGCCGCGGGGCGGGGCGGCAATCTCGGACGCGCCCGCGCTGATGCGCATCGCGATCCCGGCGATTTTGACCAATGTGGCGGCGCCGGCGGCGAACGCCTATTCGATGCGCATTTTTGCGCATTTCGGCGAGCCCGTCGTCGCCGCTTTCGCGATCATGGACCGGATTACGCCGGTCGCATTCGGCGTTCTCTTCGCTCTTTCGGGATCGGTCGGGCCGATCATGGGCCAGAACCTTGGCGCGCGCCTTTATGACCGCATCCGGCAAATCCTGACCAATAGCTTCGCCTTCGCCGCTGTTTATGTGGTGGCCGTCGCTTTAATCCTCAGCCAGGCTTCGCCGCTCATCATCGGCGTTTTCGCAGCGCGCGGTCAGACGGCGGAGCTGTTGAACTTCTTTTGCCTGACCTGCGGCGGCCTGTGGTTCTTTCTCGGCGGCATTTTCGTCGCCAACGCCTCATTCAACAATCTCGGCTTTCCGGTGCTCTCGACCCTTTTCAACTGGGGCCGCGCCACAGTCGGCACCATTCCTTTCGTCACCATCGGGGCGGCGCGTTTTGGACCGGAGGGCGGGTTCATCGGCCTCATCGCAGGCGCAACTCTTTTTGGCGTATTCGCCGTCGTCATGGCATATTTTGTCACAGCAAGGCTCGCCAGAGACTCAAAGGACGGCTAGCATCAAGGCGCGATGATCCGGCGTCCCGCGGGGCGCAGAAAGGATGCCGATGTTCAATCTCTACGAGATTTTGCAGAATGCCCAGAACGGGCAGGCCGTCGATAATCTGGCGAAGCAGTTCAATATCTCGCCGGAGCAGGCGGACGCGGCCGTCAAGGCGCTGATGCCGGAAATATCGAGCGCCTTCCTGAAACGATCGGCGGAGCCGGCGGCCTTTGGCTCCATTCTTGGCGCGCTCGGCGACACTCAGCATATCGCCGCTTTCGCCGACGCGGCCGCCGCGCAGACGCGCGAGACGACGCAGAAAGGCGTCGAGGTGATGGGCCAATTGTTCGGCTCCGCCGCGACGAGCGCCGAAATCGCGCAGCATGCCGCCAGCGTCGCCGGTCTCTCGCCCGCGCTGCTCCAGCAGATGCTGCCGGTGATCGCCTCGATGGTGATGGGCGGCCTGAGCAAAGGCCTCGCCAATCAGGGCCTCGGCGGTCTTTTCGGGCAGCTCGCCGACGCCGCCGGACAAGGCGGCCTTGCGACGATCCTCGGCAGCCTGCTCGGCGGCGCTCCCGCGGCGCAGGCCAATACGCAAACAGGCGCGGGCGCCGCCCCGCAGGCCAATCCAAACGCGGCCGGAACCGGCTCCGCCGGGGGACTCGGCGGCCTCGCCGGCATGTTCGGAACGATCCTCGGCAGCTTCCTTGGCGGCCAGCAGCCTGGCAATGCGCCGCCCGCGGGCGGGGCGGCCCCGGGCCTGCCGCACGGCTTTGACGCCAGCGCGATTCAGGCGGGGCTTGAAGCGCTGACCAAAATGCTGCAGCCCGGCACGCCGCCGCCGGCGCCCAATCAGCCGTCGCAAAGCCAGCAATCCGGGCTCGAGAATGAGATCGATTCGATCCTCGATGGAAAAAAACGCTCCTGAAGCCGGCTGCGGCTCAGGCATCGACCTTGGGCGTGAAATTTAAGGAAAATCGCCCGCGATCCTTTGTTTTCGTGCTCATTTTGCCGCGAGTTGGCTGCTTCGGCAGAAGATGTCGGAGCGCCGCCAACCTCAATTCGCGCGCCAGGGCGCGCGCGAAGACGAAGGCCGCGTTGCGCTGCGCCGCGGAGCCGCTTATGTAGCTCTGCCACGCCCGGGGCGATGATCGATTTCCCACGATCTTCCTGAGGCGCCTCGGCGTGATCGGGCCCGCTTATGCGGCGCAAATGGATAGTTGAGCCAATGGCACGCGACGTTTCGGATTCCACGCCTATCACGTCGCGCGATGAACTCGTCGCCTGGTTCGAGGCCGGTTCGACGCCGCCGGAGCGCTTCGCCATCGGCACCGAGCACGAAAAAATCCCGTTCTATCGCGCCTGCCATTCCGCTGTGCCCTATGAAGGCAGGCCGACCGACTGTCCGCCCGCCTCAAGCTTTGCCGGCGTTCGCGGCTTGCTGGAGGGGATGCGCGCGAAGCTCGGCTGGGAGGCGATCTGCGACGGCGCCCATATCATCGGCCTTTACGACGAATGGGGCGGCGGCGCGATCTCGCTCGAACCGGGCGGCCAATTCGAACTTTCGGGGGCGCCGCTCGCCACTATTCATCAGACGGAGGCCGAGCTCGACAGGCATTTTGCCGTCCTGCAAGGCGTCGCGGCGGCCTTTGACATCGGCTTCCTCTCGCTTGGCATGAATCCGAAGCGGCGGCTCAGCGAAATTCCGACGATGCCGAAGCAGCGCTACGCCATAATGGCGAATTACATGCCGAAAGTCGGCGAGCGCGGGCTCGACATGATGTTTCGCACCTCGACCGTGCAGGCCAATCTCGATTTTTCGAGCGAGGCCGATATGGTCCAGAAGCTTCGCGTTTCGCTCGCGCTGCAACCCGTCGCCACCGCGCTTTTCGCCAATTCGCCTTTCACTGACGGGAAATTGAACGGCTTTCTCTCCGCGCGCTCCGAAATCTGGCGGCATACGGACGCGGCGCGAACCGGCACGCTGGCCTTCGCCTTCGAGCCGGGCATGGGCTTCGAGCGCTATGTGGATTACGCGCTCGACGTGCCCATGTATTTCGTCAAGCGAGGCGAGACCTATATCGACGTCGCCGGGGCGAGTTTTCGAGATCTGCTCGCGGGCAAGCTCGACGCCTGTCCCGGCGAACAGGCGACGCTATCGGACTGGGCCAATCATCTGTCGACGATTTTTCCGGAGGTGCGGCTGAAGCGCTATCTCGAGATGCGCGGGGCCGACGCGGGGCCGCGGCCGATGCTGACCGCGCTGCCGGCGCTCTTTGCCGGCCTCCTTTATGATTCCGCGGCGCTCGATCAGGCGCATCAGCTGATCAAGCCGTGGACCGCCGATGATCGCGAGAAACTGCGCGCGGATACTCCGCGCCTTGGGCTCGACGCGAAAATCGCCGGCCGTCCGCTCCGCGACGTCGCGCGCGACGTTTTGAGTCTGGCGCGCGCGGGCCTCAATCGGCGCGCGCGTCTCGACGAGCAGGGCCGCGATGAGGCTTATTTTCTTGATCCCCTCGATGTGATCGCCGAAGGCCGGACGGAGGCCGAACGGCTGATCGACCTGTTCAAGACAGAATGGGGCGGCAGCGTCGAGCCGGCTTTCGAGCAATGCGCCTACTGAGCGCTTCGGTTTGATCGCTTCGGAAAATGCCGGTTGGCGCCGTCGCGGAGCCCTTTCGTGGTCCAAAACGCCTCGTTTTCCCCAGGACTTTTGCCTCGTTTTAACGATCCCGCGTGATTTCATTCAACATGGCGGACTCCGGATTTGATCAAGGCGCCGCGGCGAAACGCATTCAGATCAAAGCCCTTGCATTCGGCCTCGGAAGCCGGAGCAAGCGCCGCGCGAGCGCTCCCCAGCCGTTCCGCGGCGACAAAACTTTGGTTCCTCGCTTGACGGAGGGCGAAGGTTGGGGTTCCGTCAGTCGAGCATGTGAGAAAAGAGTCGGAATCAGCGTCCAAGGCTGGATTTCTCGCTGAAAATTCCTCGCTGAATAATATGGAAGGTCGACGGGATGACGAGTTCAAGCAAGAAAGCCGCTCCGGCGAAGAGCGCCACGACGGCCAAAGCCGCGCCTAAGGCGGCGGCGAAAGAACCGAAGGCGGCGAGCGCGTTCGCAAAGCCCCTGCAGCCCTCGAAGGAGCTCGCCGAGGTCGTCGGCTCGGCGCCCTTGCCGCGCACCGAAGTCGTGAGCAAAGTGTGGGAATATATCAAGAAGCATAAATTGCAGAACGAAGCGAACAAGCGCGAGATTCTCGCCGATGACAAGTTGAAAGCCGTGTTCGGCAGAGACAAAGTCACGATGTTCGAGATGAACAAATATCTCGCGCAGCATTTGAAGTAGGGTTCTCGCGCCAGGGAACAGCCGGCTCGGCGCCGGTCCCGGCCTCGTGGAAGAGCTTGAGGAGAGCCGCCGTTGTCCGGTTCGGCCTCAGGCAGAGCTGCCGCGCCCCGGCCAACCAAGCGAGCGAAAAATCGATCGGTTCGCCTTGAAGCCGACCGCCGCCATGCGGAGCCTTATCGTCGTTCGAGGAGGTCTGCGATGAAATATCGTCGGCTTGGCGGCAGCGATCTCAACGTATCGGTGATTTCGCTCGGGTCCTGGCTGACCTATTCTGGCGGCGTTGAAAAAGCGGACGCGATCGCCTGCGTCCGCAAGGCGCTCGACCTCGGCGTCAATTTCATCGACACCGCCAATGTGTACGGGCGCGGCGCGGCGGAGTCTTTACTGGGCGAGGCGCTTCAGGGGGTCGAGCGAGGCTCCTATTTGCTGGCCACCAAAGTCTTTGGCGCGATGAGCGATACCGACGAGGGCCTCTCGCGCTCGCAGATTTTCAAACAGATCGACGCTTCGCTCGCTCGCCTCAAAACCGATTACGTCGATCTTTACCAATGCCATCGCTATGACGAAGACACGCCGCTCGAAGAAACGATGCAGGCTTTGACCGAGGTCGTCCGGCTTGGCAAGGCGCTCTATATCGGCTTCAGCGAATGGCCGCTCGACAAGATTGAAGCGGCGGCGGCGCTGAAGGGCGTTGCGCGTTTCGTCTCCAGTCAGCCGCAATATTCTTTGCTCTGGCCCTATCCGCAGACCGATATTTTTCCGCGCTGCGCGGATCTCGGCATCACCCAGATCGTCTGGTCGCCCCTGGCGCAGGGGGTTCTGACGGGCAAATACAGCCCCAAGGCGCCGCCGCCGCCGCGTTCGCGCGCCACCAGCAAGACAATGGGCGCGATGCTGCCGAAGCGGTGGCTCGAGGCGCCCGTGCTGGAGGCGGTGCTCGAGGTCAAGCGCGTCGCCGAGGAGGCGGGGGTCAGTCCCGCCCAATTCGCGCTCGCCTGGGCGCTGCGCCAAAAAAACGTCTCCTCCGCCATCATCGGCGCAAGCCGGCCCGAGCAGGTCGCCGAGAATGTCGCGGCGGCGGATCTTGCGATCGCTGAGGACTATTTTTTCCGCGCCGAGGAGATCTTGGAGCCCGTCCGCTAGAGCATCATGCCGAAGAGCGAAAGCCGGCTTCCGCACGACATTATGCTCTAACTGATTGATGAGAGACGGATTCAAAGTCATCCGGCTCTACGCATTCATCAAAGCGTCGCCAAAGCCATTGCTTTTCGCCGCGCTTTCTTTATAAAACGCCGCTTCGAACCGACCGGCTCAAAGGGCTGCCGTGGCGGTTCGTTCGCTCGTTCGGAAACGAACGGGAGTGGGGCGATCCCACTCGATCAAACACATTGCGGGGTTGAGCCCCGACGGAGACGAGCAAAATGCCCAAACTGAAGACGAAATCAGGCGCGAAAAAGCGCTTCAAGATCACCGGCACCGGCAAAGTGCTTTATGCGCAATCCGGCAAGCGTCATGGCATGATCAAGCGGACGAACAAGCAGATCCGGAATCTGCGCGGCACCAATGTTCTGTTCAAGAGCGATGGCGACAACATCATCAAGTATTTTCTGCCGAACGGCTGAAAACCGCCCCATCGCCTGTCAGTTTTTCATTTAGCCAGTCCGGAGATTTATCATGGCTCGCGTCAAACGCGGCGTCACCTCGCACGCCAAACACAAGAAAACGCTCGAAGCGGCGAAGGGCTTTTATGGCCGCCGCAAGAATACGATCCGCGCCGCCAAGGCCGCCGTCGATCGTTCCATGCAATATGCGACGCGCGATCGCCGCGCCAAGAAGCGCGTCTTCCGGGCTTTGTGGATCCAGCGCCTCAACGCCGCGGTGCGCGAATTGGGGATCACCTATTCCCGCTTCATCGACGGCCTCGCCAAGGCCGGCATCGAGATCGACCGCAAGGTGCTTTCCGAACTCGCCATCACCCAGCCCGAAGCTTTCAAGGCGATTGTCGAGCAGGCCAAGGGCGCGCTGCCGGTGCAGGGTTGAGACGCTTTTAAGAACTAAAAAAGAGGGGGCGCAAGGCCCCCTTTTTTGTGTCCTTCGCAGGGCTGCGCGCTTCAGCGCGTCTTGGCGCGACCTGAAATCACGTTGAAGGCGAGCGTCTTGCCCTTGTGATGCGTCTCGGAGGCGCTGCTGTGCGAGCGCCCGTGGTAGTGTCCGTAATGGTGATAATGCCGCGTCGCATGGCTGCGGTAATGGCGCGCGTGCGACGTGCGCCGCTCCTTCGCCGGAACCGAGGCTTCGGGGTTCG
Organism: Methylocella tundrae; assembly: GCF_901905185.1. Classification (GTDB taxonomy): domain Bacteria; phylum Pseudomonadota; class Alphaproteobacteria; order Rhizobiales; family Beijerinckiaceae; genus Methylocapsa; species Methylocapsa tundrae. The sequence goes on from NZ_CABFMQ020000068.1 coordinate 61,692, forward strand.
CCGTCTCGACGACGTCCGCCGCCCCGCCGGCGTCCCCATCGCCGCCGAAATCCCTGGCCGAGGCGCTGTGGCCCCGCGGCACCGGGCCGAACAGGGCGAGGCATTGATTATAGGCGTCGGCCGCCTGGATCTTCTCGCAGTCGCTGATCGAACTCGGCGCCGCCATCGCGGGCAGCGCGAGCCCGAGGATCGCCGCAAACGCTATCGCTGGAAGAATCCGCAAATCTTTATCCTCTCAAGGTCGCGCCCGTTTTTTGCGCCACGTCCGCGATGATCCTCGACGCGACCGCCTCGATTTCCGATTCGGTCAGCGTTTTATCGCGCGGCTGCAAAGTCACGGATATTGCGACAGATTTCTTGCCTTCAGCTATCCCGGCGCCTTCATAGACGTCGAACACTTCGGCGTCGGCCACAAGTGTCCTGTTGCTCGCCAGCGCCGCCTTAAGGATCTCGCCGGCGAGGACGGTCTGATCGACGACAAAGGCGAAATCGCGCTGCAAAGGCATGAATTCCGACAGTTCAAGCTTTGATTTTGTCTTTGTCGGCTTCGATTTTGTCACTGGTATGTCATTCAGCAGGACTTCAAAGGCCGTAATCGGCCCTTCCGCGCCCATTTTTTCCAGAACGCGCGGATGAATTTCGCCAAATGCGCCGATTTTGTTTTTCGGCCCGAACTGCAGGGTCGCCGACCGGCCGGGGTGCAGCCAATCCGGGCCGCCCGGCACGATTTGCAGCGCCGTCGCCGGCACGCCGAGCGCGGAAAGGAGCGCGAGGACATCGGCCTTGGCGTCGAAAACATCCGCCTTCGCGGTTGACGCCGACCACTGGCGTCCCGCCCCGCTTGTCTTGTTCGAACCCTGGCGGATCGCGGCGGCGGCGATCTTTTGATCCGCCTCGCCTTCGCCCTTGAAAATCTGGCCGACTTCGAAGAGGGCGACGTCGCCGTGGCCGCGGTCGGCGTTGCGTTGCGCCGCCGCGATCAGCCCCGGCAGCAGGCTAGGCCGCATGTCGGACAGGTCCGCGGCGATAGGGTTCGCCAGCGTGAGCGCAGGCGCGCCGCCGCCAAAGGCTTCCGCGCGCGCATGGGAGATAAAGGACCAGGTGACCGCCTCCACAAGCCCGGCGGCGGCGAGCGCGCGCTTTGCGGTTCTGACGCGTCGTTGCAGCGGCGTCAGCACGGGGGCCTGCACGGCCTCGCGCTCGCGCGCGAACGGGCGCGCCATGACGCGGTCGAGGCCGGCGATGCGCACGATTTCCTCGACGAGATCGGCCGGCCCTTCAATGTCCGGCCGCCAGGAGGGCGCCTTGACGACGAAGCGGTCGCTATTGCCGGGGGAATAGCTGAGCTCGAAGCCGAGATGTTCGAGGATGCCGGCGATTTCGGAAGGCGGCAATTCCAGCCCGGTGAGACGCACGACTTCGCCGAGGAAAAAGACGATGCGCTTGTCGGGCTGCGGAATTTTGCCGGCGACGCTGGATTGTGAGGGCTCGCCGCCGCAAAATTCGAGCACGAATCGCGTTGCGAGATCAAGGCCGGGCAGCGTGAATGCCGGATCGATCCCGCGTTCGAAACGATAGCGCGCGTCGGAGACGATGCCGAGCCTGCGGCCCGTGCGGGCGATGTTCACCGGGTCCCACAAGGCCGCTTCAATGAAAACGTCGGTCGTCGTCTCGTCGCAGCCGGACGCCGCCCCGCCCATGATCCCGGCGAGCGACAGCACGCCCTCCTCATCAGCGATGACGACCATCTCGCCGTCGAGCGCATAGGTTCGGCCATCGAGGGCTTCAAGGCTCTCGCCAGGCCTTGCCCGGCGGACGGCAAGATGGCCGCGCACCTTATTGGCGTCGAAAACATGCAGCGGACGGGCGCGGTCGAAGCTGAGGTAATTCGTAATGTCGACAAGCGCGTTGATGGGGCGAAGCCCGATCGCGGCCAGCCGCTTTTGCAGCCAGGCCGGGCTTGCCCCATTGCGCACGCCGCGCACGAGGCGCAGCGCGAAGGCCGGCGCGAGATGGGCGTCCTGCGGTGAAAGATCGAGTCGCGGCGTCACGGGACAAGGGAAGGAGTCCTCGATCGGCGTGATCGCGCGGCCCTTAAACCGGCCAAGCCCGGCTGCGGAAAGATCGCGTGCGATCCCCTCGACGCCCATGGCGTCCGGGCGGTTGGGCAGCAGGTTGATTTCGATGACGGGATCGGCCAGCCCCGCGAAGGCGGCGAAATGCTGGCCGATGGGCGCGCCCTCCGCCAGCTCCATGATGCCGTCATGCTCGCCGGAAAGGCCGAGTTCCTCGCCCGAACACAACATGCCGTTCGATTCGACGCCGCGAATGACGCCTTTGCTCAAGGTGAGTTTCTTCGCCGGAATGACGGCGCCGGGCGGCGCGAAGACCGTCTTGAGGCCGGCCCGCGCGTTTGGCGCGCCGCAGACGACCTGCACATGGCTGTCGCCGCCGACGTCGACGAGGCAGACCTGCAGCCGGTCGGCGTTGGGATGCGGCTTCGCCTCGATCACCGAGGCTATGACGAAATCTTGAAGCGCGGCGGCGGGGTCGTCGACGCGCTCGACCTCAAGGCCGATCTTGGTCAGCGTTTCGACGATCTCATTCAGAGGGGCGTCGGTTTCGATATGGTCCTTGAGCCAGGAAAGCGTGAACTTCATTGCGGTTCCAGAGGGCAGAACGTCGGGGAGGCGCGCGCGCCACGGCGCACCGGCATGGGCAAGCGTTGGAAGCCTATTCGCCTTTCTCTAGTGGCTTTCTTCGCGAAGGGGAAATTTTCTCGCCGCGCCAGCGCAATCTCCGTCCTGGCGGGCAAGCCTCAAGGCTTGCGATGAAGCGGATTTATAGGCAAAGGTTGAGGCGCGTCGCGTGGTTTGGACCGCAGCCACGCAAGAGGAGGGACGGCGCATATGATCGCTAGCATGATTGGCCGCATCGCAAGAGGCATGGGAAGCAACAGCGGGCGGCCGCCGGCCGCATTCCCGCCAATCGTCTTGGCATCATGCTGCCTGTCATTTGGGCTTGCCTGGGGCTTGTCTTCTCCGGTCCGCGCCGCCGATTACGCCGCCGGGCCGGCGCTGGCCGCGCCCGAGGGCGGCGTCGCCTGCTCCATCGGTCAGCCCTTCTGGGTTCCGACCGGCCCGACGGCGGAAACCCTGCCGTGGCCGTCGGTCTATTACGGCCATTTTTCCGGCGGAAGGCCTTATGTCGACGCGTTTGGCCGCACCATCGTCGATTGGCGCGACGAACATGTCTGCTTCCCGACGAGCGCGCAATGCCGCGCCTGGGTGAAAGCTTCCTACCGCACGCATCACCAGCCGGAAGGCTATCGCGGCTGCCTGTTGCTGCGTTAGGACCGCTGCGTCCGCGCAGAATCGCTTAAGTCTTTGTTTTGACCAATATGTGGGTCTGAAAGGCCGGCAAGTTTCCGGCGTCATGCTCTAGGCAGAGTCAGGCGACGACGCGGCGGCCGCCCTTCAGGCTTTGCGGAGACAGTCGATGTTTGATGCGTTGAAGACGTTTATCGCCGAGATCAGCGGCGCGGGCTCGCCGTCGAAGTCCTTCAATGAGGATGACTATCGTCTCGCCGCTGTCGCTCTCCTGGTGCATGTCGCGGCCGTCGACGGGGAGACGGACGATAAGGAGCGGCGCCGGCTGAAGACGCTGATCGAGGAGCGCTTCGGGCTCGACGATTCTGCGACCGCGCTTTTGATCGAGCGGGCCGAACAGAGCGACCGCGACGCCGTTGATTTCTATCAGTTCACGAGCGTGCTGAAGCGCACGCTTGACGAGGACGGCCGGCTGAAAATCGTCGAGATGATGTGGGATATTGCTTTCGCCGACGGCGAAGTGCATGAATTCGAGGATAACACCATCTGGCGCGTCGCCGAACTGCTTGGCGTTTCGACGCGCGACCGCGTTCTCATGCGCCAGCGCGTTGCTGTCGAGATCGCGGCCGAAGCCGCCCCAAAGGGGCCCTGGTCAAAGGCGGACGACAAGAAAACGTGAGTTCGACGCCCGCTGGACGAAGAATAGACGACGCGCCTGCTCGGGCTAAAAAAATCGCCGGGGGCAAGCGGCGGTAAGCCTCCATTCAGGAAGAACGCGGTAGGCTCGGTCTGGCTGAGGGCGCAATTACGCGAAGCAGCAAAAGGGCAGGCATGAGCGAGGATTCTGGCGGCGGCGAACGCCGCGTGACCTTGATCACCGGCGCCTCGGGCGGCATCGGCGCCGATCTCGCCCGTGTTTTCGCGCGGCGTGGCCACGATCTCGCGCTGGTGGCGCGCAGCGCCGACAAGCTTCATCTGCTCGCCGATGAAATCGAGTCCTCTTCCGGCAGGCGCCCCCTGATCCTGACCTTCGACCTGACCAGGCCGGACGCGGCCGAACGCATCGCCGCGGATCTCGGCGCGGCTCGCGCCAACCCGGAGATTCTCGTCAATAATGCGGGTTTCGGCCTCATCGGCGATGTCATGGATCTGGACCGCGACGACCAATTACGCATCATCGACCTGAACGTCCGGTCCCTCGTCGATATAACGTCACGCCTGCTGCCGCAGATCCGCGCCAGCCGCGGAAAGATCTTGAACGTCGCCTCGATCGCCGGCTTTTTTCCCGGCGGCCCGGGAATGACCATCTATTACGCGTCCAAGGCCTTCGTTCTTTCGTTTTCACGCGGACTGGCGCAAGAATTGCGTAACGATGGCGTGACAGTATCAGCCCTCTGCCCTGGCGCGACCCCGACCGGCTTTCAGGAGCGGGCTGGTTTCGGACCGCACATCCTCAGAGGCGTTCCGATGACAAAGTCAATCGAGGTAGCGGAGGCGGGCTACAGGGGATTGATGGCCGGCAAACGCGAAATCATCCCCGGCTGGTTCAATAAACTGGGCGCAGCGGTCTTGCCCTTCGCGCCAAAAGACGTGATCTTAATGTTGATTTCGCGCGTGCAGCAAAAACGTCGTTGATGTTGATTCTATTTTAGAACTTGCGAGCAATGCCCATCGGACAGGAATCATCAGGCAGGGTTCTCATCATCCTGCATCAGGAATGTTCAACGCCCGGCCGCGTCGGGCGCCTCCTGCGTGACGCCGGCCTGCATCTCGACATCCGGCGCCCGCGCTTTGGCGATCCGCTGCCCAAAACCCTCGCGGACCATGATGGCGTCATCATTTTTGGCGGCCCGATGAGCGCCAATGACGATGATGACTGGATCCGCCGGGAAATCGATTGGATCAAGGTGCCGCTCAAGGAGGAAAAGCCGTTCCTCGGCATCTGTCTCGGCGCGCAAATGTTGGCCCGCCACCTTGGCCATCGCGTTTGTCCGCATCCGCAAGGACGGGTCGAGGTCGGGTATTATCCGATTGATCCGACGGAGCATGGCCATAAACTGTGCGATTGCCGCTTTCCGACGCGCGTCTATCAATGGCATCGCGAAGGGTTCGACCTGCCGAATGGGGCGACGCTTCTGGCGAAAGGCCACGATTTCGAGGCGCAGGCTTTCCGCTACGGACCGGCCGCCTACGGGTTTCAGTTTCATCCCGAAGTCACCTTGCCGATGATCTGCCGATGGTCGGCGCGCGCGCAGGAGCGTCTCAATCGCCCCGGAGCGCGTCCGTTGCATCGCCATCTCGAAGGATGGCTCCGCCATGACCGCGCCATCGCGCGCTGGTCCAGCGCATTCCTGCAAAGCTGGCTCGCCGGAGGCAGGCTCGCGTGCTGAGGCATTAGCCGGGCGCCCGGTCGGGCGATTTCATCAAGTCGTCGCGCCAGCGGCCTAGAATGCGTGAAGGAGCGTCCGAGGCGAGGCTGGCGCTGGACCTCGCCGGTCTTTTTGTCCTAGCATTGATTTGGTCGCCGGCTTCGTTTTGCGATCAATGAGCCGTTTATCGCGGAGAAACAGCGTCGATGCGGCTCGCGCCTCTACCGGCGCCCTGCATCGCTCGTCCGGCAATGAGACGATACGGAAACGTCGCGTCTGAATTTTTGCCTCCTCTACGCCTTTGGCCAATCATAAAGAGGAACGTCTTCCATGAGCATCTTCGGCAATATCGTATCCAAGCTTTTCGGCCATTCCACAGCTCATGCGGCGGAGAGCCCGGCGGGTGCCACGCCGGCGTCGCCCGCCGGAGCCGCCCCCGCAGCCGGGGCGGCGCCTGCGGCGTCCGCGCCGGCGACAGCTCCCGCCACCGGAACCGCGTCCACGCCCACTGCGTCTTTGCACGAGGTGGACGTCACCGCGATTCTCGACGGCCTCGTCGTCAAACATGGGCAAAAGCTCGACTGGCGGCATTCGATCGTCGATCTTCTGAAAGCGCTCGACCTCGACAGCAGCCTTTCAGCGCGCAAGGAACTGGCCGGCGAGCTGCATTACACCGGCAGCACCGACGACACCGCGACCATGAACGTGTGGCTGATCAAGCAGGTAATCGCCAAAATCGCTGCGAATGGCGGCAAGGTGCCCGCCGACCTCGTGCATTAAAGCATGGCCCCGAAAAGTTGCAGACTTTTCGGACAAGGCCATGCGTTGAAGGAAACCATGGCCCCGAGAAGTTGCAGACTTTTCGGATAAGGCCATGCGTTGAAGGAGACCATGGCCCCGAAAGGTTGCAGACTTCTCGGACAAGGCCATGCGTTGAAGGAGACCATGGCCCCGAAAAGTTGCAGACTTTTGGGCCCTGAAAAGCTGGCGGCTCTTCTGGGCTAATCCTCGTCATCGGCAAGCGGGTGCAGATCCCGCACCATGGATTTCAGCCGCTCGTCGAGCACATGAGTGTAGATTTGCGTCGTCGAAATATCGGCATGTCCGAGTAGTTCCTGCACGACGCGCAGGTCAGCGCCGTTTTGCAGGAGATGGCTGGCGAAGGCGTGGCGCAGCACATGCGGGCTGATGCGCGCGGCGGCGATGCCCGCGGCGGCGGCGCAGCTTTTGAGGTCCCGCGCAAACGCCTGCCGGGTCAGATGCCCGCTCTCGCTGTCGGCCGGGAAAAGCCACGGGCCCGCCGCGGCGCCGGGCTGCGTTTTTTCGAGAAGGGCGCGATAGGCTGAAATCGCCGCGCGCGCGGCGCTCGAGATAGGCGCCAGCCGGTCCCGCCCGCCTTTGCCCCGAATGGGGATCAGCGGCTCCCTGCCGCGCGCGATGCTTTTCGGCAGCGAGACGAGTTCGGAGACGCGCAGCCCCGTCGCGTAGAGAAGTTCGATGAGGCTGGCGGTGCGCAGCGCGCGCAGACGTTCGCCGGCGGGACGCGCTCCATCGTCAAGACCCTCTTTCGACACGGCGAGGAGATGATCGACTTCAGCGATCGAGAGCGTTTTCGGCAAGCCCCTGCCGCGCCGCGGCCCTTCGATGATGGCGGCGGGATCATCGCGGCGCAGCCCCTCGCCCACGAGAAAGCGGTGGAGCTGGCGAATGGAGGATAGTTTGCGCCCGCTCGACGCGGCGGTGAGGCCGCGCTTGTCGAGCCATGTCAGAAAGGCGCGTATGTCGTCGCTTGTCGCCTCGAGCGGCGTTTTGCCGGAGGCGCCAAGGCGCGCCGCATAATCTGCAAGGTCGCGGGCGTAGGCCTCGATCGTGTTCTTCGCGCCGCCGCGTTCGGCGGCGATCATCTCGAGAAAGCTTTCGATGAGGCGGGAAGATGCGCGCTTATCCGCCATGCGGCGTCCTTGTCTCAACCTGCCCGAAGGGAGCCCTTCTGCTTGCTCCGCGTTCCAGGCTATCCGGCGATATCGCGGCGGCCAATCCTGCTCCGGACGCAATAGCGCATGGCCTAGAGCATGATGCCGAAAAAGGGCCAGACTTTTCGGCCCGCATCATGCGTTATAACAAAAGTCGAAAGAGCAGAATGCGTTCCTCTTTGATAGACGGCGCCCGCGCCGCTCTATCTGTTCAGCCGCGCGGGGGGAATCGTCTGGTTGATCTGGCGCGTCACCGGCTGGACGAACGTCACGAGCGCCACCATCCCGGCGAAAACGATTCCGGCGAGAACGCCGAGCACGAAAAGAAAACGAAAAAGACTGGGCAACACGATCCTCCGCAGGCGGTGTCAGGGGCAGAGGGCTGTGTCATAGGCAAGCGCGGGCGGGCTCAACTCCACGGTTGCGCCGGCAGGCGTCGCGGCGCCTCGAACGCGCACGCCGGAAAGCGCCTTGCCTTCGTCGCGCTCGATTGCGACGTCAATCATCAATGAGGGCGCCGCGTCGCCTGTCCTGACGCAAGTGAAGTCCGCGGCGCGGCCGAGGCCGCCGCGCTCCGTCAGCACGCGCAAAACCTTGCCGATCTGCGCGGCGTGATGCCGGCGCAGCGCCGCCTCGCCTGCGATGCGCAAGCGCTTTGCCCGCTCTTTGACCAGCGCGGGCGCGACGGGCGGCATTTTAGCGGCGGGCGTCCCCGGCCGGGCGGAAAATGGAAAGACGTGGAGATAGGTCAGGCCGCAATCCTCGATAAGGCGAAGCGTGTTTTCAAACATGGCCTCGGTTTCGGTCGGAAAGCCAGCGATCAGATCGGCGCCGAAAACCATATCGGGCCGCAGGCGCCGCAGCTCCGCGCAAAACGCGATCGCATCGAGGCGCGTGTGCCGGCGCTTCATCCGCTTCAGGATCATATCGTCGCCGGCCTGCAGCGACAGATGAAGATGCGGCGCGAGGCGCGGCTCGCTGGCGAAGGCCTCGATCAGATCGGCGTCGGCCTCGATGCAGTCGATCGAGGAGAGTCGCAGCCGTTCAAGGCGGGGAACGGCGCGAAGGATCGACCTGACAAGGCCGCCGAGTTTGATTTCGTCGCCAAGGTCCGCGCCATAAGAGGTGAGATCGACGCCGGTCAGCACGATCTCGCGAAAGCCTTTGTCGGTCAGTCGCCGGACGGCGGACAATATCGTCTCCGGCGGCGATGAGCGCGATGGGCCGCGTCCGAACGGAATGACGCAGAAGGTGCAGCGGTGATCGCAGCCTGTCTGCACAGCGAGAAAGGCGCGCGTATGATCCTCGACGCCTTCGCTCGGAGCCTTCGGCGGCGGACCGGCCTGCATGATGTCCGACACGCTTACGCGCCCGGAGGTTGCCGGCGCCCATGTTGCGGGATCGGTCTTTTCGGCGTTGCCGACGACGCGCGCGACCTCCGGCATCTCGGCGAATCGCAAGGGGTCGATCTGCGCGGCGCAGCCGGTGACGATGATCCGCGCGCCCGGCCGCTCGCGCTTGACGCGGCGGATCGCCTGACGCGCCTGGCGCGTTGCCTCCGCCGTCACGGCGCAGGTATTGACGATGACGAGGCCGTCCTGTCCCGCTTCCTCGGCCGCGCGCCGCATGGCGTCGGATTCGACGAGGTTCAGGCGGCAGCCGAAGGTTAAGACCTCAACGCCCGTCACGCCGCGGCGTCCGCGAAAAGCCCGGGATCGAGCTCTGTTTCAAATTCGAACTCGACGGGGCCCGCCATCACCACCATATCGTCGCTCTCGCGCCAGACAATATCGAGATCGCCGCCCGGCAAGGAGACGGTCGCCCGCCGCCCTGTCAGATTTTTGCGCGCGGCGGCGACGAGCGCTGCGCAGGCGGCGGAGCCGCAGGCGCGGGTGAGGCCGGCGCCGCGTTCCCAGACCTTGAGTTCGATATGATCGCGGGAGACGATTCGGGCGAGCGAAATATTGGCCCGCTCCGGGAAGATCGGATCATGTTCCAGCGCGGGGCCAATGACGGCGAGATCATAGGCGTCGAAATCTTCGACAAAGAAAATCGCGTGCGGATTGCCCATGCTGACGACAGCGGGCTTTTGCAGGAGCGGCGCGCCGGACGGACCGAAGGCGAGATCAATCGCGGTAGTGTCCTCAGTGGGCTTTGCCAGCGGAATATCGGTCCAGGCGAGGCGAGGCGCGCCCATCTCGACTTCAAAACGCCATTCGCCGAGACGCCGGCAGGCGAGACGGCCCGCCGCCGTTTCTATGAAAATTTCGTCGCGCGCGTCATCGCGAAAGAGGGTCCAGGCGACGCAGCGGGCGCCGTTGCCGCAGGCGCCTGCCTCGGAGCCATCGGCGTTGAGAATCGTGACATAGGCCTCAGCGCCCTCCGAGCGCGGGTCGCTGAGCGCCATCAGCTGATCGAAGGCAAGCCCCTTGCTTCGCGCAATCGCCCGCGCTTCGGGCGCGCTGACCCCAAAGCCCGCGCCGCGCAGGTCGACGACGAGGATCTCGTTGCCGAGCCCGTTCATCTTGGTTACCAGCCTGTTGGCGAGAGGGCTCATGTCGGCGCGTCATTTTTCCGTGTGCAGGCCACCATATAAGGATTTTCCTCGTGAACGACCATTGTTTTGTCGCGCGGAGGCGTTCTTAATCGTCGAGCCGCTTGGCGTTGCTTGCCACACTGTTTAAGACGTGCGGCGGTAGGGGGCGGGCAGGCTTGGCGGCATATTGGAGCGGCAGATGAGATTTGGCGAAATCAGAAAACCGATAGCTTTACGCCTGGCTTTCAGTCTCGCGTTCGCCTTGCTCCTTGGCCTCTTCGCCAGTGCGCCCGGGCCCGCCTGCGCCGAAGCGGGCTCCGCTGCGACGCCGTCGCAACAGGAGACCCCGGCAAGTCCGCCCGCGCCAGACGCGGCGGCTCCTGATAAAGCGGCGCCGGCGCCGGAAGCAACCGTGCCGGAGCCCGACCAGCAGCGGGCCGCCCCGGGCGTTCCGAGCGACGCCACGGCAGAGACGGTGGATGTGCCTCCGCGTCCCGTCGCGCTGCTCGTCGGCGATGCCGAATGGGCGGATGGGTTCAAGGCCATCACGACCGCGATCGGCAAAGTACAGGACGCCATCAAGGCCGCCGGGCTGAAACAGGCCGGACCGCCCTTCGCGGTTTTCCTCTCGACCGACGACGCCAGCTTCCACTTCGAGGCGATGGTTCCGCTCGCTGAAAAGCCCGGGGACAAAAGCGACCTTCCCGACGGCGTCAAGCTCGGCGAATCACCTTACGGCAAGGCGATCAAGTTCCTGCACCGCGGCGCTTATGACGACATCGACTCCACCTATGACCTCATCACCGCCTATCTCGACGAGAAGGGGCTCGAGGCCAGGAATCTATTTATCGAGGAATATCTCACCGACACAAAGGAGAGCGACGACGCCAGCCTTAAGGCGGATATTTACGTCTTTCTGAAGTGAGGGCAGCCGCGCTCCGTTCGCGATAAGGCCGGAGCGCGCGGCGAGCGCTGCGGAGGGGGCTCTCTGCTTTCGTCAATAAGCCGGAAACATGTCGCCCGAACCCCGGTTTCCGCTTTTCGGCATAGGGCTTGAGGCGGCACGACGGCGCCGCGAACGGCGCCGTCGTCATTTCGTGTCAGGCGGCAGGGATCGCCGCGCGGTCAACCCGCTTCAAGGCCGAGCTGTCCTTGCGGAAATTTGGCGATTTCGGCCGGATCGACGTTGAGGTGCTGAGCGACAAGCTCCGGCGGCGTACGCCTCAGCCAGTCGGAAACATCGACTTCCTGATAAACCGGAGCCTTGAAGATGGTCAAAAACTGCAGCTCGCCGGCGCCGGTGTTCTGAATGTAGTGGGCCTGGCTTTTCGGCACATATCCGACGTCGCCGGCTCTGAAATCGGCGGTCTGGGCGCGCGGTCCAGCATCATAGACCGTCATGCGGCCTTCGCCCTTGATCCAATATTGCCACTCGTCGGCGTTTGGATGCCAATGCATGCGGCGCAGCGCTCCGGGCTTTAGGGTCTCGAGCGCCGCGGTAATCGTTGTCGATACCTTGAACGTCCGGCTGTCCGCCAGATGGATGACGCCGGAGCGATTTTCCTTCACGGGCTTCGATCCGCTCAAGGAGAATGTGAAGGGGTTTGGCGGCGCCTCGCCGGAATTGACGGCGGCCTGATCAGCGGCGAGGGAGCCCGGCTCCTTGCCCTGAAAGATCCAGAGATCATGCAAGGGAATCGATTTGAAAGTCTCGGCGGGGACGCTGAAATTCTGGGCCAGAATGTCGGGCGGCGTATGCGCCATCAGATCGGTCAACAGGAGCGTATTGAATTCGGAAGCCTTCCCGTCGTCGAAGACGATGAGGAATTCGCATCCATCGGGACCAAGGCCCTGCAGCGAATGCGGTTGCCCGGCCGGGAAATACCAGATCTCGCCTTCCTTCACGTCCTGTACATAGGCTCGTCCCAGTTCATCGAGGACGGTGACGCGGCATGAGCCGTTGGTGATGAGGCCCCATTCAGCCGCAAGGTGCCAGTGAAGCTCGCGGATGCCGCCGGGACCAAGCCGCATGTTGACGCCAGATATTTCCTTGGAAATTGGAAAATTTTCCGCCGTCACTTCCCGGGCCCAGCCGCCGGCCTGAATGCGCTTGTGGGCGTTGTTGAAAGAGGACCAGAACATCGGCATGTCGCCGATGTCGGTCGGAGGCGGATTCTGAAACGAGGGAAACTGACTTTCGAGGGCTGGATTTTGGGGGCCGGGATCGGAAATCGCGCCCGGCGTCGAATTGATCGCGCCCTCGGCGGGCTCGTCCGGATTGCCGAAGGCGGCGGCGTTCGCCCCCGCCGCGGCGGCGACGGCGCCGCCAACGGCGCTGAGGGCGAGGAGCATACGGCGAGACAGGTGATCCATGTGGGAAGCTCCGGTTTGGTCGGGTGAAGGCAGGAGTCTGCGAGGAAGGTTCCATCATGTGAGGCGCCGCCCGAAGGCGCCATATCAAGGCTGTTCTGTGCGGCGCAGCCTGAGCGATTGAACGGGGGGAAGAAGCCGCAAGTCTTCCTCTCCGGGAATTTCATCGAAGCCATCGAACGTTTCTTGAACGATGGCCTCGATGCGCTCGATCTCATCGCCCTTCAATGGCGCAAATTCCCCTTCGCGCCTCTTTTTCGAAAGCGTACCTTTATTCTGCCGGATGAAAAGGAGGAGATCGTCAGCAACGCGGTCCGGCATTTCAACCGTATCCATGATCTGTCGCCGCACTTCGTCGTGGCGGCGCAGATAGTCGTGCAATCGAAATACCGGTACAGATCGGCGGTATCGTTCAGAACTTCGACATTGCAGTCAAGACGCGGTCGAAAATCAATATTTTTCGTCGAGTTTCATGCTTAAGGGACACCGCACGTCGAAAAATGGCTCAAAATCAGCGCCTGCCGGAAGTCGGCGCGCTGGCCTCGATCTTGCTTCTGTGGACCGGCGCGCATCGGAGGCCCAACGCTTCCGCTGCGGATAAAGAAGCGCAAGGTTGTCGCAGCGTTTCAAGGTTGTCGCAGCGCTTGAAGCCGAGTCCGGCCCGCGCCGGTCGAGCGCATTGGCCGGTCGAAAACAGCCGAGGCGGGGTGGTTTTCTTTTGACCTCTATGAAGTCCATACAGCGCATTGTCCCGCGGCGGCGTCAGTATAATCAATGGGTCGCTAATGAAACCCTTGAGGATTACGCGCTGCGCTTCACGCCGGTGCGCGCCCGCAAAAGCATGTTCCGCGTGGCCAATACGGCCCTTGGCGCCATTTCCTTTCTCGCCTGCGAGGCGATCGGCGGCGCGGTCACACTGACTTTCGGCTTCTCCAACGCCGTGGCCGCGATCATTGCGGTCAGCGCGCTGATGTTCGCGTGCGGCGTGCCCATCGCCTATTACGCCGTCAAATTCGGAGTCGATATCGACCTTCTGACCCGTGGCGCGGGCTTCGGCTATCTCGGCTCGACCCTCACGTCGCTGGTCTATGCCTCATTCACGTTTCTTCTGTTCGCGATCGAGGCCAGCATCATGTCGGCGGCGCTGCAGATGTGTTTCGGCATTCCATTGCCGATCGCGCATGTCGTCAGTTCATTGATCGTCATCCCCATTGCAGCGCATGGCATCCGCCGCATCAGCCAGATGCAGCTCGCAACGCAGCCGATCTGGCTCATCTTGCAGTTTTCGCCCCTGCTTTACCTCGCGCTGAACGGCGCCGGCGCTGTCACCGGCTGGACAGCATTTCACGGCGCCACCGGAAACCCGGACGGCTCGATCAGCTTCCTGCAGTTCGGCGCCGCGGCCTCGATGCTGATGTCTCTCCTGCCGCAGATCGGCGAGCAGGTCGATTATCTGCGCTTTATGCCCGATCGCAAAAACACGAGCGCGCTCGCCTGGTGGAGCGCGGTCATCGCAGCAGGTCCCGGATGGGTCGCGATGGGCGCCTTCAAGCTCTTGATGGGCTCCTTTCTGGCCTATCTGGCGCTGACTCGCGGCGTGCCGATCGATCGCGCCGCGCAGCCGGCCGAACTCTACCATCTCGTTTTCCTCGACCTGTTTCATTCACCAACTTTGGCCCTCGCGTTGACAGGCCTTTTCGTCGTGGTCTGTCAGACGAAAATCAATGTAACCAATGCTTACGCGGGCTCGATCGCCTGGTCGAATTTCTTTTCGCGTCTGACCCACAGCCATCCGGGCCGCGTCGTGTGGCTCGTCTTCAACGTTTTGCTCGCCTTGCTGTTGATGGAAGTCGGCGTTTTCCGCGCCATCGAGAGCATACTCGCCCTCTACGCCAATTTCGCCGTCGGCTGGATCGGCGCCTTGACCGCCGATCTCGTCGTCAACAAACCTTTGGGGTTGAGCCCGCCTCATATCGAATTCAAACGCGCGCATCTTTATGACGTCAATCCGGTCGGCGTCGGTGCGATGGCGATTTCGGTGTTCGTCTCGACGCTCGTTTTTCTTGGCGCATTTGGTCAGGCGCCTCGCCCTTTGAGCCCCTTCATCGGCCTCATCATCGCCTTTCTCGCGGCTCCTCTCATCGCCTTTATCACGAAAGGCGGCTATGCGATCGCGCGCGCGGACACGGAGCTGGAGCAGCGTCGCGGCGAGATCTGCTGTTCAATCTGCGAAAATCCGTTCGAGCGCAGCGACATGGCCTATTGCCCGGCCTATGGCGGGCCGATCTGCTCTCTTTGCTGCACATTGGAGGCGCGCTGCCATGACATGTGCAAGCCCGGCAAGCGCTTGAACGATCAGATCGGCCGCGCCATCGACGCCCTGCTGCCGAGGCGAGCGGCGGCGTTCTTCAAGACCCGCATGGGTCAGTTTCTTGGCGTCCTGTTTCTGTTCAACGGCGTCATCGCCTATCTCCTCGCCCAGATCTATGTCGCCTACGGCGCCGTCGCCATCGCTGAGCGCCCGGTCATTGGAACGACATTATGGATCGTCTTCTGGGCGCTCCTCATTCTCTCCGGCGTCGCTGCGTGGCTGCTGGTGCTGGCCCACGAAAGCCGGCGCGCGGCGGAAGATGAATCCAAACGTCAGGCGTCGACGCTGATGGAGGAAATCGAGGCGCATAAGGATACGCACGCCGCTTTGCAGAAAGCCAAGGAAGCGGCCGAGGCGGCCAATGTCGCAAAAAGCAGATACATCGTTGGGCTAAGCCATGAGATCCGCACACCGCTGAACTCCATCTTCGGCTACGCTCAGTTGCTGGAGCGAACGCCATCGGAAAACGCGGGCGACGGCATCCGCGTCATCCGGCGCAACGCCGAGCATTTGGCGAGCCTCGTCGATGGTCTGCTCGACATTTCTCGCATTGAAAGCGGCGTGCTTCGGCTCAATCGGGACAAGGTCCGGCTCGTCGAGTTCCTGGACCAGATCGTCGAAATGTTCCGCCCGCAGGCCGAAGCCAAAAACATTCGCTTCCTTTACGCGCGCCCGGATCACTTGCCGACCTATGTTCACACGGACGTCAAGCGATTACGGCAAATCCTCATCAATCTGCTCTCGAATGCGATCAAATACACCGAAGAAGGCCACGCGGCGTTACACATCCGTTACCGCAATCAGGTGGCGGAAATCGAAGTCTCCGACACGGGACTTGGCATTCGCGCCGATGATATCGAATCGATTTTTGAACCCTTCGAGCGCGGCCAGATGCCGAAGGCGCGCGCACTGCCCGGAACGGGCCTTGGCCTCACCATCGCAAAGCTGTTGACGCACGTCATGGGCGGAGAAATTTCCGTTGAGAGCGCGCCGGGCGCCGGCAGCACATTTCGCGTCCGGCTCCTGTTGGCGGAAGCGATGCATTCCGCGGAGGTCGGTCCGACCCAACGCCAGATCCGCGGCTACGCCGGACCGCCGCAAAAAATCCTTTTGGTCGACGATGATTTGAACCATCTGGATTTTGTTCAGCGCGTCCTGCGTCCGCTCGGCTTCATCCTGCTGGTGGCGAAGGACGGTGGCTCGGCCTTGCAACTGGCCTCGGAAATCGAGCCTGATCTCGCGCTGCTCGACATTTCTATGCCTGGACCAAACGGATGGGAGGTGGCTGAAGCATTGCGGAGCAAGTCGGCGCGCCTGAAGATCATCATTATTTCAGGCAATGTGCATGATTATAGAGATGGCGGACAGAGCGGCGGCCCGCACCATGATTTCCTTGTCAAGCCGCTCGATATCCAGCAAATGCTGGAATCGATCCAGGCGCATCTTGGACTGAAATGGATCCATGATGAACCCGCTGACGCTCCGGCGCACGCCGTCGCGCTCGAGATTCCCCCCGGCGTTTATCGGCGTCTCGATGAACTTCTGCAATTGGGACGAATTGGATATGTGCGGGGGATCGGAGCAGAGCTGAAGGAGTGGGAGAGCGTTGAACCCGAAGCGGCGCCCTTTATTGCAAGCCTGCGCGCAATGGTTCAACGCTTTGATCTGAAAAAGTACATGGATACTTTGAAAGCGATCAAGCACGATGGATGAGGCGCCGAACCGCCGCGACAAAATCCTGACGGTCGACGACACGCCGGACACGCTCGCGTTTTTGACGGAGGCGCTCGAGACGGCGGGCTTGACGGTTTTTGCGGCGCTCGACGGAGAGAGCGCGCTAGGCCTGCTTCACGAGATCATGCCGGACCTCGTTCTCATGGACGCCGCCATGCCGGGTATGGACGGCTTCGAGACCTGCCGCCGCATCAAGCAGGAGCCGCATTTCTCGCATCTGCCGGTCATCTTCATGACGGGCTTGAGCGAAACCGAACATGTGCTTCATGGCCTGGCCTGCGGCGGCGTCGATTACGTCACCAAGCCGATCGTCGTCGATGAATTGCTCGCGCGCATCAAGGTCCATCTCGCCAACGCCCGGATTGCCTATAGCGCGCGAACGGCGCTCGACGCCACCGGCCGCTGCCTCATCGCGACGGACGAGGCTGGCGCGCTGTTATGGTGCACGCCGCAAGCCGAGCGGATGCTCGCCGGCGGGCTTTTGGATGGCCCCCGGCTCGATGGCGCAATGGCCGCGCGGCTTAGCCATCTTCGTCAGGATGCCTCGACCGGCGCCAAAAGCGTCACCTTGCAGCTTGGCGATCGAAGGATCGAATGTCTTTATTTGAGCCGCACGGGCCCCAATGAATTTCTCTATCGCCTGAATGAAGCCAATCAGAGCGATGGAGCGCAGCTTTTGAAAGAAGCGATGACCCTCACCTCGCGCGAGGGCGAGGTTCTGGTCTGGCTCGCGGCCGGAAAATCGAACCGCGACATCAGCGCCATTTTGGGCATCAGCCCGCGCACGGTGAACAAGCATCTCGAACAGATCTTCCGGAAGCTTGGCGTCGAGAACCGCGCCGCCGCCGCGGCGATGGCGGTGCGAACGCTCTCCGCCCGCCTGTAGCGCGACGGGGCTATATGTTGACAAGATGCGCGACGTCGGCGGCGGTCTCATCCCGCGTGCTGCCCTGGCGAATGAGATGGCCTCGCTGCATGACGCTATAGTGGTCAGCAAAGGACCACGCGAAATCGAGATATTGCTCGATGATCACGATGGTCACCTTGAGCTCGCGCCGGATGCGCCGCAGCGCGTCCTCGATCTGCTGCACGACATTGGGCTGAATGCCTTCCGTCGGCTCGTCGAGAAGCAACAGGCTCGGCCGTCCGCAAAGCGCCCGCCCGATGGCGAGTTGCTGTTGTTCGCCGCCGCTGAGCACGCCGGCCTTGCGGGCCTTGATCTGATTGAGTTTGGGGAACAGATCATAGATGTGATCGGGGATGGCGCCGATCGCCTGTCCGCGCCCGGCCAGCGCAGACAAGCCGGTTTCGAGGTTTTCCTCCACCGTCAGATGCGGGAAGATGTGGCGCCCCTGCGGCACGAGGCCGATCCCTTTGCGGGCGCGTTCATAGGATTGCAGTTTTGAAATATCCTCGCCCTTGAACCAGATCGAGCCGCTCGTTAAGCGCAACGCGCCGATGATGGTCTTGAACAGGGTGGTCTTTCCAACCCCGTTGCGCCCGATGAGTGCGACCGCTCCGCCGTCCTCGATGTCGAGGTCGATGTCCCAGAGGACCTGACTTTGGCCGTAGGCGGCGGCGACATGGTCGAGCTTCAGAAGGACGCTCATTCGGCCGCCCGCCCCAGATAGACGGCCGCGACCTCGGGGTCCTTGCGGATCTCGGCGACGCTGCCTTCTTTCAGGAACTGCCCCATATGCATGACAGTCACCCTCCCGTTCAATTGTTCGATGAAGCTCATATCGTGATCGATCACCAGCACTGCGTGCCGGCCTTGCAGCCCGCGAATGAGATCAGCCGTGCGGCTGGTTTCTGCCGGACCCATTCCAGCCGTCGGCTCATCGAGCAGAAGAAGATCGGCGTCGGTCGCCACCACCATGCCGATTTCGAGCCATTGCTTTTCGCCATGCGCCAATTCGCCCGCGAGGATGTGGCTGCGGTCGGCGAGGCCGATGGTCTCAAGGATCTCATCGACCTTTTCGCGTTCTTCCACGGCCTCGGCGACGCCAAACGAGCGCCACCACCGGCGATCCTTTTGAGCGGCGATCAGAAGGTTGTCGAGAACGCTCAAAGACGGCAGAACGCCGGGCGTCTGAAATTTGCGGCAAATGCCGCGCCGGACAATCTCGAACTCCGGTAATTGCGTGATGTCCTCGCCCTTGAACACCACGCGCCCGTCGGTCGCCCGCACGCGGCCTATGATCGTATCGCACAAGGTCGATTTGCCCGCCCCATTCGGGCCGATCACGACGCGAAGCGATCCGCGATCAATCGTCAGGCTGAACCCGTTGAGAGCCTTGAAGCCGTCGAAGTCGACCGTGACGCCGTCAACCGCCAGCAGCAGATGCGGCTCCGTTAGCAAGGGAGCGAGATCGGACATGGGCTAACTCTCCACGCGCGCGACAGGGTTGGAGGCGACGGGCGTGATGGGCCGGCGGCGGCTCAACCGCGACGTCCAGCCCGAGCCCAAACCGGCGAGGCCCTCGGGCAGCAGCGTCACGACAAGGACAAAGACAAGGCCAAGAGCGTAAAGCCAGAGGCTCGGCAAGGCGCTGCTGATCTGATCCTTCGCGAAATTCACCAGAAGCGTGCCGGCGATGGCGCCCCAAAGGCTCTTGCGTCCGCCGATCGCCACCCAGATCACCATTTCGATCGATGGCACCACCCCGACGAGCGCCGGCGAGATCACACCTGCGTGCAGCGTGAACAGGGCGCCGGCGACACCGGCGAGGACCGCGCTCAGCGTGAAGGCGACGACTTTATAGGGAGCTGGATCATAGCCGAGGAATCTGACCCGGTTCTCGCCATCGCGCGTCGCGCGCAAAAGCTTGCCGAAGCGCGACGACAGCAGCCAATGAACGCCCGCGAATGATGCGATGAGCAAAAGCAATGTCGCCCAATAGAGGCCGCGTATTGTTCCCGGAGAGCCGAGATCGAGGCCGAAAAAGGTCTGGAAGTCGGTAAGGCCGTTGAACCCGCCGGTCGATTGCTGCTGACTGACCAGCAAGGTCGCAAAGCACAGCGCCAGCGCCTGTGTAATCAGGGCGAAATAAACGCCGCCGACGCGCCGGCGAAACACGAGCCAGGAGAAGAGCGCGGCGAATATGCCGGGCACAAGGATGACGCCCATTACGGCGAAGAACGAATTGCCGAAAGGCTCCCACCACCAGGGCAAAGCGTCGCGCCCGCTCCAGCTCATGAAATCAGGGATTTCCCCGGGCCCCAAAGCGGCGAGCTTCAAATTCATCGCCAGCGCATATCCGCCAAGGCCAAAGAACACGCCCTGTCCCAAACTCAACACGCCGGCCTCGCCCCACAGCAGCACGAGGCCGATTGCGAGAATGGAAAGGGCAAGAAAACGGCCAAGAAGCGTAAGCTCATAGGCCGAGATCAGCCACGGGGCCAGAAACGCGAGCCCGATCACGCCGATCGTCAGAAAGCGGCCGATGAGAGGAAGCTGTTTATTCATCATTCTGCTCCGCGGTTTCGGGGCGTCAACTGTCCAGCGCCCTCGACCGGACGGCGATGACTCCTTGCGGCCGGAATTGAATGAATGCGATGACGAAAACGAGCACGAGCACCTGCGACATGCTGACGTCGACGAAGATCTGAACAAGCGCCGAAAACAGGCCGATCATGATCGAGGCGATGGTGGTTCCGACAAGGCTGCCAAGGCCGCCGAGGATCACGACGAGAAAGGCCGGCACGATGTAGCTTTGTCCAACGTTTGGCGTGACGGGGCCAAGCAAGGCGAGGACCACGCCGGCAAGGCCGGCGATGCCGGCGCCGAGGCAGAACACCAATAAATCGACCTGGCGAACATTGATGCCGGCGGCGCCAGCCATGAAGCGGTCCTGATTGACCGCGCGCACGAGCAGGCCGAGCCTGCTGCGCGCCATCAGGACGCTGAGCGCCGCTAAAACCACGATGGCGACGAACAGAATGAATATGCGCGTCGCCGGCAGGTTGAGACCGGCGAGAAGGCCGCTCTCGACGCGAAACGAATGGTCGAGCCATGCGGGCGCCGTGACGCCGACGCCGATCGCGCCGAAAATGTTGCGCGCCGCCTGTTGTAGAATGAGGCTGACGCCCCAGGTCGCCAGCAAAGTATCGAGGGGGCGCGAGGCCAGACGGTGAATGACCGTCATCTCGATCACGGCGCCGACCAGCGCCGCGCCGAGAAATGCGATCGGCATGGCGACGATGATGCCGAGCGGGCCGGGAATGGCGATAAGCGTCAGATAAGCGAGATAGCCCCCAAGCATCAGCATCTCGCCATGGGCCATGTTGATGACGCGCATCAGACCAAAACTCAGCGCGAGCCCCAGCGCCGCCAGCACGAACAACGAGGCGACGCTGAATCCGTTGAAGATTTGTCCGACGAAAAGCGTGTAGGCGCCCATGGGACATGCCTTTCAGAAAAGAGAGGCGCTCTCGACGCTGCGAAAGCGCTTCTTTCAGGTCTGATTCAGAGTTCGCATTTTTTGCCGGGGAAGGCGACCGGATCATAGGGATCGGGAGCAATCAGATCCTTCGATTGCCAGATGATCTTGAACTGCCCCGCCGGATCGAGCTGGCCGACATAGGCCTTTTGATACAGGCTCTGGTTCTTGGCGAATTTGACGGCTCCCATCGGCGTGTCGGGAAGCTCAAGATCGACCGCGGCTTTTCTGACTTTGTCGACATCGAAACTGCCCGCCTTCTCGACGGCCGCTTTCCAGATGTAGACATCTACATAGCCGTGGACCATCGGGTCGGTGACGGCCGCGCCCGCGCCGAACTTCTTTTGGTAGTCGGCGACGAACTTCTTGTTGGCGTCATTGGTGAAGCTCTGAAAATAGTTCCAGCCGGCGTAGCTTCCCTCGACCAGGGACGGACCCATGGCCTGGGCCTCCTGCTCGCCGATGCTGAAGGACATCACCGGAAGCTTGATGCCGGCCGCCGCCATCTGCTTGAAGAAGGAGACATTGCTGTCGCCGTTCAGCGTGCTGTAGACGACGTCCGGATTGGCGGCCTGAATCTTGGCGATCACCGCGCTGAAATCCGTGCCGCCGAGAGGCACATATTCTTCTCCCGCGGTTTTCAGCTTGTCCATCGCGATGTGCTTCTTGAGTATCAGATTGGCGGTGCGCGGAAAAACATAGTCGGAGCCGACCAGGAAGAAGTTTTTATAGCCCTTCTCCTTGCCCCAGTCGTAGGCGGGGACAATCTGCTGGTTCGGCTGCGCGCCGGAATACATGATGTTGGGCGAGCATTCATTGCCTTCAAACTGCACGGGATACCACAGCAGGCTCTTCAGGCGCTGGAACACCGGCAGCATGGCTTTGCGGCTGGCGGAGGTCCAGCCTCCAAACACGGTCACGACGCCGCCGTCCTGCACCAGCTTCGTCGCCTTTTGCGCGAAGATCGCCGGATCGGAAGCCCCGTCCTCTACAATGGGAATGATCTTCTTGCCGAGAACGCCGCCGGCGGCGTTGATTTCGTCAATCGCCATCATTTCGGCGTTCTTCACCGTGACTTCGCTGATCGCCATCGTGCCGCTCAAGGATTGCAGCACGCCGACTTTGACGGAATCTTCCGCGTAGGATGGCGCCGACAGCATGGTCGCGGCGAGCAGTGCGGTGGAAATCTTGGCGACAGGCCGCTTTATCAGCTTCATTCAGATCCCCTCGGATAGGCTCGATTGATGTCGCGGTCGGCGGCTCAGCAAACCACCGCGATGGCGACGCGCAACCCTAGGAGGTTATCTGAAGAGGCGGTATGGGGCGTTCGACGTATCCGCCCACGCTTGGCGCGAGGGCGCGTCAGCGCTCAGGACCGCGAGAGACCGCCCTTGCTCTCGATGAAGGCGACGATTTCAGCGACGCCCTTGTCAGCCTTGAGATTGGTGAAGAGAAACGGCCGCGCACCGCGCATCCGGCGCGAATCCCTGTCCATGACGTCCAGCGACGCGCCGACGAGTGGCGCGAGGTCGATCTTGTTTATGACGAGCAGGTCGCTGCGCGTGATGCCGGGACCGCCTTTGCGCGGAATCTTGTCGCCCGCGGAAACGTCGATCACATAGATCGTCAGATCGGCCAGCTCCGGGCTGAAGGTCGCCGCCAGATTATCGCCGCCACTTTCGATGAAGATGACGTCGAGACCGGGAAATCGCGCGTTCATCGACTGGATCGCCGCGAGATTGATCGAGGCGTCCTCGCGGATCGCTGTGTGCGGACAGCCCCCCGTTTCGACGCCCATGATGCGCTCAGGCGCGAGCGCGGCCGAACGCGTCAGAAATTCAGCGTCCTCCTTGGTGTAGATGTCGTTGGTGATCGCCGCGATGTTCCAATCATCGCGCATCGCCTTGCAGAGCCTATCGGTCAAAGCGGTTTTGCCGGAGCCGACCGGGCCGCCGATGCCGACGCGGAGCGGGCCATTTGGTGAATTCATGATCGAAACAGCCTTGTGTACTGGGTTTCATGGCGCATGGAGTAGATCTCGATCACGGGCGCGGCGGCTCCAACTTCGCTGAGGTCAGACTGCGCCGCGCGCTTTGCGATCGCCGCGATCCTTGGCGTCATCGCGGCGATGGCGCGCTGGCCATCCGTTTGACCCAAAGGCACAAGCCGAACCCCGGCCGAAACAAGATTGGCGGCGATGGCGTGGCCGAGCGCCATCAGCATGGGCGGCAGCGGGACGCATCGCGCGCAGACGGCGCCAACCGCGACAGGATAGACAAGGCCTTCTGGATGAGCCTTTGCGAAAGCATCGAACGCCGCGTTCGGCCACGCCGCGCATGTGGTCGAGGCAAAAGCCGCGCCTTGCTGCGAAGACTCGAGCGCGAATTCGCTCGTCGGGCGCAGGGCCATTGCCAGTTCCGCGACATGATCCAATTCGTCCAGCCGGCCGCCCCTCATCGCGCGCCACGCCGCGGCCGCGAGAACGAGATCCGACCATCCGGCGCCGAGTTCGAGAACGGCGCAGACATATTCGACGAGATCGGGCAGCGCGCGAATTTCACCGGTCTCGACCGCCCATTCGAGGCCGTGGCTATAGCTATAGGCGCCGACCGGATAGGATGGCGAAAGCCAGGTCGCGAGCGCCAGCAGCCAGTCGGCGCCGTCATCCATGGGAGTGATCGTGGCGGCCTCCATGCGCGCCATGCGCGTGCGCGTCGTCATCGTGATGATGGTGGTCATGTGAATGTCCGCCGCCATAGGCGCCTTGCTCGGGCGAAAAGGGGCGCAGGGCTGTGCGGCATTCGGCGCCAAGACCGATCAACATTGCCTCGATCACATGGTCCTGGCGGATCAAAATGACATCGCCGAGGATCTGCACCGGCAGATGCCGATTGCCGAGATGATAAGCAAGCTGCGCCAAGCTGGACGCTCCGGCCCTTACCTCCAAAAGCGGCTCGGGCGCGGCGACGACGCGAACGATTCCGCCCGACGCGAGGGCGAGGCCGTCGCCTTCCGCGAGGCGCGCCGCCTGCGGCAGATCGAGGAGAAATTCGCCGCCGTCGCCGTCCATGCTGAGACGAATGCGACGGCGATGCCGGTCGTCCCAGCAAAGCGTCACCGCCCCAACCTCATGCGAGGCGGGCCAGCTTCGCGCGGGAAAAACGGAGGTTGCGCGGCGCGGCTCTGACATATCAAAACAGAAAGTAGCGCTGCGCCATGGGCAGCTCTTCGGCGGGCTCGCATGTCAACAAAAGGCCGTCGGCGCGCACCTCATAAGTTTCGGGATCAACCTCGATGACCGGCGTCGCGTCATTGAGGATCATGCTCTTTTTGGAAATTCCGCTCCGCACGTTGCGCACCGCCTCCAGCGGCCGGGAGAGGCCGTAGCGCGAGGCGATCCCATGCTCGATGGAAAGCGCGCTGACGAACAGCAGGCTCGATTCGGTGAGGCTTCGGCCGAAAGCTCCAAACATCGGCCTGTAGTGCACTGGCTGAGGCGTCGGAATGCTGGCGTTGGGATCGCCAATCGCCGCCGCCGCGATGACGCCGCCCTTTAGAACCAGATCCGGCTTGACGCCGAAGAACGCCGGAGACCACAGCACGAGGTCGGCCAGCTTGCCGACCTCGACGGAGCCGACGACATGCGAGACGCCGTGTGCGATCGCCGGGTTGATCGTATATTTCGCGATGTAGCGCCGCGCGCGGAAATTGTCGTTGCCGGGCGCATCCTCGGGCAGCGAGCCGCGCTGGCGCTTCATTTTGTCGGCGGTCTGCCAGCATCTGATGATGACTTCGCCGACGCGGCCCATCGCCTGGCTGTCGCTTGAAATCATCGAGAGCGCGCCAAGATCATGCAGAATGTCCTCGGCCGCGATGGTCTCCTTACGGATGCGGCTCTCGGCGAAGGCGATGTCCTCAGGGATGCGCGGATCGAGATGATGGCAGACCATCAGCATGTCGAGATGCTCGTCCAGCGTGTTGACCGTGAAGGGCCGCGTCGGGTTGGTTGACGACGGCAAAACATTCAATTCGCCAGCGAGTTTGATGATGTCAGGCGCGTGCCCGCCGCCCGCGCCTTCGGTATGAAAGGCATGGATCGTGCGGCCCTTGAAGGCGGCGATCGTCGTCTCGACGAAGCCGCTCTCGTTCAGCGTGTCGGAATGGAGCGTCGCCTGGACGTCGAGTTGATCGGCGACGGAAAGACAGCAATCGATGGCGGCGGGCGTCGTGCCCCAGTCCTCATGCAGTTTCAGACCGCAGGCGCCGGCCGACACCATCTCGATGAGGGCATCAGGTTTGCTCGCATTGCCCTTGCCGAAAAAGCCGAGATTCATCGGCAAGCCTTCGGCGGCCTGCAGCATCCGCATCATGTGCCAGGGTCCCGGCGTGCAGGTCGTCGCCTTGGTTCCCTCCGCGGGACCCGTGCCGCCGCCCAACATGGTCGTCACGCCGCTATAGAGCGCCTCCTCGATCTGCTGCGGCGCGATGAAATGGATATGCGCGTCGATGCCGCCGGCGGTCAGTATCTTTCCCTCGCCAGCGATAATCTCCGTCCCGGGGCCGATGATGATCGTGACGCCCGGCTGAATATCGGGATTGCCGCCCTTGCCGATCGCGGCGATGCGGCCGTCCTTCAATCCGACGTCGGCTTTCACCACCCCTGTATGATCGAGAATCACGACATTGGTGATGAGCGTGTCGACGGCGCCTTCGGCGCGCGAGCGTTGACTTTGCCCCATCCCGTCGCGAATGACCTTGCCGCCGCCGAATTTCACTTCCTCGCCATAGATGGTGTGGTCGCGTTCGACCTCGATCAGCAATTGCGTGTCGGCAAGGCGGATCTTGTCTCCGATGGTCGGGCCAAACATGCCTGAATAGGCCCGCCGGCTGATCGTGACGGGCATGTCATTCGTCTCCAAGCTTGTTCATGACGGCTCCGGTAAAGCCCCAGATTTCGCGCGCGCCGGCATAAGGGATAAGCCTCACTTCGCGGGACTGGCCGGGTTCGAAGCGGACGGCGGTTCCGGCCGGAATGTCAAGCCGCATGCCGAGCGCCTTTTTCCGGTCGAATGAGAGCGCTGCGTTCGTCTCGGCGAAATGATAGTGGGAGCCGACCTGGATCGGACGGTCCCCGACATTCGACACGGCAAGCGCAATGGCGGCGCGGCCGGCGTTGAGCACAATGTCGCCGGCGGCGGGAATGATCTCGCCCGGGATCATCGAATGGGCTCATGCACGGTGACGAGCTTCGTTCCGTCGGGAAAGGTCGCCTCCACCTGAATTTCAGGGATCATTTCTGCGATGCCCTCCATCACCTGTTCGCGTCCGATCACTGTCCCGCCCTGCTCCATGAGAGCTGCGACGCTGCGCCCGTCGCGGGCGCCCTCCACCACGAAGTCGGTGATGATCGCGACGGCCTCGGGATAATTGAGCTTTACGCCGCGCTCGAGACGGCGGCGCGCCACGATCGCCGCCATGGCGATCAGGAGCTTGTCTTTTTCTCTTGGAGTCAGATTCATGCGTTCTCCCAGCAGACCGATCCGGCCATCGATTTGTGAAGCTCCTCGGCGAAGGAAAACGAAGCGGCCCGCAATTGCGCCTCGTCGTCGTTCAAGAAGCGCGCGAGCAGAACGCCGTTGACGAGCGTCGCGCCTCCGCCGAGCCGCGCCGCCGCGTCTTGTGCGACAGGCAAAATCGATGCCGAATCCGGGCCAAAATAGATGATTGTGCCAAGGCCTGCTGAATCGCCGAAAGCGAAGCGCCGCGTCTTTTCAGCGAGGAAACCCTCGTCGAGACGCAGGCAATCCATCCATAGCAATTTACCGCGGCAGCGGATCGCCCAGTTGTCCCGCAATGAGCCGCAGGTGAACCGCTCGCCGCGAGCGATGCGCCCGAAGATCACGATCTCGGCTGCGAGAAACCTCGACGTTTCCGTCACCGAAACACACTGCCGGCGCCTGAGGCGGGCGCCGTCGAACAGAATCGTTTCCTGCGGCGTCCATGTCAGCTGCGCGCCCTCCGCGACGGCGAGATCGGTCGTGATGCGCGTCTCCTCGGTGAGGGAGCGATATATTTTCTCCGCCGCCTGCGTGGTGACCGTCAATCGCGCGCCTTCGCGCACTCCGATTTCACTCGAAATACGGTCGCCCTCGACAAGGCCGCCGCCCGTGTTGACGAGGATCGCCTCCATGAGGGACGCGTCCGCCGCTGACGGAAAGAAAGCGCGACAGGGCGCCTGTTGGCGGAGTTTGCTTAATCTCGTCGCTCCCGATTTCCGAACGACTTCGAAGGCAAGTCCGCCATCGGCGCGCTGAAACCGTGGCGAGGGCGTTTTGGAGCATGGCGAGATGTTGGAAGCTCCTGTGGCGCTGTCTCTCGAGTCCGCATTCAATAGCGCTCGGCAATGGGATCTATCAAGCCGCACCTTACCAACCGGACTCGTCTGCGGCGCAATACGCGCAATTGAGCATTGACAGGGTCTGCGGGCGCGTCGCCGGATCGGCCTTCCGCCTCATCCCGAAGCCTTTCCCAGGAGGTTGAGGACCAGCGCCGTGGCGGCGGTGCGGTTTTCGACTCCGAGTTTTGCGTAGACGTGCTCCAGATGCTTGTCGACCGTGCGCGTGCTCATCCCGAGGATTTCGGCGGCGTCCCGATTGGATTTCCCTCTGACGATCCAGGATAAGACTTCGAGTTCGCGCATCGTCAGTCGAAACGGCTCGAACAGGGCGGGGGGCAGCTCCTCGATTTCCTGCGGCGCGAGGCGCAATAAAAACTCATCGGGACCTATGCGGCCGACATAGGAAATGCGCACCGGGCCGGCTCTTAGCAGCGATAGCGTCGGTCCGTTCCGGCGACGGTCCGCGTCGCCTGCATTGCAGGCGGCGACCCAGTCGCGAATCTCGGCGGGGACGAGCAACCCCTTGTCGCCGTCGGCGATGAGGAACGTCTTTTCGGCCTGGGGCGTCAGCCACAACACATGGCCGTCCGCGTTCACCGCGAATAAATGTCGTCCCGACGCGTCGAGCGCCGCACGGGCGCTTTGGGCGACGCGGGCCGTCGCGAGATGGACGCGGATGCGCGCCAGCATTTCCTCGATGATCACGGGCTTCGTCACATAGTCGACGCCGCCAGCCTCAAGTCCTTTGACGATATGTTCGGTCTCGCTCAAACCCGTCATGAAGATAACCGGCACCTTGCGCAGCGCCGCATCGGTCTTGAGGCGCCGGCATGTCTCGAAGCCGTCGATGCCAGGCATCATCGCATCGAGCAGAATGACGTCCGGCAGCAGCCTTTGCGCGATCTTGATCGCGGAGGCGCCATCAAGGGCGACCATGACGGTCATGCCGGCCTTGTCGAGTGCGTCGGTCAGCAGCGACAGCGTCTCGGGCGAATCATCGACGACGAGGGCGACGTCACGCAACTGGCCATCATCGGTCATTGGCGTTCAACACATCGAGTTCAGCCATGTAGCGCGGCAGATCGCAGTTCTCGACGAGCTCGCGCAGCCGCTCGACGACCGGCCGCGCGTCCGGGTTTTCAGCCGCGATCTCATCGAGCTTGAACTGAATGCCGCGCACGAAGCCGAGCGCGCCGAGCTCCGTCAGATCAGCGAGATGATGCGCCGTCAGTTGCGCGGGCTCCAGCACGACTTCGGGAGCGGGCGTCGTTTCCTCAAGCTCCCAGGAAAGTCCGAGCAGGCTTTGCACGGCGTCGAGCAGCCGGCCAACGTCGATGGGCTTCATCAGGAAACCGTCGTGAACCGGCTCCACAGCGGCGGTGCGATGGGCGTCAATGGGATTGGCCGACAGCATCAGGATGGAGGCCTCGCGGTGGCCGCCTTCGCGCAGCTTCTCGGCCAGCATCCAGCCATTGAGGCCGGGCATCGAGACGTCAAGCAGAAACAGATCCGGGCGGCAGTGCTCGACGAGCGAGAGGCAGGTCACGCCGTCCGGCGCGCTCATCAGAATAAAGCCGAGCGGCTCCAGAATGTCGGCCATCAGGTCGCGATGCGAGTCGTCGTCATCGACGACCAGCACCGTGCACCGCGGCCCGGCGTAGCCCCTGACGCGGCGCGGCTCCGCGCCCGGAAGCCGCGGGTCCGTCACTTCGGAGAGAAGCAGCTTCACGTTGAACGCGCTACCCTTTCCGGGCGTGCTGCGCACTGTGATCTGGCCGCCCATGATGCCGGTCAGCAGCTTGGCTATGGTGAGCCCGAGGCCGGTGCCTGAATTTGGCTCTGTCTCTCCAATGGCGCCGCGCTCGAATGGCGCAAAGATGCGTTCGAGATCCTGTTCCCTGATGCCGGGCCCCGTGTCCACAATCTTGAATTCGGCGATCGGGCTCCGATAGGTCATGCTCAGGACGACGCCCCCCTCACGGGTGAACTTGATGGCGTTGGAAACGAGGTTGATCAAAATCTGCCGCAAACGCTTCTCATCCGAATAAACGACGACGGGCAGATTGGCGGGGCGTTCGATGTCGAAGGCGATGCCTTTGGTCTCGGCCTGTATCTTGAACATCTCGGCGAGCTGATCCAGAAACTCCGCCATGCGGACCTGGTCCCGTTCAAGGTGCAGACGGCCGGCTTCGATCTTCGCGACGTCCAGAAGACCATCGATCAAGCCGGCGAGGTGCCGCGCGCTTCGTTGCACCACGCGGATCTGATTGCGCGGCTTGTTTCCAAGATCCTGATTTTGTTCGAGAAGCTGAGTGTAGCCTAAAATCGCGTTGAGCGGCGTTCGAAGCTCGTGGCTGAGGCCCACGACATAGCGGCTCTTCGCCTCATTGGCGGCCTCGGCCGCCTCCTTTGCCTTTTGCAGCGCGGCGTCGGTGCGCCCATGCGCCTCGATTTCAGCCATCAGCAAACTCGCCTGCCGATTGAGCTCGGCTTCAGCGGCGCGAATGCTTTGCCCGGAAAGAACGAACAGCCAGGCCGCGACGCCAACCACGATCATGAGGGCGAAGAACACTTTCCACAGCACGTTCGCAACCAGCGTCTGGCCGATCTCCTGACCGCTCCCGCTCTCGAGATTGACGAGGCTCAAGATGACGGCGATCACTCCGACGGATAGTGCGAATACCCCGATATAACGCATGAACTGTGTGTCGAGCTGCGCGTGCAGGGCTTTCGGCAGAATGAGGCGTGCGAGCGCCTTCGCCTGCATGCCGACCCGCGCCTGCGGCTTGCACAGGTCATGGCAGCGCGCGTCGAGCGAACAGCACAGCGAGCAGATCGGGCCCGCGTAAGCCGGGCAGTGCGCCATGTCCTCCGGCTCGAAGGCATGTTCACAGATGCAGCACTTGATGTCGCCCTGAGCCTGCAGGCTCTGGCTTGGCTTGCGCGCCAGATAGAAGCGCCCGTGCGTCAGCGCCGCGATCAGCGGGGAAGCGGTGAAGCTGACGCCAAACGCCACGAAGATCGCCAGCGCATGGGCCGTCGCGCCCAAATAATTCAGCGATGCGGCGGCTGAGGCCGCGCAGGCGAGCAGCATGGCGCCGACGCCGACGGGATTGATGTCGTAGGAATGCGCCCTTTTGAATTCGATATAGGGAGGGCTGAGGCCGAGCGGCTTGTTGACGACGAGATCGGCGACCAGCGCGCCGACCCACGCCACGGCGACATTGGCGTAAAGGCCCAGCGTCTGCTCAAGGGTTTTGTAGACGCCAAGCTCCATCAGCAGGAGGGCGATGACGACGTTGAACACGAGCCAGACGACGCGGCCGGGGTGGCTGTGGGTCAGCCGCGAAAAAAAATTCGACCAGGCGATCGAGCCGGCATAGGCGTTTGTGACGTTGATCTTGATCTGTGCGAGCAAGACGAAAAGGCCGGTCACCGCCACCGCGACGGCGGGGTTCGGCAGCACATAGCCAAAGGCGGCGAGATAGAGATGCGTCGGGTCGCTCGCATCGGCGAATGCGATCCCTTGGCCGAGGGCGAAGGCCGCGAGGAAAGACCCGGCCAGCAGTTTGAGCGCGCCAATGACCACCCAGCCGGGTCCGGCCGATAGCAGCGCCAGCCACCAGGCCGTGCGCTGACCGGGCTTCTCGCGCGGCAAAAAGCGCAGAAAATCGACCTGCTCGCCGATCTGCCCGGCCAGCGAAAAGACAACAGCGGCGGCGGCTCCAAAGAGGGCGATGTCGAAGCCGCCCGAGGCCGGGCCGCGCTGTCCGGTGAAATGGGTCCATTGTGCGAAGGCGCCTGGCTGCAACAGCACGATGCCGATGAAGGGCAGCACCTGCAGCACAGCCCACAACGGTTGGGTCCACAGCTGAAAGCGGCTGATGAAGGTGATGCCGTGCGTTACCAGAGGGATGATGCCCAAGGCGGCGATCAGATAACCGACAGGCCGGGGCACGCCAAAGCACAAGTCGAGCGCGGTAGCGAGGATGACCGCCTCGATGGCGAAAAAGATGAAAGTGAAGGAGGCGTAGATCAAAGAGGTGATCGTTGAACCAAGATAGCCAAAGCCGGCGCCGCGCGTCAGAAGATCGATGTCAACGCCAAATTTCGCGGCGTAGAAGCAGATCGGCAGCCCGGCGGCCATCATCAGCGCGCAGACGACGAGAATGGCCGCGACGGCGTTGGTGAAGCCGTAATTCAACGTGATCGCGGCGCCGATCGCCTCAAGCGCCAGAAAGGATATTGCGCCGAGCGCCGTATTCGCGACGCGAAAAGACGACCAGCGGCGCGCGCTCTTGGCGGTGAAGCGCAGAGCATAATCTTCAAGAGTTTGGTTGGCCACCCACTGATTATACTGCCGCCGCACCCTGTCGATTCTTTGTAACCCGATCATTGACCAACCCTTGGCGCGCCGGAGACGTCGCCTTTCCCCGACAGCGATGACACTAAGCCAGTGCTTTTGCGGTGCAACATACGCGATTTTACGTATCGCTCCCAGCCGCCCTGTCCAACACCATAAGCGTCAACGGAGCGACACCCCTCCGCAATTTGCATCATCAGCCGGAGGCGCAATGCCGAACGACCACGACACGCCGAATTATTCCGCCCTTCGCCGCAAGCTTCTCATGGGAATGGCTGCGCTGCCAATGGCGGGGCTGACGCCGCGCCTCGCCTTTGCCGACGCGCCGGCCACATCCGCCGTCAATACGACCGGTTTAGCCGTCACGGACGATGCCGTGACCGTCGGCATTCTGCATTCCGTCACCGGCACCATGGCGATCAGTGAAACGGGCTCCGTCGAGGCCGAAAAACTCGCGATCGAACAGATCAACGCCGCCGGCGGGATCTTGGGCCGCAAGATCAAGATCGTCCAGGAGGACGGCGCGAGCGACTGGCCGACCTTTGCCGAGAAGGCCCGCAAGCTCCTCGTCGACG
The DNA here is from genome assembly GCF_901905185.1 of Methylocella tundrae. Lineage (GTDB taxonomy): Bacteria > Pseudomonadota > Alphaproteobacteria > Rhizobiales > Beijerinckiaceae > Methylocapsa > Methylocapsa tundrae. The sequence goes on from NZ_CABFMQ020000068.1 coordinate 94,151, forward strand.
ATAAATGCGCGGCCGTTTTTGGCTGCTGGACTTCGGCCTCGCGCAAGGCGGTGCTCCCCGTCTTTGAACAATACAATGGAATGCTCTATTATCCGACTTTCTACGAAGGCCTTGAGCAGTCAAAGAACGTCATCTACACGGGCCAGGAAGCAACGCAGCAAATCCTCGCTGGGCTGAACTGGGTTTCGAAAGAGAAAAACGCCAAAACATTCTATCTTCTCGGCTCAGATTATATCTGGCCGCGCACCTCGAACAAGATAGCGCGTAAGCACATTGAAAACGTTTTGAAGACCAAGGTCGTCGGAGAAGAGTATTTTCCGCTGGGGCACACGCAGTTCAACTCCGTCATCAACAAAATCAAGCTGGTCAAGCCGGACGTCATCTACGCCATTGTGGTCGGCGGCTCCAATGTCGCCTTCTATAAGCAGCTCAAGGCGGCGGGCGTCGATCTCAGCAAACAGACATTGATGACCATTTCCGTCACCGAGGACGAGATCCTCGGCATTGGCGGCGAGAACATCGCCGGCGCCTACGCGTGCATGAAATATTTCCAGTCGCTGAAAAATCCCAACAACGAGAAATTCGTGCCGGCCTTCAAGGAGAAATATGGCAAGGACGCGGTGATCGGGGATGTGACCCAGGCCGCCTATCTCGGGCCCTGGCTGTGGAAGCTGACGGCGGAGAAGGCGAACAGTTTCGACATCGACAAAATCGCCGCCGCCTCGCCGGGGGTCGAGTTCAAGGGCGCGCCGGAAGGTTATGTCCGCATACACGAAAACCATCACCTCTGGTCGAAGACCCGGGTCGGACGCGCGCGCACCGACGGCCAGTATGACGTCATCTACGAGACGGCGGACCTGATGGAGCCGAACCCCTTCCCCAAAGGCTATCAATAATCGAGCCGCCGCGGGCGCAAACCGCTTCTCTTGCGCCCGCGGCGTTTTCAGCACGCCACGCTTTTCTGTCGCAACCTCGTCTCGCAAGGAGACCCGCTCATGTTCGGAGACTATACGCCGGACCAGCTCCTCTCGATCTTCGCCATGCAGGGGTTTGCGGGCCTGATCCTCTTCTCCGTCTTCGTTCTGATGGCGCTCGGCCTCGCGATCATTTTTGGGCAGATGGGCGTGATCAATATGGCGCATGGCGAATTCATGATTCTTGGCGCCTATGTGACCTATCTGACCTCGAAATTTTTTCAGGCCTACCTCCCGGCGCTGTTTCCGATCTATTTTTTCCTCGCGATGATTCTTGCGTTCATCGCCTCCGGCGCACTGGGAATGCTCGTCGAATGGCTTTTGATCCGCCATCTCTACAAGCGCCCGCTCGACACGCTGCTCGCCACCTGGGGCCTCAGCCTCATCCTGCAGCAAGCCTATCGCTCGATTTTCGGCGCGCGCGAAGTCGGCGTCGAGCTGCCCTCCTGGATGATGGGCGCGATTCATATGACTGATTCCATCGAAGTTCCGATCAACGGGGTTTTCGTGATGACCCTGACCATGCTCATCACCGTCGTCGTCGGGATACTGATGTATCGTTCGAGCTGGGGGCGGCAGGTGCGCGCGGTCGTGCTCAATCGCGACATGGCGGGCGCCGTCGGCATCAACACCGAGAAGGTCGACCGCATGACGTTCGGCATCGGTTGCGGCATCGCAGGCGTCGCCGGCGCGGCTTTCACCATGATCGGCTCCACGGGGCCGACTTCGGGCCAGCTTTACATCGTCGACACTTTTCTCGTCGTGGTGTTCGGCGGGGCTCAGAGCCTTCTCGGCACCATCGCCTCGGCCTTCACCATCTCGCAGGCCCGTTCGACGCTCGAATTCTTCACGTCGGGGTCAATGGCCCAGGTGATCACATTGATTGGCGTCGTGCTGATCCTGATGCTGCGCCCACAGGGCCTCTTCGCCCTCAAAGTCCGTCGCTGAAGGGAGATCTCGCGTCATGACTTCCAACTCCCGCCCGAAACTGTCTCCGGTCAAAGACAGCGCATTCATGACCCGCCGCGAATGGATCGCTTTTCTCGCCGTGGCGGCGGTGATTCTCGTGGCGTTTCCGGCGCTGCTCGACGCCTTCCGCCTCAACCTCGTGGGCAAGTACCTGACCTACGCCTTCGTGGCGCTCGGCCTCGTCCTCTGCTGGGGCTATGGCGGCATTTTGAGCCTTGGCCAGGGCGTCTTCTTCGGCATCGGCGGCTATTGCATCGCGATGTTTCTCAAGCTCGAGGCGTCAAACCCGGAAGCGACGAAAATTCAATCGACCCCGGGCATTCCGGACTTCATGGACTGGAACCAGATCACAGCCCTCCCCTGGTTCTGGCGGCCCTTCCATAGTCTCTCCTTCGCCATCATCGCCGTCATCGCGGCGCCGGTCATCACCGCGCTCATCGTCGGCGCCGCGATGTTCAAGCGCCGCGTCGGCGGCGTCTATTTCGCCATCATCACGCAGGCGATCGCAGCGATCCTCACAATCTTGATCGTCGGCCAGCAAGGATATACCGGCGGCATCAACGGCATCACCGATCTGCGCACCTTAAAGGGATGGGACATCCGCACCGACCACGCGAAGGAAATTCTCTATTTCCTGAACGCCGGACTGCTCATGGCCTGCATGCTGTTCGCGCAATTCATCAAGCGCTCGAAATATGGCCGCGTCCTGATCGCGATGCGCGGCAAGGAGGACCGCGTCCGTTTCTCCGGCTATAATGTCGCCAACTTCAAGATCTTCGTGTTCTGCCTCGCCGCGGTCTTCGCGGCCATCGGCGGGGCGATGTTCACGCTCCAGGTCGGCTTCATGTCGCCTTCCTTCGTCGGCATCGTGCCCTCGATCGAGATGGTGATCTATACAGCTGTCGGCGGACGCGAGTCGATCTTCGGCGCCATCTGGGGAACCCTGCTCGTCAATTTCGCCAAGACGAGCTTCTCCGAGAGCTTCCCCGAGCTCTGGCTGTTCGGCCTCGGCGCGCTCTACATCGGCGTCGTGATGGCTTTCCCGGACGGTCTTGCGGGCCTCTGGAACACCTATGTCCAACCCCTCTTCGATCGCTTGCTCACGGGCAGGCAGGCGTCCAGCGCAAGCCGGGACAACGCCAGCCTTCCTCCCAAAGCTCCCGCGGAATAGGCGCTCCCATGTCCGACACTGATTTCCTCCTCGCGGTCGAAGGCCTCACCGTTTCCTTCGACGGCTTCAAAGCGGTCAATGATCTGAGCTTTTATGTCGACGAACGTGAAATACGCGTCATCATCGGACCCAATGGGGCAGGCAAGACGACCGTCCTCGATCTGATCTGCGGCAAGACCAAGGCGACGTCGGGGTCGATCAAGTTTCGCAACAAGGAGCTGACCAAACTGCGCGAAAATCAGATCGTCGAGGCCGGCGTCGGGCGCAAGTTTCAGACGCCCTCGATCTACGACGATCTTACCGTCTTCGAGAATCTCGAGATCTCATACCCGCGCGGGCGCTCCGTATTTGGGGCGCTGGCGTTCCGGCGCGACGATGCGGTGCGCGAAAGGGTGCAGGAAATCGCCGAGGCGATCTTCCTCAGCGATCAGCTTCAGCGGCGCGCCGATTTCCTCAGCCACGGCCAGAAGCAATGGCTCGAGATCGGCATGCTGCTGATTCAGGATCCCGATCTCCTGATGCTCGACGAGCCCGTGGCCGGGATGAGCGTTTCCGAGCGGATCAAGACGGCGGAACTGCTTCATCGCATCATCAAGGACCGGTCGGTGATCGTCATCGAGCACGACATGAAGTTCGTCGAGGACATCGCGCATAAGGTCACTGTGCTCCATCAGGGTCAGATTCTCGCGGAAGGCCCGATGGAGAAAATCAAGACTGACCCCCGCGTCATCGAAGTCTATCTCGGGCACTGAAGGAGATTTCCAATGCTCGAAGTCGCCGACCTGCATGTCGCTTATGGTCAAAGCGAGGTCCTTCACGGCCTCAATTTTTCGGTCCGGCCCAATGAGATCGTCGCGATCATGGGACGCAACGGCATGGGCAAGACCACGCTGATGAAGTCGCTGATTGGCCTCGCGGCGAGCTCCAGAGGCTCGATCAGGCTGGGCGAGGCTGAACTGGCCGGCCTCAAGAGCCACCAGCGCGTCGCCAAGGGCATTGCTTACGTGCCGCAAGGCCGCATGATCTTCTCGACCATGACCGTCGAGGAAAATATTGAAACCGGCCTCACCGCCTCCGGCGCGTCCAAAGTGCCGGACGACATCTACGCGCTGTTTCCCGTGCTGCTCGAAATGAAGGGACGGCGCGGCGGAAATCTGTCCGGCGGACAGCAGCAGCAGCTCGCCATGGCGCGCGCGCTCGCCAGCAAGCCGAAAGTGCTGCTGCTCGATGAGCCGACGGAGGGCATTCAGCCCTCGATCATCCGCGAGATGGGCCGCACGCTGAAGCGCATCCGCGATGAGCGGGGCCTGTCGATTCTGGTCTCGGAACAGGTGCTGAGCTTTGCGCTCGATATAGCCGATCGCGTTCTCGTCATGGAAAATGGCGAGATCGTCCATGAAAACGAGCGCGCCGAAATCGATGAGGCCGCCGTCTCGCGTTTCCTTTCAGTCTAGCCGCCAAATTCCGGCCGCGACCTGGATCGCGCGCCGCACCCGCCTTATGCGCCCAATCCCAAACGGAGGACTATGATGGCTGAAACCCTGATCAAGGTCGATTTGACCCAATCAGCCTATACAAATGAGAAGGTGCACAACCGTTGGCATCCCGACATCCCCATGGTGGCCTGGGTGAAGCCAGGCGATGATTTCATCGTGGAGACTTACGACTGGACCGGCGGTTTTATCAAGAATAACGATTCGGCCGACGACGTCAGGGACATCGATCTGACGATCGTTCACTTTCTTTCGGGGCCGATCGGGGTCACGGGGGCGGAGCCTGGCGACCTTCTGGTGGTCGATCTCCTCGACATCGGGCCCAAGCCGGAAAGCCAGTGGGGCTTCAACGGCTTCTTCTCCAAAAAGAACGGCGGCGGATTCCTCACCGAACATTTCCCGCAGGCGCAGAAATCGATCTGGGACATCCATGGCATGTTCACCTCGTCGCGCCATGTTCCGGGCGTGCAATTTGCTGGGCTGACACATCCGGGCCTGATCGGCTGTCTGCCCTCGAAACAGCTGCTCGACATCTGGAACGAGCGCGAAATGGGGCTGATCAACACCGATCCCACGCGCGTGCCTCCGCTTGCCGCTCCGCCCTTCGGCGCGACGGCGCATATGGGCCAGCTCACTGGCGACGCCAAGGCCAAAGCGGCGGCGGAAGGCGCGCGCACCGTGCCGCCGCGCGAGCATGGCGGCAATTGCGACATCAAGGATCTGTCGCGCGGCTCGAAAGTGTTCTTTCCCGTCTATGTGCCGGGCGCCGGCCTCTCCATGGGCGATCTGCATTTCAGCCAGGGAGATGGCGAAATCACTTTCTGCGGCGCCATCGAAATGGCCGGCCGGGTGCATCTCAAGGTCGACATCATCAAGGACGGCATGTCGAAATACGGGATCAAGTCGCCGATCTTCAAGCCGTCGCCGATCACGCCGAATTATAAGGACTATCTCATCTTCGAAGGCATTTCGGTCGACGAAGAAGGCAAGCAGCATTATCTCGACGTGAACGTCGCCTATCGTCAGGCGTGCCTCAACGCGATTGAATATCTGAAGAAATTCGGTTATTCGGGCGCGCAGGCCCTTGCTATCCTGGGGACGGCCCCGGTGCAGGGGCATATATCCGGCGTCGTCGACATTCCGAACTCTTGCGCGACTTTGTGGCTGCCGACGGAGATCTTCGATTTCGACATCAATCCGACAGCCGCCGGTCCGCAGAAGTTCATTACCGGGGACATAGATCTTCCTCTATCTCCTGATCTCTAAGCCTTAGCCAGCGTGAGGAAGGGGGAGCTCCCGCTCCCCCTGTATGAAACGGGGAGGCACATGCCCTATTACGATTACCTTTGTGATTCATGCGGCAGCTTCACCGAAAGCCGGCCGATGGCCGAATCCGCAGCGCCTCGTCCCTGTCCGGCTTGCGGCGCCTCCGCGCCTCGCGCGATCCTGACCGCGCCGCATATGGGCGCGATGTCCAAGGAGCGGCGCATGGCGTTCGCTACGAATGAACGCAGCGCAAATGCGCCGCGTCTGTCGAGCGCCGGGCATGGAGCCGGCTGTTCCTGCTGCGCCGGCATGAGCCGCAAATCAGGCGCGGCGACGGCGGCGGCGCCGAGCGCGGCCAAGAGCTTTCCGGCGGCGCGGCCCTGGATGATCTCGCACTGATGATCGATTGATCCCGGCGGGATCCCGCCGTCGCATGATGAATGTCATTGGCAGGCCGACGCCGCATTGGGGTCGGCGTCGATCGGATGAGAAGCGTTGAGAGCACGGCTGAAGCGGGATGCGCGAAAGCGTCTTGCGGAGCTTCCTGATCCAGGCCTATCTCTCAAGGCGCTGCGCCCCGCCAAGGCTCCGCTGTTCGCGGATCTCTCTTGATCGCGCGATACGGTAGACATCGGTCAGGGAGAGCGCCCAAACGAACAGCCCCCCTGCATGGCGGCCGATGAAGTTTGCGTCCGGCGCGGCGAATTTCGTCGTCAGCCACGCAAAAACAAGAGTGAAGAACGCAAAGCCGAGGCCGCGCCCGGCCCGGTCCGCCATGACATGGCCGACGCCGGGCAGAACCATGGCGGCGGCGAGGATTATGCGGCTGTCCAGACGATCAAACGGCGGCATTCGCGGTCCTTTTCAATGTGGGAGGCAAAGAGAGGAGGCTGGCGAGGCTTTGCGCCGAGGCAATAAGGGGCGAAACCTCGTCCGGGTGCAGGCGATCGACGCTAAACCGGCTTTGGCGAAAGAGGAGATAGGCGCCTCTGACGCCTTCGCGCGCCTGATAGACGATCCGCACGCCGCGGGGCGCAACGAGCGCCTCCTTTACCCTCGCGTCAGTGAAGAGAAGCGAGAGAGGCTCCGTCAGGAGCGCGAGGGTGCTGGGCGCCCCGGCGCCGTTGCCTTTGACCAAAGTGTCGGGCGGCCATTGCGCCGGCGCCGCAAACCGTGTCGGCAAGTCGGCGGCCGGCGCGTAAAATTCAGCATTCGTCGATCGACGGACGACGTCGAGAACGCCACGCGCCCGCAAATCGCAATGCGCCGTTACGGCGATCCAGAGCTGCGGCAGGCGGCGGAAGGCGAGCGTTTCCGAAAACGGCGTAATCGACACGGCGCGCCCGTCTGCAAAACCATGAAGCTGTCCCCAGCCATCCGGCCTGATCCTGATCTCGCTCCGCTCGAGAAGAGGGAGGCAATCGGCCAAAAGATGTTTGCGCTTGGCGCCGGCTGTCGACAAGCGCCGCTCCAGCCCGCGTAGAATCGATCGCCGCCACGCGTGGTCCTTGTCCTGCGAATTGGGGTCGCCCATCAACAGCTTTCCTGTTTGGTGAGGGCGCGCGCCCCTTAACGCTAGAGCGCGCGCCATATCTTGGGTGGGGCGATCAGTAGCCCTGCGGGCGCGGCCAGGGCATGGTGAACTGGTCGCCGCGCCGCACATATTTATACCGGTGCAGGACGAACCAGGCCGAGGCCACGATATAGAAAGCCATCATCGCCAGAAGCTGCGTGCCGTAGCCAAGATAGACCGCGAAGAAGGCGAGGCAGCAGAGGAGCATGAGCAGCAGAGACGGTATTGGATGAAACGGGTGCACATAGCCCCGGTCGATGCTTTTCAGCGGCCATTTGCGCCTGAACAGGAAGATGCTGATCGCCATCAGCGTGTAGCCGAGCAGACCCGAGAGAATCGAGAAGGTGATGGTCTGATCGAGCGGCGTCGAAACGGCGAAGAGAACCGCGATCGGCACAAAGAAGACGACCGAGCGATAGGGCGTACGATATTTGGGATGAACGGCGCCGAACCAGATCGGCATGTAACGGTCGCGGCCCATCGCGAACCAGGCGCGCGAGGCGTCATTGATGCACCCATTGGCCGAGGCGAATGTTGCAAACAACGTCCCGAAGAAGAGAAAAATCTCAAGATATTTGTTGCTCGTCAGCTTGGCCGCGTCGTAAAGCGGCGTGATCGACTGGCCGAGATATTCCCATGGCATCAGGCTGGCCCCGATATACCAGGTCGCTGTCGCCGCGATCAGCAAGGTTATCATGCCAGTCATGGTTCCAAGCGGCAAGGAGCGCGCGGGAGAGCGAACCTCTTCGGCCGCCTGGGTCGTGCCCTCTATGCCCAAATAAAACCAAAGCCCAAAGTGCAGCGAGGCGAGAATGCCGAGGGTCCCATAGGGGAGTCCCGTCAGCAGCGCGTGCAGCTGTTCGTTTTGACCGTCCGACCACGGCTTGATGTAGAAGAACAGAACGGCGATCGAGATGAACGCGATGGCCGTGATGATGAGGTTCAGCGTCAACGTCGCCAGAACGCCGCGATAATTGAACCATGATAATAAGACGATCGTCAGGACAATGACCGACTGTTTGTCGATGCTGCCGGCAATGCCAAGGTCGGTGGCGAATGATTGCAGAAGATCTCCGGCGACAATCGCATTGGAGACTTCGAGCATCGTATACGCCATGACGAGATAAAGGGCGACGTTGAAAGCCATCAGCGGCCCGATGATGTGCTTGGCTTGCGCATATTGGCCGCCGGCGGCCGCCACCGTCGAGGTAATTTCCGAGTCGATCATGGCGACGCAGGTATAGAGGATGCCGGCGAGCCAGCAGGCTGTCAGGGCGGCGACGGCGCCGCCTTTGCCGACGGCGAAATTCCAGCCCATGAATTCGCCGACGAGAACGATGCCGACGCCGAGCGCCCAGACATGTCCGGGGCCAAGCACGCGCGAGAGCGCAACTTTTTTTTCCGACGGGACAAATGTCTTGCCGCCGGGCGACGAAATAGTGTCGATCTTGTTCATAGCAGCCCCTCCGCCTTCTCGGCCTCTTCGGTATCGACGATATCGCCTTCATGCGAAGATAAGAGGTAGTCTTCGTCGAACTGCCTGTTGACGCGAATGAGATCAAACAGCATCCAGGCCATGAGCAGTCCGGAGACGCTCCAGGCCGCAATATTGAATAGTAGAATCACGTCGCCCTCCCTGGAGTTAGATTTTATTGATTTTCTGCGCTGGTCCGAAATGCTCGGCAATGACGTCTTTGTACTGCCTGTCGGATATTTTTATGAGAACAACGAAGTATGCGATAATCACCGCGAAAGAGAGGGCGAGAGTGCCCCAGTTGATGACATAATCGAAGCGGACGGCGATGATCGGCGCGGCGGTGGCCGGCGTAAATCCGAGTTTCTCCCATTGCTGGGACATGACGGCGTTCTGACCGAGAGTCCGCCAGCTCGATGCGTCGAGCTCCTGCGTCGTCGTTCCGCCGCCCGCGAGCTTCAGGAGAAGCGGCGCATACAAGGTGACGATGACCAGCGCCATCATCAGCAAAGCGTCGAATATCTGGCCGGCGGTTGATTGCTTCGGAGGTTCGTAAGCCATTATTTCGACCCTCCGGCGCGGTTGGTCCGCAAGAGATCGAGGTAGTAGAGATCGCGGCTGTAGATCGCGGTCCTGTCTTCGCTGAAGTGTTTGATCATCGCGATGATCGACGATGCGTTCAAAACCAAAACGCAAAGCGCGAGGCCGCCCATCAGGGCGCTCAACCCAAGCTGGTTGAAAACTTCGGACAGCGTGTAATAAGTGAAAGCGTAGAGCAGCCATACCAGAACGACCGCCGGGAGCGCCCCAATGGCGTCGCGTCGGAACATCCCGTCAACGCGCGGGTCATCATGTTGGGCCATTTTCCTCTCCATTCTTATTAGGAACAGTTCTTTCTTTTTACGAAAGACAAGACAACTCTCGGCTCGTTGTCAACCGGATTCAGAAGCCGTTGCACATTTTCATGGCGATATGCCTAAGATGGAAGCGCTTTTGATCTCAGGCTAAGTCACTGAATTCAAATGCTTAAGACGACTTTCCTAAATCCTGGGCCATCGGTGATTTGCCTGTCAAGAATATATTTTGCGCAAATCTCCATTTTTGGCCTTGTATTTTTCTTACCGCGATGTCTATTTTCCTGACACGAAATATGTAGGGAGACATTTGAGCCATGTGCGGCATAGTGGGATTGTTCCTTAAGGACCCAGCGCTTGAGCCGGATCTTGGCCGGCATCTTGCGGTGATGCTTGAGACGATGACGGCTCGGGGTCCGGACAGCGCT
>NZ_CABFMQ020000069.1 GCF_901905185.1 Methylocella tundrae
CGGCGTGCTGATGGACGCGGATCGAGGATGAGTCGATCATTTGGATGTCGCCGTCATAAGCCTTTGACACGCCTTTGAGAATGCGGTCCCAGACACCAGCCTTGCGCCACCGGTTGAAGCGGTTGACACAGGTTGTGTGCGGACCGTAGCGCCGCGGAATGTCCGCCCAGGGCGCGCCAGTCCGCAAGCGCCAGAAGATACCGTTCAAGACGCGACGATCATCGACGCGCGGAACACCCCGCGGCTTGTTCGGCA
>NZ_CABFMQ020000070.1 GCF_901905185.1 Methylocella tundrae
CTTCAACAAGATCAAGCACTACCGCGGCGTCGCCACGCGCTACGACAAACGAGCCGACAATTTCCTCGCCGGAGTCAAGCTCGCCTCAATACGCATCTGGTTGCGCCATAATGAGTCGATGACCTAACACTACTTTGGCACTTTTGGTTCGACGGCGTCGGCGATGAGTTTCTCACAGTGGGGGCATCGTCTGGGTGGAGGCCGTGCGAAGAGGTCGAGAATGGCTTGTCTGATGGCCGGCAGGCTCGGTTGTG
>NZ_CABFMQ020000071.1 GCF_901905185.1 Methylocella tundrae
AACAACGGCTCAATCACCGACCATTCGAAATCCGTCAAATCAAACCGCGCCATCTCAGCCTCCATGATCCGAAGGTTGAATCACGCCACAGCCGATTCGGGAATCCCGATAATGGGTCTATGACCTAGAGCGGGATGCGATTTTATGGAATCGGAGGATTCCCAAATCAGCAACGGTCTGATTCAATCCACGTGCTGGCGTTGGGAGGGCAGCACGGATGGCGAGACCTTACTCGAATGATCTTCGCGAAC
>NZ_CABFMQ020000072.1 GCF_901905185.1 Methylocella tundrae
AAGCACTACCGCGGCGTCGCCACGCGCTACGACAAACGAGCCGACAATTTCCTCGCCGGAGTCAAGCTCGCCTCAATACGCATCTGGTTGCGCCATAATGAGTCGATGACCTAGCACTACTTTGGCAGAATTTTGAGGGGTTGTGCATTTTTGGGATTCCCGAGACGCGCATTGCGTGATTCATGGGTGGTCGGCGTCACGGAGGGCCGACCATGGACGAGATTTGGAAGTCCGATC
>NZ_CABFMQ020000073.1 GCF_901905185.1 Methylocella tundrae
CGGTTGCAATCAATGTGGGTCCAGTTGCAATGATTGTGGTCCCGAGCGCCGAGGCTAGTTGCAATGATTGTGGGCCGGAACTTGCGATGATTGCGATCCCGGCCGCGGATGATTGCGGTCCATTACAGGTAGTCGGGAAAATAGAGACGCAGGAAAGCGATATCGATTTCATCGAGGACGATAGCCTCGCCTAATGTGGGCGGCAGGCCGGGGCCATCCCATTCGCCAAAGAGTGATGCTGCGGCGGCGGTGCTCATGACTCGCCGCCTTCCGCCGCGCGCTGCTGCGCCCGGACGCGCTCGATCGCGGCGGCGATCTCATCGGCTTCATCGCCGGTCAGGGAAAGGCTCAGCGGCCCGATCTCGATATGCACAAGACCGCCCTCGCCGATCACATGGCCGCCCTCGATCTCCTCGATGACCGGCGGCTCAGCTTCAGCCAGACGTTCGGACGTCATGAGACGCCTCCTGCTGTGGAAAAAGGGGGCGCCTCCGCCGGCGCGACGATTTCGGCAAACTGGAAAAAGTCGTCGGGGGTTAGTTCAATGCCCGCCGCGCGCGCCCTGTTCAGCAGCTCGCCTTGATGGGTCGATGGGATCAGGCCGTTCGTGCCACCGCGTTCTTTCGGATAAGTCCATTTGTAAACGCTCGCGAGCTTGATCCCGAGCATCGTCGCGACCGCTTTCGGTCCGCCGCATTTGTCGATGACGTATCGTGCTTGGCTGTCCATGCCTCAATGTTTTCTATTTTCGAAACTTCGTCAAGCTAAAAAGTTTCGTTTTTATCAGCTATTCATTTTTGAGATTTTCGAAAATAATTCAGGAATGACTGATCAATCGACTTACGCGGCCTATAAATCCGCCCTCATCGAATGGATGAGACTCAACCTCGACGAGCCCGGCAAGACGCAACGCGCTCTCGCTGATGAGATGGGCGTGTCAGATCCGGTCGTATCGAAGATCCTGAAGGGCGAGCGCGAAATCGCCGCCGCCGAGCTTCCCGCAATGGCCCGCTATTTCGGAAATGCGCCGCCGGCGGTTCCGGTGTCGAGACTTGTCGCCGACAACCAACCGCCTTCTCCGGCGAATGCGATTTCGGAGGCGCCGGATTTTCTGCGCTTTTTCCCGGCGGCGGAAAGCATGGAGATCCTCGCCGCGAAGCCGGGGCCCGACAGCAACATGCAGGTCTCAAGGGAGCCATTCGATCGGGTCCCCCGACCGTGGTTCCTGCGCAATTCCAGGGAGGGCTTCGGCCTCATCATTTCAAGCGACGTCATGTCGCCGATCTATGAGATCGGCGACACTGTCATCGTCAACCCCCTGCTCGCTCCCAGAACGGGAAGGACGGCGCTCTATACGACGAAGGCGGTCTCGCGCTCTTTCAAGGCTATCATTGCTCGCCATCTCGGTGAGACCGAGGAAAACTGGGAGTCGGATCGCATCAACCCGCAACAAGGCGCCCCAAAGCAAATTACGCTTTCTAAATCCATCTGGGCCAACGCCTATCCCATTGTTGCAAAATATTCTGGATAATTCTGGAAAGGCGGCAGCCCTTTGCGAAAGATCATTCTCCTCTGCGCGGCAATGGCGGCGACCGGCGCCCGCGCCGAAGACGCCGGCCTGGTCGAGACGGCGACCTTTTGGTATGTCCATGCAATCGGGCTGGCCGCGGAATGCCCCACATGGAAAGTCGATATATCTCGGGCAGCGCTGCTGCTCAAAACCTTCAAGATCAGCGACGATGATTACAGCGACGGCGGCAAATACCACGACCTGTTCATGAAGATCGCCGGCACGATCAAGCCGAAGATCCAGCGCGCCGGCGAGGCCGCTGCCTGCGTGGACGCCGAGAACTTCTACGGCCCAAACGGCAGTTTTGTAAAATGGTTGATGGACAGGAACTGAGCAGACCGCGAGACTGAAATAAAGTTTCGTTTTTCGCAAACTACATATTGACGAAGTTTCTATTTTAGAAAATAGTAGCTCCATCGAACCCGATGGAGCCGCCCATGTGCGCCCTTTCTCCCAATCTTTCCCGACGCGATCTCGCTGACGAGATCCTGATCAGCGCCATGCGCTTCGTGCTGAGCGCGCTGCCGGACGCCGATCTTGCCATTTATGACCGCCGCGCCGCGCGCTATCGCGCCGAGCTCGGCCTCGACGCATCCGCCATCGGCCGCTTCGACGCCGGCGCGCTCGAAGTCGAGCGCATCCGCCGCCGCGCCATCAGCGCTCGCGTCAGCGAGGCCGCGTGATGACGAGAAAATTGCTCTTCTCTTGGGGATTCGATGGAGTCGGTGGTCTCGCGCTCGCCATCGAGGCGGCGGAACGAGCCGTCGCCGGCGAAAAGTCCATCACGGGCAAGATAACCACGTGCGGCATCCTCAGCCTCTTCGAGCGCACGGATCTGCGCGGCGCAAAGACGTTTCAAATCATCATCGAAGATGACCGTGAGGAGGCCGCCTGATGCCTACCTTCTACGATCCGCCGCAAAGCCCCATCGGCGTGACGCTCGCGCCGCGGCGCTTCATCACGGACTTTGTCGTCATCGACGAGCTCATGAAGCTCGACATCCTCGAAATCTTCGCCAGCGCCGGCGTCGTCTACTTCGAGGATCTGCTGCGGCGCGGCTGGATGCGCTCGCAGCTCGACGCATTCAAAGCGCGCCAGCTCGCGAGGACCCGCTCATGAGCGCGGACGGCGTCTTCGAAATCTTGCGCGAGGCCTTCATGATCGCCTTTTGCGCGCTGCTCACTCTGGCGTTGCTCGCTGGCTTCGCGCTCGCCCTTCTCACTTTCGCATCCGGCCGGGCGTCTTCCTCCTGCCCGTCCGCGTACTCCCCGGCCCGCAACATTCTTCCCCATGCGGGCCGGGCTTTTGTGCGTTTCGATCCCGTTTCAAAAACGCCTTTTTTATCAGGAGAAACCCATGACGCTTGAGGATCTGCGCGCCAGCGCGCCGCCGGAGATTGTCGCCTATCTCGACAAGCGCGCCAACGACTTCAGGCAACACGAGAAGGAGGACGGCGCCGTCGGCGTCCAGGCGCGCGTGACGCCGCTTCTGATGGAGGCGTTCACGCTCTGCTACATGCATGAAAAGCGGCGCGCGATGGCGAAAGGATCGCCAGCGATTGAACTGGTCAAGGGCCTTGCCGGCTCAATGTCCGTTCTCCTCATCAACCTCGTCAGCAACAGCGTCGATAAAGAGGATGAGATCGTCGCCCTCGGCACGATTTGCGAGGTGATCTTCGACGCCGCGGCCAAGGGGCTGGCGGGTGAATTTGGCAGCCCCTTCGTACAGGAATCCGTCGATTACTCGGGCGGCCTCGCATGAGCGGGATCTGGATGCAAACCCTTCGCGGCCGTCCGATCGATATGGTCGACCCCGTGCCGGCCGAGGTCGATTTCCGCGAGATCGCCGACACGCTCTCGACCGTCAACCGCTATTGCGGCGCGGCGTTGAAGCCGGTCTCCGTCGCCCTGCACACCATCATCGCTTTCGAGGCCGCGCGCGAAGAGGTCAAGCCTCTCGTGCTGTTGCATGACGCGCATGAGGCGCGCATTGGCGACATCACCACGCCGACCAAACTGGCGCTGTGCGAGATCGCCGGCATGTATCCGGGCGGCCGCGCCTTGATGACACAGGCGCTTTTCGAGATCGCGCGGCGGCACGACCGCGCCATCCACACGGCGGCTGGCCTCCCTCTCCCGACATCCGCGCAGCATGACGAGATCAAGCGCGCCGATATCATCGCCCTACGCACGGAGCGCCGCGATTTTCTAAGCCCCTGCGCGAAGGCCTGGGCGCCCGACATCGAGGCCGCGACGCCCCTGCGCAAGGTCTACCGCCTGCGCGCGGCTTTCGACGTCGCCGATGAGCTTTACGCGCTGTTCCGCGCCTACCTGCCGGCGCTCGCAAACGCATCGATTGGAGCCTGAGCCAATGTCATCACCTGTCATCCGCCGCTTCGTCAGCATGCTTGAACTCCTCAATCGCGGCCGCTTCATCGAGAAATGCGATGAGCATCTTGAAAAAGCGATCGAGACGCTTGAGGCGCTGCCGGACCAAAAAGGAACGGTCACCATCAACCTCGCCGTGACGGTGCATTACGATAGCGGCCGTCTCGAAATCAAACCGTCGATCAAATCAAAATTGCCGGAAGAAAAGGCCTTCTCCGGCACGCCGTTCTGGACGCATGAAGGCGCGCTTTCCGTTCAGCACCCAAGCCAGATCGACATGTTCGCCGGGCCGCGCGTCACTGAGCGCGATCGCGACGCCGGCTAAACCCTCACTAAGGAGAATACCATGGTTGAGAAAAACGAGACTACGGCCACGCCGATCCAACACACCCAAGGCGAGGCGCTGTTGACGCCGGCTGCCGCGGCGGCGCTCCTCGTTTCCCGGCGGGATGTGCTGGATCGGCTGACCGAACTCGCCCGCGAGAGCCGCGAGGTCGAGCTCGTCGAATTGCTTGCGCCCGAAGGCAGTGTCGGCATCCCGTCAAAAGTCCCGGCGCTGATCAAATATGGCGAGAAGCCGGAAATCGTCGCGCTGGATAATTTCTTCAGCGCACACCGCACGGCGCCACAGCGGCGCGCCGGAACCGCCGAGGTCACCACGCTGGCCAGCTTCTGCGATCTCGTCAATCGCCACAAGGACGAGCACTCCGCGATCTTCGCGAAAACGAGCTGGCCCGATCCCAGCCTTACCGCGCTTATCGACTATCACCAAACCGACAAGACAGCGCGTTTTGGCTGCCACCGCATCCATTACGCCTTCCCGCTCACGGATGAATTCAAGACCTGGATGAGAGGCAACGGCCTGGCGATGGCGCAAGGCGACTTCGCGCTCTTCCTCGAGGAGCACGCCGCCGAGCTCTCCGCGCCGCTGGACGCCGAGCGCACAGAATATGAGCTGCTGTTCAAAGAGCGTTTCGCCGCGCCGATCGAGGTCATCAACCTCTCGCGCAATCTCGAAATCTATGTCGGCCAGAAGATCAAGCGCGCCGAGCGTCTTCAGACCGGCGAACGGACGGTTGTGTTCGAGACGCAGCACTCCGACGCCAAGGGCGAGCCTGTCGATATTCCCGGCATCTTCATGGTTTCGGTCCGCGCCTTCGTTGATGGCGATCCGGTCCGCATTCCGGCCCGGCTGCGCTACCGCAGCGGCGGCGGCGAGATCAAATGGTCCTATGCGCTCTATCGCCCGGAATATTGGCTGCGGTGCCAGGTGCAGGACGATCTTGCGACCGCCGCGGCGCTGACCGGACTCCCGACATTCGAAGGCGCGCCAGAGCAATAGAGCCTTCCGCCCGACTCTAAATCGAGGAGCCCAAAGCCATGCCGATTGCACATTTGCTGACGGCCGCAATAGCTGTCGTCGTGTTCGCCGCCTTCACCATCCCGGTCCTGTTGCGGCTCGCTATGTGGCCCGCGCCGTCGCAGGGGCCAGCGGCGCGGCGCAAGAGCGAGGCGCTCGCCATCTTCGAGTTTCTGTCTCCCGAACGGCAGCAGGAAATCCGGGAGGAATGGAAGCGCGCCAGATATGAGGCCGGCGAATGGCCGCAGGATGATCCAATCCGCCAGGCCCACACTCTGCACGGGCGCATCGTGCAGATCGACGCGCGGGTGTTGAGCGAGGAAATGTCAGAACCCCTCCGCTACCAGCTCGGCAAAGAGCGCGCGGAGCTCCTGAAGCGCCTGCGCGTGATCGAGGAAGAGCTCGAGGAAGCCATGCCGCCGGCTCCCCTTTCCGTCAGCGCGCATCGCTGTGAGGCGCGGCAATGACCGGCGTCAACAAAGCTGTCCTCATCGGCCATTTAGGCCGCAATCCGGACATCCGGCACAACAGGGCCGGCGATCAGATCGCCACATTCTCGCTCGCGACCAGCGAAAGCTGGCGCGACAAGGCGACGGGCGAGCGCAAGGATAGAACCGAATGGCACAATGTCGTCGTGTTCGATGAGAACATCTGCAAGGTGGTCGAGCAATATCTGAAGAAAGGCTCGCTCGTCTATCTCGAAGGCAAGATCCGCACGCGGGAATATGACGGCAAGGACGGGATCAAGCGCCGCGCGACGGAGATCGTGCTCGAACGCTTCCGTGGCGAGCTGCAGATGCTGACCAGCCAATCCAACAGGCCGCCGCCAGCCGAAGACGCGGACGCCTACGGAACCACGTCGACGCGGGCCGAGGCCAGCAAATCGATCGCCGAGGCGATCAATGATGACATTCCATTTTAGCCGAGACGGATATGCGCCTGACCGACAAAGCCCGCGTAGAGCTCGCCCTCCCCGCCCTTGTGATGTTCGACGTCATGACGGCGGGCGTCGATGATCCGGCGAGTCCCGAGGCGCGGGAGGCGATCGACCTTTTCGCGCAGGCCGCCGAGGAGCCGTTTGCCGATCTGCTGCCGCCAAAACGCCGCAGCCTCGAGCGCCGCGCCGAACGCCTCTTCGAGGATGTGATGCGCCAGCACCGGCAGGAAGGCGCACTGGTCGCCAAGGCCGGCCTCGTATGGTTCTACGCGCTGCAAAGGATCGTGGCGCAGGATTACCTCGTCCTGCACGAAGGGAGCGCCATGGCGCGTGGCATGGATCTAATCATGCCGGCCTTGCAGCCGGCGGCCAATGAGCCGGCGCTGAACCGCTCCGCCGAAAAGCAGGCGGTTCGCCTGCTCAAGCGCCTCAACTGGCTCGGCTATTATGAAGGCGTCAGTCTCGACGCCGCCGATCTCGCAGCCTGAAAGGAATGGCGATGAATATGGAAGCCCGCGCGCCCAACATCCTTTCAGGAGAAGAAAGCCGAGAGGCGATGCTTGCAGATGGCTTCGGCCCGATGAGCGCCGGCCGCCTCCTCGACGGCCGCGAGCACAATGATTTTCCGGAGGTGATACGATGACCGACGAAGACATCGCCGATACCATCGCGAAGTCCCTCGACCCGCTTTTGATTGGCAAGCAAAAGGCCGACATCTTGCGCGCCTTCGGCTTCATCATCTCTTCGATGAGCCTGGATTGTCCCTGCACCAATATCGACGAGAACCTCAGCGACGTCCGCGCCGCCGCAGAAGGGCATTTCGCCCTCAACGCAAAACAAGCGCTGCAATGACCCGCCGCGTCCGCCTGCGTCTAATAACGGGTCGGATCATTACCGACCTGCCTGTCGCCCTCGGCGCGCTGGTTATCGCCTTCTTCGGCGGCATCCTGATCGGCCGACACTTGCCGCCGGCGTCAGCCGCCGCTTCCGGCGCGGCGATGATCCACTATGCGCCGGCGGAAAACCTCGAGCATCTCGACGTCGCGCTGATCGACCAGGCGGGGACGAAAATCGACCTCGCTGGTTACGTCTTGACCGATGTCGCGGTGATCGAGGCGTTGACGCGAGCCGCCGATCGCGGCGTCGCAATTCGCATCTATCTCTACGAGGGGCAGTTGCTCGACCATGGCAGGCCCTATGAGGCGCTGCAGGAGCTGCGCGCTACCCCGGGCGTCGAGATCCGGGTAAAACCGGCGTCAACTCCGCTGATGCATCTCAAAAGCTACGCCATCGACGGCCGGCTGCTCCGCTCTGGCGCCGCAAATTTCTCCGCGTCGGGCCTCAAACGCCAGGATAATGACCTCATCATCCTCGAAAGCGCCGAGGCCGCGGCGGCGTTCAAGCGCAATTTTGAGGCGATATGGGCCAACGGAGGCGGCCATGGATGAATCCGCCAACGATGGCCAGCTGCTGCGGGCTAAGGATGTCGCGCGAATCCTCTGCATTTCGCCAAGGATGTTGCAAGAGCATGTCAAGGATGGCACGCTGCCCCGTATTTTAACGGGACGCGGCAAGATGCGTAAGCATTATGCTTTCGATCCGGCCGACATTGAAGCTTTCAAGCGCGAGCGCAAGGAATTCGGAGGGCGGTCGTGTCAGTCTACAAGCCGAAAAACTCGGCGGTCTACCAATTTGACTTCCAGTTCCGACGTGTTCGATTTTCAGGCTCTACGGGCCAAACTTCGCGAAGAGAAGCGGAAGCGGTAGAAAAAGACCAAAAAGAGAAGGCGAAGGCCGCGCTCAAGGCACAAGAGTCTGTCGCCGGCGGTCCGCTGACGATGGGCGTCGCAGCGCAGCGCTACTGGACTGAGGTCGGCCAACACCATTCCGGCGCCGAAACGACCCTCACCAATCTCAACCGGCTTTGCAATTACTTCGGCAACACGATGCGGCTGGACCAGATTTCGGACGACGATGTTGCAAAGCTCGTCGCTTGGCGGCGCGCTCAAACCGCGCGCGGCCGCAAGCTGGTTCGCGATCCCCAGAATCCTAAAAAGCGCATCGCGCCCCCGACGATCGCCGCGGCGACAGTTAATCGCTCGACCATTGAGCCCTTGCAGAAGCTGTTCAATCGGGCGGCGCGCGTCTGGCGCATCCCCCTCAAGAACGAGCCGGACTGGCGGAAGCACTTGCTCAAAGAGCCGTCCGAGCGTGTCCGCGAGGTGCGCGCGGCGGAGGAAGGCGCGGTTCGCGAAGCTGTCAGACGCGATTTTTTGCCGCTGGTCTGCTTTGCACGCGCGGCCGGCCTCAGGTTGTCGGAATGCCTTTTGAGAAAAGACAGCGTGGACCTGGCCGGCGGTCGAATCAGGACGATCGGCAAGGGCGGCAAGCTGATCGACCATCCCATTACGTTTGAGATGCGCGCGATTCTTATGTCGGAGATGGCCAATCCGACCGACTATGTCTTCACCTATGCGGCGGCGCGCGCCAAGCCGGGCAAGGAAGGCCACGCCAGGGGGGCGCGGAAACCGATCACGGCATCGGGCTTAAAGACGATGTGGCGGCGCGCAAAGAATCGGGGCGGCGGGCCGAGCATCCCCGCGGATCTGCGCTTTCACGATTTGAGGCATGATTTCGCCACCAAACTGCTGCGCGAGACCAAGAACCTCAAGCTCGTGCAAAAAGCGTTGCATCACTCGAAGATCGAGACGACGACGAAATATGCGCACGTCTTGGATGAGGAAGTCCTGGCAGGAATGGAGGCGGCGAGCAGGCGCCGGCTGGGAACGTCCGAAACATGAACAACTTCGGGACTTTCTTCGGGACTTTCTGCTCCAGCCTATGCGTTTGATGCCGTTATGTTCTATTGTCGACCGTTTTGTCACGACCTCGTATAGAACTGAAAGTAATTATAGATCAGGCAGATAGATGGTCGGAGTGGCGGGATTCGAACCCACGACCCCTAGTCCCCCAGACTAGTGCGCTAACCGGGCTGCGCTACACTCCGACTGCGGCCCTTATAGATAAAGGCTTCGCCGCGCGCAACGCTTGAAGCGACGGATAAATGAACTCACGAGCGCCCCCGGGCGCGCACCGCCTCCCCCCGCGGGGGGCGCAAGCCGACTGGAGACCCAAGACGTCATTCTTTTTCATCGATGGCGGTAAGATCGTCGGCGTCGGCCTTCAAAAGTGCGCGCAGCACATCTGCCGCCATCTGCCGCGTAATCCGGGATTTGCGAGCCAGCGCCTCCCGGTCCAGCGCTTCGATGAAGATGCGCGCGGCGTCGAGTGAGCGCTCGAGATGCAGGGCCGCATAATCGACGACGCGGATGTCGACGACGAGCTGCCGGTCGATGAGAAGCTTGACGAGAACAGCGCGCATCAGGGCGTCGTCCGGCGCGCCGATTTCGACGCAGGGCGCAAGACGCAGGCGCGACAGAAGATCCGCGATGCCGAGACCCCAGGCGTCGGGCGGACGCTCCGCGGTCAGAACCAGAGCGGCGCCGCTCTCGCGTATGAGATTAATGAGATGAAAAAGCTGCGTCTGCGCGGAGCCGAGAGCCTCAAGATCCTCCAGAAGCAGAGGCCCAGAACTGGCGAGCGCCTCGATCTCGGCGTTCCCCAATGATGCGGCGGGAAGGATTCTAGCGCCGGCATTCGCCGCCCAGATCGCGCCAAGGTGGCTTTTGCCCGAGCCTCGCGGCCCCTTGATGATAAGCACATGGTCAGGCCAGGCAGGCCAGCGCTCGACCATCGCATAGGCGCTCTCGTTTGAGCCCGAGACAAAAAAATCTTCAGGTCCGAAGCCGGGCGCGAGCGGAAGCTCCAGCGTCAGTTGCCGGGAGCGAAGCGGGACTTTTTCTTCGGCGGTCATGTCAGCCACGCTTTTCGACCGGCACGGACGAGGCCTCGATCATAATCTTCGCAGGCGCTGCATCGATTCCCTTGTAGAGCTTGCTCTCGCGGTAGCGCCTGACCGCGAAGCGCAGGATCACGCCCGCGGCGGCGGCGAGGGGCACCGCGGTGATGAGCCCCGTGAAGCCGAACAGGCTGCCAAACCCCAGCAAGGCGAAAATCAGCCAGACCGGATGCAGGCCGACAGATTCGCCGACGAGCTTTGGCGAGAGAACATTGCCTTCCAGGAATTGACCGGAGAGAACGACCGCGAGCGCCATGGCCAGCAATTTCCACTCCGGCCAGCCCTGGACGAGCGCCACCACCGAGGAAAGCACCAATGCAGTCAGCGAACCTACATAGGGGATGAAGCTTAAAAGCCCCGCCGATATGCCGATGAGAAGCCCGAAATTGAGGCCGACAAGGGACAGTCCGACTCCGTACCAGAGGCCAAGAAACAGACAGACAAGGGATTGGCCGCGCAGAAAGCCGGCCATGGCGGCGTCGATCTCGCGCGCCAATTCGCGTACGGTCTGGCGATGGCGCAAGGGCACGAGGCTATCGACCGTTGCGATCATCTTGTCCCAGTCGAGCAGCATGTAGAAAGTGACAACCGGCGTCAGCACCAGGAGCGACAAGAGGCCGATCAGTGCGGCGCCGCTGCTCCATATCGACTTGACGAATGTCCCGGCCCATTGCGCCGCCTGATTGACGAGATCGCTTGTCGAATTGCGCAGGTCTGTCGACGCCTGTTTGCCGAAGCCGAGCTTTTCAAGCATGGTGGCGCCGTGATCCTGGGCGAGGCGCACGCTGAGATCGGTAATCAAGTCCTCGAGCTTGACGACATAGGAAGGCAGCGCCTGCAAAAAGCTCGCGAGCTGGCGCCAGAACGCCGGCATGACGAGAACGAGGAAAAGGCCGAGAACGAGGACGAACCCGGCCATAATGAGCAGCGTTGCGCCAAGGCGGCTGAAACCGAGCCGTTCAAGACGGTCCGCCACGGGATTGAGCAGATAGCTCAGCGCCATCGCCGCGGCGAAAGGCAGCAGCACGCCGCTGAACAGCCAAAGCAGCAGGACGAGCAATACCAGCGCGCCGATCCAGAAGCCGATCTGCCATTCAAGCCGCATCATTCGTGTTCCGTTTACCTTCGCATGCGAGCCGCCGCGCGATGAGGCGCGGCGGCTCGCCCGGCCGCTAGCAAAAGAATAGCAGACGCCGGCCCGTAGCGCGCTTCTACCATGAGGCCGACGTCAAGCGCTCATATGCCGGATCCATTGGCTAAGATAAGCGCCGAGCGAGGCGAGCGCGAGGCCGGCGACGGCATAGAGCGACACATCGAACCAGGCGCCTTTGTGTACGCCGAAGGCCTCGACGCTAAGAACCAGAGCGGCAAACAGGATTTGAATCAGAGTGTTGAGTTTCGAGATCAAAAGCGGCCTGACTTCGAGTCGTTTATCGAGAAGCCGCGACACGATAAAAGCGCCAATAATCATCACGTCCCGCGCGACGACGAGGATAGCGATGGTCGCGGGAATGACGTCTGTGATCGCGAGGGCGACATAGATCGAGACGATCAGCGCCTTGTCGGCGAGCGGATCGAGATAGGCGCCAAGCTGCGTGCGAAGATCGAAGGTTTTCGCGATCCAGCCGTCGAGCGCGTCGGAGGCGCCGGCAATAATGAAGCAGATGAAGGCTTCTTTCCAGCGATGCGCCGCGATGAGCGAAATGATGGCCGGGACCAGAATGAGGCGGCCCAGCGAAATCAAATTGGGAAGGCTGCCAATTTTGAAAAACTTCATTCGTTTTGTCAGTTCAAGGCGTCTAAAACGTTGAAAGCTCCGTCAAACTAGCATGGCCGCGGATAAATCCCAGCCTGATGCGCAACTTCAACGGATGGCGCAGCGCTTTTCCATGGCCGAATGCCGATGGCTCGGCCGCGCAATCAAGGCCCTTTGCGAAGGCGCGGCGCGACCTTGCTTTGCAGCGCGGGAAACGCTAGCCCTGAACGATCGACGCGGGACGCCAGATGACCAAGAAAATCAACCTCACCTATGCAGACGCGGGCGTTGACATCGACGCCGGCAACGCCATGGTCGAGACCATCAAACCCCTCGTGCGGGCGACGCGACGCCCCGGCGCCGACGCCGAAATCGGCGGCTTCGGCGGCCTCTTCGACCTCAAGGCGGCAGGCTTCAATGATCCGATCCTCGTCGCCGCCAACGACGGCGTCGGCACCAAGGTCAGAATCGCGATCGAGACAGGCATTCACGATACGATCGGCGTCGATCTCGTCGCCATGTGCGTCAACGATCTCATCGTTCAGGGCGCCGAGCCGCTCTTCTTCCTTGACTACTACGCCAGCGGCAAGCTCGACGGCGGCGTCGCGGCCGCCGTCGTCAAAGGCATAGCGCGGGGCTGCGTCGAGGCTGGCGCCGCGCTGATCGGCGGCGAGACCGCCGAAATGCCGGGCCTTTACGCCGGCGCAGACTATGATCTCGCCGGTTTTTCGGTCGGCGCGGTCGAACGCGGAAAACTCCTGCCAAGAGGCGACGTCAAGGCTGGCGACCTGCTCATCGGCTTGCGCTCATCCGGCGCGCATTCGAACGGCTTTTCGCTGATCCGCAAGATCATCGCAGCGAGCGGCCTTAGCTTTTCCGCGCCCGCTCCCTTTGCGCCGGAGAAAAGTCTCGGCGAAGCGCTGCTGACGCCGACCCGCATCTATGTCAAGACGATCTTGCCTGTTCTCGCGGCTCATAGCGGCGTCAAGGCATTGGCCCATATCACCGGCGGGGGCTTTCCCGACAATATTCCACGCGTTTTACCCCCCGGCGTTTGCGCGGAAATTGATCTCGCAGCGATCCCGGTCTTACCCGTTTTTGCCTGGCTTTCGAGCGCTGGGGGCGTCAGCGAGGCGGAATTGCTGCGCACCTTCAACTGCGGCGTCGGCATGGTTCTCGTCGCCGCCGCTGCGGAGGCCGAAGCCATCGTCGCCGCGTTGCGCGCGGCCGGCGACGAGCCGATCGCTCTTGGCCGCATCATCGAGGCCTCCGGCGAACGCGTCGCCTTCACCGGTCGGCTTGCGCTTTGACCATCCGGCGCAAGCGCACCGCGGTTTTGATCTCAGGTCGCGGCTCGAACATGCAGGCGTTGGTCAGGCGCGCGCGGGCTCCGGCTTTTCCGGCGGAGATCGCACTCGTGCTGTCGAACCGGCCTGACGCGCCGGGTCTCGCCTTCGCCAAAGCCAATGGCATCGCCTGCGCCGCCGTCGACCATAAAATCTATGCCGGACGCGAGGAATTCGAGCGCTCGATGCAGGCTCTCCTCGAACTGCATCGCATCGAGATTATCTGCCTTGCGGGATTTATGCGCTTGCTGACCCCGTGGTTTATCGCGCAATGGCAGGGCCGGATGCTGAATGTCCACCCCGCCCTGCTGCCCGCCTATCGGGGCCTCGACACGCATGAGCGCGCTCTCGCCGATGGCGTCAAAATTCATGGCTGCACGACCCATTTCGTCGTTCCCGCCATGGATGAAGGCCCTATCATCGCGCAGGCGGCGGTAGCGGTGCTCGACGATGATACGCCGGAATCTTTGGCGGCGCGCGTGCTAGAGCAGGAGCACATTATCTATCCGGCCTCGCTCGAACGTCTTGCCGCCGGAATGCTTCGCGTCGATGGCAATCGCGTGTTTTCGAATGACTGCGCAGCCGCGCCGGCCTCGCTACGCAATCCGCCTGCCTGAGCGTGCCGCCAATGCAGCGGTCAGTCGCGAATGACGAGTATTTTGGTTTAATTGATCCAGCACAGCAAATTCAATGGAATAGGGCGTCAAATTAAGACGCCCTATGAAGTCGTGAAGTTTCAGCCGACGATCTCGTTTCCGGAAAACCACTGCGCGATCTCGATCGCGGCGGTCTCCGGCGCGTCCGAGCCATGCGCGGAATTTTCTCCCACCGACAGCGCAAATTCCTTACGAATGGTGCCCGGCGCTGCTTTTGACGGATCGGTGGCGCCCAAAACGTCGCGGTATTTCCTGATCGCGTCTTCGCCTTCGAGCACCTGCACCACGACCGGACCGCCGATCATCGTCTCGACGAGTTCGCCAAAGAACGGACGCTCCTTGTGCACGGCGTAAAAGGTCTCGGCCTGGGCGCGCGTGATCTGCACGCGCTTCTGTGCGACGATGCGAAGGCCCGCCTTTTCGATGAGGGCGTTGATAGCGCCGGTGAGATTGCGCCGCGTTGCATCCGGCTTGAGAATAGAGAAAGTGCGTTCGATCGCCATTTGCGGTCGTCCTTTGCGCAGGGAGGGGCTAAAATCACGCCGCTTATAGAGGCGCGCGCCGACGCCCGCAACCCGCCGCAACGCTCACGCCGGGCGGCTGGACCATCAAGCTCTGGTTGTATTGGTTATAGAGGATTGATATTCGTGGCGGCATGAACCTGCGCGACCTCCGCTACATTATTAAAGTGGCCGATCTCAGGCATTTTGGTCGCGCCGCGATGGCGTGCCATGTGAGCCAGCCGACCCTGAGCGGACAGATTCTCAAGCTCGAGGAAGAGCTCGGCGTCGCCATTTTTGAGCGCGTCGGCAAATCATTGACGACGACCGCCGCCGGCAACCTCATTCTGTCACACGCGCGACGCGCGGTCGCCGCCGCCGACGACATCATTGCCTGCGCCAAGGCCAGCCGCGATCCGATGCTGGGGCCGCTGCGCCTCGGCGTCATTCCGACGCTCGCCCCCTATCTCATGCCGTTTGTCCTTCCGAACGCGCGCGCGCAGATGCCGAAAACGCCGCTCGCGCTCGTTGAAGATCTGACCGCGCGGCTGATCGACCCGGTGCTGCAAGGCGAACTCGACGCCGCGCTCATCGCGTCCGATCCCGAAACGGACGCGCTCGAGATTACGCCCCTGTTCGACGAACCGTTTCTCCTGGTTCTGCCGCAAGACCACCCGCTGGCCGCCGGCAACATTGTGGAGGCGAGCGCCATCGATCCGCAGCAGCTATTGCTGCTCGCCGACGGCCATTGCCTGCGCGACCAGGCTCTCGAGCTTTGTCAGCATACGCGGCGTGGCGAGGGCGATATGGCGGATATGCGCGCGACGAGTCTGCAAACTCTGCTGCATATGGCGGCGGCTGGTTACGGGATGACGCTGATGCCGGGCCTTGCCCTGCTCGATGAGCCGCGCCTGCCGGGAAATCTTGCGGCGCGCCGGCTGCGTGGACCGCACACTTCGCGGCTGATCCGCCTTATCTCGCGGCCGACGAACCCGCGCCGCCCAGCGATCGAGGCGTTGTCGCAACTCATCAAAAAGAGCATTCCGGAGGCCCTCTCAAAGCCTCCGGAATGAATGTTGTCGTGCGTGGATCTTGAGAGCCGTTAAGCCAGCACCGGCAGCCGCGCGGCTTCGATTGCCACCGCGGCCGACTGAACGATGGCGGCGAAACGAACCGCCGTCTGAATGGCCTCTTCCGTAACGCCTGCCTCGATCAACACTTTTTCGTGCGAGTCTATGCAGGCGCCGCAGCCGTTGATGGCCGAGACGGCAAGGCACCACAGTTCAAAATCGGTCTTTGGCACGCCCGGAGCGCCGATCACCGACATGCGGAGCTTGGCGGGCAAGGTCCGGTACGAGGCGTTCGAGGCCAGATGAACAAAGCGATAATAGACATTGTTCATCGCCATGATCGCCGCAGCCGAGCGCGCGGCGTCGCGCGCCTCGGGCTTTAGATGCGACGTCGCCTCGCGATCGAAAGCCGCCGCGACATCCGCGTTGCGCGTCGCGATGGCGCAGGCGAGAAGCAGACCATATTTGGTCTGCTCGCCGAGGCTGTCGTCGTTCGCGATCGCGCCGAGGTTCAGGCGTACATCCTTGGCGAAGTCGGGCAGCTGCGATTTCAGGCTGTCGATCGACATACGCCTTACGCCGCCTTGAGAACGTCGCCGCCGACCTCGCGATTGCAGGGGCAGAGTTCATCCGTCTGCAAGGCGTCGAGCACGCGCAGCGTATCCTTCGGCGCGCGTCCGACATTGAGATTGGTCGCGTAGATATGCTGGATCACATTGTCGGGATCGACAATGAAGGTATAGCGATAGGCGACGCCGGCTGGAGAGCGGACGCCGAGGCCGTCGGTCAGCGAGCCATTGGTGTCGGCGAATTGCCAGATCGGCAGCTTGGCGAGGTCCTTATGGTCGCGCCGCCAGGCGAGCTTGACGAATTCATTATCCGTCGATCCGCCGAGAACGACCGCGTCACGGTCGGAAAATTCCTCGTTCAGGCGCGCAAATTCGGCGATCTCGGTCGGGCAGACGAAGGTAAAATCCTTGGGATAAAAGAAAATGATTTTCCATTTTCCAGGGAAGCTCAGTTCGGTGAGCGTCTCGAAAGCGCTCTCGCCGTTTTCTTCGTGCTTTTCAAAGCCGGGCTTGACGCCAGTTACAGAAAAACTCGGGATTGTTTCGCCAATTCCAGCCATGTATACTCTCCTCTTGAACAGCTGATGTAGCCGTTGTGAACCTATATTAGTTGACCAAAAGCGCGTCTAATCGCTTATGTAAATCGAAAAGATAGCCTGGCCCTATCGTGCCGATTATCAGCCTTTTCGACCGACCGAGCCGTAACTCCGGCGGCAGCGGGCCCTGACGCGCAGCATCGCAGGGGGCAAAACGCCTGTGCTTCGCGGCTTGCGCTGAAAATTGATCCTGGTCAGAGGAAGCTTCACTTAGAATTCCTCTAACACCAACGCTAAAGTAAGCCCCCAACAGTCCGCGCTCCACGCGACATTAAGTCGCAGCTAAAGCTGGCGCTATGCCGCCCGACGCGCTTTCGCGGGTTGATAAGGCCAATTCTTCGCCGATCTCTTGCAATGCAACACAACTCGGGCGACAAGCCTTCATGCTTCATATCAACGATGTCACGCTTCGGCTGGGTCCGAGGATTCTGTTCGACAAGGCGACCGCCGCCCTGCCCGACAATGCGCGGATTGGCTTCGTCGGCCGCAATGGCGCCGGGAAGACAACTTTATTCCGTATGATTTCGGGCGAGCTTGCTCCCGAATCAGGAACAATATCCTACCCGCGCCAGATGCGGCTTGGCCGCGTCGAGCAGGAAGCGCCCGGCGGCGCGCAGACGCTGATCGATTTCGTGCTCGAGGCCGACCTCGAACGGGCCGCCTTGATGCGCGAGGCCGAGACGGCGACGGACCCCTCCCGCATCGCCGATATTCAGATGCGGCTTGTCGATATCGGCGCTCATGCCGCGCCCGCCCGCGCCGCCGGCATTCTCGCCGGCCTCGGCTTTGACGAGGCGGCGCAAAATCGCTCGCTGTCGGAGTTTTCCGGCGGCTGGCGCATGCGCGTCGCTCTCGCCGCTGTGCTGTTTTCCGCCCCCGATCTGCTGCTGCTCGACGAGCCGACCAACTATCTCGATCTCGAAGGCACGCTCTGGCTGATCGACTATCTGCAGCGCTATCCAGCGACGATCCTTGTCATCAGCCACGACCGCGACCTGCTCGACGCCGTATCCGACCATATCCTGCATCTCGATACGGCGAAGCTAACGCTCTGGCGCGGCAATTATTCGAGCTTCGAAAAGCAGCGCCGCGAACAGCAGGCAATTTTGCTGAAGCACAAGAAGAAGCAGGACGATCAGCGCAAGCACCTGCAATCATTTGTTGACCGCTTCCGGGCGAAGGCGACCAAAGCGGCGCAGGCGCAATCGCGGCTCAAAATGCTCGCGAAGATGGAGCCGATCGCGGCCATCGTCGACGGCCATATTCTGCCGTTCCGCCTGCCCTCGCCGGCCAAACCTTTAAGTCCGCCAATCGTCGCGATGGATGACGCCAGCGTTGGTTACGGCGAAGTTCCGGTGCTGAAGCGTCTCTCCCTGAACATCGCCGAGGACGACCGCATCGGCCTTCTTGGGTCGAACGGCAATGGCAAATCGACCTTCGCCAAGCTCGTCGCGGGCCGGCTTACGGCGCAGGGCGGCGTCCTGCGCCGCTCGTCGAAACTCGATGTCGGATTTTTCGCGCAGCATCAGGTCGATGATCTCGATGAAAAGGCGACGCCCTATCAATGCGTCGCCGAACTCATGCGCGATTCGACCGAAGCCAAAATTCGCGGAAAATGCGCGCAGTTCGGCTTTCCGAACATCAAGGCCGACACAAAGATCGCGCAATTATCCGGCGGCGAGAAGGCGCGGCTCCTGATGGGCCTCGCAGCCTTCAACGGACCGCATCTTCTTATTCTCGATGAGCCTACCAACCATCTCGACATCGACAGCCGCGCCGCGCTGATCGAGGCGATCAATGATTTCGAGGGCGCCATCATCCTCGTCTCGCATGATCGCCATCTGCTCGAGGCCTGCGCGGACCGGCTTTGGCTCGTCGGGGACGGCACGGTCAAGGCGTTCGACGGCGACATGGACGATTACCGGAAATATGTGCTCGATCGCGCCGGCGGCGGCAACGGCAAAGCAGGCAAGAAAGAACGGGCGCTGGAGTTGGAGCGGGCGCCGCAACGGCAGAGCGCGCCAAGCCGCAAAGAGTCAGCGCCGCTGAAGAAGCGCATCTGGGCGGTCGAAGAGAGAATGCGGAAATTCCAGGACCTTATCGAGCGCGTGGACAAGGCTCTCGCCCATCCCGCGAGCTTCGCCAAAGACCCCGCGAAGGCCGCCCAGCTTTCCGCGCAGCGCAGCGAACTCGAAAAAACCCTGCTGCTCGCCGAGGAAGAATGGCTGGAGCTCACCGGCCAGTTTGAGGCGGCGCAGACCGGGTAGGCGCGCCGCGCGCCAAACTCTCAATGCCGTGTGCCAGGCCACGCGCCAGTAGACGGCGCCTGCGCGATGGTCCTCGTCAGCACGCCACCGAAGGGGGCCAGCACGAAGTTTTCCGCCATGAGCGCCCGGCCGAGAGAGCGGCTGGCGGCGAGCAGGATGCGCGCCTCGTCGATGCCGACGAGTTCGGCGGCGGCGAGCAATTCCTCATGCGAATTATTCTGCTGCGACGCGCCGACGAGATTGAGAACCCAATATTCGTCCCGGCACAGGCAGCGGCAAACGTCGGGCAGCCAACCGATCGGCCTTTGCGAACGCTGGTTCAGGACCCGCGTGAAAAGATGAAATTCGGCATAGAGCGCTTTGCCGGCGTCGAGTGAAACGTAACGCAGCAAAACGTCCCAGGCGCAGTCCCAGCAGAACATGTCTCGTGTTGTATAGCCCGCCATCCAATAGCGGTATTGCGCGAAGAAGAGATGTTCGGCCGGGGCGTCGGCATGAACGCCGGCGACTTCCGTTGCATGTTTTTGATTCTGAACCATTGCGCCATCCGTCTGGTCATGGATCGATTTCAAGGGTCGAGACATGTTGCTGGACTGTGCGTTCAGCCGGCCGCCTGCTTCCTCGCCGAGGGCCGATCGTTCGTGCTAGCTCGTGCGAGATGGGAAGATACAAACTCCTCGGCTTTCTTCTTCAAGCATTCTTCGACGCAAGATCCGTCGTAATAGGCCTGCAGCGCAAGAAAGCAGTGTTGCACCAGTTCATCGGTCTTTATCGACCATTCACCAAAGCCGTCATCGATCGCCTGTTGCAAGATTTTATTTATTCTAATTCTTTCATTTAACAGGTCACACATAGCATCCTCCGCGTATGTTGCGGGTATTATATTTAAACGGATGCTTATTTGGCTGCAAGACACATGTTTCTTATCTATTCTATTTCGATATTGGACTTTTGACGTTCGCGAAGCAGACATCAACCCGCCCCGGCTGGTTTGTCCCGGCTCTTGCGAGCGCCTCGCGGGAGCACTCCCGGAACGAACCCGCTCGGCCAGACTTTGTCGACGCCGTCTGGCTGGTTCCAGCAAACCTCTGGCAACCGCCGCGAGGCCAATGCGGTCTTGGGCGCCTCGGCCCATCGCTACGCCAAAGTTGATCGGCAGCTATGCAAAATCGCGGCACTCCGATCCCTCTCACTCGGCGAAGGCATCGGGACGTCTGAGCTTTTCAGATAAGGTCCGGCTTCAGCGGATCAGATCGTAGTCGATGAAGTTGATAACGTCTCCGGGGGCGACTTTGACGACGTCCTCCGGCAACTCGACAAGCCCATGCGTGCGCGTCAGCGAGGTCAAAACCGCCGCGCCTTCGACGCCATATTTCTCCGCCACCAGCGCTCCCGTCGAATCCGTGAGCACGACAACACGGACATATTCGCGCCGGCCGGCTTTCTTCTTGTAAGCGAAACCCGACTTCACCGGAAACCTGCGCTCCGGCTCGAATTCAGCGCCAGATAGAGCCGCGATCAGGGGACGCGCGATAAAGGCGAAGGCGATGAAAACCGCAACCGGATTGCCCGGCAGTCCGACGAAGGGGACGCCTTCGATGACGCCCATTGCGACGGGGCGTCCCGGTTTGATGGCGAGCCGCCAGAACACCAACGCGCCCTCGTCGCAAATCGCCGCCTTGACGTGATCTTCTTCGCCCATGGAGACGCCGCCCGAAGTCAGCACGAGATCATGCTCGCGCGCAGCGGCGCGGATCGCCGCGCGGATTTCCGCTGTGTCATCGGCGAGAACGCCAAGGTCGGTGACCGACACCCCTTGGCGGCGCAGCAAGCCCTGCAGCAGAAAGCGATTGGCGTCATAAACGGCGGACGGCTTCAATGGCTCGCCGGGCGAAACGATTTCATCGCCGGTGGAAAAAATCGCAACCTTCAGTCTGCGTCGGACGCCAAGGCGGTCGAAGCCGAGCGCGGCGGCAAGGCCCAGATCTTCCGGACGCAGACGCCTGCCCGCCCGAAGCGCGGTCTCGCCGACGCTGATGTCTTCGCCACGCAGGCGGCGGTTGGCGCCGCGCGAAAGGCCGGGCGGCAGGCTGACGCGCCCATCGCTGATGCGTCGGCAGTCTTCCTGCATGAAAACCGTGTCCATCCCTTCCGGCATGGCGGCGCCTGTGAAGATCCGCACCGCCTTTCCTGCGAAACCCGCAGCCGTCCGGCAATCGGTAATCGCAAGCGCATGGCCCGCCGCCGCCCTTCCTCCGAGATCGAGCACGGTCTCAACCGCTGGCGCCAAATCGTCGAAGCACACGGCGAAGCCGTCCACGGCCGAATTGTCGAAGCCTGGCAAATCCCTCGGCGCGATGAGATCTTGCGCCAGCACCCGGCCCTCAGCTTCGATCAGGGAAACAGGTTCGACGTCCTCAATGCACGGCATGCGCGCGAATATGGCCGCCACAGCCTCGTCGACCGTCATCAGCCTGTCGTCGGCCGCAAAGCTATCCTTGCTGAGTTGAGCCATAAGGTCGAACCTTAGAAATCCAGAGCGCCGCGCTCGAGCCTTGCAATCGTTTCGTCGAGCGGCGCGGCCAAACGCTCGACGAGCGTCGCCACCGCCTCGACGTCGTTGAGATCGGCATAGGGAAGAAGCAAGCCCTCGCCGCCCGCATCGCTTACGAAGGCCTTGATGCTGGGATCATCTGGATAGAGCAGAGCTTTGCCGTTGGCCAGTCTATGCACCTCGATCTTGCCAAGGGGGTCGCGCTTGTAACCCTCGACCAAAACGAAATCGACGGGGCTCATATGCGCGAGCAAAGCGCCGAGCCGCGGCTCATCGCCGCCGCGCAGTTCATGCATCAAAGCCCAGCGATTGGCGGAGGCGACGAGAACCTCGCTCGCGCCCGCCTCGCGGTGCGCATAGGAATCCTTGCCCGGCTGATCGACATCGAAGCCATGATGCGCATGTTTCAGCGTCGAGACCGAAAAGCCGCGCGCGATCAGGCAAGGGATGAGCTTGACGATCAAGGTCGTCTTGCCCGCGCTGCTCCATCCGGCGAGGCCAATGACGCGCATCAGAGGCGCGCCAATTCTTCCCGCGAGAACGGGTCGACCACGCGCTCCTGAGCCAAGGCTCGGCCTTTGCCCGCGCCAGCTGGAGAGATCGGTTTGGTCATCTGATGCCGAGAACCTCTGCTTTGAACTATCACCAAAGAAACCCGAAAAAGAACCAACGCCCCGGGAGCATAGCCCTCCGAGCGCGGATCGGCCAGCGGATGCGGGGCTTGGAGAAAGAGGCCGCCCGCGCTGCCCCGACGCGCTGATTTCCCCTGCTCCGCCTGTGGCGCGTCATTTCCGCTCAACGCCTGCGCTTCCTCTGGAAAATTGCGGCGGCATCGCTTACCATCCGCGCCGTCATATTCGCGCCACAGGACCTCTCATAGCTTAACGCATGACGATCCAATCGACTTCGACGGCTCTTGATCTGCGCGGGCTGCTCTGTCCGCTGCCGGCGCTGCGCACGCGAAAAGCTTTGCGCGGGCTGAGCGGCGGCGATCTGCTGGTCGTCGAATGCACCGATCCGCTCGCGGCCATCGATATCCCTCACCTCTTGCGGGAGACTGGCGACCTCCTGGAGCGCCAGGAAAATATCGGCGGGGCGACGATTTTTCATATCAGGCGGAAGCATTTATGAGCGGACGCGTTTCTTCCGACGTCAACACCCTGGCGGCGCTGGTGTTTGAGGATAGCGAAGCGGCGAACGGCATCGTCGAGGCTTTCGCGCGCGATGTTTCCCTCGCCGGCCATCGCATCGGCGGCGTGATCCAGATCGCCGACGCCACGCAAGCCTGCGATTGCCGCGACACGCTTCTCTATGACGTCGAGACCGGCGAGCGCGTCTCGATCCTGCAGGATCTTGGCCGTCAGTCACAATCCTGCCGCGTCGACACATCGGCGATCGCACATGCCGCCCATCTGATCGCGACGGCGCTCGAAAGATCGCCTGACCTTTTGTTCATCAATCGTTTCGGCAAGCTGGAAATCGAGGGCAACGGTCTCCTTTCGGAAATTGGCGCGGCGGCCGTCGCTGGAATTCCGACGCTGGTCTGCGTACCGGCGCGCTTTCTTGAAGCCTGGCGTCGGTTCACCATGGGCTTCGACGAGGAACTGCCCTGTTCCGCCGAGGCTTTGCAGCAATGGTGGAGCGCGGTGAAACAGCGCTCCGCTCCCACGCCAGTCAGCATTGATGCGTCTTCCGGATGAGCTCTGGCGGGCCCCGGATCGAAGACATCGAAGACATCGCTATCGAGGTGCGGGAGCGGCTCTGGCCCTTCGCCATCGACGAGAGCGAGGCGATCGACCGTCATTGGGACAAATTGCGCGCGAAGAATCCGCGCCTGTTCAATGGCCGCGTCTTTCTCAACTTTGAGAGGCGTGAAGAGACCGTGGGCGTCCGGCGCACCCTGCGAGGCGCCGCGGCCGCCGTCGACTACAAGGCGTTTCTGGCCTGGCGCGATTTCGGCTTTCCCGATTCAAATGTGCGCAATTGCTTCGCCATGGCGGCGTTGCGCTCGGCTGACGGCGCCTTCTTGCTCGGACGAATGAACGACCTGACCGCAAACAGCGGAAAAATCTATTTTCCAGCAGGGACGCCCGACCCCAGCGACGTCAGGGACGGAGCGCTCGATCTCGAAGGCAGCGTCTCGCGTGAGTTGCTGGAGGAAACCGGCCTCGGCGCCGATGAGGTTGATTTCGCGCCGGGATGGACCGTCGTCTTCGAGGGTCCGCGCATCGCCTGCATGAAGCTGACCCGCTCCCGACTGCGCGCGGCTGAAATAGAGGCGCGATTTCAGGCCTTCATCGCGCTGCAGGCGGAGCCCGAACTCGTCGCGCTGCACCCTGTTTTTTCGGTGTGCGACCTCGACGAGGAACGGATGCCCGATTTCACGCTGCGCTATTTGCGTCATGCGCTCGAACGATATCGGGCGTCGTAACGTCGGCGGATCATCGAGCCGGTTGGATTGATCCTTGTTCAGGCGAACGGCGTTTCCTTGGCGGGGAACGGCTCCAATTCACGCGCGATAGCCATGATTCACCTTGGTCGAGCGGATAATGGCCGCCGCCTCACCCTCCCTGCCGGCCGCGCAGGCATTGGCCGCGCGCGCCAGATCCGCTTCGATTTTATCGTAGACGGACTGGTTGAGATTGCCGGTCGCGACGTCCGCGGTAAGAACCTTCTGATAGTTGTTGAGGCTTTCCGTGCAGGCGGCGTTCTCCGGCAAGGCAGGCCAGTTCGGCAAGCGAGGTCCCGGCGCCGCGGCCACGGGCCCCGGAGCGCCGGAAGACTGATTGCAGCCGGCAAGCGCCACAGAAGCGCCGACAAGCGCGATCGACAATAAAATCCGGTGCATTCTGGACTCCGCAAGAGAAGGCTGCGCCCCCATCTCATTCGGAGCCTGTCTCTGTCAAGCCCGGATGCGACGATCTCGCGCGGGCGCCGCGCTCTGGCTTCTTGCGTCATAAAGCCAGTCGTAGCGGGCAAGCATGCGCTCGCCGCCAAGGGCGCGAATCGCCATGTCGCGCGCAAAAGCGGCGGCCCCATCGAGGTGATAGATTTTGGCCTGGGCGCGCGATTCTCTTTGCACCCTGCTCGCCCGGTCGAGCCGCGCGGCGGCATAGGCGGCAAGCGCGCGCGATACCGCGCCCTCGTCTCGTCCTGCCGTTTGTTGCAAGGCGTCGCCAAGCGCGCCTGCATCCTCGATCGCTTGCGCCGCGCCCTGCGCCAGAAACGGCAACATCGGATGGGCGGCGTCGCCGAGCAGCGCGACGCGTCCGGCTGACCAGGCGGGCAGCGGATCACGATCGATGAGGCGCCATTTCCGCCAATCGGCCGCGCCGCCGATCAGGCTGCGGGCCGCGTCGTGCCAAGTTGAAAAACGCGCCTTGAGGAAATCCGAATCGCCTTGGTTCGACCAACCGGAATCGAGGGCCGTGGGACCTTCATCTTCCTCGACGATGGCGACGACATTCACCACTGAACCGCCGCGCAAGGGGTAATGCACGAGATGCGCCTTGCGTCCAAGCCAGAGGCAGGATTCTCGGCGTAGCGCCTCCGCTCCCGTGCGACCAGCCGGAACGAGAGCCCGCCAGGCCGTCCGCTTCGAAAATTGCAAAGCGTCGGGTGCGCCGCCCAGCAGTTTCGCGCGAATGAGAGAGCGCGATCCGTCCGCGCCGATCAGGCAATCGCCCGCCGCCTCAACCCGCACGACGCCCTGTCGCAACGCCGCGACGACGCCGTCC
Source organism: Methylocella tundrae (assembly GCF_901905185.1). Taxonomy (GTDB): domain Bacteria; phylum Pseudomonadota; class Alphaproteobacteria; order Rhizobiales; family Beijerinckiaceae; genus Methylocapsa; species Methylocapsa tundrae. Next base: position 25,225 of record NZ_CABFMQ020000073.1, read on the forward strand.
GCGCCCGCCGCGAAACCGGCGACCGCGACCCCGGTGTGAATTCTGATGGCGTCTTCCTTCGCGGCGGCGTCGAGAAGCGCCCGCTGCAGATCGGCGCGATGAGCCAGAAGATAGGGCGCCCCCCAGCGGCTTTCGGCGTCGCCGAGCTTCATCAGGGCAAGGGTTGCGCCGTCGCTGGCTCGGCGTACCCGGATCGCCTCGGGCGTCAGGCACGATGGGGCGAGGCGCTCGATGATATCGAGCCGCCGCAGGATCGCGGTGGCGTTTGGCGACAGCTGCAAACCGGCGCCGACCTCTTCAAGCGCGGGCGCACAATCAAAGATGCTGACCTGCCACCCTGCCCGGACGAGGCAGAGGGCGGCGCTAAGGCCGCCAATGCCAGCGCCGGCGATCAATGCGTGAGGACGGCTCATCGAAAGGCGCGCGGCTCAGATCGCGGCGTTCGTTGATTCCGGATCAAAAACGCATTCCGGCGGAACGCAGCCGCCATGCAGCGTCGCATCAAAGACATAATGCGTGGAGCAATACGGGCAGATGGCTTCGTCCGCATCACCCATGTCAATGAAGATATGGGGATGATCGAAGGGCGGCAGCGCGCCGACGCACATGAATTCCTTTGCGCCGACGCGCACGCGGGGAACGCCTGGCTGATTGTGAAAATGCGGCGTGGCATGGGCGGCCATGATCTCATCCCTATTGTGAAAACCGCCGAACCATAAGCGCCTCGCCGGATTTTGGGTAGCCCCCGCAAAGGATCATTGCCGGAAAGGAGCCGGTCTTGAACGGCTGAAGTGCTCCGGCAGGCTCACGATCGCCGCGTGGATCAGCGGCGCTGTTTACAGCATGATGCCGAAAAGTTGCAGACTTTCCGACATCATATCATGCATTAAAACAAAGGCTTAAAGAGGAAAATGCCATTCCGCTTAAGGCGTGCCGCCCTTGGGTCCTCAAATCCAGCAGACGCCGGATCGATGCGCCTGACATCGATGCTCCAAAGAAGACGCGGGGCGGCGCGAGGCGTTTTGGTCAGCATGGATTGATGCGCAGGTGGCTCTCCAGCGGAGGCCCTGACCGACAGTTCGCGGGTTGGGCCTCCGGAAAGCAAAAGGCAGCAGGTCAAGATAGTTCGCGATCATTTCCCTACCTGGGTTCTTTCCTGGCTCACGGATCACCGAAAAGCAAAATACGCCTGATCTACCGTGTGGACGAGTTCTTCGCAGGCGACCGTTTACGCTGCAAATCCGGCGCGAGATCCACCGATGAGGCGCCAACCGCAGCGGCCCGTCCTCCGTTCGTCGTGAGATATGTATTCGGCCCGATCTCGCCACTCGAAACATTGTCAATGCCGTAGCAAAAATTGGCTAATCCACGGAATGAAGCTCTATTAGAGCTGGTCGCCCATTCCGCTGCCGTGTTGCCCACGATATGCACGTTGTCGGCGCCCGCCACATAAACGCACATATTTCGCGTCTCTCGAAAATGGTTGTCTTTGATTGACACGTCGGCAATCTGTCCAGCGGGAGCGGTTGTTTTTCCATCTTTGCTGAATGCATAGATTGAAATCGCCCCCGGGTCGCCGCCTCTGGTGTTTACCCGCTCGAGGCTATTTCCGACGATGCTGATGTGCTTCGGCATTGGACCCTGCGCGAAATAGGAATAGTCGCTATAGAACGTCATCGCGCCATTACTCGGAAGATCGCTAAAGTGGTTGGCCGTCACGTCAATCTTCTGCGCGTTGGCAACCACGCCTCTTCCGCGAAGCTTTTGAAATGTTGTTCCATTGACGCTGAACAGGGTTGGCGAATCAGTCTGGTCTGCAACGATCCAGGCGGGCTCAGCGCCGCTTGGGGCAGGAGACGCGAGCGTGACATTTGTGGTGTTGGAGTCGAACGCCAGCGCGCCAACGATTGCTGTGCCCCTGACCGCGCCAGCAGCATCAATGAACTCAAGCATATCGCCGACAGACCAGGCGGTGGGTTTCCCGGCGAGCGTTAGGTGGGTGGAATCCGCAAGCGCCTTAATGGTGGTCTGCGTCCCATAGACATTGATTGCATCGTCCTGCGATCCTTCGAAGACGCCATCGTTAACTGTAAATACGCCTCGTTGATTAGCGATATTGACGCCATCTGCGTTGGTCGATTGGACGCGGGTTGTGTCGGGTCTGATTCGGACGCCAGAACCGCTGGTAAATCTGACGTCGGAGGAGACTTGGCCCTTGAATCCCTGACCTGCGGCCGCAAACACGCGGGTGTGGTCGAAAGTGAGGCCTTTGACGCTATACCAACTGACAGCGTTCGCACCGTAGACTTGATTTTCCAGGAGGTATGAGCCGCCCACGATTAGGCTATCCAGCGCCGCCTTGTCTTTTCCCCGAAGCGAAACTTGGTACGAGCCTTCGCCAAGGCTGGTTAGCGCGCGGCTGCCCGCCTCAGAATTACTCCATTCGAGGTTCGTCGCTAGCCAAGCCTTGCTGGTTGGATCGAATTGTGAAATGCGCTGCACACTCGACCATGCAATCGGTAATGCCGGGTCGACTCTAAAAACGGCTCCATCACTCCCGACTGAGGTCAAAACGGCCTGCGTAAACGGTAGTTGAGCATAGTCGAAGTCGCAGTTGCGGAGCGTTATTCCTTCGTCATATTCCATTCGAAGGATGTCTCCATAGCTCGACTTGTCCGACCCATTCAAGACCAGTGTCGAACCCTGGCAGTCCAGGGCGAAATTTCTGGCCTTCCTGATCAGCAAAGCGGCGGCCGCACCGCCGATGGAAGCTCCGGGGACAGCCTTCAGATCGTAGACGGCATTCGGCTCAAGCGTGACGCCGGCCGCATTTTTCTGAATGGCGGTCACGATGACGGCATTCATCTGCTCCGTCGTCATGTCGGGCGTGAGCGTATAGACCGAATGCTCCTCTTCGGGCGCCGGGACCGCTCGAGCAGCGGCGTCCACGGTGCGCAAGCGGTCGGTCTCCGCAGCGTTGGCCCCGCCTACCGAAAGGCACAAACATGCAATCCGTAATCCAAAGCCCCTTTTGATGGCGCCGCGAGCGCCTTTCGTCCTTCTCTTCAACTTAATGATCGACATCAAATGGCGCCCCCAGCTCTTCTCGTGTAACGGTCGCACGCTCTATAACGATGATCCGGGCGCCGGGGTCCGAAGATTGAGACGCGACTTTCCTCAAGATTTCGTGAATCTGAGGCGATGTCTATTCGCCTGCATCTGATTCACACGCCACCTCTAACATTCTTTTTTCGTGGATTGCCTTTCTCAAGCCGGTGATGACAGCAATTCCGAAATGGTCGGGCTGTTGATGATAATTGTTGCATAATGATTATTTGAGTGACCAAGAATATGGACGCCTATTTCAATGTCGACAATCTCTGCCGCGCGATCAATGGCAAACGCGATCTTTTTTGGAGTTATTGTGTCGATTAATTCTTCGACGACATTTCTTATGCTTCCATCCGTAGTCTCCACGATGGCGATCCTGAGCATGACGTCTGGGCCGTGGAGGAACTCTCGCCTCACCGTAAGGCTGAATTGGCGCCGTTCCTTCAGACAAACGTTTTTAAAATGCAAAGCAAGCACGCCTTCGCCCGATGAGTTCGGGCACAGCTGAAATCCGTGTGACACGGGATAGCAAAACGCGTTGCGGTTGACTACGTAAGCTTCTTCGCTTTCATGCATGGGAAAGAACAGGGCGATCTTTCCGATCTTTCCTTCCCCGCTGCTGTTCCCGAATATGTCAAAGCCAAACTTGGCCGCCGTCCCCTCGCAGATGCGACGAAAATCCGATTTCTCTTTTTCGTCCCATTCAGTGTTTGCAACATCATTGTCGTTCACGCTGTGATCCGCGGAGGTGCGCTCAACTTGCGTATTGACAGTGATCTCACGCACAAATTGCGATGCGGCATGTGGTTCATAGCCCAACCGCTCAGCCAATTCAGTTGCAATTGTTTCCGGTCTTTCGACTAAATCAGCGTGATTTATTTCGTAATAACTATTGGCAACATGCTGTTTTATATCGTCCCACGCATTGAGGCAGTTAACCCAATCTAAACAGTGGTTCGAGAATTCAACATCTGGAAATTTTTTTAGTTTTGATCGGATCGTCGCGATCGGCCCTCTTTTTACGAATATGAAAAATGCATTTTTATAAACATGAGACAACATGTCCGTGCATGAAATCATTTCAACGCCGGGAGTTTTGTCGATAAAATCTGTTCTGGAAATTCCATAAAGATCAAGTACTGCTTGAATAATGCCGGCCGTCAATTCTTCAGAATTATGCTCAAACAATAAACATTGATGGCTGTCGTCGATTATCGCAGAGAGTCCTGCATAATATCTTTGGGATAAGCGGCTTAACGCCAAAACGAGAGGCCAAATGTGGCCCTCCCCTAATGAACGAAATCCGGTCATTTTCTCAAGCGCTGATGAAACAATCGTGGTGCCTGAACGAGCTGCGCCCAACACAAAAATAGGTCCATAATTATTCGGCGCCGCAGTGGAATTCACTTTCTTGTCCTAGTGTGATTGCTAAAAAAGAATTTAGCGTAGCGACGCCTGATGATAAACGCAAGTAAATTGGAGCCGATGCCTCGGCGCGGCGAACTATGTTCGCCTAGTTCCTCCATCGCTCTGAAACAACGGTCAAGTTTCCCACACGCAAGAGACAGCGCGCGCAGCGGCTTGGTGTGGCGCGCGAACTCAATCCACTCGATATTGACGCCACGCCGTGCGCAGGATGGTTTCGAGATCAGAATGCTTCGCGACGAAACCGATCCGACGCTTGGCTTCGCCAACATCGGCCAGCAAGGAAGGCGGATCGCCGGCCCTGCGAGGTTGAAATTCATGCGGAACCGGGCGCCCCGTCATTGCTTCGATCCCGGCCAAAATCTGCCGGATTGAAAAGCCCTGGCCTGTTCCTAAATTCAGCCGAAGCGCGAGATCTTCTCGGGCAAGCTCCGATAGGGCCGCGACGTGTCCACGGGCAAGATCCGTGACATGAATATAATCGCGAACGCACGTTCCGTCCGGCGTCGGATAATCGTCGCCATAAATGTCGACCTTCGGAATTCGTCCGGCGACCGCCATCAGGCAGCGCGGAATGAGATGAGTTTCGGGATCGTGCTCTTCGCGCAACTCAGCATCGAGATCCGCCCCGCAGGCGTTGAAGTATCGCAGACACGCGTATCGCAGGCCATAGGCAGTCCGGTAATCGGCGAGGATCCGCTCCACCATCAGCTTGGAGGCGCCGTAGGGATTTATCGGATTTTGTAGGGTGGTCTCGACGATTGGCAGAACGTCAGGCACCCCATAAGTTGCGCAAGTGCTGGAGAAAACGATCGTGCGGACGTCCGCCCTGAGCATCTCCGACAACAGGGTGAGCGTGCCTGTGACGTTTGTCCGATAATAGGCAGAGGGCCTTTCAACCGATTCTCCGACATAGGCAAGCGCGGCAAAATGGATGCAGGCCTGGGGACGGTATTTCTTGAAGGCCATCGCGAGTTGTTCGTGATCGAGGATATCGCCGACAACGAGAGGTCCCCACTTGACGTTGTGACGATGACCGTAGAGCAAATTATCGTAGACGATAGGCTCGATCCCCGCCGAAGCCAGCTCCTTGCAGGTATGGCTCCCGATATATCCGGCGCCGCCTGTAACGATTACGCGGTCGATCGCAGTCATCGGCTGGCCTCCTCGCGCAGAAAGTCTTCAAAGTACTTGGCGGTGCGCGACAACCCTTCCCGCAATTCCACCGTGGGTTGCCATTGAAGCTTATCTCTAGCCAGCGTGATGTCTGGCCTGCGCTGTTTGGGATCGTCCGGGGGTAATCCGCGATAAACGATCTTGGATCGAGAGCCAGTCAGTTCGATGATCTGGTGCGCGAGTTCATTCATGGTGAATTCCTTTGGATTGCCGATATTAACGGGTCCGGTGAAATCCGGTCCTGTCGCCATCAAACGCAGGAACCCTTCAATGAGATCATCAACATAACAGAAGGCGCGTGTCTGCGACCCATCTCCGTAGATGGTGATGTCATCATTTTTCAACGCCTGAACCAGGAAATTTGAGACCACTCGTCCATCGTTTGGATGCATGCGCGGCCCATACGTATTGAATATGCGCACGACCTTGATCTGCAATCCGTGTTGGCGATGGTAGTCGAAGAACAAGGTTTCGGCGCAACGCTTCCCCTCATCGTAACAGGCTCGATAGCCGATCGGATTGACCCGCCCCCAGTAAGCTTCAGTCTGCGGATGCACCTCAGGATCGCCGTAGACCTCGCTGGTCGACGCCTGCAACACTTTCGCTCGCAGACGCTTCGCGAGACCGAGCACGTTGATAGCGCCATGCACGCTCGTTTTTGTCGTCTGGACGGGATCAAATTGATAATGCACAGGCGAGGCCGGGCATGCCAGATTGTAGATCTCGTCGACCTCGACGTAGAGCGGATGCGTGATGTCGTGCCGGAGCAATTCGAAGTTCGGATTCGCTGTCAGATGAGCAATGTTTCGTCGCGTTCCGGTGAAAAAATTGTCAACGCATAAGACCTCGTGTCCTTGCGCCAGGAGCCTCTCGCAAAGATGGGATCCAAGAAAGCCAGCGCCTCCCGTGACCATGATTTTTTTCATCTTGCCATAGCGCATGCGGCTTCGTTCCTCATAACAAATGCTGTTTCAAGTAGACGCTGCGCTGAAAGACCCCACAAATAGTTTAGGCGCAATCGACACTGAAGAGCCGCTATAGCGTAATTGAAGCATCAACGGAAAACTTTATGAGATAGCATGATAAAAGTGCGTCCCGTTTCGCCGGCCGCAAATGAACGCGAGGACACGCCTTGAAAATGCGCCGAGGCGCTCGACGACGATCACCGCGCTCCATATTGGATCGAGGCCGGCGTCAAAGCGCCTTGAATCCATCTTGCCTGGCATTGAAAGCGACTGTTGCGTGCAGACCTTGTTTCCAGCAGATTTTGGGCCGCCAGCCGGTTTCGTTGGCGATCAGGGAGGCGTCGAGCACATTGGCGGGAACGTCCGCCTTGCGCCCTTCCTGGAAGCGAATCTCGGGCTTCAGCTCGCCGATGCACCGCGCAATATCTGAGATAACCTCAACGATGCTGCGCCCGATTCCACTCGCCACGTTCATGACTTTATGAGGCCCGCTGTAGAGAGCGGCGAGCAAAAACGCATCGACAACATCCTCGATATAGATGTAGTCCCGAACGGTTCCTCCATCCCCCCAAATATCGATTGGCTTGCGATGAAGGACCCTGTGGATGACTTCGGCGACCAGCCCCTGGCGCTTAGTGGAGCGCTGAAACGGTCCATAGGGATTGGAAACGCGCAGCACCTGATAGTCGACGCCATATGCATGGGCATAAAAGTAAAGGTATTTCTCGATGAGGAGCTTGTTGACGCCGTAGGGCGAGATCGGATTGGTGGGATGATCTTCCCGGATAGGCGTGCTGTGAGGAATTCCGTAAACGGTGCCGCCGGAAGACGCGAAGACGATCTTGCCGACGGAACCCTCGCGACACACTTCGAGCAAGTTTAGAGCCGGCGAACAGTCGTTAGTCAGATCGGTCACGATCTCCCGCGTGGGCGTTCCTGGAACGGAAGCGCTCAGGAGGTAGAAAACAAAATCGGCTCCATCGACAGCATGACGTAAGACATTGCGGTCATCCAGCTCGGCGCTGGTCCAGCGCACGTTTTCCGGGAAAGCATTTGGATAATTCAGGACGCGACCGATCGCGGTCACCTGCGCGCCTTGCGCGGCCAGGCCGCGGCACAGATTGACGCCAAAGAAACCGCCCGCGCCAAGCACCGTACATCGTGCGTCGCGGAACTGCGGCAGGCAGAGGCTCTCTTTTGTGGCTTCGGTCATCGCTATGGATCTAAGTCCCAGGGGCGAGCGTCGAATTGACGAATCGTACAAGGCCCCAGACTCATTCATAGCCCCTTAAAAAGGTAACTTGGGGGCGAAACGCTGGAAAGCGGGCCACGCCAGACCAGCGATTGCGGTCGAACATAGCGGCCAGACAAAAGATCGTTCCAGATCTCCTCAAAGACCGCGAGATAATGCTCGCCCATGTCGCTCGTCCGAAACCCGCCCTCGCTGACACGCTTTATCGCCGCAGCGGACATGGAGGCCAGTCGCGCTGGATTGCGCTGGAGTCCGGCGATGGACTGAGCGAAGGCGTGAACGTCGCCGATCGGCAGTCGATCTCCTACATCCCTCGAGACGAGATCTGGAATTCCACTGGGTAGATCGCTCACGACGGGCGCGCATCCGCAGGCCATGGCCTCGATCAGGGAGATCGGCATGCCTTCGAAAGACGATACCAGCAGGAACACATCGCTTTCACGAAAAACCTCGTACATTTCTTCACGGGTGAGGCGGCCAACCATGCTGACGACGCCGTTCTTGATTTTCTCATTCCATGATTTCGCCAGCCACTCCCGTTCGTCGCCTTCGCCGATGACAGTCAAACGATATGGAACGGCTTCGCGATCGAGGCTCCTCGTGATCGCCACAAGATCTCTCACACGCTTCTGGTGTTGCATGAGGCGTCCGCAAAAGACGATACGAATCGGTTGGTCCGCCGCCCGGTTTGCGATTCGCGCTACCCCGCCTTTCACTGAAACGCCATAAGGTATGACGAGGGTTCGGTCGGCCAGGGAGGGATTTATGTCCACCACCTTGTCCAGAAGATGCCGATTGCTGCAGACGATCTTGTTCCAGTAACGCGCGAGCCTATACACATGATCATAATGCTCGATGTCGTCGCTATGCACGATGCCCACGACGCCAATCCGGCTCGAAAGCGCCGGAGTTATCGCCGAGGTCAGATAGTCATAGTTGGGGACTAGGATGCACGGCGCGTTTTCATTGGCAAAATCGATCAACCGCTGCCATTCATCCTCCTGCGGGCCGATAAGATTAAGAAAGCGCATCGGCAATTGCGGGAGAAACTTGCGGTTTGAATCGTTGAAGCTTGGAAAGACAAGTTCGCAATCAACGCCGCGATCGATCAGGTCATGCATCAGCGTTTCTGTGAACGAATTGACGCCGCTTATCCACCAATCGCGCCCGAAGAAAAGAACGCGGGGCTTGACGGGCACTTTGGCCCGGCTCTTGGTCTCGATCAGAGGAGCGCCTAGCGTTTCTCGAGCCAGAGAAGCGACGCTGAGGAAGTAATCTTCGAAACGGTAGCGCGTCTCGACTCTGCGTAACGCATTTGCACCGATGCGTGCACGCTCATCCGAACGCGTAAGCAGTTTTTCAATTTCAGTAGCCATCGCCGATACGTCGCCGTAAGGCACGACAATACCGCTGTCTTCCGCCAGCGCCTCGGGGGCTCCGCCGGCGTCGGCAAAGGCGACTGTGGCGAGAGAGCAAGCCATCGCCTCGTGTATGACGCACGGGAAAGGGTCTTCCCGCGACGTCATGGCAAAAACATCCGCTGCCTGATAGTAAGGAGCCGGATCGTCTTTCAATCCGACAAAATGGAAGACGTCGCGAATATTAGAGCTGTCGACATCTTTTTTCATCCAATACGCGAAATTTTTGTCCATCGTGTCTGAACCCAGCCAGACGAAGTGCGCACGATCTCCGAGGGTCTGAAAAATACGCTGGGCGACGCTAATAAAAATATCGACGCCCTTGCGGATATTGACCGTCCCGCATCCAAGAACAAGAAGCGCGTCCGCCGAAACTCCGAGTTCGCGACGAACCGACAATCGCGCTTCTTCTCGAGAACCGTCGCCAAAATGAGCGTCGAGTAGGCCCTGCGGCAAAACTTTCGAGAGCCCCGGCGGAAGCGGCACTTTAGCGTCGGCCACATCACGGACAAATTGGGCAGGAAAAATGATTTGGTCCGAGAACTCGTACAGGTCCCTGATGTAGTTCTCTGGGTACAAATACAGCATTTCATGAACAAGCGAGATGACCGGAATGCCAAGTGCGTGGAACGGTCCGGAGTAGTGGTTTGTGTTGGCGGTGTTACATAGGGCGAGAATCACAGGGCCGCCTAACCCCAGTTCGCTCACCAGATCGCTGAGGTTCAGCTCCTTGTCATTTATCGAATGCCGTGATGAATCAAACACGTGGCTATATCTACGAAAGTCTCTCTCGAGATCGCCCGGTTGATCAGTGAATGTAATTAAGCTGTATTGGTTGAGCTGAGCAAAGAATTTTATTAGCGTCAGAATGATCAGAGGAGCCCCGGTCCGGGACATATCGTGGGTTACGAACAAGATTCTCGGCCGCGGGTCGTTGAGTTTGATGCTTTCGCCGAGCCTTGGCTTCACCACATTATAGTATTTGAGCTTCGCCCATCCGGGTGGAAGATCGGCGTTCACCGAGCCGCCGGAAAGGGGCTTATAGCGCGTTCGTTCCTGGCGGGGCGCTCCAAACTCAAGAAAGTGAGCAAGGGGATTCACGCCCAGACGCAGCAGGTCTGGATGCCGGCTGATATACCAGCGGGTCTCAAACTCAGCATGGGGGTTGCGTCCTTCCGCGGCGCCGAAGGCGATATAATGATCGACCGGATCGATCCCCGAAGCCGCAACATCCGGATTCTGTATTAAATACCACGCGACATCGAAAAGCCGGTTCGGGCTATTTCCCAGCACCCTTCCGGCGGTCAAGTGGAAGCTAAAGGTCCCTTCATCCGCTTGGCTGGACTCGGGATAGGTCTCCTCGTACCATTCCGGATCAAAGAGTGGGCTAGGCGCGCGCCGCTCTTTGGCGCCGAACAAAATGTAATGCACGAGGGGATGAATACCCGCATCCACGACATCCGAATTGTGCTTCGAATACCACTCCTCATCGAAAAGAGAATTTGCGCTAAATTTAGGCTCTTCACCCCTAAGATATTGCTTGATCAATTCGTCCACGTCCCCGCGGACGAAAGGAGCCGTCAGATAGATCCATTCAATATCAAATAATCCACTTGACCGGATTATCTTCAATAGAGATTCGTCAATGTTGACATCGACGCTTTCTATAAATTGCCCCATGTTTAGGCGCCCCCACCTATTTCCTTATCAAGCCAAAATCAGAGAGCATTCTTAGACAGAAAAGCGAGGTTCTCAACCGGCGCGCCGTCGATCGCGCTTATCGAAAGACATCCGCTTTTGCTCGTGACGCAGCGCTTCGAACGCAACTCTGCTTTTATGGAGTTCCGGGCGGGGTCTCATCTCATTCGTCATAGAGAAATTGCGAAAGAGCCACGTCAATTTTCCGGGAGCTCCCGGCTCCTTTGACTGTGAACGGCGAGAGTTCGATTCCTGCATAATAGGCGTGCAATCCTGGTGTGGGGGTGACAGCAATCTCCAGATCAAGATAATCACAATTACCAGTTTCAAAGTCTATGAACGTCCGCGTGCGAGGCTCCACCGAGATGCTGTGAATTTCATCGGGCTTCCGATTGAGGTCGCGAACGCTAACCACGGCGCCGGGGTTGTCAGCCGCGCCGTTGCTGGCATAGGCGGAAAACAGCAAATGGGTCCCTGATGAAGTTGGCAATCCCTTCCAGATCACGCGGAGGGCGTCGCCGGTGTGATTTGGATGGACCTGGGAGCCGCAAGCAAACGGAAAAGGAGCTGGCTTGGTATGTTGGTTGCCGTTAATGACCTCGGGAACGCATTTGGCGAAAAACATTCGGCACTGCGCCTCGCCCGGATAGTCGATCTCCGCAAAGGGCGATAGCAGAGAAACAAAGTCGTCTATGACCTCGGCGTTGCGCGCAATGTCCCAATCGGCCTGCAGCAATGTCGCGATATCGGTGAGCGTCTGCTTGAGATCGGTGAAGCGCAAAATCCCGAGATTCGGCGCGCTCGCCTCCGTCCATTTTTGACCGCGCCAAACCCGGAAAATGTCACGCGCCGCATTTTGGTGCGAATAGCCCTCGTGGAAAGGCAACAGAACGTCATGCAAAGCGATAACGGCCCCTTCCCTTAAGTTCGGCAGAATGCTGAGCAGGTCGATCGCAGCCCAGGGCGACGAATGAGACGCGTCGATGAAGACGAAATCCACTTGCCGGTCGCCCAGCGTCGCCTTGATGTCGAGCGCAGTCGACGACCGATGAAAATGTACATTCGGACGCTCGCCGAGGATGTCGAGAGCAGCCTGTCCGACGATCTTCGTTTCATCGAAGTAACAGACTTCCATAATGTCGAAAGTGTGCAGTTCCCATTGCTGGTCGGCCGCGTCCGCGGCGGCGGCGAGCACGGCTGTCGAAACTCCAGAAGCCGTTCCGACTTCGACCAGAACACGCGGTCGCAACCGTTGAACCATGCTGGAAAGAACAGCAGCCTCTGCCGATGTTATCGTTCCTGTTGAAACCCAGGACGGAACCTTGCTATAAATACCTTTTAGCAAATCCAGCATTATTTCTCCCGGGTGCGAATATCCATCACGGGGACGGCCAACAAAACAGACTAACCGGGCGCGCCCGCCACGTCGCAAGACCATAATCACATGGGGGGCAAAGTACCCTTCTTCGACGTGCTGTCAACCAAAGCGCTCACTGTCATGGGATCGTCGGTCAGAATGGATCTGATGCGATTCGGCCTCGCTCGCCTTTCGAGCCGCCGGCTTAATTCCGGAACCATTTTCCTCTTCCGCACAGGATTATCGTCAGAAATGCGCTTTTTCCGGGTCATCGCCGGGCAATCATTGATCATCACCGGGACGGCGTCGGCGCCGTCAAACGATGGCGAGGGCGGCGGCATAAACCGGGTCCTGGCGCTCTGCCGCAATTCCGCTCGGAGTTCTCATTAAAGATGTGAACCATTGATGCGCAGCTGCGTCGCAGCCTTGGCGGCGATCAAACATCTACAGCGGGGTTGCGCCTCAGTCCGCAATTAGTGGACACTCCGCGAAATCCGTCCTGAAAGCACAAGAAATCGGCAGGCTCCCAAAACGATGACGCGAATTGAGTTGCGGGAACGAAACATTGAGGCGCAGCGATGCAATCAGACATGACGATTAAGCCATCGCGGCCCGCCTCGTCCGCGCTTGCGGTCAATCTGGCAGTCGTCCGCGCGATTTTGTTGCGCGATATCAGCGTCCAAACCGGACCCTACGGCACAGGCTTGATTGTTCTCTTGCTGATGCCCCTCGGGCATCTTCTCGCCGTGGTGATCGTCTTCAAAACTTTCGGCCGGTTACCGGCGGTAGGAACGGACCAGCTTGTCTATTACGGCGTATCCATACTTCCATTTGTGATTTATGTTTACGCTGCCCGACAGCTTGTTATGGCGCTTGTCATAAACCGGCAGCTTCTTTATTTTAGTAGAGTAAAGGTCTTCGATATTCTGCTTGCAAGAGGCGCTCTGGAACTGGCAAATTCGATCGTTCTTTCAATTGTCGTGATATTGATATTAGTTTTTTTCTCAGATGGGTTTTCGCCGCGAGATCCTACGGGCTTCGTTTTTGCGATTGCCGGAACGATTTATTTCGCATTTTCATTTGGAGTCTTGAATGGATTAATTGCACAAGTTGTTCCAATATGGGCCCTGTTGTTTAATCTTTCGATGCCTCTTTTTTGGATCAGCTCAGGCATCATCTTCTTTCCTCCGGCGATCCCGGATCCTTATGATCACTGGGCCGCTTTGAATCCATTACTGCAATGCGTCGAGTGGATCCGTTCGTCGTATTACGAGGATTACCCGGATAAGCTTCTCAACATTCCCTATCTCTTCGCTTTTTCGACAGCGTGTTTGGGCATCAGCCTCATTTCCGAGAAGCTTGCAAGGCGCGCGCTTCGATAAGTTGCTCCGCGGGCCTGATTTGCTGGATACGATCCAGCCCGGCTTTATTAAAGCCCATTGATACCAACGGCCCTTATGATTGACCGATGTGGGCCCATTCGCGCATGCCGATTGAGGTGATTGTTTTGGGCTGTGCGATGAGGTTTCGCCAGGCCTCACAGGCGGCGTCGATGATGGCGTCATAGCTTTCGAAGACGCGGTTCGAGAGCCAGTTCGCGCGCAGATATTGCCAGATGTTCTCGACCGGGTTCAGCTCCGGGGATCGGGAAGGCAGGAAAATCAGCGTCATGTTCTTTGGGACGTTGAGGGCCCCCGTCGTATGCCACCCGGCGCGATCGAGCAGCAGGACAGCGTGTGCGCCCTTGGCGACCATGCGTGAGATTTCGTCGAGATGAAGTTGCATGGCCTCTGTGTTGGCATAGGGCAGTGCGAGCGCCGCGCCGGTTCCGCGGGCCGGGCAGATCGCGCCGAAGAGCCAGGCGCTCTCGTAGCGCTGGTCGGCAGGCTGACGCGGCCGCGTTCCGCGTCTTGCCCATTGGCGGACGATCCCGTTCTTCTGGCCGATCCGGGCCTCGTCCTGGAACCAGATCTCGATGGGTTTGCCCTTCCTGACGCCGGCCAGATGGACGTTCAGCGCGGCCGCGAAGTTTTTTTAAACGCCTCGATCGTCCGGGCGTCCTGCCCCGGGTGGCGCCGACGGGCGCTGACATGGAAGAAGCCGAGCGCCTTGAGGAGCTTGCCGACCGTACGCTCGTGATAGACGACGCCGAAGCGCTCGCCGATGACGCGTTGCAAGTCGACGCGCCGCCAGCGCACGACGCATGCACGGCCCGGTCCGGACCGGTCCAAGCTGCGCCAGTTTCGCCTGCTGCTCCGCCGAGAGGCGCGTCGGCCTGCCCTTCGACCAGTTGTCGAGATCATGGTCGTTAAACCGATGCGCCCAGTCGCGCAGCGTCTGGCGATCCATGCCGCCGATCCGCGCCGCATCTGTCCGGTTCATGCCGTCCAGGACCGCCGCCAGCGCCAATAGACGCCGGCTCTGGTTCGCGTTCTTCGCCGCCGTCGCAAGCCGCCAAAGTTCGCCAGCTGAAAAATCCGTCCGTAATTTAACCGCTGACGCCATCGCGCGAATCCTCCCCGCGCCATGCAATTATCTCAGACGCGAAAGCGGAATCCCTCACGAGCCAAATATCGAGGCCGTTGGTATGACAAGCTCAGTAGGCGATGACCTTACCCCTTGGGCTTGACCTGCTCCCTGAAAACCGGCCATTTTGAACTGGGATTTCGAATTATGATCCCTGATTAAGGAAAATTCCATGAAAACGAGCAAGTTCACGGAGGCGCAGATCGCCTTCGTTTTGAAGCAGGCGGAGGATGGCGTTGCCGTTGCGAGGTCTGTCGCAAGGCGGGCATTTCGGATGCGACCTTTTACAACTGGCGCAAGAAATACGCTGGCCTGATGCCGTCGGAGATGAAGCGGCTGCGCCAGCTTGAGGAAGAAAACGCCAAGCTGAAACGGATTGTCGCCGACCTGTCCTTGGACAAAGCCATGCTTCAGGAAGTGCTGGCAAAAAAGCACTGACGCCTGGCCGCAAGCGGGAGCTTGTCGACAAGCTGCGATCGGATCGGAAAGTCTCGATCCGGCGCGCCTTTGCTCGGCACTACGGGTCGACCGGGCGCTGTACGCCTACAATTCCAAACGGGGCGGCCAGGCGGATATCAAGCAGCGGATCAAGGAGATCGCGGAGACGCGCGTGCGCTATGGCTATCGGCGCATTCACGTGCTGCTGCGGCGGGAAGGCTGGGCGGTGAACGCCAGCGGATCTATCGGCTTTACAAGGATCTTGGCCTGCAATTGCAGAACAAGACCCCAAAGAGGCGGGTGAAGGCCAAACTGCGGGACGACCGATGCGCCGCCATGCAGCACAACGAAACCTGGGCGGAGCTGGTTTGAGGCTCCGGCAGGCGCAGCCTCTTGGAGAAGCCAGCGGAGGGGATGGACTTTGTGCATAACCAGTTGGCGACAGGCCGAAAGCTTCGGGTGTTGACCATAGTCGACACGTTTTCCCGCTTCTCTCCGGCTGTTGATCCCCGTTTCAGCTATCGGGGCGAAGACGTGGTCTTGACGCTGGAGCGGATCTGCAAGAGCGTCGGCTATCCGAAGACGATCCGAGCTGGGAGTGTCAGAAATTTTGTGTGCGAGGCCGGTGAGCCATCACGCTTGAACGAACCTTTCGTCGAACATGATGGCGAATTGAGTCTTTGCCTCGAACCATTCGCGCGGCGGCATTTTCCATTCTCGGGCGGTCTCGCGCAAGACGAGAAACAGAAGCTTCGTCGCGGCGTCATCGGTTGGAAAATGACCTCTCGCGCGCACGGCGCGGCGTAATTTTGCGTTAAGCGCCTCAATCGCGTTTGTGGTGTAGATGATCCGCCGGACGGCCTCCGGGGAGGCGAAGAAAGGGATTACGCGCTCCCAATTGCGCCGCCAGCTTTGCGCGATGGCCGGATATTTTTGCCCCCAATGGCCAGCGTCGAAAGCCTCGAGCGCCGTCCAGGCCGCATCGGCGTCCTTCGCCCGGTAAATCATCTTCAATGCGCCGGCGAGGGCTTTGCGGTCTTTCCAGGAGGCGAAATCCATTGAATGGCGGATCAGATGGACGATACATGTTTGAACGATCGTCTGTGGAAAGACGGCGTTGATCGCCTCCGGAAAGCCTTTCAAACCGTCGACGACGGCGATCAGAACGTCATTGACGCCCCGGTTCTTCAGCTCGTTCATCATCCGCAGCCAGAATTTGGTGCTTCGGTATTTTCGATCCAAAGACCCAAAATATCCTTCGTCCCATCCGCCTGGACGCTCAGCGCGATATAGACGGCCTTGTTGCGCACCAGGCCTTCGTCCCGGATTTTGACCCGCAACGCATCAAAGAAAACAAGCGGATAGCTCGCCTCCAAAGGGCGGTTCCGCCATTCGCCAACCGTCTCCAGAACCCACCGTCGAGATTAGGTCGGACGAAACATCCAGCCCATAGATCTCAAGCAGATGTCCCTGAATCTACCGCACCGTCATGCCGCGCGCATACATCGACACGATCTTCTCGTCGAAACCGGGAAACCGGCGCTGGTATCTGGCGATCAGCTTGGGATCGAAAGTGCCCTCACGATCGCGCGGTATGCGAATATCGAGCTTCGACGTCTCGGTGATCACGTTCTTGTTCGAATAGCCATTGCGGTGGTTTTTCCTGCCCTCGGCCGCCTCGCCCTCAAGATGATCGTCAATCTCAGCATTTAGCACCCGCTCGGCCAGCGCCTTCTTCAGCTCATCGAATAAGCCGTCCTTGTTGAAAACCTCTTTCGGATCGCGGCCGGCCAGAAGTTGATCCAGGGTGTCTTTCTTGATTGCCATATGAGCCCTCCATCGGCGTCATTATGGCCCAGCACACAAGATTCCTGACAGTCCCTCCGGGTGGATCAGGGCTCCGAATTCATCTCGCGGGACCTTGATCTGTGGGCCTATCAGAAGGGCGTCGTGCTCGACTTTTCACGGCCGGCAAGCCGACCGACAACGCTTTCATCGAGTCGTTCAACGGCAAGTTTCGGGCGGAGTGCCTCAATGCCCACTGGTTCATGAGCCTTGCGGACGCCCGGGAGGAAATGGAGGTCTGGCGTAGAGACTATAACGAGGTCAGACCCCATAGCGCGATCGGGAATAAGCCCCCGATATCGTTGGCAAACGGCTTATCGACGCTCCCCGCGTCATAAGCCAAAACAGGCGGAAATTCCAGTCTCGGCTGGCCTAAAAACCGGGAGCGGCTCAGGAGGCCTCCAATAACTCTGATTTTGGCTGAGCCCCGTCGCGCATTGATCGCTATTACGGCGTCTTTGCGCCGCTCATCGCGGAGGCCCAGCCTCGCTCGCCAACTATCCTCGTTTCCACAATTCCCGCCGACCCAATCCAGCCTTGACTGGCAGAGGTCAGAACAGGCCTATTTCAACCGGCTGCCGCACATCGCGGCGACCGGAACCGGGCACACGCGCGACTTATCAAACCGGAAAAGTTGTCCAGACAAACCGAGCCAGCTCTGCGTAGCTTTTCATTTACATCCTCAATTATACAATATGTCTATTATACAATATGTCTATAATATGGTAGACGAACCTATGCCTGCGTTGAGTATCATTTTAATAGCTCACAACATGGAACGTGAGCTGCCGAGAACCTTGAAGTCATTCTCTCCCGCGATGCAGCAGGGATTGAGTGTCGACGATTATGAGTTGATCGTGGTCGATAACGGCTCTCGACGCCCTTTTCGCCAGCAGGAGCTGGAGCCCTTTGCGCCAAACGTCAGGGTTCTCGACGCGCCCGATCCCACTCCCTCGCCTGTCGCCGCGATTCACCAAGGGTTGGTTGCGGCAAACGGCGAACTTATCGGAGTTTGCATCGATGGAGCTCGAATGGCGTCCCCAGGCCTCCTTGTCAATGCTCTGGCCGCGTCTCAGCTCCATCCGAAGCCGGTAATCGGGACCTTGGCCTTTCATCTGGGTTTCAAGGTGCAGATGGAAAGCGTCCCTGAGGGATATTCTCAGGAGGTCGAAGATACCCTTCTCGCTCGTTGCGACTGGGAGAAGGACGGCTATCGGCTCTTCCAGATCTCTAGTTTCGCTGGTTCCTCAGCCGAGGGGTGGTTCAAATTGCCAGCAGAAACAAACGCATTGTTCCTCAAGCGTTCGCATTGGCGAGATTTAAATGGCGGCTATGATATCCGCTTCAGGACGCCCGGCGGAGGTCTGGCGAATTTAGACCTGTGGCATCGGCTGGCCGAAGATGCAACATCGGGTTTGATCATGTTGCTCGGCGAGGCGACGTTTCACCAGGTCCACGGCGGCGTGGCGACGAATGCGCTTGAGTCACCTTGGGCAGAATTCAGCCGCGAGTACCGAGCCATCCGGGGCGTCGAATATAAGCGTCCCGTGCGCAGGCCGCTACTGTATGGCGCCTTCAATGCCGAGAGCGCCAGCCATATTGAATTTTTTTCAAGCAGCGCCTCGTCGAGGTAAAATTACGGCGCGGCAACGGTCCGGACCGCGAAGGCTTCTCATCGCTTTCAGCCAGAGCTTTGACGGGTTCCCTATCATATCCGCAAGTACACAGAAGGCTTTTCGTTGGATACAAAGAGTCCGAATGAAGCAATTGATCCTGGAAAAAATCCTAGACTGAATCGAGTGACCGCGCAGAAAATATTTCATCCGCCAGTTTTCTGTATCTAACATAATCGTCCGACGCATATACTTCATTCAGATCGCAACGACGCGTGGAAGGCGTCAATTGCAAAAGTTTTGGTTCATTGGCGCGTCCGAGCGCGGTCAGGAGATTATGGTTTGACGCTTCAAACCGCTGACGCAGTTTTTCATGTTCGGCCTCGCCGAGAATGCTCCGGACTCCTGACGCGAGACGCTTTGACGCCTCCTCGCCCGCTACTCGGTGCCGGACGAAGTCCGCGTGGGAGAACGGTCGTTCCAGAGCCAAAAGATAGGCGAGCTCATGGATGTTGAGCGAAACCTGAGCGGGGGGAACCTCGATGAGGTCGGGCACGATTGGCAGGCCGGCCGCGCTTAAGAATGCAGAGAACAGATCGGATCGGGCTTCGTCGTAAAAGATGATGTTGCAAGCGCCGAAAGCATGCCGCCACGCCTCATAATGAGTATTCCAGTCAGGACGACAAAAGCGCTCACCCTGCGTGTCGCAGAGCCGCGTAACGAAACTCGAGAGATCCTCAGCTACATCTGCTGTTTTAGTCAACTGATTGAAGTAAGATTCTATCCATTGGTCTTGTCGGCGCACGAACAGAACAACGACGCAGGACCTGCACGTTGGGAGAAGCTCGCGAAGTGCTCCAGCGTGCTCCGGGCGGAAATTTTCAGCGGAAAGAACAATAGCTTCCTCATCCGATCGCCAATCGCGAAGCAACTCGGAAACAATCGCGGCCGGTCTCAGCCTGGTTACGTCGATGTTTGGAAATATCCGCTCGAAGCTTAGAGAAGGACGCTTGCTCAGGACAGTCGCGAGCAGTTTAGCATTGCCGGCCATCTGCGCGACCGAGGGTAGGACGGGTACGTAAATCCCGTTTCTCCGCAAGTGCGCCGGATCGGCGCGCAGTCGCTTTTGGAGGTAAGTCGAACCCGTTTTCGGCGCGCCAACATGGATAACGATCCGAGGAATGTTGTTCATAGCTCAATCACAACGGCACCTTTACGGCCTTCACAAGAGCGCCGTTCTCATAGCGGTGCAGATATCCAGGTGAAAGATTCTGCGCTTCCGCAGGTAATGGATTGTAAGAATGCCAAATCCGGATAGAGCCGCTGATCAATTCTCCAAATGCGCGATGATTGAAGCTCGGAGACAGCGTGTACGGATTGAAACCAAGCATCTCCATCGCAAGACTTATGTATGGTTGATCGCCCCAAGGAGCAATCTCATCCTTGCTTGCAGTGGCGCGCGCCAGACTGAAGATGTCTCGCACTTCCGGTCGGTTGGCGGCAAAGAAGATAACTCCGGAATTGTAGATCATCTGGCCGCAAGGCGAAACGCCTTCTCTGACCATGACGCTGCGGAACGAGCGAAAATCCTCGAGCGAATAGTGAGGCGCAGCCGCCATCGCTACCCCATGACGCTCTGCTTTCTCGAACCCTAAGGAAATGTCCCCTATCACGCGAGTGTCGACATCGAGGAACAGAACCGTTTCAAGGTCATCGGGCACGGCCGCCAGCAGCTCGAGCTTTGCCAGTTTGCCGGGAAACATCAAATCTCTTCTCAAGACCGACACGTGGGAGGGTAAACAGGCGACATCCGTCTCATTGTCGGTGATAAGAAGAATCGGATAATCTGGAAGGCGACTTTCCGCAATGCATCGTCCAACATTATTGATGAAGGCGTCACCCCAGGCCAGAAACACGATCGTGCGGCGATTCATCTAATTTCACTTTCAGTCAAATGAGCGCCGCAAGGCCTGATCCGAGCGTCGATGGTGATTGATGCAATTGTTAAGGGAAGTAGACGACGGTGTCTTGCTCCCAAAGCAACGCTTGGCATATATTTGACTTCCTCTTCAAGTTCAGCCGAATATCTTAGAATTTGGAGGGGGGAGCTAGTGGGTTTGGAGGACCACGGTACATATAACGACATTTCGCGAACCGGCTTTTGGGATGGGATCGAGCGCGTCGTCGCTATCGTAGGGTGTCAGCGAAGCGGGACTACGCTGACGGGCCAGATCGTCGGCGCTCATCCAGAGGCTTTTCTTGTAGACGAGTTTGATGGCCTTTATCCCTGGTTCCATGCGGAGACCGATAGGCGCCATAATGCTGTGGCGCTTGCTGAGGCAATGGTAAAAAGCGCCGAGGCGAAATATCGGCAAATGGATAAGCCGCGCCGTCTAGGAGGCGCTGTGACTGCGGGCGACATAGGCGCGAGGGTCCTCGTTCTTAAGGCTCCAAACTTGACCTACGACGTCGGCCGGTTTTCATCTCTGGGAACGCCTGTATCGGTCGTCTACCCCGTGCGAGACCCCAGAGCCGTCGTCGCTTCGATGGCCCGGCTTAGCCACATCGACTTCGTCGGAAACCAGCTTCGTTTGCTCAATGATCGACCAGAGCTCATCGAGCGGTTCACGGCGGAGTACCGGCTCCTCGCAGATGAAGCTCAGCCTCAGTGGATAAGGCAGGCCGCGATCTGGAACATTAAATCAAGTATGGCGCCAACATTCCGCCAGGCGGGCATTTGCGTGACGCAGTTTAGATATGAGGATCTGGTCTGCGAGCCTGACCGGATGATTTCACGGATACTGGACGAATGCGATTTGCCACATTCTGCTGAAGCGCTCCGCTCGCACGCCTTGTATCGAGGGGAAGGTCCGGGCGGAACCGACCGGACGCGCCCAATCGATGCTACATCGTTGTTCGTTTGGCAGAGCGACCTCGATGAGGCGCAGCAAGCTGATGTTATCCATATAGCCGGCGCGTCGGCGAGGAGCTTTGGATATGGCTGACCCGACAATGCAACGCAGCCGTAGCGACGTTGCACAGGATCCGCTTGAACCGATTATCTTGCTCGGACGTGGCGGAAGCGGGACGCGACTGCTGTCGGCATTTGCCGCCTCAAACGGGATTTTTTTGGGTAATATGCTGAACGCCACCGCAGACTCGGTGGAATGGGTCCAAGATATCTATGAGTTGGCGATCGAGTCGACGACAGTGGGCGTCGATGCCGGATCAACCCGCGATGCTTACTGGCGTGAGCGGCTGCGCGGGACAGCGGGGCGGATTCTCTCCGCGGCCGGTTTGCCGTCAGATGTTGCTTGGGGATGGAAGCTTCCAGAAACGATGCTGGCGCTTCCGCAAGTGTTGCGGGCCTTTCCGCGCGCGCGGGTCGTTCACCTCGTCCGTCATCCGGTTACCAGTTCATTGCGTCGCACACATATGACCTCGCGTTTGAGCAACCCTGTTGGTCAAGTCGTGCTGCCCGCCGCCTACGTAGCTTGCGGGCTCAATCCCAAAAACATCGAATTCGACGAACCTTATTTGCACAATGCCGTCACGTGGACTTACCAGGTCGGAAATGTCTGCCGCGCGCTTTCCAAAACCCTCGCCGACGAGCGGCATTTACAGCTGCGCTATGAGGAAATTTGTGCGAATCCGGTCGAAACACATTGTGAACTTGGCAAATTTCTCGGGAAGAACGTTGTTCCGATGAATGAAATCCCCGACATCGATTGGGCCCGGGTCAGCAAGTTTGATATCAACGATGAAAGGCCTGAACGAATTTGGTCGATATGCGGCGAAGTCGCTATTGCTCTCGGATACGCCAAGGACGGCCCTGCAGTCAGGTCCATCAACGCGCCACATCCGATTTGACAGGCCTTAACCCGCTTTCGGGCGGCTCTTGCAGCGCTCCATCGTTACAAGCCTGAGAGACCGCGAGGAGATCCGAGGCCAGTGCAGAAATCCCATAGTTTCGCAGCATTAGTGGAAACGGTAAAAAAACCAGCATAGGGGCCGCACACACCGAGGTTGACGTTAAAGAAACTCGCAGTCCCAAGATGCGCATATAGTTTTTGATGCTCGATGTCGGAATTCGCCGCGAACCCCCCAGCGCTGTTCACCATCGCGGCAATCGCTGGAGAGCCCACGCTGGT
The DNA here is from genome assembly GCF_901905185.1 of Methylocella tundrae. Classification (GTDB taxonomy): domain Bacteria; phylum Pseudomonadota; class Alphaproteobacteria; order Rhizobiales; family Beijerinckiaceae; genus Methylocapsa; species Methylocapsa tundrae. The sequence continues at coordinate 48,200 of NZ_CABFMQ020000073.1, forward strand.
ACCCCCAACAATGTACCACCCACCCTGATCCGAAGCGCCGCAACTTGTTCCGCAGTAAACCCAGACGCCGGTGTTTGGATTCCCGTCGAATGAAATATCAGGCACTCCGCGCACATCTCCGACGCGGCTGCTTATCACATCCTGGTAGGGTGGCCGCGGGACATAAGCGCTCGCCCCCCCGCCCCCGTCCGCCCAAGTGGTCTCCTGTCTGAATTTTCCAGTTTCGACGTTGCGCGAAACGCTCGTGCCGCCGACCGCGATCACCGACGGCAATGTCGATGGAAAAGACACGCCCGGCGCGTCGCCAGTGGACGCGAAAAAGACGACATTAGTTTTCCCATTGAAATGAGATGCATAAGACAGCTCGCGAGAGAATTCAGCTCCGCCCCAGCTATTCGACACTTCCCCTCCCCCCGCCGCCGTAACCATTGAGCTTGCGATATCTTCAGCCTGCATAAGATCGGGATACGAACTCGATGCAGCTTCGACCAGGATAATTTTTGCGCCGGGAGCGAGTGCATGAACCACTTCGACGTCAAGCGCTTCTTCCAGCGCCCAGCCATTGTCGAGCGCCGGACGCGCGCCGGCGGCGAAGACGACCTGAAAATTTGTGGCGGTCGGACTGGGGAGGCCAAATTGTGCGGAAAATCGCTGTAGGTCGGTCAGGATCGATGGATTGTCATAAGCGTCGACAATAGCCACGACCTTGCTGCCCCCGGTGGCGTTAGCGGTGACCGCATTGGGGTTGCAGCCGCCGATGGGAGTGACCAGGGCGTAAAGGCACGCGAGAGAGGCCGGAGTTTCGATGTAGAAGCCCGAAAACGGCGGTCCGACGGCCGCCTTTGGCGCAGCGATCGCCGCCTCTTGCGATTCCTCTGCTTTGGCTGGGACAAACAGGCGAACGTTGCTATGCGCGCGGCGGCCTGTATCGCCAGGCTTGGCGGTGCTTGCTTCTGGTATGATTGTTTGACCCTTCAATCGCGAGTCACCGTCTCTGACCGCAAAATCCGAGATAGCAAGCCCGGGAGGCGCGGCCGGCGTGATGTTGCGAGGCTCCTGCGCCTGCGCCACGCTACTGGAAATCGCCAAAACCGTAAGTCCAAGCCTCGTGATTTCAATCGGGTTCATTACACAGATCTCGCTCTGCCAATCCTACGCCCTCGCGCTGTAGGGTTTGCTGATCCCTTGTCAAAGCTCCAGTACGAACATCCGCGCCGATGTGCCGGAGCGCGGCGACGCTAACGTTGACTGACTCAATCAAAGCGATCTTAACCGCGTTCGGCTGGAATGCCCAATTTGGCATCCCCTCACCCCGATGGGAAACCGCGCGGCGCGTGATATCGCGCCGCCACACCGGGACGGGAGCTTTTAACCGTCAAAAACGGCTTGCGGAAACTTTCGCATGGCGGCGTCATTTACGCCTGATGTCTTATCTCATGCGGCCGAATCTGAGAGGATGCGCAAATGGCTGCGTTTCAGATTAAAGCCCCGTGCTGGCGAAGGAGACTGGCGTGGCAGGGGTCGAGGCTGTTTACCTTCGATCCACGCCATCACGTGGGGCGGACCCCATTGAATGATGGTCTTTCGCGCCGCCAGGCGGCGGAGCGATTTAGGATGAACGCGGCGAGCGCCTACCGCTGGTTCGCTCGTCTGACGAAACAAAGCATTGTCAGGCCCTTAAGCTTCAAGAAAAGCGCAGACGGCGCACCGATCGGTTGGGGGGCCTGGTAGAACGCTCCAGCGGTTCAGCGCGCCGAGAATCTACTGCTGCGTGCAGGCCTGCAGGGGACTGTTGAAGCAGGCCTCCGACAAAGACCAAATAAAGTCACGCCGAATCCAAGCATCGGAGGGCAGCGCCGGTGGCGCTCCGACAGGATTAGAGGTCAACAAAGTAATCCCATCGGTACCGTCGTTTTTGATCGAGGAGACGCTGTGGCACGTAATACATGAAGCCTGAGTCAACGGAACACCGGCGTTTTCCCCTTCGATGATTGAATTTCCCAACAGCTGTGGTTTGAAATATCCGATTTGAACGCCATCCAACCGGTAGTTAAAGAATTCGGGGGCCAAATTAGCCGCCGTCATCAAAGCGGTCAGCCCAGGCGTCAAACTTGTATCCGCTCCGTGCGTCACCGTTGGTGTTGATCCAAAATCGTCAGTGCAACCCAAAACTTGGCAGCGGTACGGATTCGTGATCGGGCTCTGCGGCTCAAAGGTCGCCCATATCCACTTGTTTTGAAGCTTCGACATCAGGTGCATGCCAGCCAACGCAAAGCAGTTGCCGTTGATCGTTTCTACGTGGATTTTTTGGAAGAATTTGGCTGGCAGGGTGCTGCAATCCAGCCCAATGCTTGATAGCTGAATCCAGTCCGCTTTGATTTCGACAGATGGTGGCGAAAACTGGATGTCTGTTCCATTTGCCGCGGCTTTGGTCTGGCCGCCACGCTTCCAAAGCTTCGTTCCAGCGATATAATCCTCGACCGCTCCGTTCAGCCGCACCTCCTCGCAAATGACGAGATTAGGCTGCCCGGGCGGCGGCGTACTCGCCTTGTTGCAGCTCTGGTCCGCTCCGCCGAGCAGCCCAGGCACCAGCTTGATGCTATTAGGCTTCTTCAACGTTGCGAGCGGGCTGCCGTGCAACAGATGTGTTGCGTTTGGCCCAGCGGCCTTCGCGTTTGGGACCTCGAGACCGGCAGCCGGATTCGCCGGATACATCTGCGCCTGCTCGATCCAGTCCTCCCAGACCACGAAGGGATATTGGCGGGTGTTAACGGGACAAGTGGCCGCCACCCAAAGTTGCCACGCGGTCTCCGCGGCATCGGTCGGGTTGATCGCATTCGGGGCTGCGCAGGGATTAAGCTGCGGAACGATCTGGGCCTTTGCGCTAGAAACGCCGAGCGCTGCCTCGCGCTGGCTTGGCTCCATTGACATGAATGCAATTACGAAGGCGAAGAACAATACAGATGCGAACGTCAAACGCGTCATAGCTATCCCCCCGGTGGGGCCCGACTGCTATAACCTGCTTATATCGCAAATTGCGCAGATTTACCCCGCAGCCGAGCTCCGTCCGACTAGCATTATTCACGAAAATCAGCAATCAACATTTATCATTAAAAGCGAGAGCTTTACCCGAAAGCATGCTGTCGATCTTCTCGTGCCCGCCTCGAAAAAGGCTCCAGCAAAGCAACGCCCACTCCTCAATATATCCTCAAGGAAGCAGGACTCTAGCGCCGATCCTTAACGAACCTTCCGTCAACGGCGGTCATGCGAAGGCGTGCTCGCCGACGGGCTAACTCGCTGGGCCATCAAGCTACCCCCACCCCGTTTTCGGCGTTTCCGCGCTTGTCTCATCAGGCCGAGTATCCAGAGCCGCTCAATTGGCCTCTCAACACAAAGCGGCTTCGTCACATTCTTCATCCGCCGCGGCCCGCGCAGACCTGCTGGTGATTCCTCCGGCGCCTTTATTGGAAGGCGCCGGCGAACCGCATGTTTAATCTCGCCGGCGTCATGACCAACACGGGAATGTCCTTGGCTTGCATCGAAGGCCGCATGTCAACCGAGACGCATCCGCGGAACAAATCAGACGATGGCGGCGCTGGATGGCGAAGCAATCAATCGCAAACGCCGGTCGCCGAGAACACTTCGCATATTGCCGCTATCGCCGCGCGCGGCTTGAGAATGTCAGGCCCTCCGTTCAGCGCTCCGGTGTTGTAGTTCACCACAGGATACTTGTTTTGGCCTCCGCCTCCCGGGCAATTGAAGTTTGTTGCAGGACAACGATTCGGGTTGACCTTCGCAGACGTGAGGCCGAACCATTCCTCGTCGCCCCAGCCGCCCGGAAATACGTTGTTAGCGCCGCCGGTATTCGCGCAGGCCGCTTGGCCACAACCTTGTCCCGGCTGACAGGAGATCGTTCCTGAGGCGCTGTGGAAATAGGGGAAAGTCTCATTGCCTTTCCACCATTCGTCACGAAACTCGAAGACGTATCCGCCCGACGCATAGAGGAATTTTGTGTCCCGATCGGGACCGTTGCTGGCGAGGTGTGGCGCCACCGCCTGCTTCCAGAACTTCGTAATCCAGGTGGCTTGAAGCGCGGCGGCGAGGGGATCCCCGGCCATGACGCCGCTGTTAGGGAAGAACGGGACGAGTTTGGTTGGCATCGTGAATTTCGCCAGAGTCGGGTCCGCTGGCAGCTCCTGCGCTACAGTGCTATGGGCGGCATGTTCGGCCTCGGGGCCGTCGCTGCCGGATCCCGGCGGCGGTCCGAGATTGCCCACAGACAAGCATTGAGGAGCGGGGGGCGAAGGCGACCAGATGAAGTTCGGGGCGATCCATGTGGTCGGATAAGCCTTCGTCGCGTCGGCTAGCGCGACATGCGTATCAGCCGGCGTGCCGAACTCGGTCAGGAGCATCGGTTTGATGCAAGGCTGGTTCTCCGTCGTTGTGCAGTTGGTCGCGAAGCCGTCATGAAACCGCTGGTACTGGTTGCCCGGCAACGCCGGATCATTGTACGGGTTGTCCCCTAGCACATCGAGTTGATAGACCTGCGGCCCGGTCTTCCCGGCGAACTGACCATGGGTGATGGTTGAAAACGCATTCGGCCCATCGTGGAACACGGCCATGGTCAATTTGGTCGGTGCGCTCGCTTTGACTAGCGCGTTGAAATCATTGAGCGTATTCCAGAAATTCGAAGTCGTGGTGTTCACCCCATTATCGACTTCATTGCTGATAACGAAGCCGATCACCGCGGGATGGTTGCCATATTTCTGCGCGAGCCAGCGCGCGGTGTATTTATAAAACTGCCGCAGATTTTCCTTCCGCGTCTTATCGAAATTTGCGTCGAACAATTCGACGGGGAGCGCAATGCCAATCCACACATAGATCGGGTTGACTCCGTTATTCCACATCTTGTTGAGGAAGTGGGTGTGGTCTGGATGCGGGTATGTCAGCGCGCCATTGCCGGGATCGCAGAAAGGCGTGTTGTCCTGCGTCTGGACCGAGAAATCAACTTGCCTCCAGAAGGTGGCGACTCCGTCGGCCCCGCTGCTCGCGCTTAAGAAGCCGGGCTCCCACTTCCACACGCCATAAGTGCGAACGCTGTTAACGTGCAGGGCCTGCAACAGAGGAATATCGCGCTGCCACAGGGGCAGCCACGTTTTGGAGCCATTGGTATAGAAAAAATCGTTTGACGGGCTGACGCCCGCGCCGCCGCCAATCTGGGTCGGCTCGTAATTGACGCCGTGAGCAATGAACGTCTGCGGCGCGCCGCCGCCGGTTGTCAACTTGATGGCCACGCCCTTGTCCGCCCAGGACGTCGATGTCTGTGTCCAGCCGGACGGCGCCGTCCAGGGCAGCGCCGGCAGAGAGGGATAAACGCCATTCACCGCATTGAGTGGCGGATTGGAGACCGGCGCGATACATGCCGCCAACCCTGTTTGCGGCGCGACGGCCAGCAGCCATGCTACGAAGTATAAAGCCTTGCGAAGCGACAACTCAATCTCCCTTTGAAAAGCTATTTTTTGCAATATATTGATAATCAGCGACGATATACCATATGTCGCGCGCGTGGGCCAAGCAGCTTGTATATAAACGAAACGGCTTTGCAAGGGCCAACTGCGGGAATGACACAATTTTCGAGTACGCAAGGACGTTAAGCCCGGCGCATTTTTTGGTCACAGACCGGCCCAGAGTTTATCACCCGTCTGTCTTGCCGTTCGATCCCGGGCTGCGTGGCGGCGCCCCGATATTCTCATGCCGAAAGATTTGTTTGCTTATCAGCCTGGCCCTTTCTCATTTTCAGCAAAGCCGGCATTCGCACCGCACCTTTAGCGCGAAGTGCAGAATACCGTTCGACAAACCAGCTGTTTGAAAATAAGGGATGTGGATCGCGACCTTCGGCGGCGCCGTGGAAATAAAAATGAACGAGCGGATTTATGCCGCTGCTTTTGACGTCCGAGTTCTGTTGTAAATACCAATCGGTGTCAAAATAGGGATTAGGGTCACGCCCTTCGAGGGCGCCATGCCTCAGGTAGTGATCGTAAGGATCGATTTCGCCTTCCTTCACATCTGAATATCGTTGCAGATACCAACGGCGGTTGAACAAGGGATTGGCCTTCTTGCCGCGCAACAACCGTCGGATGCGTGACAATTGCCTCTTGAACGCCCTCCAGGGCGCGCTGAGCCGCCACGACATGCTATTCAACAGAGCATCGATTTCACGCTCATGACGCACCAATAGCATTCTCTGGTTCATCTCAGCCTGACGCGCGGTCTCAAGATTTTGCGCCAGAGCCGACGAACGAACTTGTTCTTCCGCGAGTTTGACTTCGGTCGCGGCCAGATGGGCGGTTAAGCTTTCAAGCTGTAAGCGATCTCGCGTTGAACGCGCAGCCGCGGCCGCGGCTCGATTTGTCAAGGCAGATCTGTGCTCCTGCTCGACCGCTAGCTTATCTTGAAGGGCCGCAAGCATATCGCCTGTTTCTGCCGCCCGCTGACGTTCCCTTGAGAGGGCCAGATGGAGGTCCGCGATTTGCTGCTTCCCTGCTTGGCTCGCTCTCTCCGCCAGATCCAGCGCTCGCTCCAGCGCCCCTTCTCTTGCGTCGCTTTCAGCTTGCCGCTCCTTCATTTCGATGAGCGTGGCCTCCAGGTCGGCGGAGACCTGTATGACCTCTCCCAATAAGGCGTCGGTCTCATCAATCTGGCCGGTTAACGAGAAAACCCGCTGGCGCATTTGCGCGAGTTGATTTTCAATCTCAATTACATGGTTCCTGGCGTCACCAGACGACTTGGCTTCTGAACGCGTTTGCTTTGATTTGCGCTCGGTTTCACGCGGGTGACGGGGCAGCTTTTCGCCGCCTGACGCGTCCTTGTTCGGACGCTTGGTCTCTCCGCGGCGGTCACCGGTCTTGTTCCCACGCGATTTCATCGGCGGTCCAGTTGAGCTTGGATTATCTGCATAGGATCAATGTGCCTGATCAAGGCTTGGAGACGCAGAACCGAGGATGGAGGCGCCGCGCGATTCACAGCCCATTCAACTCCCGGCGGAGACGCCAGCTAGCGTAGCCCGAATGGAAAGAAGCCTTTGCCGCGCCCGTTCACGGTTCAACTCGGGGTCAATGGAGGGCCCGACCCGCATGTTATGAGATTCATTGCGTCGCTGTTTTGCGCGATGCACGAGCGCGTGGGTGAGGTTTTCATATTTGCGGGTCAATTCGTCTCGCTCCCTGCAAATGGCGGCGGCTTCGGTCTCAGCCCGCGCCGCTCTTTTCTCGACTTCGGCGAAAGCTGGACCCATGAAGGCGCATGCCAATTCGAACGTTGAGTTCACTTCATCCAGCGCACTGAGCGCCAGAGATGATTGCGGGCGATCGCGTAAAGTCAGCATCGCCTCATAGGCTTTTATCGTCCATGCAAAAACGGGAGGCAGCGAGTCTGCCGCGGCGTTTTGATGTCTAAGGTCGGGCGATAGAAAAGCATCTATGGCCGCGGCGCTTGCTTCGCCAAAAGCCGGCCATTTGATTCCCAGGAGCCCCCCTATTCTGGTAATCGCGCCCCGCCAGTCCTCGAAAAGATCATCCATCGACACGATGGCGCGCGGAAAATGGCGGCTTTCGCGTTCGGCATCAAGGACATGCCTTAACCATAGAAGCAATCCTGTTTCCAGGCTGAATCCGTCCCGTTTCGCTAGAGATTGAGCGACTTCAAGGGGCGAGCGGATGGGAATGACGACCAGAGGAGCGATTTGCATTTCCTCGAACGCCGCCACCCAAAAAGGTATGATTCGACACAGGCGCGGGTCCTTGAAGGCAAAAAGCTCCGCTTCTCCAAATTCTTCGCCGAGAAGTAATTTGGCGCGGCTTCTAAAAGCGCTCCCGCACGCTGAATGACGCCATGCTTTGTCAAAAGCACGCCAATCGCGCCAGCTGCTTCCCGCTGCCGCGAGCAACTCGTCATGAAGAACAGAAATTCTAAGCGATTCCCAATAACCTCTCTCGTTCTCGTTGTTGGAGGGCATGAGAGTGAACGGCGCGCCAAGGCCAAGCTGCACCATCGTTCCAGTTATCGCGGACGTACCGCTACGATGCATTCCGAGAACAAGGATGACCTTTCTCATGAGGTTTCGATCCAAGAGCTATGCGCGAAAGCGGCGAGGCGCAGGAGAAAAACAGCGCATCATCGGGTGCTGAAACATTAAATGAGCAGCATAGCGCCGATCTAGTCAAGGTTTGCAGACATCAGATCATTCGAAAGGCAGCTTACGCGGTCTCTCGGCCGAAAATGCTGGTGACCTGCCACCGCGCATTTCCTCCACGTAGAGTTAGAGTCCGACCTGACGTGAGCCGCTCCCGGTTTTTAGGCCAGCCGAAACTGGAATTTCCGCCTGTTTTGGCTTATGATGCGGGGAGCGTCGATAAGCCGTTTGCCAACGAGAGCGGCGCCTCATACCAACGGCCCTTATGATTGACCGATGTGGGCCCATTCGCGCATGCCGATTGAGGTGATTGTTTTGGGCTGTGCGATGAGGTTTCGCCAGGCCTCACAGGCGGCGTCGATGATGGCGTCATAGCTTTCGAAGACGCGGTTCGAGAGCCAGTTCGCGCGCAGATATTGCCAGATGTTCTCGACCGGGTTCAGCTCCGGGGATCGGGAAGGCAGGAAAATCAGCGTCATGTTCTTTGGGACGTTGAGGGCCCCCGTCGTATGCCACCCGGCGCGATCGAGCAGCAGGACAGCGTGTGCGCCCTTGGCGACCATGCGTGAGATTTCGTCGAGATGAAGTTGCATGGCCTCTGTGTTGGCATAGGGCAGTGCGAGCGCCGCGCCGGTTCCGCGGGCCGGGCAGATCGCGCCGAAGAGCCAGGCGCTCTCGTAGCGCTGGTCGGCAGGCTGACGCGGCCGCGTTCCGCGTCTTGCCCATTGGCGGACGATCCCGTTCTTCTGGCCGATCCGGGCCTCGTCCTGGAACCAGATCTCGATGGGTTTGCCCTTCCTGACGCCGGCCAGATGGACGTTCAGCGCGGCCGCGAAGTTTTTTTAAACGCCTCGATCGTCCGGGCGTCCTGCCCCGGGTGGCGCCGACGGGCGCTGACATGGAAGAAGCCGAGCGCCTTGAGGAGCTTGCCGACCGTACGCTCGTGATAGACGACGCCGAAGCGCTCGCCGATGACGCGTTGCAAGTCGACGCGCCGCCAGCGCACGACGCATGCACGGCCCGGTCCGGACCGGTCCAAGCTGCGCCAGTTTCGCCTGCTGCTCCGCCGAGAGGCGCGTCGGCCTGCCCTTCGACCAGTTGTCGAGATCATGGTCGTTAAACCGATGCGCCCAGTCGCGCAGCGTCTGGCGATCCATGCCGCCGATCCGCGCCGCATCTGTCCGGTTCATGCCGTCCAGGACCGCCGCCAGCGCCAATAGACGCCGGCTCTGGTTCGCGTTCTTCGCCGCCGTCGCAAGCCGCCAAAGTTCGCCAGCTGAAAAATCCGTCCGTAATTTAACCGCTGACGCCATCGCGCGAATCCTCCCCGCGCCATGCAATTATCTCAGACGCGAAAGCGGAATCCCTCACGAGCCAAATATCGAGGCCGTTGGTATTAGGGCGTCGGATGTTCAAGTGAATCCATATCCGGCGGCTTTGAAGTAGTTTTGGCATTCGGCTGGCTCGAATAGATCGCAGATTTGGCCGATTTCGCGCCAGAGGGCGTCGATCGTCCTGACGGCGCTGGCGCGCAGACGCGCTTTTAGTTTGGAGAAGGCCATCGCGATCGGATTCAGGTCCGGACTGTAGGGCGGTAGGAACAGAATCCATGCGCCCGTGGCCCCGATGGCCTTTTCGGCAGCCGGACTTTTGTGGGCCGCCAGATTGTCCATGATCACGACATCGCCCTTTTCAAGGGTCGGCGCGAGCTGGGTCTCGACATAGGTCTCGAAGATGCGCCGGTTCATCGGAGCGTCGATGACGAAGGGCGCGGTGAGCCCATGGCAACGCAGAATCGGAAGGCCGTGCGTGCGGTCGATCATCGCTTTGCGCTCAGCAAACCCGCTTTGGTGAGCGCGCCTTCCAAAAAATCATTCTCCAGCGTCAGTTCGCCGATCTTGGCGTGCAGCGCCTTCAGATCGACGATGGCCTCTTTCGCTTCGTTCCTCTCCTGGCCAAACACCCCGGCCGCGCCTTCGAGAAGCTGACCTTTCCACGTCGTGATCTGGTTCGGGTGAACGTCGAACTGCTGAGCCAGCTCGGTCGGCGTCCTGTCCCCCTTCACGGCGGCCAAAGCCACCTTCGCCTTGAAGGCCGCTGTATGATTGCGGCGCGGTCTCTTCGTCATCTTCACTCCTGACGGCGGCGAGAATCCTCGCCGCCGTCAGGCAGAAAATCCACTTATCTCACTGTTCAAATTTGCGGGGCCAGCTCCCTAATTGCTTTCTAACAATTGATATTCGAAGCAAACTCCTTTACTTCAGCCTACAACCTGACACGCGCCGCCAATTGATGAGAAAAAGAAGCGCGCGTCAATTGTTAGAGAAAAACCAAGGCTAGGGGACATCAAAAATGATGGAAAGCAAGTTCGAGCGACGCTTCCCCGTTGATCAAAATGCTATCGATCTTTTTCACGGTCACTGGGCAAGCAAAATCGAGGAGGTTCATCCCGGTCTTACCTCGGGAGCATTGCCTATGTTCAGCGCGGATCGTCGCCCGTCCATCGCCGCCCAATATCTCGGGTTGGTCCCAGGCTCACTGCATGGCATGAACATACTTGAACTTGGGCCGCTCGAAGGTGCCCACACGTATCAATTGGCAAAACTCGGGGCCGATCGAATTCTTTCAATCGAAGCAAACTCGGAGGCCTTCTTGAAATGCCTTATTGTCAAAGAGATTCTACGCACACCGCGTTGCCGATTTCTGCTGGGCGATTGCTTGAAATTCCTTCAGATCAATCGTGATCGGTTTGATATGATTTTCTGCTCCGGCATTCTCTACCATATGGAGAATCCCTTCGAGCTCATCAAAGCGATTGCTCAGCATACAGATCGCGTATTTTTATGGACGCATTATTACGATCCCGACGTGCCTTCCGGCGCAGGGCGTAAACCGAAGGTAGTCAATTGCGACGGGCTTGAGCTTATCTTATACGAACACATTTACGGTGAAACTACCAATTCTGGCCAATTCTGGGGCGGCACAATGCCCAGCGCATCGTGGCTCGAGAAAGCGGGGATTCAACGATGCTTCGAACACTTCGGATATCAATTTTCGGTCCATGAGGATAATCCGACCCAAGAGGCTGGTCCTTGGATTACGGCGACAGCATTGCGCCAGCCAACTGGTGCCCACGGCTAAACTCGACCTATTTTTCCTGCCTGCCCGCAAGCTCTGCTCAACTAATCCAAACCATAGCCTAATCCAGGATCCCACTTATGACGCAGCCCTCTAAGAACCCCAGGCGCGACGGTAGGTTTCACCATCATAGATCACATTTCTTATATCATGTTGATCCCTTAACCACGCGTGGTCTCGAAATCGGCGCGTTTGATTTGCCTCTCGTGGAGCCGATGGAAGGGAGATGCGATTTTGCTGATTGGAATACCGCCGAATATCTAAGGGATATAGCTAAGCCTGATACCGGCCATAATCCCGATTTCGTTGTGCCAATCAACTATAACCTTCTCCAAGGATATGATCAAGTCCCTGACGGCTACGATTGGGTCGCTGCGGCTCATGTCATAGAACACGTACCGGACATTATTGGATGGCTCAAGCAAATAACCACGAAGTTGAAGCCAGGAGGCATCCTGTTCCTAATAATTCCAGATAAACGATATATCTTCGATATTTATAGACAGGAGAGTACTTTCACAGACGCTCTCGTGGCCCACAAATCCGCGTTCAAACATCCTTCGTTCGCGCAAGTGTTCGATCATTTTTACTATCACGCTCCGGGCCTTGTCGCCCGCGACGTCTGGATCGGTAATTCGTTGCCGGGCCCTATGCTAAACTTTGCAAACGCTTTTTCCATCGCTGAAAAGGCTGAACTTGCATATGAGGTGGATGCTCATTGCTGGGTGCTAACGCCGGACAGTTTCTCGGCGCTAACGCAGTCGCTTTGCAATAGCCAGATGATCAACCTGCAGCCCCTCGATCTCCATCCAACTGTATTTGGCGGTCTCGATTTCTCAGTCGTTTTACAAAAGCCTGCAACGTAAAAAATGGTCAATGTCAAACCTGTCAAACCTTGTTTATAATGCTAGGGTTCGTCATGGATCGACCGTCGGCGGCGTCGCGCGTTTTTAAGGGAAAACACAGATGATTCCTTCGATTCTTAGCGCGCATCTATCTAAAATAATTTCCCGACAAAAAGATAGAAACGAATATAGACTCATAAAACGGGAATTTGACAGAAGTTTTTATATCTCCCAATACCCCGATACAATCGGGAGCGAACTTGACCCAATCGAGCACTATCGCACGCAAGGCTGGCGCATTGGCCTAAATCCTCATGCGGGCTTCGATACCTTGTACTATAGGGGATCAAATCCGGATGTCGAACGGGCAAATCGAAATCCATTCGTGCATTTCCTACGTCACGGGCGCAAAGAAGGTCGGGTGCCTAAAGCTCCAAACTCCCGAGATCGAAATTTCGCGCTGGACTATTTGATCATCGCACCTGAGTTTGACGTAAATTACTATCTTTCACGGTATCCCGACGTAAGGAGTTCAAATATAGACCCGATTAAGCACTATATTTTCTATGGCTGGAAAGAAGGACGTAACCCGCGGTCAGATTTCAACACAGGTTATTACTGCTTTTGCAATAGCGATTTGTCATTTAATGAGCTAAATCCATTCCGCCATTATATAGAAATAGGACGTGCTGAAGGGCGCCAATCGTGCGCCGCTGAAGATCGAGAACCGCATTTACGCTTCATGTACACGTCAAATTTAACAACAGACTTAAACGCGGTACCGAGCCTTCGTCCATGCAATGAAAATGATTATTGTTTAGCGGTTCCGTTTGACTTTATTATGACTTCCGGTACAGTAACCCGTGTTGCGGCAGTAATTCATGTGTATTATACGGAGCTTCTTCCTGCCATCATTGGTTACATAACGAATGTGCCGGTACCAACTGATTTGTTCATATCTACGGATACGATTGATAAAAAAGCTATTATAACTAATTATTTGCGGGAATATTTACATGGCAAAGTAGAAGTCCGCGTATTTGAAAATAGAGGTCGGGATATTGCGCCATTCATAGTTGGCTTTTCGGATGTATTTGAGCGCTACGAATATTTTATACACCTGCATACAAAGAGATCTCCACATGGGGGGGGGCCGCTAGAGGGATGGCTGGAGTATATTCTTTTAAACTTACTTGGGAGTGAGCGTATAGTTAAAAGTGTATTCAGCTTATTTGAAAATGAAAACGTCGGAATTGTTTTCCCTCAGCATCTTTTTGCGCTACGTGGGATTCTTAATTGGGGCTACGACTTCGAGATGGCGGCCGACCTTCTACGGCGAGCCGGTTTTCACCTTGATAAGCTTCATCTTCTAGAATTTCCATCGGGGTCGATGTTTTGGGGCCGATCTGCTGCACTTCGTCCATTGTTGGACTTAGACATAGAGTTTGCTGCGTTTCCGGATGAAGCGGGGCAGGTCGATGGAACTTTGGCACATGCTATTGAGCGTTCATTTCTGTTTTTCGCAGAAATCGCGGGTTTTCGATGGGCAAAGATTATTTCAAAGCAGATCGCTTATCCCATAAAGAATACATTGCTTGAAAGTAACACACAAGAAGATGTTTCGTCCAATCTTGCGCTGACTTATCGGCCACTACTATTAAGGCAACTGTCTGGTATTACAGCTACGGAAAAGGCCATCAAAGAGGTTCGCAGGATCATCTATTTCCCTTCTTCAAATAAGAAACCGCGATTGAACTTGTTGGTTCCTACGATAAACCCGCACCAAACCTTTGGGGGTGTTTCAACAGCGCTCAAAATGTTCGATGATCTTGAGAGGTGCTATAATACTGTTGCAGATTTTCGCATCATCGTTACTGACGCCGCAGTTGTGAGCGAGGCTGGGGTGCGCTTCAAAAAATACTCTTTTAGAGGACTATCTCCACATGACACGAACAGCGGGCATGTAATTGTCGAGGCAGTGGAACGGAGGTTCGAACCGCTGACCGTGCGGTCATCGGATATTTTCGTGGCAACGGCATGGTGGACGGCTGACCTTGCATTTGAGGCAATCGATGTTCAGAAGAAAATGTTTAAAAAGTCTAATAAACTTATCTATTTAATTCAAGATTTCGAACCTAACTTCTATGGATGGAGTTCGAATTGGATTTTGGCGGACAATACATTAAGAAGAGGCGATGAAACTGTAGCTGTAATTAATTCGTATGAGCTATGTCAGTACCTTTTGAAAGAATATTTGTTTGATACAATTTACTATATTGGATACAAAAGAAACGGATTGATTAGGATTGACGGTATTGAAGAGAGGCAAAAAATAATCATCTTCTACGGCCGTCCACATGTAACGAGGAACTTGTTTGAAATCTTGGTCGATGGGATAAGCCTGTGGCAACAGCGAAATCCCACAATTGCGAGAGAATGGAGAATTGTCTCATTAGGGGAAGAATATTCTCCAGAGGCGCTCGCACATGTTTGTAATGTCGAAATTGGAGGCAAGCTCTCCTTAGAAGACTACAGTACCTATTTGCGCACAGCGTCTGTTGGCATTTCTCTGATGCTGTCGCCACATCCTAGTTACCCTCCATTAGAAATGGCCGAGGCAGGCGTCGTCACGATTACGAATTCCTGTTTCGGCAAAAATCTAAGTCAATGGGCCGACAATATTATTGCCCTGGACAAGTTAACGGATGATACGATTTCAGAGGCCATTAGCAATGCAATCATACGCGTGAAGGCAAACGCGTTCCCGCTTCAGCAGACGATGAAAGATCCAAATATGTCTGCTAATGTACACCCCAACGTTACTGAGTATAGTGCTAAGAGTCTCGGCCGGCTGCTTAAGTTGGAATGAGATCCTTCAGATTCTCATCCCCAATTGGCGCGTGGAGCCAAGTGCCGGCGCGCCGCTACGCCATCTTCGGCAGATTCCCCGCCAAGTCGCCTCGAATCCCGAACGGCTGGCGCATGACGTGCTGGCCGTGGTGACCTACTCCCTTAAATTTGTCCAATCTGAACTAAAATTTTCCAATTACTGAACTGCTCCCTGTTTTTAGGCCAGCTGCTGCTGGAATTTTCGCCGGTTTTGGCTCATGTCGGCAGCGATGCCGGTGAGCCATTGATCAGCGATATCGGGGGCTTGTTTCCGATCGCGCTGTGGGGCCGGACTTCGTTATAGTCCTTACGCCATTCCTCCATTTTCGAACGGGCGTCGTCAAGGCTCATGAACCAGTGTGCGTTCAGGCATTCCGCCCGAAACTTGCCATTGAACGACTCGATGAAGGCGTTGTCGGTCGGCTTGCCGGGCGCGATGTAATGCCAGGCCACCCGGCTGTCGTTGGCCCAGCGCAGGATTGCATTCGAGGTGAGTTCGCTGCCATTGTGGCTGACCACCATCCTGGCCTTACCGTGCTCATGGATCAACTGATCCAGGGCCCGTGCGACCCTCAGGCCAGAGAGCGAGGTATCGGCGACCAAGCCAAGGCATGTGCGGGTGCAATCGTCGACGACAGAGCGTCCGCCCAAGGGGAGAGCCCCCCGTCCGCCGATCCGACGAACGCCGATCAAGGACGGAGCATTGCTCGAGGTTCCTGCCAAAGCGAATAACCATCATATCACAGTAGCCTCTAAATCCCCGCAAGACGTTGCGATTTAGATCAAACTTTGGACTTCAACTTAAAAAAACACACATTTGAGCGATACTTCGGGCGCAGCGCTGCCCTCGCTGCGGGCCTTTTTATACGGTCCCTAACCGGGGGAGAGCGCACTGAATGAAATCATAGACCGAGAACTACTCCATGGCCTGCGACCGGTCTTGTGGACAGACAGTTAAGCTAACGCGGCCTTCCTTTCGAACTCGATTGGGCTGACATAACCGATCGTCGAATGTCTTCGGGTCACATTGTAGAACCGCTCGATATAATCAAAGATGTCGGCTCTCGCGGCATCGCGCGAGCGATAGACCTAGCGCCGGATTCTTTCTGTTTTCAACGATGAGAAGAAGCTTTCCATCGCCGCGTTGTCCCAGACATTTCCGGATCGGCTCATCGAGCAATCGACGCCGTTATCGGCCATCAACTTCTGAAACTGCGCGCTCGCGTACTGGCTGCCCTGATCTGAATGATGAAGCAAAGCATTCGGCTTGCCGCGCCGCCAGATCGCCATGACGAAAGCATCGGCGACGAGCTGCGCCGTCATTTCGGCCTTCATCGACCAGCCGACGACACGGCGGGAAAAAGATCGATCACAGCGGCGACGTAGAGCCAGCCCTCCGCCGTCCAGACATAGGTGAAGTCGGCGATCCACTTTTGATTTGGCCGCTCCGCCGCGAACTGGCGATCGAGCACATTTGGCGCGACTGTGGACACCATGCGCTCACCTTCGTCCCTCGGCAGGGCGCGCCGGCGGGGTCGAGCCCGCAGGCCCTGCGCCCCATCAGCCGCTCGACTTTGTGCAGTCCGCAACATACGCCATCGGCTAAAACGTCTCTCCAGACGCGGCGCGCCCCATAGGTTCGCGCGCTTGCGACAAAGCTCGCCCTGACCTTCGGCGCCAGCGCTTCGTCCGCCAACGCGCGTGCGCTTGGAACACGGGCAAGCCAGGCATGAAAGCCCGAATGGGAGACGCCCAGCGCTTCGCAGAGCCATGCCATCGGCCAGATCGAACGGTGCTTCGCGATGAAACCGAACTTCATATCGTTTCCCTCGCGAACTAGGCTGCGGCCTTTTTTAGAATGTCGCGCTCAGCCTTCGGCTTGGCGACCTCACGCCGCAGACGCTCGATCTCAAGCTGCTCCGGCTTCATCTGCCCCAGCCCAGGAAAAGCCTGCGCCTGATCGGCGGCAAACTCTTTCACCCATTTCCGCAGCACGTTCTCGTAGATGTCGAGATCCCGAGAAGCCTGCGCCACGCTTACCCCCCGCTCCCGAATCAGCCGAACCGACTCGATCTTGAACTCGCGACTATATTTACGTTTCTGCATTCCCCACCTCCGGCGTCATGAAACACCCAAACTTGGTGTCCACGAAACCGGCAGCAGGCCAAAGCCGATCACCCCAAAAACGGGGTCGTTATTCCACGCCTATTCACACGCCGTTCTTCCGTTCGGGGCGGGCTATCGCACCTACATCATTGCCGCCGTGCTCGTTCTTGTCGTGGTCGTCGAGAAAGGCCTCGGCATCGACGTGCCGGGCGTCGATGTGGGTTCCGACTGGCTCACCCAGATCCTCGCCGCGCTCGGCCTCGGCACACTGCGCGCTGGGATCACCGGGGCGAACAAGTGACCGGTTGGATCGCTCTCGTCCTCATCGTCGCGGTGGTCATCGCCACCGCGGCGATCTTCGCCGCCGGTCGCAAAGCAGATGCCGCCGCCGAAGCGGCTAAAGCCCGCGAGGCTGAACTCAAATCCCAGAAGGAGGCTTCCGATGCCAGGGACCGGATGCTCTAAGCGGGCGCTGCCGCTCCTCGCGATCGCGACGCTCTCGCTGACCGCCTGCGCGACGGCTCCTTCTAGGCCGTCCGTCGTCTGCCCGCCGGTTGCGGCATACGATCGCGTCTTCCAGGACCGCTTGCCGACGGAATCCAACGCCTGCCAACTGGCACGGCCCTGGAACAGGCGACGCTGGACTATGCCCGCCTGCGCGATCAGGCGCGGGCATGCAGCGGTTAGGATGCCGGATTGCCTGCGGTCCGCGCTTTTTCTTCCTGCCATTGATGGTAGGTCAGCTTTGATCCAACAACCTTCCACTCTGAGCGCCCGTTGGAATTGCGATCAAGGACCACCGCGGCGGCTGCCGAAGGGCTCTTGAAGGCGTAAGGTTTGGCGAAAGTGTAGAATTTCGCATCTGGCGCAGCACCCAACACACCTTGTGCAATCAATTCCTGCTTTAACTCGCCATAAGAGTTAGTGCCTTGATAGCCGGCGTCCTTAAGTGCTTCACTGCCCGGTAGGACGACAAATTCACCTTCCTCCTCCACACTGGTCGCCTTGACGCCGCTCTTGTGCCGGATCTCGAACCTTGTCTCGTCTGGTGTCATTGCGAGCCCAGCGGCTTTTGTGGCTGCAACGGGACGCGGCTTGAGCAAATCTAAACCAATCACTGGCAACACGGTTTTCAGGTTCGCGAGGAAGGCCTCCATGTTGGCGCGGTCGGCCTCTGGCATTCGCCTCTTGTCGGCACTTGGCGCCTGGCCATTGTCGAGGCTTACCCGTCCGGCGCTGATCGCGAGCTCGATCAGTCTTGCTTCCAGATACCGCACATGGCCTTTTGTAAGGGCTTCGTCGCTTGTTGTGATCACGACCGCGGTTTCCCAGAACCCTCGATCGCCGGCGCTTTGCGCAATACGATCGCGAACGCTGTCTGCTTCGCCGATATAGGCACGCATGGAAAGCGCATCCGCCGGATCGGGCCCGAACAGGATGTATACGCCAGTCCGGTCCACCTCCGGTCGCGCAAGCAGCTTCGCAAAAGTTGACTGCGTGGCAACGAGAACTGAGCCCGTCCAGCCGTGTATCGAGGCGATCGTCAGGCCGTTCGGCGTTCCATCGACAAGGAACAGCTGAATTGTTCGACCGAAGGCTTCAGCAGGCTGACTCATGAAACTCCTCTCCGCCACTTTATCCGCCTTCCTGCCGTCTCGGCCAGCTTTCGGCAGACAGTGGAAGCTCGTTCAACTCCGCGCGAACCACGGACCAATTCGGGTAAAGGCGATCCAGATGCTGGAAGAACGCCTTCGTATGTTTGGGTTCAATAACGTGGATCATCTCATGCACGATCACATATTCGAGCATATCGCGCGGTTTCTTCACCAACTCGGTGTTGATCCTGATCGTCCCGCGCTGAGGGTTGCAGCTTCCCCATTTGGTTTTCATCCGTTGCAGAAAGTAGCCGCGAACCTTGACCCCGATCCGGGCTTCCCACTTGCGGATCAGCTCGGGGATCGCATCGTGAAGCAGTCCGAGATGCCACTCGTGCATTATGCGGGCTCGCTGCTCCGCCTCGGCTCCGGGTCGAACTTGCAGGTGGATAGTTCGATGATCCACTTTGATTGTCGGCTTTTCGTCCCGTTCGGTTAGCCTCAAGAGGTGCCGCCGACCCCAGAGATAATGGGTTTCCCGTCCCTTGAATTGACGCGGTGCCTCCCGAGCCTGCTTTGAGAAACGGACTTTCTGCTGCCTGATCCAGCCAATCCGCGTGATCGCGTAGGCCCTTGCAACGTCAATTCGAGTTGTCATTGGTGCAACGAGCGTGACGCGCCCATCCGGCGGGTGAACCGACAAGTGGACGTTTTTCACGTCTTTCCGGGTGACGCTGATTGCGATATCGCCGAGGTGAATCAGTTCAGCCATCAGTACCCCGGCTGATTCTTGATGATCTCGAACATCGCTAACGTTGCGTCACGATCCCGATTGAACAGCGGGAACAACACGTTCTTTACCTCTCGCTCTCGAACGGCATCGCCCTTCCATCCAGCAGGAGCGTATTCGCGCACTGTTCGATCGATTTCCAGTGCCAGATTCGCCTTGCCGGCATCGTCGGCTGGGCAGATAAAGCCACTTGCCGGTATCGTCGCCAGATTGTTGAAGATGACGCTAGCTTCACGATTTCCGTGAAGTGCGACCGGTAGGCCGTCGTTTGGCGTCCGCCCAGCCAAGCGCTTGATGAGATCCTCTGCGTTTTGCAGGAAGTCCTCATAGGCCTCGGCATTTTCGCGGCTTTGCCTGATCAAGTCCTCCAAGAGCCGGGACATCTCATCGAAGAAGCGCGGATCGGTCAGCTGATCGCGGATAATCGTCTTGCGAATGTTGTTGATGATGCCCTCAGCAACGGCATTCTTTGAGAGCTTCCCTTTCTCGTTCAGTTGTTTGGCGATGGCATCATGAATGCCTGTCTCAATGATCGCCTGCGTCAGTGAAACATTTGAGAGGCTTCCGAGGGCCTGAGCCGGATCGGCCTGGATGTAGGTATTCAGAAGATGCCGCATGTCAGCCTCGTAGGGCTTGATGTCGAGCTCTTCGCCGGAATGTTTTTTGATGGCCGCGCGGAGGTCGGTGTAGAGTTCCACCTCGCGCAAGATCGCGGCCTGAGTAGCCGCATCATAACCCGCTTCGTCGAGGTTCTGTGCGATGGCCGCATAAGCCCGTACAAACGACGCGACTGCCTTGTAGAAGGATACTCGCAGCGCCTCCGTTTCGTTCAGCGAATTCGGATTGGCGGCGTCTCCGCAGAAGTATCGCAGATACTGTTCAACTTCCTTCGGCGGCGGCACCTGATCGCAAAGATAGTGCAGGGTTTCCCGCGCTGCATCGAAGCGCGCCTTGCCCTCATCGAGCCAACCCTTGATTTCGACGTTGTTCTCGCCGCCGCTGCCTTGGTCGATATCCAACTCGTCAGAGCTATAGACCGCAATGGCGTGCTGAACGTTGCCAAAAAGCTCCTTGAAGTCGACAATGTAACCATAACTCTTGTCATCGCCGTCGATCCGATTGGTTCGGCAAATCGCCTGGAAGAGCGTGTGATCGCGCAGCTTGTCGTCGATATAGATGTAAGTGCAGCTCGGTGCGTCAAAGCCGGTGAGCAACTTCGAAACGACGATCAGGAGCTTCGTGTTCGCCGGCTCTTCAATGAAGCGCCGCTTGATCTCGGTTTCATAGGCGGTCGTGCTCTGCCCACCCTTCAAGACGGACCTGGTGTAGGTATCGTACTTATAGCGCTCGTCGCTGTTTGCCGGCTCACGAGAGATGGCGTTATGGTTCGGCTCGAAAGACGTAACGATCCCAACATGCGGAGCGAGCCGGGTGTTCTGGAATTCGCGGAAGTACTCGCAGGCATCCCGGATTGATGACGCGACCAGAATTGCCGTTCCGCGGTCGTCGCTGAGACGCGGCTTCAGATCGAAGTCCTGAACGATCTCCGCCACGATTCGGCGCTTGCGTTCGGTTGCGCTGAGCAATTCCTCCATGGTCGCCCAGCGTTTGCGAAGCACGGCCTTCTGGAAGTTGTTCAGCCCCTTCGTCTTCTTGTCGAACCAGGCGTCGATGGCGGCGGGGCTCGTCATGCGCTGAGGCACGTCGCGCGCCTCATACTTCAAATCGAGAACGACCTTATCGCGGACGGCCTCCTGGAACTTGTACGTGTGGATATAGGTGCCGAAGACCTCACGCGTCGTCTGCTTGTCCTTCTGGAGAAGCGGCGTGCCGGTGAAGCCGACGAAGATCGCGCCTTCCAGCCAGCGCTTCATTTGCTTGTTCATGTCACCGCCCTGGGTGCGGTGGCATTCATCCACAAACACATAGAAGCGGCCGGTCACCAGTGGTGGCGGGCCGGAAAGATCGGTTGAATCGAACTTGTGGATCAAGGCGCAGATCAGCCGGGGTGACGGCGCGCCGAGCCAGCTGACGAACTCGTCGCGGCGGGTGACACGCGGCGATGGCGCTTCCGAACCGATCACGCCCGCGTTGCGCATCACCCCTTCGATCTGCTTGTCCAGTTCATCGCGGTCGGTGACGATAAGTATGCGCGCGTCAGGCTCGCGTTCCAGAATCCACTTGGCGAGTAAGACCATAAGAATACTCTTGCCCGAACCCTGCGTGTGCCAGATCACGCCGCCCTCGCGCCGCGCAAGGCGCTCCTGCGCCAACTTCACGCCGGTGTATTGATGATGCCGCGGCACCTTCTTGATACCGGCGTCGAAGATCACGAAATTGCGGATCAGGTCGAGCAACCGCTCTTTGGGCAGAAGCTGGCCCACCGGCCGGTCAAGAAGCGCGCCTGCGGGGAGTTCGCCTTCGGGCGGATTCTCGTCGCGCCATTCCACGAACAGGGTTTCGGGCGTGCCAATGGTGCCATAGCGCAGGCCCTGCGCATCGCTGCCCGCCAGCAGAAGCTGGGCGGTGGCGAAAAACGGCGCGTTGAAGATCTCGTCCTGATTGGAAATCAGCTGGCGGACGCCATCTCCGATCTCGACTGCGGCGCGCTTCAATTCGATCACCGCGATGGCGAGCCCGTTGAGATAGACGACGAGATCGGGGCGCCGCTCGTGCCCGCCCTTCAGCGTTACCTCTTCCGTAAGGGCGAAATCGTTGGCGTCGGCGTTCTCCCAATCGATCAGGTGCACCTTCTTGAAGGGCGCACTGACCGAGGTTTGCACATCGACGCCATAGCGCAGCAGCGTGTAGGTCTTGAGATTCGCCTGGTAAAGCGTCGTGCCGGTGACCTCGATCGCCTGCATGAGGCGGGTGAGCGCCGCATCGATCTCGGGCTTGGAATAGCCGCGTGCGGTAAGGTTGCTGCGCAAAAGGTCCGGTTCGACGCAGCGGTTGTTCGCCCGCGCCGACCAATCGCCGAGCGGCCGATAGCCAAGACCGCCCGCAGCTTCTGCCTGAGTGATGAAGGCGGCGAGCCGGTTCTGCGTGACGCGTTCGCTGCGCGGGCGTTCAGGCATTGGGGGTGCCTCTCTCCACAACCTCCGAGGTGTTCGAATTAAATTGAATGCGCTGACTGCTCAGCAAGGCCTGCGTCGCAGCTTGAGCGACCGCGCGCAACTTGCTTATATGCTTTTCCAGCGTCGCGAGTTCTTCGTCGATGTCGTTGAGCACCAACGCAATCGATTCTTGCTCAACTTCATCCGGAACACGAAAGCGAAAACCGGCAAGTTCCTCTCTATTGATCTTCGGTATTCCACTTCGAGCAGACAACGAGACGGAAAACTCCGTAAACTCTTTTGCTAGCAAAACTGACAGAAGAAAACGGGAAGAGTAACCGTGCCGCGGTCTCAGTGGATAGATATCTGCACTGCAAATACCATCAAATGGCGCAATCGCAACCTTCTTCAGGTGAGGGTTTATTTTTCCATAAAGTATGTCACCACGACGGAATAGATATTTTCCGCTTATGGCGCCTTGTTCCGCAGCGCTTTTAAGTGACAAAATCATTCCAGTTCCAGATTCAATGTGTTCCGACCCAATAAGAACCATCGACCTGTATGGTTCGTTTTTCGGATCGACTTGTCCGCTAACGATCGACACAGCCTCGAAAAATGAAACCTCGCGCCACTGGTCGGAGAACCCGACCAGACGCTTCTGCCCACGCAGCAACTGTCGGTGGGTCGTGACACGACCATCGAGCCGAGCGACATCGTCTTTCAACCTAGGCAGCGGTTCACTGTAGCGCTCTGCAAGAAGTCTCGTGCGTGCCGTCAGCAATTGCGCTGCCCGCGAGACTTCTGAAACAACCCGAGCTTCAATCGTGGCAAGCCACTTGTCGCCTGCGACGAGTTCTTTCACTTCGTCGTCGGTGAACGCTGCATAGCGGGCATGAACCTTAGCGTAGAGCTTTTCTTCCGCCGCCTTGCGCTTCTTCCTCGCCTCGTCGAAATCGTCGATCAGTGCCTGATAGGCGAGCAACGCCTCTCGCTCGTCCGCCAGATCCGCGTCGCGCCCTATCTCCTTCAGCCGCGCCTTGATCGCCTTGGCCGTGATCTTCTGCTTTTCACCTTCGCCTTCGATCACCTCGGTCAGCAATCCGTCCTCGCCCGCGCCGTCTTCAAGCTTGTAGGCCATCTCTTGTTCAAGTTCGGCGAGGCGGGCGTCGAGTGCATCGATCGCTGCCTGATCGACCGCGAAATGGCGGGCAATGATCAGGCGCGACGGCACAAGATCAGACGTGAACCGGCGCTTGCCGATCTGATAATCGCCCGGCTCGGGCCAGACCAGCTTGCCCTCCTTGTTCTTGCGCTTGACGATTTCGCGCGGCGCGGCGCCCGCCGCCCAGCCGACTGCGGCGATCAGATAGGCGTCGTCCTGCATCGCTTCGGCCCAATAATCCATCAGATGCTGATAGACATCGTAGGCGTCGACCAGCGGCGCCTTGCGGAAGGCCTCGAGCAGATCCTCGGAAACGGCTTCGATAAATTCTCTCGGGTGGCCGTTCAATCCAAAGGCGCGGGCGGTGGCATCGGTCCGGGTGCGCCAGGCGGCTAAAACATCGCCGGCGGCTCTCGTGAACGCCTGGAATTCGCTGTGGTCCTCGATCGCCGCCTTGACCTCTTCCACCGGCAAAGTGAGGGACAGGTAGCCAGGTCGAAGGTCTGCGAAAAGCTGGCCACGCAGCGACGGCATCACCTTCCACCACGCGGCAAGCGCATCAATATCGCGAACAGGAATCCCACCGTTCAGGTGCGCATCAATGTCCTGAATATCCTCGGCCTCGGAGCTGTCGATGTAGCGCCGCAGGCTGAGGCTGTACGAATTCCCGTCAGCAGCGATTTCATCATGTGGAACCATCCGCGCATAACCGGGAACGTCATTGGCTCGGGTGAACGTGTCGACGATGCGATGCATGTCTTGCTCGCGCAGCCGGTTTTTGGCGCCGTCCCTGCGGAAGCCCTTCGAGGCATCGACCATGAAGATGCCGCGCCGGGCCGCAGCGTTCTCTTTGTCGAGTACGATGATGCACGCGGGAATGCTTGTGCCGTAGAACAGGTTCGGCGGCAGACCGATAATGCCCTTTAGGTAACCGGATTTGACCAATGCTTTTCGGATTTCGGTCTCAGCGTTTCCACGAGACAGAGCACCGTGAGGAAGAATGCAAGCGGCCTTCCCGTTCGGCCTCATCGAACGAATTATGTGAAGTAGATAAGCGTAGTCTCCCTTCTTCCGTGGCGGCGCGCCCCAGCTGAAACGGGCGTGTGGATCACGGCCGGTGTCGATGCCGTTGGACCATGCCTTGTCCGAAAAGGGTGGATTGGCGACGACGTAGTCGTAAGTCCGCAAGCGATCGCCATCCAGGAACTTCGGATTGGCGAGCGTGTTGCCCGCGACGATCCTGGCCGTCGGGAAATCGTGCAGGATCATGTTCATGCGAGCCAGACCGGCCGTCGTTACGTCCTTTTCCTGGCCTTCGAGTGTGATGCGCCTCCCAGCCTCCGCGGCCACCTTCAGCAGCAACGATCCAGATCCGCATGTGGGGTCGTAGGCGGTTGTGCCGGCGACCGTGTTCCTCGGCGAAATGCCGATGACCTTTGCGATGATGCGGCTTACCTCGGATGGCGTGTAGAATTGGCCTTTGCTTTTGCCGCTCTCCGTCGCGAAGTGGCGCATCAGATATTCATAGGCGTCGCCCAGAATGTCGTCGTGATCCGCCCTGTTCTTCGAGAAATCGAGATCCGGACTTTCAAAGATCGCGATGAGGTTTGTCAGCCGCTCGATGCGATCGTTGCCCTCACCGAGTTTGTTCGGGTCGTTGAAATCGGGAAAATCTGTGCGAGCGAGGGATTCGTTGCTGTCAACGAGAGGCTGAATGATCTGGGTGTTGATCAGATCGCCGATGTTTGGATTGCCCTTCAGGGCGATCATGTCGCCGAAGCTTGCGCCCCTCGGTATGGTGAGCGGCGGCTCGAGATCGTCGCTGTTCGCGTACTTGTCCGAGACGTACTTGATGAACAGCATGAAAAGGACGTAGTCCTTATACTGGCTGGCATCCATGCCACCACGCAGTTCATCGCAGGACGCCCAAAGAGATGAATATAGATCGGACTTCTTGACTGCCATTCGACGCTTTCCAAGTTGACGCGCGATATTCGCCACTTGAAAAGCGCGACTCGCCACCCCCATTTTTGAACACCATAGTCCGCGCCGTCGGCAACGCGAAGAGGCGTAGGACGAAGGGACGTTTTTTCTCGGATTGGCCGAGATCGCGCGCATTCTCGTTGCGACGCTTCCGCTTCTCTCACGCGGCCTGATCGTGTTTCTGAATGACCCTAAAAACGGACACAGTGCGGACACAAGCAAAAGCCCCGCCGGCGAGAGCCAAGCGGGGCTTTGCATAAGCTATTGAATTAGCTTTTGTATTTTGGTTACGGGGACAGGATTTGAACCTGTGACCTTCAGGTTATGAGCCTGAATAGCTACCGGGCTGCTCCACCCCGCGCGACGCCAAAATCACGAATGGGAAGGCCAGTGCGGAGCTGCAAAACCGCTCATAGGGCGCTTGGATTTTACAACCGCGGCCACTGCAGAGAGTGGGAGCAGATCAAACGGTCTTTCATTATGCAACTGGATCAGCACGCCGAGCGCACTGTCGGGGCGAATTCTAAACACCGAGCTCGACGGTTGCCTTGAGCGCGAGAACGCGGCTGGCGAGGCAATTGCCGCTACGGCCATTCGAAGAAGACGATGCTGACCGGCTCTTCAAAAATGACGGTGGCGATCTCGCGCGACGGGGCCGGGACCTACGATCCGAAGCAAATGGCCAAATCCGCGCGATTTCCCGAGTTCGCTGATAAGATCACCTCGACGTACGCGCGCGGCATGACGATGTCGGGATTCTGGGCCATTTTTGGAGGACCTTATGGAATCGACGGCTCGCCTCATTTCGGGCGTCACCGACACCGTTCTGGAGGAAGTGGCGGAGTTGCAGAACCAGCTGCACGACGCCTGCTACCCGAGCTTTTTCTTCGACACAAGCCGCGTCAAGATCCGCGACAAAGGCGTCGTGCGCAACAGGGGCGTTTATATCGCCTTCGGCGTCCTGATTGCGGTTCATGCGGCGTCAGCGACATCCTGATCGCCGTCGTCGGCGGCCTCCAATCCAAGTCTTGCCCGCCGGGGTTCATGCGCCGCCTTTCCGCAGGCCATCTTCCAGTCCCGCATCGCGGGGTCGTTGAAAAAACGTCCCTTTCCGTGATTCACTTCTTCAATTCGATGATTTCATCCGGGGCGGCGGCATGCTTGGGCGCAAGGAACGTGATCAGCTCGAATTGTTCATGACGGGTTCGCTACGTCAGCTTGTGCCAGACGACCACATCATCGCGCGGGTCGATCGCGTTCTCGATCTCTCATGGCTGGGTAGTGAAGTCGGCGATCTTTACTGCGAGGGAAACGGCCGCCCTGGGGTCGATCCGGAGGTGGCGGCGCGATCGATGCTCGCCGGATTTCTGCTGGGGGTCAAGAACTCACCCCAAGCCTCCATAAGCGAACGCCGCTTTTCGAGCGCATCACCGCGCCGGTAAGCCAATTCTGTCTTGTCGCCGGTCACATGGGCAAGCGCCGCTTCGGCGATCTCGCGGGGAAAATGCGTTTCTTCGCCGCACCAGTCACGAAACGCGGACCGGAACCCGTGCACCGTCGCGTCGTGAACGCCGAGGCGTCGCAGCGCCATCTCCAGCGCCATGTTCGAGAGCGGCTTGTCGAGCCGCTGACCAGGAAAGGCGACTGCGCCGGTCCTGACCTTGGCGAGCTGCTCGATGATCTCGACGGCGCGGGGCGGCAACGGGACGCGATGCTCCCGGCCCGCTTTCATGCGCGCGGCCGGAACGGTCCAGAGCTTTTCGGCAAGATCGAATTCCGGCCATTCGGCGCCCAGCGCTTCGCCCGTGCGGGCGGCCGTCAGAATAAGGAATTCGAGCGCAAGCGCGCCGATCGTTTCGCGCTCCCTCAATCTCGATACGAACCGGGGAACGTCAAGATAAGGCATTGCGGCATGATGCCCGCGCGAAAGCTTGTTCGGTTTTGGCAGCAGCTTGTCGAGATGGCCTTTCCATCGCGCCGGATTCAGCCGGTCCGCCGGCGTATGCCCGGCTACCCGCGCTGCGTCGAGAACGGCTTCGATCCTGCCCCGAAGCCGGGACGCGGTTTCAGGCTTGGTCTGCCAGATCGGTTTCAACGCCTCGAGGACGGTCGTCGTCTCTATGTTTTCGACGGGGACCGGCATTAGGGCCTTGCCGTACACTTCGAGCGTCATGCGCCATTGTGCGCGATGTTTGGCGTTGCGCCAGCTCGGCTCGTTGGCGAGCAGGAACTCATTGGCGACGTCGCCGAAAGTCTTGCGGCCCTGCTTTTCGGCCTGCGCTTTCTGACGGCTTTCGATCGGATCGCCGCCATCGGCTAGGACGGCTCTGTAGGACGCCGCGATCTCTCGCGCCTTGACGAGCGGCACGGCGATGACGGAGCCAAGCCCGGCTTCGCGCTGACGGCCGGCGCGCATCCACATAAAGGTCCAGCGCTTGGCGCCGCCGGCGTCGACCTTGAGATAGAGCCCGCCGCCGTCAGCGTGACGGCCAGGTTTTGAGAGGGTCGCGATGGTGCGCGCCGATAACCGATTGATTTTCTTAACCACTGTTTTTGTCTGCCTAACGCGCCGGTCAAAAACTGAGCCTAGCGAGCGTCCTAGTTTATAACTAGGATTGAGGCAAACGTTAAAAAACCGAGGCAAACACGAATAACCCTTTAATGGACTGAACTATGGAGCTTTTCCGGGCCAGGCAAACTGTCAAAAACGGCAAACTGGCGGAGGGAGCGGGATTCGAACCCGCGATACGGTTTCCCGCATACACACTTTCCAGGCGTGCGCCTTCAACCACTCGGCCACCCCTCCGCATTTTCGCTAAAAGATTGGACGGATGTCCCTTTTCCTGCTCGGCCTGGAGTCTCTCCAAGGGCTCCCGGCGCCGCAGGCAACGCGAATCCGCGCACTATAGTGTCCCGCGCGGCGAGCGCAACCCGGTGAATGCAGCTTGCATTGGGCGCCTCCGCCCGCGATTGCGCGCTCACCTGATGAGAAGACGCACCAGGCACTTTGGGGCGCTGCGGCCGCCCGATCAGACGAGGTCTGGATGTGCGGCTCGAAAAGGCGCATCGACTTGTCCGTGGACGGCAGATTTTGGGCCTTCCTCATGCGCGTTTGCGCTTTTTCGCATCAAGGACGCTTCGATGTCGCGGCGGCGCGCCATTTTTTTTTAGCGCGCGTCGTTTCCCGGCCAAATGACTCGCGGCGTCGCGATCCCCGCCCGGGCCTGCCCTGCCCTTGCGCCGGATTTCTTCGCGCGCCTTTGTCAAAGATGTGGACGCAAAAAACAACGCATGTATCATTCACCCTATTAGACTTGGCGGCGTGGCTTTCGAAAAAACAACAGCGCCGGAAAACAATATCGGCTCCTCAAAAGCTTGTTCGATAAATGATTAGTCAGGGAGGTTACGGTGACGGAGAATTTAGGGAAGCTTCTAACAGCCCTTATCGACGCCGGAGCGGAACTTATTCCGGTAATCGAGAGTGACGATCAGGAAAAGCTGGGCGCGCTCGAAGAAAAAAAGCCTAAGCTTGGCAAAGAGGCCGTCGAAACATTCTCTCAGAGCCGCTCCGTCCACACATTGGTACATGGTTATGCCACCCCCTCCTTCCGCGCCGCGCTGCAGGATCTTCTGAAAGAAGGGGTTCACATCATCGAAGCGGCCGACGAAGATCACGAGCATCCCCTCGCTGAATTAAAGGCGAAAAGTCCGATCGCCGCGAAAGCGATCGACGCAGCGCAGCCGGGGCGCCAGCTTTGTGGCTGGGAGAGATGGGATAGACAGAAATAGAAGTAAATCACCACAACGCCCCGAATCCAGATGAACCTGTCCGTGGTTGTGAAAGTTGCGGAAAGCTGCAACATCAATTGCAGTTACTGCTATATGTACAATGGGCCGGATGAGACTTGGCGGAGGCGTCCGCGCTTGATGGGCGAAAAGGTCTTCGCGGATATGCTTCCGTTTCTGCGGAGCGCCTGCGCTTCAAACCCCATCAACTCTGTCCAAATCATTTTCCATGGCGGCGAGCCGCTTCTTTTGCCAAAGATACGTTTTTCCCGTTGGTGCGGCGAGATGGTCGAAGCAATAGGATCGCTGACGCGCCTTGAACTCGCCGTACAAACGAACGGAATGCTTGTCGATCAAGACTGGATCGACGTGTTCCAGAGGCATTCCGTGCGTGTTGGAGTGAGCCTCGACGGCCCGCCCGAATATAACGACGAGTTGCGCGTCGATCACCGCGGCGGCGGCACTTATCAGAGGGTTTGCAAGGGGCTTCAGTTACTCCAGGAGGCCGCCAGCGCCAAACGCATCAACTCGGTAGGCGTCTTATGCGTGATCGATCCAAGACGAGACGCCAGAAAAATATACAGACATTTCGTCGATGATCTAAAGATCGAGCATTTCGACTGTCTGTTGCCTGACTTCAATCATGCTCATAAACCGCCCTTCCCGATTTCCGAATATGGCCGGTTCCTCTGCGATCTCTTCGACGAGTGGTCCTCGCGCGAGGATGCGGAAGTGGACATTCGCATCCTCAGTTCGATTGTCTCACTTCTTGTCGGCGGCCCCAGTTTTCTCGCCAGCCTCGGCCGGTCCACGGCGACGACCTTGACGATAGAAACAGACGGCGCAATTGGCGCTGACGATATTCTGCGCTCGTCTTCGCCAGGCGAAATGTGGCATGGAGGCTCCGTGTCGGATGTTTCATTCGCCGATCTGCTCTCCAGCGAATGGATGCGCTCCCATCGCGCCAGTCGCAGTGCGCCGTCCGAGTGTTGCAAATGCGTATGGGTATCGGCCTGCAATGGCGGATCAATGCTGCACCGCTATGACGATGAGCGGCGCTACGACAATCGGTCGGTCTATTGCGACGCCTTGCGAATGATATATGTGAAGGTCGCCAACTACCTGATAGAGCGGGGACTTTCGGC
Source organism: Methylocella tundrae (assembly GCF_901905185.1). Taxonomy (GTDB): domain Bacteria; phylum Pseudomonadota; class Alphaproteobacteria; order Rhizobiales; family Beijerinckiaceae; genus Methylocapsa; species Methylocapsa tundrae. Next base: position 78,886 of record NZ_CABFMQ020000073.1, read on the forward strand.
CGGCGCCCTGGCGAGGGCTCTGGCTCAATGAGCCCGGCGCCGCGAATCATTCGTGGCTTCGCCAACGAGAGCGGCCGGATAAAGCAACTCACGTCCGAGCTTGCCGGCGCGTCACCTTGACGCTTTGCGGCGTGGCGGCGCTCCGATCGCCGCAGCGCGCCGATGTTGGAATCCCCCCTCGTCTGCCCTAAGGTCCAGACCCCGAATCGACGAGGACACGACCCGAATGGCTGCTGCAATCGACCGCATTTTGAAGACCATCGCCTCCGAAATCGCCGCTCGGCCGGATCAGGTGAAGGTTGCCGTCGATCTGCTCGATGAAGGCGCGACCGTTCCCTTCATCGCCCGCTACCGCAAGGAGGCGACCGGCGGCCTCGACGACACACAGTTGCGCCAGCTCGAGGAACGGCTTGCCTATTTGCGCGAGCTTGAAACGCGCCGTGCCGCCATCCTTGAATCGATCCGCGCTCAGGACAAATTGAGCGACGAACTCGCAGGGAAAATCGCCGCGGCCGCCACCAAGGCCGAACTTGAGGACATTTATCTGCCCTTCAAGCCGAAACGCCGCACTCGCGCCGAAATTGCCCGCGAGCGCGGTCTTGGCGCGCTCGCCGACCAGATTCTGGCCAATCGCGATTGCGTTCCGGCGGAGCTTGCGCAAGCTTTCCTGACCGGCGACGTGCCGGACGTGAAATCGGCGCTTGAGGGCGCGCGCGATATTGTGGCCGAAGCTTTCGCCGAGAATGCGGATCTCGTCGGGGCCCTGCGCGCCTATCTCAAAAGCAAGGCCATGCTTCGCGCCCGCGTTATCGAGGGCAAGGAGGAAGCCGGGGCAAAATTCTCGGACTACTTCGATCACAGCGAGCGCTGGGCGACGACGCCGAGCCATCGCGCGCTCGCCATGCTGCGCGGCCGAAACGAGGAGACGCTATCGCTCGAAATCGAGATCGACGCGGATAGCGTCGCGCCGGTGAAGCCGGTCGAACAGATGATCGCGCAGCATTATTCAATATCGCTCCAAGGCGGCGCCGCCGACGCATGGCTGTTCGACGTTGTGCGCTTCGCCTGGCGGGTCAAGCTCTCGCTTCACCTGACGCTCGATCTGATGAACGAACTGCGCGAGCGCGCCGAGGCCGAGGCGATCGAAGTGTTCGCCCGCAATCTGAAAGACCTTCTTCTCGCCGCGCCTGCCGGCCCGCGCCCGACCATGGGCCTTGATCCCGGCATCCGCACCGGCGTCAAGGTCGCCGTCGTCGACGCCACGGGCAAGCTGCTCGACACATCGACGATCTATCCGTTTCAGCCGCGCAACGATGTGATGGGCGCCGAGGCGGAACTGGCGCGTCTGATCCGCAAGCATCGCGTTGAACTGATCGCGATCGGCAACGGTACGGCGAGCCGCGAAACCGACCGTCTCGCCGGCGACGTCATCAAGGCCCTGCCCGCGCCGCAGCCGACCAAGATCGTCGTCAGCGAGGCTGGCGCCTCGGTCTATTCCGCCTCGGCCAGAGCCGCAGCGGAGATGCCTGATCTCGACGTGTCCTTGCGCGGGGCGGTCTCGATCGCGCGGCGCTTGCAGGATCCGCTCGCCGAACTCGTCAAGATAGACCCGAAAGCGATCGGGGTCGGCCAATATCAGCATGACGTCAATCAGACCCGCCTTGCCCACTCGCTCGACGCCGTCGTCGAGGACGCCGTCAACGCGGTCGGCGTCGATCTCAATATGGCCTCGGCGCCGCTGCTGTCGCGCGTATCCGGCCTCACCGCTTCGCTGGCCGACGCCATCATCGTGCATCGCGATCAGAACGGCGCCTTCAAATCAAGGCGCGATCTTCTGGCGGTGCCGCGCCTCGGGCCCCGCGCTTTCGAACTCAGCGCAGGCTTTTTGCGCATCACGAACGGCACGGAGCCGCTCGACGCCTCTTCCGTCCATCCTGAGGCCTATGGTCTTGCACGGAAAATCATCACCTCGTGCGGACGCGATATTCGCTCGCTGATGGGCGATTCGGCGGCCTTGAAATCGCTCGATCCGGCGCGCTTCGTCGATGAGCGTTTCGGCCTTCCGACCGTGCGCGACATTCTGCTCGAACTTGAAAAGCCCGGCCGCGATCCGCGTCCCGAATTCAAAACGGCGACCTTCGCTGAGGGCGTCGATGACATCAGCGCCTTGAAGCCCGGCATGATGCTCGAAGGAACGGTGACCAATGTCGCCAATTTCGGCGCTTTCGTCGATATCGGCGTGCATCAGGACGGGCTCGTGCATGTGTCACAACTCGCCGATCGCTTCATCAAGGACCCGAGCGCCGTCGTCAAAGCCGGCGACGTCGTAAAAGTGCGCGTCGTCGACGTCGATTTGAAGCGTAAGCGCATCGCGCTCTCCATGCGCAAAGACGACGGCTCCGCTTCGGCGATTCCGAGCTCAGCCAGGGGCGCAGGCGGCGATCCGCAAGTGCGGGCGCAGCAGCAAAGATCGACGCGGCAGGAGAAGAGCGCGACCCAGAGCGCGCTCGGCGCGGCTCTCAGCGAGGCTCTGAGGCGCCGATAGGCGGCGCGTCCGCGCTGGCCTATTTCGCGCGATTCATGAATGCTTAATTTTCGAGGTCCTCTCTGGGAACTTCCCGCCTCGAGGGGCGCGAATCGATGTGCGCAATGACGCGGCGGCGGCAAAGCGCGCCTATATAATGGGAGACACGACATCACCCCGGGGACGGAGCGAATCATTACCGTTTTCGGATCTCAATCGATGCGGATCTCCTCCGCAAAGTGAACTCCACGGAGACGGCGCCATGACCGAGGGTTGTTTCGACCGGCCTTTCGAAGAAGCGTCCGAGGCTTCACCGACAACGCTCGCGCTGGCGACGACCCGCTCCATTGAACTCGCCGCTGTTCCGACCCGGCGCGAGCACGACCTTCTTGGCGAAGCCGAGATCCCGGCCGATGTCTATTGGGGCATTCATACGCTGCGAGCTGTCGAAAACTTTCCCATCACAGGCGTGCCTGTCGGGCATTTTCCTGAACTTGTGCGCGCCCTGGCGCTCGTCAAACAGGCGGCGGCGCGCGCCAACCGGCGTCTTGGCCATTTGGCTTCTGGCAAGGCGGAGGCGATCGACCGGGCCTGCGGCCTCATCATCAAGGACAAACGCTTTCTCGATCAATTCGTCGTCGACGCCGTGCAAGGGGGAGCCGGCACGTCGACGAATATGAACGCGAACGAGGTCATCGCCAATGTCGCTCTCGAACTGATCGGCCGGCCGCGCGGAGACTATGGCTCGCTTCATCCTATCGACGACGTCAACATGGCCCAGTCCACCAATGACGCCTATCCCAGCGCGTTGCGGCTTGCGGTGATCTTCGCCACCGAATCACTCGTCCACGCGCTGCAGGATCTCGCCTTCGCGTTCAAGGCCAAGGCTGTCGAATTCGGCGACGTGCTGAAGATTGGCCGCACCCAGTTGCAGGACGCCGTGCCGATGACGCTCGGCCAGGAATTCGACGCCTTTCACGTGACGATCAAGGAGGACGTCGATCGTCTGCAGGAGGCCGCCGCGCTGTTTCGCGAGATCAATCTCGGCGCGACGGCGATCGGCACAGGCATCAATACCGATCCGCGCTATGCCTCGCTGGCCGTCGCCGAGCTGGCGCGCCTGTCCGGCCAGCGCCTGACCCTCGCCGCCAATCTCATTGAAGCGACGTCGGACATGGGCGCTTTCGTTCTGTTCTCCGGCGTTCTGAAACGCATCGCGGTGAAGCTGTCGAAGATCTGCAACGATCTGCGCCTTCTATCATCCGGCCCGCGCGCGGGATTCGGTGAAATCCGCCTGCCGGCGGTGCAGGCCGGTTCGTCCATCATGCCGGGCAAGGTCAATCCGGTCATCCCGGAGGTCGTCAGCCAGGTGGCTTACCTCGTCATTGGTCATGACCTGACCGTGACGATGTGCGCGGAAGGCGGCCAGCTTCAGCTCAACGCCTTCGAGCCGACCATTGGCTATGCGATCCTGACCTCATTGCGAATGTTGACGGCTGCGATCGAAACCTTGGATCAGCGCTGCGTCGTCGGCATCGAGGCCGATCGCGAACGCTGCCTCGAATTGGTCGAGAACAGCATCGGACTTGTCACCGCCCTCGGGCCGATGCTCGGCTATGAGACGTGTTCACACATTGCGCGGCGGGCGCTGCGCGAGGGGCGCAAGGTCGCCGACATTGTTCTCGAAGAAGGCTTGATGACCGAGGCCCAGCTTGGCGATTTGCTGGGCGTCGAAAATATGACGCAACCCTCGCCGCGCAAAGCCTCGCCCGTGTTCGAGCCGAAGCATTGAAAACTCACGCCGCGGCGGCAGCGGCCGCGATGAGCGACTTGAGCGGAACGGAGTCGTCGGCGAGGTCCTTCGCGCTCACCTTTGCCCGATCGGCGATCAGCCTTTTCGAGGCCATGAATTCGGCGGGGCGGTTGATCGCGTCGGCGGCGATCACGCGGCCATCCTTCAGATAGAACGCAATGAAGGACGAACCTTCCGTCGAGCCGCGGATGGCGAGTTCGTCATAGCCTTCCGAGATGCCGGCCATTTGCAGCTTGAGGTCATACTGATCGGACCAGAACCACGGCGCCGTCGCGGCCGGAGCCGGCTTGCCGGCGATGACCGCCGCGACCGTTCGCGCCTGCTCGAGCGCGTTCGGCACTGATTCGAGCCGCATCTTGCGCTGCAGAAATCCATGCCGCGCATGGACGGCGCAATCGCCGATTGCAAAAATATCCGGATCGCTGGTGCGCGAGACGTCGTCGACGAGAATGCCGCCGTCGATGACAAGTCCCGCCTCCTCTGCAAGCTCCGTGTTGGGAACGAGGCCGATGCCGACGAGAACGAAATCCGCCGCGACCGAGAGCCCGTCGCCGCATTGCACGGCGCCGACGTTCTCGCCGTCCGGCCCCGGCGTAAATCCGCTGACGGCGACGCCGGTGCGGATCTCGACGCCTGCGGCCCGGTGAAAGCGTTCGTAAAACGCCGAGACCTCCGGCGCCGTCACGCGCGCCAGCACGCGCGGCGCTCCCTCGAGCACAGTGACTCTAAGACCGCGCTTGATGGCGACGGCCGCGAACTCGAGGCCGACATAGCCGCCGCCGACGATGACGAGGCGGCGGCCAGGCTGCAGCTGAGGCTGCAAAAGCTCTACGTCGGCGATCGTGCGCAGATAGAAGATGTTGCGCAGTTTCGCGCCGGGAACGCTCAGCTCGCGCGCCCGGCCGCCCGCGGCGATGACCAGCTTGTCATAGGCGACGCTTTCGCCGCTTTCGAGCCGCAGCCGTCGCGCCTCCCGGTCGATGCCGGCGACGCGCTCGCCGAGGCGTAATTCGACGCCTGCTTTCTCATATGCGACCGGCGCCTTGTAGATCAGCGCGTCGGCGCCGATCTCGCCGGCGAGATAGGCCTTGGAGAGCGGCGGCCGCATATAGGGCAGATGCTTCTCCTCTCCGAATAAAATGATGCGGCCCTTATGGCCGTTTTGGCGGAGTAGCGTGGCGGCTTCCGCGCCAGCCTGCCCGCCGCCAATGATGGCGACGGTCGATCCCGCGTCGATGTCGGTGGCTTGTGACACGATGGTCTACTCTTTCCTGAAGCAGTCCTGCGCAGCTTTCGAAAACGCAAATGACTCAAAGAGAGCCCATGACGCAAGATCAAAGTGATCTCCGGCGCTCGCCCCGTAGCGGCGCCGTTGAGAATTTCTAAAGCATGTTTCGAGAAATGACCGCCTCTAAAAAAGCACATCAACCATTGGGTTACAGAAAAGAAAGCATCATCGCTCCAATTTGAAACGATCGAGCGAGAGCAGCGTCTTTGGGTTCTATAGGGGGCTGCGATTTTTCAAACGGAGTCTTCACCGTTGCAGGGCCGCTTTTCGCCGGCAAAGCCGGATCAGCGCTCCAAACTCGGGCAAGGTTGCTTGGCCATATTTATGACATGGAACGAAATATCGCGTCTGAAGTTGGATGGATCAACAGGCCGCACGATAAGGCGGCAAGATTCTTGCCGCGTTAAAACCCTAGTTTGGTCAAAGTGATGGATCAAAGGTTAATGATCGGGCGATCAAGAAGCAGTGATCATGAATAAGATGTTGAAACAGGGCAGCTTTTTGAGCCAGGGCCCAGCCACCTATCAAAGCCGCTTCGAAATGCCGGAAATGGACTTTTCCGGCGCGGGCCCCATGTGCGCGCAATTCGGCAGCCGTTTGCGCAGGGTGTTCGAGCTTCCCTGCCCTGAAAGCCAGCCGGATCGGTTTCAGATTCTTTTGAACCAGATCGAGGAAAAGCTGGGTTCAAAGCTCTGATCGCGCGGCCGGCGGGAGACTCGATTCCCCCCGGCAAGAATGTTTCGACGCTTGCATTTCAGGAAAAAAGCCGCCCGATCGGGTGGCCTTTTTCGTTTTATCCGCATCGTCGGCCGCCCCTTCTCAGTCCTTGGCGCGCTCGACGTAGGAGCCGTCCTCGGTCTGCACGACAATGCGCGTGCCAGGGGAAATATGCGGCGGCACCATCGCCCGAGCGCCATTCGAGAGCTTTGCCGGCTTATAGGACGAGGACGCCGTCTGGCCCTTCATCGCCGGCTCGGTCTCGACGACTTCGAGCGTAACGCGCGCCGGCAGCTGGATGGCGACGGCGACCCCGTTGAACATCGAGAGGACGCAATTCATTCCTTCCTGCAGATAGATCGCCTGATCGCCGATCACCGCGGGCGGAACGATGACCTGGTCAAAATTCTCCCCGTTCATAAAGGTATAGCCGTCGGCGTCCTGATAAAGGTAACTGAAATTGGAATCTTCGACATAGGCGCGCTCGACCTGCTCGGTCGTCTTGTAGCGGTCCGTCGTCTTGACGCCGTCGGAGAGGCGGCGCATGTCGATCTGCGTCGTCGGCGTGCCCTTGCCGGGGTGAAAGCTTTCAGCGGTCAGGACGACATAGAGCTGACCGTCGTCTCTCTCGATAATATTGCCTTTGCGAATCGAACTGGCGATGACTTTCACTGGTTTTCCTTTATACGATCAAACGATGCGAACGCCGGCCTTCGCCGCCTGGGCGTCCGGGTTCTCGAAACTGGAGCCGGATGCGATGGCCTTGCAGGTTTGCTTCAGTGCAACCATGGACGGAGCCATTCGCGGGCGAACTGAAGAAAACTTGGGTCGGCGATGCGCGTCCGCGCTTGCGCCTATCGCTAGCCATGTTCCGCCGCGCTTTTCAAGCGAAATAGCATGGTGAGCGCGCGATCGCCCTGGTGGCGGCCGGATATCCATGCGGACCGGCGCCCCTTCCTCAAGGCGCGCGTGAGGATGCTCGCTGGCCTGCGGGCGTTTTTCGGCGCGCAATCTTTCGTCGAGGTCGACACCGCCATTTTACAGATCTCGCCGGGCAACGAAGCCCATATCAGCGCATTCGCCACTCAAATGCAGGATGGGGCGGGAAGGGCGTCGCCTCTCTATCTGCATTCGTCGCCGGAGTTCGCCGCCAAAAAGCTGCTGGCGGCCGGCGAGGAGCGTATATTTACCGTCGCCCACGTGTTCAGAAATCGCGAGCGGGATAGGCTCCACCATCCCGAATTCACGCTCCTCGAATGGTATAGGGCGCACGCGCCCTATCAGCGGCTTATCGAGGACTGCGCCGGGATTCTCGCCGCGACAGCCAAGGCGGCGGGCGCGGATTTATTGACCTATGGGAGCGCGATCGCCGATCCGTTCGAGGAATTGGAGCTCTTGAGCGTGACGGAGGCCTTCGATCGCTACGCCGGGATTGATCTGCTGGCGACGATCGACGGATTGACCCCAAACCGCGAGGCGCTCGCGGCAAACGCGCAAAAATGCGGCGTCCGGGTCGTGCGAGACGACAGCTGGTCGGACATTTTCAGCAAGCTGCTTTCCGTCAAAATAGAGCCTCATCTCGGACACGGTCGTGCGACAATCCTCATGGATTATCCGGCCAGCGAGGCTGCCTTGGCGAATTTACAAGAGGATCAGCGGCTTGCTGAGCGCTTTGAACTTTATGCTTGCGGCGTTGAGCTCGCCAATGGGTTCGGCGAATTGACGGACGCCGACGAGCAGCGGCGCCGCTTTCAGGCGGAGATGGCGGAGCGCCAGCGCATTTATGGCGAGAGCTATCCGATCGACGAGGATTTCCTCGCCGCCTTGGCTGTGATGCCGCCGGCAAGCGGCATCGCGCTCGGCTTCGACCGGCTCGTCATGCTTGCGACCGGCGCGCCCCACATCGAGCAGGTGATCTGGACGCCGGTCGCCGAAGGCGTTTGGGCGAAATGAGCCCGTCGCCTCCGACGCTTCGCAGCGCCGCCGACCTCATCAGCGCCGGCCTCGCGCCGGAGGCGCGCCGGGCGGAGCTTGAGAGCATCGCCAGGTCCTACGCCATCGGCGTGACGCCGGCGGTCGCGGAACTGATCGACCCGAAGGATGCGCGCGATCCCATCGCACGCCAATTCATTCCCGATCTCGCCGAACTCTTTCCGCGCCCCGAGGAACTCAGCGATCCGATCGGCGATAGCGCCTTCAGCCCGGTTGAAGGCGTCGTTCATCGCTATCCCGACCGTGTGCTTTTGAAGCTATTGCATATTTGTCCGGTCTATTGCCGCTTCTGCTTCCGTCGCGAGGTCGTCGGACCAGGTAGCCCCACGCATCTTGCGCCGAAAGCCCTCGACGCGGCGCTTGCCTATGTGGCCGCGCAGCCGCGCATCTGGGAGGTGATTCTGACAGGAGGCGATCCGCTCACCTTGTCGCCGCGACGCCTCGCCGACGTCATGAAGCGCCTTGAGGCCATTGAACACGTCAGGATCGTACGCCTGCACACGCGTGTGCCCTGCGTCGATCCTGACGCCGTCAGCGCGGATCTGATCGCAGCCCTGCGGCAATCCGCCAAAACGGTATATGTCGCCTTGCACGCCAACCATCCGCGCGAATTGACGCCATCGGCCCGCGCGGCCTGCGCGCGCCTCATCGACGCTGGCGTTCCGATGCTGAGCCAGAGCGTGCTGCTCGCAGGAGTGAACGACGACGTCGAGACCCTGAGCGCTTTGATGCGTGGATTTGTCGAGACGCGCGTCAAGCCCTATTATCTGCACCAGCTGGATCTCGCGCCCGGAACGGCGCATTTTCGCGTCGAAATCGAAAAGGGCCGCGAGTTGATGCGCCAGTTGCGCGGCCGCCTTTCCGGCCTATGCCAGCCAGCCTACGTTCTCGACCTGCCCGGAGGTCACGGCAAATCGCCGATCGGCCCCAATTACGTCGATGAAACCAGCGCCAAGCCGGCCTATAAGATCAGTGATTACAAGGGCCGAGCGCATGTTTATCCGCCGGGTTCCGCGAGCCCTGACGCCAGCGTAGCCGCAGAGAGCGCTTGCGATCGCGTGCGGTGATCTCATTTGGCGCATTTGCGTTGCGGCCCGCGCGGCGCGGGTCCCTGTTTTTGAAAGGAAGCATTATTGAAATATCTCGCTTGCGTTCTCGGCATCATGACGTTGCTGGCGATGACTCCAACGCGAGCGCAGACGCAAGCTCCGCCGCCCGCGACGCCTGCCCCGGCCAAGGCGGCGCCAGCCCAGCCCGCGGCGACGGCCGCTCCGGCGCCGGATCTCGCGCGCCTCGCCGACACGCTCGACAAGGCGAACGCCGCCCTCAATAATATCTCGACCGGCCTCGAGCGCCACAATCAGAGCGATAGCGACCTTGCCGGCGCTCGCCAGCAGATCGGCCCGATCGCGGATTCCGTCAACACCGTCACCGAGCGCATCACGCCACGCATCGCCGAGATCAAGGCGAGGCTGGACCAGCTCGGCGCGCCGCCCGACGACAAATCGCCGCCTGAAAATCCAGCCGTCACCGAGGAGCGAACTGCGCAGCAGCAAAGCTTCAGCAACGCTGACGAACTCTTGAAGCGCGCCAAGCTGCTCTCCGTTCGCGCAGAGCAGATGAAAACCGACATCTCGGCCAGACGGCGCGCCTTGTTCACGAGATCCCTGTTTCAGCGATCAACCAGCATCGCCAACGCCAAACTCTGGACCGACGTCTGGCGCGAGGCGCCCGGAAATATCGAAGACATCGGCTCATTGTTCAGCGATTGGGCGTCAAGGATCAGCGCCCGCTTCGACGGCTGGAGGCTGGCGGCGTTCTGGCTTGGTCTTGCCGCCGTCTTTCTCGCCTACATTCCGCTCGCCGTGCTCGCCAAACGCGTTCTCGCGCGCAGCAGCGCCGTCGAAAAGCCGGGCCGTCTGCTCAAAATTCTCGGCGCCTGGTGGATCGCCCTGGTCATCGCCGTTCCGCCCGTCGCGCTGACCTACATCGTCGTTTTCGGGCTCGACGCCGCTGACCTCACCACCTTGCGCCTGCAAGCGGTCTTCGAGGCGATCGGCAGCGGCGTTCTTCGCATCGCGGTCGCCGCCGGCATCGCCCGCGGTCTGTTTGCGCCGACGCGGCCGAACTGGCGCGTGCCTCCGATCGGCGACAGCGCGGCGGCGCTTCTCGTCGGCGTCGCGACTGCCGTCGCCTCGATCGTTTCGGCGACGCGCCTTTGTGAAGCTTTCAACGACGCCGTGGACGGCTCGCTTTCATTTTCGGTCGCGACGCGCGGCCTTGGCGCGCTGATGGCGGCGATCGCCCTCGCTGTGGGGCTTTGGCGCGTCGGCGCCGATGCGACCGATGTCGACTGCTTCGGCCCCGCGCTCACGAGACGCTGGAACTGGTTCGGCATTTTGCGCGCCGCCGCCATGGTCGCCGCGTTCGTCGTCGCAATCGGCGTCTTTGTCGGCTACCCGACTTTCGCAAGTTTCTTCCTCGACCAGGCGCTCTGGACCACTGCCGTCGTCTCCCTTTACTTTATGGCGAGCATATTGGTCGAAGAGGCGATCGCGACCGGGTTCAAACCGGCGGCGAAATTCGGGCATTGGCTGATCAACCGCATAGGGCTTCAGCGCGATTCGCTGGAACTGGTCGGCATCCTGCTCTCGGGCGTCCTGCGGCTCACCCTGTTGATCGTCGCGGTCATAGCGGTGCTGGCGCCGTGGGGCTTGCAATCGACCGACGTCCCCTTTGATCTTCGCTCCGCGTTCTTCGGCTTCAAGATCGGCGATGTCGTCATTTCTCCGGCCTCGATCGTCATTGCAGCAGTCATATTCGGACTCGTCTCGGCGGCGATCCGGGGCTTGCAGGGCTGGCTCGAGTCATCCCTGCTCCCGCACACCACGCTAGACTCCGGACTGCGCAATTCGATCACGACAAGCCTTGGCTACGTCGGATTTATTCTCGCCGCGGGTCTGTCGCTCGGCTATCTCGGCCTTAGCTTCGAAAAACTCGCCATTGTCGCCGGCGCCCTTTCGGTCGGCATCGGCTTCGGGCTGCAGTCGATCGTCAATAATTTCGTCTCGGGGCTGATCCTGCTCTGGGAGCGCGCCGTGCGCGTCGGCGATTGGATTATCGTCGGCGGAGACCAGGGTTTTGTCCGCCGCATCAATGTGCGCTCGACCGAGATCGAAACTGTCGACCGCGCGCAGGTGATCATTCCGAATTCGAGCCTCATCACCGGCGTCGTGAAGAATCTCGTCCGCAATGACAGAAGCGGACGGATCGTCATCGCCGTGACCGTCAACGGCGCCGCTGATCCCGAAAAAGTACGGGAGGTTCTCTTCGCCGCGGCCAGGGGCAATGACCGCGTATTAAAAATTCCCGCGCCGCAAATATTCTTTACCGGCATGTCCGGATCGACCCTCAGCTTCGAACTCGCAGCCTTTGTCGCCGACGTCGAAATCATGACGCGCGTACGCAGCGATCTCCATTTCGAAATATTCAAACAGTTCAAGGAGCATAAGTTTTTCGACGGACCGCCGGTCGATCCTCAAAAGATCCAGATCGTCGGCGCGGAGAAACTCGGATTTCAGGCGCCGGGAAGAAGCGCACAGGATCAGCCTGGCGCGAGCGCGGCGGTCAGCTGAGATTTTATCCTGCGCCGGAGGCGGCCTCATCGGCCATCCGCGCCGCGGCCGCCGCCGCCGCAAGATGGCCGGTCTTGACGAACAGCGTGCATCCGCCCGCCGAAAACAGGCGCTGCACGCGCCCGCCGGGATCGCGGATCCAGGTCCCCGCCGGATAGTCCCCCTCAGCGTCAGCGCAGGCGCCAGCGAGAACGACCATCTCTTCGCCGCCGGGGTGGATAGCCCGGTTAAGGGTCGCGCCTTGATCAAGCCGGACAAGGAAGGTCGTGACCCCGGCAAAATGATGCAGCGGTTGAATCGCAAAGCCTTCCGGCGCTTTGCGCCATTCGCCGGACGCCGTGTCGATTTCGACGTGATCGTGATCGTCCTTGTCGAATTGCCAGAGCTTGACGAAAAGCGTGCAGCCTTGCGCGCTGAATGGGGCATGGGAGGAGCCGATCGGGTCTCGAATATAGGCGCCGGCCGCGTGGAGCCCATTGTCATCCTCGAACGCGCCGTCGATGACGTAAACTTCTTCGCCGCCGCCATGGGTATGACCGGGAAAGTCGGTTTCCGGCGCAAAGCGCACGAAGCTCGTCGCCCGGGCGACTTCCCCGCCGATCCGGTCGAGCATCAGCCGCTCCACGCCCTTCTGCGGCGAGGGCGTCCATTGCGCATCGCCACGGCGCACCACAATCCGACGCGTGAAATCAGCGTTAATTCTCATGAACGGAGCCCTGTTTCCTTCGACGCCTATCGAAAATGCTCAATATTTCAATGTTCAGCCTACGGTCTTGCTAGGGAAAAACTGCTGCTTTCCGAACACACCTCCTTAAAATCGCGTCACGATATCGGCGAGCGCCGGCCGCACGCGATCCTCGCGCCTCGAGTCATTGCGGCCGATATGGACGAACCCGGCGATTTTTTCTTCGGCCCCAACGCCAAGCCGAGCCAGAACCTCCTGATTATAGCTATACCATTCGGTCAGCCAGGCGGCGGCGAAGCCAAGCGCATTTGTCGCGACGACGAGGTTCATGCAGACCGCGCCCGCGGATAAAACCTGCTCCCATTCAGGAATCTTCGGGTGGGGCGCCGCGCGCGACACCACCGCGATCACCAGCGGCGCGAGGCTCAGGCGCGTTTGCTCGGCGGCTTTGCGTTCAGCGCCCGCCCCCGGGTTCGCTTGCGCATAGACGTCCGCGATGATGGCTCCGGCGCGCTCGCGCGCGTCTCCTTCGAAGACGATGAAGCGCCAGGGCGCGAGCTTGCCATGGTCGGGCGTCCGAGCGGCAATCGTCAGCAGGGTTTCGATCTCTTGGGCGGTGGGTGCGGGACCTGACAAGGTCGCCGGCGGCGCCGAGCGCCGGGTCTTAAGCTTTTCGATCAGTTCGTTCATGGCAGGTTCACTGAACTCGGCATAGAAGGGGTGGCGGCGATCAAATCCCGCCGCGCTGACAGACACAAGCGCGCCTCGATGACATCTGGCGATTTTGTTTATGGAACAAGCATAATTGACCGGGGAGAAGGCAAGGAAATGGAGAGGCCAGCTTCGGGACGCGCTCGGGGCATATGCTGGTCAGATTGAAGCGCGTTCCCAAGTCGAGGGTCACAATGCGTTCAAGAATCCGCGATGCGCGGGCTTCGCTTCATCCGCTCCTTGAAAACGCCGTATAATTTGGCGAATTGGCACTCTGCCAGCCTCAATGTGCCCAATCACACAGCAGTTTGCTGAGACGCGGCAAGAACTCGCTTGCCCCTCCATTACGAACCCGCCCATCGGAACTCCATCCTAATGTCGTTTTTCGATACGCTCCCCTACCCTTCAACCACGCTCGGCCGCCATGCGCGCCGAGGGCTTTCCGAAGTGGAGGAGCGGCTTCAGGCGCCGGTCTGGACAGGCCGGGCGAGCTTCTTCGCCGTGATGGCCCTTCTGGCGTTCCTTGGCCTCGCCCTCGCCTGCTGGCTGGTAAGCGGAGCGGTGGTGCCCTGGGATTCCAAGAATCATTTCTATCCGATGTTCCGTTTTCTCGCCGACGCCCTTCATCGCGGCGAGATCCCGCTTTGGAATCCCTATCATTTTGCCGGACACCCGTCCGTAGCCGATCCGCAATCGCTGCTCTTCACCCCAAGCATGGTGCTGTTCGCGCTCATTGCGCCCAACGCCTCGATGCAGCTGTTTGACGGCGTCATACTGGCTCATCTCGCTTTCGGCGGGCTTTCCATGCTGGGACTGTTCCGCCGGCGGCGCTGGAGCCCCGCTGGCGCGGTCCTCGCGGCGCTGATTTTCATGCTTGGCGGCGCGGCCTCGTCGCGACTGCAGCACACGGGAATGATCATTTCCTATTCGTTCTTTCCGGCGGCGCTTTGGTGCCTCGAAATCGCCCTGGAGCGGCGGTCCTATCGGTTCGCCGTTCTGTTCGGCGTCTTCGCGGCGCTGATGACGCTGGGGCGGGATCAGGTCGCCTATTTGCTCTGCATGGTTCTGGCCGGGCGCGTCATTTTCGCCATCGCGCAATCCGGCGCCGCTTTCGCCTATCTTCGCGCGAGACTGGGCGTGCTCACCCTCGCAGCTTGCGTGATCGGCGCGATTCTCTTCGTTCCGGCCCTGCTGACGATGCAGTTTCTCGGCGATTCCAACCGCCCCGGCATCGCCTTTGGCGTCGCGGCGGCGGGATCGCTCGCCCCCGTCAATCTCATTACGCTCATCGTGCCAAATTTCTTCGGCTCGCTTGACCATCTTTACGATTATTGGGGGCCGGACTACGACACGATGACGCGGGCCGACTGGACCGACCGCGCCGTCGATTATCTCTTCGTCGGCACTTTGCCGATTCTCCTTTTCGTGTGGCATGGGCTTGCAGCCGGTCGGATCTTCGCGCGCGGCATTCGCTTTTTCCTCATTGTCCTGGTCGTGGCGGCCTTGTATTCGCTCGGCCGCTACACGCCGTTCTTCTCCCTCGCTTTCGATTGGATTCCGGGCGTTTCGCTCTATCGCCGGCCGGCCGACGCCACCTTCATCCTCAATATCGCCTTGGCCTTCGGCTCGGGCTATTTGCTGCATCGCTATGTCCTCGACGGTCTGCCGGGCTTTTTCGGCGCAACGCCGCGATGGTTCGGCTGGGCGCTGGCCGCGGCGACCACGCTCGCCGTCGCCGGTCTGATCGGCACTGGCCTCGCCTTTTCCCTCCGCGAAGGCCGGGTCGCGACTTCGATCGGCCAGCTTGGCGTCTCCGCCGCGATCGGCCTCGTCGGAGCGGCGCTTCTGTTCGCCTTGCAGGATCGCCGCAGGCGGGCCGTGGCGGCGGCCTTATTCGTTGTCATCACCGGAGGCGAGATCGTCTGGCGCAACGCCGCCTCGTCGCTCAACGCCGAGCCGGTCAGCCGCTATAGCGTCTTCGCGACGATGAGGCCGGGCGAGGCGGCGGGCGTCGCGCTGCTGCGTCGCGAAATCGCCGCCAAGACGCATGATGGCGAGCATCCGCGCGTCGAGATCCTCGGGCTGCCTGGTCCCTGGCAAAACGCCTCGATGGCGCTGAAGCTGGAAAATACCGTCGGCTACAACCCCCTGCGCATCGACGGTTATGAGCGCGCCGTCGGCCCCGGCGACAATGCCGGCGATCCCAATCTGCGCCATTTCCCTGGCACGTTTCGCGGCTACAAATGCCGCCTCGCATCTTTGCTCGGGCTTGAATATCTGGTCCTCGATCGGCCCTTGACGCGCTTGCCGCGCCACGTGCCGCGCCCGAACGCCGCTTTGATCTATTCGAGCGACAATATGTATATTTATAAGCTTGGCAAAGCCGCGCCCCGCGCCTATTTCGCGCCAGACGTCAAAATTGTCGATAGCGAACAGGTGCTGGACGAACACGTCATGCCGGACTTCGACCGCACTCACGAAGCGCTGATCGATCAGGCAAACCTTGATGATCTCCGGCAGGTCCGCGACCGCGTTTCCGGCGCAAGCTTCAATGCGCCGCCGGTCGCGACGCCAGATCCGTCGCGTGTTGAGATCACGAATTACTCCGACAATGCGGTAACGCTCGACGTTGACGCCGACAAAGCCGGCATTGTCGTGCTCCACGATCTCTTTTATCCTGGATGGGAGGTTCGCGTCGACGGCAAGCCGCAGCCGATGCTGAAAGCCAATATTCTGTTCCGCGGCGTTGAAGTGCCGGCGGGACGCCACAGCATTGAATTCGCTTTCCGGCCGCTGTCATTTGCAAATCTGTCGGCGGCGTTTTCGACCATCCTGCATAAGACCGAGGAGTAAGGGATCACGTGAAGCCCGATTGGCGCGCCGCGACCGGCGCATGTTTGCGCGCAGCGGGCGCGGATTTGCCTCAGACCACTGCGATGAAAGCGCTCTTGAGCTTTGCCGGCGCCCTCTTCGCCTGCGTTTGGCTCACGACGGCGGCTATGGCGCAAACTCCGAATACGGCTCCGCCGGACGCATCGAACATTCCGCCCTTGCGCCTGCCCGCGGGCGAAGAAGCGGCGAAGCCACAGGCGGCGCAGGGCAATGTCCTGCACCTTAGCGCTTTTCTCGGCGCGACCGACGCGCAACCGCTGCGCGCCGGCGTTCACTGGCGCGTCTTTGATGAAAAGGCCGAACTCGACGGCTCCCACACACTCGTCGCCGACTCCACGGACGCGGCGCCGGCGCTCACCCTTCGCGACGGCAATTTCATCGTCCATGCCGCCTTTGGCCTTGCTGGCGCAACAAAAAGAGTCGAGATCAACGGCAAGAGCGTGACCGAGAAACTGGTTCTCAACGCCGGCGCGCTGCGCGTTGTCGGCATGCTCGGCGATGCGCCGATCGCTCCTGCGAAAACGCAAATCTCAATCTATGTTCCGGAGCGAAACAACTCCGAAGCAAAGCTCGTCGCTAATGGAAAATCCGGCGATATGATCGGCTTGCCTGAAGGCAATTATCACGTCGTTTCGACTCTGCTCGACCCCCAGAGCAATGGCTCGGTCAACTCGACCAATTCGGTGATTAGCGCCGATCTGCATGTGCAGCCAGGCAAACTGACTGACGCGACCTTGCGCCATCGCGCGGCGACGATGACGTTGAAGCTCGTCAGCGGTCCAAGCGGCGAAGCGCTCGCCAACACCTCCTTCACGATCCTGACGCCCGGCGGCGACGTCATTCGCGAAATGATCGGGGCCTTCCCCTCGCTGGTTCTCGCGGAAGGCGAATATGTCGCCATCGCAAGGCACGACAGCAACGTCTATCAAACCAATTTCAAGGTCGAATCGACGGTCGACAGAGATGTCGAGGTTTTGGCGAAATAGGGTCGCGCTTCGTGCGGTCTGGAAAAGCTTCGTCGGGGATCGCGCCGACCGCCAAGGTGGACGGCCTGCACGATCCAATATGAGCGCCAGCCCGCTGCGGTCCGGCTCAGGCCGCTTTCAGATTAGAAATTTCGTGCTGGGCCGCTTTGATCGCCTCCGCCTTGGGGTCCGGCCCAAATGCAATGCCTTCGGCGCGCAGGATTTCGACGCCGGTAATGCCTATGAAGCCGAAAACGGCGCGCAAATAGCTCTCCTGATGATCGAGCGCCGCGGCGGGGGCGCCTCCCGAGAATACGCCGCCGCGCGACGAGGCGATGATCACTCTCTTAGCCCCGGCCAGCCCCTCGGGGCCTGCCTCGGAATAGCGAAAGGTTTTTCCGGCGATGACCACCCGGTCGATCCAGGCCTTGAGCTGGCTTGGGATCGCGAAATTATACATAGGCGCGCCGATCACCACGATGTCGGCGGCAAGAAATTCGTCCAGAATTTTGGCCCCGAGAGCAACGTCTTGCCGCACCTCAGCGTCGGGCGCCGGAGCACCTGGCTGTTGCGCAGCGAGGTAAGAACCTGAAAGGTGAGGCGTCGGCTCCGCGGCGAGGTCGCGATAGATGATCTCAAGGCCGGGGGTGATCTCGCGCAGCTTCGCGACGATATCGGCCGAGAGCTGACGACTGACCGAATAGCCGCCGAGAATGCTGGAATCGATGTGCAGAAGTTTCATGGACCGATGCTCTTTCATAGTATAGGTTTGTAACCAAGGCACTATGCGTACCTGTAAAGAAGGCGCAAGGAGGCACATTTTTGGAACAGAGTCACACGCATGTGCCCAGCGAATGCGCCCGCGTCGCGCCGGTGCTGTCCCGCATCGGCGATAAGTGGAGCGTTCTGGTCGTCATGCTTTTGGGCGATGGTCCGATGCGTTTTAACGAACTGCGCCGACGCGTCGGCGGAATCTCGCAGCGCATGCTGACCCTGACGTTGCGCGGCCTCGAGCGCGACGGCTTTGTAACGCGAACGGTTTTCCCGACCATCCCGCCACGCGTCGACTATGAATTGACGCCGCTCGGGCATTCCCTGTTGGTTCCGGTGCGCGAACTCGGCGCCTGGGCCGTGCGGAATGTCTCGGTCATCGAAGACGCCCAGCGACGTTTCGATCAGGCGGCGAAAGGCCAAAGCCAATCCTTGGAGCAGGCCGCGCCGATGAGCTTCGCTAAATGAACAAGGATCTTCGCTCCGCCATCGTCGCGCCGCGCGCGCGCATATGCGAGGCCAGTGCTGCCGGCATCGCGGCGGCGGCGAGCCTTCTACGCGCGGAACAACTGGTCGCGTTCCCGACCGAGACGGTCTATGGCCTTGGCGCGGACGCAACCTCAAAGGCCGCCGTCGCGCGCATCTATGCGGCGAAAAGACGTCCATCCTTCAATCCGCTCATCGCCCATGTGTCGAGCCTCGAAGAGGCGAAGGCGCAGGGTGTGTTTTCACGTGAGGCGAACCAACTCGCCGAGCGCTTCTGGCCGGGCCCCTTGACGCTGGTGCTCCCCCTGGCCCCCCATGCGACGGTCTGCGATCTCGCGCGGGCAAGCCAAGCGACGATCGCCCTGCGCATCCCCTCCCATCCGGCGGCTCTCAGCCTTATCGCCGCCGTGGGGCGCCCTCTCGCCGCGCCCTCCGCCAACCGTTCCGGCCGCGTCAGTCCTGTGAGCGCCGCCCATGTTTTTGAGGATCTTTCCGACGACATCGACCTCATTCTCGACGCCGGGCCCTGCCCCGTCGGCGTCGAATCGACGATCGTCGCGTGTCTCGACGGGCCTCCGCGCCTCCTGCGGCCGGGCGGTCTCTCCCGCGCGCTGATCGAAGAAACCTTGGGCGTCGCGCTCGGCGGCGCCAGAAGCGAAGGCGCGATCATCGCGCCGGGATCCCTCTCCTCACATTACGCGCCGCGAGCGCGCCTTCGCCTTGACGCGTCGGGTGTCGAACATGGCGAAGCCGGACTCGATTTCGGCGGTCGATTTTCTGCGCAAGACGCAGTACTCGACCTGTCGCCGGGGCGAAATCTCGATGAGGCCGCGGCCAATCTCTTCGGTTTCCTGCGCGAACTCGACGCGATGGGGTCGCCCTCGATCGCCGTTGCGCCGATCCCGCATTTTGGCCTTGGCGAGGCGATCAATGACAGGCTGAAACGCGCGGCCGCGCCAAGACCTTGAACATTGCTTCGATGGCTTGAGCGCCGCACGTAAAATTTGGCGATGGATTCACAGCTTACACAGGTTCGCATCGTGCCGGACGGCCTTACCCAACTGTTGCGCTGGTACGCCGACATGGGCGTCGACATCGCGCTCGACGAGGCGCCGCATGATCGGCTGGCGGAAGCGCAAGCTTCGGCTTCACCGATAGCGCGGGAGCCTGAACGCGTAATACAAAGGGAGGAGCCGCCGCGCCAGCCGACCGCGTCCGCCACTCCGCCGCGCGCAGCAGGCACGGTCGCATTTGTGGAAGAAGCCGAGCAGGACGCGCGGGCGGCCGCGGCGTCGGCTCAAACCCTTGCGGAACTGCGCGAGCAGCTGCTGCGATTTACAGGATGCGGCCTCAAGACCACGGCGACCCAGCTCGTCTTCGGCGACGGCGAGGCCGGGGCCGAAATTATGTTCGTCGGCGAAGCGCCGGGCGCGGACGAGGATCGGCAGGGCGCGCCTTTCGTCGGCCGCGCCGGTCAATTGCTGAACAAGATGCTGGCTTCAATCGGGCTTGAGCGCAGCAAGGTGTATATCGCCAACATCGTTCCGTGGCGCCCCCCTGGCAATCGAACCCCGACCCCGATCGAGACCGCCGCCTGTCTGCCGTTTATCCAGCGGCAGATCGAACTCGTTGGTCCAAAAATCCTCGTCTGCCTCGGCGCCCCCTCGGCGCAGACCCTGCTTGGCTCGAAAGACGGGATCATGCGATTGCGCGGGCGCTGGTTCAATTATGCAGTCGGAAACGCGACGATCAAGGCGATCGCCATGCTTCATCCGGCCTATCTTTTGCGGCAACCCGCGCAGAAGAAACTGGCCTGGCAGGATCTGCGGCTGCTCGCCAGGGAGATCGTGCGGCTGCGCGCGCAGATTTAGGAAAACTCCGCATGAAAACGAACAAAAACATGGCCCTTGGTCATCGCGACGCCGATTGCGCAGCTTAAAGGCGATGGCCGCTATTCAGATATCGCGCTTTTGTTTGTTCCCTGTTGCAACGATGAACTCAATCGAAACCATTACGAACGTTTCGAGCCGTCGCCTGGACCGAAATTGATGTTTACGTTGCATCCCTCATTCGCTTTATCTCATGATTTGAATGCATGATCCGATCCACAAACGGAGTCATGCCTTAGCCGGGAGCCGCTTATGAGATGGGAAGATTTTCGCCGTTCCGATAATGTCGAAGATCGGCGCGGTGAAACCGAATATGCCGGCGGCGGCCCAGGTTTTGGCGGGGGCCAGCTCGGCATCGGCGCCATCGTCGTGCTCGGTCTGATCGGCTGGGCGCTCGGCATCGACCCGCGCCTCCTGATCGGGGGCGCCGAGATGATGAGCGGAGCGCGCCATGGCGGTCAAACGCAGAGCGCCCCGCCGCCGTCGCGGCAGGCTGGCGCTCCCTCGGACCAAATGGGCCAGTTCGTCGCGGCGGTTCTCGCCGAGAATGAAGATGTCTGGACCGATATCCTGCCGTCCCAGAAAGGGGTCGCCTACGTCAAACCGAAACTCGTGCTCTATAACGGCTCGACGAGATCGGGCTGCGGCGGCGCGAGCGCGTCGATGGGGCCTTTCTATTGTCCCAATGACCAGAAAGTCTATCTCGACACGTCTTTTTTTCGCGACATGAAAGAGAAGCTCGGCGGCGGCGGCGATTTCGCCTACGCCTATGTCATCGCGCATGAGATCGGCCACCATGTCCAGAACCTGCTAGGCATCCTGCCGAAGGTTCAGGCGGCGCAGCAGCGCGCTTCGAGTAAAGCCCAGGCGAACGCCATTTCGGTGCGCGTCGAACTCATGGCCGACTGCCTGGCCGGCGTTTGGGCCGCCAATGCGCAAAAAAAATACCAGATCCTCGACCCTGGCGATATCGACAAGGCGGTGAGGACCGCTCAGGCGATTGGCGATGATCGCCTGCAAAAGGCCGCGCAAGGCTATATCGTGCCGGATTCCTTCACGCATGGCTCGGCGGCCCAGCGCGAGCAATGGCTCAACACGGGCCTGAAATCCGGTGAGGTCGACGCCTGTAACACTTTTGCGCGATGACGCCGCGAACGCGCGTCACCCTACGCGGCGCGCATGAGTTCGCAAAGTCGTCGCCGGAGTGACGGATCGCGCCAGGGCGGCCAGCCGGCCAGCCGAAGCCTCAAGACAGCGCTGGCGCGAAGCAATGAGACCAGCCAATGGCGCGGCGTTTGGAAAGACGCGCTCGATGAATGTCTCCGGCGCGGCGCGCAGCAGCGCAGCCGGGGCGCGGCCGCTGAGGCTGGCCGATCGTGCTTTGATGAAATCGCCCGCCTCTTCGATGAATCCCGCCTGCGGCGCGAAGCCCGATCGCAGCAGGAAAAGGTGCGGCCCACGCGCCGCCTCTATCGCGCGGCGCAACCATTCGGCCTCGTCCGTCGCCTCAATCAAGCCGCAGCCGGCATGATCCGCGATGAAGCCAAGGCCCTGCTCCGCTGGTCCCGCAATGGCGACATCGCCGAGAAGTCCCTCGACGTTCGCCTTCACGAGCGAACTCAAGGTTCGCACAACGCTCTCCGCGGGATCGATGCGGCGCGACGAGTCAGTCATTTCATAAAGGACGATGGTTGAAAGCATGAGCCAGCCGGAAATGCGCGCCTGCGATAATTGATCAGATAGAGTTGGGAATAGTGCAATCGGGGCCTAATCGCAAAGCGTGGCGCGCCGTCGCTGGGAAATGATTGTTTGGCGCGCCCTATCTGTAATGGACCGCAATCATCCGCGGCCGGGATCGCAATCATCGCAAGTTCCGGCCCACAATCATTGCAACTAGCCTCGGCGCTCGGGACCACAATCATTGCAACTGGACCCACATTGATTGCAACCG
>NZ_CABFMQ020000074.1 GCF_901905185.1 Methylocella tundrae
GCATGGCCTTATCCGAAAAGTCGCCAACTTTTCGGGGCCATGCTGTGACGCGGGGTGGAGCAGCCCGGTAGCTCGTCAGGCTCATAACCTGAAGGCCGCAGGTTCAAATCCTGCCCCCGCAACCAAAGTCGCCCGCCAAGTCAATGACTTGGCGGGCGCTTTCGTTTTAGGTTCCGCCGTCTGTGCAAGCCGAGTCAGCAAAACCGGCGGCGGGAATTGGCGGCTCGCGTTATGTTGTAGGCCAACAATCGTACTGGAGAAGCAATGTCCGAGTCAGTTTCGAGCCTTCCTGCAAACGGCCGTGTGGCTTGTTCAAAGTGCTTCAGTGGCCTGACGGTTTGGAACGAAACTGAAGTGATCGCGGCCGGGTGGCACATCGTGAATAATCCAATGTCCTGGGGTGCTGCCGAACCTCAATATCTGGTCCTCGGCGTGTCGAAAGGGACAACGCAATGCGAAGCAATCAGCGCCAAGCCTCATAACGACGTTCCATTCGATGGGTTTCGGCCCGCGCTTGCAAAGGCGCTCCAGCTTCTCGGCTTGCTTCAAACCTCCGAGACTATCGAGTCCAAGATCTCCGCGAGTGAGATGGAATGGGGATTTGGCTCAATGGTTCGATGTGCTCTTGGCCTTCCCACGGCGGACAATGCGATCGAGCGTTCGGGCACGGTCGTTCAGAGGCTTGCGGCGATGCCCGCCGACCAAAGCTGGATCACGCTCTGCTCGTCAGTATTCCTTCGATCCCTTCCGGCAAGTCTTCGCGTCGTTGTCCTTCTTTCTAATGACGACGGCTACATCGACGCGTGCTTCGGAGCCATACGTCGCCTTCGGCCGAGCACGCGCCGAATCAACGACGTTGCCTATGGAGACGAGACGATAACCTGGGTGCATATAGTGCACGTCGGCGGCCCCGGAAAAAATCACATTGCGTCGTGGTTTGCAGGCGAAGGTCGCCAAGGCGGCAAGCGAGTCGCTGCGCAGATGGCTCTAGGAAAATCGACCGACGTACCGGTTCCCGAGCCCCAACTCGAAAAGGTCACGACGCCTAGCGATTTTCAGGCGAAGGCAGCCACCATGGCAAAATCCGCTCGGACACCTTCCGTTCCGCGAGGAGTTGGTAAGCCAATCCCCGTCAACCCTGTGCGTGACGCCATCCTCCAATCCATGAACGCTCACGCGTCCTTTCGCCCTCATCCGTCAGAGACAATTGTCGGCGGCACGAAATACGTTTCGGCCTTTCTTGGAAGAAACGGACGTGCGATCGCCTTCGACAAGGCGGTGGCTACCAAGCAGCCAATGTGGTTCCGAGATGACCCGCATCTGCGCGAGTTGATGGACAAGCTTCGCGTGCCCTTTGTTGGCTATCCGCCAGAAAAGGGTAGGAACAGCAACCTGTCCAAGTTGGCTGAGTTCGAGGGCAAAGCACTGCTTCGCGCCTTCCCACAGACGGCAGCGGAGGCAATTAAGATTGCTGATGCGGTTGTCTCAGGTGTGCCCACTGGCCTCTGATCACGCTGCCGCAGGCGAAACCCCATCCAGCCGAACGCACACTGTGGCCGCGCCATTGCCGGCGGCTTCGATCGCGGTTCCGACCGGGAAGCGGCCGACGGTCGGCACATTGATCTGCTTGGGACCCTTGCGTCAATCAGTCATGCGAGTATGGGATGAACTGTCGCCCTCGGTGAGGATCGGCCGCGCCTTCGGCGGTTGCGCTCCCCGTCGCTCCGCCCAGGCTGGGCAGAATGTCTGGCGGCGGAGCCGGTTCAGGCGCTCCGGAAAGAAGAGTTTGAAAGCCATGCGAAAACTCAGCGTCACTCTAGCGTCCATTCTTCTCGCGCTGGCCGCTTTGGCTTTGACGCCCTACGCCGATACAGCTCATGCTGTGCTGCCAGGGGCGATTGCCGTGGCCGCGCTACTTCTTCTTCTTTCCATTGTCGCGGATCGTCCGAAGGCCGAACCCGGTCGGGTCGCGTCTGAACCGTTGAGACCCGCGGCTTTGGCTCCGGCGCCAAGCCGCAATCAATCCGACGCCGAGGTCGTCAATTTTCTTGCCATTCTTCAGGAAAAAGGCCGCCTCGTTGATTTTTTGATGGGGGACATTACGGGCTACAGCGATGCAGAAGTCGGCGCCGCCGGTCGTGTTTTGCACGAAGGAGCCAAGGCGGCGCTGCTCGAGCATTTCGGCATCCTTCCCATGCGGGAGGAAAGCGAGGGATCGAAAATTACCGTCCCCACCGGATATGCGCCCGATGAATATCGTCTGGTCGGCAGGATCAGCGGTGAGGCGCCGTTCACAGGGACGCTCATTCATCACGGATGGAAGGTGGACTGGGTGAAGCTGCCACGCCTTGCGGGGGCAAGCAGCGATCGGCTGCCCGCGATCGCTCCCGCCGAGGTCGAACTTCAATGACGGCGGGTTGCAACGCTCGCAACTCGCGGCTTCTCGGCTCGCGTGCGTCTGGATCTTCCGGTCATCTTCCATAACAAAGGACGCTGCGCTTTTCCATGAACCATCGATTCAGTCTCGGCATCGACCTTGGCACGAGCAACAGCGCGATCGCGATCTCGGAGGTCGAGAGCGGTCAGATCGAAGTCATCGAACTGACGCAGGTTCTGGCCCCCAACCGGATCGGCGACAAGCCAACCTTGCCCTCCGCCCTTTATATTCCCCACCCGGATGAGTTTCCTGAGGGCGCCTTCCCCTTGCCATGGCGCGCCGCGGATCGTGGCGAGCCGATCATGGGTCATTTCGCGCTCAATCATGGCGCGCTCGTTCCAGATCGCCTGATCACCTCGGCAAAGTCATGGCTCTCGAACCCGCATGTTGATCCCCGGCAGGCGGTGCTTCCCTGGAAATCGGAGATCGGGGAACAGAAACTGTCGGCGTTCGACTGCTCGCGCCGCTATCTCGAACATATCCGGGAAAGTTTCCGCTACGCCATGCTGAGCAGGGGCTGGGATATGGCTCTGGCCGACGCCGAGGTCGTGCTGACGGTCCCGGCTTCCTTCGACGACATAGCAAGGAACCTCACAGCGGAGGCGGCGGAAGCAGCCGGCCTTGGCAAGGTGGTTCTGCTGGAAGAACCCCTTGCGGCATTCTACGCATGGACTGCGCAGGCCGGAAAGGACTGGCGCGCTTTGGTTCGTCCCGGCGACATCGTGCTGGTCTGCGACATCGGCGGCGGAACGGCGGACTTCAGCCTCATCGCCATTTCGGAGAAAGATGGCCTCCTCGACCTCAACCGCGTCAGCGTCGGCGAGCATATCCTGCTCGGCGGCGACAATATGGATCTGGCGCTCGCCTATACGCTGCGTGCGAAGCTGGAGGCGGATGGCAGATCCATCAGCAATACGCAGTTCCTGGCGCTGACGCATTCCGCCGGCAAGGCCAAAGTCGCCATGCTTGAAGACGACGCGATGGCCGAGTTCCCGATCGCCGTTCCCTCGCGCGGGTCGAGCCTGTTCGGCGCCACCGTTTCGACGAAGCTCGACCGGCAAACGCTGGAACAGGTCATTCTCGAAGGCTTTTTCGCCCGTACCGGGATCGAGGATCTGCCGCAGAAGACGCGACGGGCTGGGCTGCAGGAATTCGGGCTGCCTTATGCGAGCGATCCAGTCGTCAGCAAGCATCTTGCGCGGTTCCTCACACGCAGCCTTGAGAACGTGCAGTCGAGCGAGACGCTGCGCGCCCTGATCGGCGAAAGGGCCCGTTCCAAGCCGTTTTTGACGCCGACCGCGGTGCTGTTCAACGGCGGGGTCTTCAAGGCGGCGCCGATAAGACGGCGCGTGCTGGAACTGCTGGAGAGCTGGAACGAGGGCGGGTCTGTTCGCGAACTCGCCGGCTACCAACCGGATCTCGCGGTGGCGAAGGGCGCATCGTTCTATGGCCGCAATCGCATCACCGGGAAGGGCATCCGGGTCAAGGCTGGCGCGTCGCGCTCATATTATATCGGCATCGAGACGTCGATGCCGGCGGTGCCGGGGTTCGCTCCGCCCCTGAAGGCGCTTTGCGTTGTGCCCCAGGGGATGGAGGAAGGCTCCGAGATCTTGATCGAAGGCCGCGACCTCGCTCTCGTCACGGGGCAACCGGCCGAGTTCCGGTTTTTCTCATCCGAAGTCAGAAGCGGCGATGCGCCGGGGCAGATCATCCCCGACGCTGAACGTGAATTGCTGGAAATCAGCCTCCTTGAGGTCGATCTGCCAGCGGTCGAGGACATTCCCGCGGGACAGCCCGTTCCCGTAAAGATCAACGCGGTCGTAACCGAGCTTGGAAATCTCGAGCTTTGGATGAAACACGCGAAATCCGACCGCCGCTGGAAGGTCGAATTCCAGGTCAGGACGGAATAGACTGCGAGCGCCGCCTGACCGCCGAGGCGCGCCCTTCCTGACAGAACGCGGCACGGACAGTCGATGGCGCAGCCAAAATTCAGCATCGGGATTGACCTTGGCACAAGCAACTCCGTGCTGGCGTTTTCGCCGCTCGGGCGCGAGGGCGGCTCGCAGGTTCTGGCCATCCCGCAGTGGGACACGCCCTCGACACAGATTGATTCCGCGACGCTGCCGTCCTTCCTTTACCTGCCGGAGGAAGCCGTCGCCGCGCAAATCCAGGACCGGGGCCTCGACTTCGGCGGATGGGTCGTCGGCCGGCTCGCGCAGCGCAAAGCCAGCGAAACGCCGGGGCGCGTCGCCAAATCCGCGAAATCCTGGCTCTGCCATTCCGCAGCTGATCGCTCCGCGTCATTTCTGCCCTGGGGATCGGACGCGCTGGCGCAGCAGGACAAGATTTCCCCCGTTGATGCTTCCGCGCTCATTCTCGGGCATCTTCGGGCGGCCTGGAACGCCGGCTTTCCGGGGCAAGACTCCAGCTTCGCGTTCGACGCGCAGGACATCACGATCACCGTTCCCGCCTCTTTTGACGCGGATGCGCAGCGGCTGACGCTGGCCGCCGCGCAGCAAGCCGGCTACCCCGCGTCCGTGCGTCTCATCGAGGAGCCGCAGGCTGCCTTCTATTGGTGGCTGGAGCGGCAGGCTGGCGATTCGTGGGGGGCGCTGCCCGATCTCGACGGCGACGCGCGCCATGTACTTGTGATCGACATTGGCGGCGGCACGTCCGATTTCAGCCTGTTCGAACTCCGCCGCGAGGAGGGCGCCCGCGAGCCGGTCATCACGCGGGTCGCCGTTAGCGACCACATTCTGCTCGGCGGCGACAATATCGATCTCGCCATCGCTCATCTGCTCGAACAGCGTCTCACAACGGGCGAGGGCGGACTTTCGGCCGCCCAATGGGATCATCTGGTCGCCCGCTGCCGCTCGCTCAAGGAAAAGGTTTTCGGAGGCGAAGGCGCGCCGGACGAGATATTCACTGTTTCGATTCCGGCCCGCGGTTCGAATCTCTTTGCTGCTTCGCTATCCGCCGAGGCGTCACGCACCGAGCTGGAGGCCTTGCTGCTTGACGGATTCTTCCCCGACTGCGGGGCTGCCGACCGGCCAAGGCGGGCGCTCGGCGCGATCAAGGAGTTTGGGCTGCCCTATGCCTTCGACGGGGCGATTACCCGGCACCTCGCCGCATTCCTGCGTGGCCGACCAGTTGTCGACGCCGTGCTCTTCAACGGCGGCTCGCTGCATCCGCGGCGCTTGCGGGAAAGGCTGCGCCAGCAGATCGGAAAATGGCAGGACGGGCGTCCGCCGATGGTGCTGGAGAATGCTCAGCTTGATCTCGCCGTCGCGCATGGCGCCGCCTATTCCGGCGCGCTGCTGCGCCAAAAAGCGCGCCGCATCGAGGCGGGCGCGGCGCGCGCGGTTTTTGTTGAAACGCACCGGGCGGCGGCGAATAGCGAAGGCATGGCGGCGCGGCTCTCGCTCGTTTGCATTCTTCCGCACGGGGCCTCGCCCGGACAGACGTTTGAACTCGCGGACCTCGATCTGCGCCTTCGCGTCAACACGCTCGTGCGTTTCCAAATCTATACCTCGACACGCCATGATGAAAAAAAGGTCGGCGACATTGTCGAACTGGTCCCGGAGGAGTTCCGCGCCCTGCCGCCCCTCGAGACGACGGCGACGCTGGCCGGTCCTCTGACCGGCGAGCCCGCTTCCACGATTCCTGTCGCACTGGACGCCGGCGTGAATGAATTGGGCTTGTTGCAGCTGTCATGCCGCAGCCTCGCCCCCGGCATCGCGCGGTCATGGCCGCTTGAATTCAATCTTCGCCCGCTTGAGGACGATTCACCGCCGTCGGTGAGGGAGCCCCCGGCGCCGGAGCAGGCGGGATCTGGCGTCGCGCCGGAGGCATCGGCTGAGGCCGGGCGACTGATCAGGACGGCGTTCACGCCGTCTCCCCGTAAAGGCGAGAAGCCGGGCGCGCCAAAGCTCCTTCAGAGTCTGGAGCAGGCTCTTGGCGGCGCCAAAGGCGATTGGAACGGGGTCCTGTTACGCGACCTCTGGACGAGCCTTGAAGCCTGCGAAACCGGCCGCGCGCTTTCAGTCGAGCACGAAGAGGCGTGGTTGATGCTGGCGGGTTTCCTGCTGCGCCCCGGCTTTGGAGTCGTAAGGGATGAAACGCGCATCGATAGCCTGTGGCGGATTCATGGAGACGGGCTGCGCTTTCCCGGTAAGCGGACCAAGCTTCAAGAATATATTCTGTGGCGGCGGGTGGCGGGCGGCCTTTCGCGGGAACGGCAGGAACTTTTGCTTTTTGCGGAACAGGACAGGCTCTTCCAGCAAAAGAACGCGCCGCCCGAACTGATCCGCATGGCTGGATCTTTTGAGCGAATCGGCGTTGAGCTCAAGGCGGATTTGATCGGGCGTTTCATTGAGACGGCTGTGGAGCTTGCATCGCAGAAAAAGCACTGTGCGCCTTACCTCGCGGCGCTCGGCCTCCTCCTCAACCGCGCGCCGCTTTACGGTGGTCCGGAGACCATCGCTTCGCCGGCGCTTGTGGAAAAGGCTTACGAGGCGTTTCGCCGATTCGATTGGAGCGATCCGGAATTTGCGGAGGCGCAGGCGCTGTTCCAGCGCGCCGCCCGCGCCCTGGACGACCGCCGCCTCGATGCGCCGGCGCCCTTGCGCAACAAAATCGCCGACAAATTGGAAAAGTGCGGCGTAGCGGCTGTCAAGACTGGCCGTCTCAGGAATGTCGTGCCGGTTGAGCGCGCGGAGCGCCTGAGCTTTTACGGAGAGGCTGTACCCCCCGGATTGATCCTGAGCAGCGATTGATTTTCGCAAGGCGCATGAACGCCCCGACGCCCGTTCGCTCCTCGATGAGCAACACGCCGGGAGCAAAGAGGCGTCGAGGCCAAGCCTTCCCGCCTCCTGCCGGGCCGCCGACGTTTAGCTGTTCTTGTGACTCTGTTGGCCCGCCTTCACATGCTGTTCGTGCGTGCCGCCCTGAGACGAGCCGCTGGCCGATCCGCCCTTGTGGCTTTGCTCTCCCGCCTTCACATGCTGTTCGTGCGTGCCGCCACGGGACGATCCGCTGCCGCGTTCGCTGCCGGATTGGCCGCCTTCACGACCCTGAGCAGACGAGTCGGTCGTATTCTTGTGGCTCTGTTCGCCGGCCTTCACGTGCTGTTCGTGCGATCCGCCACGGGTATGCTCTTCCTTTGCCATTGCATCATCCCTTTGAAGATTATTGTGATCAGACCCGGTTATAACCGCTCGGTCTGGCCCTCCTAACCGGGCGCAATCGAATCCGTTCCGGGCGCCTAAGCAAAATAATGGGTGTTGAAAGCGGGCGCGCGCTTGCGTGGAACGGATCGCCCTGAACCCGGTTTGCCCAGTCACACATGCGAGGGAGACAGCCATGTCCGAGCGAAAGCGAAAGACGCGCAAATGGTCGGCGGAGGTCACACAGACGAGCGACGCCCTGGATCTTGAGACGGGAGTTTTCAACAGCGATGATCCGGCGCACATCGCGCGATCGCTCAAGCGCTCGGCGGAGCAAAGCGGCCGGCGAAAATCCTCACCGTTCCGTTCGGCCATGTCGATGCTGACGTTTTATCTCAACAGGGCCGGCAAGAACTTGAGCGCGGCCCGCACAAGAAAGCTCGACGCCGCCAAGGTTGAATTGCGCAAGCTATTTGGCCGAAAGCCGGTCTAGATCATGCGATCAGGCCGGCCTGATCCGCGCCATGCCCGTCTGGGCCCTCCCAGCCGAAGACGCTGCGCCCTCCGTAGGAATGCGAGAGCCTTAGCTCTTCGGCGATCAACTCTTCTACAGGGCGATCCGAGGCGCGAAGCTCGATCCCTCGAGCCTGATCATCGAGCCGCTTCAATGCCGCAAGCTCGTCCTCTCGTCCGAGCTTTGCGTTCCTGACAGCGGACTTCAGCACCTGGATCGTCTGATCGTAAACCTTCAAAGGCACAGGAAACGGATGCCGGTCCTTGCCGCCGTGCGCAAAGGAGAAACGCGCCGGATCGGCGAAGCGGCAGGGCGTCCCGTGCAGGACCTCAGCGACCATAGCCAGCGCGCGCACGGTGCGCGCTCCAACGCCGGGGACAAGCAGTAGCTCGGCGAAATCGGCGGGGCCGCGGTCGGCCGCGGCGGCGAGGCTGGCGCGAAGACGCGGCGCCAGCACATCGCTCGCGCGGACATCATGATGGGCTGGCATGGTCAAATGCGGCAGAACAAGTTGATCCGGCGCACTTGCCTTCGGGTGTGTTTCTGGCCGCCCTTCAATGAACGCGGCGCGCCGCGCGATGGCGTCTGGGCCAAGCAGCCGCAGAAGATCGAGTTGACTGTGGCGTGACGCCTTTGCGCGGCGGTCTGTGAGATTGATGATCTCGCCGCGCCCGGCGCCTTCGATGGCGGTATGTGGCTCTTCGACGAAACTCGTCAGCCCTTCCGACAGCCAATGATACCGGCGCGCTTGCTTGCGGTTTTCATTCATGCCCTGTTGAACCACGACCCAATGGCCGTCGTCGGTCACGATGAATCCGTGGAGATAAAGATCGAAGCCGTCCTGCAGGGCGGCGCTGTCGACCTTGGCGACGAGCCGACTGGCGGTAGCGAGGGCCGACCCGTCAAATCCAACGCGCTCGCCGATCGCCACAAGCTCATGCGGCGTTTGGCGCGAGTGCTTTCCGCGGCCGCCGCAAACATGAATCCCGAGCTCGCTCGAAAGGGGCGCCAACCCGCGCTTCAGCGCGCCGATGACGCTTGTGGTAACGCCCGAGGAATGCCAATCCATCCCCATGACCGCGCCGAAGGACTGAAACCAGAAAGGGTGCGCAAGACGCCGCAGCAATTCGTCGCGGCCATAGTGATGGATGATGGCCTCGCTCATGACGGCGCCGAGGCGCGTCATACGATCCGCGAGCCACCTCGGCACATGGCCGCCATGTAACGGCAGATCAGCGCTTCCACCTCTTCGCGTCATGATTGGGTTTCCGCGGTCATTCGGCCTTCGTGTTCACGAGCAAGGAAGAATTTGCCAGCGATTGTGGGTTACGTCGGCTGGCCTCCGACCGCCTAACGGCAGTGAGAATATCCAATCAGAATGAGGATCGGCGGAAAGCCGCGGACGACGCCGTTCGGATCGCTGCACCAGCGCCGAGGCATGTCCCTATCTGTCTTTGGATTATAGTCGTAAATTGAGCAGTCGAGGTTGACGTCTCCGGTTGCGATACGAAAGTGCTCTTTGCCGGGGTCGGCGTCGCCGCTTTCCCACTGGGCGACATATTTATCGTTCGAGCAGGTTACTTCAAAGAGGTACACATTCGCCTTTGCGGCGGCGGGCGAAATCAACGCCGCCGCGCAAATCAAAATGGCTTTGCCGAAGTCGCGCATGGGCATCCCCAGAAGAACGAACCCTCCCGGCTTGCTTAAAGCCCGGAATCAGTCAAGGCATCATCCCCCCGATCGATGATCTTTGCCAGCGGCATTCGGTTGATTTGAACGCGATTTGACTGCCCCTTTGTCACGACGCTGCGAGGCCGCCTGAAGCCGCCGCGCCACCGCCTTCAAAGAACCTTCCGGTCCAGGATCACAGACGGCTCGAAGCGATTGTCCCGCCGCGCGTCGTCAGGGCGATGCGACGCGATTGCGGTTCAAATCCTGCGCCATCTTCAGGTGCTCTTTCAGCGTCGGGAGCGTTTTGGCCGCCCATTGCTTCAGGGGTTCGCTATCGCCGCCCTTTGAATAACGCTCAAAGAGGTTCACGGCGTCTTTGTGCGCGGAGATCTGATCGTCGATATATGTCTTTGCAAAGTCTGCGCCGCTCAAGGATCTCAGCTTGTCGAGCATCTTTTGATGAGAGTCGTCGATGGCCGATGGAAGAGCGGCCTTGACCGAACCATTCCGGACGAGAGAATTCAGCTCATTCGACGTTTTGGCGTGATCGGAGATCATTCGGTCGGCGAATGTTGCGGTTGCGCCTTGCGCCTTCTGCTTAGCGAGTTCGCTCGACTGAATCTCAAACATGTCGCTGCGCGCAACTTCGTTGACGAAATCGGCTGTCGTCGGGCTAACGCCCAACACTTCATTAACTCCCGTCTTCTCCGCCAGCGTCTCCGCCGACGCAGCCCCGCCAAGCAACAGAGCCACAGCTCCTGCAAGGCCAATATTGATCGTGCGTTTCATAATCGCTCCTTGACATGAGAAAAAGATCTGGGAAACGAATGCCTGAGGAAACGTATGGTTCCGGCTCTACCGGCTGAGGGCGCGTCTCCCTCAAGGCGGCGATAACG
The DNA here is from genome assembly GCF_901905185.1 of Methylocella tundrae. Taxonomy (GTDB): domain Bacteria; phylum Pseudomonadota; class Alphaproteobacteria; order Rhizobiales; family Beijerinckiaceae; genus Methylocapsa; species Methylocapsa tundrae. Next base: position 10,684 of record NZ_CABFMQ020000074.1, read on the forward strand.
ACGCGCCGGCGCCGCTGGAGCCGGATGACTTCGGATGACATCGCGCCGCGACTCCCTCCAAAGCCGGAATCCGTCCCGCATCGATCAGTTGGAGCAGAACGCCAACCGAAAACCGGATTCCACTTTCCGGCATCATGGTATGATTTGAAGGATCATGCTTCGAGCCAACATCGGAATTCGTCTACACGGCGGCTCCTGTTGTGATGATCCACAGCTGGGGCGAAGGCGCGGCCGCATGCTCATCGAGCGCAGGGAGATCGGCAGCCTGGAACCTTAGCGGTCAACGCGCCGGCGGTTCGCCGCGAGCGTGTCAGCGATCGCCCGCATGAGGTCGTCTTGCCGGAACGGCTTTGAAAGACGCGGCAGATGCACTGTGTCGGCTGAGCTTAGCTCCGCATATCCCGTGGCCAGAACAACCGGCAGCGCGGGCCACTCCGCTCTGATCGCGTCGGCAAGCTGTGTCCCTGTCATGCGCGGCATCGCCTGGTCGGTAATGACCAGATCGACGCTCTCGCGCCGCAGAATACTGAGCGCCTGCCTCCCGCCGGAAGCTTCAAACACCGTATGCCCAAGATCTGCGAGCATCGCGGCGGTGTTGGTCAGCACGAGAGGATCATCGTCCACGGCGACCACGACGAGCCGTCTCACCTCCCGACTGTTTTCCAACGTTGGCGGCTGCTCGTCGTCACTGGCCGGCGCGGCGGCCCGTTGCGCCACCGGGAGCCAAAGCTCGGCGGTTGTGCCTTGGCCCTTCTGACTTTTGAGGGCGAGCCGCCCACCGGATTGCTCCGCCAATCCGTGGACCATGGGCAGTCCGAGCCCCGTGCCCTTACCTATGCCTTTGGTTGTGAAGAAGGGCTCCATGGCGCGCGACAGTGTCGCCTCGTCCATGCCCTCTCCCGTATCTGTCACGGAAAGACACACATAGGCGCCGCCGGCCAGCCCATTTTGGGAGGCCCCGGAGACGGTTTCCGCCCGCGCCGCGATAATGATCACGCCGCCTTCCGGCATGGCGTCGCGGGCGTTCACCGCAAGATTCAGCAGGGACAATTCCAGCTGGTTGGTGTCGGCCTGGACAGAAGGCAGAGCGAGCGGGAAGCGGGTCTCGATCGACATGGCGGGCCCGAGCGAGCGCTGCAGAAGATCGGTCATTCCCCGCACGAGGATCGGCAGATCGACCGGCTCCAGCTTCAGCTCCTGGCGGCGGGCGAAGGCGAGCATGCGCTGCGTCAGCGACGCCCCCCGTTGCGCGGCCTGCATCGCATTGTCGATCAGAGAGGTGAATTTAGGCTCGTCCGGCAGCCTTTTGCGGACCAGTTCGAGGCTGCCGAGAATCGCCATCAGGAGGTTGTTGAAATCATGCGCGACGCCGCCCGTGAGCTGCCCGATGGCGTCCATCTTCTGCGATTGAAAGAGCGCCTCGCGGGCTTCCTCGATGGCGCGTTGAGCCTCCCGCCGCTCCGTAATATCGCGCGTGATTTTGGCGAAGCCGATGACCGCGCCGTTCTCGTCGCGGATGGCGTCGATGACCACATTGGCCCAGAAACGGCTGCCGTCCTTGCGGACGCGCCAGCCCTCTTTCTCGAACCTGCCCTCGCGAGCCGCGGTCTCGATCGCCCGCTGAGGCTCTCCCTTTTCAAGATCCTCCGGCGTATAGAATTTCGAGAAATGCTCGCCGATGACCTCCTCGCGGAGATAGCCCTTGATCCGCTCGGCCCCCAGGTTCCAGCTGCTCACATGGCCTTCAGAATCAAGCATAAAGATCGAGTAATCGGCGACGCTTTGGACGAGGATCCTGAACTGCTCTTCACTGCGCTTCAAGGTTTCCTCAGCGAACTTGCGTTCGGTAAGGTCGCGGGTGATCTTGGTGAATCCGAGCAACTCGCCTGACGGACCGCGGATCGGATCAATGACGACATGAGCCCAGAAGCGGGCGCCATCCTTGCGCACCCGCCAGGCTTCAGTCTCGAATTTTCCTTCCCTCGCGGCGGTATCGAGCGCGCGCCTTGGCAGTCCGGCGCGCTGGTCCTCCTCTACATAGAAGCGCGAAAAATTTTCGCCGAGAATTTCCGAAGCCTCATATCCCTTGAAGCGTCGCGCGCCAGGGTTCCAGCTCGTCACCACGCCTTCCGGGTCGAGCATGAAAATGGCGTAATCCGTCACCGCGTTGACGAGGAGGCGGTATCGCCCGTCGTCCATGGCAGAGGCGTCGAACCGCTCGAGGTTATCCATCAAGGGTTCCTTTCCGCCCGACGACGCTCCTAGGCGCGGAGAATGGCGACCGACGCGGAACGTTCCGCCTTTTGTTTTCGCGTAGCGAACGCAGGCGGCGGCGCATTGGCTTTCACCCTCAATGTCGCAGTGGCGCCAAGCAATCTGGCGGCAGGTTAAAGCGCGGGGATCATCGCGCCCAACTTTAGCTTTGAAATTATGGTTTGCAACGCCCTCGACCTCTCGCCCATTTGAGGCTTCTCGCTTCGAGCGGATCAAGATGATCCCTCACTAACAAGGACCCGCCGGCCCCCGTTGACGGGATCTGTGGCCGGAAAAGCCAGGTCCTCAATACGGTCAACAAACAGACGGCGATTGCGAACAAAACAGGAATCTGCGATCGTGCATTTTTCAGCCAGAAAGATGATTCGAATCCTTGCCCGCTGCCGCCGCCTATCTTGAAGCGCTCAATCCTGAACAGCGCCGCGCCGTTGAGCACGGCGCGGGTGCGAGGGATTGCGCGCCGCTGCTCGTCATCGCGGGGGCGGGGTCGGGCAAGACCAACACTTTGGCGCATCGCGTCGCGCATCTGATCGTCAACGGCGCCGATCCGAGGCGCATCCTGCTTCTGACTTTCTCCCGGCGCGCGGCGGCCGAGATGACGCGCAGGGTCGAGCGCATCTCGCGCAAGGTGATCGGCGATAGCGCCGGCGTCATGACGGACGCGCTCGGTTGGGCGGGGACATTTCATGGCGTCGGCGCCCGGCTGCTCCGCGACTACGCCGAGGCGATCGGGCTTGATCCGGCATTCACGATTCATGATCGCGAGGATTCAGCCGATCTCATGAATCTGGTGCGGCACGAGCTTGGTTTCTCGAAGACCCAGAAACGCTTCCCGGCCAAGGGCGCATGCCTTTCGATCTATTCGCGCTGCGTCAACGCCGAACTTGCCATCGGGGAAGTCCTTGGAGCGTCCTTTCCATGGTGCCTCGCCTGGACCGCGGAACTGGGCCAGCTGTTTGCCGCTTACGTCGAAGCAAAGCAGCGCCAGAACGTTCTCGATTACGATGATCTTCTGCTCTACTGGGCGCAGACGATGAGCGATCCCGCGCTCGCCGCCGACATCGGCGAGCGCTTCGATCACGTCATGGTCGATGAGTATCAGGACACCAACAGGCTGCAATCCTCGATACTCATGGCGCTGAAGCCGACCGGCCGCGGGCTCACGGTTGTCGGGGATGACGCGCAGTCGATCTATTCATTTCGCGCGGCGACGGTGCGCAACATCCTCGACTTTCCAGGCCAGTTCAGCCCGCCGGCCGAGATCGTGACGCTCGATCGCAATTACCGCTCGACGCGGCCGATCCTCGCCGCCGCCAACGGCGTCATCGATCTGGCCGCCGAGCGATTCACGAAAAATCTCTGGACCGACCGCAATGCGCAGCAGGGCCCGCAACTCGTCGCTGTTCGCGATGAGGCCGATCAGGCCCGCTACATCGTCGAACGGGTGCTCGAAAACCGCGAGAGCGGATCGACGCTGAAGCAACAGGCGGTCTTATTCCGCACGTCGCACCACAGCGGCCCGCTCGAAGTGGAGCTCACCCGCCGCAACATTCCCTTCGTTAAATTCGGCGGGTTGAAGTTCCTCGACGCCGCCCATGTCAAAGATATTCTGGCGCTGCTGCGCTTTGTCGAAAATCCGCGCGATCGCGTCGCCGGCTTTCGCGTCATGCTACTGATGCCGGGCGTCGGCCCGGCGTCGGCGCAGCGCGCGCTCGACCATATGGCGGCGGCGTCCGATCCGATCGCCGCGCTCGGCTCCGCGCCCGCGCCGCCGCGCGCCAGCGTGCATTGGACCGCATTTGTCGCGACGGTCATGGCGCTGCGCGGCAGAACCGCCGGGTGGCCGGCTGAGCTTTTGTGCGCGCGGCTTTGGTACGAGCCTCATCTTGAGCGGATTCACGAGGATGCGACGCCGCGCCTCGCCGATCTTGTGCAATTGGAACAGATAGCCGCCGGCTATCCCTCGCGCGAGCGGTTCCTGACGGAGCTGACGCTCGATCCGCCGGACGCCACCAGCGATCAGGCGGGCCCGCCACATCTCGATGAAGATTATCTCATTCTTTCGACCATTCATTCCGCCAAGGGGCAGGAATGGAAATCCGTCTTCGTGCTGAACGTCGTCGACGGCTGCATGCCATCTGATCTTGGCGCGGGGACTTCGGACGAGATCGAGGAGGAGCGCCGCCTGCTTTATGTGGCGATGACGCGCGCAAGGGATGATCTGCATCTCATCGTGCCGCAACGCTTTTTTACGCACGGGCAGAACGCGCGGGGCGACCGGCACGTTTACGCCTCGCGAACGCGCTTTATCCCGAATGCGCTGTTGCATCTGTTCGAGCGTACGGCGTGGCCGACCGCGGCGGCGGGGGCCGCCGTCGCGCGCGGCCCGGCTGTTGGCGTTCGAATTGACCTCGGCGCCCGTATGCGCGGCATGTGGCGATGAGGAGGCAGGGATTGTTTGCTCTCGACAACAGATCATCGGATGATGGGCCAGTGTCTTTGATACGAAATCCCCGCGCTTCCCGGCGTGATTCATATGCGCGCGCCCGAGCCTGAAGCGCTCGACGGGGATGCGCCGGCTGGTGGCGCGCGCCGGAAAATCATCCATGTCGACATGGACGCCTTTTTTGCCTCGGTCGAGCAGCGCGACAATGCGGAGCTGCGCGGCAGGCCTGTCGCCGTCGGTGGTTCTTCCGAGCGAGGCGTTGTCGCGGCGGCGAGCTATGAGGCGAGAAAGTTCGGCGTGCGATCGGCGATGCCATCTGTGACGGCGAAGCGCAAATGCCCCGAACTCATCTTTGTGACGCCGCGCTTCGATGTCTACAAAGCAGTGTCGCTCCAGATCCGCGAGATTTTCGCCGAATATACGCCCCTGATCGAGCCATTGTCGCTCGATGAAGCCTATCTCGACGTCACCGAGAATCTACAAGGCGTCGCGTCGGCGACGGAGATCGCCGAGCAGATCCGCGCGAAGATCCGTCGCTTAACGCATCTCACCGCATCCGCTGGCGTCAGCTATAATAAGTTTTTGGCCAAGCTCGCCTCCGATCATCGCAAGCCCGATGGTCTCTTCGTCATCACGCCGAAGATGGGGACGCGCTTCGTCGAGACCCTGCCGGTCGAAACATTCCAGGGTGTTGGACCGGCGACGGCGGCGAAGATGAAGCGGCTCGGAATCGAGACAGGACTTGACCTTCGCGCAAGACCTTTGGCCTTTCTTCAACAGAGCTTCGGCAAGTCGGGCGAGGCCTATTACTGGATATCCCGTGGCGTCGATGAAAGGCCTGTGCGCGCCGACCGGGTTCGCAAATCGATCGGCGCGGAAAACACCTTTCCGCGGGATCTGTTTGAATTCGAGGCGATGTGTGAGGCGCTGCGGCCGGTCCTCGCCAAAGTCTGGCGGCATTGCGAGGCAAGCGACATCCGGGGCCGAACTATCACGCTGAAAGTCAAATACGCCGATTTCAAGCAGATCACGCGCAGCCGATCCGGCGAGGACGTCATCGCAAGCCTCGCCGATCTGGAACGTTTGAGTCTTGGGCTGCTTGCGCCGCTTCTGCCGGTCAAAAAAGGCGTGCGCCTGCTCGGAGTATCGCTTTCCTCGTTGTCGCAGGCGCGGGTGAAGGATCGAGGCCAGCTCGCTCTGGCGCTTTGAAAACGCGGCCCCGCTGGGGGCCTGATCGCCGTCACGCGAGCGCACGCGCCAGGGCGTATCGGCGGCCTTTAGCGAAGACATTCGCCGCGAATAAAAGGGAAAATTGATAGGTGCTGAAATATGGCGATATTGCGGCAGCTTGCCTTGGCTGTCCAATCACCATTTCCATCGTGATATTTCATTAAATTCAATGCAATCGCCGTGATGATGGCCCTTATTGCGGGATGCATCGCCCGAGCGGACGCCTTATTCCAACCGCAATCGCGAAGAACCGCCGGGGAACGTGTGGCGGAGAGACCACGCTCGGCTGAGCGCATACAGGGCACGATAGGAAAAGCATAAAACCATGAACTTTTTCCGCTTGCGCCCGTTAGAGCGCTCACGACACGCAGAACCTAAGGAGCCGTATTCATGAAGCTTGGAACTCTATTCGCCGCAATGGTCGCGATTACGCCGGGCGTCGCCCTTGCCCAGTCGATGAGCCCTCCCGATCAAGGCTCGCGTTCCGCGCCCGCGACAGTTGGGCCCGAAGGCCGCTCCGCCGCCGATAGCCCGGAGGGGCCCGTTGGGACCTCAGGCCATCCATCGGATATGACGGGAACACCGTCAATGGCGCCGTCCAGCGGTAACACGCCATCTGGAGAGCCGGACTCGGGGATGGGCCGCGGCGATAAGTGAGCCGCCTGACGCCTGCCAAGGAATAGCCCCGTACGGGGCTATTTTTTGTTTTCCCTGGTGGTGGCTCCCTTCGCTTTACGTCCGTCTGCGGGCTTCCCGCTTTTCTCGCCAGCGAAGGTTGTACCGCACTTAGGGCGGCGCTAAGGCCGGCTTAATCGCCAGAGGCCGCTCTTGCCCCCATACCCGGTGGACCGCCGTCCGCCTTCGCGCTCCTGACGATATTGAACTGTTAAATAATAAGAATAGTTACTTGCACAAAAAAGAAGTAATTAACAATTCAGTCTTGCTATTCGGCCCCATTTGTATCAGTATTCATTTGTTAGCTAACCAATATACGACCACGTGAAAATTTCAACTTATAGTACTGACGTCTACAGCGGATCCGTTCTGGTTTGGAAGCGATATTTTAGGAACGCACGTTATTAGCCGTCTAGTGATCACTAAATTTTTTCAAAAGGCGTTAGTCCGCCATATTTCATTACCTAGTCCTTGATAGTGCGCGAAGGATTGGCGTCCCCCCGCCAGTCCTTCGTTCGCGTGCGTGCGGCTTTTTGCCGGGCTCCCTTCGTGTGCTTAAGCCACAGCTCATCCGCAACTATTGCTTGTGACTCGGGCTTGTTTGAGCCGGACCATCTTTGGAGCCGGCCGGGCCTTCACCCGCCGCCGCCGCCAAGCGCCGCATCAAGCGTTACGACCCTTTCGAGCCCCCCGACTTTTTCACCGATGCCGTCCGCTCGCAGCAGGTCGCGCACCCGTCCATGCGCCCCGATGATTCGCAGCACAATGCCACGGGCGGCAAGTTCGCTGTGCAACTCATGCAGCATTCGAGAACCCGCGAGATCAAGGTAGGGCGATGCCGAGAGATCGCAGATCATCAGGCGGATGTCGGACGGAGCTGACGCGCCAAGGTGGTTCAGAACCGTCTCGAGCACAGAGCTGGCGTTGACGTAGATCAGCGACGCTTCGGGACGGAAGGCGATGACGCCGGAGAGCGGCTCGTTTTCCGGGTGCCGGCCGATGTCGGAGTAGCTTTTCGTGCCGGGAACGCGGCCAAGAAACGCTACATGCGGGCGTGACGCACGGGCCAGCAGCATCAGGACGGACGCCAGCGCAGCGAGGAGGATGCCTTGAAGTATGCCCAGCAACAGGACGCCGAAAAGAGCAATTGTTGCGGCGTAGAAATCCAGCCGGCTTACCCGCCACATGCGGAACAGCGCCGGAAAATCCAACAATCCGGACACGGCCGTCAGAACGACGGCGGCCAGAATTGCCTTGGGCAGGTTTTCCAGCAGCCCTGTGAGGAAGAGCAGGCATATGGCAAGCGTCATCGAGGCAAAGACAAGGGCGAGTGGCGTGCGTGCGCCGGCCTTGTCGTTGACGGCCGTCTGCGACAATCCGCCTGCGACGGGATAGCCTTGGCCCAGCGCCGTCGCGAGATTTGCCGCGCCGATCCCGAGCAGCTCTTGCCTCGTGTCGAGAGCATATCCATGCTTGGCGGCGAAGGCGCGCGCGGCGGAGACGCTTTCAATATAGGCGAGCAGCAGGCATCCGGCGGCCAGAGGAACTATGCCCTCTACATCGCGCAGCCGCAACGCCGGACCTTCCAGCGTGGGTAAGCCGGCCGGAATCTTTCCCGTCGTTGGCACGCCGAGAGCGGGAAGCCCCAGCACGGATGCGATCACGATCGACAGCGCAACAACGCCGAGCGCGACCGGTTTCCCCGGCAGCAGGCGCTCGCCGACTGTCAGCAGCACGATTGCGACGGCGCCGACCGCAAGCACGAGGGAATGCGTTTCGCCTAACTGTCCGGCAAACAGAATCACCCGTTCAAAAAAATTGTGCCCGCCGCCAGGCGCGCCAATGAGGCTTGGCAGCTGGGTCGCGGCAATCGTCAAGCCCGCCCCCGCCTTGAATCCAACAAGTATGCTGTCGCTAACCAGCTTAATGAGCACGCTGAGCTTTAACGCCCAGGCGATCAGGCAAAGGGCGGCTACGGTGAAACCCGTAAGGCTGGCGATCTGTGCGTAGCGTTGCGCGTCCCCGGCCGCCATCGCGCCCACGGTTCCGGCAATCATAAGTGAAATGGCGGATGTGGGCCCGATCGCCAGTTGACGCGACGATCCGAGCAAAGCGTAGCCCAGTCCCCCCAATAAATAGCCATATACGCCAACTTGCGGAGGCAATCCGGCCAGTCCGGCATATGCAAGAGAGACGGGAATGCCGTAGGCCGCGAGGGTCACGCCGGCGACGATGTCAGCGGGCAGCCAGGCGGCGCGGTATTCCGCGAGCCAGCGAACCGACGGGATATGCCAAAGCCACGTCAGCCTAATCCGGCGGCCCGTCGATTCCTTCATGCGCCGCGCCTCGACACTGCCTGGTGGAATCCGGTCGATCGTGCTTGATCTCGTCCTGCTCTGGAACAATGCAGGCCTAAGCCTGAGCCGATAATCGGGATCGACGCCTCGAACAGGCCGTCATCGCCTGAGCACAAATCCGCAATCCGCGCGGGTGTTCGACATTTTGACGCAATTGGCGCTCCCTAGGGGAATCGAACCCCTGTTTTCGCCGTGAGAGGGCGACGTCCTAGACCGCTAGACGAAGGGAGCGCAGCGCGTGAGACAGGCTTTTATATCGGCGCGGCCACGCCTGCAAGCCAATCGTCGCTGTTGTTTTGTTGAATTGGTTCGGCGCCCGTCCCGACAGGAACGGCTCTTGCGCGCGCCGGCTCGCGGCATAGACTGACGCGATGACGGATGTTTCCTCCCATGCGACGGCTCTGCCTCGCCCGCCCGCGCCGGTTCCGCTTGCCGCGCCGCTCGGGCCAATCTCCACGATGCGCGTCTTGCGCAAAAATCCAATCGAGACCTGGACCCGCGCCCATTTCGAATTGCCGATCATCATCGGTCCGACGATTCTCGGCACGATCGCGGTCATCAATGAACCGGCGGCGATCAGGCGCGTCCTGCTCGACAACGCCGCCAATTACAATAAGGACGCTTTGCAAAAGCGCGTCCTCGGCGAAGGTCTGCGCGAGGGATTGCTCATCGTCGAAGGCGACGAGTGGCGCGCGCAGCGCCGCACCCTGGCGCCTCTGTTCACGCCGAAAAACATCGCCTCTTTTGCCGCCGCCACGGATGAAGCGGCGAAAGAACTCATCGCGCGATGGCTGCGGCTGCGCCAGGGGCGAATGTTCGACATTCAGCCCGAGATGGCGCGGGTGACGCTCGACGTGCTCGGCCGCACCATCTTTTCCGATGGGCTCGGGCGCGATCCGTCCGAGTTCACCGCCGCGCTCACGCGCTATTTCCTCACGCTCGGGCGCCTCGATCCGTTCGATCTCCTTGATTTCCCCGATTGGGTGCCGCGCTGGACCAAACTGACCAGCGGCGCCGCGCTGAATTTTTTTGAGGACGTCGTCGACGCCATCATTGAGCGCCGCAAGCGGCTGCTGGCCCAAAAGGGCGCCGCCGCGCCGCGCGACATACTGACATTACTGCTGGAGGCCGAGGATCCGCAGACCGGCGCGGGCCTTAGCGATGCTGAAATCAGGGCCAATATCGTGACCTTCATCGGCGCCGGTCATGAGACGACCGCCAATGCGCTGATCTGGTCATTGTTTTTGCTCTCGATGTCGGAGGAATGGCGCCAGCGCCTCGCGGCTGAGGCCGACGCGGTGCTGCCCGGCCCCATCGAGCATTACGCCGAAAGGCTGGTCGAGACCAAAGCCGTGATCGAGGAGGCGATGCGGCTTTATCCGCCGGTGGCGAGCATGAGCCGTCACGCGCTCGACTGCGATACGCTCGCCGGCCGTCGCATTCGCAAAGGCGCGCTCGTCATGGTGTCGCAATGGGTGCTGCACCGGCATAAGCTTTTATGGGATCAGCCGGATGTCTTTGATCCGCGCCGCTTCCTTCCAGGCGCCCGTGAAAAAATCGACCGCTTCGCCTATCTGCCATTCGGCGCCGGCCCTCGCGTCTGCATCGGCGCGGCCTTCGCTTTGCAGGAGGCCGCGATCATCCTCGCCCACGTCATGCGCTCGTTCACCCTCGAGGTTCCAAAGGGTCACGAGGTGAAGCCCGTGCAGCACATTACGCTGCGGCCGGAAGGCGGCCTGCCGATGATCCTGCGGCGGCGCACGCGCTCACACAATTGAGGCGGGCGCCAGGCAAAATCTTAACCCAGCGGGTATGCCGCCTCGATGACGTAGGGGCCGCCGCCGGTCGACGCCCGGGACGAAAAAAGCACGAAGCGCTGCGCCTCGAAACGGCGCGAAAAGAAAAAGCCGCGCGTCGAGAGATAATCGGCGACCGCCATGGAGGACGCCGCCCGCAGCCGCGCCAAGGTGACATGCGGCGTAAATTTGCGCGGCTCGGGCGGAATGCCCATGCGCCGCAGCAGCCGCTCCTGTTGCGCCTGAAGCTCCACGAGGGGCGTCGCGGGCTTCGCCTTGGCGACGATCGCTCTTGGTTTGTCGCCGCCAAAGGAGCTCAGCGTCTCGATCTCGACGGTGAAGGGTTTGCGCCGGATTTGCTCCAGCGAGGCGTGCACGTCGCGTGCGGTGGCGTCATCGATGTCGCCGATGAAGCGCAAGGTGATGTGGTAGTTTTCGACGTCGATCCAGCGCGCGCCGTAAATGCCGCCGCGCATCATGGCGAGGTCCATGGCGAGATCTGGAGGAATCTCGAGGCCGGTGAACAGGCGAGGCATGGTCCCTCCTTAAAATACTGGAGTGAAAAGCCGAATCGCGCGGCCATCGCCGAACTGGCTCTATCTAGCAAATTTTCTTCGCGGCGAAAATCGGCTCATGCTGCGGTCGCGAAAAATTCTCAGCCGCGCGCCGGCTTATCCCCAAGCTCGGCGAGAAGCGCCCGGACGCTCGGCAGGATGTTCTGGACGATTTCTTTAACGCCGTCCGGATTGGGGTGAAGCCCGTCGGCAAGCTTGAGATCGGGCCGGTCGGCGACGCCATCGAGAAAGAAGGGGTAGAACAGGGCGCCATATTCGGCGGCGAGTTCGGGATAGATGGCGTCGAACTGCGTTTGATAGTCTTTGCCAAGGTTCGGGCTCGCCAGCATCCCGGCGAGCAGAACCTTGACGTCCTTCTCTTTGAGTTTGGCGAGAATGGCCTCAAGGGCGGATTTCGTCACCTTGGGGTCGGTTCCGCGCAGCATGTCATTCGCGCCGAGTTCGAGGATGAGGCCATCCGCGCCATCGCCGATCGCCCAGTCGAGCCGCGCAAGGCCGCCCGATGAGGTGTCGCCGGACACGCCGGCATTGGCGATGGCGACGCGATAGCCCTCCTTGTGGAGCGCGGTTTCGAGCACGGCGGGAAAAGCGGCATTGGCCGGCAGGAGATAGCCGGCCGTCAAACTATCGCCGAATGCAATCAGTCTTGTCACTCGAGGGTTTTCTTCGGCGGCGGCGCCCCGGCGTCCGGCGTCAAGCGGAAGCGCCAGCAGCAGCGCGGCGCCAGTCTGGAGGACGCCTTGGAGAAAGTCGCGACGATCCCTATATCGGACAGGCTCAGCCCGCGCATTGGCGATCGGGGCCTGCGCCTGAGAATTGAGGCGGCGCGGGTCTGCTTGCGGCGGCGTTTTGGATGTCATGGATGCTTGAACCCGCTGTTGAACTCGAAAACGTGCATCTGAGCCTTGGCCGCGGCGCGGCGCGGGTTCATATCCTCAAAGGCCTGTCACTTAAAATTGCGCGCGGCGAGACGGTTGGGCTCGTCGGACCATCGGGATCGGGCAAATCGACCCTTCTCATGGTGCTTGCGGGTCTTGAGCGGCCGGATTCCGGAACTGTCAAAATCGCCGGCGCGAGCCTCAACGGCCTCAGTGAGGATGCGCTGGCGCGCTTTCGCGGCGCGAATATCGGCATCGTCTTCCAATCCTTTCACCTCATCCCGACCATGACGGCTCTCGAAAACGTCGCAATTCCTCTTGAGCTGGCAGGCGCGGGCGACGCCTTTTCGCGCGCCGAGGCTGAACTTCAGTCTGTTGGACTGAAAGATAGGTTGCGGCATTATCCAGCGCAATTGTCGGGCGGCGAACAGCAAAGAGCAGCGCTCGCAAGAGCCCTTGCGCCGAACCCCTCAATTCTCGTCGCCGACGAGCCGACCGGCAATCTCGACGCCGCCACAGGGGCGAGCATCATCGAGCTGATGTTCGCGCTAAGGCGCGATCGCGGCGCGACCCTCGTTCTCGTCACGCATGATCCCGGCCTCGCCGCCAGATGCGACCGCACGGTCAAGATCAGTTCCGGCCGCGTCGAGCAAGAGGAGCCATTGGCTGTTCCGCTTTAGCGCCGCGATTTTTTGCGTATATGGAGGTTTGCCATAATCTGTATCGAGATGGCCTATCGCAACAGGATGGCTGCATGATCGATTCGGCGTCGGCGCATGATGGCGTTGGCAATCTCTTCGACATTGCCGCGCTCGACACGCGCGCGGAGCAGTTCACGCCTCTGGTCGAGGCGAAAAATCTAAAGATCGAGCGCATCGTCTCGGCCGGGCAAGCGAGCCCGCCGGGGTTTTGGTACGATCAGGATCTCGCCGAATGGGTGCTTGTGCTCGCCGGATCGGCCGCGTTGCGCTTCGAGGGGGAGGCCCATCCACGGGTTTTGCATCCCGGCGATTGGTTGCTCATCCCCGCGAAGCAAAAGCATCGCGTGGAATGGACCGACAAATCGGGCGCGACCATCTGGCTCGCTGTCCATTTCAGCTGATGTCTCCATTCGAGAAGGCGCCTGCATGAACAAGCTGGGAACTGCGCCGGTCCGCGCGAAAGACGCGCGGGCGGAGGCGGGGCGGGCGACGCGCTTGCCTTTCGTCTTGAGGGTCGCATGGCGCGATCTGCGTGGAGGCCTCGGCGGATTCGGCATTTTCCTCGGCTGCATCGCGCTTGGCGTAGCCGCGATCGTTGGCGTCGAATCGGTTTCGCTTTCGCTGCAGGACGGTCTTGCGCGCGATGGCCGCGCGATCCTCGGCGGCGACCTCTCATTCGATCTCGCCCAGCGTGAAGCGACGGCCTCCGAGCGCGCCTTTCTGGCCGCGAGCGGACGCCTGTCCTCGGTCGCCCTGATGCGCGCCATGGCGCGCCGCCCGAACGGCGAGGCGGCGATGGTCGAGATCAAGGCGGTCGACGCGCTTTACCCACTGGCTGGCGAGGTCGGCCTCGAGCCGGAGCAATCCCTCGACGGCGCGCTGTCGGAGCGAGACGGGGTTTTTGGCGTCGCCGTCGACGCCGCCCTTTTGCCGCGGCTTAACCTTGCGATAGGCGATCTGATTTCAATTGGCGACGCGCGCTATCAGTTGCGCGCGCTTCTGACGAAGGAGCCGGACCAATTGGCGGGAGGCGTCGGCTTCGGCCCGCGCGTCATGATGAGCGAGGCGGGGCTTCGGGCGACGGGGTTGCTGCAGCCGGGCGCGCTCACCCATTGGCTCTATCGCGTGGCGCTTGGCTCGCCGTCGGCGCCTGCGGGCGACGCCGCCGTCGATGACGCCGCCAATCATGCCCGCGCCGACTTGCCGGACGCCGGCTGGGAGGTGCGCACGCGAAAAAACATATCGCCGCAGTTTTCGCGCAACCTCGACCGCTTTACGCAATTCCTGACCCTTGTCGGGCTGACCTCCCTGATCATCGGCGGCGTCGGCGTCGCCAATGCGATCCGCGCCCATGTCGAGCGCAAGCGCCAGACGATCGCGACGCTGAAATCACTCGGCGCCAGCGGCGCGGCGGCCTTCGCCATGATGCTGACGGAGGTCATGCTGGTCGCCTGTCTCGGCATCGCGTTTGGCGCGTTGATCGGCGCCGCCATGCCTTTCATCGCCGTTTGGGGATTTGGCGCGCTGCTTCCTTTTCCGCTTGTCCCTTCGATTCACCCGAGCGCGATCGGCGAGGGGGCGCTCTATGGCTTCTTGACCGCGCTGAGCTTTTCCGTCGGTCCGCTCGGCGTTGTGCATGACGTGCCGGCGCAGGCGATTTTTCGCGAGAGCGTCGAGCCGCTGCGGGCCTGGCCGCGACCGCGTTATATTTCGCTGACGCTCGCCGCCGCCTGCGCCCTTGTCGCGGCCGCGCTGCTGTTTTCCAGCGACCGCAAGCTCGCGCTAATCTATCTTGGCGCGACGCTCGCAGCCTTTGTCCTGCTGCGCCTCGTCGCTCTCGCCATCATGTTTTTCGCGCGGAAGCTGCCGCACCCGCGCAACGTCGCGCTGCGCCTTGCGATCGGCAACATCCATCGTCCCGGCGCCCTGACCGCCTCGGTCGTGCTGTCGCTCGGTCTTGGCCTCGCCCTCCTCGTCACGCTCGCGCTGATCGACGGCAATCTTCGCGGCGAACTCAAGGCCGGCAATGCGGGAACGGCGCCAAGCTTCTTTTTTCTCGACGTGCAGGGCGCCGAGGCGGGCGCTTTCACGCAATTCCTGAAAGAGCGCGCGCCCGATGGCAAAATCGAGCTGGTTCCAATGCTGCGCGGACGCATCGTCAAGCTGAACGGCCTGTCGACCGATCTCGCACGGCCGAAGGAGAGCGCGGCCTGGGCGCTGCGGGGCGATCGGGGCGTCACATTCGCGGATAGTCTCCCCGCCGGGTCGACGCTCGTCAAAGGGCAATGGTGGCCGAAGGATTACAGCGGCCCGCCGCTGATTTCGCTGGAAAGCGAAATCGCGGACGGTCTGGGGCTCGAGATCGGCGACGAAATCGCCGTCAATGTTCTCGGCCGCACGATTGTCGGCGCTGTCGCCAATATCCGAAAGGTGAACTGGCGCAGCTTCGGCATCAATTTCGTGCTGATTTTTTCGCCGAACACATTCGCTGGCGCGCCTTATACCGATCTCGCGACGCTGACTTTTCCGGCCGGCGCCGATCAGGCCCGCGAAATGAGCCTTTTGCGCGAGAGCGCCGCCGCCTTTCCCGCTGTGACGAGCATAAGGGTCAAGGATGCGCTCGAGGCTGCGAGCGCCATCTTGGCGGAGCTTGCCGCCGCCGTCAGGGGCGCTTCGAGCGTCGCGCTGCTCGCATCGATCCTGGTGCTCGGCGGCGCCGTCGCGGCGGGCCAGCAGGCGCGCGTGCATGACGCCGTGGTTCTAAAAACCCTCGGCGCCACGCGCGGGCGGCTTCTCGCCGCGTTCCTCTATGAATATGGCCTCATCGGTTTCGCCACGGCCCTTTTTGGCGTCGCGGCCGGCGCAGCCGCCGCCTATGGCGTGTTGCGGAAGATCATGGATCTCGACTTTATATTCTTCTGGCGTGAGGCGCTCGGCAGCGCCGCCGCCGCGCTGATCCTCACCATTCTGCTTGGGTTGATGGGAACCTTTCGCATCCTCGGGCGAAAGCCGGGGCCCTATCTGCGCGATCTTTGACTTTGGCAACCTTAAGTATAGTTCATGTTGCGCGCCCTTGAATGGGTTTGGCCTCTGGGCCATATTGGAGCATACGCTGGCGTGTCAGAAACGGCGGCGGCCGGGGGCGGTGAAGCCTCCATAACTTCCAGAGGAACTCATGTCCGACTTCGACCGCAACGCAAGCGCCCGCTGGGGTCAGGGCGTCGCACGGGCAGGTCGCGCCGAAATCGACCAGGGCCTGCGCACCTTTATGCTCGGTGTTTACAATAATATGGTGGTGGGCCTCGCCTTGACCGGTTTGGTGGCGCTCGGCGTCAACATGCTCGCAGTCGCCGGCGATTCCTCCCAGGCGGTCGCACAGATGGGCCGTATCCCGCTGACAGCGTTCGGCGCTGCGATCTACGGCAGCCCGCTGCGTTATGTCCTGATGCTGGCGCCGCTTGCCTTTGTGCTGTTCTTTTCGTTCCGCATCAACCAGATGTCGGCTTCGTCCGCGCGCGCCCTGTTCTTCGCCTTCGCGGCGGCGATGGGCCTCTCGCTGTCGTCGATTTTGCTGATTTACACCGGCAATTCCGTCGCCAGGGCTTTCTTCATCACCTCCGCGGCGTTCGGCGGCCTCAGCCTCTACGGCTACACAACGAAGCGTGACCTCTCCGCGATGGGGGCGTTCCTCGTCATGGGGCTGATCGGTCTCGTCATCGCGAGCGTCGTTAACCTCTTTGTCCAGAGCTCGGCTTTCCAGTTCGGCCTGTCGATCCTCTCGGTCCTCATCTTCTCGGGCCTCACCGCCTGGGATACGCAGGCGATCAAGGAAATGTATTACGAGAGCGACGGCTACGAGGTCGCGACCAAGAAATCCGTGAATGGCGCTTTGATGCTTTATCTGGATTTCATCAATATCTTCCAGTCGCTCCTCTACCTCACCGGCAGCAGGAACAATTAGGCCCCGCTCGGGCACGGTTAAGGAAGGCTCCGCGCAAGCGGGGCCTTTTTTATTTGGCCCTCGCCTTATGGCGGCGGACCGCGTCGCGCCCAGGCCGCCACGAAGAGCGCAAGGCCGAGGATGACCCCGATCTGAACCCAGAGAAAGACGAAGGCGTCGGCGCGAACGCCGAGGGGCGGAGCGCCCGGCAACACGTTGCGCAGCATCGGCACGGCGAAGATCATCGCTCCGAGGGCGCCGGTCAAGGCCGCTTCGATCTTGCGCGCGCCGAGGAAGACGAGGCCTCCAATCGTCAACGCGCTGGCGGCGAGGAGGATCATTCCGGCGAAGACGACGAACGCGAAAAGGATCTGCGCGGAAGGGCGCTGCGCCCGCACATGGAGCGACAGCCCCTTGTCGCCAGCTGCGGCGTAGCGAGGGGACATTGCGACCTCCCAGCTGGCGATATTCTCCCATGTCCTAAGGCGCAGCGGGACGCTGACCCCGCCGGCGGCGTCCTTGCCCTCGATCGCCCGGATCCGCAACGTCCCGTCGTAACGGTCGAGCGGATAATTCTCGAATGGGCCGTCCACGCTGAGCGAAAGCGTCTTCGAAATCGCCGGCTGTCCGGCCTGCAGTGCGATCTCCTGGACGTCGCCGCCGTCATTCACTTCGACCAGAATGTCCGTTCCGGGCAAGCCGGGAAAGCGCGGGGCGCCGGAGTCGCTTTGGGTTGCAAAGTCGAGCCGCACCTCGATGGCTTGTCGCGCCGGCTCTACGGCGAGCACCTCGAGGTAAATGTCGAGCGGCGCCCTCGCGTCCGCTTGCCGTTCCCGAAAGACGGATTCCGTGGGTTCGGTGAGGTGGTAGAAATCCGAAATCAGGACGGCATAGCCCACGCCGAGGACCGACAGGGCAAGGCACAGCGCCGCAAGACGCAGGCGCCGGATGCGGGCGGCGGGCGCGGCTTGACCGTCCGGCGGGGCGCCGTCGGGGGTGGGCGATGCTTCCAAGTGGTCTACCCCGAGACGAGCTTCAGTCTCTTGTCGAGAATGGCTATCACGCGGCGCAGATCATGGCCACGCTTCAGCACAAGGCCCGTCGTCGCGACGACGCTATAGGCGCCCTGCTTCTTAGCCAGTTTCGGGGTTTTCTCGATCCTGAACAGGGCGCATTCCGAAGCGCGGCGGTAGATCGAGAACACTGCCTTTTGCGGCGTGAAATCGACGGCGTAATCGCGCCACTCGCCCTCGGCGACCTTGCGGCCGTAAAGATTTAAGATCTCGCGCAATTCGAACCGGTCGAACGACACCGTCTCTGAGCCATGAACCGGGGGCGCGCCTGCAACGAGGCGCGGCGAGACGAGAGGAGCGCGGGAGGCGAACGCCTGCACCCTGCCGTCGGTCATGATCGGAAGGCGGCTATCCTCGGCAGGCTCCGGATCATTCATGCGTTTTGCTGCTCACGGCCAGGAATGGGCGGCATCATCGCGCGCTGATTAGGGCAGGGCAAGGCCTATCTTGACGCTTATGCGACAGATCTGGCGCAGCCGTTTTCCACGCTCGCGGCACTTGCATCGAAGCTGCGCAAAGGCAATATCAGCGCCTTGCGGGGCCGCGCGCGCCGCCAAGGAGCGGGCGTGGCTTATTTACGCGCCTCCATTCGACGTGATGCCGAAAAGTTGCCGACTTTTCGGACCCGTATCATGCGTCAGAGCAAAGGCTTAAAGAGCAAAATGCGATTTGGCGCATTCTGCTCCGAACGGTAATTGATTTTGAGGAAAGAGTCGCTCGTCATGTCAGAAGCTGCTGGTCAATCCCAATCCTTTCAGGCACAGCCTTTTCAGGCCGATGTCGCCAGGCTGCTCCATCTCATGGTGCATTCGATCTATTCGGACCGCGATATTTTTCTGCGCGAATTGCTGTCCAACGCCGCCGACGCCTGTGAGAAATTGCGTTACGAGGCGCTTGCCGATCCTGCCCTCGCGAAGCAGCCGTTCAACATCACGATTGGCGTCGACAAGGATGCCGGAACCCTCGCGATCGAGGACAATGGCGTTGGCATGACGCGCGAGGACCTCGCCGATTCGCTCGGCACGATTGCGCGTTCCGGCACCCGCGCCTTTCTCGACCGGCTTGGCGCGAGGCCCGAAAGCGGCGAACTGTCCCCGCAAGAAGCCGAGGACGTGCGAGAGACCGAGCTGGAGAGCAAAGGCGGGGCCCATGTGGACCTTATCGGCCAATTCGGCATCGGCTTCTATTCGGCCTTCATGGTCGCCGATCGTGTCGAGGTCTTCTCCCGGCGCGCCGGATCGGACGAGGCTTTCGTCTGGAGTTCCGACGGCAAGGGGTCTTTTACCATTACGCCGCTCGACCTCGACCATGCGCCGGAGCATGGGACACGGGTCGTGCTTCATCTGACCGAGGCCTCCAAAGACTATCTCGACGCGTACAAGATCGAAGGGATCGTGCGTGAACATTCAAGCGCGCTCGCTGCGCCGATCGAACTCGTCGAATCGCCAGGCGCCGAGCCGCGCCGGCTTAGCGATGGCCAGGCGCTCTGGACGAAGCCCAAGAGCGCTATCACGGCGGAAGAATACGCTGATTTCTATCATACGCTCGCCGGCCAGTTCGACGCCCCGGCCCTGACCATCCATTGGCGCGCGGAAGGGCGTCACGAATACACGGTTCTCGCCTTCGTGCCGTCCTCGCGCCCGTTCGATCTCTTCAATCCCGAGCGTCATGGCCGCGCCAGGCTTTATGTCCGCCATGTTCTGATCACCGACGACGCCGACGTCCTGCCAAGATGGCTGCGCTTCGTGCGGCTTGTCGTCGATTCCGCCGATCTTCCGCTGAACGTCTCGCGTGAGATGATCCAGGAAAGCCCGGTCTTTGGCGCGATCAAGAAGGGCGTCGCCAACAAGATCCTGCACGAACTCACAAAGCTTGCCGAAAATGATTCCGCCAAATTCGACGACGTCTGGAAGCATTTTGGCGTCGTATTGAAAGAGGGACTCTATGAGGAGCCGGAAAAGCGCGACGCTTTGTTCGCGCTGGCGCGCTTTGCGAGTTCGTCCCACCCCGAGGGCGGGCGCACGCTGAAGGACTATATCGCCGGCCTCAAGGAAAATCAGACGGCGATCTATTATCTCCTTGGCGATGATCTGAAACGGCTCGCGGCGAGCCCCCAGCTCGAAGGATTTGCCGCTCGCGGCGTCGAGGTTTTGCTCCTGCCAGATCCGATTGACGCCTTCTGGGTCTCGACCGCCGTCGGATATGAGGGCAAGCCTTTCAAATCCGTAACGCAGGGCGCAGCCGACATCGCCTCGATCCCGCTGCTCGACGCCGCGGCCGGCGAAGCCCCCGAGGCGCAGCCGCCAGCCGGCCTCGCGGCTCTTTTCGCGCTGATGAAACAGACCCTTGAAGACTCCGTGGCCGAGGTGCGCGCGTCCGATAGGCTGGCGCAGAGCCCAGCCTGCCTCATCGCGCCGGACCGCGGCCCTGACCGGCGGCTCGAACAACTGCTTGCCGAACATGGTCAGCTCGGCGCAGCGACGAAGCCGATTCTTGAGATCAATCCCAAACATCCTCTGATCCAGGCGCTGGCGTCCCTTGTCGGTTCGCCCGACAGGCAGAAGATTGAGGACATCACCTGGCTGATCTTCGACGAGGCCCGCCTGATGGAAGGCGAAAAGCCGGCCAATGCGCCGGAATTCGCCACCCGATTGACTCGGATTCTGCTCGAGGCGGCGGGGCGTTCGGCGGCGTGAGGGCGTTGAAGCGCAAAAAGGGGCGCTTGCCGCGGTGAAATCGGACAGCGCCTTTGGATTCGACGCTGCGACGCCGCGCGATGAGGCGCGGCGCATTTTGGCCCGCGCCTTCGCCGATGGCGAGATTGCGTCCGCCGAACTTGATGCGCGCGTCCTGCTCTGCGCGGCATTGGGGATCGATCACGCGGGACTTGTGCGCGATCCCAACGCGCCCCTCGGCCAAGGCGCGGATCGTCTCAAGACCCTCGCCTCGCGGCGTCTCGGCAGGGAGCCGGTTTCCCGAATCCTCGGGTACCGGGAATTTTGGGGCGCGCGATTCGCGCTGGGCTCGGCGACCCTTGATCCGCGCCCAGACACGGAAACCCTGATTGAGGCCGTGCTCGATCATTTTGCCGGGAATATCGAGGGAAGCTGGCGCATCCTTGATCTCGGCGCGGGCTCTGGCGCCATTCTGAGCGCTCTGCTGCAAGGCCTGCCGGGCGCGTTTGGCGTCGGAGTCGACCTTTCGCCAGCCGCCTGCGCCGTGGCGAGCAGCAATCTTTCCGCGCATGGGCTGGGCTCTCGCGGACAAATCATCTGTGGCGACTGGGCGTCTGCTTTGAGCGCGCGCTTCGATTGCATCGTCTCCAACCCACCCTATATAGCGAGCAGCGAGATCGAAAGCCTCGCGCCGGAAGTGCGTGTTTATGATCCGCGTCTGGCGCTCGACGGCGGCGAAGATGGGCTCGCGGCCTTTCGCGCCATCGTCCCCGCAGCCGCGTCGCTGCTCGCCCCTCGGGGCGTCGTCGCACTGGAGTTTGGCGAGGGGCAAGGGGATGCGGTCGCGGCCTTGCTTCGAGAGGCTTCTTTTTCGAATTTCAAGTTCCGACTTGACCTCGGCGGTCGCGAACGTATTATTTTGGCAAGCGAGCTGACCTCGGCCTGATCGCACTTCGGACGCAGCAAATTGTCGCTTGGAGATATTTTCTAAAAGCCCTTGGCGTTTCATTCGAAAGCGGCTAGTTTCACGGAATAAGGATTGCCTTTTCGCTCCTGTAAAGCTGCGGTTAGCGTCGAGATCCACCTGTCCTCGCATAATACGCAGTGTGTGAACGTGGTGAGCCCGCTTCCGGCTAAGCTGAGACGCTCGGCGAAACCGAGGTAACGTCCCCCAAGCTCCAAGATCCTGGCTATACAGGGTCTAGGATTGATGCCACGGAAGCTCCGTGAGTATCGTCACCGGCTGGAGAGCCCAAACAACTGCTCGCGCCTTAACTCTTTGAAAAATGGTTCGATAAGGACCGTGACGACTCGCCGATAAGGCGATGCTCGGGGGTCGCGACTACGGCGCCACTCAAGGATCATCGATGAGACCAGGACAGAACAACAAACGCATGCGCGGTCGACCTAACAGTAATCGCAAAGGGCCGAACCCTTTGACGCGCTCCTATGAATCGAGTGGTCCGGACGTCAAAATTCGCGGCACCGCACATCATATCGGCGAGAAATATCTGCAATTGGCGCGCGACGCGCAGTCCTCGGGGGATCCCGTCACGGCGGAGAGCTATCTCCAGCACGCCGAACATTATTTCCGGCTCATCGCGGTGGCCCAACAGGCGCAGCAGCAGAGCGCCGCCGGCTACCAGCGCCAGCCGGGCGACGCCATCGCCGACGAGACCGACGATGGAGACGATTTTACCGGTATTCCAGACCGGTTCGCTTCGCCGCCGGAGCGCTTCGCAGCGCCGCAGCCGGCTTTCGCGCCGCAGCCGCAATCCGGCAATCCGCAACAGCCTCAGGATCGCGGCTTTTATGGAAGCGGCGGCGGCAACGCTGAAAAGCAGGGATTTGAACGGCCGGAGCGTGGTCCGCGTCAGGAGCGGGCGCCCTATCAGGAAAGATCCTATCAGGATCGCCCTTATTCCGAACGCAGTAGCCAGGATCGCAGCCAGGACCGCGGCGGCCAGGACCGCGGTGGACAAGAGCGGTATGGTTCGGATCGCGGTGGTCCGTCCAGAGAGCAGGGCTCGCGCGGCGAGCCGGCGTCCGGCCACGCGCCGGGACGCGACGCTCCGGGGCGCGAGCAGGAAAGCCGGGCGTCGCGCGGTGGCCGCAGCCAGCGTGATTTTCGTGGCGAGGCCCCGCGCGAGCAGCGCGGCGACAGGGCGCCGGTCGATGATGGCGAACCCAAAGGCCTTCCTGCATTCATAACCGCGCCGGTCCGCGCCGTGTCCGACGCATTAAGTGAACCGCTCGAAGCAAACGCCAGCGTTGAAACGCTGAACCCCATCGGCGACGGCCACTCGGATGCTGAGCGCGAGCCGAACGGCTTTCACCTGCGGCCGCGGCGCCGGCGTCGCAGCAAGGCGGAGATGGCGATCGATTCGGCCTCCGCTGATGATTCCAATCACGCGGAAAGCAGCGCGAAAGACCCTGTCGGAGATTGACGCGCGAGAGATTTTATCAATCTTAAGGGCCAAGGTCTTGCGCTCGCCGGATTATGGTGTTTCCGTTTCAATGTTGGGACGGAAACAGGTGAAGCCATGATCTCCAAAGCAATGCTCGCCGCCTTGGGAATTTCTCTTTCGCTGACGTCATTCGAGGCTCAGGCTTTGCCGAGCGCCCCGTCGCCGCTGCCGCCGTCTTCCGAGACAATTTTGATTCGGGGCGGCTGCGGATTAGGCTGGCATCGAGGGCCTTGGGGCGGTTGCCGTCCGAATGGCTATTGGCGGCGGCCGGGGCCGCGTTGCTGGTGGCGGGGGACGCCTTGGGGACCGCGCCGCGTCTGCGCGTGGTGACGGCTCCGTCGTAGTCGCGTCCGTGAATGCAAAGATGAAAGCGACCTCGCCGTGGCGGCTGAGGCCGCTTCCGGTGGGCCTGACCGTTGTGGCGTAAGCGATTTCTGCGCCGCATCATTTTTTCTGAAGGCGAATAACCTTCCGCCCAGGCTTTTTTTTCCTACATTTGACTCAAGCAACCTGGGTAGCCAGACGAATTGAGTTAAGCCGCCAATGCCCGCCGACGGGTGCTTTTGCGGGGGAGACATACAGCCATGAATTTTGAGAAATACACCGAGAGAGCGCGGGGCTTCGTGCAGAGCGCGCAGTCCCTCGCCATGCGCGAAGGACACCAGCAGTTCACACCCGAGCATCTGCTGAAGGTGCTGCTCGACGACGAACAGGGTCTCGCGGGCGGGCTCATCGACAAGGCGGGGGGGCGCTCGCGCGATGCGCTGGTCGCAACCGATCTCGCTTTGGGGAAATTGCCCAAAGTCGAAGGATCCGGCGCGGGTCAGGTTTATCTGACGCCTGCGCTTGCGCGTCTCTTCGACAATGCGGAGAAGATCGCCGAGAAGGCGGGCGACTCCTATGTGACGGTGGAGCGTCTGTTGCTCGCGCTCGCGATGGAGAAGAACACCGAGGCGGGGAAAATTCTCGAAAAGGCCGGCGTCAATCCGCAGAACCTCAACAAGGCGATCGAGGAATTGCGCAAGGGCCGCACCGCCGACAATGCGACTGCGGAAAACGCCTATGACGCCCTGAAGAAATATACGCGCGATCTGACGGAAGCCGCCCGCACGGGCAAGCTCGATCCGGTGATCGGCCGCGACGAGGAAATCCGCCGCACCATTCAGGTTCTGTCGCGCCGCACCAAGAACAATCCCGTGCTCATCGGCGAACCCGGCGTCGGCAAGACCGCGATCGTGGAAGGCCTGGCGTTGCGCATCGTCAATGGCGACGTGCCGGAAAGCCTGCGCGACAAGAAACTGCTGGCGCTCGATATGGGATCACTGATCGCCGGCGCCAAATATCGCGGCGAGTTTGAAGAGCGGCTGAAAGGCATTCTGACCGAAGTCACCGCCGCGGCCGGGGGCATTATCCTCTTCATCGACGAGATGCATACGCTGGTCGGCGCCGGCAAGGCCGATGGCGCGATGGACGCCTCGAATCTTTTGAAGCCCGCCCTCGCGCGCGGCGAATTGCATTGCGTCGGCGCCACGACGCTGGACGAATATCGCAAGCACGTCGAGAAAGACGCGGCGCTGGCGAGGCGTTTCCAGCCCGTCTTTGTCTCTGAGCCGACGGTCGCGGATACGATTTCGATTTTGCGCGGCCTCAAGGAAAAATATGAGCTGCACCACGGCGTGCGCATCACCGATGGCGCGATTGTCGCGGCGGCGACGCTGTCGCACCGCTACATCGCGGACCGGTTCTTGCCCGACAAAGCCATTGATCTCATCGACGAGGCCAGCGCCCGCCTGCGCATGGCGATCGATTCGAAGCCCGAGGAGCTGGATGAACTCGATCGCCGCATCATCCAGCTGAAAATCGAGCAGGAAGCCCTGAAAAAGGAGACCGACACGGCCTCGAAGGAGCGGCTCGTCAAGCTCGAGTCAGAACTCGCGGAGTTGCAGGAAAAATCCGACGCGCTGACCGCGCGCTGGCACGCCGAGAAGGACAAGCTCGGCTCCGAGCAGAAGCTGAAGGAGCAACTCGAGACCGCCCGCAACGAACTGGTGCAGGCGCAGCGCCGCGGCGAATATCAGCGCGCCGGCGAATTGACCTATGGCGTCATTCCGGACCTCGAACGCAAGCTCGCCGAGATCGAATCGAAGCGCGGCGGCGTCCTCGTCGAAGAGGCGGTGACGCCGGAACATATCGCGCAGGTCGTCTCGCGCTGGACGGGCATTCCGGTCGACAAGATGCTCGAGGGCGAGCGTGACAAATTGCTGAAGATGGAGGAGGTGCTGAGCTCTCGCGTCGTCGGCCAGGCCGAGGCCGTGAAAGCGGTTTCGACCGCGGTTCGACGCGCGCGGGCGGGGCTTCAGGACCCGAACCGTCCGATAGGCTCCTTTATGTTCCTTGGGCCGACGGGCGTCGGCAAGACCGAACTGACCAAGGCCCTCGCAGCTTTCCTGTTCGACGATGAGAACGCGCTGCTGCGCATCGACATGTCGGAATATATGGAAAAGCATTCGGTGGCGCGGCTGATCGGGGCGCCGCCCGGCTATGTCGGCTATGAGGAAGGCGGGGCTTTGACGGAGGCGGTGCGCCGCCGCCCCTATCAGGTCGTGCTTTTCGACGAGATCGAGAAAGCGCACCCCGACGTCTTCAACATCCTGCTGCAGGTTCTGGACGACGGCCGCCTGACGGACGGGCAGGGGCGCACGGTGGATTTCCGCAATGTGCTGATCATCATGACGTCGAATCTGGGCTCTGAATTCCTGGTGCTTCAGAAGGACGGCGAGGATTCGGGCGCCGTTCATGATGAGGTGATGCAGGTGGTGCGGGCGCATTTCAGGCCTGAATTCCTGAACCGCGTCGACGAAATCATCCTGTTCCATCGCCTGCGCCGCGAGGATATGGGGGCGATCGTCGAGATCCAGCTGAAACGCCTCGCCAAGCTGCTGGAGGATCGCAAGATCGAGTTGGAATTGACGCCCGCGGCGCGGTCTTGGCTGGCGGAAAAGGGCTATGATCCAGCCTATGGCGCGCGGCCCCTGAAGCGCGTCATCCAGAAGAACGTGCAGGACCCTTTGGCCGAACTGATCCTCTCCGGCAAGGTGCATGATGGCGAGCGCGTTCGCATCGGCGCGGATGAGACCGGCCTGCTGATCGGCGAAGACGCGATCCAGGCGGCGGCGTAGCGCCGCCGCCACCGATAGCCGTAGGGCGGACCTCAAAAATGCGCCTCCGGTCGCCCCGGGGGCGCGAAAATGGCGAGGCCGCGGCTTTTTGCCGGTCTGCGCCGCCGCCGTCCACGCAAGTGATCTCGCTCGGAAAGCGTAGATGTGGACAGGTCGCCGAAAAGGCCGCAAACCGGGCCAAAAAACATTAAAAAACATGACCTTCGCAGACGTTTCGTCTATAAGGGAAGGCTGTCGGCGTCGCCTTGGCGAGATGCGCCGGAAATCAACGCTTTACAAAGAAAGTCCGCAGATCAAATGGGTGAACCCGCCGCCGTGTCCAAGGTCTCCGTTCCTCCAGAGGCGGAAGCCTATTATGGCGCTGACTCGATCAAGGTTTTGCGCGGCCTCGACGCGGTGCGCAAGCGGCCGGGCATGTATATCGGCGACACCGACGACGGCTCCGGCCTGCATCACATGGTCTATGAGGTCGTCGACAACGCCATCGACGAGGCGCTCGCAGGACACGCGACGAGAGTCACGGTGACGCTCAACGCCGATGGCTCCGTGACCGTCACCGACGACGGGCGCGGCATTCCAACCGACATTCACAGCGAGGAAGGCGTCTCGGCGGCCGAGGTCATCATGACCCAGTTGCACGCCGGCGGAAAATTCGACCAGAATTCCTACAAGGTTTCCGGCGGTCTGCATGGCGTCGGCGTCTCCGTCGTCAATGCGCTCTCGACCTGGCTGAAGCTGCGCATCTGGCGCGACGGCAAGGAGCATCTGATCCGCTTTGAGCATGGCGACGCCGTGACGCCGCTTGAAGTCACCGGCCCCGCGCCCATCATCGACGGAAAGCCCAAACGCGGCACGGAAGTCACGTTTTTCGCCTCGCCCGCGACCTTCACCATGGTCGAGTATAATTTCGCGACGATCGAGCACCGGCTGCGCGAACTGGCTTTTCTGAACTCAGGCGTGCGCATCGAACTGACCGACGCCCGCGGCGCCGAGGTCAAGACGGAGGAGCTGTTTTACGAGGGCGGCCTCGAGGCCTTCGTGCGCTATCTCGACCGCGCCAAAAGCCCGCTCATCGCCAAGCCCATTCTGATCAAGGGTGAGCGTGAGAATATCGTCGTCGAGGTCGCCCTGTGGTGGAATGATTCCTACCACGAGAACGTGCTCCCTTTCACCAACAACATCCCGCAGCGCGACGGCGGCACCCATCTCGCGGGGCTGCGCTCCGGCCTCACGCGGCAGGTGACCGGCTATGCCGAGCGCTCCGGCCTGCTGAAGCGCGAAAAAGTCGATCTCACCGGCGACGATTGCCGCGAGGGCCTGACCTGCGTGCTGTCCGTCAAGGTTCCTGACCCCAAATTTTCCTCGCAGACCAAGGAGAAGCTGGTCTCGTCCGAGGTGCGGCCGGCGGTCGAGGGGCTTGTCAATGAGATGCTCGGCTCCTGGTTCGAGGAGCATCCGCAGGACGCCCGCACGGTGGTCGGCAAGGTCGTCGAGGCGGCGCAGGCGCGCGAGGCGGCGCGCAAGGCGCGCGAACTCACAAGGCGCAAAGGCGCGCTCGATGTCGCCAATCTGCCGGGCAAGCTCGCCGACTGTCAGGAGCGCGATCCTTCCAAGGCCGAGCTTTTTCTGGTCGAGGGCGATTCGGCCGGCGGTTCGGCCAAACAGGGCCGCAACCGCGAATATCAGGCTGTGCTCCCGCTGCGCGGCAAGATTCTCAATGTCGAGCGCGCCCGCTTCGACAAGATGCTGTCCAGTCAGGAAATCGGCACGCTGATCACGGCGCTCGGCACAGGCATCGGCCGCGACGACTTCAACGTCGACAAATTGCGCTACCACAAGATCATCATCATGACCGACGCGGATGTCGACGGCTCGCATATCCGCACGCTGTTGCTGACGTTCTTCTTCCGCCAGATGCGCGAATTGATCGAGCGCGGCCATCTCTATATTGCGCAGCCGCCGCTCTACAAGGTGAAGCGCGGCAGCTCCGAGCAATATCTGAAGGATGAACATGCGCGGGAAGATTATCTGATCGGCAATGGCCTTGATGGCGCTGTGCTGCGCCTTGCCGGCGGCGTCGAACGCGCCGGCGCGGATCTGCGCTCCATCATCGAGGAGGCGCGGACGGTGCGCCACATCCTCAACGCCATGCATTCGCGCTATGACCGTATGGTGGTCGAGCAGGCCGCCATCGCCGGGGCGCTGAAGCCGATCGGGCCGGATGATGAAGAGGCCGCCGAAGGTTTCGCCGCCTCCATCGCCGCGCGTCTCGACGAACTCGCCGACGATATGGAGCGCGGGTGGCAGGGCGGCGTCGTCAATGGCGGCTATGTCTTCAGCCGGCAGGTGCGCGGCGTCCGCCAGGCTGCGACCATTGACGCCGGATTGCTCGCCTCGAGCGAGGCGCGCCGCCTCAATGAGCACGCGACGACATTGCACGACGTTTTTGCGCGACCGGCGACTTTTGTCCGGCGCGCCGATCAGACGCAGGTCTCCGGCTCGGGCGAACTTCTCGACGCCGTGATGGCGGCAGGCCAAAAGGGCATTTCCCAAATGCAGCGCTATAAAGGCCTCGGGGAAATGAACCCGGAGCAGCTCTGGGAGACGACGCTCGACCGCGAGGCGCGTTCTCTGCTGCAGGTCAAGATCAAGGAAGGCGATGACGCCGACGATATTTTCGTCAAGCTGATGGGCGATGTCGTCGAGCCGCGGCGCGAGTTCATTCAGGACAATGCGCTGAACGTCGCCAATCTCGACGTGTAGAGCTTGATCCTCCAGAGGTGCGGCCTTTTTCGGACAAGATCGCGCGCCTATATAACGGCGTGAACCAACGCCTTTTGGAGCGTCAATCATGCACACGACGACTTTCCCCGTGACGCATAGCGAAGCTGAGTGGCGCAAGATCTTGACGCCCGAGCAGTTTCATATCATGCGCGAGCATGGCACGGAGGCGCCGGGAAGCTGCGCCCTCAATCATGAGAAACGCGCCGGGACGTTCGTCTGCGCCGGATGCGAGCAAAAACTCTTCGCCTCCAATGGCAAATTCGAGAGCGGCACCGGCTGGCCGAGTTTTAACGATCCGATCGAGGGGGCGGTCGAGACCTCAGAGGATCGCAACTACGGCATGCGCCGCGTGGAAGTGCATTGCAGCCGCTGCGGCAGCCACCTCGGACATGTATTCCCCGATGGTCCGCCGCCGACCGGCCTTCGCTATTGCATCAACGGCGTCGCGATGAATTTTTTGGCGGACGACTGAACCCGAACAGGGCGGCGTCAGGAGCGACGCAATACGGATCAGCGAGTCTACATTCAAAATATACGGCGTCGGCGCTCAAGGCTTTAAGGAACGCGGTAGGTATAAGAAATTGGAGAAAGATTTTCTTCTTCCGGCCGCCAATTTTCCACGACAAATGTGTCGCCTCCAAAAGCTTCATCGCCTTTCAAAGCGACCGAATAAACTATAAACAAGTGCATATTAGCAAACGTTTTTGCATGTAAAACCTCATTTCGTGTCAGTATTATTGAGGCGCCGTTTAAGCATGTCCCCTTAACTTCTACTCGAAGGGGTGCCTCGTCGTTTCTACTGCATTCGAGATCATATGGATTGGAATCAGAAGTATCGTCTACCGTATACCCGCTTTCTTTATAGTAAGATTTCGCAATTGCCATCGCATGTCGTTCGATCGCGCGCCTTTGCGCTGGCGTTGTTCGAAATCCCTGTCTCCCGAGAGCCGTTTCTTCCGCCGCGTCTTCCAAAGTCGCGCCGCTCGCGACGGCGTTTGCTCCCGCGTAATTGTTTACGTAATCAATTGCCCGCGCCATCCAGCCCTGACCCATGGCGGGATCAGGAGCGCCTCCGGGCTGTAGTGTATAGCGAACGTTCGCCGTTCCCATCCCCCCATTCTGTTCCGCGCCTGGGACACGGTGAGTGCGCTGAGCTGAAGGCAATAGAACGCTGTTTTCAATTTTAGTCTGACAATTGTAAGAAATGTCTGAGAAAGGGCGAGGTATCGACTCACGAAAAAGCTTCGCGTCGCTATACCATCCGACAATCCACTGGCCTCCTGTATGAGGCTGTGTTGCAACGAATATTATCAGCGCATGGTCAACATATTCGTTGTTTGGATTGTTGCAGTCGACACGGTCCAAATTGACTTGGCCATCAGGGCCTGGCCCTCGGAAATATCCCAATAAGCGCCCCGACATTGGAAAGAAATTATACGCTTCAGATCCTATTTGATCGACGTTGTATTCGCCGCCGCCAACCGGTCGTTCATTTTTGATGCCGCTATAATATTCCATCCACCCGATGCGCGCAAACACGACAGACATGATTTTAAGGCTCCAGCTCGTGACGCCGAAAATAAATCTTCAGTCAAATTGAGGGCGAAACTCTTCCGAGCATCAGTGAAAACCACTGACGAGGGTCAGTCAAGGCGCTCAAGGAATATACACCGCCTCGATGACCTTGAGCTGCTCGCCCATGGGATCGGCCTCCATGCGCACGACCTCGGCCATCAGCTTGTCGCGAAATTTATAGGCGCGGCGCCAGCCGTCCTCGCTCGTCGGCGGCCAGGGCGTGAAGGTTTTCTTGTCGACCATCAAGGCTTCGCAGCGAAGCCGCGGTCCGGTGATGTTGCGGGCTATGATGTACATTTTGGGAGTCCTTGGCGCGAGTCCTTGCGGCATGGCCTGAAGGCGGCGGGCTCATGCGTCGAAAAATGGCCTCGATCTCGAAAAAATCTTAATCTCGCCGCGTCTCCCGGTAAATGCGATTTTGCGCCGCTCCGCACGTATCGATTTAGCGCCGGGTCTGGTTCCGTTCGGAACGAAACGCCCTCACTGATAAGTTCGAGGATGGCGCCGCCCGAAAACAGGTTTCCACTTTCGGGCGTCATGCGCTAAGTGGCGGTATAGCCAAACCCCTCCCAATCAGCGGATGATCCTTATGGCGGCTTTGATCGACGGCCCGCGCCTGGCGGCGAAATCGCGTAAGACGAAACAGCTCGTCGTGTTCCTGCATGGCTATGGCGCCGACGGCACGGACCTGATCGCCATCGCCAAGCAGTGGCAGCCCTTTATGCCTGATACGGCCTTCGTTTCGCCCAATGCGCCGGACCCTTGCGTGCAGGCTCCGGGCGGGCGGCAATGGTTTCCTTTGACGATGCGCGATCCCGAGGAGCGCTGGGTCGGCGTCAACAAGGCGGCGCCCGTGCTCAACGGCTTTCTCGATGCGGAACTGGAGCGTCATGGCCTCGATGATTCGAAGCTGGCTCTCGTCGGCTTCAGCCAGGGGACCATGCTCGCGCTCCATGTCGGGCTTCGTCGCGCCAAAGCGCCCGCGGGCGTCGTCGGCTATTCCGGCGCGCTCGTCGGGCCGGAGCATCTTGCGGAAGCAAGCGCCCGCAAGGGTGGAGGCAGGTCACCCGCGATTCTTCTGGTGCATGGCAGCGAGGATGATGTGATTTCGCCAGAAGCGCTGTTTCTTGGCGCCGAGGCGCTGGCGCAAGCCGAAATTCCGTGCCAATGGCATTTCTCGGCCGGGCTCGGACATGGCATTGACGCCGCCGGGCTGACGCACGGCGGCCTGTTCCTGGCGAACCGCTTCAATCTGAAGCTGCCTGACGGAGTCAAGGCTCGAACGTAGAAACCGGCGCGATGCCAACGGGCTCCGGCGCGGGCGCGAACTGCGGCCGGGAGTCCTGCACGCGGCGCAGGCTCGGGATCGGACGATAAAGCTGCTTGGTCGCTTCGACGATCAAAACGCCGGCGCCGGGAAGGCCGAAAAACCCGCCGATGCGCTCGAACATAATCCCGGAGCGCAGCAGCGTGCGATGTTTGAACGGCGGCACATAAAGCGCTTCTGACCAATGCGTCGGCGAAAACAGCGTTTCGCGCATCAGATCGCGCAATTGGCTGCGCGAGAATGGCTGGCCATGCCCGAAGGGCGTACTGTCAAGACGCGCCCAGAGGCCTGAGCGGCTTGGCGCAATGACGAGAATGCGCCCGCCGGGGGTCAGGATGCGCCAGAGCTCGGCGAGCAGATCGCGCGGATGTTCGGTGATCTCGAGCCCATGGATCAGGATCGCCCGGTCGATCGAGGAATCCGGCAAGGGCATCGTCGTCGTCTCGACCAGCGCGGAGGCCGAATAGCCGGAAGACGGCCAGTTGATCACTCCTTGCTGCGCCGGCATGAAAGCCAGCACGCGCACCGCCTCCTCGCGGAAAACGCCGAGATAGGGCGTCGCATAGCCAACGCCGAGAATCGAATAGCCGGTGCAATTGGAAAAGCGATGACGCACGATGCGTCCGATCAGCCGCCGCGCAACCTCACCGGCCGGCGAATCGTAGAAAGAGCGAAGATCGACGACGTCGAGCGACATCTGGGGCTGGCTTCATTTGGAGCTTTGGCGCGGCTTAAGATAAAGCCGATATGCGTATTAAGATTTTGCGTCGAAACAGAAAAATGGAAAGCGCGATCGGCCCGATTTCGCGCGATTTGGATGTGCCGAACCTGTCCTGCGATCATCGGCCGTTAAGGTTCGAAAAGAAAGCCCGGCGGCGCGGGGTTTCACGCCGGGCGTCGGCGTGGCAAAATCAGGCGTCGAACAGGAAAGAAAACGATGGCGCCTCATATTTATCAGTTCATGTGCCTCAAGGACAATTTCGGAGTGCTCGTCCATGACCCCGAAACGCGGTCGACCGTTGCGATCGACGCGCCTGAGGCGGCGCCAATTCTCGCGGCGCTCGCTGCCCGCGAGTGGACGTTGACCGACATTCTGTTGACGCATCATCACGCCGACCATGTGCAGGGCGTCGGCGCCCTCAAAGCCGCCTTTCCGCGCGCGCGGGTCGCCGGCCCGCGCAAGGAGGCCGCGAAGATTGGCGGCCTCGATCAGGAAGTCGGCGAAGGCGACACGGTCAGGATCGGAGCCTTGGAGGGGCGTGTGATCGAGGTTCCGGGCCATACCAGCGGTCACGTCGCTTATTGGTTCGAGGAAGCCGACATCGTTTTTGTCGGCGACACTCTCTTCGCGATGGGCTGCGGGCGGGCATTCGAGGAGCCGCCGCAGGTGCTGTTTCATTCGCTGATGAAACTTGCCGCCCTGCCGGGAGAGACCGAGGTTTATTGCGGTCATGAATATACGCTGGCCAATGCGAAATTTGCGCTGGGCGTTGATTCCGCCAATGAGATTCTGCGAGAGCGCGCCGCGGAGGTCGCCGCTTTGCGCGCGGCGGGCAAATATACTCTGCCGACAACGATCGCGATCGAACTCGCCACCAACCCGTTTTTGCGGGCGGAAGAGCCCGAGGTTCAGGCGGCTGTCGGCATGCCCGGCGCCGACCCGGCCGCGGTCTTCGCGGAATTGCGCGACCGCAAGAACCGCGCCTGAACGCGATGGCGGAAGATTCAATCGCCAGCGCGAGTGCGGAAGATGTTATTCGCCTGCTGGATTTGAGCCCGCATCCAGAAGGCGGCTTCTACCGCGAGACTTTTCGCGATCCTGCGACGAATGAGGCAGGCCGCGCCGCCTCCACGGCGATCTATTTTCTACTCGCGGCGGGGCAGATCTCGCATTGGCACCGGGTCGATGCGGCCGAGAGCTGGCATTTTTACGCTGGCGCGCCGCTCACGATCAGCGTTTCGCAAACGGGCGAGGATTTGAGCCGGCATCTGCTCGGCCCCGATCTCTTCAAAGGGGAGAGCCCGCAATTCATCGTTCCGGCGCATTGGTGGCAGAGCGCGACAAGTCTTGGGGCCTGGACGCTCGTTGGCTGCGGCGTCGCTCCGGGGTTTGAATTCGCGCATTTCGAAATCGCGCCGCCGGGGTGGGGGCCGCGTTCAGTAGCCCGATAAAGCGCTTTCCGATCGAATGGAGTCATTCGATCGATCAGACATCGCGCCAGATTCAAAAGCTTGAGCATATTCTTGCCGATCAGATCGACCGATCTGATCGGAATATGCTCTAGAGCAGCTTCCCTGAAATCACGCGCCGGGCAAAACCTCACTCTTTCGGCGTCATGCTCTCGATTCGTTTTTGCATTTCCTCGAGCTGACGCCTCATCTCGTCGATGTCGTTTTTCGTCGTGGCCTCCGGCTCCGCCTTGGGCGGGGTCGTCTCGGCGGGCGCAAGCGGCGCGACGAAGGGGCTGAACATGGCGAGCGCCTGATTGAACAACGCCATGTTCTTGCGGGCGGTTTCCTCGAGAGAGCCAAAGCTTGGCCCGATGCCCTGCGCGCCGAAGCCGCCGGCGACCTTGTCGCGGAACTTGCCTTGTTCGCTCGTCAATTTGTCGATCGAGAATTCGAGATAGCTTGGCACGAGCATCTGCATGCTGTCGCCATAGAAGCGGATAAG
Organism: Methylocella tundrae; assembly: GCF_901905185.1. Taxonomy (GTDB): domain Bacteria; phylum Pseudomonadota; class Alphaproteobacteria; order Rhizobiales; family Beijerinckiaceae; genus Methylocapsa; species Methylocapsa tundrae. The sequence continues at coordinate 45,311 of NZ_CABFMQ020000074.1, forward strand.
CTGGCGCAAAAAAGCGATCGGCAGAAGGCTCTGGCCGCCTTTGCCTTCCTGTTCAAAAATAATCTGCGTCAAAACCGATCGCGTGATGTCCTCACTGCTTTTGGCGTCGAAGACGACGAAATCTTCGCCCTTTTTGACCATGCCGGCGAGGTCTTCGAGGGTCACATAGGCGCTGGTTCCGGTATTATAGAGGCGCCGGTTTGCGTATTTCTTGATCGTGATCGGCTGCTTGTCATTCGCCATGGTCAGTCGCCCGCCTTCGGAAGTCGCTTTGGGAACCGTCTGCATCGCCGCGCCTCGATGATCATTCGATCTCGGTATGAATTTTATTCCACAAGCATCGATCCCAAATCAAAGCGTCCTGGTCAAGTCTCAATCCCCGCAACGGAATGTCTGACGCCGCTTCGCTGGCGTCTCCAACTTTGCCGCGGGCCGTCTCAACCTCTCCCCGCCAGCCAGAGAGGGTGTAGGATATTCCTATTATTTCAAAGCGAGAACTATTTTTCGAAGGCGATTTTTTCCTCCCTTTTTTTGCGAGCCCACTATAATCCGGTCCCGACGGCGCTCAGTTGTCGTGTTATCTTACCCGGCAAGAGCCAGGGAGCATGCGCTCCTCAACGGCCGGACCACGGAGGATGCCCAATGTCTGATATTGTTATCGTGAGCGCAGCGCGTACGGCTGTCGGCTCCTTCAACGGAGCCTTCGCCTCAGTTCCAGCGCATGAACTCGGCGCCGCCGCGATCAAAGGCGTGCTTGAACGCGCGAAGGTAGAGCCGTCCGAAGTCGATGAAGTGATTTTGGGTCAGGTGCTCACCGCGGGCCAGGGGCAGAATCCCGCGCGGCAGGCGGCGATGAAGGCGGGCGTTCCGCAGGAAAAGACCGCCTTCGGCCTTAATCAGGTTTGCGGCTCAGGGCTGCGCGCCGTGGCTCTCGGGATGCAGCAGATCGCCAGCGGCGACGCCACTATCATTGTCGCCGGCGGTCAGGAGAGCATGTCGCAGGCGCAGCACAGCGCCTATCTGCGCTCCGGCGTCAAAATGGGCGATCTTAAATTTGTCGATACGATGCTCAGCGAAGGCCTGACCGACGCCTTCAATCGCTATCACATGGGTCAGACGGCGGAAAACGTCGCGGCCAAATGGCAATTGACCCGCGACGAACAGGACCGTTTCGCCGTCGCATCGCAGAACAAGGCGGAGGCCGCGCAAAAGGCCGGCAAGTTCGACGAGGAAATCCTCCCCTTCACGATCAGCGGCAAGAAGGGAGACGTCATCGTCGACAAGGATGAATTCATCCGTCACGGCGCGACGCTCGACGCGCTCGCCAAGCTGCGCCCCGCCTTCACCAAGGAAGGCACCGTAACGGCGGGCAATGCATCGGGCATCAATGACGGCGCCGCCGCGGTCGTGCTGATGAGCGCTCACGAGGCCGCCCGGCGTGGGCTCGAGCCGCTGGCGCGCATCGTTTCCTGGGCGACCGCGGGCGTCGATCCGACAATCATGGGTACGGGACCTATTCCAGCCTCGCGCAAGGCGCTCGAAAAGGCCGGCTGGAAAATCCAGGATCTCGATCTGATTGAAGCCAATGAGGCCTTCGCGGCGCAGGCGCTCGCCGTCGCCAAGGACCTCGCCCTCGATCCGGCGCGGGTCAATGTCAACGGCGGCGCGATCGCGATCGGCCATCCGATCGGCGCTTCCGGCGCCCGGGTGCTGGTCACGCTGCTGCATGAATTGCGCCGTCGCGACGCCAAGAAGGGGCTGGCGACGCTGTGCATCGGCGGCGGCATGGGCATCGCGCTGACGGTCGAGCGCTGATCGCACAACCGTCGGGATTACGCCGGCGGCTGCGGGGCAGGGCTAAAATCGGGGCGTTTTTCACTGCGCGCGAGTTGCGGAAAACGCCGCCAGAACGGGTCGATTGAAACTTGGTCGGATCAGTTTAAGGCGCTGCCCCGCCGGAGTGCGTTGCGCGTGGTGGAGTGCGCTACATCAATGGGCCCGAACTGCTTTCGCGATAGGAATCAGTTCGCACATCGAAAACATCGAAAGCGCGTCTCGCCGGGTAAGGCGCGCTTCAACAAGCCTCAAGGCTGAACTGGGGAGATGAAAATGGCGCGAGTGGCGGTAGTGAGCGGCGGCACGCGGGGAATCGGGGCCGCCGTCAGCAAGGCTTTGAAGGCGGCCGGCTATCAGGTCGCGGCAACCTACGCCGGAAACGATGCCGTCGCCGCCAAATTCAAGGCGGAGACAGGCATTCCTGTCTATAAATGGGACGTGTCCAACTACAAGGAATGCGCGGAGGGGCTGAAGAAAGTCGAAGCGGACGTCGGCCCCGTCGAGATCCTCGTCAACAATGCCGGAATCACGCGCGACACCCCGTTCCACAAAATGACGCCCGAGCAATGGTACGAGGTGATCAACACCAATCTGAACTCGCTCTTCAACATGACGCGTCCCGTCATCGAGGGCATGCGCGAACGCGGATTTGGCCGTATCGTCAATATTTCCTCGATCAATGGCCAAAAAGGTCAGTTCGGTCAGACGAACTACTCCGCCGCGAAATCGGGCGATCTTGGCTTTACCAAGGCCCTCGCTCAGGAAAGCGCCGGCAAGGGGATCACGGTCAACGCCATCTGTCCTGGCTATATCGCGACGGATATGGTCAAGGCGGTGCCGAAAGAGGTTCTGGAAAAGTCGATCCTGTCGCAGATCCCGGTGCGCCGGCTCGGCGAACCGGAAGAAGTCGCAAGATGCGTCGTCTTTCTTGTCGCCGATGACGCCGGTTTCATCACCGGTTCGACGCTGACCGCCAATGGCGGCCAGTATATGATCTGAACGGCCGACTCTCGAGTCTGCCGCGCGCCCGGCGAAAGCCCGGAGGGGCTTGAGGGAGATGATTGGTCCCTCAAGCTTTTGCGATGTAGAGGCGCGTTAGCGGCGGCGCTCAAACGTAGAGCTTGCCGCCGCCTTCGAGAAACTCGGCGCTCTTGCCGGCCATTCCTTTTTCGCGCTCCTCGATCGCCGCGACCTCGTCGCGAATATCCTGCGTGATCTTCATCGAGCAGAACTGCGGCCCGCACATCGAGCAGAAATGCGCTGTCTTATGCGCGTCCTTCGGCAGCGTCTCGTCATGGAACAGCCGCGCGGTTTCAGGGTCCAGCCCCAGGTTGAACTGATCCTGCCAGCGGAAATCAAAGCGCGCGCGCGAAACCGCGTCATCGCGCAGCTGTGCGGCCGGATGACCCTTGGCGAGATCGCCGGCATGGGCCGCGATGCGATAGGTGATGACGCCGGTCTTGACATCGTCGCGATCGGGCAGGCCGAGATGCTCCTTCGGGGTCACGTAACAGAGCATGGCGCAGCCGAACCAGCCGATCATGGCGGCGCCGATGCCGGAGGTAATATGATCATAGCCGGGCGCGATGTCCGTCGTCAGCGGCCCGAGCGTATAGAAGGGCGCCTCATGACATTCCTTGAGCTGCTTTTCCATATTGATCTTGATCTTGTGCATCGGCACATGGCCGGGGCCTTCGATCATCACCTGACAGCCTTTCTCCCAGGCGATCTTGGTCAGTTCGCCGAGCGTCTCGAGTTCGGCGAACTGCGCCCTGTCGTTGGCGTCGGCGATTGAGCCCGGACGCAGCCCGTCGCCGAGCGAGAACGATACGTCATAGGCGCGCATGACGTCGCAGATTTCGTCGAAACGCTCATAAAGGAAGCTCTCCTTGTGATGAGCAAGGCACCAGCGCGCCATGATCGAGCCGCCGCGCGAGACGATGCCGGTCGTGCGCCGCGCCGTCAGCGGAATGTAACCGAGCCGCACCCCGGCATGGATGGTGAAATAATCGACGCCCTGCTCGGCCTGTTCGATCAGCGTGTCGCGGAAAATTTCGAAGGTGAGCTTGGTCGGATCGCCGTCGACTTTTTCGAGCGCCTGATAGATCGGAACAGTGCCGATCGGCACTGGCGAATTGCGCATGATCCAGTCGCGGATATTGTGGATGTTGCGCCCTGTCGAGAGGTCCATCACGGTGTCGGCGCCCCAGCGGATCGCCCACACCATTTTCTCAACCTCTTCGGCGACGGAGGAGGTCACCGCCGAATTGCCGATATTGGCGTTGACCTTCACGAGGAAATTGCGGCCGATGATCATCGGCTCGAGTTCGGAATGGTTGATGTTGGCCGGGATGATGGCGCGCCCGCGCGCGATTTCGTCGCGCACGAATTCGGGCGTTATGAAAGCGGGGATCGAAGCGCCGAAGCTTTCGCCGTCATTGAGCCGCGCCTCGGCGCCCTCCACCATATGTTCGCGGCCGAGGTTTTCGCGCGCCGCGACGTAGATCATCTCCTCGGTGATGATCCCCGCGCGCGCAAATTCATATTGCGTGACGAGCGCGCCGTCGCGCGCCTTGCGCGGCGACGTATTGGCCGGGCAGGGCGGAACGAGCCGGTCGGGAGAGACGACGCCATTGTCCTCGGGGCGCACTTCGCGGCCTGAGTAGAACTCCAGTCCTTGTCGCTTGGCGATCCAGGATTCGCGGACGCGCGGCAGGCCCGCCGACAGATTGATCTGCGGATCGTCTTCCGAATAGGGGCCCGAGGCGTCGTAGACGCGGACAGGCGGCTCCTTGGCGGAAGGGTCAAGCGCGATCTCACGCAGCGGCACGGCGATATCGGCGCGCCCCGCCGGCCGCGCATAGATTTTCCTGGAGCCCGGCAGCGGACCCGAGGTCACGGATTGCGGCGCGAGATTTTGTGGCTTGTCGTGAATATTCATCTGTTCCTCCGCTCATTGTTTGACATTAGGGCAGGAGGCGGGTGCGGCGGGCATGGAGCGAATCGTGTCGATGCTTCAGCCGACTTGCCGGTCCCTGCGCTGGCATTATCCAGATTCAGGTTCTATGGGTGTGATCTCAGCCGCCGTCTCCAGCAGCACCCCAGGGCGAATGCTCAGCGTAGCGCGCCACGCCGGATTGAGCAAGCGGGCGCGAACTTTATGCGCGCCGCCGCATGGCGAACAGATCGGCCACGCCGCCCGTCTCCAGTGTTGCCGCTAAAGCACTGACTGTCTGAAAACAAAATCTCGGAGACTGAAGAGATGCGCAATGAATTGCGCCGATTCACGAAATATCACATCTTTCAATGATCAATAAAAATTGACCAAAGCTTGAAACGCGGCGGCGAACGGATCATTCAAGTCAATTCCTGAGCAGGGGCGCGGCTATGAATATTTTCCATCACGTACAGCGTCGCTGCTTGCTTCTGTATTTCTCCATAATCCTGACGGCCGGATTGGCCGGTTCGGCGGCCGCTCAGAGCGTGGACGGGTTGCCCGCGCCTCCTGGCCAGATCATCGTCGGGCCAGTGTTCATCCGGGGCGACGGCTCAGTGCCCTCGATCATCAACGGCGCTCAAGCCAACGCCTATCTGGGCCAAACTCACGAGCCTTTTTCCTTTCTCGATTCCGCGCCGGCTGTTGTCGTGCGGACCTCGACGCCCACACAATATGTGCGTTTCTATTCGCCCGAAGGCGCCAAGGCCACGGGCAACGCGGGCGCCAGCACCGCGCTCGGGAGCTTTCTCGCCGGCTCAAATACGGTGCGCGGGTTGACCCCGGCGCAGATCAAGGACGCGCTGGCGCTGCCCTGGCTGCCCGAGGACGTGACCATCGTGACGATCCCCGCGGGAACCTGCATCCTCGTCGGGACAGGCGGCCCGGTCCTCGGACATTTTCCTGGAGTGCCAGGCCGGAGCGGCTATCCTGCGGGCCCCTGGGGGAAGGGCGGCCCGGCGCAGGAATATCTGATCGGCACGAGCGCGAACCCCGGATGCGAGGGCGCGCAACGCCTGTCGCCGTCCGACTATGTCAACCAGCAGCCCGTCGGCGCTTACGCCCTGGCCTATACGCCGCGCGCAGGCGGGGGCAACGCCGGCGCCGTCGCGAACGCTCTTGATCACGCGATGCTGCCGCCATTGTTCAGCGACATGGACTCGATCTACAACGCGCTCGATCTCCTGAATGTTGGCGATCCGACGCCCCTGCGCCTGGCGTTGACGCAACTCGATGGCGAGATCTACGCCGATGCGCCATCGGTTGCGATCAACGTCGGCCAGATGTTCCTCGACGTTTTGCACGATCAGACGCATTTGGCGCGCAGCCTCACGGGCCTCAACAACGGTAGCGGGTTGCGGCCCTGGATGAGCAGCTTCGGCGGCGGCGGCGCTTTGTTCGGCGGCAATGACGTTCATGGATTGGGCTATGGCGGCGGCGGCGGCGCGGTCGGCGTGGACTATGTTTTCAACCCGTCGTTGCAGGCCGGCGTCGCGGCGGCCTACGTCCGCAGCGCCTTCAACACCAGCGGTATTTCCGGCAGCGGCAGCCTCGACAGCTTCGCCCTGGGAACTTACGCCGGCTATGCGGCCGGGAATATTTATATCGATGGGGCGCTCGGCTATTCCTACAACAGCGCGGCGGCGAACCGCACTATCGCCTTTCCTGGCGTGTCGCGCGAGGCCTTCGCCAATTGGGCGGCCAGCGCCTTCCTGTCCCGGGTTGAGGCCGGTTATCATTTCGCCCTTGTTGATCGCGCGACGATCACGCCCTTCGCGTCGATGCAAGGCATCGTCGTCGGACAGGACGGCTTCGGCGAAAGCGGCGCCGGCGCGATCAGCTTGCGTGTCAACGCCGCCACCACGGCTTCCGCGCTGGGCGTTCTCGGGACGGAGTTCGCCTATGACATCCCGGTGAACTCTGTCGCCTTGAATGTCGCGGCGCGCGTCGGATGGGCGCATGATTATGCCGATACCCACCGTGGCGTCGTCGCCGGCTTTCAGGGCCTGTCGGACGCGAGTTTCGCGGTCGCCGGGGTCAACGCGCCGCGAGACGCCGCGGCGGTCGGCCTCCGCTTGACGCTGCCGTGGCAGCCAGGGGATCTCTTCATCCGCTACGATGGCATCCTCGCCAGCAAGGCCTCCATCAACAGCGCAACGGCGGGTCTACGCGTGTCGTTTTGAAATGTGACGTCAACTCCGGCGCGTGGCTGCCGTTTGAGCGTCCTTTATGGCTTGCAGGGGTTCTGCGTGGTTGTTCGGTTGGCTAAAATCGGCTGTGTTGGCGCCGTCGCGCTGTTCATCGCCCTCGTCGCTTTCGGCAATGTCACGGATTACGGGACGAATTTCGCCTATGTCGCGCATGTGCTCGATATGGATGGGATTCCCGGCGGCTCGATGATCGGCTGGCGCGCGCTTGCCTCGCCGGCGCTGCACCATGCGGCCTATCTTGCGATCATCGCGACGGAGATCGCCATCACTGCGCTGATGGGCGTTGGCCTGTTGTCGATGATTGGCGCCCGCAAGGCCGAGGGACAGGCGTTTGCGCGTGCAAAAGGCCCCGCGATCATAGGGCTTGCGCTTGGCTTCCTGCTGTTTGAGGGCGGCTTCGTGGCCATTGGCGGCGAATGGTTCGGCATGTGGCGTTCGCCCCTTGGCGCCGAGGCGCTGCCGAGCGCTTTCCGCATCGCCATCACAATGCTCGGCGTGTTGATTTTCATCGCGATGAGGGATGAGGATCTGGGGTGAGGCCAACAGGAGGAGGCGACATGAGCGATGATTTTTGCCGGTGCGGTCGAGGACATGAATGGGGCCTCAGCCGTCGCAAAAGCTTTTCGGCGCTGCTTGGCGCGGGCCTTGCGGGCGCTCTGTTCAGCGCGCCGCAGCACGCCTCGGCGGGAGCGACAAAGACGCCTCCCCTGCCTGAAGACGAAGGCTTCATGCGCATCGCCATCGCGGAAGCGGCGAAAGGCGATTTTCCCTTTGGCGCGGCCATCGTCAGCGACGGAAAGGTGATTGCCACAGGCCGCAATCTTGGCAAAACGAATGATGATCCGACGGCGCATGCCGAGATGGTCGCGATGCGCAGCCTGATTGCCGAGCGCCGCGAGAGCGTGCTGAAGAAAGGCGCGACGCTCTATGCCTCCGGCGAGCCCTGTCCGATGTGCATGGGCGCAATTCTCTGGTGCGGGATCGGGCGGATCGTCTTCGCCGCCTCGATCGAGCAATTGTCGCAAAAGATCGGGCAGATCATGGTGACGAGCGAGCAATTGGCCAAGGCGGCGCCCTTCGCCAATATCGCCATCACAGGCGGCGTGCTGGCGGCGGAGTCGATCGCGCTGTTTGGGTGAGGAGACGATATTGCGTTGAAGCCAAACCCGGTCGTAAATTCAAATCGCTTCGCTAAACACCACAGCCGCCGCCTCCGCTACGCCCAACCCCACAAACTCCCCCGGCGCGAGACTAACAGGCAACTCCAGCCCACCAACGCGATCGCGATGCAGCGCCACAACATGATTGCCTACCGCCGCGAACATGCGGCGGACTTGGTGATAGCGCCCTTCGGTCACGGTCACATAGGCGCTTGTCGGCGAGATAACTTCCAGCGTCGCAGGCAATAGCGGCTTCTCTTCGCCTTCCAGCATCAAACGTCCAGAGGCGAAAATCCCGGCCTCATCGCCGCGCAGGGAAGATTCGAGCGTGGCGAGATAGCGCTTTGGCACATGGTTTTTCGGCGAGATGATCTTGTGTAGGAGCGCGCCGTCGTCGGTGATGAGCAACAGGCCGGACGTCTCCTTGTCGAGACGGCCGACGGTCGAGAGCGGCGGCTCACGCAGACGATAGCGCGGCGGCAGCAGGTCGTAGACGAGCGGCCCGGCTTCCTTGTGCGAACAGGTGACGCCACAGGGCTTGTTAAGCATCAGCGCCAACCCCGGCGGCGGATCGAGCTTTTCGCCGTTGACGCTCATGCGCTCGGACAAATCCGGCGTCAGCGCAATGCGGAGCGAGCCATCGTCCACCACCGATCCATCCAGCCTGACGCGCTTTGCGCGGAGCAACTGTTGCGCCTGGCTGCGCGTGCCATAGCCGAGATTGGCGAGCAGCCTGTCGAGCCGCAGGGACGCGCTCATTTCTGCGCTTCGAAAATCTTGTAGGCTCCCGTTTCGACCTTCATGGCGACATGCCGGAACAAGGGTTTCAACGCGGCCTCATAGGGCAGATGCCGGTTGGCGACGAGATAGAGCGCGCCCCCCTTGCGCAGCATTTTCGCCGCGCGAAGGATGAATGCTTTGCCGAGGTTTTGATCTTCCGCGCCGCCATCGTGGAAAGGCGGGTTCATGACGATAAAGTCGAGGTCTTTGAGGTCGGCGTCCTCGCGCCGGGCGTCGGCCCAGAAGAAACGCGCACGGGGATCCTGGATATTGCGGCGCGCCGCCTCGATCGCGCGGCGGTCGATGTCGATCAGCGATATTTCGGCGAGTTTCGGCGAGGCGAGCGCGGCGATGGAGAGATAGCCGACGCCGCAGCCAAGATCCGCGCCGCGGCCTGAAAGGGCGGGCAGGTTCGCGGCCAGTAGCGCGCTGCCGGGATCGATCCGGTTCCAGCTGAAGACGCCGGGCTGCGACCAGAGGCCGAGCTCTTCGATGCGCTGCAAAGCGCCTTCCGCGACGGCGTCCTCGATCCCTTTCAGGACGGCCGGACGCCCGCAGACGCAAACGCGATGATGACGTTTTGAGCTTTCGTCCACCACGCAGCCGAAGGCGCGCAATTCCGCGGCGATGCGCGAGCCGCCCTTGTCTTTGGGGGCCAGCGCGGTCAGCAACGCCCCTTGCCGTAGAGCACGCAATGCAAGGGCGAGCGCGCGGCGGCGCTCCACTGTGCCGGGGGGGCCTAGCATGGTCATTCCGGCAAGCGTCTCCGGCGCTTGCGTATCGAGCACTGCCGCGCCCGGAACGAGCGGCGAGAACTGGATGGCGCGGGGAGGGGCGGCGGCCAGTTCGACTGGCGGCGCGCCATAGACGCCGCATTGTTCGGATTCGGACGGGCGCTCGCTTCCCGGCCGCGGCGGCAAAACATCGCTCAAAGGCGCCGCGGCGTCACTCGCCATCGGTCTCGGGGGCGCTTTCCCCGGCGACGCCGGCGGCTTTGTCGGCGTCGGCTTTCTCTTTTTCCTTTTCCGCTTTGCGCGCGGCGGCCTTTTCCGCGGTTTTCGCGGCCTTGGCCTTTTCGCGCTCCCTGCGTTCAAAATCATAGTTCGGTTTGCGCGCCATTTTATGCTCCAAAAGAATAATTCTGCTCCAGAAGGACAAGGCCCTCTCGGTTTGCGGTGGATGAAAACGATTCGCTATTCAGCCGCTTTTACGCTGGCGGGAGGCCGTCGCTCCAGCACTTCGCGCAAAAACTGGCCTGTATAACTCTTTTTTGTTTTGGCGATTGTCTCAGGCGTTCCTTCGGCGACGATCTCGCCGCCGCCGTCGCCGCCTTCAGGGCCAAGGTCGATCACCCAGTCGGAGGTTTTGACGACTTCGAGATTATGCTCGATGACGACAATGGTATTGCCCTGATCGACAAGCTCCTGCAGCACCTCCAGCAGCTTGGCGACGTCGTGGAAATGCAGCCCGGTGGTCGGCTCGTCGAGGATATAGAGCGTGCGCCCGGTCGAGCGCTTCGACAATTCCTTGGCGAGTTTTACGCGCTGGGCTTCGCCGCCCGAGAGCGTATTGGCCTGCTGGCCGACCTTGATGTAGCCGAGCCCGACGCGCGCCAGCGTCGCCATTTTCTCGCGGATCGACGGCACCGCCTTGAACAGATCAGCGGCCTCCTCGACGGTCATGTCGAGCACGTCGGCGATCGATTTGTTGCGGTATCTGACGTCCAGCGTCTCGCGATCATAACGCTTGCCCTTGCAGACGTCGCAGGTGACATAAACGTCGGGCAGAAAATGCATCTCGATCTTGATGACGCCGTCGCCCTGGCAGGCCTCGCAGCGCCCGCCCTTGACGTTGAAGGAAAAGCGGCCCGGCTGATAGCCGCGCGCCTTGGCTTCGGGCAGGGCGGCGAACCATTCGCGGATCGGCGTGAAGGCCCCGGTATAGGTCGCGGGGTTCGAGCGCGGCGTGCGGCCGATCGGCGATTGATCGATGTCGATGACCTTGTCGAGATGCTCAAGGCCGTCGATCCGCTCGAAGGGCGCTGGATGCTCGGCCGCGCCGTTCAGCCGGCGCGCGGCGGCCTTATAGAGGGTGTCGATGACAAGGGTCGATTTGCCGCCGCCCGAGACGCCGGTGATGCAGGTGAAGAGCCCGAGCGGAATCGAGGCCGAGACATTTTTCAGATTGTTGCCGCTGGCGTGGATAATGTCGAGCTTGCGCTTGCCGTCCGGCTTGCGGCGATGGCGAAGCGGCGCGACTTCGCGAACGCCGGTGAGATATTGCCCCGTCAGGGAATGGGGATCGGCCATGATCTCCGCCGCCGTCCCCTGGGAGACGATTTCGCCGCCATGAATGCCGGCGCCCGGCCCGACGTCGACGACATGATCGGCGGCGAGGATCGCGTCTTCGTCGTGCTCGACGACGATGACGCTATTGCCGAGATCGCGCAGGCGCCGCAGCGTATCGAGCAGGCGCGCATTGTCGCGCTGATGCAGGCCGATCGAGGGCTCGTCCAGCACATAGAGCACGCCGGTGAGGCCGGAGCCGATCTGGGAGGCGAGGCGGATGCGCTGGCTCTCGCCGCCCGACAGCGTGCCGGCGGCGCGGCCTAACGTCAGATAATCGAGCCCGACGTCGATCAGGAACGACAGTCGCTCGCGGATTTCCTTCAGAATGCGGGCGGCGATCTCGCGCCGCTTCGGGTCGAGCTTCTCCGCGAGCGCGTCGAACCAGGCGGCCGCCGCGCGAACCGAAAAGGAGGTGACCTCGCCGATGTGGAGCCCGTCGATCTTGACCGCCAGCGCCTCCGGCCGCAGCCGCGCGCCAAGGCAGACGCTACAGGGCGTCGCGGTCATATAGCGGCCGATTTCCTCGCGCGACCATTCGCTCTCCGTCTCGCGGTAGCGCCGTTCGAGATTGCGTATGACGCCCTCGAAGGGCTTGTTCGTCTCATGCGAGCGAAAGCCGTCCTCATAGGTAAAGCGCACGCTCTCCTTGCCCGAGCCGTAAAGGATGACGTCCTGGATCTCTTTTGGAAGCGTTTCGAACCGCGCGTCGAGGCGGAATTTGAAATGGCGGGCGAGCGCCTCGAGAGTCTGCATATAATAGGGCGAGCTCGATCGGGCCCAGGGCGCGATGGCGCCCTTGCGCAGCGTCAGCTTCGGATCGGGGACGATCAGATCGGGATCGACGGTCTGTTCGAAGCCGAGGCCGCCGCAATGCGGGCAGGCGCCGAAGGGATTGTTGAAGGAAAACAGCCTCGGCTCGATCTCGGGGATCGTGAAGCCGGAGACCGGGCAGGCGAATTTGGCCGAAAAGGTGATGCGTTTCGGCGCGCCCTTCTCATCCTTTTCGTCGGCATATTCGGCGATGGCGATGCCGTCGGCGAGTTCGAGCGCGGTCTCGAAACTCTCCGAAAGACGCGGCGTGATGTCCGGCCGCACCGAGATCCGGTCGACCACGACGTCGATGTCGTGTTTGAACTTTTTGTCGAGCGCCGGCGCGTCGGCGATTTCGTAGAACTCGCCGTCGATTTTCAGGCGCTGAAAGCCGCGCTTCATGAAATCGGCGATTTCCTTGCGGTATTCGCCTTTGCGGCCGCGAACGACAGGCGCCAGCAGATAGAGCCTCGTGCGTTCAGGCAGAGCGATGACGCGATCGACCATCTGGCTCACGGTCTGGCTTTCGATCGGCAGACCTGTCGCAGGAGAGTAGGGAACGCCGACCCGTGCATAGAGAAGCCGCATATAGTCGTAGATTTCGGTGACGGTGCCGACCGTCGAGCGCGGGTTCTTGGAGGTGGTTTTCTGCTCGATCGAGATTGCCGGAGAGAGGCCGTCGATCTGGTCGACGTCCGGCTTTTGCATCATCTCCAGGAACTGCCGCGCATAGGCCGACAGCGATTCGACGTATCGGCGCTGGCCCTCCGCATAAATCGTGTCGAACGCCAGCGATGATTTGCCCGAGCCGGAAAGCCCCGTGAAAACGACGAGCTTGTCGCGCGGAATGGTCAGATCGACATTCTTGAGATTGTGCTCGCGCGCGCCGCGGATGACGATGGTGCGGCCGTCGAAGGCGCGCACGGCCGGCACAGACGCCGCCGCGCGCTTCGGGGCGGCCTTCGGCTCAGCTTTGGGCGAGGCCGATGCCGCCTTGCGGCCGGCGGACGGCTTTTGTGTCTTCATTGATCCGTCTGGCTTTGAGTGATCGAAGCGTCAGGACGCGGCCACGGCTCGATTTGGCCCGCCCTCCGCATGTCTTTGCTGTCCCTAATTTAGCGAGCTTCGCGCAATTTGCCATTGCATTTTGGGCGAATCCTGAAAGCCTGCCTGCTGAAGAGCGCGCGACGCTGGTGACGGCGGCGGCCCCGCGCGGGCAAAAAACAAAAAAAAACGTGGTCCGGCCGCGGGCGGGACCACGGACAGCTTTGGAAGCGGACTCCAATGGTCGCGATTTCGGCAAGCTCCCCCGCTGGCGCTGCGGCGAAGCCTTTCTACAAAATTCTTTATGTTCAGGTTCTGATCGGGATCGTGCTCGGCGCTCTGTTCGGATGGCTCCTGCCCGAATATGCGACCAACGCCTGGGTCAAGGCGCTCGGCGACGGCTTCGTCAAGCTGATCAAAATGCTCATCGCGCCGATCATCTTCTGCACGGTCGTCTCCGGCATCGCGCATATATCGGATGCGCGAAAAGTCGGCAGGGTCGGCGTCAAGGCTCTCGTCTATTTTGAGATTGTATCGTCTTTCGCGCTCGTCTTCGGCCTCGTCTTCGGCAATCTGCTGCGGCCGGGCGCGGGCTTTACGGGACATGGCGACGCCGCCGCGGTCGCGGGCTTCGAGAAACAGGCCGGAGCGCATCATGCGGTCGATTTCGTGCTCGACATCATTCCAGACAGCGTTGTCGGCGCCTTCGCCAAGGGCGATGTGCTCCAGGTGCTGCTTTTTGCGATCCTGTTCGGATTCGCCCTGATGGCGCTCGGCCAGCGCGGAAAGACCATCCTGTCTTTGGTCGACGATCTGGCGCACGCGGTTTTCGGCGTCATCAATATCGTCATGAAGGCGGCGCCTATCGGCGCTTTTGGCGCCATGGCCTTCACCGTCGGCAAATACGGCGCGCATTCGCTCGGCAATCTTCTTGGCCTTGTCGCGACCTTCTATTTGACGTCGGCCCTGTTCATTATCCTGATCCTTGGCTCGATCGCCCGGATCGCCGGCTTCAATATTTTCAAATTCCTGAATTATATCAAATCCGAGCTTCTGATCGTGCTCGGCACGAGCTCATCGGAAAGCGCTTTGCCGGCGCTGATGGAGAAGCTTGAGCGTCTCGGCTGCTCGAAGCCGGTCGTCGGCCTCGTCGTGCCGACCGGCTATTCCTTCAATCTCGACGGCACCAATATCTATATGACATTGGCGACCCTGTTCATCGCGCAGGCGCTCAGCGTCGACCTGAGTTTTAGCCAGCAGATGACCATTCTCATCGTCGCCATGCTGACCTCAAAGGGCGCGAGCGGCGTCACGGGGGCTGGCTTCATTACGCTGGCCGGCACGCTTGCCGTGGTCGATCCGGCGCTTGTTCCGGGTATGGCGATCGTGCTTGGCGTCGACAAATTCATGAGCGAATGCCGCGCCTTGACCAATATCATCGGCAATGGCGTTGCAACCGTCGTCATTTCATGGTCGGAAGGCGAACTTGATCGCGCCAAGCTCAAGGCCGCGCTCGACCGCAAGGTCGACGTGTCCGACGTTCGCGCCGGCGTCTCGACGGGCTGAGATTTCCGTCTTCGGCGCTTGCCGCCGCGAGCGTCGGCTGCTAGAACATACATAGAACATAGGCGCGGTGGTGGACAAGCCGCGCGCGGTGCCGCTAACTGCATTGAGTGATCGGATCAGCCGAGTTTTTTGCAAACGTTTCCAGGGAGCATAAAGAATGGCGGGGAGCGTCAATAAGGTAATTCTCGTCGGTAATCTCGGCCGCGATCCGGAAACGCGGCGGATGAATTCCGGCGACGCGGTGGTAAGTTTCAGCCTGGCGACGACGGAGTCCTGGCGCGACAAGGCGACCGGCGAGCGCAAGGATCGCACTGAGTGGCATAACATCGTGATCTTCAACGAGAATCTCGGGAAAATCGCGGAGCAGTATTGCAAAAAGGGCTCGAAAGTTTATCTCGAGGGTCAACTGCAGACGCGCGAGTATACCGATAAGGAAGGCAACCAGCGCAAGACGACGGAAGTCGTGCTGCAAAGATTTCGCGGCGAACTGACTCTGCTCGATAGCCGCGGCCGAGGCGATTCGGAGGCTGACCGCGGCGGATTTGAGGACGCGAGTTCGAGTTTCGGCCGGTCGTCGCCGATGGAGCGCGTGCCCGATCGCCGTCCCGCCACTGCGGGCGCTGGCCGCACCGCCGACATCATCGACGACGATATTCCATTCTAGAGGATATTCCGATCAGATCGGTTCGATACGATCGACGCGAATATGCTCAAGCTTTTGAATCTGGAGCGATTTCTGATCGATCGAATGACTCCATTCGATCGGAAAGTGGTTAGGCGTTCTGCGAATGTAGTCGCCATGAAGGCTGCCCGGCCTGTCGCCGTGCGGTCGGGCCTTTGTGTGCAATCTCTGGTTTTGCTCGGTTTTCGCCGCGTAAAGCTGGCGTTTTGGCGCGTGGGCCTCTAATATTGGGCCTTGAACTCATTTTTGGATTAGCTTTCATTGGCCGATACTGACGACACCGGACCGGCTGCCCCCGGATCCGACATCAGACCCGTTTCCATCTCTGACGAGATGCGCCGCAGCTATCTCGATTATGCGATGAGCGTGATCGTCAGCCGGGCCTTGCCCGACGTGCGAGACGGTCTGAAGCCGGTGCACCGGCGCATTTTGTTCTCGATGAACGAGAACAACCACACGCCCGACCGTCCTTACGTCAAATGCGCGCGTATCGTCGGCGACGTCATGGGTAAATATCATCCGCACGGCGACTCGGCGATCTATGATGCGCTGGTGCGCATGGCGCAATCCTTTTCGATGCGTCTGCCTCTCATCGACGGCCAGGGTAATTTCGGCTCGGTCGACGGCGATCCGGCGGCGGCGATGCGCTACACCGAATCGCGCCTCGCGCGTCCGGCCATGGCGCTGCTCGAAGACATCGATTCCGATACCGTCGATTTTCAGCCGAATTACGATGGCAAGGAACATGAGCCGGTCGTGCTGCCGGCGCGCTTTCCGAACCTTCTCGTCAATGGCGCGGGCGGCATCGCCGTCGGCATGGCGACGAACATCCCGCCGCATAATCTGGGCGAGGTGATCGACGCGGTGATCGCGCTGATCGAGCAGCCCGAACTCACGATCGAAGAGCTGATCGCCTATGTGCCGGGGCCGGATTTCCCGACCGGCGGCGCCATTCTCGGCCGCGCCGGCGTCCAGTCCGCCTATCTTACCGGACGCGGATCGATCCTGACGCGGGCGAAGGTCGAGGTCGAGGTTTTGCGCAAGGAGCGCGAGGCGCTGATCGTCACCGAGATCCCTTATCAGGTGAACAAGGCGACCCTGATCGAGAAGATCGCGGAACTCGTGCGCGACAAGCGCGTCGAGGGCATTTCTGATCTGCGCGATGAATCCGACCGCGACGGCATGCGCATCGTCATCGAACTGAAGCGCGACGCCGTCGCCGACGTTGTTTTGAACCAGCTCTGGCGCTTCACCGCGCTGCAGTCGAGCTTTCCGTGCAACATGATCGCCTTGAATGGCGGCCGTCCGGAAATGCTGACGCTCAAGGATTTCCTGACCGCCTTTATCGATTTCCGCGAAGAGGTCGTCACACGGCGCACAAAGCACCTGCTGGCCAAGGCGCGCGACGCCGCCCATCTCCAGGTCGGCCTCGCCATCGCGGTCGCCAATATCGATGAAGTCATTCGGCTGATCCGCACCTCGGCGGACGCCGGCGCGGCGCGCGAGGCTTTGATGGCCCGCACCTGGCCGGCGCACGACATGGCGCCGCTGATCCTGCTCATCGCCGATCCGCGCCATATCGTGTCGGAGGACGGCCATTGCCGTCTCTCGGAGGCGCAGGCGCGCGCCATTCTGGAATTGCGCCTGCAGCGGCTGACGGCGCTGGGACGCGAGGAAATCGCCGAAGCGCTGAACAAGCTCGCCGTCGAAATCGCCGACTATCTCGAAATCCTGCATTCGCGCGAGCGCCTCTTTGGCATCATCAAGGATGAGATGCTGGCGGTCAAAGGCGCCCATGCAACGCCGCGCCGCACCATCATTCTCGACAGCGCGCCCGGCGTCGAGGATGAGGATCTGATCCAGCGCGAGGATATGGTCGTCACCGTCTCGCATCTTGGCTACATCAAGCGCGTGCCGCTGGCGACCTATCGCGCGCAAAGACGCGGCGGCAAAGGTCGCGCCGCCATGCAGACGAAGGACGAGGATTTCGTCGCAAGGCTGTTCGTCGGCTCGACCCATACGCCGGTGCTTTTCTTTTCGTCGCGCGGACAGGTCTATAAGGAAAAAATCTGGCGGCTGCCTTTGTCGGCTCCGCAGGCGCGCGGCAAGGCGCTCGTCAACATCCTGCCGCTCGAGCAGCGCGAACGCATTACGACCATCATGCCTTTGCCGGAAGACGAGGCCGCCTGGGCGACGCTCGACGTCGTATTCGCAACGACGCGCGGCACGGTGAGGCGCAACAAGCTGTCCGATTTCGCGCAGGTCAATCGCGCCGGCAAGATCGCCATGCGGCTCGACGAGGGCGAAGAAATCGTCGACGTGCAGATCTGCTCGGAAGACGCCGACGTGCTCCTCACCACCGCGAAAGGCCAGTGCATCCGCTTCCCGGTCACCGACGTCAGGGTGTTCAAGGGGCGGGATTCGATGGGCGTGCGCGGCATCTTGCTGGGTGAGGGCGACCGCGTGATATCGCTGGCGATTTTACGCCATATCGAGGCTGACAGCGGCGAGCGCATCGCTTATCTCAAAATGCGGCGCGCCGTCGCCGGCGAGGCCACGATCGAGGGCAATGCGGAGGCCGCGGCGGAGGAAGCCGGCGCCGAGGAGGCGCCTGCCTTGAGCCTCAGCCCCGAGCGCTACGCGCGGATGTCGGCAGACGAACAAATCATTCTGACGCTGTCCTCCAATGGTTTCGGCAAGCGCACCTCGTCTTATGAATACCGGATCACCGGGCGCGGCGGCAAAGGCATCGTCGCCATGGCGGTCAACCAGCGCAATGGCCAGCTCATCGCCTCAATGCCGGTCGAAGACGGCGACGAGATCATGCTGGTGACTAACGGCGGCCAGTTGATCCGTTGTCCTGTCGATGGCATCCGCGTCGCGGGGCGCGGCACGCAAGGCGTCATCGTCTTCAACACCGGCGCAGACGAACAGGTCGTGTCGGTCGAGCGGATCAGCGAGGAAGACGCCGCCCGGACCGAGGCGGATGAAGAACCGCCGGCGGCGCAGCCGGACGACGACGCTTAGCGCCCGACGGCTTTGGACGGAATCGCGCCGCGATTCCATTCAAAGTTTCTCATTAAGAGGCTAATGCAAGCTGCAGCTTTTCGGCGTCATGCTCTAGCCTCGGATGATCGCGCCGCGCTGTTTCGACGCCAGAACGCCTGAAGGCGGCGGCTGTTATAAGACTGATGCTGGCGGAGCGGCCGATGGCGATGATCAAAAGGGTCGCGGTAACCCGCTTCCGCGCCAAGCGGGACGAGTTGCGCGACCCGCTTCTTTCCGTGCTCACCCTTTTGCTGATCCTGTTCCTTTTCGTGATCGTGCCGCTCCATGCCGCGGGAACGATCTCGGCCGAGGGTTACGGCTTCATCATCGTCCTTTTGCTCGCCAGCTGCGTGCTCATGCAGTCGACAAGATGGGTCGTGCTGGTGGTTCTGTTCAGCGGCGTCGCGCTGGCCGCCGCCGCCGTGGTCCTTCGTTCCCGATCCCCCTCGGCCGTCGACATCCTCCTTGAAGCGATTGCGTGGGTGATCATCGACATCGCGCTGATTTTCGTCATCGCCGGAGCGGTGTTTGCTCCCGGCCGCGTCACCTATCATCGCGTCAATGGCGCGGTGCTGCTTTATCTGACCATAGGCATGACTTTTGTCGGGCTTTACACGCTTGTCGGCCTGTGGTCTCCGAACGCGTTTTCCGGCCTCGTCGTCTATCACGAAAAGGGGATGGCGAGCAGCGTCATCTATTTCAGTTTTGTCACGCTGACCTCGGTCGGGTACGGCGACATCGCGCCGGTTCACCCAATGGCGCGCGCGCTCGCAAATCTCGAAGGGATTATCGGGCAGCTTTTTCCAGCGACCTTGCTCGCCCGCCTGGTGACGCTCGAACTGCAGGACCGCCACGATCGCCTCAAGGGCAAGGATTAGTTCCGGCGCGCGGTCCTGATCTGATAGGCGCCGTCCTGCGCGCGCACGAAGATTTCATCGACCTGCGGATGACGGATGGGGTCACCGGACGTGTCGGGCAATAAATTCTGCTCCGAGACATAGGCGATATATTCCGTTTCGGCGTTTTCCGCGAAGAGATGATAGAAGGGTTGGTCCTTGCGCGGACGAACCTCTTCGGGAATGGACTGCCACCATTCGTCGGTATTGGAAAAGACCGGGTCGACGTCGTAGATGATGCCCCGGAAGGGATACTTCCGGTGCCTGACCACCTGACCAATGCCAAACTTTGCGATAAGAGGCTTCATGACGTCTCGTCCGCACTCAAAATCGCCGCCGGACGCAGTCAAACCCGCGTCAGGACGAACTTTCCGGACATTATTCGGGTATCTGTCACTTGCGTCAATGTCAACTTGGCTGGCGCTGATCCCTGGAAGCGTTCCCTATGACTTCTCATCGTCTGCCGCCTGAACTTTTGAGCAATTCGGAAATGGCGGAGGCCGACCGGCTGACCATCGCCTCGGGGGTCCCCGGCTATGCGCTGATGGAGAACGCCGGGGCCGCGGTCGCCCTGGAGGCGAGCTGGCTCGCGCCGCGTCACGGACGCATCGTGGTCCTTTGCGGACCGGGCAATAATGGCGGGGACGGCTTTGTCGCCGCCCGGCTTTTGAAGGCGCGGGACTTTTCCGTCACGCTCGGATTGCTTGTCAGCATCGACGCGTTGCGCGGCGACGCCGCAGCCGCCGCCAGAGCCTGGAATGGCGAAATCACCGCCATCGAGGCGCTGGACCTCGACGCAGCCGATCTTGTCATCGACGCTTTGTTCGGGGCTGGCCTCGCCCGCGACCTTGACGGGCCGGCGCGGGCGGCCGTTGATCGCCTCAACGCCTTCTCGCGCGAGCGAAAAAAGCCGGTGCTCGCGGTTGACGTTCCCTCCGGCATTGACGGAACGAGCGGGCAGGTCCGGGGCGTCGCGGTGTGGGCCTCGAAAACCATCACTTTTTTTCGTCGCAAGCCGGGTCATCTGCTGCTGCCGGGACGGCTGCATTGCAATGAGACGATCGTCGCCGACATCGGGATCACTTCGGCGGTGCTTGATGTCGTGAGGCCGGCGACGCAGGCCAACGAGCCGGAGGTCTGGGGCGGCCTCTACCCGGTTCCCCGCATCGACGGCCACAAATACGCGCGCGGCCACGCCCTTGTTCTGTCCGGCGACCTCGCCCACACCGGCGCGGCGCGGCTTGCGGCTCGCGGCGCCTTGCGTGCGGGGGCCGGCCTCGTGACCATCGCGACGCCGAGGGAGGCGCTCGGCGCCCATGCGGCGGCGCTGACCGCGATCATGACGGCGGTGTGCGACGGTCCGGAGGAGCTCGCGGCGATCCTCGAGGACGGGCGCAAGAACGCCCTCGTGCTGGGGCCAGGGCTTGGCGTTGGCGCGGCGACCCGCGCCCTGACGCTTAGCGCGCTGGCGCCGGCATCGCGCGCCAAAATTCTCGACGCCGATGCGCTGTCGAGCTTCAAGGGCGACGCCTTTTCCCTGGCGCAGGCGATCAGGGGCTCGGGCGGCCCTGTCGTTTTGACGCCGCATGATGGCGAATTCGCCCGGCTTTTCGGCGATCTTTCCGCTGATGACGAGCGCCGCTGGCTGAAGTCGGACGCGGACCCAGAAACGCTGCAAAAGCGGCTCAACGGCCTGAGGTCTGTCTCGAAACTTGAGCGCGCGCGGGCGGCCGCCGCCCTCGCCGGCGCCATTGTGCTGCTCAAAGGCCCCGATACGGTGGTGGCGCATCCCGACGGGCGGGCAATGATCGACGATACGTCGCCGCCCTGGCTCGCAACGGCGGGGTCGGGCGATGTTCTTGCCGGAATGATCGCGGGCCTCTGCGCGCAATCCATGCCGCCTTTCGAGGCCGCCTCGGCCGCGGTCTGGCTGCATGGAGCGGGCGCACGCCATTTTGGTCCTGGGCTCGTGGCTGAGGATATACCCGAGAGCCTGCCGGCGGTCCTTCGGGCCCTTTTCCAGAGCTTCGGCTTGACCTTTCCTTGAGGCGCGGCGCGGAGTCGGGCTTCGCGCGGTCTCTACTTTGCCTGACTTTGCTCCAACAGTTGGCGCGGAAGTTGCGGACGTTCGAAGCAACAACCGGTCGTTAGAATGCCGACGCGGCTTTCGATGTCCCGATGAGGATATCGGCTGTCGCGAGAAGCGGCGGGACGTATGTCGGAAGACTCATGCGCGCACCTAATGAAATCGATTTCTGGCGCGGCTTTGCTCTTCTGACGATCTTCGTCAACCATGTTCCTGGCCTCTATTTCGAGCGCTTCACCTATCGCAACGTGTCGCTGTCGGATTCCGCGGAACTCTTCGTGTTCCTCGCCGGCTGGGCGATGCGCAAGCTGATCGACGGCCCCGTCGCCTCGCTATCGGCCGGCGCTCTCGTGTTCCGGCTCGAAAGCCGCGCCTTGCATGTCTATGTCGCCCAGACCGTCATCACCGAGATCGCGATCGCCCTTCTCGCAGCTTCGGCGCTGCTTTTCGACGCCCCGTTTCTTCTCGACTGGCACAACGCCTCGGCCGTCTTCAATGATCCCGTCCGGGCGCATGTGGGGCTTGTCCTGCTCACTCATCAGCTTGGCTATTTCAACATTCTGCCGCTCTATGTCGTCTTGGTGTTCGCCGCCCCTTTGATCGCGCTGACGCATCGCTTCGCGCCGCAGCTTCTGCTCCCGATCTCCTTTACGATCTACGCTTTCGCCTTGATAACGGGCGTCAATTTGCCCACCTGGCCGGTCGAGGGAACATGGTTCTTCAATCCGCTCTGCTGGCAGCTGATCTATTGTCTTGGCTTCGCGCTGGGCGGCAAGGACGGCCTTGGCGCTTTCGCCCGGCGCCATCGGCGCGTCCTCTGGTTCGTGGCGCTGCCGATCATTCTCGTGGGCGCAGTTGTCGCCTTGATGAATTTCTCGCCCAATCCGATCGCGGCCCCGGCGCCAAAGCTCGTGTTCATGTTTGACAAGACATTTCTGTCGCCGGCGCGGCTCATCCATAGTCTCGCGCTCACAGCTTTTTTCGCAGGCTCTTTCGTAACCATCCGGCAGGCGCTGCCCCTCCTTGCGAAATATTTATCCATGCTTGGGCGTAATTCGCTGAACGTCTTTTGCGCGGCGTCTTTGCTCAGCCTCATTTGCCAGATCTTCCGCTTTGTATACGGTGGACATATTGCAACAGATGCGCTGATCGTTATTCTCGGCGTATCGGTTATGGGCGTGGTTGCATGGGCTTCGGAATGGCGCGGAAGACTATCGGCGAATCCGCCCAAAAGGGCGCCCTCGCCCTAGCGTTCTGCGTCTGCGCCGCGCTTCCTTTGCGCGCCGAGGAGGCGCCGGCTCCCGTCGCCGCGCCGCCGCTCAGCCCCTCATGCGAGGTGCCGGCGGTCGATATCGCGACGCCTGCGTCGCTTCCCAATTTCGCGGCGGCGCTGCAAAAACATCAAGCCGTGCATATTCTGGCGATTGGCTCGTCCTCGACGGTCGGCATAGGATCCTCCGGCTCGAACAAATCCTATCCGTCACTGCTCGAGGCTATCCTTGAACATGCGCTGAAAGGCGTCGATATCATCGTCGTCAACCGCGGCTTGCCCGGCGAGGTGGCGGAAAGCACCTCTGAACGCATCAGGAACGAGGTCGCGTTGAGCAAGCCTGATCTGGTGCTGTGGCAGCTTGGGACCAATGACGCTCTCGCACGGGTTTCGCCTGCGGATTTCGAGGCGACCGTTCAATCCACCATTGAATGGCTGAAGGAAAACCAGGTCGACGTCGTGCTCGTCGGCCTCCAATATGCGCCCCGTCTCGCCCGCGATTCCAATTACGCGGCGATCCGCGACGCGCTGAAAAGCATCGCCGCCAAGGAAAATGTCCTCTACATCAGCCGCTACGACGCCATGCGGTTCATCGCCCAGACGCGCGCCAATCTGCAGCTGATGTCGCGCGACAATTTCCACCTGAACGATCTTGGCTATCAATGCATGGCCGAGCATGTGGCCCATGCCGTCATCATCAGCCTGTTCATGAAAAGAGTGCGGCCTCTGTCGAACTGACCGCACGCGCACTCGCACGCCGCGGCGCAGGCAAAGCTGGCTGGAACCGGAACAGCCCGCGCCGTGTTACAGGCCATCGGCCGCGACTGCGGCGAGCCGGCAGGCCAAGCCGCTTTTTTACCATCAACGCGCCAGCCTTTCGTGAGCGGGCAATCGAAAGGCTCCGATTTGACCAGCGATGAGCGCAACAGCCTCAGCCCGGCCTCGCAGCTGGAGGATCTTTCGGGCGCGGAAAAGGCGGCGGTCGCCGAGCAAAGCCACCCTAACGCTGCTCTTATCCATGAAACGATCCGCGCCGAAGGCGAAGCCGAACTTAATCGCACCAAGACCGCGCTGGTCCTGTCGGCCTTCGCGGCCGGGCTCTCGATGGGCTTCTCCATCGTGGTGCAGGGCGTGCTGCAGGCGAGCCTTCCCGACGCGCCGTGGCGGCCTTTGATCAGCTCCTTTGGCTATACGACGGGATTCTTGATCGTCGTGCTGGGGCGTCAGCAATTGTTCACCGAGAATACGCTGACGCCGATCCTGCCGCTGCTTCATAACCGGGACAGGAAAACGCTGATCAAGGTGGCGCGGCTTTGGTCGCTCGTGCTGGCGGCGAATATCGCGGCGACATGGATTTTCGCAGCCGCCCTCGCGCATTTCTCAATTTTCGACGCCGGCGTTCAGAAGGCTTTTGTCGAGATCAGCGTCCATGCGGTGCGCGGCTCTTTTGGAGCCGTCGTTCTGAAGTCGGTCTTCGCCGGCTGGCTGATCGCATTGATGGTCTGGATTCTCCCGGCCGTCGGCTCGGCGCGGCCGTTTATCATCATCATCATCACCTATGTCGTGGCCATTGCGGGCTTCTCTCATCTGATCGCCGGGTCGGTCGACGCCTTCTATGCGGTCGAAGCTGGCGAGGCGTCCTTTGCCGACTATGCCTTGCGCTTCTTTCTGCCGACGCTGCTCGGCAATGTGATCGGCGGCGTCGCCCTCGTCGCCGGCCTGAATTATGGTCAGGTCGCGCCTCAGCTTGCCGATCCGATCCTTCCCAGAACATGATGCCGGAAAGCTGCGGGTTGTCGGACCCGACCAGGCGCTAAAACGAAAGCTTGAAGAGCGGGAGCCGATTTTCGCTGGCGCGCGGCGCGCTCAGAGAGGCTGGACCGCCGCTCGCTGATCGCGCAAAGCCCGCGCAAGAGCGGCAAAGCCTTCAACGCCAATTTCTTCGGCGCGTGCGGTCGGCTCGATCCCGGCCGCGGCGAGAAGCGCTGCGATCTCGCGCACCGGCAAGGATTTCAGCGATTGCCGCAACATTTTCCGGCGCTGCCCGAAAGCGGCCCGCGTCACCTCCGAAAGCAGCCTCGCTTCGCAGGGAAGCGGCGCGGCGCGAGGGCGCAACTCGACGATGCTGGAGGTGACTTTCGGCGGCGGCGTGAAGGCGGAGGGCGACACATCAAACAGGATGCGGGTCTCACAGCGCCAATTGCACAGGACGGCAAGACGTCCATAGGCCGCGCGCTGGGATGGGGATGCGACGATGCGTTCGGCGACCTCGCGTTGAAACATCAAGGTCAGCCGGTCGAACCAGGGCGGCCAGACTTCGGCCTCGACCCAGCGCGTCAGCAAGGCCGTGGCGATATTGTAAGGCAGGTTGGCGCAAATCCGCGCCGGGCGCGCTTCGCCGACAAGAGCGCCAAGATCAATCTCGAGCGCGTCGCCGGCGATGACGTCGAGGCGGCCCGGATAGTGGGCCGCGATTACGGCGAGCGCCGCGAGGCAGCGCTCGTCGCGTTCGATGGCGACGACTTTTCTCGCTCCCTCGGCCAGCAGCGCGCGGGTCAAGCCGCCGGGGCCAGGTCCGATCTCGACGATGAGCGCGCCCTCGAGCGGCCCTGCCGCGCGCGCGATGCGGGACGTGAGATTGAGGTCGAAAAGGAAATTCTGTCCGAGCGCTTTCTTCGCGTCGAGCCCATGCGCGGCGACGATCTCTCGCAGCGGGGGGAGATCGTCTAACGGGCCGGGCATTCGTTCGCCAATCGCCCGGCCAACCGCAGAGCCTCGATGAGGCTCGAGGGATCGGCGACGCCCTGGCCGGCGATGGCGAAGGCCGTGCCGTGATCGGGCGAGGTCCGAATGAAGGGCAGGCCAAGGGTCACGTTGACGGCGTGAGCGAAGGCGATGGTCTTGATCGGGATCAGAGCCTGATCGTGATACATCGCAATAACGACGTCATAGGTCTTTCGGGCTTTGGCGTCGAACAGCGTGTCGGCTGGATGCGGACCCGAGACGTCGATCCCTGCGGCTTTCAGCTGTGCAAGCGCTGGAGCGATGACGTCGATCTCCTCGCGCCCCATCGCGCCTCCCTCGCCTGCGTGCGGATTGAGGCCCGTGAAGGCGAGGCGGGGATGCGCGAGGCCAAAACGCTGGCGGAAATCATGCGCCACGATGCGCCCGGTCTCGAAGAGAAGGTCCGTTGTCAGGCGGGCAGGGACGTCTTTCAGCGCAATATGGATCGTCGCGGGAACGACGGCGAGTTCGGGCGACCACAACAGCATGACAGGGCGTACGCTGGACTGATACAGCCGCTCGGCCAGAGCGCCGAGGAATTCGGTGTGCCCGGGATGCGGAAATCCGGCGCGATAAAGAACCTCTTTGGCGATCGGGTTGGTGACGATCGCGGCGGCCGCGCCCGTTCTGACAAGGTTCACACAGGTCTCGATGGAGGCGATCGTTCCGGCGGCGTCCTCGGCGTGGGGCGAGCCGGGCTTGCCCTTGACCGTCAGCTTCGAGTCGAGCACCGGCAAGGCCCGTCGGAACAGGGCGGCCGCGTCCGTCGCAGCGCCGATCGGCTCGATCGGAACGGCAAGCCGCAGCCGCTGCGCCAGCACCGCGAGATGATCCGGCTCGGCGGCGATCAGGAACGCGGGCGCCTCCGGATCCTGATGCATCGCGGCCCAGGCCTTGAGGGCGAGCTCGGGACCGATGCCGGATGGATCGCCGCGGGTCAGCGCGAGAATGGTCTTTCCATGCGGCTCGCCGGTCATCAAGGCTGTTCTCTCAAGGAGACGCTTTCACGACGACGGCTCTTGCGCGCAATTCCTTCAGGCGTCGTGCGGAGTCCTCGGCGATATGGGCGGCGAGCAGCCTCTGCGCGATGGCCTGGCGCACGGCGGTGTCGTCCTTGGCGGGGCCTTTGCTGCAAACGGCGACCATCTCGAATCCGTTGGCCGAGCGCTGAGGCGGCGTTAAGTGGCCGACAGGCGTTTTGTCGAGCAATTGCTTGAGCGAGTCATTGATCTCGTGGGAAGTTCGCGTCAGGGGATCGCGCACGGTCACGTCGTTGATTGCGCGGGCGATGGGAACGCCCGTCGCGCAATCGGAAAAGCGTGCGCGCAGCTGTTCGACCTCATGCGCGCGGGCGCTGACGGCGGCGGGAGTTGCTGTCGTCGGCAGCGCGAAGATGATCTGCTGCACGGTATAGGCGGTGCCGGCGGCGGCCTTGCCGCCTGCCTTTGCGAGTTCCTCACGAACCTGCGTCTCGCTCGCCTCGACGCCCTTGTTCAGCGCCTGCACGAGAATGCCAAAGGCGAGATTGGCGCGAAAATACGCCTGAAAATGATCTTGCGAGACGCCCGCGCGCTGAAGCTCAGCTATCAGCGCCTCGGGCTGCACTTTCATTTCCTGGGCAACCCTGACGATCTCCTGCGGAAGATCGGAAACCTTTGGATTGACGCCGTATTTTTCCGCCTCGTGGATTTCAAGGCGCTCGGTGAACAGGCTTTCGATCGCCGCTTCGCGCGTCGCTGGCTTGCGCAGCACGCGCAGCAGCTTCATGCGCTGATCAATGTCGATATTGGTGATGGGATCGCCATTGATGCTCGACACGATCGTTTGAGCGTGAACCGGGCGGGCGGCGAGGAGCGATACTCCGGCCAGCGCCGCCATCAGGAGACAGGTTCTGAAAAGAGCGCCGGCGCAGGGGCCGGCCTTACGCACATCATTCATTCTCCGCATCAAGCCCGATTCCCATTTTTTGCAGCGGCGTCGCCGCGCGTCGGCGAACCGGCGCGGCGGCGGTCAGTATTTCACGCCGTCAAGCGCGGCGGTGTTGTTGAAGCTTTCACTGAGTTTGGTGCCGCCAAGGGTCCGCAATTGCAGTTGTAACAGGACTGTCTGGTTACGAATAAGAGCGCCATTGCCATTGTCCTGATAAATCGAAGAATAATTCACCGAGAAAGTAGTGCAATCATCGTTATAGCCGGCGCCCATGCCAAACGCGGCGATGGCGAAAGGACCGGGGCTCGTATAGCCGATGAGAGCAGCAGGATAGAACTGACGGCTCATGTCAAAGGTAATGTTTCCCTGAGCGAAATAGTTGTCGCTGATCTTATAGCGCGAATTCAGGGAAAGACCCTCCCGGCGCACATAATATCCGATCACCGGCTGGGCCTGGTAATTTGCATATTGGATTCCCCCTGTCCAGGCGCCGAGGTTATAGTTGCCGACAAGGTCGATGCGCCTTGGCTCGAAGGTGTTTACGTCGAAGCGGCTTTTGGCGGTGAATGAGAACGCGGAGTTGGGGGCGATCGAAAGCGCGCCGACGTAGTCGGAAGCCCTCGTGTCGAGGCCCGAGCTCAGCCCGACATTGGCGGCGTCCGCCGTCGCATAGGAATTGGTGCCGGCGACCTGATAGGATTGGCCGCCGATGACGTTGATGTAGCCGCCGTCTTTGAAGTTCAGCGTGAACTGGCCTCCGTAATTGGCTCTCATGCCGGTCTCAAAGCGGTCGTAGCCCGAATATTTATTCCAATCAAACAAAGTCGACTCGTCGAAGACGAGGCTTTGCGCGTCGAGATTGACGTTGGAAAAAGCGCCGATCGGATTGTTCGGGCGCATGATGATCTGCGCGATCGGCTCGACAGTGACCGAGCCAAAGCCAAGTTTTGCGAAGAATGGATAGCGATATTCAAGCCCGACGCCGGGCACGAACGCGCCGTAGAAGCTCACGTCCCGGTTGCCGAGGAAGTTCAGCTGAGACGAATTGCTGAACGTCGAGGAGCCGAAACTCGACGAAAACGTATAGGAATTCGTGGTGTTGAGATCGAGCCACTCGCCGTTGACGTGCGCGAAGGCGAAAGGCGTCCAGACCTCGCCGATCGGGTCGATCAGCTTGCGCTTCCAGGAAATATCCACCGTCGTCCGCGTATATTCGCCGCCGACGCCGCGCAGAAGACATTTGCCGGCGACGGTGCCCGGCACATAATTGGTGCAGACGTTATACATTTGATAGGCGTTGTCGAGCACCTGCGTGCCGACGGACTGATAGCTCGCGGCGGCGGCGGAAAGGCTCGTCAGGTTGAAGTCGGCCTCAACCTCGCCGCCGATCCCCCAGGAATTTGCCGGATCGATGTCTATCGTTTTGTTGTAATCCCAGACCGGGTGGGCGAGCGGCTGCTGCGGCTGGAAGTCGTGCGTCGACAGACCTTCGAAATAATAGCCGCGCAGGTCGAAATAGCCGCGATTGCTCTGGCCGGTCAGATAAACCGTCGAGGTCGTCTCGGCGATATAATTGGACGAAAGTGTCTGGCTCGGGACGTTGTAATCATTCAGGAACCATTTATCCGACAGCAGCGTGAACGCCCAGCCGAATTTCCATTGATCGGCGATGGCGAGTTCGCCCGCGCTCTCGAACGATCCGCGCAGCGTCTGGTTGCCGGCGCCCCACGGGGACGTCGGGAAAAAGCTCGGGTTCATCTGCGAGATGCCGTTCGCCCTGATGTAATATTGGCCGATGTCGAAGCGCTGGCGCCATTCTCCGCTGGCGAGGAAGCCCTGCTTTGACAGGGCGGTCGGCGTGAACGTCAAATCATAGTCGGGCGCGAGCGCCCAAAAGATTGGAATGCCGACGCCATAGCCGAGCGTCGACCTGTCGATGAGATGCGGCGACAGAATGCCGGATTTGCGCGTGACCGTGGGATCGGGCGCCGAAAAGAACGGCACATAGGCGAGCGGAACGCCGAGGAACTCGAGCGAAGCGTCCTCGTAATAAATCATCTGCTCGTCGTTCTTGTGGACGATGCGCTTGGCGCGCACCCGCCACAGCGGCGGCTTGTCGGGGCTGCCTGTGCAGGCGGCGCAGGCGGTATAGGTGCCTTTGTTGAAAACGGTGGTGTCGCCCTCGATGCGCTCGGCGTGCGGCGCGCTGAAAAAGGTCTTGTCCGAGGTGTCGGCGCGCAGGCTTTCGATGAATCCGTCGCGAAAATCGTCGGTCAGGTCGAATTGATCGCCGTGCAGGATGCTGCCGTCGGTTTCGGTGAGCTTGGCGTGACCTTCGGCTAAGACGCGGCCGGTCTTGCGGTCATAGGTGACGCGGTCGGCTTCGAGAACGCGGCCCTTATAATAGACGCGCGCATCGCCGACGGCGGCAACCGTATTCTTCACCGTATCGTAGCGAAGTTCGTTCGCCTCGACGAACATCTTGTCGGGCGGCTGGCCGGCCGGCGGCTGCGGCGCCCGCTCCGTCGCCGCGATGGCGGCGGGGGCGCTGACGGCGGCGAGGCAAAGGAGGGCAAGGAGGGCGGCGAGCGACGCCCGCGCCGGGGAACGCTGGGGCGGCGCCGAAGCGAGGGCGTGGAAAATCCGGCCCCGGACAGGGCCAAACAAGCCGCGAAGGCCAGATACGCAAGCCCGCGCGCCATTGGGGCAAAAACGCCGCCCCATCAACCATCCTCCTGATTCAGCAACGCGAGCGCGCCGAGCATGCTGGCGACGATGGCGGGAGACCACGCAGCGACAGGCGCGCTGAGCAATCCGGCTCCGCCGAGGTCGCCGACAAGCTTAGTCGCCACATAAAGCACGAAGCCCGTCGCCACGCCACCGCCAACCATCTTGCCGATTCCACCAAAACGGAAAAATCTTAAGGAAAAGGCCGCGGCGATCAAAACCATCGCCACGAACAGCAGAGGCCGCGCCAGAAGCGACTGAAATTGCAGTTTAAAGCCTGTCGAGTCGAGGCCCGCCCTGTCGGTCTCCCGGCGCATCGCCTGCAGGTCCCAAAATGGCACGGAGTCCGGCGCCACCGGCCCCTTCGCCACTTGCTCTGGCGTCAGATTGGTGGCGAGAAGATAGGCGCTGACTTCTTGTATTTCTTCTCCCGGCATGAAAATGCGCGCATTTTCGAGCCGCCAGACCCCCGGCTGGAGCTCTCCGCGCCTCGCTTCCACCTCGGCCTCGAACTTGCCGCGCCGATCGTAGACATAGGCCGTCACGGAGGCGATATGCGAGCCGTCGCGGGAAGCAGACTTGGCCTTGATGATCGCTTCACCGTCGACCCCTTTTTGCCGGAGCCAAATTCCTGATTCGGGGTCCGCTTGGGTCACGCGGCCGAAGATCTGCGTCTCGATTCGGTCGGCGCGTTGCTTCATCATGGCCGAGACCGGATTGAACAGCGTGACGGAGCCAACGCCGATGATGATGGCGATCGCCACGGGCGGGACGAGAAAGCCCCAAACCGAAACGCCGACGGCGCGCGCGACGAGGAGCTCCAGCTTGCGCGTCAGGTCGAGAAACGCCGCCATGGCGCCGCACAGGACGCAGAACGGCATCAACTGTTCCGAGGCGGAAGGCGCGCGCAACAAGGACAGAACCGCGACCGAGCGCGTCGAAGCGCCTACCATGTCATTGGTGCGGCGTAGCATTTCCACGAAATCAACGACAAAGATCATGCCGCAGACGGTCAGAAACACCGCCATGATCAGGGTCAGAAAACGGGCTGAAAAATAGCGGCCGAGGGTCCAACCAATCATCGCGCCGCGAATCCGTCCGCGCGCGCAACAACAGGGCATGCCGCGCCCTGGCGGCGGCAATCGCCGGGCGCGGGGCCGATGGGGTTGGCAGCGTCAACGGTGATGCTCGACATTTTGAAACTCAAACCCGTACCGCCCCGCGCCCAATTTGCTACAATGCAGCCGCCGCCGCCAGTCATCTCGCCCCTGTTGGAGCTGTTGCGCTGCGATATTTCCCATCCCGTGACCTTCGCATCACAGATCGCCCTCCGCCGGCGAACCGTCGAGAAAGACACGACCGCGCCTCTTGGCGCAAAAGCGGGCTTTTGCCCTTTTGCTTTGGAGCCGGCGTGACTAAAGTCGAAGCTCACGGCAATTTTTCGGCGCGGCCCCGCCGCCAGGGCGACGGCCAGGCGGCGCGGGCTGCCCTTGCTGAACCGCTCACGGTCCGACATATGCGTATGAAAAGGCATTTTCAATGCGAGTTTGATATGACCTGAACCAGTTTCCCCGTTCTTTCGCATGATTTACGCCGTCGAGTTCGGCTCCCGTCGAGGACGCCGTGAGCGCGGCGGTCACGCTTTTTTGAGGATCAAATGTCGCAGTCCGTGAAAATCGAATTTGCCGCGCTGGCTTCGTTGACCGGCGCCCGGCCGCAGCCCGACGCCAAGACGGCGGCCCAACCCGCGAAAGGCGCGCAATCGCTGGTGGTTTTCAGCGGACCTGACTTCAAATTCGGCGATGCGACGCTGAAGCTGCTCGGCGCCGATGGGGAAGCTCTGATTCGCAAAGCCGCCGCCGTCGCCAGGTTCAAGGGCAAGGCTTCGACGGCGCTCGACATCATCGCTCCGGCCGGGATCGCGACTGATCGCCTGCTCGTCATCGGAGCGCCGGGCCCGCAAGCCGAGGCAAGCGAGCGCAACGACGCCGATTCGCCGGAGGCGGCCAAGATCAAACCCGCCGCTCCCGCGCCCGTCGATTACGCCAATCTCGGCGGTTTTGTCCTTGGCAAGCTGGGTCGCGGCGGCGCGGCGACAATTGTCTTCGATCCGCCGGACGCGCCGGCCGATCCGGCCGCGGCGGCCGCCGAATTCGCGCTAGGCGCTCAGCTGCGCGATTATCGTTTCGACCGCTACAAGACCAAGAAAAAGGACGATTCCGACGACAATGGATCGAGCGAACTCGTGCTCGCCGTCGCGGACCCCGCCGCCGCGCGCGGCGAAGCGAGGCGTCGCGCCGCCGTCGCGGAAGGGGTTCTTACCGCGCGCACCCTCGTCAACGAGCCCGCCAATGTGCTCTATCCGGAGGAGTTCGCCAGTCGCGCGCGGGAGCTCGAAAAGATCGGCGTCGAGGTCGAGATTCTCGATGAGCCCGCCTTGAAGGCGCTGCGCATGGGGGCGCTCCTTGGGGTTGGCCAGGGGTCCGCCCGGCAAAGCCGCGTCGTCGTCATGCGCTGGCGCGGAGGAAAGGGCTCCTACAAGGGCAAGGCCCAGCCGGTCGCCTTCGTCGGCAAGGGCGTCACCTTCGACACCGGCGGCATTTCGATCAAGCCGGCCGGCGGCATGGAGGATATGAAGGGCGACATGGCGGGCGCCGCCTGCGTCGTCGGCCTCATGCAGGCGCTCGCCGCCCGCAAGGCCAAGGTCGACGCCGTCGGCGTCGTCGGCCTCGTCGAAAACATGCCGGGGCCGGAAGCGCAGCGCCCGGGCGATATCGTGACGTCCATGTCGGGGCAGACGATCGAGGTCATCAATACGGACGCCGAAGGCCGTCTCGTACTCGCCGACGTGCTGTGGTATGTGCAGGACCGTTTCAAGCCGAAATTCATCGTTGACCTCGCGACGCTGACCGGCGCCGTGCTGGTCGCCCTTGGCCAGGAGCACGCCGGACTTTTCACCAACGACGACGATCTTGGCGAGAAGCTGCTCGCCGCCGGCAAGGCGACGGGGGAAAAGCTCTGGCGGCTGCCGCTCGCCCCGGCCTATGACAAGCTGATCGACTCGAAATTCGCCGATATGAAGAACACCGGCGGGCGTCACGCGGGCTCGATCACCGCCGCGCAGTTCCTGCAAAGATTCGTCAATGGCGCGCCTTGGGCGCATCTCGACATCGCCGGCACCGGCATGAGTTCGCCGGCGAGCGACGTCAATCAGGGCTGGGCCTCCGGCTTTGGCGTCCGGCTTCTGGACCGGCTCGTCTTCGACAATTACGAGGCGAGCGCGGACAAGGCATGACCCTGATGGCGTCGGAGCCCATGCCGTAATGGAGATCTGGTTCTACCACCTCCAGCGCCAAAGCCTCGACCAGGCGCTTCCCGGCCTCATCGAGAAATCGCTCGAGAGAGGCTGGCGCGTCGTCATCCAGGCGCGAAGCGAAGAGCGGCTGGAGGCGCTGGATCAGTGGCTCTGGACTTATTCCGACGCCAGCTTTATCGCGCATGGCCGCGCCGCCGACGGCGATGTCGAATCGCAGCCGGTCTATCTTTGCACGGGGGCGGAAAATCCGAATGGCGCGGCGGCGCGCTTCTTTGTCGAGGGGGCGCAGATTGCCGCCTCGCTCGGCGATGATGCGGCCTATGAACGCGCGATCGTCGTCTTCGACGGAGCCAATGAGGACGAGCTTGCCGCCGCCCGGCTGCAATGGAAAGAGCTGAAGGAACGGGGCTTTGCTTTGACCTATTGGCAGCAGAGCGAGGCCGGGCGCTGGGAAAAGAAGGCCTGAACGCGGCCGCGCCTCAATCCCTGAAAGGAAAAGCAGCATGAGCGGATTTTCGTCCGATCCCGGCTTTGCCGAGCGCCGCGCCAGGGCGCGGATCGAGCTCGACGCGATCGATCCGGCCAAAGGGGCGGCGCCAGACGCCTCCGATCCGCTGCGAAGGGGCTGGTTCGAGGCTGTCTATGCCCTTGCCGAAAATGATGCCGCGCGGGTGCCCTGGGCCAATCTTTCGCCCCATCCGCTCACCCGATCTTTCGTCGATTTGCAAATCCGCGGCCTCGAAGGGCTTTGCGCGCTCGACGTCGGCTGCGGCCTTGGCGACAATGCCGAGTGTTTTTCCGCCGCCGGCGCTGACGTTACGGCTTTCGATCTGGTCGAGGAAGCCGTCCAATGGGCAAAACGGCGTTTTCCAGATAGCAAAGTCGCCTACAGCGCGGAGGATCTCTTCAAAGTCCCTCCCGAGTGGCGCGAGAAATTCGATCTTGTCCATGAATGCTACACTTTGCAGGCCCTGGCGCCAGAACTCCTGCCGAAGGCGCTCGCCGCTCTCGCCTCGCTTCTTGCGCCAGATGGAAAACTTCTGGTGATCGCGCGGGCGCGTGACGAGGACGCGCCAGCCTCGGGGCCGCCCTGGCCGCTGCCGCCGTCAATTTTCGCAGAAGCCGAACGCCACGGCTTGCGCAGGATCGTCATCGAGGACATCGCCGCGACGGCGGAGGTTCCAATCCGCCATTGGCGCGCCCTGCTGCGCCGCTCCGACGCGGCTTGATGGGCGCCTTGCGCGGCGCATCCGATGCGCCCATCGCCCCAGAGTCTGAAGATCGCGCGATCAGAGCCGGCTTCATCGACGCGCGGGCGCGGCGCGAATATTTTCAGCTGGCGCTGGCCGCTTTTCTCGTCTCTTTCATGTATTCGCACGCCGCGCTGCTCGCCGTGGTCTTCGCCCGCGAAGGTTTCGATCTTCATACGGTCGGGCTTTTGCTCTCGCTCTACGCATTTCCGGTCATTCTTTTCACCTTTTTGTCCGGCGCTGTGGCCGCGCGCATTGGCGTT
Source organism: Methylocella tundrae (assembly GCF_901905185.1). Lineage (GTDB taxonomy): Bacteria > Pseudomonadota > Alphaproteobacteria > Rhizobiales > Beijerinckiaceae > Methylocapsa > Methylocapsa tundrae. The sequence continues at coordinate 80,311 of NZ_CABFMQ020000074.1, forward strand.
CTCAACACCTGCCGGGTCTCCGTGGCCCTCATGGTCGTCGGCTTTTTCAGCCTGCGTTATACCGCGGGCGCGTTCTGGCCGGCGCTCGCCTCCCGTCTCGTTCAGGGCGTCGGGCAGGGGCTCTTGCTCAGCTCCTTCGTCACCTATGGGCAGAGCCGCCTCAATGCGCGCAAGTTCGTCTATCTGAACGGGCTGTTTTCGAGCATGTTCGCCGTGGCTCAGGCCTTCGCGCCGCCATTCGGCGCCTTTATCCTGAATAAGTTCGGCGCTCCGGCGATGTTTCTGGAAGGCGCCATTCCCGCCTGTCTCGGGCTTGCGCTCACCTTCGGCGTCCGGCCGATCCCGCGCCCGCGGCAGGCGCGCGCGCTCAATTTTCTGGGCGGCCTGCGGCGCAGCCGCATCCCGGCTTTTTTTGCCGTTTTCGTCAACGGAACGATGTTCGGCTTCACAGCCGCCTATCTCGCCGCCTTGTTGCAGGCGAAGGCGCTGCCGATCGGCGCGTTTTTCTTCGCCTCGACGACAACCCTTTTCGCCAGCCGCTTTCTTGCGATGGGCATTTTCGAGTCTCTCGACCGGCGCGTTCTCGTCGCCGGCGGATTTCTGGCGCAGGGCGCGGGCTTCGTGCTTCTCGCCTACGCCGGACAATCATGGCTGATCGTCGTCTCGGGCGTGCTTTTTGGCATAGGCTATAGCGTGGTCTATCCGGTCCTGTCCGCCTGGATGAGCGAAGGGGTCGAGCCGGCCGAGCGCGCCGGCCCGCAGGCGCTGCTCAATACAGCGTTCAACATCGGCATTTTCCTGATGCCCTATCCGCAGGCGCTGCTCATCGGCGCTTTCGGCTATGGCGCGACGGCGATGTTCTTGGCCGCTCTCGCCATTTTCGCGGCCCTCGCGATGTTCGCGCTGAGGTTTTTCCCGGGCGAGGCGTAGTCAGCCCGCCCCCAGCAATCTTATCGCTTCGGCGCGCTCGAAAATATTGAGCAAAAGGCGCAGCGCCTCGCCGTTCTCTCCTTCGAGCCGGGGATTTTCCGCGACGATGCCTTGCGCCTGCCGGCGCGCCTCGGCCAGCAGATCCCCATGCGCGGCGGGGTCAGCGAGGCGAAAGCCCGGCAGGCCGGACTGTTTCGAGCCGAGCACCTCGCCTTCGCCGCGCAAGCGCAAATCTTCCTCGGCGATGCGGAACCCATCCTCGCTCTCGCGCAGAATTTCGATGCGGGCCTTCGCGGTCTCGCCGAGCGGGCCTTTATAGAGAAGGATGCAGGACGACTTCGCCGCGCCGCGTCCGACCCGGCCGCGCAGCTGATGCAATTGCGCGAGGCCGAAGCGCTCGGCATGTTCGATGACCATGATGCTGGCCTTCGGCACGTCGACGCCGACCTCGATCACCGTCGTCGCCACCAGAATTTTCGTCTCTCCGCCAGCGAAGGCGGCCATGGCCGCGTCCTTGTCGCGCCCTTTCATCCTGCCGTGGACAAGGCCGACCTCGTCGCCGAAGAATTGGCGCAGATCCGCGAAACGCTCCTCGGCGGCGGCGACGTCGAGAAGTTCGCTTTCCTCGACCAGCGGGCAAACCCAGAAAGCCTGCGCGCCAGTCTCCAACGCCCCGCGCAGCCGCTCGACGAGTTCGCCGATTCGCTCGGCCGGCAGAGCCCGGGTCTCGATCGGCTTGCGGCCAACAGGCTTTTCGCGGATCAGCGAGACGTCCATGTCGCCGAAATAGGTGAGTACGAGGCTGCGCGGGATCGGCGTCGCGGTCATCACCAGAATGTCGGCGCGCTCGCCTTTTTCGCCGAGCGCCAGACGCTGATGCACGCCGAAACGATGCTGCTCGTCGACCACGGCAAGGCCGAGATCGTGGAAGGCGACGCTCTCCTGAAACAGCGCATGGGTGCCGATGATGATGTCGATCGCGCCCGAGGCCAGCGCCTCGAGCGTTTTGGCCCGCCCGGAGCCCTTGTCGCGGCCAGTGAGCAGCGCGAGCCTCAGTCCGGCGGCGCCGGCGAAGGCGCCGAGCGCGGCAAAATGCTGGCGCGCCAGAATTTCCGTCGGCGCCATCAGGGCCGCCTGCCGCCCGGCTTCGACGCAGGACGCCATGGCGAGCAGCGCGACGACCGTTTTGCCAGAGCCGACGTCGCCCTGCAGCAGCCGCAACATGCGCGCCTCGCTTGCGAGATCGGCGCGGATTTCCGCGAAGGCGTCTTTCTGCGCGTCCGTCGGCGTAAAGGGCAGGGTATTGAGGATTTTATCAACGAGGCGCCCGTCGCCCGCGTTGGCGCGGCCCGGCGCGCGCCGCGCTCTTGCGCGCATCAGCCCCAGCGCGAGCTGGCCGGCGAGCATTTCGTCAAAGGCGAGGCCTTTGCGCGCCGGCGCGTCGGGCGCGATTTCTTCCGGCGTCTGCGGGCGATGCACGCGGCGCAGGGCCTCGGTGAAAGAGGGCAGAGCGGGAGCGGGGCGCCACTCCGGCAGCGCGGGCAAGCGAGCCAATGCGCCCTCGATGGCCTTTGAGAGAAGCCGCGATGAGAGCCCTTCGGTCAAAGGATAGATCGGCTCGACGGGCGCCAGTTTGGCGAGGCCTTCGGCGTCGAGAATCCGGTCAGGGTGAACCATCTGGCGATGGCCGTCCCAGAGTTCGAGCTTGCCGGACACCCAGCGCCGCGCGCCGACGGGCAGGCTTTTCTCGATCCACTGATGATTGGCGAGGAAAAACACGAGCAGAACATCGCCGGTCTCATCCTCGATCAGCACGCGATATGGACCCTTCGCGCGGGGCGGCCGGTGCTCAATGATCGTTCCCTCGATCACCACCACCGTATTCAGCGGGGCCTCGGTGATCTTCGGCCGGTTGCGGCGATCGAGGACGCCGACCGGCAGATGGAACAGGAGATCGAGAACGCGCGCCTCTTTGCCGCCCTCCGCCAGCAGCCGGTCGAGCAGCTTGCCGGTTTTGGGCCCAACGCCCGGCAGGCTTGCGGCCGAGGCGAAGAGGGGGTTCAGAATCGATGGGCGCATGGGGTCGATGCTCAGCGGGTTTCCCGCTTTATGCGCCGCCCGCCGCCGGGGAGGCAATGATCCTATCGGGACGCATCGGACGGCCCGCCGCGCGGACCCTGTTCGACGGTAGTGAGTTGTTCCACGCGCTTGCACAAGCAGGCGGGCCGCCTGTGCAAGTGCTCATCGACTCCTCGGCGGTGAAGGCGCATCGCTGGCCAGCGGCGGCGAAGGGGGAGAAAAATCAGGCCATCGGCCGCTCGCCTTTATGCTCACCGGCGGCCACGTCGCCGACTGCACGGCGGGCGCGCATTTATTGGAAAAGCTTTCCGTCTGCGAAATCCTGCACGGCCCTAAGGGCTACGATAGCGACGCCATCGGCCGGCAAGTCGAGGAGCGCGGAGCTATGCCGAACATCCCGCCCAAGGCCAATCGCAAATGGAAGAACTGCTTCTCTATCGAAACCGGAACGCCATCGAACGCATGTTCTGCCGTCTGAAAGATTTCAGGCGCGTGGCTACGCGCTATGACCGAAACGCCATAAACTTCCTCACCACAGTCTGCATGCGCTGCAAGTATCGCGCGGGCGAGGGGAAGATTGTTTTTGAGCGCGCTTGATGAGCAACGGGCAAAATTCCGATGCAAATAGTGATAGACCGATGACGAAGTGTGACATCGCGTCACATCCGGTCTGAAAACTCTTCACTGCTGTAAATCCGCCACACCATTCCAAAATGCGACCTTGAATCGCCGTCAGGTTGCAATTTGAAATTGCAACCGCACGCAAACCACGTAGCCTCCATCACATTCGCGTTATCTCTGATATCCAAAAGGAGTGGCACCTCATGTTACGTCGCCTGTTACTCGCTTCGGCTGGCGCGATCGCGCTCGCCGGATCGGCCTTCGCCGCCGATCTTCCCTCCCGCGCTCCGCCGCCGGTCTATGTGCCGCCGGTCCCGATCTTCACCTGGACCGGCATCTATGTCGGCGCCCAGATCGGCTACGCCTGGGGCACGTCCAACATCAATGTCACCGATAGCTTCGGCGACTTTGCAAGCTTCCAGAGCAGTAACAGCGGCGTCATCGGCGGCGGCCACATTGGCTACAATCTGCAGTTCAACCAGTTCGTGGTCGGCCTCGAGGGCGACGTTGAGGGAACCAGCCTCAGCAAAACCAGGTCGGGCAGCCCCTTCTTCGAAGGATTTGGTTCTGTGCCGGTCACGGTGTCCACCAAAGCGGACATTATGGGTTCGATCCGCGGCCGCGTCGGCTACGCCTGGGATCGCGTCCTCCTCTACGCCACCGGCGGCGTCGCCTTCGCGGGCGTCGGAGGCACCATTTACGGGCCCTTTGGCGGCCAGGTTAGCTCCTCGTCGACCCGCGTCGGCTGGACTGTCGGCGGCGGGCTTGAATACGCCGTCACCAACAACTGGTCGATTCGCGCCGAATACCGTTACGCGCAATTCGGTCATTCCAGCTTTGCCGCCGACAACGCCTTCGCCACTCCCGGCCTGGCCGCGCTCGGCGTTATCGCCAGTCGCACGACCAACCTGAACCGCGTGGAGGTCGGGGTCAGCTACAAGTTCGACACCGCCGCTCCGGTGCCGGTCGTTGCCAAATACTAAAGAACCACACGTCAACTTTCAGGGTGAGAAGCAGAAGGCTCGGCGAATGGTTCGCCGGGCCTTTCTCTTGCGTAAGACCATCAAACTGACGCATTGTCTATGGCGTTCGCAGCCCAGCCGGCATGACCCAGCAGCGCCGTTCTGCGTCGGTAGCCGTAGCGGCCATAGGCCTTGGCCAGTTCGATGATGTCGACGGTCAACTGCCCGCAATCTCAAACTAGATGAAAGAGCCGCGCGATGCCTATAATTTCATGGAGGTCGAGGCCGCATATTGTTTCGACGACCATTTCGCATTTATCGCCTACGACAGCGACAAACTTTGGATCTTCGACGCTGGAGCCCTGACGTATCGCAAAATTCAGGCGCCATTTTCGCTCGCGTCTATCCACACGATGACAGGGGACGAAAAAAAGCCTACGCTATCTTCGACAACCGGTACTCAAGTCAGCATAATCCCGATGTGCCGCCGTTCGAACTCGCGGCATTCCGATCTAGCCGCGGAGACGGCGGTCAAGAGCAGTTTCGCGCCCGTGGAGGCGGTGCTTCTCGCCGCGGGCTTCGAGCCGGGCGGGATCACGTTGCAGCCGAACGCGAGGGGGCGCATCATCGCCAGCGACGCTAGGAAAGCCGCGCTGCTCGAATTTTGCCAGTAAAACAGTAAACCAGTAAACAAGGCGCCCCGCCTGCGCGTCACGCGGGGGCTTGCCGGCGTGCCGTCCGAGCGCTCCACGCATTATACCGCCGCCGGAAAGGGCTGACAGTTGTGCGCGCAAAGACTATATGGCTGCGGGGAGTTCCGCGCGCGGCGGGGAAACGCCTTGAAGACCGGAGATCCATCCATGTCCGTCCCGCAAACGGCTGACGTGACCGTCGACGCAAGACGCCGGCGCATCAAATTTCGCTCGTGGCATCGCGGCATGCTGGAAACCGATCTCCTGCTCGGCCGTTTCGCCGACGCCGAGGTGGAGCGTCTGAGTGAGAATGAGCTCGATGATTTCGAGGCGCTGCTCGAGGCTCTCGACCGCGATGTGTTCAGCTGGGCGACCGGCGAAGCGCCAACGCCCGAGGCCTATGATACGCCGCTGTTCCACAGAATCGTCGCTTTCCATGCCGGTTTTGATCCTGCGAACGTCTGATCGCTTTTTTACTCCCTGACGCTTGCGCCAGGAAAAACGCTTGAATTGATTTTGCAACGTGGCTGATCTTAAACGTGCGCTCGCCGAACTCGCCAAAGGCGGCTCGCTGACGCTTTCCTCCCTGACCGATGGTTTTGACGCCTTTTGCGCCGCCGATCTGACGCGCGCGCTCGCAAGGGAGGCGGAGGATCGCGCCGTCGTGCTGGTGCATGTCGCGCGCGACAGCCAGCGCGCCGCGGCCTTTACCGAGGCGCTGTCTTTCGCAGCGCCCGACATCGAAATCCTCGATTTTCCGGGCTGGGACTGCCAGCCCTATGACCGGGTTTCGCCCAACGCCTCGGTCTCCGCGAGGCGCATGATCGTTCTGTCGCGCCTCGCCCGTTCGCGTTCGAGCGTCGAGCGCCCGCGCATTTTGAGCACGACCGTCAAGGCGCTGGTCCAGCGCGTCGCGCCCATTCAGCAGATGGCGGCGGACACGTTTTCGGCGGCGCCCGGCAATGTCGTCGATATGGACGCGCTGACGCTGTGGTTGGAGACCAATGGCTTCGCTCGGGCCTCCAGCGTGCGCGACGCCGGCGAATATGCGGTGAGAGGCGGCATTCTCGATCTTTTCGCGCCCGGCATGGCGCAGCCCGTGCGCCTCGATTTCTTCGGCGACACGCTGGAATCGATCCGCGCTTTTGATCCTGAATCGCAGCGCACGATGTTTCCCTTGCGCGGGCTCGACCTCGTGCCGATGAGCGAGGTGCAGCTCACAAGCGACACGATGCGGCGCTTCCGGCAGGCCTATGTCGCGAATTTTGGCGCGCAGACGCGCGGCGACGCGCTCTATGAAGCGATCAGCGAAGGGCGCCGGCACCCCGGCTATGAGCATTGGCTGCCGCTGTTCTACGACCACCTCGACACAATTCTCGATTACGCCGGTCGCGCGCCGCTGATTCTCGATCCGCTCGCCGATGAGGCGGCGCATGAGCGCATCGCGCTGATCGCCGACTATTACGACGCGCGAAAGAGCGCCCATGACGCTGACCCCGTCCATTCCAACTATAAGCCGCTGAAGCCCGACCAGCTCTATCTCTCCGAGGCGGAGTGGAAGCAGCGCCTTGGCGGCGCGCGCGTGATCCGCACGACGCCCTTTGCTCAGCCGGAGGGCGCGCGCGGCCTTGTCATCGACTGCGGCTCGAAGCCGGGGCGGAGCTTCGCGCCGGAACGGGCCGATGAAAGCGCCAATGTTTTCAGCGCGGCGGTCGAGCATGTCCATGCGCTTCAGGCGCAGCAGAAGCGCGTGATCGTGGCGGCGTGGTCCGACGGCTCGCGCGAGCGTCTCTCCCATGTCCTCGTCGATCACGGCCTTGCCAACCCGGCGCCGGTTTCCTCGCTGGCGCAGGCGCTCGAGCTGCCGCGCGCAAGCGTCGCTCTGGCCGTCATCGGCCTCGAGGCGGGGTTCGAGGCGGACGACCTCGTCGTCATCGGCGAGCAGGATATTCTCGGCGACCGCCTGCTGCGCGCCCGCAAGAAAGCCCGCAAGGCGCAGGACTTCCTTAGTGAAGTCGGCGCGCTGACGGCGGGCGATATCGTCGTCCATGTCGATCATGGCATCGGCCGCTTCATCGGCCTGCAGACGATCGAGGCGGGCGGCGCGCCGCATGACTGCCTCGAACTGCATTACGCGGAAGGGGCGAAGCTTTTTCTGCCGGTGGAGAACCTCGAGCTTCTGTCGCGCTACGGCTCCGAGGACACCGAGGTCCAGCTTGATCGCCTCGGCGGCGGCGGCTGGCAGAAGCGCAAGGCGAAGATGCGCAAGCGCATCCTCGAAATGGCGGCGGGCCTCATCAAGATCGCCGCCGCGCGCCAGACCAAGGCGGCGGCCAAGCTCGCCCCGCCCGAGGGACTTTACGCCGAATTCTGCGCCGGTTTCCCCTATGATGAGACGGACGATCAGCTCGCGACGATCGAGGCCGTGCTGGAAGACATGGCCTCGGGCCGGCCGATGGACCGGCTCGTTTGCGGCGACGTCGGCTTCGGCAAGACGGAAGTCGCGCTGCGCGCCGCATTCGCCGCGGCGATCGAGGGCAAGCAGGTCGCCGTCATCGTGCCGACGACGCTTCTGGCGCGTCAGCACTACAAGAATTTCTCCAACCGCTTCGCCCATCTGCCGATCAAAGTGGCGCAGATGTCGCGCATGGTCAGCACGGCCGAGCTCAAGGCCGCGAAAGCCGGCGCCGCCTCGGGCGACATCGACATCATCGTCGGCACTCATGCGGCGCTCGGCAAAGGCGTCGAGTACAAGGATCTTGGCCTTGTCGTGATCGACGAAGAGCAGCATTTCGGCGTCAAGCACAAGGAGCGCCTGAAAGAGCTGCGCGCCGAGGTGCATGTCCTGACGCTTTCGGCGACGCCGATCCCGCGCACCCTGCAGCTGGCTCTGACAGGGGTGCGCGAACTTTCGATCATCGCGACGCCGCCGGTCGACAGGCTGGCGGTCAGAACCTTCATCACGCCATTCGATACGCTGCTGGTGCGCGAGGCCCTGCTGCGCGAGCGCTATCGCGGCGGCCAGAGCTTCTACGTCTGCCCAAGGATCGACGACATAGAGGAGGCCGCGGCCTTCCTGCGCCAGCATGTGCCCGAAGTTAAATTCGTCATCGCGCATGGCCAGATGGCCGCGACCGAGCTCGAAGACAAGATGGCGGCCTTCTACGATGGCCAGTATGACGTGCTGCTCTCGACGGCGATCGTCGAATCCGGCCTCGACATTCCAACCGCCAACACGCTGATTGTGCACCGCGCCGATATGTTCGGGCTCGCGCAGCTCTATCAATTGCGCGGGCGGGTCGGGCGCTCGAAGATCCGCGCCTATGCGCTGTTCACCGTTCCCGCCGATCGCGCCATGACGCCGCAGGCCGAAAAGCGGCTGAAAGTGCTGCAGTCGCTCGATACGCTGGGGGCCGGCTTCCAGCTTGCGAGCCATGATCTCGACATCCGGGGCGCCGGCAATCTGCTCGGCGACGACCAGTCCGGCCATATCAAGGAAGTTGGCTATGAACTGTATCAGCAAATGCTGCAGGAGGCGGTGGAAGCCTTGAAGGCCGGCATAGCGGAGCCTGTGGACGAGGCTTGGTCGCCGACGATCACGCTTGGAACGCCGGTGACGATCCCCGAGGATTACATCGCCGATCTCCCCTTGCGGCTCGGCCTCTACAGGCGTCTTGCGGGTCTTGAGACCGACGAGGAAATCGAGAGCTTCGCCGCGGAGATGATTGATCGCTTCGGGCCTCTGCCGCCGGAAGTCGAGCAATTGATGAAGCTGGTCTCGATCAAGGTTTTGTGCCGCAAGGCCCATGTCGAGAAGGTCGACGCCGGGCCAAAGGGCGTCATCATCTCGTTCCGCGACAATTCCTTCGCCAATCCGCAAGGGCTCGTTCGCTATGTCGCCGAGCAGGGCCGCGACGCCAAAGTGCGGCCGGATATGAAGATCGTTTTCGCGCGCGATTTCGACGAGGTGAAGGACCGGCTCGAAGGAACGCGGCAAATCATGCGCGCGCTTGCCGCCATCGCAGTGAAGAAGGCGGCTTGAGCTGGTCGCAGCGGGGCGTCATTTGCGCGTCCCGGCGTCGATCGATGTGATTCCCCTAAACATTCGCGCCGAGGCGCGCTATATAGGGGATTAAGCCCAAGCGCCAGCCAGCGCCCTGGAGGGATTGATGCTCAAGCCGAAATTTGCCGCCGTTTCCCTGACCGAAGCCGCCGCCGCTCGCGCGCGTGAGCTGATTGAAGCCGCCGGCAAACCGGTCGCCGGCATCAAAGTCGGCATCAAAAATGGCGGCTGCGCCGGCATGAGCTATGTTTTGGACCTCGCCGACGAGGTTCTGCCGGGCGATGAAGTGATCGAGGATCAGGGCGTCAATATTTTGATCGCGCCGAAGGATCTGATGTTTCTCCTTGGCACGAAACTCGATTTCGAGACCAGTAAATTCACCTCGGCGTTCACTTTCCAGAACCCGAATCAGACTGCGGCCTGCGGTTGCGGCGAATCGGTTTCGATTACGCCAGCGGCCGACTGAACGCATTCTGCGCAAGCGCTTTCCGATCGAATGGAGTCATTCGATCGATCAGAAATCGCTCCAGATTCAAAAGCTTGAGCATATTCTTGTCGATCAGACCGAACCGATCTGATCGGACTATGCGCTAGGCGTCCACCGCGACGCCATATTCGGCGATTGCGGCTTTCAGAGCCTCGCGGTCCGTGAAGGTCACCGTTTTAATGCCGAGGGCCGCGGCGGCCGCTGTATTCTCCGGGCGATCGTCGATGAAAATGCATTCTTCGGGGCGCCGTCCCTCGAGCTCCAATACCTTCTTGAAGGCGTCGGCATAAGGCTTCACCAGCCCCAGTTCGTAGGACATATAGGCGGCGTGGGCATGTTCGAGCACGCGGTAGTTCGCCCGGATATGTTCGATATGGGCCGAATTGGTGTTCGAGAACACAACGACGCGATAGCGTTGGGCAAGGGCGAGGAGGAGCGGCTCCATCCCGGGCTCCGCGCTGAAATGGCTGCTCCAGAGGTCAAGGAAATGGGCAAAGCTTTGCCCGAAGCCCTGCTCGGACACGAGACGGGCGTGCAGGGCGTCGACGCCGAGCTGGCCGGTCCCGATCTCCTCATCGCCAAGAATGTTTTCCATGACGGCGCGGGCGCCGCCCGGGTCGGCGCAACAGGCGGCGAGCCGATCATAGAGGATGTCGTTGTCGTGGCGGATGAGGACGCCGCCGAGATCGAAGATGATGGTTGGCGCTGAAGGGTTCATGCGCTCAGCCTAACGAAAAATGGCGACGGCTTAAAGACCGCCGCCAAGCCGATTGCTACGTGGCCTGCTGAATCCCGGATAATTTCCAATCATTTGCCGAGCCGCCCGGAAAGCGCGTGAACGTCCAGATTTCGGTCGCTTCCTGCGGCGTTGCGAGGTCGCCCGAGACAACCCGCCCTGTCGTCCGGTCGAGCATGGCGTCGTTCAGCGAATAGCGCATGGCGACGCTCGCATAGTCGCCGCCGGCCTCGCGCCAGGCTTCCGACAGATCCCCTTGCAGGAAAGCGACGTTGGAGAGCTTGTTGACGAGGCCCTTCCTGGCGCTCTCCGCGAGCTCCTCAGCAAAGTAAGAGGCCATTTCCGGCGTCGTCATCGACCGCAAAGCGGTCATATCTTCATCGCTATAGGCTTTCTGAACGGCGCCAAGCCGCTGTTCGAAAGCGCTGAAGTCAGCCGGACCGACATCGAGCTTGGAGCCTTGCGAGGCGCTGCCGGCGAACCCGCCGTATCCGCCGGCGCCTTGGGCGTTTCCCCCGAAAGGCGCCGCGCCCGGCGCGGGGGAACGATCATACGAGCTTCCCTGCATGGCGGGGGTCCGGTTACGGAGGAAGCTCATGACGAATTTGAAGAGGAAGAATAAAAGCGCGAGCTGCAGCAAAAGCCCGATGAAGGACATGCCGCCCCCAAGGCCGCCGCCAAATCCATGGCCGAACAGCATGCCGATGAGACCGGCGCCGAGAAGGCCGCCGAGGAGGCCGCGGCCGAAGCCGCCGGAGAAAAAGCCGCCGCGCGCGCCGGAAGCGCCGAAACCGGGGCGGAATATCCCCTGGTTTGGCGACGTCATCGACCGGCTGAAGGGCGAGGCGCCATTCGGCGCCGTCATTGTCGAGGACGGCGCGCCGAACGTGCGCGAGCCGCGGCTGCCGAAGGACCCGCCGCTGCCGGCGCGCGCGAAAGCGTCGGCTGAAAAACCCGCGGCCAGCATCAGCGCAAAGGTCAAAATCAACGTCTTGTGGCGAATCGCCATGGAAATCGTATCCTGCCGTTAGCGGGACGCAGAAGCCCCAACGCCAGCTATATAAGATCGGGACTGCGCTAAAGGAAGGGCGCGGCCCCGCGCGCGCCTCAGAATATGCCTGCCGCGCCAAGGGAATCGCGCCTCGGAGCGCAAATTCGCCCGGCGGCGCTTCCGGCGCTTCGACGCCTGTGTTAGAAGGCCGCATTTCCGACGGCCCAGCCGCCCGGCCGCAGCACGGAGAGACAAAGAGTGACGCAAGAAAGCAAGCGGCGCCAGAGCTTCGAGTATGAAGACCTCATAGCCTGTGGCCGCGGAGAGCTGTTTGGGCCCGGCAACCCGCAATTGCCGTTGCCACCCATGCTGATGTTCGATCGTATCGCGGAGGTGTCCGAAACGGGCGGCCCCAACGGCAAGGGCATGATTCGCGCGGAATTTGCGATCAATCCCGATCTCTGGTTTTTCGGCTGCCATTTCAAGGGCGATCCGGTCATGCCGGGCTGTCTTGGCCTTGACGCTTTATGGCAGTTGCTCGGCTTTTATCTTGGCTGGCTCGATCTGCCGGGGCGTGGCCGCGCGCTTGGCGTCGGCGAGGTGAAATTTGCTGATCAGGTGCTGCCGACCGTCAAACGGATCATTTATGGCGTCGATCTGAAGCGCGTGTTTAAGACAAAGCTTGTCCTTGGCATCGCTGACGGCTGGCTGGAAGCCGATGGAACGCGCATTTATGAGGCGAAGGATCTGAAAGTCGGATTGTTCCGGGCGGCGACCTGATCGGCAGGATCTTCGCGGCTCCCGGAACTCCCGGCGGAACGATCAATCGCCGTCCGGCGCCTGTTTCTCATACGGCGCCGGCAGCACGCTGGTGTACTGTTTGTTGACGCCGACCGCCTCGTCGAAGAAGTGGAAGCGGTCCGTTCGGACCGCCGCGGCGCGAAAATGCCCGTTGTCCCGGTAGTAGGAGACGCCATCTGGGTCGATCGCCGGGCAGCGATGTTCTTCACAGAGGAATTTGGCCGGATCGATCAGGGTCGCGCCGATCGACGCCGCGATCGTGGCCAGATTGCGGTTCACGAGAGACGCCGTTTTGTCGAACTGGTCGCGGTCAAAATAAGAGATTGCTTGCAGGTCCATCCCAAGGAATTGCCGTTTCAGGAGTTCTGACGGGACGTCCCACTCGCCATAGGGCGTTGCCGAAACAAGGACGACCTCGGCTCCGCGATCGCGGAACGCCCGCAGGCGCTCGCCAAGCGCCGCGAAAACGGCTTCCACATGCGGCGTAAACCACGGCAGATCGCGTATTCGCGTGACGCAGGTGTCGCCTTCGATAAAGCAAAGCTTCTCATTGTCGGGATGGAAATAGGCGAACCAGTTCGACGCGAGCACGATGCGGCTGGGGTTTTGCGTGGCGGCGTATTCAAGGGCTTTTTCGAAAAAGCCGTCGCAGTGAAGCGGGTCCGAGACGAATCGGATGCCTGTCACGGGCGGACATCCAGAGGATGTCAGAAAGACAAACGAGCCATGAAGATTGGCTTTTTCGGCCTCCAGCCTGTGGTAGATCTGCATGGCGAAGGAATCGCCGAGGATCAGCGTCTCTGGCCCCGTTGATTTACCGAGCCGGCAAGGTCTTACGCCGCCGGCCGCGTTCGAGCCGTCGCAGTCACGCGGGAAATCCCAGTCCGTAGACGCCACCCGATAGGCTGCAACCTGCTTGGCGATTTCCGGGGTGCGGTTTGGAAAGCCGCGATAGACGTCGACCGTCAGCGCCAGGCCAAGGGCGATCGAAAAGCCGAAAGCGAGCGCCGCCACGGCCCGCGCAGGCCGGGGAGAGGCTGTCCGCCAGCCGGACGCGTCGCCAAGTTTCCGCACGGCTGACAAAAGCAGGGCGCCGCCGGAAATAATCGCCGCCAGGATCGCGAGCTCAGTGATGACAAGCGCGGCGTTCGTCTTTTTGAAGTTGAAATAGACAAAAGCGACTGCGATCGGCCAGTGCCAAAGATAGATGGAATAGGACCATCGTCCCAGCGTTTGCACGACGGGGAGCCTGAAAGGCGCGGCGGCGGCCCGATTCGCGGCGATGACCAGACAGGCGCCGATCACCGGGATCAAGGCGCGGTAAGAAGGCCAGATCGTATTTTTATCGAAATAGATGAGGGAGAAGGCGATGAGCAGGAAGCCGGCGCCCAGCAATAGGCTCGCGTATTTCGGCGCCCATGTCTTGAATTTCAATGCGACGACGCCGCCCGCCGCCATTTCCCACGCTCTCTGTGGGAGCAAATAAAATGCCGCCGGCTCATCTGTGCTCGACAGCGAGATGCAGAGCGCCAAAGATAGCAACGCTACCGTTATGAGGACCAGCGCCAGGTGGCGTCTCGTCGCCGAAAACCTGTTGAGCGCCATGAGTACGAGGGGATATACCAAATAAAACTGCCACTCGGCGGATAGACTCCAGGTGTGCAAAAGCCACTGTGTATTGACCGATGGACTGAAATAGCCTTGAGATTGATAGAAAAGGATGTTTGAATAAAATAAAAGGGCGGAAACGCTTGTGTAACTCAAAGTATTGTAGCGGACTGGATCGATCATAAAATAGCCGACTACAAGAAGCCCGAAGCAAAGGCCGGCCAGTCCTGGAACGATCCGTTTTGCGCGATCATAGTAGAATTTTAGAACGTTGAAATTATCGTTCTGCATCCGGCTGACGATAATGTCAGTCATCAGATAGCCGGATATGACGAAGAAAATATCGACGCCTACAAAGCCGCCCGGAACAAAATTGACGTTATAGTGATATAAAACGACCGAGGTGACCGCCAAAGCGCGTAGCGCATTTATGTCGTATCTGAATTTCGTCATTCGCCCCTGCGCGCCAATTGTCTTAAATCGCCGAATAAAATACCGATCTGAGGATCGATCCTCGCACCTGTCTTCTCAAATCCGACCGGGAAGGCTGGTCAATTCATCGAAAGCTGCCCGCACACATTTATTCTTCAAAGATTGTGACTTTCGTCGGGCGCCCACGCCCCTCGCCGAATGAATAAACCAGCACGCGGGCGTTAACGCGAGCTTAACGATGAGACGCGCGCTGGGGCAATAGCCAGAGCGCCGCGAATGCCGGATCCGTGTGGAAAAAAGCGCCGCCGGGGCCGGTCCGGGCCGGCGCGCGGAAAAGGGCCGGGCATTTGCGAAAAGCCTTTGCCGCGCTGGCGACTTCCGGCTTTGCAATCCCTATGTTAGAAGGCGCGCGACGATCGCCCGCCTCAGGTTGAAATGGCGCGCGAAGCCGCTGGGATGGGATGAGAGGGCGCCGCGCCGGCTTGGCTGAATGTTCAGCCTGTCGGGGCGCCTGAACGGGCGCTCAATCGGCGCGGGCTTTGCGGCGTCGATTGAACAGGTTTTGTTTTCGCGAAACGATCGGCTTCGCGAAGAAATAGATAAGCTCGAGTTGAGCAGGAGTAATCGTATGAGACGTGTCGTCGTCACGGGAATGGGGATCGTCTCATCGATCGGCAATAATTCCCAGGAAGTGCTTGCATCGCTTCGGGAAGCAAAGTCCGGGATCGTCCGGGCGGATAAATATGCGGAGATGGGTTTCCGCAGCCAGATTCATGGCATGCCGACGCTCGATCCGGACCCGATGATTGATCGCCGCGCGCTGCGCTTCCTCGCAAAAGGAGGCGCCTGGAACCATGTCGCGATGGAGCAGGCGATCCTCGACGCGGGCCTGGGCGAGGAAGAGATCTCGCATGTGCGCACCGGCATTATCATGGGCTCGGGCGGCGCCTCGCTGAAAACCATCGTCGACGGCGCCGACATCGCGCGCTCCAAGGGCCCGAAGAAAGTCGGTCCCTTCGCGGTGCCTAAAGCGATGTCCTCGACCGCTTCGGCGACGCTCGCCACCTGGTTCAAGATCAAGGGCGTCAACTATTCGATCTCTTCGGCCTGCGCGACGTCCAATCATTGCATCGGCAACGCCTATGAGATGATCCAATATGGCAAGCAGGACGTCATGTTCGCCGGCGGCAGCGAGGAGCTCGACTGGACCCTGTCGGTATTCTTCGACGCGATGGGCGCCATGTCCTCCTCCTATAATGATCGCCCGGCCGTCGCCTCGAGAGCTTATGACAAGAACCGGGACGGCTTCGTCATCGCGGGCGGCGCAGGCGTCGTCGTGCTGGAAGAATATGAGCGCGCCAAGGCGAGGGGCGCGAAAATCTACGCCGAGATCGTTGGCTACGGGGTGACGTCCGACGGCTATGATATGGTTGCGCCCTCAGGCGAAGGCGCGGTGCGCTGCATGAATATGGCGCTCGAGAACGTCAAGACGCCGATCGACTACATCAATCCGCACGCCACTTCGACCGGCATCGGCGATTTGCGCGAAATCGAGGCGATCCGCGCCGTGTTCGGATCCGGCGAGGCTTCGCCGCCGATTTCGGCGACGAAATCGCTGACGGGCCATTCTCTCGGCGCAACCGGGGTGCAGGAAGCGATTTATTCTCTGCTGATGATGCAGAGCGGCTTCATCTGCGAGAGCGCCAATATCGAGGAGATCGATCCCGCTTTCGCCGACATGAATATCGTGCGCGAGCGCCGCGATAATGTGAATTTGCGCGCCATATTGTCGAATTCCTTCGGCTTTGGCGGCACCAACGCCAGCCTTGTCTTCAAGCATGTCGACGCCTGAACTCGGTTTCGCCTCTAAAGGCTCCCTGATGGCCGGCAAGCGCGGTCTCATCATGGGCGTCGCCAATGATCACTCGATCGCCTATGGGATCGCGCGCTCGCTCGCCGAGCAGGGGGCGGAACTCGCTTTCACCTATCAGGGCGAGGCGCTCGGCAAGCGGGTCAAGCCGATCGCCGCAAAACTTGGCTCGAGCCTTGTCCTGCCATGCGACGTCGAAGACCTCGCCTCCGTCGACGCGGCGTTCGCGGCGATCGCCGAGGTTTGGGGCGGCCTCGATTTTGTCGCGCATTGCATCGCCTTTTCGGATAAATCCGAGCTGAAGGGACGCTACGCGGACACGACGCGGAGCAATTTCCAGCGCACCATGCTCATTTCGGCCTTTTCCTTCACCGAGGTCGCCGCCCGCGCGGCGAAGCTCATGAAGGCCGGCGGGTCGATGGTGACCCTGACGTTCGGCGGTTCCATGCGCGTCATGCCGAATTACAATGTCATGGGCGTCGCGAAAGCCGCGCTCGAGGCGAGCGTGCGCTACCTCGCCGCCGATTTCGGGCCGCAAGGGATTCGCGTCAACGCCATTTCGGCTGGTCCGGTGCGCACGCTGGCCGGCGCCGGCATCACCGACGCGCGATTCATGTTCAACTTCCAGAAATCCCATGCGCCGCTGCGCCGCACCGTCACCATAATGGACGTCGGCGGCTCCGCGCTCTATCTCCTGTCGGAGCTTTCGAGCGGCGTCACGGGCGAGGTTCACTATGTCGATGCGGGCTACAACATTATTTCGATGCCGCATCCGGACGATGTGAAAGGCAATGGCGCGCCGCCGCCGGATTAAGGCCGCGTAACCGCCGACCGCGCGAACGAATGGAAGCGCTTGTAAGGCCGGAAGCGCCATGCTATTTGCCCGGTCGACCATCCGCAGCCGAGCCTGAAGCGTTTTGCGTTCGAGCAACGAAAAGCGCTTCCGGATCAATTGCGTCGCGTTCGGCAAAACCGGGCTGCGCAACCCGTTGCGGTCCACGGAGAGGTGGCAGAGTGGTCGAATGCACCGCACTCGAAATGCGGCATAGGTGCAAGCCTATCGGGGGTTCAAATCCCTCCCTCTCCGCCAGCCCCCATTTTCAGCCGTCCCTAATTGTCCGAAGCGCCCTAAAAAATCAACGTGTTGACGGATAATCCGTTTTCTCATGTCCCTCATTATTTGTCTCAATCCTTGTCAGCGACTAGGACAGAAAGGGAAGCGGACGAAAATCGGTGGTTAGTAGAATCAACAGATTGTCCGCGCGCGCGATCGCGACTCTGACGAAGCCCGGCCGCGATGCCGATCGCCAGCGGCGCGAACAGGACGAGACCGATTCCGCGCAGCGTTTTCGCGAGCGTGGGGCGGCGCGTAAGCTTTGGACCAAGGCCGCGCCGATCGCCGGCACGCCTGGCGAAGCCTATCTGCCGCCCGGCGCGGGGCTGCGGTTGCACGCCAACGCGCCGCTATGGGATCCGCCCGAAGAACCAAAGCGGCCAGATCATTCATTCCGGCCCGGCGCTGATCGCGGCCATCGAAGGCCCTGACGGCCGGGTCTGCGGACATGGATCGATCTCGGCCGGCCCAAGGGCAAAGTGCTGATCGCACGTCCTGAGACTGGCGAGATCCTGCCGGCAAAAAAAGCGTGAGGCTCGATCAAGGGCGGCGCGATCCTTTTGGTCAAGGGCGGCGACGGCTCGGACTTTCCTGGCGATTGCAAACCCCTGCGCCGTCTCTTCCTCGGCGAGAGAATCGAGACGGTGTTGTCGGTTTTTCTCGCCATGCGTGATGCCGATGATTTCTTGCTCGATGGCGCAGAGTTTCGGGCGGCGGTCGACCTCGGCAATCTATGCGGGCCGACGGCCGGACGCGTACCCCATCCGACCTTAAAAAAGGCCGATCACAACGCCGTCGAGCGGCGGCTGTTCGTCCCGAATAACGAGCCGAAAGATGATCCTGCTTTTCCGTTGATCCCGATCGCGCGCAGTATCGAGGATCTGTGTTTGCTGGGCGACGGCGACAGCGCCCTTCTTCACGCGCATGGCCTATGAGCGGGGGGCCAAGGGCTTTTCACGCGCCTACCCGTGGCTCGTCATTCGACTGTTCATGGCGACGTCCGGACACGACTTCAACGACATGAGGCTCGCGTCGCTTCGAACCGCCGCGGAGGCCTGCGCCTGAATGGCCGATCCGAATGATATCAGCCACATCTCAAGGCGGTCGAGGATCGGCCGAAGATCGAGCAACAAAGCTTTGGCCATGCATGCCAGCCTCCTTCGCCAGCACGCAGCTTGAATCAGAAAGCAGCCGATTCGGGAATCCCAACGATTCATTCAGATGGGAAAATGCTCTAGGTCATAGACCCATTATCGGGATTCCCGAATCGGCTGTGGCGTGATTCAACCTTCGGATCATGGAGGCTGAGATGGCGCGGTTTGATTTGACGGATTTCGAATGGTCGGTGATTGAGCCGTTGTTGCCGAACAAGCCGCGGGGTGTTCCGCGCGTCGATGATCGTCGCGTCTTGAACGGTATCTTCTGGCGCTTGCGGACTGGCGCGCCCTGGGCGGACATTCCGCGGCGCTACGGTCCGCACACAACCTGCGTCAACCGCTTCAACCGGTGGCGCAAGGCTGGTGTCTGGAACCGCATTCTCAAAGGCGTGTCAAAGGCTTATGACGGCGATATCCAAATGATCGACTCATCCTCGATCCGCGTCCATCAGCACGCCGCCAATACCCAAAAAAAGTCGACGGATCCCATTGCATGGGTCGCTCGCGGGGCGGCCTGACAACGAAAATTCACGCGCTTGTCGACGCGGAAGGTCTGCCAATCGACCTGAAGCTGACCGAAGGTCAGGCGCATGACGGGCGCAGCGCAGCCGACATGCTGGAGGCTTTGGCCGACGGGCAAATTCTTCTGGCCGACCGCGCCTATGACAGCGACGCGCTGCGCCAGAGCCTCGACGCTCGCGGCGCATGGGCCAACATCAAGCCCATGCCAAACCGCAAGAACGTTCCGGCGTTCAGCTCTTACCTTTATCGCTACAGGAACCTCGTCGAGCGTTTCTTCAACAAGATCAAGCACTACCGCGGCGTCGCCACGCGCTACGACAAACGAGCCGACAATTTCCTCGCCGGAGTCAAGCTCGCCTCAATACGCATCTGGTTGCGCCATAATGAGTCGATGACCTAGCACTACTTTGGCACTTTTGGTTCGACGGCGTCGGCGATGAGTTTCTCACAGTGGGGGCATCGTCTGGGTGGAGGCCGTGCGAAGAGGTCGAGAATGGCTTGTCTGATGGCCGGCAGGCTCGGTTGTGGCGGCGGTCCCCCGA
>NZ_CABFMQ020000075.1 GCF_901905185.1 Methylocella tundrae
TGTCGTGCGTCCGATCAGCGATGATCGAAATGGAGCTCGATCACGAGACCGGCAAGATGCGCGGCGTCATTCTCGCTGGTCCGGACGAAGGCAAGGAGCTAGACGCGCTGACGCGCCCGCAATGCGAGGTCGTTTACGATCTTTGCCGTCGAGATGATCCGGAGGGCGCCCGACTTCTGGAGGCTTATCTCGATCGCCGCTTTGCCGGCTGGCGTCCGGCAGGCGAGACTCAAAGAGACTCGTGGCGCAGTGAGGCGCGACGACGTTCCGGCGCTATGTCCCAGGATGAAGCGTATGAAGTTCTGGGGCTTCAAAAAGGCGCGTCGCGCGAAGAAGTCGTTCGCTCGCACCGTTCCCTGATGAAAAAGCTTCATCCAGATCATGGCGGGACGACGGACTTGGCGGCCCGTGTGAACGAAGCGAAGGAAGTCTTGATGCGGCGTCATCCGTAGCGTCCAGTTTTGCGCAGCGGTCAAGCGAATCGGCGCGCGCGGTCATGATCTATATTTGCCGCCAATCCCTTAGTTTTTCGTTGCGAAGCAGGAAAATCCCGTTCGCTTCAACGTCTTGCAGGCAAGTTCGGCGCTGTCCGCCTCAAGGCCGGCAAAACGCGCCCGATAAAGCGTTTCCGAACCCTTTTGCACCTTTTCAGTGAAGGGCTGCGCGCTGCTCAGAGTCTTGCGTCCATCGGCCTTGGCTTTGACGAGCAGCGCGTTGGCCTTGGCGATGTCATCTGTCGCGCCAATCTGAATCATCCATCCGGTGCGGGCCGCGGCGGGACGGCGCGCTTCCTCCGGGGCTTTCTCGGCGGCTTTGAGCTTTTCGGAAGGGGCGGTCTCGACGCTGAGGGCCGCTGTTCTATCGTTGGGCTTCTCGAATTTGCGGTCTTTGGCGGGAGCTGGGCCTGTGACCCAGCGAAGGGTCGAAGGGGTGGCGCTAGGCGGCGCGAAATACGCCGCATGAATGGTCGAACCGTCGAGCGCGGCGGCTTTGGCGGCCCAATCTTTCGCTGCGGGCCGGGCCTCCGCCGCTGACTGTCTGACCGCGCCTGAGACATAGGCAGGCCGCGGCTTCTCGACCGGAACTTCCGGGCTGATCGAGGCGACGCGGATCGGATCAATCGCCCGCGCCGGCTTTGGCGCGATCGCCGACAAGGCAAGCTTCGAACTCGCGTTCGCGGCCGCCGTTGCCTCCGGCTCAACATAGGCGAGGGCGGCCTTTGGCGCCTGCTGAGGCCGCTGCTGGGCTTCTTGCGGCGCCGGCGCGCGGAGCGTTGGCAGATCGGGCCGCGCCGCTTCCGTTTCTTGCGGCCGAGGCGGCAAATCGGAAAGAACGGAGGCGGTGCGGACCGTCTTCCCATGATCGATCTGATCGTCGATCAAATCGGCCATGATGCGATCGCGCGAGGGCGCGCTGACGCCGCCCATGACGACGGCGACGATATAGTGACCGTCGCGCTTGACGGAGGTCAGAAGATTGAAGCCGGACGCGCGCGTGTAGCCGGTCTTGATGCCATCCATTCCCTCCACGCGGTCCATCAGATGGTTGTGGTTCATGATCGTCGCGCCGGCGTAATAGAACGCCCGGGTCGAGAAATAATGATAGTAGCGGGGGAAACGCTCCTGCACCGCGCGGCCGAGAATGGAAAGGTCGCGCGCCGTTGTGATCTGCGCGTCGTCGGGAAGCCCCGAGGCGTTGACGTAACGCGTGTGGTTCATGCCCAACTCATGGGCTTTGCGGGTCATCATTTCAGCGAAATGGTCTTCGTCGCCGCCGATGGCCTCGGCGATGGCGACAGCCATATCGTTCGCCGAACGTGTGACCACCGCCTTGATCGCGTCTTCAACCGTGATTGTCCGGCCAGGCCGCAAACCAAGCTTAGTCGGCTTTTGCGCCGCGGCATGGGCGGAGACGCGCAACTCGCTGTCCAGCCTCAGCCGTCCCTGCTCGAGCTGCTCGAACAGAAGATAAAGCGTCATTACTTTTGTGATCGAGGCGGGATGGCGCGGCTCGTCATCGTTGCGGGCGTAAAGGGTCTCGCCGCTGTTGCCGTCGACGACGATCGCCGCGAAATTCCGGCTCGGCGCAAAAGTGCGCGCGCGCATGTAGCGCACGGAATGGCGGGAATGGCTCTCGCGGGCGAAATGCCTTGGAAAATGTCTCGCGGCATGGTGGACATGCGGCCGATGACGCGCCTCGGCGGGCGACGCGGTCAGGCCCGTCACGGCGACGCTGGTCGCGAGGACGCACGACGCCGCCATCGCCATCGAGAGGGCGGATAGAGCGTCGCCTTTCATCATGCGGCGAACTGTCGCACCAAGCGTCAACATTTTTAGCGTCCCCAGCCATTTACGCAGCGTGATTTCCCCTTGGACGCTAATTCCCCTCGGTTACTGCTTGGTTAAGAGAGCAGTTTCAACCGGCCCGTTTCCCTTAACGGATGAGAATGGTGCAGTGCAATATAAACTTGACGTGATTTGTGCGCCGCACTATAAAAAATGGCGTGAGCATTTAACGCTCATAGTCAGCCGCCTCGAGCTAGGGAGAGTCGGCGCAAGCTCGACCAAGGGAAATCAACATGGCAAATACGTTGGAAGACTTCCAGAAATTCGGCAAAGCGCAGTTCGAGTCGGCGACCTCCTCTTCTTCGTCTTTCGTGAAGGGACTGCAGTCCATCGCGGCTGAAACGACGGATTATTCAAAGAAGACGCTGGAGAACGGATCCGCTTTCCTCGAGAAACTGCTTGGCGTCAAATCGCTCGACGCCGCGATTCAGCTTCAAACCGAATACGCCAAGACCTCCTATGCTGATTTTGTCGCCGAAGCGACAAAGCTCGGGGAGCTTTATTCCGCCCTCGCCAAGGAAGCGTTCAAGCCGATCGAGCTCGCGATCGCCAAGGTGCAGGCGGCGAAGGAATAACTCTCTGCCGATTGCTCCTGCGTTGCCTCGACCGCCGGCGCCGGATCATCCGGCTCTCAGGCGTTGGAGCAACGCTCGAGCTCCGGGCCGGACTTATGCTCAGGAGCGCGCGCTCCTTGACGATGAAGCCGAGCTTCGCGCGGGAGCCGCCAGCCCAGGCGGCTCGATGCGCATCCTTCATTCGGCTCAGCAACCATCACGCTTACAGCCCGGCTTTTGCCGGGCTTTTTGTTGTGCCCATGTCCGATGGCGCGCGCCAGCGCGCCGGTCTTGCGGCCCGCGGCGCGATTTTTGCCTAAAATTTCTGTGGCGATGGCATTTCGAACTGGAGCGAGCCTTACGCGTTGGCCGAAACGCAGTTCACTGCGGCCAATTCTCTCTTGCTCGAAAGCCGCGCGCGTTGTTCACTGGAGTTTGGCAAGCAGCATACCTATTTGGGTTGAACGAACATTGGCTAGGACGGGGATTGGGGTGACGGACGGACTTCTTGCACGATCGTTTCCTCGAATGGAGCGGCCAGCTTTGACGCAACCATGCGCTCCTCTTTGGGGCACTCATGCGAATGGCGTCGACGCGCCGATCTTTGCTGCAAAAGACCCGCAAAAAGGCGGAGAGGGGGGCGGGCCGGGCTCAGGAACAGCGGTCATCACCCGGACCAAAACGCAGACGCGCCGGCCGAATATGTATCGGGTCCTGCTTCTGAATGACGACTATACGCCGATGGAATTCGTCGTCGCCGTCTTGAAGAAATATTTCAACAAGGGCCCGGAAGAAGCCACGCGCATCATGCTCCATGTCCATCAGCATGGCGTCGGAGAATGCGGCGTATTCACTTACGAAATCGCCGAGACCAAAGTAACGCAGGTTATGGATTACGCCCGCAAGCACCAGCACCCCCTGCAGTGCATCATGGAAAAGAAATGAGAGGTTGGAGCCTATGCCGTCCTTCTCCCGCAATCTCGAACAATCGCTCCATCGCGCTCTCGCGGTCGCTAACGAGCGCCATCATGAATACGCCACGCTGGAGCATTTGCTTCTGAGCCTGACTGACGACAGCGACGCATCGGCGGTGCTGCGCGCCTGCTCGGTCGACCTCGATCATCTGAAGAAGAATCTTCGCGACTACATCGACCAGGAGCTCGACAATCTAGTCAGCGACGGCCGCGAAGACGCCAAGCCGACCGCCGGATTTCAACGCGTCATTCAGCGCGCCGTCATTCACGTCCAGTCCTCGGGCCGCGAGGAAGTCACCGGCGCGAATGTGCTGGTTGCGATCTTTGCAGAGCGCGAAAGCCACGCCGCCTACTTCCTGCAGGAGCAGGACATGACCCGCTACGACGCCGTGAACTACATCAGCCATGGCATCGCCAAGCGTCCAGGACTCTCCGATCCGTCCAAAGCGCCGCGCGGCGCGGACGAGGAGGCCGAAGCGCGCGAGGCGAAGGAAGGCAAGGACGCGGGCGATTCAAAAAAGAAGGAAGGGGCGCTCGACGCTTATTGCGTCAACCTCAACAAGAAAGCGCGCGAAGGCCGCATCGATCCGCTGATTGGCCGCGAGGCCGAGGTGCAGCGCACGATTCAGGTGCTCTGCCGCCGCCACAAGAACAATCCGCTTCTGGTCGGCGATCCCGGCGTCGGCAAGACCGCCATCGCCGAGGGGCTCGCGCGCAAGATCGTCAAGAGCGAGGTTCCCGAAGTGCTCGCCGAAGCGACGGTGTTTGCGCTCGACATGGGCACGCTGCTCGCGGGAACGCGCTATCGCGGCGATTTTGAGGAACGCCTGAAGCAGGTCATGAAGGAAATCGAGAATCACAAGAATGCGATTCTCTTCATCGACGAAATCCATACAGTGATCGGCGCGGGAGCGACGTCCGGCGGCGCCATGGACGCGTCCAATCTCCTGAAGCCGGCTCTGGCGCAGGGCACGCTGCGTTGTATCGGCTCCACGACCTACAAGGAATACCGCCAGTATTTCGAAAAGGATCGCGCCCTGGTGCGGCGGTTTCAGAAGATCGACGTCAATGAGCCGTCGGTTCCGGACGCCATCGAGATCATGAAGGGGCTAAAGCCCTATTTCGAGGAGTTCCACAAGATCCGCTACACCAATGAGGCGATCAAGGCCGCGGTGGAGCTTTCGGCGCGCTATATCCATGATCGCAAATTGCCGGACAAGGCGATCGACGTGATCGACGAGACGGGCGCCAGTCAAATGCTTCTGCCCGAGAACAAGCGCAAGAAGACAATCGGCATCAAGGAAGTCGAGGCGACGATCGCGACGATGGCGCGCATTCCGCCGAAGACGGTGTCGAAGGATGACGCCGAAGTTCTCGAGCATCTCACCGAGACGCTGGAGCGCGTGGTCTATGGCCAGAACAGCGCGATTGTGGCTTTGACCTCGGCGATCAAACTGGCGCGGGCCGGCCTGCGCGATGGCGAAAAGCCGATCGGCAGCTATCTGTTTTCCGGTCCGACCGGCGTTGGTAAGACCGAGGTCGCGCGGCAGCTCGCCGTCGCGCTCGGAGTCGAACTCGTCCGCTTCGACATGTCAGAATATATGGAGCGCCACACTGTGTCGCGGCTGATCGGCGCGCCTCCCGGCTATGTCGGCTTCGATCAGGGCGGACTGCTCACCGATTCCATCGACCAGCATCCGCATTGCGTGCTGCTTCTCGACGAGATCGAAAAGGCCCACCCAGACCTCTACAACATCCTGTTGCAGGTGATGGATCACGGCAAGCTGACGGACCACAGCGGCAAGCAGGTCGATTTCCGCAACGTCATCTTGATCATGACGACCAACGCGGGCGCGGCCGACATGCAGCGCTCCTCCTTCGGCTTCACCCGCGGCAAACGGGAAGGCGAGGACATCGAGGCGATCAATCGGATGTTCGCTCCCGAATTCCGCAACCGCCTCGACGCGGTGGTCACCTTCGGCCATCTGCCGCAGGAAGTCATCGTCAAGGTCGTCGACAAATTCATCATGCAGCTGGAAGCTCAGCTCGCCGACCGCAATGTCACGATCGAACTCGCCGATGAGGCGCGCAGCTGGCTGGTCGAGCATGGCTATGACGAGCAGATGGGCGCGCGGCCGATGGGCCGGGTCATCCAGCAGACGATCAAGACTCCGCTCGCCGACGAGGTGCTTTTCGGCCGCCTCAAGAACGGCGGCGCGGTGCGTGTCGTGGTCACGGAAGAGGATGGCGTCAAAAAGCTCGGCTTCGTCTTCCCCGAAGGTCCGATCCTGCCGCGCCCGGAACGCGACATCGTCGAGGCCAGCAAGAAACGCGTGAGGCCGGAGCCGGAGGTGCGCCGCGCCAAATCCCGCCGTCTCAAGACGGATGAGAGCGAGGGCGACGACGATGAGCCGCTTGCCGACGACGATGAAGCGGAGCCCTTTGGCGCTGCGGACGAGTCGGAGACGAAGCACTGAGGTTGAAGCCGCGAGGCTGACCGAAAAAGAAAAGGCCGCGGCGTCGTCGCGGCCTTTTTGGTTTTGCGGCGCGAAAAGCTCAGCCGGCCTGGAGCGCCGCGATAATCTTGTCGCGGATGGGCGCGAGAGCTTCGGCGCTCACCATATCGCCCGCGTGCGGGCGCAGTTCAACATGGCTCCAGCACGGCAGGATGTGGAAGTGCAGATGAAACACCGTCTGCCCGGCGGCCGGCTCGTTGCACTGCAGGATCATCACTCCTTCCGCCGCCACCGCTGTCTTGACGGCGCGCGCCAGCGTCTGGACCCGCGCCATGAGCGCGCCGAGGGCGCCGGGATCGGCGTCCAGAATGTTGCGCGATGGAGCCTTGGGGATGACGAGGACATGGCCATCAGCGCGCGGCATGATGTCCATGAAAGCCAGTGCGACATCGTCTTCATAGACTTTTTGACAGGGAATCTCGCCGCGCAGGATTTTCGCGAAAATATTGTTGTTGTCGTAGGTCGCCGACGCCATGGCCCAAGCTCCTCAAAGAGATCGCTTGATTAGGCAAGGCCGCAAGCTGGGGTCAAGAGGCTTGCCGCAAGGCTGTTCAGGGCGCTTTCTTGAAGGGGGTCTGCTCCGCGTAATCCGCCAACGTCATCTCGGATTGCAGGCGCTCTCTTTTGAGATAATCGTCAATGGCGCGGGCAAAACGCGGATCGGCGATCTCATGCGCCGAATAGGTCGCGACAGGCCCATAGCCGCGCGCAAGCTTATGTTCGCCTTGCGCTCCAGCCTCGACGCGCGACAGCCCGCGCGAAATAGCAAACGCAATGGCCTGATAATAACAGACCTCGAAATGCAGAAAGGGATGATCTTCGATCGCGCCCCAGTTGCGGCCATAGAGCGCGTCCTTGCCCAGAAAGTTGATCGCGCCTGCGATATAGCGGCCTGCGCGTTTCGCCATCACCAGCAAAATATCGTCGGCCATCGCTGCGCCGATGCTCTCGAAAAAGGCGCGCGTCAGATAGGGCGTTCCCCATTTCCGGGCGCCGGTGTCCGTATAAAAGAGGAAAAACGCATCCCAGTGCTCATCCTTGATGTCAGATCCCGTCAGACATTCGATCTCGACGCCGGCAGCCAGCGCCTCCTTGCGTTCGCGCCGGATCATCTTGCGTTTGCGTGAGGCAAGATCGTTCAGGAAATCGTCGAAAGTCGCGTAGCCTTTATTGATGAAGTGAAACTGCTGACCGGTGCGCTGCAGAAATCCCTCCGATCCCAGCGCCTCCCAATCGGCCTTCGTCGGGAAAGTGACATGGATCGAGGAGGCGCCGACCGCTTCCCGGCAGGCGCGCAAGCCGGCTATGAGAGCGTGCCGCGCCGCTTCGCCGTGGCCGGGGGAGAGCAGCAGCCGGCGGCCGGTGACGGGCGTGAAGGGCGCGGCGACCTGCAGCTTCGGATAATAGTCGAGCCCGGCGCGCTGATAGGCGTCGGCCCAGCCAAAATCGAAAACATATTCACCCATGGAATGACTTTTCAAATAGGTCGGCGCCGCCGCCGCCAGCCGTCCATTGGCGTCCTTGACGAGCACATGCGCGCTGCTCCAGCCGGCCGCGGGCGAGACCGACTTCGATGTCTCGAGCGCCTTGAGGAAGGCGTGCGTCAGAAAAGGGTTGAAACGCTCGCCGTCATCGCGCGCCGCGGCTTCTTCAATAGCGTCAAAAAGCGCTGGCGCGGCCGCCACAGCCGTTGCGCGATCGCTCGCAACGCGGGAGCGCGCATCCGGGTTGGCGCAAGCGTCCCATTCCGCCGCATCGATCCTGGCGATGGAGGTCGCGATCTCGACCTTGTAAGGCTGAGGCATTGGGGGACGATGTCCTTGGCTTTTGAGGCGCCGCAGGAGACACCATGCGAAGGCGCGCGGTCAAGCCGCAGTGCTGTCACGCCCGCGATTTCCGGCGCTCGGCGACGACGCCCTCGGCCGCTGCGACTCCCGAAGCATAAGCCCCGTGCGCTGTGGAAAAACCATGCCTGGAGCAGGCTTCGCCGGCAAAGAACAGCCGTCCGTCGACCGGCGCCGCGAGGCTTGAGCGCGCCTCGGAATGACCCGGCCGCGCATAGGAATAGGAGCCGCGCGAAAATGGATCGCGCCCCCAGGCGGTCTCGCTGAGGGGCGCGAGCCGGGCGGCGAACGCGCCGCCGAACAAATGACGGAGTTCGCCGCGCGCGAAATCGAAGAAGCCGCCGGGCCCGCTTCGTTCGAGATCACGCGCAAGTTCGCCGCCGAAAAAACCTTCGATCAGCGGCCTGCCGAACGGGCGCAGATGATAGCTTCCCGTCGCGGTTGTCTTCGGATCGCCGAAGAGATGACCGCCTTTCGGCAGCCTTGGCTCGTCGATCGCCAGCCCTGGCTCATCGATCGTCATGACAAGCTTGTCGGCGAGGCCGAGCGGCAGCATGTCGGCGGCGCGGAGTTTTTCCGGCAGCGCCGGTTTGAAGACGATGGCTTGGGCGGCGATCAAATTCGTCGGAATGGTCAGGATGACGGCGTTTGCGCTCAAGCGCCCCTGCGCGGTTTCGATCCTGATGTTTGCGCCCTCATGATCGATCAATGTGACTGCGCAGCCGGTGCGGACCGGAAGGCCGGCGCCATAGGCTTTGATCGCCGCGCCAAAGCCTTCGGCGACGCGCCAGTTGACGCCGCTGTCGGCGTAGCGCTTCCAGTCCTGCGTGGAAACGCGGTCGAGTTCGGCGCCATTCATAAAAGCGCTTTCGGCGTTGATGAGGGCGTTCCAATCGCCTTCGGGATCGAGCAGGCGCGCTGCCGGAAAGTCGCCCGCGCTGACGTCGGCGCCCTCAAGACGTGCATGGAATGCCTGCGAGGCGGCGGCGAACGCTGCTTGATCTTGCCGGCGGAAGCCGCGATCGAGGCTTTGTCTCGTCCATGCGGGCGCGCTTCTGTCGATCGAAAGTCCGAGGCTCTCGGCGATCGCGACCCAGGGATTGCGGTCGGCGGAATGGAGCCAGCCGCAGCCTAGATCAAGAGGAAAACCATTGAGGGTCCGCGTCAGTCCTCTGCCGCCGATGCGCTCTCGCGCCTCGATGATTATGAACGACAGCGCTTCAGTTGCGAGCCGCCTGCCGGCCGCCAGTCCGGCGGCTCCTGCGCCTATGACGACGACATCGAAATCGCCCGGCGTTTTCGTCATTGGGTCTCCTTTTTCCGGCGCCGGCGCCGCGTTGTCGGGTTGCAACGTCATGACGCCGCGGCCGTTGCAACGCCATGACCGGCGGGACGATTCTTGCAGGTTCCTTGCAACATTGCGCTGACATGCGACAACACTTTTTGGCGATGCGGCGATGTGCCGGGGCGATGGTCTTGGCATGATCGTTCGTTCAAAGCGAAAGCGGCGCGGCGGCGTGCGGGACCTGGCGAAGCAGCAGCCCAGAGCATCTCGTTGCAAAGGATGCGTCTTGAATTTGAGCGAGGGCAAAGGTGGGGAACATCTGGATCAGGAAATCAGTCGCGCTGTTGAAGGCGGAAGCGCATGAGGCCGAGTTCGGCTCTGAAAGCCCCAATCTTCACCGCACGCTTTCATTGACGAGTCTCATTTCGCTCGGCATCGGCTGCATCATTGGCGCCGGCATTTTCGTCCTGACGGGGCATGCGGCGGCGGCTTACGCAGGTCCGGCGATCAGCCTGTCTTTCATTCTCGCCGGCCTCGTCTGCGGCCTTGCCGGACTCTGCTACGCCGAAATGGCCTCGACCGTTCCGATCGCCGGGAGCGCCTACACATACGCTTACGCCACCATGGGCGAATTCATTGCCTGGATCATCGGTTGGGACCTTCTGCTCGAATACGCTTTCGGCGCAGCCACCGTCGCCATCGGCTGGTCCGGCTATGTCACAAGCTTCCTGCGCGATCTCCATATCGTGGTTCCGGCCGTGCTGGACGGCGCGCCCTTCGCATTTGATCCGGCGAGCGAACGCTGGACTCACACGGGCGCTCTCTGCAATGCTCCAGCTGTCGCGATCATTCTCGTGTTGACGGCGCTGCTCATCGCCGGGATCCATGAATCAGCGAAGGTCAATAATGTCATCGTCGCCATCAAGCTGGCGATCATCGTCATTTTCATCTTCGCTGGAATCTGGTCCTTCAGCACATCGAACTGGGCGACGGCGAGCAATCCCTCAGGGGCTTTCATCCCGCCGAACGCAGGCCCTGGCGAATATGGCTGGAGCGGCGTCATCCGCGGCGCGGCTGTTGTGTTTTTCGCCTATATCGGTTTCGACGCGGTCTCGACGGCGGCTCAGGAAGCCAAAAATCCGCAGCGCGACATGCCCATCGGCATTTTGGGCTCGCTCCTCATCTGCACAGTTCTTTATGTGCTGGTCAGCCTTGTGCTCACCGGCATTGTTCCGTTCGATCGTCTGAGCGTGCCGGACCCGATCGCGCTCGGCGTCGACATGATCGGGCTCGGCTGGCTGTCTCCTGTGATCAAATTTGGCGCGATCCTCGGATTGAGTTCTGTCGTGCTCGTGCTGCTTCTCGGCCAGACACGCGTCCTTTTTTCGATCGCGCGGGACGGTTTGCTGCCTGCGATCGCCGCCAGGGTGCACCCGCGCTTTCGCACGCCCTATGTCACGACCTTGCTGATGGGCGCCGTCGTCGCGATCATGGCGGGCCTGCTGCCGATCGGCCTCGTCGGAGAATTGGTGAGCATCGGCACTCTATTCGCCTTCACCATCGTTTGCGTCGGCGTCCTGGTCCTGCGCTTGACGCATCCGGAGATCCATCGGCCATTCAGGGCGCCAGCGGTTTTTATCGTCGCTCCGCTCGGCGCCGCGGCCGCCGTGTTTTTAATGTTCGGCCTGCCGCGCGACACCTGGATCAGATTCGCCATCTGGCTGGCGATTGGCCTTGCGATCTATTTCGCTTACGGGCGTTGGCACAGCCGCCTCGGCCAAAGCCGGATGGCGCAAAGCAGGGCCAACAAATAAAGCGCGCACGCGAAGGCGCAGAGGCGCCGGAAAGAGGCATACGTCAAAATGCAGGGTGTTCGCTCGGGGTAAGGATAGCTCTGCTATGGCGCGCCGGCGAGCCAGCGCAGCCGGTCCAGCGCGCCTTGCAGGATGTAAGCGGCCGCCATCTTGTCGACCACCTCAGCGCGTTTGGCGCGCGAGGCGTCCTGCTCGATCAGCGAGCGCGTCACCGCGGCGGTCGAAAGGCGTTCGTCCCAATAGACGAAAGGCCGCGTCATGAGGGCGCCGAGGCTGCGGACAAAGGCGCGCGTCGATTGCACGCGCGGTCCTTCCGATCCATCCATATTCAGCGGCAGGCCGATGACCAGCGCCGCGACCTCGAATTTGTCCATGAGCTCGATCAGCCGGGCGGCGTCCTGCGTGAATTTGGTGCGCTTGATCGTCTCCAGCGGGGTTGCGATGCGGCGCTCGACATCGGAGAGCGCAAGGCCGATGGTTTTCGTGCCGAGATCGACGCCGATGAGACGCTGACGCGCGCCCAGGCGCGGCCGGAGGTCGATGATATCCAGAATTTCCGCAGCCATTCGGCCTTTCCGCCTTTCCTTCCGGTCATGTTGGCTTCAATCGAAGAGTCCATGATCGAACATCCCGCCTGCATCGCATGGTTCAGCCGAAAACGCGCAGCCTTTTCGAAGCCGTGATCGTCATCGGCGCGAAAAAGCCTTTCCGGCGCGGCTGCCGGATTCTAAAACGATTTCGCTTTCGCCAGGAGACTCAAAGATGAAACTGATTTGGCTCGGACATTCGGCGTTCCGGATCGAGCTGCCCGAGGCGGTCATCCTGATCGACCCGTTCCTCAGCGGCAATCCGAAATTTACTGGGACAGTAGAGCAGGCGTCCGAAGGAACGACGCATATCATCCTTACGCATGGCCATGACGATCACATCGGCGACGCCGCCGCCATCGCCAAAGCGACGGGGGCGCAGGTGATCTCGAATTTCGAGGTCTGCATGTTCCTGCAAGGGCAGGGCGCAGCAAACATCAATCCAGGCAACACCGGCGGCTCGATCGACTGCGGCGCTTTCGCCGTCAGCTTCACCGACGCGCTCCACTCCTCGGGGACCGTCGTGAACGGCCAGTCGATCTACCTTGGCAACCCCAACGGCGTCGTCATCAAGCCAAAGGCCGGTCCAAGCGTCTATCATATGGGCGACACCGACATTTTCCTGGACATGGCCCTGATCGCAGAAATCCATCAGCCCAAGATCGGCCTCGTGCCGGTTGGAGACCGCTTCACCATGAGCGGCAAAACGGCGGCTCTCGCGGTCAGGCGTTTTTTCGCATTCGAGGCCGTCGTGCCGTGCCACTATGGCACCTTTGACGCGCTCGCGCAGGACCCGCGCGAATTCGTCGAGGCGCTCAAAGGCTCGAACGTCAGGGTGGACGCGCTGCCAATCGGCGGCAGCCAGATTTACTGAAGAGCGGGCTCTGGCGGCATGGCCCTTGAAGGGCAGGCGCTTTAGAGGCCCCTCGCTCCCGTTAGCTGCAATTCATCGTGATCGACGCTTTTGTGTGCGATCATGGACGGGCGTATTTCAACGGTAAACGACCGGGCGAAGGAGCGAGCGCCGCGATGGCGGGGAGCGAACGGGACCATGCCTGCGATGATCCGGCGCGAGACCATCAGCCATCCTCGTCGCCGGCTCCGCATAAAGACGCGGTGGGAAGCAACAGCGTAGAATCGACGATTGCGCCGCATCAACGGTCGGTCGATCAGGTGCTGGCGGCGCTCCATACGGATTGGCGATCCGGATTGAGCGAGACGCAGGCGCGCGAGCGGCTCAGCCAATATGGCCAGAACGAGCTTACGCCCGAAAAACCAACGCCCCGATGGCGTAAATTCGCGGCGCAGTTCAAGGATGTTCTTGTAATCCTGCTGCTGATCGCAGCGCTCGTCTCTGCCGCGAGCTGGCTCTATGAGCGCAACTCGGCATTGCCGTTCGAAGCTATGGCGATCATCGCTATCGTTCTTGTCAACGCCATCATGGGCTATGTCCAACAGGCTCGCGCGGAGCAGGCCGCCGCCGCGCTGCAGCGGATGTCGACGGCGCACGCCAACGTGGTTCGCGGCGGCGAGAGAGCGCGAATTCCGGCGGCCGAGCTCGTGCCGGGCGACATCATCCTGATCGAGGAAGGCGACACTGTCCCCGCCGACGCGCGGCTGATTGAATCGACCTCTTTGCAGATTGCCGAGGCCGCGCTGACCGGCGAGAGCGTGCCGGTGGCGAAGGACATTGATGCGATTTCTGGAGAGGTCGCGCTGGCCGATCGGCGCAACATGATCTTCAACGGCTCCGCCGCGACTTACGGTCGCGGCCGCGCGGTCGTCACGGCGACAGGGATGCGGTCGGAAATGGGGCGCATCGCCGACATGTTGATGCAAGCGCCGGCCGAGCCGACACCGTTGCAGCGGGAGCTGGACCACGTTGGCAAGCTGCTCGGGGCTGGCGTCGTGGCGATCGCCGTGGTGATGATCGCGACGATTCTTTTCGTTGAGGACGTGCGCGGTTTCCGGGCCGTGATCGATGTCTTGATCTTCGGCGTGGCGCTCGCCGTCGCCGCCGTGCCGGAAGGCCTGCCGGCAATCGTAACGGCGGTGCTTTCTCTCGGCGTCCAGCGTATGGCGCAAAAGCGCGCCATCATCCGCCGCCTCGCGGCTGTCGAAACGCTCGGCTCCGCAACTGTCATCGCGTCGGACAAGACGGGCACGCTCACCAAGAACGAGATGACGGCGCGCGTCGCCGTGACCGCGCAAGGGCGCGCTGACTTCGCCGGAACGGGTTACGATCCGCATGGGAAGTTGAGCTGCGACGGCGGGCTGCTCGGCGACGTGCTGCAAGCCGAAGTGTCGTGGGCGCTTACCGCAGCCGGTTGCGCCAACAACGCAGTCCTGGTGGATCACGGCGGACGCTGGACAGTGCAGGGCGATCCAACAGAGGGCGCGCTGCTTGTCGCCGCACGCAAGGCGGGGCTCGACCCGGAAGAGTTGAATCGTAGCTTCGAGCGCCTTGGAGAGCTGCCTTTCTCCTCGCAGCGCAAGTTGATGAGCACGGTTCATGCCGATGCCGAAAGAGCGGAGCGCTTGCTGGTCTTTACAAAGGGCGCCGCGGACGCCCTGCTGGCGCGCTGCTCGCACGAACGTGTCGGTGAAACGGCCGTTGCTTTGACGGCGAAGCGACGCGCGGAAATACTCGCCGTCAACGACGAGCTTGCCGGCGAGGCCTTGCGCGTGCTCGGCGTCGCCTTCCGTTCGCTGCCGGAAGCCGCCTCAGCGCATAGACCATTCGATGATGCGGTGGAGCATGATCTCGTCTTTCTCGGCCTGATCGGGATGATCGATCCGCCTCGAGTCGAAGCGAGGGAGGCCGTCGCGCGCGCGAAGGGCGCTGGCATCCGCCCCATCATGATTACCGGCGATCATCCGAGGACCGCGGCTGTGATTGCGAGGGAACTCGGCATCTGCGACGACGGCCGCGCTGTCACAGGCGCAGAGATCGAATTGATGCCGGACGATGTCTTGGACCGGACGGTCCGCGAGGTCTCGGTCTATGCGCGCGTCGATCCCGAACATAAGCTCAGGATCGTCAAGTCATTGCAGCGCGAAGGCATGACGGTCGCGATGACCGGCGACGGCGTCAACGACGCGCCCGCCCTGAAGACAGCCGACATCGGCGTCGCCATGGGCGTGAGCGGGACGGAAGTTACGAAGCAGGCCGCCGACATGGTGCTCGCCGACGATAATTTCGCCACCATCGTCGCCGCGGTCGAGCAGGGCCGAGCCATCTTTTCGAACATCAGACGATTTCTGCGCTACCTGCTCTCGTCGAACATGGGCGAAGTCATGACCATGTTCTTTGGAGTGCTTTTGACCCAGGCGCTCGGGTTGAGAGCTGCGGGAGAATCCGGCGTCGTCCTGCCGCTGGCGGCGACGCAAATTCTATGGATCAATCTCGTCACAGACGGGGCGCCGGCGCTGGCGCTCGGCGTCGATCCCCCTGATCCGGGAATTATGAACCAGCCCCCGCGCCCGCGCGGGGAAGGCGTGATTACGCGCCGGATGTGGGTGGGCGTCTTCTTTGTCGGCGCGGTGATGGCTGTTGGAACGCTGCTTGTGCTCGATTTGTCGCTTCCGGGCGGCCTGATCGAAGGCACAGGCACGATCAGCCACGCTCAAACGATGGCGTTCACGACCTTGGTGATGTTTCAGCTGTTCAACGTCTTCAATGCGCGCTCCGATGAGCGTAGCGCGTTCAGCGGCTCCGCCGCAAATCCCTGGGTGTGGGGGGCCGTCGGTTTTTCGCTCCTCCTGCAGGCTGGCGTGATCTATCTGCCTTTTCTGCAGGAGGCTTTCTCGACCACGGGCCTTAGCGCGGGCGACTGGCTTCTCTGCGCCGCGGTGGCGAGCTCGGTGCTGTGGTTGCGCGAGGCAAGCAAGCTGATCGGGCGGCTGGCGCGCGCCCGCCGCGGCTAGAGCGCTTTCCGATCGAATGAAGTCATTCGATCGGAAAGCGCTCTAGATTCAAAAGCTTGAGCATATTCTTGTCAATCAGATCAAACCGATCTGATCGGAATATGCTCTAGGCCGCGACCTTGGCGTCGAGCCAGGCGATGATCTTCTCGGCGGTGATGTCACGCCATGCCGTGTCGATCATCAGCCCATGCGGCGCGCCGGGCAGCACTTCGAGGTCGCCCTGCCAGAAATCGGCGATCTCCTGCAGCGCCGAGCGCGGCAGGAATACATCGGCGTCGCCGCCGAGCACAAAGGTCGGGGTTTTTTTACCCGCATCGAAGAGGCTGAGCGCCGGCGGCGCCAGCAAGTCGGCGCTGGCGCGGGGCGACTCCCGCTGAATTTTTTGAAAAAGCCCCGATTTGGATTCGAGCGTTGACCGGCTGGAAAAAAGCGCCCGGCTGATCACCGCCGGCGATGTCCAATTGGGTCCGAGGCTTTGCAGCAGGGCCAGCTGGAACAGCACGTCCGGCGCGAACATCGTCATGTGCAGCGCCGACGATCGAAGCCCTGAGGGCGGCGCCGAGGCGAGCGCCACAAGAGCCTTGGCCTTGCCGCCGCGGGCGAGATAATGCTGGGCGACGAGGCCTCCCATCGAATGGCCGATCAAAACCGGCTCGCCGCCGATCGCTTTGGCGGCGATTTCGACGTCGTCCACATAGTCGCTGAAGGACGCGCTCGAAAGATCGCCTTCGCTCGCGCCATGACCACGCAGGGAGACGGCGTAGGCGGGATAACCCCGATCGGCGAAAAAGCGTAAAAAATGTTCCTCCCAGATCCAGGCGGCGCTATACGCCCCGTGGACGAAAAGGACGGGCGGACGCCCGGCCGGCGCGTTTGGAAGGCGATGCAAGACTTCCTGTTTCACGAAAAATTCCTGTATTTGCGCCGGCGGCGATGAAAATTCGGGCGGCCGCGCCCATATCGCCGACATGCGGGCGGCGGTGCGGGCCGAAGACTTTTCCTTGCGGGAATCCTCCGCGTGCGGCCGGTCGCCTCGCTGTTTGCCCAGCGCCGACTGCCGGTGCTATAGGCTGCCTCTTCGTAATCATGGCAAGGAAGAACTCATGTCCGTCGATCAGGCGACCGTGCGGCGTATCGCGCATCTTGCTCGTATCAAGGTCAGCGATGAAGACGTGCCACATCTGCAGGAGGAGCTCAATGCCATTTTGAGCTTTGTCGAGGAGCTGGCCAGCGTCGACGTCGAGGGAATAGAGCCAATGACCTCGGTCATGCCGATGCCGATGAAGAAACGTCCCGACGTCGTGACCGATGGCGGGATCGCCGACGCCATCGTCGCCAATGCGCCGGAGCGCGACGACCACTTCTTCAAGGTGCCGAAGGTGGTTGAATAGAAGCGTTCAGGCGCTCGACAACCCGGAACGATAACTCAAGGCAGAACGGACGCGACGTTGACCGCACTCACCGACCTTACCCTCACTGAGGCGCGCGATGCGCTTTTGAAGAAAGAAGTCTCCGCCGTCGATCTCGCGCGCGCGCAGATCGCCGAGATCGAGAAGGCGCGAACCCTCAACGCTTTCCTCGCCGAGACGCCGGACAAGGCCTTGGCGATGGCGGCGGCGTCCGATACGCGGATCGCCAAGGGCGAGGCGGGACCGCTCGAAGGCATACCTCTTGGGATCAAGGACCTCTATTGCACGGAAGGCGTGCCGACGACCGCCGCGAGCCATATTCTCGAAGGCTTCACGCCGGCCTATGAGTCGACCGTCAGCGCAAATCTCTGGCGCGACGGCGCGGTGATGCTGGGCAAGCTCAATCTCGATGAATTTGCGATGGGCTCGTCGAACGAGACCTCTTATTTCGGGCCGGTGATCTCGCCGTGGCGGCGCAATGGCTCCGACGCGCCGCTGGTTCCCGGCGGCTCCTCCGGCGGCTCGGCCGCGGCGGTCGCGGCGCGGCTCTGCTTTGGCGCTACGGCGACGGACACGGGCGGCTCGATCCGCCAGCCGGCGGCCTTCACAGGCACCGTCGGCGTCAAGCCGACCTATGGGCGCTGCTCACGCTGGGGCATCATCGCTTTCGCGTCCTCGCTCGATCAGGCAGGACCCATCGCCCGCACGGTTCAGGACGCCGCGATCCTTCTGCGCTCGATGGCGGGCCATGATCCCAAGGATACGACGTCGGTCGATGCGCCGGTGCCGAACTATGAGGCCGCGCTCGGGCGCGGCGTCAAAGGCCTGAAGATCGGCATTCCGAAAGAATACCGGCTTGACGGCATTCCCGCCGAGATCGACGCGCTCTGGCGCCAGGGCGTCGAATGGCTGAAAGAGGCGGGCGCCGTGATCGTCGACATTTCACTGCCGCATACGCGCTATGCCTTGCCGGCCTATTATATCGTGGCGCCGGCGGAAGCCTCGTCGAACCTCGCGCGCTATGACGGCGTGCGCTACGGCCTTCGCGTTCCGGGCAAGGACATCATCGGCATGTATGAAGCGACGCGCGCGGCCGGCTTCGGCAAGGAAGTGCGACGTCGCATCATGATCGGCGCCTATGTTCTTTCGGCCGGATATTACGACGCCTATTATGTGCGGGCGCAGAAGATCCGCACCTTGATCAAGCGCGATTTCGAACGCGCCTACGCCGAGGGCGTCGATGCGATCCTGACTCCGGCGACGCCGTCCGCGGCTTTCGGCCTCGGCGAAAAGGGCTCCGCCGATCCGGTCGAAATGTATCTGAACGACGTCTTCACGGTGACTGTGAATATGGCGGGCCTGCCGGGCCTCGCCGTTCCCGCGGGGGCGTCGAGCGAAGGGCTGCCGCTCGGCCTGCAACTGATCGGGCGCCCCTTCGATGAGGAGACTTTGTTCGCAGTCGCGAAGGTCATTGAAGACGCGGCGCCGAAGGTGAAGCCGCCGCAAAAATGGTGGGCTTGAGTGAAACACTTCGTTTGCCAGATTTTGCTGGGGGGTAATATCGTCTGGCAGCAATTACAGGGCCAACATGACGAAGGATTGGGAGTAGCTCTACACTTCGTTTTGGGGAGCCAGCGCTTCCAAAGAGAGGCGGAGGAATTCTTAGAAGGCGTACTCAGACGGAACGAGATCAAATGGCTGTCTTGGAAACCCCAGGGATGGGATCTGGATGTAGAAGCCTTCAGACAGTCGTTCGAAATCCTGCAGAGTGACGGCTGGTTGAAAGGTCAATTGACACTCAAAATGGACTTCCAAGCAGAGCGCAGAGACGAGTTCGGAAGGGTAAGAGAACATGCGTATGGTGAAATTGTCGTCCGTCCCAGCGACGTTGAGCGCCATATGCCAAAACGCGTCTTCCTGAGTCATAGGGGTGTCGATAAGCCGATGGTCCGACGTTTCCATAAGGCGCTGGAACAGGTCGGCTTTCAGCCTTGGCTTGACGAGGACGCTATGGCAGCGGGCGTCAAACTCGAACGTGGCCTTTTGCAGGGGTTCCACGAGTCTTGCGCAGCGGTCTTCTTTGTGACGGCGAATTATCGAGACAGCGGATATTTGGGTACGGAGATTGACTACGCGATCGCGGAAGAACGGACGAAAGGCGATCGGTTCAAGATTGTTACCTTAGTTTTTGCGGACGCCGACCACGTCACCCCTGAAGTGCCGGACCTGCTGAGAGCTTACGTTTGGAAGACTTGTGTTCATGAACTCGACGCTTTTGCCGAGATCGTCCGTGCGCTTCCATTGCGCGTAGAAGGGATCAATTGGAAATGAACACGCACGCAAAGCCATCCAAACTCATCAAGGGCGCGACCGGCGACTGGGAAGTCGTGATCGGCATGGAGATCCATGCTCAGGTCACATCGCGATCGAAACTGTTTTCCGGCGCCTCCACGCAATTCGGCAATGAGCCCAACGCCAATGTCTCGCTCGTCGACGCGGCGATGCCTGGCATGCTTCCGGTCATCAATGAGGAATGCGTGGCGCAGGCTGTCCGCACGGGGCTTGGCCTTGAGGCGCAGATCAACCTGCGCTCGGTGTTCGACCGCAAGAATTACTTCTATCCCGATCTGCCGCAGGGCTATCAGATCTCGCAATACAAGAGCCCCATCGTCGGCGAGGGAGTCGTCACGGTCGACGTGTCGCCGACCGAGCAGATCGAAGTCGGCATCGAGCGGCTGCATCTCGAGCAGGACGCCGGCAAATCGTTGCATGATCAGTCGGCGACGGAGTCGCTCGTCGACCTCAAC
Organism: Methylocella tundrae; assembly: GCF_901905185.1. Lineage (GTDB taxonomy): Bacteria > Pseudomonadota > Alphaproteobacteria > Rhizobiales > Beijerinckiaceae > Methylocapsa > Methylocapsa tundrae. Next base: position 20,063 of record NZ_CABFMQ020000075.1, read on the forward strand.
CGGTCGGGCGTCGCGCTGATGGAGATCGTATCGAAGCCCGACATGCGCTCGTCCGATGAGGCGCGCGCCTATGTCACCAAGCTGCGCACGATCCTGCGCTACATCGGCTCTTGCGACGGCAATATGGAGCAGGGCTCCTTGCGCGCCGACGTCAATGTTTCGGTGCGCAGGCCGGGCGAGCCTTTGGGCACGCGCTGCGAGATCAAGAACGTCAATTCGATCCGCTTCATCGGCCAGGCGATCGAGACCGAGGCGCGCCGCCAGATCGGCATCATCGAAGACGGCGGCGTCATCCAGCAGGAGACGCGCCTGTTCGATCCCGCGCGCGGCGAGACGCGTTCGATGCGCTCCAAGGAAGAAGCGCACGACTATCGCTACTTTCCCGATCCCGACCTGCTGCCTCTCGAGTTCGATCAGGCTTATGTCGATCGGCTGAAGGCCGGGCTGCCCGAATTGCCGGACGCCAAGAAGGCGCGTTTCATCAAGGACTATGGGCTGCCGCCCTATGACGCCGGCGTGCTCGTCGCCGATAAGGAGACCGCCGATTATTATGAGGCGGCACTCGGCTTCGGCGGCGTGACGCGCGATCCAAAGCTCGTCGCCAACTGGATCACCGGCGACGTTGCAGCCTATGCGAATTCAGTCGGGCTGCCGGTCGCGCAGACACATATCAAGCCCGGCCAGATCGCCGGGCTCGTCGACCTCATCGCCGACGGCACCATATCCGGCAAGATCGCCAAGGACGTTCTCGCCATCATCATCAATGAAGAGAAGGACGGCGATCCGAAAGCTATCGTCGAGGCGCGCGGCTTGAAGCAGGTGACCGACGTCGGCGCCATCGCGGCCGCGGTCGACGCCATCATCAAGGCCAATCCGGATAAGGTCGCGCAGGCGCAGGCGAAGCCTTCGATGCTTGGCTGGTTCGTCGGCCAGGTGATGAAACAGACTGGCGGCAAAGCCAATCCGCAAGCCGTCAATGATGAGCTGAAATCGAAGCTCGGCATCTGACGCGCAAGCCTCGCGCGGCGCCTCGTTTCGACGCCGCGATGCGATTGCGAGCCACGGGCGGTGGATTGCGAGTCGCGAATCACTTTGGATGATTCGCGACTCGATCGTTGTTCGAAACGCCGGGCGCGCCCCGCGGCGTATCTTTTTTGAAGTTGCCAGCATTTTTTTTTGCGCCTGCAGTCCTGCAAAATCGCCGGCTGACGTTCGCCATTCGAGTCTGACGAATGGATCTGTTTTCATCCTTGTTTACGCGCTTTGACAGCCCTCGCCGCGCGTTGCTCCCCGGCTTTGCATTCGCTCGAAGTGCGCTTTGCACGGCTGCCGTATGCGCCTTCGAATGAATTTCAAAAATTGAATAGAGCCTCAAAAAACAATGGCTTTGTATTTAGGCAACGGATGCCGGCGAAGGCTTTTGGAGATGCCTTTCATCGTTTGATGGCGGTGTGTTTCGCCCGATCATCGGCGGCTCATCACGGGCGGCGTGCGATTGAATGACGATCGCTCGGCTTGCTCTTCGCGCTTGACGCGGATGTGTTTTTAACGCCGCCAGCGATGGCGTCTTCGCATGTGATGATGACGCCTGGATCGCAACGCCTCTTGCGCGTCTTATTAACAACGCTACGCTATGCACGCCTCTAGTCGGCGCATGAACCGACTGACGTTTTATCGGAGGGGAGTTCGAGCATGGTTAAGGCAACAACCAAGAAGACGCCAGCGAAGAAGACCGCTGCGAAGAAGACAGCAGCGAAGAAAACTTCGGCTGCGAAAAAGAGCGCGCCCGCCAAGGCCGCTGTGAAGAAGACAGTGGCTACGAAGGCGCCGGCGAAGAAAACCGCGACGAAGAAAATGGCGACAAAGAAGACCGTCGCCAAAAAGACCGTTGCGAAAAAGACCGTCGCCAAGAAAGCCCCGGCCAAGAAAGCCGTCGCTCAAAAGGCGACTGCCAAAAAGACGGTTGCGAAAAAGGCTGTGGTGAAGTCGACGGCGCGCAAGGCCCCCGCGAAGTCAGCCAGCGTCAAGAAGGTCGCCGTCAAGAAGGCCGCGGTCAAGAAGGCCGCCGTCAAGAAAACCGCGCCCCGCAAGCCAAAGGCGCCTCCCCCGGCGACTCCGCCGGAGTCGGCTTAACGGCCGCGGATCTCGACCGTTTGCGGATGCATGGAGACAGCCGGCCTCGGCCGTATGCCACGCGCTGCCTGCGCGCCGCGATTTCGTCGCGGGCTGTCTCCGTTTTTTTTGATTGATCCATCAAAGCCGGAGCAAAGAAGACGAGGCGATGAGCGGCCCCAAATGTCGCCGTGTCTGATGATGGCGCTCGCGTCCTCGAATCATCTCTCCCGGCGCGACGCCGGGGTGAAGCTCGGTTCGAGCAAGACGCCAATCGCGCGATGATCGCAGCGCAGCTGGTCTCACTTTATCGAGCGAGACAGATCTCCGCGAAATCATGCCAGGTCTTATCCCTCGCCGATCCGTCCATTTTCATTTTCTGCCATTCGGCGCCGCACTCATGCATCCTTTGGCGCGAGGCCACTGGCAAGGGATGCGGCCCCGCCGTCGTGCTTTGAACGGGAGCGGCGGGAGCTGCATCGGGTGCTGGCGGCTGTGGCGCGGCCGTGGGAGGCGCGACCGGGGCCGGGATGGCGCCGGCTGGCGGCGAGCCCAGATTGGCTGGGCGCGATGGAGGGAGCGGCATGATAAGGCCTGGCTTGGCCTTGGGATTTGGCTCCTGCGCCATGGCGCCCGCCATTGATGCCGTGGCGCAGACAAGGGCGATCGCCAGCCTCGCAGGAAAGACTTGCGCCGGGCCGAACGATGGCCCCGAGCCAAGGGCCCAAGGGTTAGCGGACAAGGCTCCTCCGGCAAGCGGACGCAAAAGTCTCACACTTCGCTGACGGCGACGAAACACTACAGTACCATCCACCTGGACCTCACGGGCCGATCAATGCGGCCCCGCCGATGCGAATGCAAGCGCTGGCGCAAGGGCTCCATTTATGGCGCCGGCGTCGCGTCCTTGGGCACGGATTGCGTTTTGGTGAAAACGTCGGTCTTGCAAAGAATCTTCAGGATGCAACCTTCGATTTCCGCCTTGTCGCCGGTGATTTTGTCCGGCACGACCTTGAAGGTGATGTCATAGGTTTTGCCGTCCTCGGGATTATAGGCCTTGCCGCGCCAACGGTCATCGTCCGCCGCGAGATCTATGAGGATTTCGATCCCGACCAGTGACCGCCCCCTTTTGGCGGGATCCTCGTTATATTTGTCGATCCTGGGCTTTCCATCGAAGCCGTTCGGCTCTTTCAGCCAGATCAGCGTGCCGCAATAATCCGCGCCGCAAGGCGCGATTTTGATGATCGAGCCGTCATTTTTGGTGAACCACAAGCCCGTCGGCGGTTCGGGAGCGGCGCTCGCTGGCGAGGACATGGCGGCCGCTATGGCGAGGGCGAGCGAAGCCGTCGCTGGCAAGAAAGACCTCGATCGTCCCCGGCCGCCAGCGCCGCCGCGTCGAAAACGGTCAAGTCGAAATCCAGCCAGATACATTGCGTTTACTCCGGACCGCGCCCAGCGCGCACCCGTCCCAGCCTGAACAGACCTGAAGCGAGCCGCTGGAGGCTGGTTGGCGGAGACGGAGGGATTCGAACCCTCGATAGGGCTTTACAACCCTATAACGGTTTAGCAAACCGCCGCCTTCAGCCTCTCGGCCACATCTCCAAACCAGCGGAGCGGCGCATGGCTGCGCGGTCTCCGTTGATTTGGCACATATGCCCGACCCTTAGGGCGATGGCAAGACCCTCCAGCGACCGATCTTGGCCGCCGCCTCTTGTAAAGGTTGCACTAACGCCACAGTTAATGACTGAAACGCGGTCTTGTGCCTGAAATCTGTTTCCCCGGATAGGGCTCGCGTCTAGGGTGGCGATGCGAGCGAGAGGGGAGGCGAGAACCGATCTTCGATTCGATAGAACGCAATTGGCGGTCAGGGCGACGCGGCCTATAATGCGGTTTGATCCGAGCAAAGAACGGGACCAAAATATGCTTGGACAGTCCGAATCTTAAGCTTCGCGAAGGCAATTGTTACTGCCGCTGTGGCGCCGGATGCCAGGCCGGTCCTGATTGGGTCTTCAATCGGAGGTTTGACATGATGCTCTTGAAGGGCCTCCTGCTAGGGTCCGTTATGGCCCTGGCGAGCGCGCCCGAGGGGCATGCGGCGGATTCGCCTGCGGCGACGGTTGAGGCTCCCATCGACTATGTGAGGGTCTGCGACGCCTATGGGGCGGGCTTCTTCTTTGTGCCCGGCACAGACACCTGTCTCAAGATCGGCGGCCTTGCCCTTTCCGAGGTGCAGTCCTTTAACGCCGGCTACAGCGTCGCGCCAATCGGCGCCACCGGCATGATTTCGGGCAAGGGCGGGACTTCAAACCCCTGGATCTATTCCAATCCCGTGCGCAACGGCGGCGGCTCCACGGCCTGGGGTTACATCCCGACCGTCGCGCAATATTCGAACGCGCGCTCGCGTGATGACGCCGGGTGGGATGCGCTCGGCCGCGTCGAATTGGACGCCCGCACCGGCACGCCTTGGGGAACCCTGCGCGCCTTTTTCCGCATGGACGCTTTTGTCGGGACCGGCGCAGGGAACGTTGGGTCCTGGAGCACAGCCTCCAGCTTCGCCGCGAACCCCTATAACGCAGGCGCCGGAAACAGCGTGACGCGCGCGACGACCGTCATCAACAAGGCGTTCATCCAGTTCGCGGGCCTGACCGCGGGCCGCGCGCAGTCGATGTTCGACTTTTACGCAAACGCCTATAATTTTCAAAGAATAGCCGGATCTTCGGCGACGACGCAATTGCTCGCCTATACCCATACATTCGGCGACGGCTTTTCCGGCACGATCTCGCTGGAGGATGAGAATGCGCGCGAGGCCCAGATCGGCAGCACGGTCGCAAGCACCTCTTACGCCGGAGGCTCGATCCAGAATATCCGGGTCGGCGGCGTCTCGGGGACATCCTTCGCCGGCGCTCCGTCGGGGACGGCCTGGCCCGATATTGTCGGCAATGTCCGCGTCGATCAGCCCTGGGGCTCGGTTCAGGTGTCCGCCGCGGGTCACGAAGCGCGCGGCAGCCTCTACGCCACCTCCGCCAGTCCTGCGAGCGCGTCCTACGCTTCTCCCGCTGCGAGCGCGAACGCCTATGGCTGGGCGGCGCAGACCGGCGTTCAGCTGAACGCCGATTATCTCTCGCCAGGCGACAAGCTGTGGCTGCAAGCGGCCTATGAAAAAGGGGCGGTCAGCTACATCTGGGGCGATAATCTTTCTTCATCCTATGGCGCCGTCTCGAGCAATCGCTTCACGGGCTCGGGCTATTCGCCATCCGACGGCGGCGCTGGCTGGAACGCCAATTTATACGACTGCATCTTCACACTCAGCGGCATCTGCGAGCAGCAATCGGGTTTTTCCGTAACGGGGGCCTATAAGCACTATTGGCTGCCAACCCTTGCCTCGGCATTCTTTGGATCTTTCGCGGCCATCAATTATTCGAACAATGCGCTTGCGGGCTTTGGCGGGGCCGTTGGCGCCGCAAACCTCACGAACACGCGCGTTGGCGCGAACCTCGTCTGGACGCCGATCAAAGGCTTCGACGTCGGCGCTGAGTTTATGTACGTCAACGTATCCCAGTCGCGTCCGGCGGGTCTTGCGCCCGACAGCGTGCTGAACTCTGTCGGCCTGCCGGGCTTCAAGGGCAGCGAGAACGAATATGAAGGCCGCGTTCGAGTCCAGCGCGCTTTCTGATCGTATCTTTGCAAAATCAAACAAACGAAGGGGGCGCCAGCGACAGCGCCGCTCGTTTGATTGGCCTCAGCTTCCGCAACCCGCGCCGCCGGGCGCCAGCGCTATCCGCGCGGGCCGCCCTGCGCCGCTGTCGCTGAACAGAAAAAGCCTCCCGCGTTTGCATGGGAGGCTTTGAGTTCAGAGGAATTATTATTGAGCTCAGGCCGCGGCCCACAGACCGCCGCGAAGCTTATCTGTCGCCAAGGCTGCCGCCCGCGTCGGCAAGAGCTGCTCCGACCTCAAGGCCAAGATCATCCATCGTGGTTTCTTCGATGACATTGATTTCTTCGCCGACAGCCTGGCGTTCGGCTTCGGCGACCGAGCGGGCGACATTGACCGTGACCGTCGCGATAACCTCGGGATGGAGATGAACCGGGACTTGGTGCAATCCGATGGTCTTGATCGGCGCGCCGAGCACCACCTGGTTGCGGTTGGCGGTAAAGCCGCCGGCCGTGATCGCGTCCGCTATGTCGCGCGGAGACACCGAGCCGTAGAGATGCCCGGTCTCGCCAGCCTGGCGAATGACGACGAAACTCTGGCCGTTGAGACTTTCCGCGACGCGCGACGCTTCAGTTTTGAGTTCAAGGTTGCGGGTCTCCAGCTGAATCCTCTGGTCCTCGAACTTGGCCTTATTGCCGGGAGTCGCGCGCAGAGCCTTTCCGCCGGGCAGGAGGAAATTGCGCGCATAGCCGTCCTTGACGCGAACCGTATCGCCCATCTGTCCGAGCTTGGCGACGCGCTCCAGCAAGATCACTTCCATTGGTTTAATCCTTCGAGTTGTTTCAAGATTTTGGAGAAATCGAATTCTTTTTGCGATCACGCAGAGAGAATATGGATTCGACGAGCCCGAGCGCGGCGAAAGCGATAAGCAGCCACGGCGGCGCCAGTATAATGAGGGCTATGTAGACAAGCCCGAGAATGAAGACCCGGTACTTCGACCCACGCGAGACGTCGTGGATGACCGCAAGGCCCTGCAGAGCGAACGCCATGCCGAGCGCCGCCGCGACGATGGCGCTGATGGTTCCGGCAAGGCCCCCGACGAAAGCGACGCCCACCGCCGCGAGGAAGACAGGGGCATAGATGCGCGAAAGCCGCAATTCGTGGGGAATGTCGGGCCAGGGGCGCGACAATCGTCCGGAAACCTGCGCGACGCGTGCGGCGAGCCAGAGATTGAGCAGCAGCATCAGCAGGGTTGAAGCCGCGACCGCCGGCGGCGCGGCCAGCACGATCAGCCGCGCCAGTTTGAGAAGATCAACGCCAGATGGAAGCGGCGCTTCCGCGGCGAGGATCTTGAGCATGGGCGTCAACGCGCCGGCGGCGTGGTTCAGCGCCGCCTCGAAGCCGCCCTGACGCGCGCTGACGACGACAGTGGCGATGACTGCGATCGTCGCAGATACAGCGACGCCATAGGCGAGCAGCCGCTCGAGCGTTGATCGGTCCTGCGCGCCGGATCGTCCGGCTGCGGGCGCGCCGCTCCAGGTGGGGCCATCCTTCGGCCGGCTGGTCGCGGCAAGATAGCTTAGCCACAAAGCCGGCGCTGCCAGGCTTAGCGCAAAAGTCAATCCCGCGATTCCCGCCGCGGCAAGCGCTGCGCCTTCTGCTTCGCCCGCCTGCTGGACGAATGCGACCGCGAACACGGCAAGCGTGGCGACAAACGTCGCCGTTACGCCGGCGGCGCGGCCGAAACCGATCATAGCGATCATGATCGGGAGCGGCGAAAGATAGGCGAGCGCGATAGCGACGATGGTCGCCTGGCTGACCAGGCTGAACAGCAGGGCGGAAGCAAGACCTGCTCCGACTGCGACCGCGCTCGAAGCGCCAAACTGAGAAAAGCGACTCTTCATAATCCTGCTGTCCCGCTCATCGGCGGTTAGAGGCGGGTCGGAAACTTAACGCCTCCACCCGTCCCAACACATTGGCCGAACCGGACAAATGGCCGATCCGGGAAAACTGAAGTCCGCCTGAAGCCATGTCGCTCAATGAGCTTAAGGGCCGCCGAAGGCGAAAGCGCAGCGCCTTGGGCGACCGCGCTCTTCATCATTTTGCTTTCGAGCATGCGTTATCGAAAAAGCTTGCGTCTTTTCGATGATCATGCGGCAGAGGCGCGCCTGTCGATCAGCGGATCACGTAGGGCAACAGTCCAAGGAAGCGGGCGCGCTTGATCGCTTGCGCGAGCTCGCGCTGCTTCTTGGCGGAGACAGCGGTGATGCGCGAGGGCACGATCTTGCCGCGCTCCGAAATGTAACGCGAAAGCAGGCGCGTATCCTTGTAGTCGATCTTCGGCGCGTTGGGGCCCGAAAATGGGCAGGTCTTGCGGCGGCGAAAGAACGGACGGCGGGGAGCTGCTGCGGTCGTCATCAGAAAGTGCCCTCCTCAACGGCGCCGACATCGTCGCGCTGGCGTCTTGGACCCCGGTCAGGACGCGGGGCGCGACTGCGGTCTCCTCTGTCGGGCCGGTCGCCGCGATCGCCGCGGTCGTCGTCATCGCGCTTGCGCATCATCGCCGACTGGCCCTGTTCGAGCGCTTCGACGCGGATGGTCAGGAAGCGGATGACGTCTTCGTTGATGCCGCTTTGGCGCTCCATCTCGGTGATGGCGGCTGGCGGGGCGTCAATGTTCAGAAGCGTGAAATGGGCCTTACGATTCTTTTTGACGCGATAGGCGAGGGACTTTACGCCCCAGTATTCGACCTTCTCGATCTTGCCGCCGAGGCCTTCGATGATCGCTCTGAATTGCTCGGTCAAGGCTTCCACCTGCTGGGCGGAAATATCCTGACGAGCAAGATAAATATGCTCGTAGAGAGCCATTTTCATTGCCTTTCTTTACGTGGTCGCGGCGCTCCGGCGCAGAGCCCTTCGAGCCCTGGAAAGGCTCGACAAGACAAACGAAGGCGGAGACACTGGAAATCGGATCTTTTGAAGATCCTGCCCGCAAAACGAGCTTTCCGTTCAGCCCCCAGCCGAAGCCGCGAAGGGCGCTTTATAGCGTGATTTCGCCAGTAGGCAAGGCGCGTTCGCCGCCGCGTGCGGATTTTGTGGCGGCGCGGGGCGTTCCGCGCGTTTCAGATGCAGGGTCCAGTTTCGCCGCTGGCCCTGATCCGCCAGGATTTCAGCCCCGCTTTGGCGACGACGATCCGGCCGCTCCTGGCCATCGCCACAAGATGTTGGAAGACGAGCGGATGGCGCCAGGCCAAGGGCTTGGCCGGATCGCAAACGGCGCGATACTCGTCCGAATCGGGATCCTCCATCAAAATGACGCCGACCCGGTCGGGGCGCAATGGCGCTCCAAGGCCGCGATCGCCCTTCCAGAGACATTCATAGTCACGGCAAACATCGGGCCGGGATTCGTAGATGCCGCAGCCGCCCGATTTCAGACAGTTTTCGCACAACAGGCCCGCCGGCTTCTCGAATTCGACGATTTCGAGAACCTTGCAGCAGAAGCTGCACGCGCCGCAGGCCTTGCCCGGAATTGGCAGCATGGGCTTCTTCAATCCTTCGCATTGGCCGAATCGCTTTGTGAAAGCTTCACCCGCGCGCGGCGGGACGCAAGAGAATTCCACGCGGCGCGACCCAAGAGCACGCGGCGCGACGCAAGAGAATGCGATGGTTTGGGCGGCGCTTGGCTGCATCGCCTGGAAAATGATTTGGCCCGGGCGTCTTGACAGGCGTTGACGGCAATGCGACTCGCTGCCGCTTCCGAAACGGGCAACAGGTCAGGTTGGCGCATTGGGCGGGACGTCGAAAGCTTTCATTTTTCCGGGCCAGGGATCGCAGTCTGTCGGCATGGCCAAGGCTTTGGCGGATGAGTTTTCGCAGGCGCGGGCTGTTCTGGACGACGTCGACGAGGCTTTGGGGCAGCGCCTGTCGAAGCTGATGTTCGAAGGCCCGCAGGACGAACTCACTTTGACAGCGAATGCGCAGCCGGCCCTGATGGCGGCGAGCCTCGCCGCTATCCGCGTGCTTGAGGCGGAAGCCGGGCTTGATCTCTCGCGCGACGCGGCCTTTGTCGCCGGCCATTCCCTTGGCGAATATTCGGCGCTGGCGGCGGCGGGATCTTTCAGCGTCGCCGAGGCCGCGAGATTGCTGCGTCTGCGCGGCATGGCCATGCAGGACGCCGCGCCCGTTGGAGCAGGGGCGATGGCCGCCCTGCTTGGCGTCGAGGTCGAGGCGGCGGCCGAGATTGCGAGACAGGCGGCTGAAGAAGCAGGCCCCGGCGCGGTCTGCGACGTCGCCAATGACAATGGCGGCGGTCAGGTGGTGGTGTCTGGTTCAGTCGCCGCCGTCAACCGCGCCATCGAAATCGCCAAGACGAAAGGAGCGCGGCGTTCGCTGCTGCTGCCCGTGTCGGCGCCTTTCCATTGCAGCTTGATGCGGCCGGCGGCCGAGGCTATGGCGGCGGCCCTGGCGAAGGTCGAGATCCGGCCCCCCTGCGCGCCCCTCGTCGCCAATGTGCTGGCGGCGCCGGTGAGCGATCCGGCCGAAATCCGCCGTCTTCTTGTAGCGCAGGTGACGGGCGCCGTCCGCTGGCGCGAAAGCCTGATTTTCATGGCGGGCAAGGGGGTCTCCCTGTTCGTCGAATGCGGCGCCGGCAAGGTCTTGTCAGGCCTCGTCAAGCGCGTTTGCGCCGACGCGACCGGCATTTCCGTAGGGACGCCCGCCGATATAGCCGGCTATAAGGCGCAAGCCTGACCGGCGCTTTTGGAGTTTTCCTCAAATGTTCGATCTCACTGGCAGGACCGCCCTCGTCACCGGCGCCAGCGGCGGCATCGGCCAGGCAATCGCCCGCGCCCTGCACGCTCAGGGCGCGACGGTCGCCATATCCGGCACGCGGCGCGATCCGCTCGACGCGCTTGCGACCGAGCTCGCCACACGGGTCGAGGTGCTGCCCTGCGACCTCTCCGACACAAAGGCCGTCGAGGCGCTCGTTCCGGCCGCGGAAGCCGCGATGGGCAGCCTCGACATTCTGGTCAGCAACGCTGGCGTGACGAAAGACAATCTCTTCATGCGAATGAAGGATGAGGAATGGGACAAGGTCATCGCGGTCAATCTCACGGCGACCTTCCGTCTGGCGCGGGCGTGCGTTAAATCGATGATGCGCAAACGCTACGGGCGCATCATCGGGATCTCGTCCGTCGTCGGCGTCGTCGGCAATCCGGGGCAGGGCAATTATGCCGCCTCGAAGGCGGGGATGATCGGCATGTTCAAAAGTCTCGCCGCCGAGGTGGCGAGCCGGAACGTCACGGTCAATTGCGTGGCCCCGGGGTTCATCGAAAGCCCGATGACGGACGTCCTCAATGAGAAGCAGCGGGCCGCCGTGCTTCAGACTGTGCCGATGGGCAGGCTCGGGACCGGCGCCGAAATCGCCGCCTCGGTCGTTTATCTGGCGAGTTCGGAAGCATCCTACGTGACTGGCCAAACTCTGCATGTTAACGGAGGAATGGCAATGATTTGAGTATATTAGGGCGAGTTTTCGGCGCCTCGCGCAGCCTCTCGCCAATGGGATTGAAGTGTGTTACCAAGCCAGCGTTGAGCAGTCAGGGAAGCGATCTTTGCGGGATTGAGGCGCCAGTTTCTGGACCTCGATCCGGCGCCGTGCATGAAACTCGATCGATCGGCGACGCCGGCGCGAGTTACGGGCAGCGAGCATGGCAAGGACGCCGAGTGCCGCGCATCGACGTCGGCCTATGTCGGCAAATTTGTTAGGACGAGGGATTAAACGACCATGAGCGATGTCGCCGAGCGGGTGAAGAAGATAGTCATAGAGCATCTCGGGGTAGATGCCGATAAAGTTGTCGACAACGCCAACTTCATCGAGGATCTCGGCGCGGACTCGCTCGACACCGTCGAGCTGGTCATGGCGTTCGAAGAGGAATTTAGCGTTGAGATTCCCGACGACGCAGCCGAAACGATCGTGACCGTTGGCGATGCGGTCAACTTTCTCCAAAAGGCGACCGCCGCTTGATGTTTCAAGCGTAGTCGGGCGGCTGCGAACTCAATCTCGAGAGCGAATCCTTTCGGCAGGAGCTAAAGCGGCCGCCGGAATTGGCTGGGCGCAGGGTGACATATTGGCCGGGTCCAAACATGCGTAGGGTTGTCGTTACCGGTCTCGGCATGGTGTCGCCGCTCGCCTGCGGCGTCGAGCCGACCTGGAGCCGTTTACTTGCAGGTCAAAGCGGCGCCCGCATCATCGACGGGTTCGACACATCGGATTTGCCCTGCAAGGTCGCCATGCCGGTTCCGCGTGGCGATGGCCGGGACGCCGCCTTTAATCCCGATGAATGGATGGAGCCGAAAGAGCAGCGTAAGGTTGACGATTTCATCCTTTACGCTGTCTCGGCGGCGACGCAGGCGTTGAACGACGCCGGCTGGAAGCCGACGAGCTACGAGGACCAGATCGAGACCGGCGTTCTCATCGGCTCAGGCATCGGCGGCCTTGGCGGCATCGCTGAAACCGCGATCACGCTGCACGAAAAAGGGCCGCGCCGCGTGTCTCCCTTTTTCATTCCGGGCCGCCTCATCAATCTTGCCGGCGGCTATGTCTCGATCCAGCATGGATTGCGCGGTCCAAATCATGCGGTCGTCACCGCCTGTTCGACGGGGGCTCACGCGATCGGCGACGCCGCGCGCCTGATTGCCCTTGGCGACACCGAAGTGATGGTCGCAGGAGGCGCCGAATCGCCGATCAGCCGCATCGGGATCGCGGGCTTTGCCGCCTGCCGGGCGCTGTCGACCGGCTTCAACGACCGGCCGAAGCAGGCCTCACGCCCTTACGACAAGGATCGCGACGGATTCGTCGTCGGCGAGGGCGCCGGCTGCGTCGTGCTCGAAGCCTATGAACATGCCAAGGCGCGTGGCGCGCGCATCTACGGCGAAGTGGTCGGCTATGGCATGTCGGGCGACGCCTATCACATCACTGCGCCGCAACCGACCGGAGACGGCGCCTTCAGGGCCATGAGCAGCGCGATTAAACGCGCCGGAATTTCGCCGGGCGACATCGATTACATCAACGCGCATGGCACTTCGACGCCGCTTGGCGACGAGATCGAGTTGCAGGCCGTCCAGCGGCTTGTCGGCGAAGGGGTAAGTTCGCTGTCCATGTCGTCGACAAAATCGGCCATCGGACATCTACTCGGCGCGGCCGGAGCGGTCGAAGCTATCTTTTCGCTTCTGGCGATGCGCGATCAGATCGTCCCCCCGACCCTTAACCTCGACAATGTCTCGATGGAAACGAAGATCGATCTTGTTCCTCACAAGGCGCGCAAGCGCGAGGTCGAATTCGTTCTTTCGAATTCCTTCGGCTTTGGCGGAACAAACGCCTGTTTGATCTTCAAGCAAGCCGAATAGCTTTGGCGGCGACGCTGGCCGCTTGAATCTCAACGCGAATTAGCCACATTTTTCGGGTTGGGTTGTCGCCGATCCAACCGGCTGGCAAAATGCGCCGTCGAAAGTCGCAGTCCGTGGGGCGTCCACGGGCGATAGGCGGCGCAATGAAGCGGACTGGGTGAGTTGAGTTGATGGGCGGCGCGCCTCCAAACGACCAAGACGACAAAACGGGGCAGAGATCCGATCAACGTCCGGGTGGTCGATTCGCCGGCTATCGGGTCGCGCCCCAAAGCCCGAACGAAGCGCTGCAGCCTGACGCGGCGCCGCCTCCGCCGCCTTTGCCCCCGAGCCGGCGGCGGCCGATGCTTTCCGCCCTCAGCGGTTTCCTGTCGTTTCTTCTGATCGCGGCCGTCGCCGTAATGATCGGGCTGATCTGGAGCGAGCAGCGCATGCGCGAACCGGGGCCGCTCGCCGCCGACAAAGTGCTCTATATCGTTCCGGGCACCGATGTTCCGGAAATCATCAGCGAGCTGGAGCATGAAGGGATAATCGACAGCCCCTTTGCGCTCAATGTCGCGCTTTTGGTGGAAGGCAACCGTTCCAAGGTAAAGGCCGGGGAATATCTCTTCAAGCAAGGCGCGAGCCTGCGCGAGGTGATGGATACGCTGGTCAGCGGCAAGCAGGTCCTGCACGCGATTACCATCCCGGAGGGGCTGACCACCCAGCAGATCGTCGAGCGCCTGCAGGAAAATGACGTTCTCATCGGCGATGTGAGGGATTTGCCCAAAGAGGGCACGCTGATGCCGGACACTTATAAGGTCGTGCGGGGTGCGTCGCGGGCCGACCTCATCAGAAAAATGCAGGACGATCAAAAGAAGGTCGTCGACCAGATCTGGGCGCGGCGTGCCAATAATCTGCCGCTGCATTCGCCCTATGAGCTCGTGACTCTGGCCTCGATCGTCGAAAAAGAAACGGGCAAGGCGGACGAGAGGTCGCGCGTTGCAAGCGTCTTTATGAATCGGCTGGCAAAGCGCATGCGGCTGCAATCGGATCCGACGATCGTCTATGGCCTCGTCGGCGGCAAAGGCACGCTCGGCCGCGGCATCACGCGAGTCGAACTCGAAAAGCCGACGCCTTATAATACCTATATGATCGACGGGCTGCCGCCGGGCCCGATCGCAAATCCCGGCCGCGCAGCCCTCGAGGCCGTCGCCAATCCATCCCGGACGCAGGACCTTTATTTCGTCGCCGACGGGACCGGCGGCCATGTCTTCGCGGAAACGCTCGATCAGCATGCCCGCAATGTTCAGCGCTGGCGCCAGATCGAGAAAGACGCAAAGGACAAGGCCGGGGCCGCTGGCGCGGATGTAGACAAGGCGTCGCCCGCGCCCGCTTCCGGTCCCGCTGGAGGCCCGCCCCCCGGCGCTGCGCCGGCAGGCCCCTCACGCGGCGATCAGCATGGAGAGCTTGACGGCGGAGGATCGATCTATGGAGCGCTGCCGGCCTCGGTCGACTCGCGCACGGCCGGCGATCCGGCGCTTGCAGCCCCTGCTTCGTTCACGCATGCCTATGGAGCCGGAAGCCTCGCCCTGGCGGCGGCTGCGCCCTGGACCGGCGCAAGCTTGAATCCGGCTGAGGGCTCCACAAGCACTAAGATGCAGGCGAAAAAGGGTCAGGCCGACGCAGCCTCGCCACAGCCCCACGCGTTCGCGATGGGCCCTGGCCTCAGCGAACTCGGCATCAGCGTGCGGGGAGCGCCGGGCATTGTCGATCTCGACGGTCCTATCGGCCGCTCCGACGGCGTCGACGCGCCTGATTCTCCCTCGCCAACCGCGGCCTCGACGCGTTCTTTTGCTGCGAACGCTGGCGCGGCGGAGGCGGCGCCGGGCGCGCAAGCCGATCAGCTCGTCGACGGCGCAGACAAGGGCGACGCGCCGCTGGCGCCCGCCAGCAACGGCCCGCATCCGCGCGTGATTGACGTTTCGGAAGGCACGCCTCTCGATCCGCTTCGCGACAAGACCTATGATTTGAATTACGCCAAGACCGTGCCCTCGGCAAAGCAGATGGTGCTGCCGAATTAGACGCTCAGCTTGCAAATCGGTCGGACGCCGCGGCGAGAAACGGTGCGCGGCCAGCCGTCATGACAGCGGTCCGGCTCCCGTCGCCAAGATTTACACGGCCGTTCCGTAAAGATCATAAGCGTCGCTTCGCTCGATCTTCACACTAACGATCTCGCCAGCCCGCAGCGGCCGCCGCGAGACAATATGAACTTTCCCGTCGATCTCGGGCGCATCACCTTTCGTACGTCCTTCGGCCGCGCGCGGGCTTGCCTCATCGACGATGACTGAAAGCCGTTTGCCGACTTTGTCTTTCAGTTTGCGCGTACTGACGGCCTGCGCTTGCTCCATGAAGCGGCGATAGCGAATGTCTTGCGTTTGCGGCTCTATATGCGGCAGACCGAGACCGTTCGCGGCGGCGCCTTCGACCGGCTCATATTTGAACGCTCCGACGCGGTCGAGCTTGGCCTCGCCGAGCCAGTTCATCAGAAATTCAAAGTCGGCTTCCGTTTCGCCGGGAAAGCCGACGATGAAAGTGGATCTGATCGAAAGATCGGGACAGATCGAACGCCAACGCTTGATGCGTTCCAGCGTTTTCTCCTGATCGCCCGGACGTTTCATCGCGCGCAAGACGCTCGGGCTCGCGTGCTGAAAAGGAATGTCGAGGTAGGGCAGGACGAGACCCGACGTCATCAGTTCGATGACGTCGTCTACGTGCGGGTAGGGGTAGACGTAATGGAGACGCACCCAGACCCCGAGGGAGCCGAGTTCGCGGGCGAGATCAATGAACTTCGCCCGGACGGCGCGATCGTGGAAGACACTTTCTGCGTAGCGCAGGTCAAGACCATAAGCGCTGGTGTCCTGAGAAATGACGAGGAGCTCCTTGACGCCGGCGGCGACGAGCTTCTCGGCCTCGCGCAAAATGTCGGCCGCGGGACGTGAGACAAGATCGCCGCGCAGCTTCGGAATGATACAGAAGGAGCAGCGGTTGTTGCAGCCTTCGGAGATTTTCAGATAGGCGTAATGGCGCGGCGTCAGCTTGACGCCTTGCGCTGGCAGGAGGTCGAAGAGCGGATCATGCGGTGGGGCGACCGCGGCGTGGACCGCCTGCATCACTGATTCGAAAGCTTGTGGGCCGGTGATGCTGAAGATATTCGGAAAGCGCGTCTCGATTGATTCTGGCTCGGCGCCCATGCAGCCGGTGACGATGATCTTGCCGTTCTCCGCCGCCGCCGCACCAATCGCCGCAAGTGATTCGGCCTTGGCGCTGTCGAGAAAGCCGCAGGTGTTGACGATGACGGCTGCCGCTCCGTCATAGCTTTTGGTCAGCTCATAGCCTTCGGCCCGCAGGCGGCTGATGATCTGCTCGCTGTCGACGAGGGCCTTTGGACATCCAAGGGAGACGAACGCAATTTTCGGCGCCGCGGCGCCGCGAGGGGCGTCGCCGCCGGGGGCCGCTGCGCTGGGGGGAGGATCAAGTATCATCCGGTTGCTTTACACGAGCGCATGCGCCTTGCAAGCGAAAGCGCGTCCGACCGGCGGCAGGCGGAAAAAGAGCGCGGAGCAACGCAAAAAAAACCCGGCCATTGCTGGCCGGGCGTTCCTTTTTTGCAAGCTGAGGGCTTGATCTCAGTACTTGGCGACGACCGGAGCCGGCGGCCCGAAGGTGTCGAACTTGTAGCTGAAGCCGACCTGCACGCGGTTCTCGGTGATGCGGCGATTGGCGTAGGCGCCGAGCCCAACGAACGAATTGTTGGCATACACAGTGGAATGACCAAAATCGGCGTAGCGATATTCGGCGCGGATCGACCAGTTGTTGGTGACGGCATATTCGAGGCCGCCGCCAACGGTCCAGCCGACGCGGGTCGACGAAGCGCTGTCATAGCCGAACGGCGTTGAAATGCTGCCGTTGAGACCAGCGAAGGCGACGCCGCCGGTGCCATAGATCAGGACGCGATCCCATGCGTAGCCGACGCGGCCACGAATCGAACCCTGAACGCTCATGTTCGAGCTGACCGTGGTCGGCACGCCGCCGACGACGCCCGAGATGCTCTTGCTCATGCTCGAACCATCGACATCGCCCTCGAGGCCGACGACGAACTGGCTCAGCTGCAGGTTATAGCCGACGTGGGCGCCGCCGATGACGCCGCTATTGTTGGTGCTGAAGGCCGCATAATCGCCGAACGCGTCGCCGATATTGCTATTTGTCTTGCCCCAGGCGTAGCCGATCTGGCCGCCGATATAGACGCCAGTCCAGGTGAAGATCGGAACCGGCGGCACATAGACTGGCGGCGGAGCGCGTGAGGGAAGATCGGCCGCAAAGGCCGAGCCGGCCAGCGCGATCGCGCCAACCGATGCTAAAAGAATACGACGCAACATAATGCTTTCTCCTTCCGGGGTTCAAAGCTTCCGCAAACTACCGCGTTTCCGCTTGCGCACAACTGCTAGGGCGGGGAAATCGCCAATCGAAGCCCGTAATTTAGAGGGGTGTGGCGGGCATGCCACATACGAATTCAAGATCCAGAGCCGACCGCTACAAATCTTACTAAGTCCTTAAAAATAAGAAAAAACCCGGCCATTGCTGGTCGGGCTTTTTAATCTTTACGCCTTGAAAGTTGAAGCCGAGACGCTTGGCCTCAATACTTGGCGACGACGGGAGCCGGCATGGCCGTGTCGAACTTGTAGCTGAAGCCGACCTGAACGCGATTTTCGGTGATTCGACGATTTGCGAAGGCGCCGACGGCGGTCAAGCCCGGGAAAGCGAAGGAGTTCGCGGCGTAAACCGTGGAGTGGCCGAAGTCAGAGTAGCGATACTCCGCGCGGATCGACCAATTGTTGGTGACGGCATATTCGAGGCCGCCGCCGACAGTCCAGCCGACGCGGGTCGACGAAGCGCTGTCATAGCCAAACGGAGTCGAAATGCTGCCGTTGACGCCCGCGAAGGCCACGCCGCCGGTGGCGTACAGGAGAACGCGATCCCAAGCATAACCGACACGGCCGCGAATCGAACCTTGGACGCCGAGGCTCGTGTGAACAGCGGTAGCGGGAGCAAAACCGGGAACGACGCCGAAGAGAGGAACATAGCCGTTCCAGGTCTTGCTCAAGCTGGAGCCGTCAACGTCACCCTCGAGGCCGACGACGAACTGGCTGAGCTGCAGGTTATAGCCGACATGCGCGCCGCCGATAACGCCACTGTTTGTGGTGCTGAAGGCCGCATAGTCGCCGAAGTTGTCGCCATAGCTGACGTTTGATTTACCCCAGGCGTAGCCGATCTGGCCACCGATATAGACGCCGGTCCAGGTGAAGATCGGAACCGGCGGCACATAGATTGGCGGCGGAGCCCGCGAGGGAAGATCGGCCGCGAAGGCCGTGCCGGCAAGCGCAACAGCGCCAACCGAAGCTAAAAGCATACGACGGAACATAATTGCTTTCTCCTTTCAAGGGTTGGAAGCTTTTGCAAACTACTCCGTTTCAGGTGACCAACAAACCGAGTCTAGGCAGAAATGGGCTTTTTCGAGACGCAATTCCCCTTGGTGTGACCTAGGAGCAACGGATTCGAAGGGATCGCTCTGGCGCAGCCGTTCCGAGCACAGCTTCTGGCTGTGTCACGCGCCGATATGTTCAAAAAAGGGCTTATAATATCATTATCTTGCGATCCCCGAGGGAGGCAGCAGTCCGTCGAACTTGTAGCTGAAGCCGACCCTAACGTCGTTGGTCGTGAGCGCATGATTAACGCCGGCGCCAGGGCCAGTTACAAAAGTATAGTCTGTCGAAGAGCCGAGATCCATGTAACGATATTCCGCCCGCACAGACCAGTTATTGGTCAGCGCGTATTCAACGCCGCCGCCAATGGTCCAGCCCGCGACCGACTTTCCGATTGAATTGTAGCCAAGGAAAGATTGATAGTTGTTTGTGACGCTGGCGAAGGCGGCGCCTCCCGCCACATAGAAAAGCGCGTGGTCGAGCGCGAAGCCGAGCCGGCCGCGAATCGTCCCCTCCACCGGAATCTGGGTGCCATAGGTGACGGGTCCGAAGCCGTAGGATCTGCTGATTCCGGTTCCGTCGACATCGCCTTCAACGCCGAGAACGACCTGATTGAATTGCAGATTATATCCGACATGGGCGCCGCCGAGGACGCCATTGGGATTGTACTTGACGCCGGATATGGAATAGCCGGGCCCCCACGCCGAGAGAGCGCTGGTTCCCCACGCATAGCCGATCTGACCGCCGAGATAGAGCCCGCTCCAGGTAAAGACGGGAACTGCCGGAGCGTAGTCGCTTGGACCCTGGCCGTAGGGAAGGTCGGCGGCCAGCGCCGAGCCGGCCGTGGCGGCCGCGACGGTCGTCAGGAGCAATCTTTTGAACATGCTCGTCTCCTTTCCAAGGCAAGACGTTCGAAGCGTCGAAACGGCCACGAAGGCCCGTGGAAACGGTTCCGCTCTCAGGCCTGGCGTAAAGCATTCGCAGCTGGCGGCAGAGCGATCGGCTTAGCGTTTCGAATTGCTTACGGGATAGGGGGAAACGGTTACTAAAATGTCTCGGAATATCCTTACCAAATCGCTTCAGCGGCAATTTGATGGATGAGCAGCCAAGCAGGCTCGGCGCGGGGCGTTGTCTCCCGCGAAGGTCAAGCGAGCGACCCATGCCGCCGCCGCGATTGGGCGCAACTGTTCGCGCCGCGATCGGGCTGACCACGCCGCGGCGTTTCGGGGAAAGACCTCCGAAGTATCGTTGGATCGGAGTGTGATACGCGCCCTTACGACATGATATGCGGTAGCGCGATCCCGCCAGCTGCGCTGAGGACGACCACGAACAAGGGCGGAGCACGCCATGCGGTGAGAAGCACAAAGCCCACGAGAGCGATTCCGAAGTCTCCCGGGCCGCCGACTGTACTGGTCCAAACAGGGTTGTAGAGCGCTGAGCCGAGCACACCGACGACGGCGGCGTTGACGCCGCGCATCATTGCTTGCGCCCTCGGGTGCTTCCGGAAGACATCCCAAAAGGGCAACGCGCCCAGCAGAATTAGCATGCCGGGAAGAAAGATGGCGAGGAGGCCCAGGACGGCGCCCGCCAGCCCACGCGGCTGCGCGCTGACCACGGTCCCAAGATAGGCCGCGAAGGTAAAGAGCGGTCCCGGCGCCGCCTGGGCGGCGCCGTAGCCGGCGAGGAAGGCGTTGTCGTCAATCCAACCAGGCGTGACGAAAGCCTCGCGCAGTAAGGGCAATACGACGTGACCACCGCCGAAGACCAATGCGCCGGAGCGGTAGAAGGCGTCGAAGAGGGCGACAGGCTGGGAGCCGCCGAGGTCGCGCAGGACCGGGAGCCCAAAGAGGAGCCCGAAAAAGGCGGTCAAGGCGACGAATCCCACCCTGCGTGAGACAAGCACGACAACATGGTCAGCAGGAGAGGTCGGCGCGCCCCGGCAGAACCACAGCCCCGCAAGCGCGCCCAGCCCGATCGCAGCAACCTGCGCCGCGGACGAAGCGCTGAACAGAATGATCAGCGCGGCGACAACAGCGATGGAAGCGCGCTCGCGGTCGGGACATAGCGTGCGCGCCATGCCCCACACGGCTTGGGCGATGATCGCAACGGCGACGAGCTGCAGTCCATGTAGCAGCCCGGCGCCAGTCGGACCGCTGAGCGCGGCCGCGCCATAGGCGAAGAGCACAAGGGCGATCGCCGACGGCAACGTGAAGCCGACCCACGCCGCGAGCGCGCCGCCGTAACCGGCGCGAAGGAGCCCGATGGTAAACCCGACCTGACTACTCGTCGGACCCGGCAGGAACTGGCACAGCCCGACAAGATCGGCATAGGCGTGTTCGTCGAGCCAGCGTCGGCGCACGACAAACTCGTCGCGGAAATAGCCGATATGGGCGATCGGCCCGCCGAAGCACGTGACGCCAAGCTTGAGGAAGACAAGCAGCACTTCAAGCGCCGAGCCTGTCCCCCGGTCTTTGATCGTGGCCGATTGCGCCGCGATCATCATCGCGTTTCTCCCCCGTATTGGCAGGTTCGCGAGCGCCGGCGCCTACGCATACTTGAAGAGCGCCATGAATCCGAAATCCATGTGGAGCTGCTGGTGGCAGTGGAAGAGCGCCGGGCCCGGAGTGCCGGCGAAAATCGGCTTGATCCACTCAGGTCGGCTCTCATGGAGCCGGATCACGTCTCGGCTGATGGCGCAGGGCGGCTGTCCGCCGGCCGAACTACGCCAAAGCGGGCGAGCTCACCTCAGCCGACGCCCGCTTCAAGCTCAAGCGCCTCTACCGGTCAATCTGACTGGATCGAGCCGGTAGAGCGTTTTCCGATCGAATGGAGTCATTCGATCGATCAGAAATCGCTCCAGATTCAAAGGCTCGAGCATATTCTTGTCGATCAGATCGAACCGATCTGATCGGAATATGCTCTAGTGCGGGCCGACTTTCGCCCAGATACGTTTCTTCACGAGATAGAGGAGCGACGCGAAGATCACGAGATAGATGATGACGGCGAAGCCGAGGCTCTTTCGTGCTTCGAGCTTTGGCTCGGCGGCCCACATGAGGAAGGCCGAAACGTCCTTGGCGTATTGCGGGACTGTCTTTGGCGAGCCGTCAGTATAATCAACGACGCCATCGCTCAAGGGCGGCGGCATGGCGATGCGGTGTCCGGGGAAGTATTCGTTGTAATTTGGGTTGTCGGCCTTCGAGTAGCCATTCAGAAGCGCATAGATATAGTCTACGCCTTCCTCCTGATATTGGGTGAAGGCGTCGACGATAAAGAGCGGGAAACCGCGCTCGATGTCGCGCGCCTTGGCGAGAACCGACATGTCGGGCGGAGCGGCGCCAAGGGCGGCGCGCGCCGCTTGAGGATTGGGGAAGGGCGACGGGAAGTAATCCGACGGCCTGCCGGGACGCTCAAACATGTCGCCCGCCTCGTTCGGTCCATCCTTGACCTTGAAGGTGGCCGCGAGCGCCTTGACCTGATCTTCCGAGAAGGCGGGGCCGCTTGATGACGCCAGATCGCGGAAGGCGACCAGCTTCATCGAATGGCAGTTGGAGCAGACTTCATGATAGACCTGATATCCGCGCTGAAGCTGCGCCCGGTCGAACTTGCCGAAGGGACCATAAAAGCTCCAGGACTGGCGCGCCGGCGCGGGATTCTCTTCGAGGGCCGGCGCGGCGGTTGCGGCTGATTGGTCGGCGGCGACAGAGCGCGTTCCGCCGGCGGTCAGAGCCAGGGCCAAGGCGCCGATGAGAGCCGTTCCGGCGCCCGCGGCGAATATCCTGCGAAGCCTCATGAATTCATTCCTTTTGGACATCAGCCGTCGATCTTGCTTTTTAGAGCGCTCTCGAGCGACGCTTAACCGGACTTAAGCAAATGCGACAAACACGGGCAGGCAGTTTCCCGACGCCGGGAAACCGGAAGAGTCTCTAGTGACCCGCCAGCGCGGGGCTCGCGTCCGCCTGCTCGCCGAGCACGGCTTCCGAGATGGAGGCGGGCACCGGCCGTGTCGTCTCGAAATGACTGAGCAGAGGCAAAATCACCAGGAAGTGGAAGAAATAATAGGCCGTGAGGACGCGTCCGGCGAGAACGGCGCCGCCTGCCGGAGGCTGCGAGCCGACATAGCCGAGCAACACCGCATCGACGACGAAGATCCAGAAGAAGATTCTGAAGAGCGGGCGATAGGCCGCCGATTTGACCTTCGCGGTATCGAGCCAGGGCAGCACGGCGAGGATCAGCACAGCGCCGAACATGGCCAGAAAGCCGCCGAGCTTCGAGGGGATCGACCGCAGGATCGCGTAAAAGGGCAGGTAATACCATTCAGGCACGATATGAGGCGGCGTCTGGAGCGGGTTGGCCACGATGTAATTATCGGCGTGGCCGAGGTAATTCGGGATGTAGAACACGAACCAGGCATAAAGGACGAGGAAGCAGGTCAGCGCAAACCCATCCTTGACGGTAAAATAGGGATGGAAGGGCAGCGTGTCTTTCTCGCTCTTCGGCTCGACGCCCGCGGGATTGTTCGAGCCCGGCACATGCAGCGCCCAAATATGCAGCACGACCACGCCGGCGATCATGAAGGGGAGCAGATAGTGCAATGAAAAGAAGCGATTAAGCGTTGCGTTGTCGACCGAATAGCCGCCCCAGAGCCATGTCGTGATCGCGTCGCCGACGAGGGGGATCGCGGAAAACAGGCTGGTGATGACGGTCGCGCCCCAAAAGCTCATCTGACCCCAGGGCAGGACATATCCCATGAACGCGGTGGCCATGGAGAGCAGGTAGATGAGGAAGCCGATCAGCCACAGGACTTCGCGCGGCGCCTTATAGGATCCGTAATACATGCCGCGAAAGATGTGGATGTAGAGGCCGAGGAAGAACATCGAGGCGCCGTTGGCGTGCCAATAGCGAAGCAGCCAGCCGAAATTCACGTCCCGCATGATGTGTTCGACCGAGTCGAACGCGAGATCCGCGTTCGCCGTGTAATGCATGGCGAGCACGACGCCCGTGGCGATCTGCGAGACCAGCAGGAAGGCGAGGATGCCGCCGAACGTCCACCAATAATTCAGATTGCGCGGATTGGGGAAAACCACAAAGGAAGAGTGCATCAACCCGAGGATCGGCAACCGGCTTTCAAGCCACTTCGCAGCCGGATGCTTTGGGACGTAGGTCGAATCTCCGCTCATGCTCTCGTCTCTGCCATGGTGTGCCGCGTGGAAATCTGCGAGTCGGCTTGCGGTCGCCCGCCTGAGGCGCGGACGGTATGCCGTTTCGCCTCAAGCCTAGCCTATGATGATTTTGATGTCGCTTGCGAATTTGTAGGGTGGCACCGCCAGATTGGCGGGCGCGGGTCCCTGCCGGATGCGGCCCGATTGATCGTAGACCGAACCGTGGCAGGGGCAGAAGAAGCCGCCGTCCCGGAACGGCCCCTCGTTCTTGAGCGGAACGCAGCCGAGGTGGGTGCAGATGCCGATGACGACGAGCCAGTCGGGTTTTTGCACCCGCGATTGATCCGTCGCGGGATCCCTCAGTTCGTTCAAAGGCACCGCGCGGACTTCTTTGACTTCGTCGGGCGTGCGATGCGACACGAAAATCGGCTTGCCGCGCCATTTGACGGTCAGGATCTGGCCTTCCGCTATGCCGCTGATGTCGACTTCGACCGAAGCCGCGGCCAAAGTCGTCGCGTCGGGGCTCATTTGGCTGATCAGCGGCCAAATCGCCGCAGCCGCTCCGACCGCGCCGACGGCGCCGGTCGCTATGAAGAGGAAATCTCTGCGGGTCGGTTCTTGCAACGTCGTAGTGACTGCCATGACATCCTCGACTGGCGCTGCGTCCGCAAGTTCCGAACGCCTCTGCGCTACGCACTAATGAAGCGTAGGGAAAGAATCAACATCTCAGACTAAGGTGTGACGCTTCGACGCCGCTTTTTTTGGCATAAATAAATCATCATACTCGCGCCGGGCCGCCGGACGCCGAACCGGGAGCGCTCCATCATGCCGGGAACTTCGCCAGCGCAATTGACCCTTGCGCTCTATCAGCCGGACATTCCACAGAACGCCGGAACGATCCTGCGCATGTGCGCTTGTCTCGGCTTTGGCGCCGCGATCATCGAGCCGGCCGGCTTTCCCGTCAGCGACCGCCACTTTCGCCGCGCCGGCATGGACTATCTCGATCATGTGGCGATCGCCCGTCACGCTTCGTTCAGCGCGTTCGACGCCTGGCGCCGCCGCGAGGGCGCGCGGCTCATCCTGCTGTCGACCAAGGCGAGCCTCGCCTATACGGAATTTCGCTTCGAGGCGGGAGACATTTTGCTGCTCGGACGCGAATCGGCGGGCGCGCCGGAGGAAGTGCATCAGACCGCCGACGCGCGCCTTCTCATTCCGCTGCAAAACTCCATGCGATCGTTGAATGTCGCCGTCGCCGCCGCGATGGTCGCAGGAGAGGCGGCGCGGCAAATACAGATCGCGCGCCTGGCCGACGCCAATATCGCCGAACGCGGCTAACGCTGCGTCATCGTAGGGTCATGCAACGCCAGGCGCCTGCCGGGCGCGCGCCTTGGCGGGTGGGCGGGGGCCTCCGACAGCCTGACGCAATGTTCGAGACGCTCATGTGGACCCGTGGCGCACAAGCCATCGGTTGATCCGGCGGTTCGCCGCCCGAATGGACGTTAAGTATGAACACGCTCGACCCTTTACAGCAACGGCTCGAATTTATTGATTTTGACGCGAGGGAGCGCGCCGCGCTCCGCGCACTGAAGCCTCTGATCGAAAAATCGCTGCCGCCGATGCTCGTGGCCTTTTACGGGAAGATCCGAAGCACGCCGCAAACGCGCGGCTTTTTCCGCGACGATGAGCATGCGGCGGCGGCCAAAGGCCGCCAGCAAGAGCATTGGCGGATCATCAGCTCAGCCGCCTATGATCAGACCTATGTGCAAGCCGTGAGGGCGATTGGTCAGGTTCACGCGCGCCTCGGCCTTGAGCCGCGCTGGTATATTGGCGGCTACGCCCTCATCACCGCCGGTCTCATTCGCGCCCTTGTAGCGGAGCATTGGCCGAGCTTGCTGCGGCGCTCGAAGCATGACGCCGCCGGCGTCGCAGGAGCGCTCTCCGCGCTCGTGAAGGCGGTGATGCTCGATATGGATTATTCCATATCGAGCTATCTTGACGCCATTGATGCGGAGCGTCTTTGCGCGCAGGCGGCGCAACGCGACGCCGAGCAGAAGGCCGCGGCGGCGATGAACGCGACGGCCGCGGCGCTGAGGCATTTGGCGAATGGCGATCTCAAGGGGCGGATCGACGTCGATCTCGCGCCGGAATTTTCAGCCGTGAAGGCTGATTTCAACGCCGCCGTGGCGCAACTGCAAGACGCCATAGGCGCGGTGTCGAAGTCGGTCTCCGGCATCCGGCTGGGCGTTGAGGAGATTGCCCAGGCCTCTGAGGATCTATCGCGACGCACCGAGAGACAGGCTGCGAGCCTCGAACAGACCGCGGCGACGCTCGAGCAGTTGACCGCCAGCGTCAAGCAGACCGCCAGCGGCGCGGGCGAAGCGGCGAAAGTCGTCGCCGCAATGAAGGCCGACGCCGCCGAATCCGGCGAGGTGGTCAAGCAGGCCGTCTCCGCGATGGGCGGGATCGAGGGGTCGTCGCAGCAAATCTCGAAGATCATCGGCGTCATCGATGAAATCGCGTTCCAGACCAATCTTCTGGCTCTTAACGCCGGAGTTGAGGCCGCGCGCGCGGGCGAAGCCGGCCGCGGCTTCGCAGTCGTCGCGCAGGAGGTCCGCGCGCTGGCTCAACGTTCGGCTGAAGCCGCCAGGGAGATCAAGCTCCTGATCGCATCGAGCGGGCAAGAAGTCGGCGTCGGCGTCGATCTCGTCCGCCAGACCGGCGATTCGCTGCAGAAAAATATCGACCAGATCGCGGGGGTCGATCGTCTTGTGGACGCGATCGCAATATCGGCCCGGGAGCAAGCGGCGAGCCTCAATGAGGTCAATATCGCCGTCAACCAGATGGATCAGCTGACGCAGCAGAATGCCGGCATGGTCGAGCAAGCCGCGGCCGCGACGCGCTCTCTCAGAGAGGAGACCGGCGAACTCTCCCGCCTCGTCGCGCGCTTTCGGATCGACGAGCCGAATCGCGCACGCGCGCAAGGCGACAAGCCGGCGGCGCAGCGGCCAAGGCTCGCGGCCTACGCCAGCGGCAAGACCTGAAGCCCGCCGGATGCGGCGGGTAGCTTCCAAAGACCTCGGCTTCGGGATATTCAACGCGGCGGCCGGCGGCGATTGGCGCTGCGGATAAGCCGGCGCGATCGCGGTGCGCTCCTGATCATTCACGGGCGCGCGCGAGGGCAATGAGCGAGCGATTTCAGGACGGCGCCGATTGGCGAAAGCCGGGGAAGGCTGGACGAATGGTTGAGTGCCAAATTGGCGAGAGCCGCCAGGCGCAGGCGCGCGCCTGGTTCGAGACATTGCAGCGCAAGATCATCGCCGGCTTTGAAAGCCTGGAAGACGACGCTCCGGGGCCGTTCGCCAAGCCCGGCATGGCGCCGGGACGTTTCGAGACCAAGCCCTGGCAAAGGGCGAATAATGGCGGCGGCGGCCTGATGGCGATCCTCAAGGGCCGCGTATTCGAAAAAATGGCCGTCCACACCTCGACCGTGTTCGGGGCCTTCACGCCAGAATTCGCCAGGCAGATGCCGGGGGCAGAGGAGGATCCGCGCTTTTGGGCGTCCGGCGTTTCGTTGATCGCGCATCCATGGAATCCGAATGTCCCATGCGTTCACATGAACACGCGCTTTGTCGAAACCAGCAAGGCCTGGTTCGGCGGCGGCGCTGATCTCACGCCGGTCCTTGACCGGCGCCGGCTCCAGACCGACGCGGATGCCAAAGATTTCCACGCGGCCATGGCGCGCGCCTGCGAGGGCTCTGAGCCCCTCGCCGATTATGCGAAATTCAAGAATTGGTGCGACGATTATTTCTACCTGAAGCATCGCAATGAACCGCGCGGGATCGGCGGAATTTTCTACGATTATCTCGAATGCCCGCTTGACGACGAAGAAAGATTCGCCAGGACGTTCGCTTTCACGCAAGCTGTCGGCCGCAGCTTTCTTTCGATTTACCCGGAACTGGTCCGCCGCAATTTCCATCTCGCCTGGACGCCGGAGGATCGATCTGAACAGCTCGTCCGGCGTGGGCGTTATGTCGAATTCAACCTTCTTTACGACCGGGGCACTATTTTCGGGCTGAAAACGGGCGGCAATGTCGAGGCGATCCTGTCGTCGATGCCGCCGCTTGTAAAATGGCCGTAAGTTTCGGGCTCGCGCGAGGCGACCGTCACGACGGCGACATGCGTTGAATTTAACGCAAGGGAGTCTGGCGCCGGGCTGCTGCGAGGAAACGCCGCGGCCCGTCGGCGCCGGGCAAATAGAGGCCGCATTTGCGCACAACATGGGAGGCAAGCCCTTGAGCGAGACCAGCATCGGCAGCGCGACTTTCGAACCAGGCGACATCGTTCAACTGAAGTCCTTTGGGCCGGCCATGACGGTCGTCTCCGTCGACGCCGAGGGCGTCCATGTGCTGTGGTATGGCGAAGCGACGGATGAACTGAAAACGCATGTCATCCCGGCGATCGCACTCGAAAAAATCACCGTGCTCGATGAGGACGAGGATGAAGAAGACGAGGACGATGAGGACGACGATCGCAAGGGCAAGCAGGCTGGCAAGAAGAAGCGCCGCCGCGACGATTGACCCATTTGGCCGGCGCGCATGAACAAAGCGCCATTGCGAGGCCGTTTCAAGTCTCGCGGGGGTGCGGCGCCGGCGCGTTCAAGTCAATGCAATGGTGGCTGCGTATTCGGCCGGAACTTCGAGCGATTCAACGCGCACCTGCGCCAGCGCGGGCGTGAAGCAATTGTGCTGAGGGTGGATGTCGAGCCTTTGCGGGCCTAATTCAACCAGAAAGTCCTTGAGATAGGCGGTTATTCCGACCCCGAATGCTTTGAGCACGGCTTCCTTGCATGTCCATATCTTGTAAAATGCGTCGAGTTGCGCCGCTCCCTCAAGGTTTTTAAGGAAGCGATGCTCGTCTTCGCAGAAAAAAGCCTCCGCCAGCGCGAGCTCGTCGATATTCTCGCGCATCAGCTCGATGTCGACGCCGATTGGACGCAGCGGCGACAGTCCAATCAGGGCCAGTGCGCTGGAATGCGACACGTTGAAATGCAAATCCTCTCGCCCCGCGAGGACGGGTTTGCCGAAAGGGCCGATCGTGAAGGCGAGATCTTCAGGCCGCCGGCCGCTCGCGTCGGCGAGCAGACGCCGAAGGGCGGCCCGCGTTAGCATGAAACGCGCGCGATCCTCCGCGCGATAGAACCGATTGGCTCGTGCGATTTCGTCGCCCGATAAGACAAGGGCCGACTCGGCGAGGTGAGCGCTTCCTCCAACGTCGACAAGCCAGAGCTCGACCGTCGCATCGGGACTCTCGATCTTTTGCAAACCGGCAGACGCTTTGTGCTGCATGAAGCTTTTCTGGGCGCCCTATTGGGAGAGAACTTTCAAGGAGCAGGAAGCCGCTTAACAAATATCCGATGAGACGCAATCACCGGAAATTTTTCATATTCCCGTGAAATCAGAAAATGATAGATCGGGTTCTCCACTGCGTTGCAACTGGCGCGTCAAGGAGTTTCAGCCATCCACGTCGATCGTTCCCGCTGCATCGCGCTTTTAAGCGCGCTCGCGCAGCCCGTCATGTTCCGCCTCGATCCGGAGACCGCGCATAAAGCAGCGATCAAGGCGCTGGCGCGCCTGCCGCTTGCCGTTCTGGCGGAGCGGGATGACGCGCGGCTTGCGGTCAAGGCGTTCGGTCTCGATTTTCCCAATCCGCTGGGGCTGGCGGCAGGCTTCGACAAGAATGGCGAGGCGGTCGACGCTGTCTTTAGGCTCGGCTTCGGCTTCACCGAGGCCGGTACGATCACGCCGCTGCCGCAACCCGGTAATCCGCGCCCGCGCCTGTTTCGACTCATGCGCGACGAGGCCGTCATCAATCGCTTCGGCTTCAACAGCGAGGGCGCGGCGGCCGTCGGCCAGCGTCTTGCGCGGCGCAAAGGCTCTGCCGCCGCGCAAAAGCCGGGCGTAATCGGAATCAACGTCGGCGCCAATAAGGAGAGCGCCGACCGCGCCGCCGATTATGTGCGCGCCATTGCTGCGCTCGCCGAGGTTGCGGATTATTTCACGATCAACGTATCTTCGCCGAACACGCCAGGACTGCGCAATCTTCAGGAAGCGGACGCGCTCGACGATCTGCTTGCGCGCGTCGTCGCGGCTCGCGACGAGCAAAGGGAATTTTTTGGCCGTAAGCCGGTGCTTTTGAAAATTGCGCCGGATCTTTCGCTGACTGAACTTGATTCGATCGTCGCCCGCGCCAGGGCTCGCAGGATCGACGGCCTCATTATCTCCAATACGACGCTCTCGCGTCCGGCGACGCTTTTGGAGACGCAGACGGCAAAGCAGCAAGGCGGTCTTTCGGGGCGCCCGCTATTCGCATTATCGACACAGATGCTCGCCGCCGCGTTTCTGCGCGTCGAAGGCCAATTTCCCTTGGTCGGGGCCGGCGGCGTCGACAGCGCGGCGCGCGCCCTGGCCAAGATCGAGGCGGGCGCGAGCCTCGTTCAATTGTATTCGGCGCTTGTCTACAAGGGTCTCGGTCTCCCCGCGACGATCAAGCGCGGCCTTCTCGCAGCGTTGGAGCGCAGCGCCTATCCGACCCTTGCAGCCGCGGTTGGCGCATCGGCGAAAGATTGGGCGGCGGGAAAAATCGCAGCGGAAGACATCTGAAACCGGGGCCTTGGAGCCAAAACTCAGCGCTCTCCGCGCATGTTCAAAAGCCGCAGAACGAGCCAGATCGGCACGACGATCGCGGCGCCGACAAGGACATAATCGAAAACCTCCCGGATGGCGTCGAAACCCATGCGATAGATGCGGTTGAAGAGATCGGTCAGCCCGCGAAAAATGTCGATCGGCCTGATGTCGAGCCACATGAAGAGGGCGCCGACGATGAGGGAGACAAAAAAGAGGCGCAGAAAGACGCTGGCGGGGGAGCCCCCGAGAAAACGGTTGAGGGCGCTGCCCGAGCGCGGCGCGGCGGGCGAGCGCTGACCCGCCGTCCACCCTGGCGGCGGTTCTGGCGTCGAACGCGTCCACCCTGGCGGCGGTTCTGGCGTCGAACGCGTCGGATCACTCATGCGGTCGGTCATTGCAACTCCTTTAGAGCATTTTTCCGTTCTCGGAGAAAACGAAAAATCGGATTTGCGCGGATCTTGGCGAATCGGCCGTGCGGCGCTCTGAACATGCCGCGCGATCGGACGCCGCACGCCATCATTCTCCGTTGACGCCGCAAGCCCGCGCGGGGCTTCGTATGCGCGCGGGCCAGCGAAGTTCGCTCAGCCCTTGGGTTTGCCGGGCCGGAAAATTGCTTTAGAGGAGTTCGGTGGAGTTCAAGCCTGCCGATGAGCGTGAGCGCAAAGAGGCGTTATCGCTCATTCGCCAAACAAGGATGAGAGATGGATCGCATTCTCGTGCTCGTGCGCCACGGCCAGAGCGAATGGAATTTGAAAAACATCTTTACCGGCTGGAAAGATCCCGACCTGACGGATTTGGGGGTCGAGGAGGCCAGGATAGCAGGGCGCCGGCTCAAAACGGCGGGCGTCGGCTTCGACCTCGCGTTCACGTCGAATCTGCTGCGGGCGAAACGGACGATGCGGCTTCTCCTTGACGAACTCGGCGCGCCGGATGTGCCGACGGCGAATAGTGTTGCGCTCAATGAGCGCGATTACGGCGATCTTTCGGGCCTCAACAAGGCTGAGGCGGTAAAGACATGGGGCCCGGAGCAGGTTCATATCTGGCGCAGATCCTATGACGTGCCGCCGCCCGGCGGCGAAAGCCTGAAGGACACGGTCGCGCGCGTTCTCCCTTATTATTGCCAGACCATCCTGCCGGCCGTGCTCGACGGGCGGCGCGTCATCGTCGTCGCGCATGGCAATTCCTTGCGCGCGCTCATGATGGTGCTCGACAAATTGACCCCGGAGACGATTCCATCGATGGAGCTCGCGACCGGCATCCCCATATTATACCGGCT
The DNA here is from genome assembly GCF_901905185.1 of Methylocella tundrae. Lineage (GTDB taxonomy): Bacteria > Pseudomonadota > Alphaproteobacteria > Rhizobiales > Beijerinckiaceae > Methylocapsa > Methylocapsa tundrae. The sequence continues at coordinate 51,864 of NZ_CABFMQ020000075.1, forward strand.
GAAGTCCGATTCGACCGTGGACAGCAAAGAGGTTTTGGCCGGCTGATCAAGCGATCCTGAAGGAGCGCCGACGATTTTGATGGAGGACTTGTTTCCAGCGTCACGAGTTGACGCCGAGCTCGCTCCCGGATTGATCCTCGCGCGCGGCTTTTTCGACGCCGCGGCTCAAAAACAGCTGGTCGCGGACGTCAAAGCCCTGGCCGCGCAATCGCCCTGGTATCGGCCGCGCATGCCGCGCTCAGGAAAGCCGTTTTCCGTCCAGATGACGAATTGCGGCGCGCTCGGATGGGTCTCCGATGTCGACGGCTATCGCTACCAGTCGCGCCATCCCGTGACGGGCGAGCCGTGGGCGCCCATTCCTGAACTGGCGATGGACGCCTGGAGCGCGCTTTCGTCCTATCCGCATCCGCCGCAGGCGTGTCTTGTCAATCTCTACGACGCCGGCGCGCGCATGGGCCTGCATCAGGATAGCGACGAAGGGGATTTCTCCGCCCCGGTGGTTTCGATCTCGCTCGGCGACACAGCCATTTTTCGCTTTGGCGGGCGCAGCCGCGCCGATCCAACAAGAAGCGTCAAGCTCCATTCGGGCGACGTCGTCGTGCTCGGCGGCCCGTCCCGGCTCGCCTTCCACGGCGTTGACCGGATTCTCGCCGGCTCGTCGTCGCTGCTGCCGGGCGGGGGGCGCATCAATCTCACCCTGCGCGGGGTGACGAGGCCAATGCCTTAGAGGGTACGATGAAGGTTTCGCTCATTCAGATGAACTCGGTCAGCGACAAATCTGCCAATATCGAAGCTGCGGCCAGGCTGATTGAACGGGCTGTCGCGGAAGAAGGGCCGGATTGGGTGTCCCTGCCGGAATGCTTCGACTTCCTCGGCGGCGACCGGGCCGCCAAATTCGAGGCCGCGGAAAAGCTCCCCGATGGTCCCGCCTACGCCGCCATGCAGGCGCTGGCCAGCCGTCACAAAATCTTCATACATGCCGGTTCAATCCTCGAAAAACCGGAACAGGGAGACCGTCTCCATAACACGACAGTCGTCTTCGACCGGGGCGGAACGGAGATCGCCCGCTATCGGAAAATCCATATGTTCGACGTGACGACGCCGGACGGCGCGCAATATCGCGAAAGCAATTCGTTCGCGCCCGGCGAGGCCGTCGTGACCTATCCTTGCGAGGACATGATCGTCGGCTGCTCGATCTGTTATGACCTGCGGTTTCCGGACCTTTTTCAGGCGCTCGCCGCGCGCGGGGCGCAAATGATCGCGCTGCCCGCGGCGTTCACGCAGCAGACGGGCAAAGACCATTGGGAGGTTTTGTGCCGTGCGCGGGCGATCGAGACGCAGACTTTTTTTTGCGCCCCGGCGCAGACGGGCGCCCATGTCGTCGGCAATGAAAAGCGCCTGACCTATGGTCATTCGCTGGTCGTCGATCCATGGGGCCATGTGATCGCCAAAGCCTCCGACGGCGTTGGAATCGTATCGACCCGCATCGATCTCTCGCAGGTCGATCGGGTGCGCCGGCAAATTCCGGTGGCGCAGCATAAGGTCCGGTTCGACCTTTCCGCGCCAGAACACTGAGCGGGCGGATGGCGTCTTGACTGGAAGCCGCCCGAAAGGATCATGGCGTTGATCTCGCGCGGGCTCCTCATCGTTGCGCTGCTTCTCTGCCTCGGCGGCGCCTCGCATGCGGAAATGGTCTGGCGGCGCGGCGCGCTTGGCGATCCCGGTTCGGTTGATCCGCATAAAGCGACGACCCTCATCGAGAATAATGTGCTTGAGGATCTCTTCGAGGGGCTCGTCAGCCGCGACGCGCATGGCGCTCTGGTTCCAGGCGTCGCCGAAAGCTGGAGCGTCAGCCAGGACGGCGTCGTCTATGTTTTTCGTTTGCGCCCGGACGCCAAATGGTCGAATGGCGAAGCTGTGACCGCCGATGATTTCGTTTTCGCCTTCCGCCGGCTGATGGCGCCGCGTACGGGCGCTCCTTACGCGAGCATCCTTTACACGTTGAAGAACGCGGAAAAAGTGAACAAGGGCGAAGTTGCGCCTGAGGCTCTGGGCGTCCGCGCTTTGGCGGACGGGCGTCTTGAAATCACGCTTGAACGCCCGACGCCCTATTTTCTCGAGCAGCTCGCCCATTTCACCGCGAAGCCCCTGCATCGAAAGTCGATCGAGGCGTTCGGCGCCGACTTCGCCCATCCGCAGCACATGGTGACGAACGGCCCCTTTACGTTGCAGAAATTCATTCCGAACGATTCCATCGTTCTCGTCAAAAATCCGCACTACCATGACGCGGACGAGGTGGCGCTCGATCGGGAGGTCTTTATTCCGCTGGAAGACCGCTCGGCTGCGTTGCGCCGATTTATGGCCGGTGAAATCGACTCTTATGATGAAGTGCCGGTCGAGGAGATCGCTTTCGTGCGCAAGAATTTGGGCGAGGCGCTACGCATTTCGCCCAATCTTGGGGCCTATTTTTACGCCTTCGATACGAGGCGGCCGCCTTTCAGCGACGTCAGGGTGCGGCAGGCGCTCTCAATGGCGATTGATCGCGAATTTCTTGCCGGCCGCATCTGGGGCGGCGTCATGTCGCCAAGTTACAGTTTTGTGCCGCCCGGCATCGCGAGCTATGGCGCTCCGGCCGAGGTCTCCTGGAAAGGCTTGAGCCTTGCGCAGCGGCGGGAGGAGGCGCGCCATCTTTTGCGTGAAGCGGGCTTCGGAGAGGGCGGCAAGACGCTTGATGTCGAGATACGGTTCAACAATTCAGGCAGCCACCGCGCCACCGCCGTCGCTATCGCCGACATGTGGAAGACGATCGGCGTCACGACGCGCCTCATCGGCTCCGACGCCGCAACCCACTACGCTCTCTTGCGCGAAAAACCGCCTTTCGACGTCGTGCGAATGAGCTGGTACGCGGACTACCCCGACGCCCAGAACTTTCTGTTTCTTGGCGAGAGCGGCAATCAGGGATTGAATGTCGCAAGCTTTTCCAGCGCAGCCTATGATGCGCTCATGCGCAAGGCGAGCGGGGAGGGCGATCCTGCGCGGCGCTCCGCCATTCTGCACGAGGCCGAGGCGCTGCTTTTGAAAGAGCAGCCCTATCTCGTGCTGATGGATTATCGCTCGAGCGATCTGATCTCGCCAAAACTGCGCGGCTGGGAGCCGAATGCGCTCGACGTTCATCCCGGCCGCTATATTTCCATCGCGCCGTGAAGCGGATGCTCGGATAAATCATTGGTCTCAGCGGTTTTGTCCAGGCACCCACAAAATATCGCCTTCGCCCTTGCGGTTGACGTAGCGCGCCGCGACGAACAGAAAATCGGAGAGCCGATTGACAAATTTCAGCGCCGGCTCGCCGACCTTTTCGCCTGGCGCGTCGGCGAGGGCGACGAGGAGCCGCTCAGCCCGGCGCGTCACCGTGCGGGCGAGGTGGAGCGCCGCGGCCGCCGGCGAGCCGCCCGGCAGGACGAAAGACTGCAAGGGAGGCAGTTCGGCGTTCAGCTCGTCGATCTTGCGTTCGAGCCGATCGACCTGCGCCTGAACGATCCGCAGCGGCTCATATTGTGGCGCGGCGCCCTCGTCCGATTCGGGGACGCAAAGGTCGGCGCCAAGGTCGAAGAGATCATTCTGGAGGCAAAGCAGCATCGCGTCGACCCTTGCGCAATGCGGCGCGATCGAGGTGGAGACGCGGGCGAGGCCGATTGCGCAATTGGCTTCGTCAATCGTGCCATAGGCCTCGATCCGCAGATCGTTCTTTGGGCGGCGCTCGCCGCTGCCGAGCGACGTTTTCCCCGAGTCGCCCGTGCGCGTGTAAATTCGATTCAAAACTACCATGCGTTTCCATTATCCCAAGGCGGCGCTCTTGACGGCGCCAATTAAAATTTATCCATTCGCCGCCGACGTCAACGGCGCAACCACAATATGCCGATGATGACGATGATCGCGACAAACTGCAAACCAACCCGCCATCGCATCAGCTTTTGCGACAGATTGGGATTGCCGCCACGGATCATATTGGCGAATCCGGCCAACAGGACGAGGAATACCGCGCCAATGGCGATGGCTGCGATGAAATTGGTTGCGGCGTACATGCCTGAAGCGCTCCGGCGAAAAGTTAGGGCAAGCGAACGAACAAAAACTAAGCGAAATCCATCGAATCGAGACGAAACGCATGGCGAGGCGTCGCTACTGTTCTGAAAATTCAGTACCGGCGCAGCAGGCGTTCGAGATAGTCGGTCTCCTCGCGCGGCCGTGACGGTTCGCTGAGGCGGCGGCGCAATTCCTCAAGCACCCGCTGGGCGCGCTCTGCCGCGGGAACGCCCAAGGGGTCGTATTTGGCGCTCGGATTGAAGGCGCGTTCGCGGCCCGTCGGCCGGCCGAGCGGGTCCGTGCCATTCTGACCGAACTGTCCCTGCTGGCCTTCGCCCTCGCCTTGGCCTTCGCCTTCGCCTTCGCCGGGCTGGCCTTCGCCCTCGCCTTCCCCTTGGTTGCGCAGCGCCTGCGCCAGTTTTTGCGCGCCCTCACGCAGCCCGTCGACGGCGCGTCCCTGCGCCTCTACCGCGGGATCATTGCCGTGGGCGCCTTCACCGAGCGCCTTTTGCGCATCGCGCATCGCCTTTTGCGCTTCACTGAGGCCGGTATCTCCTTGACCCGCCTTGTTCAGTCGCTTTTGCAGCTCTTCAAGGCGCCTTTGGAGATCATTCTGACGATTTTGCAACTCGGCCTGGCTCTGACCGGGAGGAGGGGCCTTTCCGGTCTGGCTATCGCCTTCGCTCTCCTGATCATTATCGCCATTGTCCTGTGGCTGGCCCAAGCCTTGTTGCTCGTCCTGGTCCTCCAGCGGATTACGCTGGCGTCGCTGCTGGCGCTTGGCCGCCTCGCCGCTTTGATAGGTGTCGTCGCGCAGATCCTGCTGCTGTTTGCTCATCTGATCGAGCTGGTCGACCGCGCGGCTGAGTTCGCGCGATTTCGGATCGGCGTTGCGCCGCCGCGCCTGCTTCAGATTTTCGAGAATATTCTGCATCTGGTCGAGCATTTTCTGAGCCTCGGCGTTGTCGCCGTTCCGGGCCAGATCCTGCATCTTGTCGAGCATTGCCTGTAACTGCTTCTGACTGATCGCCTTGCCGCGGCTCTGCTTGTCATCCGCGCCTTGATCGGCCCGATCCATGTCCTTTTGCTGCTGTTCGGCGAATTCGCGCAGGAACTTGTCCATGGCCTCGCGCAAATTCTCGGTCAGTTTCTTGATTTCATCGGGCGGCGCATTGCGTTGCAGCGCCTCGCGCAATTGCTGCTGCGCCGCGCGCAAGTCGCGTTCGGCCTCCGAGAGATCGCCGTTCTCGATGCGCAGCGCCATCTGCCAGAGATAATCGGCAACCTCGACGAGATCGCTGTCCTTGCTCGCCGCAGCGAGACGCTCGGAGGCGACGCGAAGGCCAAGATAAACGCCGGCGCTGACGCCAAAAGCGTCAGGCTCGATCATCAAAGCGTCGAGAGCCGTCGACACGCGTCCCTTGTCGTCCGGAGCAAGCACGAGATTGCGGCGTTGTTCGACAAGCGCGCGGGCAAGAGGCTTGGTGAATGGCTTTTGCGGCAGGGTGATCGTCACGGGATCGCTTTTGCCTTCATTGCCGCCTTCATCGCGGGCGATCAGCGTCATTTCGACCTTGGCCCCGGCCCAGGGATGCTCGGAGAGATCGATCGTCGTTTCCGCCTCCCCGGCCTCGTCGCCCGTGGGCGGAAGCTGGAGCGGCGCCTTAGGCGGATCGACCAGCGAGCGTTTGCCCGGCTTGCCCCCGGGCGCGATCGGATTTGCGAAGGACGCTTCTGCGTTGATCGCACCGTAATCGTCGGTGATCTGGTATTTCAGGGTCAGGGAGCCACGCGCATTCGCCTTTGGCGGGTCGGTCAAGGCGATCACAGGCGGATTGTCGGCGATCGCCGCGAATTGGAATGCGCCGATCGAGGCGATCGCGAGACTTGCGTCGCCGTTCAGAACGAGCCTCTTCTCGCCCGGATTTTGCGCCTTCGCGGCAGCCGGCGCCGGCCCATTCGCACCGTCAGTCTGTTTGTCCCTGGCGGGCTCGATCGGTGCTTCCGTCAAGGCGCCGGCCGCCTGATAATCGACTGCTCCGCTTGAGCTGCGAATGACGATGGTCGAGCCGATCGGCGCCGCGATCTTCTGCGCCTCCATCTGCTTTGAAAGGACGATGGGCGCCCGGCCGGTATAGGCGGGGGGATCGACCCAGGCGTCGATCCGCTGCCCGGCGGAGGGCAGGCCGCTGAGCCGCCAATCGAAAGCGGCGGCGAGGCGCGCATATTTTTCGGGCCCCGCGACGAAGGCGGTCGCGATGAGGCCGACGAGAACCGCGGCGCGCAAGGCGTAGCGGTCAACGTCTACGAGGCGGGGCGAGGGCAGCCCTGTCCGAAGCAGCGCCACCGCCTTCGCCGCGCGCTGCCGGTGCAGGCTCCACAAGGCGGCCGTCGCGGGGTCCTCGCCAGCGTTGCCGAGCCGGTCATCGAGCACCGCCGCCGGACGTTCCTTTAGCTTCGAGACGCGATCAATCCGCTCCAGCGCTTCCCGGCGTGACGGAAAACGCAGTTTCCGCAGCGGCGCAAGGCCGAGGACAAGGCCGATGCCGAAAACGCCGACGCCAAGCGCCCGCGCCCAATGCGGGATTTCCAGCCAAAACCCGGTCCAGGAAAGGCAGATGAAAAGGCCGATGAGGATGAGCGGCGGCGCGAGGAGGCGCCAGCTCCGTTCAAAGAGTAGAAGCGCCCGAGTCCTCGCGGCCAGTTGCTCAAGCCGGGGATGTTTCGACGCGCCGGGGGGCGCCGCCTCGGGAGAGACATCGGGGTTGCCAGGGATCGGGCGTCCAAATATCCGCAAAAAGATCTCCAGATCGGCGGTCTGCGGCTTCTCGCGCGGTTTGGCTGAATTTTGAGCCGGCGCGCGCCTCGTCTTCAATAAAGCTAGCACGTTGGCGCGTCTTCGCCAGAGGCGAGCCGGGACTATCTAGCGCAACCACGCCGGAATTTTGTCCAGCGCAATCAATTCATCGTAGGTTCTACGCGGACGAACGAGCGCATATTCGCCGCCGTTGACGAGCACCTCCGGAACAAGAAGCCGGGAATTATAGGTTCCGGCCTGCACCGCGCCATAGGCTCCAGCCGACATGACGGCGAGGAGATCGCCGGGCTGGGGCTCTGGCATTTTGCGCCCCTGCGCCAAATAGTCGCCTGTTTCGCAGACCGGGCCGACAATATCGGCGAGAATTTCCGGCGCCTGCGGCCGGGTGGCGCGCACCGGCCTCACATCGTGATGGGCGTCATAAAGGGTCGGGCGGACGAGATCATTCATCGCCGCATCGACGATAACAAAAGTCTTTGCCTCGCCGCGCTTCACGTAGATGACCTTGGTCACGAGAATCCCGGCGTTGCCGACGATAAGGCGTCCCGGCTCGAAAATCAGGCGGCAGCCGAGGCCGCCGAGCCGCGCTGTGACGATCTTGGCGTAACGGTCGGGATGGTAGCTGTCTGGATCTTCACTCTCGCGATAGGGAATGCCGAGCCCGCCGCCAACATCGACATGGTCGATGTCGTGGCCGTCCGAGCGAAGGATTGAGACGAAATCGGCCGTGAGCGCGAAAGCGTCGTCAAAGGGATTGAGGTCGGTGATTTGCGAGCCGATGTGGATATCGATGCCGCTCACCTTGATCCCCGGCAACGCCGCCGCTTCCGCGAAAACGGCGCGGGCATGGCTGATCGGGATGCCGAATTTGTTCTCGGCCTTTCCGGTCGAGATTTTCGCGTGGGTCCGCGCGTCAATGTCGGGATTGACGCGAAGCGCGATCGGCGCGGTCCGGCCCATGGAGGCGGCGACCTCGGAGAGCGCGCGCAATTCAGGCTCTGACTCGACGTTGAAGCACAAAATCCCCGCCTCGAGCGCGAGCGCCATCTCGGACTTCGTCTTGCCGACGCCGGAAAAAGTGATCTTTGAGGCGGCCGCGCCAGCCGCGAGCGCGCGTCGCAATTCCCCTTCGGAAACCACGTCCATTCCGGCGCCGAGCCGCGCCAGCGTCGTCAGCACGGCCTGATTGGAATTGGCTTTCAATGCGTAACAGACGAGCGCGTCGAGATGGCTGAGCGCGCCTTTGAAGACCTCGTAGTGCCGGCTCAGCGTCGCGCTTGAATAGCAATAAAAGGGTGTTTCGACGACCTCGGCCAATGCGGCAAGATCGACATCCTCAGCGTGCATGACGCCGTTCTTCATCGCAAAGTGATGCATGGCGCCAGGACGTCAGAGCAGGGGATCAAGAATGAATGGCCGCGGCGGAGCCTTCACAGGGGCCGCGGCCGGCTTCGCGGCAGCCGTCGCCTCGCCCGGCAAGGCGAGTTCGCTTCTCGGCTCCTGCGCGGCTTCGGGAACCCCGGACAGCGGCGTCACGGGAGTCGAACCAGGCGGCGCCTCAAGCGGCCCGCGACGACCGCAGCCCGCAAGGGCCAGGGCGAAGGCGAGGCAGACGGCGGCGCGGAAGATAGGGCGATAGCAAATCACGAAGCAGCTCCGGGGAGGAGCGCTACTATAAATGAAGCGCAATGGGAAACGAAAAGGCGGCTCCCGCTCTGCCCGGGCGCGCGAATGAGTGCCTAATAAACCCTCAGGCGACGGGCGCCATAGCTGCTACCATGAGAGACGGATGGTGTGCGGACGCGGCTTCGCCTTCCGGCCGGCCCCAATGCGGAGACGCTCCTTGAAACTTCGAATCGGTTACGAAATCAGCTATGAATTTCCCCAGCCGACCCCGCTGATCGGCATGTTGAACGTGCATTATTCGCGCGTCGCTGACCTCGCCGAGCCCGATCACATCAAGACGTTCCCATCGGTTCCGATTTCTGGCTACCGCGACATGTACGGAAACTGGTGCAGCCGCATCCTCGCGCCCGCGGGGAGGATGACGCTGTCGACCGACGCCATCATCTCCGACTCGGGTCTTGCCGACGACATCGCGCCAGGCGCCGCGCAGATGCCGGTCGAAGCCCTTCCCGAAGAGGCGATCCTGTTTCTCCTTCCGAGCCGCTTTTGCGACAGCGACCGTCTGCTGGATCTCGCCTGGACCTTGTTCGGGCAGACCAAACCCGGCTGGGAGCGGGTTCAGGCGATCTGCGACTTTACCCATCAGCGCATCGAGTTCGGATATCATTTTGCGCGCGTGACGCGCACCGCCTCGGAAGCCTATCAGGAAGGGCAGGGGGTCTGCCGCGACTACGCCCATCTCGCCGTCGCGTTCTGCCGCGCGCTCAACATTCCGGCGCGTTATTGCACCGGATATCTCGGCGACGTCGGCATGCCGCCGCCTTATCCGCCGGGCGATTTCGCCGCCTGGTTCGAGGTCTATCTCGGCGGTCAATGGCGCACCTTCGATGCGCGCAACAATGAGCCGCGCATCGGCCGCGTTCTCCTGGCGCGCGGCAGAGACGCCGCCGACGTCGCCATTACGACGACGTTTGGACCCAATACGCTGGCCGGCTTCCGGGTGTGGACAGATGAAGTATTGGACGCCTGAGTTCAGCGACGGCGGATCGCCGTCCTCACTTCCGTGGCTGCGGCCTTAACCGCGCCAGCCGCCGAAGTTTCACGCAAGGAGGGCGTCAGTTCAGCTGAGAAGACGCCGATAAAAAAAGAGCGGGTTTGCCGATTTCCTCGGACAACATCCGCTCCTGATCTCGCATGATCTCTGAGACGTTCGTAACTTCTTTCGCTTATGCCTTTGAACGCATGATGTGGGTCCGAAAAGTCTGCAATGGCATCATGCTTTAGTGAAACAGCCCTTTCAGATCGGCGATGCCCTTTTGAATGAGCTGCTCGCCAAAGGGCCCCTTCGCCTGATCTTTGAGAACGAGGCCAGCGGCCCTTGTCGCGGCGTCGGCCGCGGCTGCGCGTACTTCGGCCGTCGCTTGGGACTCGGCTGTCGCGATCTTGTCCTGCGCCTGCCTGGTGCGCCGCTGGATGAATTCCTGTAGCCGGTCGGCGGCTTCCTTGGCGAGACGATCGGCTTCGGCATGAGCCTGCGCGACAACGGCTGCCGCCTCGGCCTCGGCGTCAGCGAGCCGCTTGCCGAAAGAGGCGAGAACGGCCTCGGCTTCGGCGCGCAGCCTTTCGGCCTCGGCGAGTTCGGCCTTGATCCTGTCGGCGCGATGATCGAGCGCCGCGTTGAGTTTTTTATGGACGCCGAGATAGGCAAGCAGGCCAACGAAAAGGATGAATCCAAAGGCGACGAAAGTTTCTTCGTTCAGCATCGTCTCTCTCCGGCCTTAAGCTTTGGCTTGGGTGACGGCCGCTTTGACCGCATTCTGGTCGGCGGGCTTGCCGGTGATCCGTTCGACGATGGCGGCGGCCGCGTCTGCGGCGATCATTCCGACATTGTCCATCGCTTTGGCTTTGGTTTCGACGATCTGCTTTTCGGAGGCGGCGAGCTTGGCGTTGAGGTCGGCCTCCAGCGCGTGCCGCTTCTCGTCGTTTTCCGCGTTGATCTTCGCCTGCGTTTGCTGGGCGAGGGCCTGCGCCTTGGCTCTGGCGTCGGCGATGGTTTTGTCCTGCTCCGCGGCGGCTTTTTCCGACTTTTCGCGGGCGGCGTGAGCCTCGTGCAAATCCTGCCTGATCTTGCCGGCGCGGGTATGGAGGATATTTTCGACGCGCGGCAGCGCGATCCTCGACATCAGATAATAGAAAAGCCCGAACGTAATCGCGAGCCAGATCAGCGTCGAGGCGAAACTGGCCGAATCGAATGGCGGAAAGGCATGCGCCCCATGGTCTATGTCAGCCGGCTCGACTGTGCCGCTGGTGTGGCCTTCGGGTGTATGACTAGCCATTGTCCAATTCCTGCGTCAAATCCTGAGCGAAAAGTCCGATGCAAAAAGATGCGCCCGGACTGTTTCCGCCCGGGCGCAACGCATTTGACGTTAAAGCACGAAAAGCAGAAGAATCGCCACGAGGAAGGCGAAAATGCCCAAGCCTTCCGCAAGCGCCGCGCCAATGAAGGCGCGCCCGAACTGAGCGTCGGATGCCGTTGGATTGCGCAGGGCGCCGGAAAGAAAATTGCCGAAAATCAGGCCGACGCCGATGGCGGCGGCGCCCATGCCGATGGCGGCGAGACCGGCGCCGATGAATTTAGCTGCAACGGGATCCATGTTTTACTCCTGGAGGCTTACGGAAGCGGGCGCTGATCTGTTGTTGATATTTATTCAGTGACCCGGATGAATTGCGTCGTTCAGATAGACGCAAGTGAGAATGGCGAAGACATAGGCCTGCAGCGCGGCCACAAACAGTTCGAAGCCCGTGAGCACGACGATGCCAATGAGAGGAAGCGGCGCGACTATGGCGTAAGCGCCGGCGCCGAGGAGAGCGGCGACGAAGCCGCCCAGAACCTTCAAGGTGATGTGACCCGCCAGCATGTTCGCAAACAGACGAACCGAAAGGCTGATCGGGCGCGAAGCGAAGGAAATGACCTCGATCAGCGCGATGAATGGCAGCAGCGCCGGCGCCACTCCCGACGGCACGAAGAGGCCGAGGAAATGCGTCCCGTGGCGGATGACGCCATAGACGATGACCATGCCGATGACGAGCGCTGCGAGCGCGAAGGTCACGATGATCTGGCTCGTCACGGAAAAGCTATAAGGAATGACCCCGATGATGTTCGCAAAGAACACGAAGAGAAACAGCGTGAAGACGAACGGAAAAAACCTCATCCCGTCCTGGCCGGAGGTCATCCGCACTGTATTCGCCACGAATTCGTAACTCATCTCGGCGGCCGATTGCAGCCGGCCGGGAATGAGCGAACGCGATGATGTGCCGACGATCATCAGCGCCGACGCCGCGAGAATGATAATCAGCATGAACAGGGACGAGTTGGTGAAGGACGCGTCAATGCCGAAAGGATGCAGGCTGATGATCGGTTCTACCTTGAACTGATGGATCGGATCCATTGCTTCTGCCACGTGCGAACCCCTTCGTATGACTTTGATTCCGGCCCCGATGTCAAAAACGCCGGAGCCGCCGCTTCAACCCTCAAGGCTTCGTGCCCGGAGGTTTGACGGCGATGCGATACACATTCCAAAATCCCGCCGCCGTCCCCAGCAGGAGGAGGACGAGAAGAAACAGCGGGCTGGTCCCGAACCATTTATCGAGTTGCCACCCGATCAGCGCGCCGACGACGACCGCCGACACAAATTCCGTAAGGACGCGAAAGCCGAGGCTCATCGCGCCGCCGAACGAGCCGGCCGTAAGGTCGGCGTCCTTGTCGCCGTTTCCGGCGCTCGAATCCTTGCTGGCGCCAAGATCGGCCGACAATTTGTCGAGCCTTGACCGCAGCGCCGCGGCTTCGCGCTGGTCCGCTTCAAATCGAGCGTCCGCGCGCTTTTGATCTTCGCTCCGAGAGTCGTCGCGCTCGCCCACAGCATCCGCCTCCGTTTCGAGGCGCCTCGCGAAGAGGCGCGGAAGCGTTTTATAGGTCGCCTCGCTGCGAAAAGCGAGCAAAGGCGGCGAATTTTGGGCGGGCGGCGCGGGAATAGGGCGACTGCAGAACAAACTCTTGCGAGCGGGGGCAACATATGGGCGGCGCAAATGCCTGTCAAGACTTAGACTGCGCGCGCTAAGCCTTTAGAACTACACTAAAATTCATGTTTTTTGGCAAAAGCCGCCGCGATGACGAATCGCCGCACTCAGCCGGCGTCGAGCAGGCGTTCGGCGTCTTCGAGATCGACGCTGACCAATTGACTGACGCCGCGCTCGGCCATTGTGACGCCGAAAAGCCGGTTCATCCGCGCCATCGTGATCGGATTATGCGTGATGGTGATGAAGCGCGTTTCCGTCTTGCGGCGCATTTCTTCCAGGAGATCGCAGAAACGCTCGACATTGGCGTCGTCGAGCGGCGCATCCACCTCGTCGAGAACGCAGATGGGCGAGGGATTGGTGAGAAAGATCGCAAAAATCAACGACATCGCGGTGAGCGCCTGCTCGCCGCCGGAGAGCAGCGTCATCACCTGCGGCTTTTTGCCCGGCGGACGCGCGAGGATTTCAAGCCCCGCCTCCAGCGGATCGTCGGATTCGACGAGCTGCAGCTCAGCGGAGCCGCCGCCGAACAGCGTCGTGAACAGCTCCCTGAAATGAGCATTGACCTTCTCGAAGGCGGCGAGCAGACGCTCGCGCCCTTCCTTGTTGAGGCTTTGAATGGCCTGACGCAAACGCCGGATCGCTTCGGTGAGGTCGGCATGTTCGGCGGCAAGACGCGCCTTGGCCGCCTCGGCCTCGGTGAGTTCTTCCTCGGCGCGCAGATTGACCGCCCCAAGCCGCTCGCGATCCTGCTTCAAGGCTTCGAGCCGGCGTTCGATGTCGGTCAGCGCCGGAAGATCATCATTGGCGCCGACTTGCGCCAGCGCCGGAAGCTCTTCAGGCGCGCAGTCGAGCTCCGCGCCAATGGCGCGCAAAACCTCGTCGAGACGCGCCCGCGCCGCTTCGATGCGCGCCTCGCTGCGCGCTTTTTGCTCACGCGCCGCGCCCATCGCTTCAAGCGCCATCCGCGCCTCGCGATCGGCCGCGGCGACCATCGTCTCGGCGGCGGCGCGCTCGTCCGCGGCCTCTTTGCGGGCGGCCTCGGCGGCGTCGATCTGATTCATCAACGCGCGGCGGCTTGCCAGGAATGTATCGGGCGCCTCCGCCAACCGTTCATATTCGATTGTGGCTTCCTCGATCCGCGCCTCGAAAGCGCTGATCTGGCCGCCGGAGCCTTCCGAACGCAGCAGCCAGGATTTGCGCTCATTGGCGATCGCCTCGAGGCGCCTCGCCCGCGATTGCGCCTCGCGCAAATGCGCCTGCAGTTCGGCGCGCGCCTCGCCGACGACGGCGCGCTCGCGGCCGGCTCGCGTGCGGCAGACTTCGAGCCGTTCAGCCAATTCGGCGGAATCCGCGAGATCATCGAGCGCCATCTGCGCCTCGGCGAATTTTTCCCGCGCTTCGTCGCGACCGCTGGTCAGGCGCTGCGTCGCCTCTTCCAGCGCGGAGAGGCGGGCCGCGGCGCTTGCCTCGGCGCGTTCGGCCGCGGCATGTCTTGCGCGCGCTGTTTCAACCTCGCGCAAGGCGGCTTTGTGGCTCTGGCGCGCTCCGCTTTCGGCGGCCGCGCAAGCGGCGACCTTGGCCTCGGCCTCCTCGGCCTCGGCTTTCAGCGCATCGGCGGTCTCGCGGGCGGCCTCGGCCTCAAGGGTCAGTTCGCCGAGACGATTCTTTTCCGTGAGGCGGCGCGCCGCCGGGGTCGGCGCCTCCGCCGCCTGGACGAAACCGTCCCAACGCCAAAGGTCGCCCTCTTTTGAGACCAGCCGCTGACCCGGCTTCAGCAGCGGGAGCAGGGCAGGGCCTTCGCTGCGGGAAACGACCCCGATCTGATTGAGCCGCCGCGCGAGCGCCTCGGGCGCCGTGACGAGATCAGCGAGTGGTTCGACCCCCTCGGGCAGGGCCGGATCGGCCCGCCTGTCGGTTTCAGCCCAATGCGCCGGCGCTGAAGGATTGGTTGAAGCGTCGAGATCATCGCCAAGCGCCGCGCCGAGCGCCGCTTCAAAGCCCCTTGCGACGGTAATTTCGTCGGTGACAGGGGGCCAGAAGCCGCCGCTCGCGGCAGTCAGCAGCTTCGAGAGCGTTTGGGCCTCGGTGCCGAGCTTTTGCGCCTTGCGTTCGGCCTCCGCCAGCTTTCCGCGCGCACTGGCTTCCAATGAGCGCGCGTCGGCATGGGCCGCCTCGAATTGGGCGATTTCATCTTCATAGGCGCCAGCGGTTTCGATCGTCTGCTCCAGCGCTTCCTGCAGCAGAGCGCGGTCCTCGCCGCCGCCGAGGTCAGCGAGAAGCGCGGCTTTCTCGTCGGCCACCTTTGTGAATTCCGCCTCAAGGCGCGCCAGTCTCGCGCGTTCGTCGCGCAGCGCGGCCTCGCAGCTCATCCGGCGAGCTTCGATTCCCGCGCGCTGCTCCTGCGCCTCGGATAATTCCGCTTCCGCCGCGGCGAGGGCGGCCTCCGCCTCGATCAGGCGGGCGCGGCCCTGCGTCTCGATGTCGGCTTCAGCCGCGGCGGCGTCCGAAAGTTCAGCCGCCTCCATGTCGAGACGTTCGAGAACGCCCGCGGCGTCCGCGATCAGCGCGCGTTCGCGCGAAAGATCGCTGCTCATTTGAGCGATGCGCTGCGACAATTCGGCGCTGCGCGCCTTGGCGCGCTTTTCCTCGCCGTCGAGCGCCTCCCGCGCGATGATCAGCCTTTGCAGATCGCCGCCGCGGGCGAGCTCCGCCTCGCGCAGCACTGGCAGAGCATGCGCCGCCATGCCTTGCGCGCGCGCGGCCTCCGCCTGGAGCCTTGTCTTTTCCTCAACCTCGCACGCAAAAAATGCGAGCTTGGCTTCGGCGTCGGCGAGAGCCTGCGTCGCCTCGCGATGATTGATCAGCGCGAGCAAAGCCTCGGAGCGCCGGATGCTGGCGGCAAGGTCGCGGTAACGCGACGCCTGCCGGGCCTGCCGTTCGAGACCTTTGGTCTGGCTCTCGATCTGCTGCAAAATATCATCGAGGCGCAAAAGATTGTCGGAGGCGGCCTTGAGGCGGAGTTCCGCCTCGTGGCGGCGCGAGTGCAGGCCGGCGACGCCGGCGGCTTCTTCCAGAATGCGGCGGCGCTCCTGAGGTTTCGCCGAGATCATCTGCCCGATCTGCCCCTGGTGCACCATCGCCGGAGAGCGCGAGCCGGAGGAGGCGTCGGCGAACAGAAGCTGGACGTCGCGCGCGCGCGTTTCGCGGCCGTTGACGCGATAGGTCGATCCCGATTCGCGTTCGATCCGGCGCGAGACCTCGATGGCGTCATTATCGTTGAAGGCGGCGGGGGCGGTGCGCGTGCTATTATCAAGAAAAAGGACGACTTCGGCCATGTTGCGCGCTGGCCGGTTGCCGCCGCCCGAAAAAATCACATCGTCCATGCCGGAGGCGCGCATGTTTTTGGACGAGGTCTCGCCCATCACCCAGCGCATCGCCTCGACGAGATTGGATTTGCCGCAGCCGTTAGGCCCGACAATGCCCGTGAGGCCCGGCTCGATCAGGAAATCGGTCGGCTCGACGAAGGTTTTGAACCCTGCGATGCGCAGTTTGGTGAATTTCATAGGACCAAGCTGAATGCGAGGCGCAAGGCCCCGCGGAAAAAACCTGCATCAGATTTGAGTGTTTACCGAACCCGTTAGCTTTTGGTTAACCGAAAATAGATAGGCGCGCGATTCGCCGCACCTGATTACGGCGCGAGCCAAGCGGCGCGCGCAAGACCGCGCGCTGAATTATCTGTGCACATCAAGCTTCAAAGCGGCAGGAGGGGAGTTAGGCGGCTATGACGCAAGCAAACCGCCAGATCGAAAACCCTCTCACTCATCCTCAATCGATCTGAACAGCGCGTCGGCAAAATCTTCGATCGACTTGACGCCGGTGATGGTTTCCTTGCCCGCGATGATGAAGCGCGGCACATGCTCGACGCCGAGCGCACGAAAGCCCGAGAGCTCCTGTTTCATCGCCCCGATATCGTCAGATCCGCTGAGAAACGCCTCGACAAGCTCCGGATCGATGCCTTTTCGGCCGGCGATCGCCGCGAGAACGCCGCGGTCTCCGATATCCTGCCCGCGCAGGAAAAAAGCCTCGAAAAGAGCCTCGACGATCGCCATCTCGACGCCGAAGTTGCGCGCGAAGCGGATAAGGCGATGCGCGTCGAGCGTGTTGGGCTGGCGCTCGATCTTGTCGTAGGCAAGCTCGAGCCCGAACTCGCGCGCGAGTTCGGAAAGATTGGCAAGCACTTCGTGAACCTCGCCCGGAGGGCCGCATTTCTCGGCCAGATAGGCGGCTCGATCCTGCCCTTCCGGCGGCATGTCGGGGTCTATCTGGAAAGGCCGCCAGCGAATATCGACGGAAAGCCCCGGCACCGTGCCGACAACGGCCCGGATCAGGTGCAAGCCGATGAAGCACTCGGAGCTGGCGATATCAGCCACGAGGTCAATAGCAATCGGCGACGGATCTTCGATGCTCATGCAAGGCTCCTGGGGCTTTTAAGTCCAACCTTGCGCATTCAACATTATAAACGTGTGAAAATAACATCAAATCATGCGTAAAAAAAACGGGCCGCCGTTCGGCTGCCCGACTCCGTGCCTCGGCTGGAATTCCACAAGGCTCTCATGGTGAAAATACATGGTCAAGCCTCAACTGACAATGGCCATTGCGCGTTGGCGCAACCATAGGCTGCGCAGCTGCGCCGGCTCAATACGGGCGCCGCAAAGGCTTCAGGCGCCGTCCGCCTTTCTGACGGAGAACGCGCGCGCCATTTCGACGAACTCGCTTGGCATCATGATGATGGTCATTGTGTTCTGCTCGGCACCGACTTCGGTGATCATCTGCATCCGGCGCAATTCGAGGCCGGCCGGGCTGTGCATGATGATCTCGGCCGCCTGACGCAGCAAGGCGGCCGCCTCGACTTCGGCTTCGGCCTTGATCTTGCGGGCCCGCTTTTCGCGAAGCGCCTCGGCCTCCTGCGCCATGGCGCGCTGCATCGATTCCGGGATCTCGACATTGCGCATCTGCACGCGCTCGACCTTTACGCCCCACGGTTCCGTCACGCGGTCGATCGAGGTCTGCAGCGCCTGCGCGATGGTTTCTTGTTCTTTCAGAACGTCGTCGAGCGTGTGCTGGCCGATGACGTTGCGCAGCGCCGTCACGGCGACCTGGATCACCGATTCGCCGACATTGGCGACCTCGATAACGGCGCGCTGCGGGTTCACGATGCGCCGCCAGATCACGGCGTTGATCTTGACCGGCACATTATCCTTGGTGATCGCCTCCTGCTGCCCGACCTCGGTCGTCATCGTGCGCAGGTCGACTTTCCAGCGCCGGTCGACGAGCGGGATCAGATAATAGAGGCCCGGCCCAGCGGTGCGCTGATATTTGCCAAGCCGCAGCACCACCGCGCGCTCATATTGATTGGCGATGCGGAAACCCGAAAGGACGAGAAGCACAAGCAGCAAGGCCAGAAAGGTCAAGGTCGCATCGCCCTCGATCATCGTCCGAGCCCTTTCGGCGCAGGAAGTTTGTCGGCGTAAAAATTTTGGTGAGCTTAGCGTAGTTTTTTGACGCGTAGTGCGGCAGCGTCGCCCGAAATGAAAAAATCCGCGTCCAATGCTTCAAGGCTGTTTGCGCCACCACGTATCAAGCGTCGAACTGCCGGTCGGCGAGCCATAATGCGGCAGCGAACGCGGCCGCTCCAGCGCCGCCGAGGCCGCGATCCATTCATCCGAGGCATGGAAGAGCGGCACGATATAAAAACCGGACAGCAGCACGCGGTCGTAGGCGCGCACGGCGGTGACGAATTCCTCATGCGTCCGGGCGGCGAGAAGGGCCGTGATCAGGGCGTCGACCGCGGGCGATTTCACGCCGGCAAGATTGAAGGAGGCTTCCTGACCGGCGCTTTTCGATCCCCAGCGCGAACGCTGCTCATTGCCGGGCGAAGCTGAGGCGATCCAGCTTCCGATCATCATGTCGAAGTCGAATTTCTGGCGCCGCCGCTGATATTGCACTTCGTCGACGAGTCTCACCTTCGCCGCGACGCCAATGCGCGCGAGAGAATCGGAATAGTTCAGCGCGAGGCGTTCCTGGCTGCGGTCTTTCACCATGATCTCGAAGGCGAGCGGCTCGTTTCCCTTCATCAACCGGCCGTCCTTTAAGACGTAGCCGGCCGCTTCGAGCAATGCGAGCGCGCGCTTCGGCATCGTCCGGTCGTTGCCGGATCCGTCCGTCACCGGCGGGCGCCAGCGCCCCTCGAGGATGTCGTCGCGGACGACGCCCGGAAATGGCGCGAGCAGGGCGCGCTCCTCGGCGCTTGCCGGGCGGCCCGTCGAGGCGAGTTCGGATTCATCGAAAAAGCTCTGCGTCCGCTTGTAAAGGCCGCTGTAGAGATTGGCGTTGATCCATTCGAAATCGAACATCAGGCCGAGCGCTTCGCGCACCCTGACGTCGTCGAACAGCGGCCGGCGCAGATTGAAGACAAAGCCTTCCATACCCTTCGGGCCGCCGATGGGCAGCGTCGCTTTCACATCGCGATGATCGCGCAGAGCCGGGAAATCATAGGCGGTGGTCCAGCGCACCGGGCTTGTCTCCTCGCGAAAATCGAGGAGGCCGGCGGCGAAGGCCTCGAACAGGCTGTTGGCGTCACGGAAATATTCGATGTCGATCTCGTCGAAATTGAAAAGACCGCGACGGACCGGCAGATCCTTGCCCCAGTAATTCGGATCGCGCTTCAAGATGAGGCGCTCGCCCGGCCTTACCTCGGCGATCTTGTAGGGGCCTGATCCGATCGGGACGTCGAGGTTAGCGTCGTCGAATTTCGCGAGATCGACGGCGTGCCGGGGCAGGACAGGCATCAGCGCCAGGGTCAGTGGCATTTCCCGATCGCCGGCGGCGGCGATCTCATAGCGGACGGTCCAGGGATCCGGCGTTTCGATCGATTTGATGAGAGAATAAGCGGCGCGCTGCTGCGGGCGGCCCTTGGTCTTGAGCAATTCGAAGGTGAAGCGCACATCGTCCGATGTGATCGGCGTCCCATCGGAAAAATGCGCGCGAGGATCGAGCCTGAAGGTCACGTGCGTGCGCTCGGAGTCGGTCTCGATCGTCTTTGCGATCAGCCCATAGAGCGTGAACGGCTCGTCGAGCGAGCGCGTCATCAAAGTCTCGAACACGTTGCCGTTCAATCCTTGCGCGGTCGAGCCCGCCTTGAGGTTGAAGGGATTGAGGCTGTCGAAAGCGCCGAGAAAGCCGATGGAGACGCGCCCGCCCTTGAGTGCGCCCGGATCGGCGTAGGGCAGGTGATCGAAACCGTCAGGCAGCGCCGGCTCGCCATGCATGGCGATGCCCGGCCGCGGCGCCGAATCGGCCCAGGCCTTCGAAGTCAACGCGGCAAGGCCGCAGAAAATCGCGCAAACGAGTGACGCGGCTGCGATGATTCGGGTTGAAATCTCAGTCATCGCGCCAATTTAGACCATTCAATCATGATTTTTTTGGCGCCGCCTCGCGGCAACCGATGGAGTCGCTGGTCCTGGCCGCCCAATTTTGAACGCGGACTTGCCAGTCACGCGCATCTTGGATAACCGGAACGCCATGGCGGCGTTGACACATAAAGCCCCGCGCGCATCAGCGCCATCCTTATCGGCGTCCGCAAAATCGGTTTTATCCGCCTCGCGTGCATTTCTTTGCCTGGCGTCTGAATTTGCTCACACGCGGGGGTGATTTTACCGAAAGCTTGAACTATAAGGGCGGACCATTTGAAAGGAATTCCAATGTCTTTCTCGTTGAAACGCTTCGGCGCGGCTGGTCTCGCTGGCTTGTTTTTGCTGGCCGGCGCGGAAGCTTTCGCGCAAGCAAAAAAGACGGCGCCAGCCAAGCCGGCGCAAGCTCCCGCGGCGGCGCCAGCCGCTCCGGCGGAAGCTCCGCCTCAGGCCGTGCCCGGCTCGCCGGCGCCGCAGCCGGCTCCCCAGCAGGGGCCGTTCAAGGTTGAGCTTTACCCGACCCAGAACGATTGGACGAAGGTCTGCGGCAAAGATCAGGCGGCCAATAAGGAAATTTGCTACACGACCCGCGATTTCAGCGCGCAAAAGGACCAGGCCCCCGTTCTCGCGCTCGCGGTCTACGACATCAAGGGCGAGGATACGCGTATCGTGCGCCTTCTGCTGCCGGTCGGTCTGATGCTCCGGCCAGGCTTTCGTTTCGCGATCGACAAGGGCGCGACGCAGGAAGGCGCGTTTGAAATCTGCTTCCCGAATGGCTGCTTCGCCGAGGCGCGGGTCAAGGGAACGACCATCGCCGAGATGAAGAAGGGGACGACGATGAGTATCGACGTCAAGAATCAGGCTAATAATCTGGTTACCTTCAGCGTCCCGATGGCCAATTTCGAAAAGGCTTTCGAGGGCCCGCCGGTCGATCCGAAAGTGCTCGAGGAGCAGCAGAAGAAATTGCAGGAGGAATTGCAGAAGCGGGCCGAGGAAGAGCGTAAGAAGCTCGAGGCGGCCAAGCCCGACGCCACGGGCGGCGCCGCGCCGCCCACCGCTGCGCCGGCGGCCCCGGCCAAGCCGTAAGGGCCAGTTCATCTGTCGCCCGGCGGCTGTCCTTCAGAAACCCGTTATTCAGGTCCGGGAGCCGCGCGGCTCCCGGACTTTGCATTTGTGGCTTGTCTCTAAACCTTGCTTCTCAATTCGACGGCGAATTTGATCAAGGCCGGGCTCGTGCCGATATGAAGCTTCTGCTTGACGGCCGAGACGATATTTGCCGCCGTCTTGTAGCCAATCGCCAGTGAAGCGGAAATTTCCGTCAGACTCATGCCTTCGCCAAGCAGGTTCACGACCTGCCGCTCCCTTTCGCTGAGGACGCGCAGCGGATCCTCGCTCGGCTCGAAATTGGCCAACGCAAGGTTCTGGGCGACCGATTGGCCAAGATAGACAGAGCCGGACAGGACTTTGTCGACGGCGTGAAGGATGGCGTTCGGATCGTCGTTTTTTGTGACATAGCCGCGCGCGCCGCGATCGAGCGCGCGGGTGACGAAGGTCGCCGCCTCATACATGCTGAAAATGACGACTCGCGTCGAAGGGTTGTCGCGCAAAAGCTCCGGGATGACCTCGAGCCCGCCAGTGTCGGGTAATTCGAGATCGAGGATGATAACCTGCGGGGAAAAGCTGCGGTTGGCCGCAAGGCCCGCCGCCGCCGAATTGGCCTCCATCGCGTCGAAATCGGATCGCCGCGCGAGGATTCGCAAACAGCCGTCGCGAACGATCGGATGATCCTCGATCAACAGGATTTTTACGCGCTCAGTCATGGAATGGCCGTCTCTTCCGCCCGTCTGTCGCCTGCTTGATCGCCGGCGGTCTCTGCCTGTGCTTTCGGCCCCACAGGAATGAACGCCTCGATCAAGGCTCCTCCTGTCGCGCCGGCGCCGATCTTAAGGCGCCCGTCGAGTTTTCGCACTCTCTCGCTCATGCCCAAAAAACCGAAGCCATATCTGAAATCAGCCGGCAGGCCGGCGCCGTCGTCTTCGATCCGCAAGCGGAGCTCAGGGCTCCCCGAAGGCGCGGCGGCGGCGTCAACCGACATGCCGATGCGAACGGAGCCCCCCTTCGAATGGCGTGCGACATTGGTCAGGCATTCCTGCACGATGCGATAGCTCGTCAGGCTGACCTCTTCATTGAAGATCCGCCCTTGGCCCGCAATATCGATCACGCATGAGAAATCACGGTGCTGCGACCGCCAGGCCTCGGCAAGCTGGCGCAGGGCGTCGGGTAGGCCCATCTGGTGCAAGATGACCGGCCGGATGCGATCGAGAATGCGATAGTTCTGCTTTTGGATGGCGTCTGCGAGCGCCGAGATTGTTTGCGCGCGCTCGACGATCTCGCGCGCCTCGGCAGGGCCGATGAGGGAGCCGGACGCCGCCTCGACGATGCAGGAGGCGGCGGCCCTGACGCCGAACAGGGAAGCGCCGAACTCGTCGTGGAGCTCGCGGGCGAGTTCTTTGCGTTCGGCGTCCTGGATCGACAGCAGACGGTCGATGAGCAGATGATTATTATCTTCGGAGCGCGCGAGCGTCGCGGCGAGCTTGTTGAAGTGCTCGCCGATGCGGCGCAATTCGGCGATCCTGATCTCCCCCACCGCGCCGAACTGCCCTCGGCCCAGCCGATCGAGGCCATCGACGAGCTGGCGTAGCGGCGCCAGCGTATGGCGCGCGGTCAACAGGATCAGCGTCACGATGGCGATCGAGATCGCGATCAAAAGCGCCGTCAAAAACAGAAGGCTGGACCAGATCTCGGCGATTTCGTCGGCGGGTTCGCTCGACATCACGATCTCGCCGCGCGGCGCGCCGCCGATGGCGACGGGATAGATCTTTTCAATCGTCGCCGGCCGGAGCAGGGCCTGAAACCAGGCGGGGACCGCGGTTTTCGGCTTCGGGGGAGCGCCCGGTTCCGGGAACGGGGGGGCGGCGGCCCCCGCGGCATAGGCGACCTTGATATGGCGAACATGCGCGAGGCCTTCGCGCAGCCGAGACAGCGCCTGGCTCTGCGCTGTGGCGTCGCCGCTTCTCGCATCGGCGAGATCGTCAAGCGCATAACGGATCAGGTGATCGCCAAGCGTCAGGCCGGAGTCGATTTCCGAAGCGATGCGGGCCTTTGCGCCATAGAGAGTGACGCCGATGACAGCGGCGATGCCAAGCGACAGAATGCAGGCCGGAATGAGAATAAGCCGCATTCTGATGGAGTTTTGCGCGGTCAAATGCGGCATAACGGAGGTGCGCTCTTTAGAAAGCATCCTGGACGAATGGTTCGCGCCTTCATCGCCAGCCGGCGACTTCGGCGTTTTATGCGTGGCCATTACGAAAGAAGCAATTTATTCACGGCGTGGGCGCAAAGCGGAGTGCGCCGGCTCTCGTCGCGGGCGCCCGGCCCACCTTGCCCGCTTAATGGTTTCGTCGCAATAATTTGCATATGACTTGACGGGTCAAAGCGGCATGCGCCATGTAGCGGCGCTTTGGCGCCGCCTGCTCGCGACCGGCTGAGCGGCCGGATTTCAGGCGAAGATTTTCAACCAACGAGAATGGCGGCGTTGATGACCGAGACCAGCCAAGAGGGCTCTGCGCCCAGCCTCGCCTCCAAGCCTTCGCCCTGGCGGCGCGTCGTCGTCAAGCTTTCCGGCGAGGCGTTGATGGGCGCGCACAGCCACGGCCTTGACATGCCCACCCTGACGCAGATCGCCGCGGACCTTTCCGGCGCGGCGGCGCTTGGGGTCGAGGTGGCGGTAGTCGTCGGCGGCGGCAATTTTTTCCGCGGCATCGCAGGGGCAGATAAGGGCATCGAACGGGCGCGCGCCGATTCGATCGGCATGCTGGCGACGGTCATGAATGCGCTCGCGCTCGAATACGCCATTGAGAAACAAGGCAAGAGCGCGCGGGCCTTGTCGGCTGTGCCGATGCCATCGCTGTGCGAGCCTTTTTCCCGGCAGGCGGCGCTGCATCATCTCGGCAAGGGCCGCATCGTGGTGCTGGCGGGCGGCACGGGCAATCCCTTTTTCACGACGGATACGGGAGCGGCCCTGCGCGGGGCGGAGCTGTCCTGCGATCTCATCATGAAAGCGACGCAGGTCGATGGCGTTTATTCAGCGGATCCAAAACGCGACCCGGCCGCGACCCGCTATGAACAACTGACGCATGACGAGGCGATCGCCAAAAACCTCGCTGTCATGGACACCGCCGCCTTCGCCCTCGCACGGGAGAACCGGATTCCGATCATCGTTTTCTCGATTCGTGAGCCTGGCGCGATCTGCAGCGCGCTTCAGGGCCATGGCCGCTACAGCCTCGTTTCGCCCTGACGGCTCGAATTCGCTCCGGCGCGCTGGCCGAACGAACACCGGCGTTGGGCGGCGATTGGCGCGGCGATCATGGCGCCGGGTGGGGTTCAGGCGCCCATGCAATTGCGCGGGATCGACGAAAAGCTCTATCGTTTTGTTATAGCGCATTTCTTTGCGCGAAAGATCCCCCTTCGCCCGAAAATGGTCTAAAGGACCGTGCATGAGGACAGGCATCAGGATTTTACGATGAGCGCAGAATTCGACATTTCAGACCTCCAGCGGCGAATGCAGGGAGCGATCGCGACTTTGAAGCACGAATTGGGGGGACTGCGCACCGGGCGCGCCTCCGCGAGCCTCATCGAGCCGGTGCATGTTGAAGCCTATGGGCAGTCGATGCCCCTGAACCAGGTTGCGACGATCAGCGTGCCGGAGCCGCGCATGCTGTCGGTCCAGGTCTGGGACAAAGGCATGGTCGCCGCCGTCGACAAGGCGATTCGAAACTCCAATCTCGGGCTCTCCCCGACGGTCGAAGGGCAGATCCTGCGCATTCGCATTCCGGAGCTGAATGAGCAAAGGCGCAAGGAAATGGTGAAGGTGGCGCATAAATATGCCGAGGACGCGCGCATCGCGGTCAGGCATGTGCGCCGCGACGGCCTCGACACATTGAAGAAGTTGCTGAAAGACAAGGCGATCAGCGAAGACGATGAAAAAAGGCACGAGAGCGAAGTGCAGAAAGTCACGGATCAAAGCGTCGCCGAGGTCGATTCCGCGGTCGCCGCCAAGGAGCGCGAAATCATGCAGGTTTGAGCGAGGTCTTTTGGTATAAGGACACATGAGCCGGGCGCCGGGCCGGCGGCGAACCGGCAACCGCGCAGCGATCGGCTTTGCGGTTTTCCGGTTTCAGCGCGCGCTCGTGGTGCGGCCGGTTGCAGGGCTGAAAGCTTCCGGGCGCTGGCTCTTAAAGCTTCTAACAGGTCGAAGGCGCGGGCAGAATTGGGACTTTCCGTGAAATTTCGCTTAAAAGAACGAAGGCGCGGGCGGGGCCGCCGCGCGCCATTCTCGACCAGGACAACATCATGCACAGCATGATCTCGGACAAGCCCGCGCTGGCGGCGCAGCAGCGCCCCTTTGGCGCGCCCGCGCATGTCGGCGTCATCATGGATGGCAACGGGCGCTGGGCGGCGAGCCGCGGACTGCCGCGTCTTGAGGGACACAGGCGCGGTCTCGAAGCTTTGCGCGGCGCCGTCCGCGCCGCCATTGATTTCGGTCTCGATTATCTCACGGTCTACAGTTTCTCAATGGAGAACTGGAGCCGGCCTATGCAGGAGGTCGCCGACCTCATGGGGCTGCTGAAGCGCTTCATCAGGCACGATCTCAGCGACCTCGATAAGGCTAACGTCAAGATCAGAGTGATCGGCCGGCGCGACGATCTTCAGGAAGATATACGCACATTGCTCGTCGAGGCCGAGGAGGCGACCTCCGCGAACACCGGGCTCAATCTGGTCGTCGCCTTCAACTACGGAGCGCGGCAGGAAATCGCCGCGGCCGCGCGCGCGCTCGCCGAGGATGTCGCCGCCGGACGCGTCAAGGCCTGTGACATTGACGAAACGCTTTTCGCCCAGCGGCTCGATACGGCCGGCATTCCAGATCCCGATCTCATCATCAGAACCTCCGGCGAAAAACGGCTGTCCAATTTTTTGATGTGGCAAGCGGCCTATTCCGAATTCGTCTTCTTGCCGATGCATTGGCCGGACTTCGACCGCAAGGCTTTCGCGGCGGCTCTCGCCGAGTTCGGCTCGCGCGAGCGCCGGTTCGGCGGCGTCACCCCGGCTGTCGAGGCCGGCAAAGCGAGGACATGAGTCATTTGCTCGATAGGCCGGTTTCTCTCTCAATGCTGAAAGACGGCGCCGAAAACCCACGCGGCGTGGACGCGCCGCCCTTGCAGGGCCTTGACTGGAAGCGCCAGGGCGCCCGGCGGCTCGCCGATCTTCTCCCGCGCGTCGCTTCCTCGCTTGTGCTCGCCGGCGCGGCGCTGACGGCGGTCTGGCAGGGCGGCGCCATTTTTGCCGTGATCTGGTTCAGCGCAACGCTCGCCGTTGGCTGGGAATGGCAAAATCTGATCGACGCGCCGCGTCTGCGCCTGCGTTTCTTCATTGCGGCGACGGCTCTGGCCTTCGCCACTTTTTTCGCGGCCGAAGGCCGTTTCATCCTGGGTTGCGGCGTGCTGCTGGCCGCTGGCGCGCTGGCCGCTCTGGCGGCGGGCCCCCGCCGCAGGATATGGGCCTTCGCGGGCATCCTTTACGCAGGCGCCCTCATCGTGTCGGTGAGCCTTCTCTACGCGTTGCCGGCATTCGGCGCGAGAGCGATTTTCTGGCTTTGCGCCACGGTCTGGGGCACCGACGTTTTCGCTTATTTCGGCGGCCGCTTGATCGGCGGCCCAAAACTCTGGCCGCGAATTTCTCCCTCGAAGACCTGGTCCGGAACCCTCTGCGGCGTTTTCGCCGGAGCCTTGATCGGCGCTCTGATGGCCGCCGGTTTCGGCGGCGCGCGGCTCGCCTTGCCTATTTTCGCGCTCGGCCTTCTCACCGCGCTGGTGTCGCAGGGCGGCGATATTTTCGAATCCTTCGTCAAGCGCCGCTTCGACGCCAAGGATTCCAGCGCCCTGATCCCGGGTCATGGCGGGTTCATGGACCGGCTTGACGGCTTTCTCGCCGCGGCGACATTCGCCGCCCTGGTCGCGGCGTTAATCGGGGACTGGAGCTTGGCGTCAGGATTGTTCGATTGGCTCTAGTCGGCGTTCCCGACCCCGCCGCAAAAGCGGGAAAAGCGCGCAGCTCATCGGGTTCGTCGATAATTGCGCTCGGGAATGCGCCGGAACGCCGCTTTCCGGCGCTTCAAAGCTTCACTATCCAAATGTTTGCGGGCGTGATCTTATCCTGAGACCGCACGCCTTTGGTTATCCTCAAAAAAACGACAATGGGGCTGCATGGAACGCATCATTCAACTGCGGCAGGCCGTGGACGAGGCCGCCCGACCGCGCAGCATCGTCGTGCTTGGCGCAACAGGGTCGATCGGCCGATCGACGGCCGAGATCATCAAGGGCGCTGACGGCGCCTTTACCGTCGAGGCGGTCGCCGGAGGGCGCGACGGCAGGGCGCTCGCCCAGGTCGCGCGTGAACTCGGCGCCAAATTCGCGGCGGTCGCCGACCCGGACGGCTATGCTGACCTCAAAGAAGCGTTGTCTGGAACCTCGATCGAGGCGGCGGCCGGCCCGCAGGCCGTGATCGAGGCGGCTTTGCATCAAGCCGACATCGTCATGGGCGCCATTGCCGGAACGGCCGGAGTGGCTCCGACCTTCGCGGCGCTCGCCGCCGGGCGCACCGTCGCCCTCGCCAACAAGGAGTGCCTCGTCTGCGCCGGGCACGCCTTCATGCGCCAGGCCGCCGCGTCGGGAACGCGCCTGCTGCCGGTCGACAGCGAGCATAATGCGATTTTCCAGGCGATGGGCGACGCCGATCTCGCCACCATCGAGATGATCACGCTGACCGCCTCCGGCGGACCGTTTCGAACCTGGACGGCCGACGAGATCGCCAGGGCGACGCCCGAGCAGGCGCTGAACCATCCGAACTGGGCTATGGGACCAAAGGTCACGATCGATTCCGCCGGGCTCATGAACAAAGGTCTTGAACTCATCGAGGCGCATTATCTGTTCGGCGTCGAAGCCGCGCGGCTCGACGTTCTCGTGCACGCCCAGTCCGTGGTGCACGGTCTTGTCGCGTTTTCCGATGGCTCGGTGACGGCGGGGCTGGCCGCGCCCGACATGAAGGTGCCGATCGCGCATTGCCTCTCCCATCCGAAGCGCATTTCGACGAAAGCGCGCCGTCTCGATCTCGCGGGGGTCGGCCAATTGACATTCGAGCGTCCGGATTTCGAGCGGTTTCCCGCTTTGCGCGTCGCTTTGGACGCCTTGCGAATGGGCCGCGGACTTCCCACTGTTTTGAATGCCGCCAACGAGATCGCGGTCGAGGCCTTTCTCAAAAGACTGATTTCTTTCCATGAGATCGCCCGAATGGTCGAGGAGGCTTGCAATTCGGCTCTGGCTGACGGCCTCGCGCGTGAGCCGGAATCGATTGAAGATGCGCTCGCCATCGATCAGGCGACGCGTGAGAGAGCGCGCTTTGCTCTCGCGGGCAGAGCGGGCGCCGCCGTCAACTGATCGCGGCGATCATTTGGAGCAAACCACAGACGCCGCCGCGCGGCCTTGATTAAGTTTTTGCAATTTCAGGAATTTTAGAAAACGCCCTAGCATGTTGTTTTACTGCATCTTCTCTATGCGAGCCGCCAAGCCGCATCGCTTGAAATGCTCCGGGAGCTGAAATGACGATCCTTGCCCATCTCTGGTCGGTCGCGGCCTATATCGTGCCGTTCATTTTCGTCCTGAGCCTCGTGGTTTTCTTCCATGAGCTCGGGCATTTTCTCGTCGGCCGCTGGTGCGGCGTGAAAGTCGACGCCTTTTCGCTGGGCTTCGGGCCGGAGCTTTTCCATTTCACTGACCGCCGCGGCACGCGCTGGCGCATCGGCGCTTTGCCGCTTGGCGGCTATGTCAAGTTTCATGGCGACGCGAATGGCGCCTCCATGACCGATGGCGCCGCCGCGGCCGCGATGTCACCCGAGGATCGCGCGGTCAGCTTTTTCGCGCAAAACGTATGGAAGCGCGCAGCCATCGTCGCTGCCGGCCCGATCGCCAACTTCATATTGGCGATCGTGATATTCACCGGCATTTATTTCATCAACGGGCGCGCCTTGCTCGCGCCTCTGGTCGACGCCGTGACGGCGGGAAGCGCCGCCGAGGCGGCCGGATTCCTGCCCGGCGACCTCATCGTTTCGATCGATGGCAAGAAGATCGAAAGCTTTGAGGACATGCAGCGCATCGTCCAGACGGCGAGCGACACGGCGCTGACCTTCGACGTCGATCGCGAGGGCAAGACGGTTGAACTCGTTGCGACTCCGCGCCGACGCGATATCTCGACGCCTTTCGGAACGACGCGGGTCGGCGTTCTCGGCGTCGAGACGCGCGCGAAGCCGGAAAATTGGCGCCTTCAGCGTTATGGCCTTGGCGAATCCTTCATGCGCGCGACCGGAGAGACCTGGTATGTCGTCGCGCGCACCGGCTCCTATCTCGGCGGGCTGGTGATGGGGCGCGAGTCGGCTGATCAGCTCTCGGGACCAATCCGCATCGCCGAGGTTTCCGGCCAAATGGCCAAGATCGGCGTCGCGGCTCTCTTGAACCTTGCCGCCGTCCTGTCGATCTCGGTCGGGCTTTTGAACCTTATGCCGATCCCGCTCCTCGATGGCGGACATCTCTTCTACTATGCGGTCGAGGCTGTGCGGGGCAGGGCGCTGAACGAAAAAGCGCAGGAATTCGGCTTCAAGGTCGGGCTTACGCTGGTCGCGGGGTTGATGATCTTCGCGACCTATAATGACATTTTACGCTTGACGCGGCAGCTGATGCGCTGGGGCTGAGCGCCGCGGCTCCATTGATGCAAAGCATTAACTTTAACGGTTAACCTTCTACTCACCGCAAAGCGTGTCTTGATCGCCACGCCTTGTCCAAAACGCCGCGTTCGGGTGAATCTTGATTTGCAGCGAGGGGCAAAGCTTGTAGAAGCAGAGCTGAGGGTTTGCGAGTCGGCGTCTGCCACGCCCTAAAGCCAGTTGCATCAAACTCTGGCGTTCGGGCGGCAGTCGGCGGGAGCGCGCGTGGTGGAGACCGGTCTTAATGCTGTCTGTGCGTCGTCAAATGAACCGGCTTTTTGTCACCGTGCTCGCCCTTGCGTGGCTGATCGGCGCGCTGCCGGCCGCCGCTGCGGGCGTTTCGGTGCAGGGCAACAAGCGCATCGACACCGAGACGATCCAATCCTATTTCAGCGGCTCCGATCAGGATGCGATCAACAAGGGCGTGAAAGCTCTTTACGCCACTGGCTTGTTCTCTAATGTCCGCGTCCTCCATGAAGGCGGCCGCGTCGTCATTGCAGTGACAGAAAATAACGTCATCAATCGCGTCGCCTTCGAGGGAAACAGCAAGGTCAAGACAGAAACGCTGGCGTCTGAAATTCAGTCCAAGTCGCGCGGGCCTTACAGTCAGGCGACGGTCGACGCCGACATCGAGCGGATCAAGGACGCATATCGCCGGTCTGGCCGCGCCGCAGCGAAGGTGACGGCCCGCACCGTGGATTTGCCAAATGGCACGATGGATGTGGTGTTCACCGTCGACGAAGGCGAGAAGACTGGCATCAAGACCATCAATTTCGTCGGCAATCATGTTTATTCTTCCGACAAGCTGCGTGATCTCATGCAGACGACGGAAATGAACTTCATGTCCTTCTTCAAGACGTCCGACGTCTACGACCCGGACAAGATCGCGTCTGACCTCGAGCTGATCCGTCGGTTCTATCTGAAAAATGGCTACGCCGATTTTCGCGTGATCGGCTCGGACGCGCAATATAATCCGGAAGCTGGCGGCTACATCATCACCATCACCGTCGAGGAGGGTCCCCAATATACGGTTGGATCCGTCGACGTTGAGTCCCACCTGCCAACGCTCGACGCGGCGACATTGCGGCCGCTTGTGCGCTTCTCCGCGGGGCAGACCTACAACGGCGATCTCGTCGAAAAGACCACGGACGCCCTGACCAAGGAAGTCACCACCCACGGTTACGCCTTCTCGCAGGTGCGGCCGCGCGGCGATCGTGATCCTGCGACGCGCACCGTCGCCATCGTTTTTGTCGTCGAGGAAGGTCCGCGCGTCTACATCGAGCGCATCGTCATCCGCGGCAACACGAGAACGCGCGATTATGTCATCAGGCGCGAGTTCGAGCTCGGCGAAGGCGACGCCTATAATCGTGTGCTCATCGAGCGCGCGGAGCGGCGCCTCAACAATCTCGGCTACTTCAAGAAGGTGAAGATCACCAACGAGCAGGGCTCCGCGCCGGATCGCGTCATCGTTGTCGTCGACGTCGAAGATCAGCCGACCGGCTCGCTGTCGGTGTCCGGCGGCTACTCGACTTCGGACGGCTTCATCGCCGAAGTCGCCGTGACGGAAACCAATTTCATGGGACGCGGGCAATATGTGCGCCTCTCGGTCTCCGAGGGACAATATGCGCGCGGCGTCGAACTCAACTTTACCGAGCCCTATTTTCTCGGTAACCGTCTCGCCGCGGGCTTCGATCTCTATGCGAAGCAATCGAGCGTCAATCAGTATTCCTATTATACGAATTTCGTCACTGGCGGCACGGTGCGCTTCGGCCTGCCTATCACCGACGAGCTCACCTTCTCTCCCCGTTATTCGATCTATAATACGAATATCTCGATCCCGAACTCAGCGCAGTTCCCCTACAACGATTGTACTTACCCTCTCTGGGGAACGACGCCAGGCTACAACTGGACGGTTCCGAATTATTACAATAGCTGCCTGAACAACGGCGAAGCTTCGCTGGCGCTCAAAGAGGCGCAGGGGAACACGCTGACGTCCATGTTTGGCTATTCGCTTTCGTACAATACGCTGGACAACAACAAAAATCCGACGGGCGGCATCCTGGCGGAGCTGCGGCAGGACATCGCCGGCGCCGGCGGTCAATCGCAGTTCGTGCGCACGACCGGCGACATTCGCTACTACCACGAGATCATGGACCAGATAGTCGGCGTCATTCACGTGCAGGGCGGCGAGATCTTCGGCTTTGGCGGCAATCCGCTCCGCATCGTAGATAATTTCAATCTTGGTCCGAGCCTTGTGCGCGGTTTCGCTCCGAACGGCCTTGGTCCTCGCGACGTGTCGAGCGGCTATTACTACTCTCAGGGTAATGCGCTTGGCGGAACCAGCTATTTCGGCGGCAGCGCCGAAGTGCAATTCCCGATCCCCTATCTGCCACGGGATATTGGCCTTAAGGGCGCGCTATTCGCGGATGCCGGCAGCCTGTGGGGCTTCACTGGCAAAACGAATTTCAGCCCGAATGGCACTTGCACGCTGAATGACATGCCTCCGCTCTATACCCAGAGCAACTGCATTGTCTTGGGCGGGGCCGCCATGACCATTCGCTCATCGCTTGGCGCTTCGCTTATCTGGCAGTCGCCCTTGGGTCCGATCCGGTTCGACTTCGCGAAGGCCGTGACCAAGAGCAATGCTGACCAGACCCAGTTCTTCCGGTTCACCGGCGGCACGAGCTTTTGAGCCACGAATCCGGGCGCCACGGCCATTGGCGCCCGTATGCCTGGCTTAAGCCGACGATCTGAGTGGGGCCGCGGTCCCTGGCGAGTAATTTTAGCCTCTCTTTCGCGAAAAGAGCTGGTGTATTCGTCAGGGCGATGCGGCGTCGATACGTTGCCGGATCCCATGGAATCGAAATGCGTGACGATCTCATTGTGTGGTACGCATTCCTTTGACGAGAGCCTCTAGCTGGCCTTGTTTGAAACGCGCGGGACGTTTCGGATGAACCATTTCCGGACGCGGTCGTCTGATTTGCTTTTTCGCCTCCGCGCGGGCGCTGAATGAGTGATCCGCTTTTCTTCTTGAGAGCCATGCAGCTCTCGCTCGCTGACATCATCGCCCTCACTGGAGCGGCGGTCGCCGATGGCAGTGATTTGACGCTCTTGGTCCATGGGGCGGCGCCTTTCGATGAAGCTGAATCCGGCGATCTGACCTTCTTCGCGCATCCAGAGCGTCTCGATCTTCTTCAGGAAACCAACGCCACGGCGTGCTTCGTGACGGATCGTTTCGCGGGTCGCGTCCCGGCCCCGACGGTGGCGCTGGTGACGGAGCGCCCGGAGCACGCCTTTGCGCTCGCCCTCGCGCGGATGTTTCCTTCGGCGCTCCGGCCGATCTCCTTGTTCGCCGCGACCGGGGTCAATCCTGGCGCGTCCGTCCATCCGGAGGCGCGTCTTGAGCCTGGGGTCATCATTGATCCGGGAGTTGTAATCGGGCCTCGCGCCGAGATCGGCTCCGGTTCGATCATCGCGGCCAATAGCGTTATCGGAGCTGGCGTTCGCGTCGGCCGGGACTGTTCGATCGGGGCGCAGGCGACGCTGACCAATGCGCTGGTCGGCAATCGGGTTCATCTGCATGCGGGCGCGCGCATAGGCCAAGCGGGGTCACGGCGCAGTGAGATTGGTCTCATGCATTCAGACGCGCTCGCAATGCCCCAGATCGGCCGCGTCATCATTCAAGATGACGTCGAAATCGGGGCCAATGCGACGATCGATCGAGGCTTCGCCCGCGATACAGTGATCGGTGAAGCGTCCAAAATCGGCAATCTCGCCCAAGTTGGTCCGGATGTCTCGATTGGACGCAAATGCTGGATTTCGCCGCAGGTGATGATTGGCGCTTCGGCGCACATAGGCGATTTCGTCTGCGTGGGAGCGCAGTCCGGCGTCGGGGAAAGTCTGCGAATAGGGTCCGGCGTGCGTATTTCCGCGCAGTCGGGAGTCGGGACGGATGTTCCGGCTGGAGCCCATTACGCCGGCGCCCCCGCGCGGCCGTTGCGCCGTTGGCTGCGCGCCCTCGCGATCGTCGAGCGATTGACGCGCGGAAAAAATTGACGTCTGGCGAGGCTTGGGCTGGTTTTTCGTCGTTTCGACCTTGATCCCCTTTGCCTGAAGATGCTCAAAGGAGATGTCACGGAAAAGTAGCGTCGCACACAAGAAGTGAGGGCAAAAGCGTCAAGATGAACGAGCCGGAGGCGACACTTGAATCATTTGATATTCTGCAGCTGTTGAAATATCTGCCGCATCGTTATCCGTTTCTGCTGGTCGACCGGATCGTTGAGGCGAGAGGCGATGCGTTCGGCGTCGGCGTCAAGAATGTCAGCATCAACGAGCCGCAATTTCAGGGTCATTTTCCCGGCCGCCCCGTCATGCCGGGCGTGCTTTTGATCGAGGGAATGGCGCAAACGGCTGGCGCGCTGTGCATCAGGGCCCACACCCGGGACCGCGCGGTCCCGCCGCTCGTTTATTTCATGAGCATAGACAAGGCGAAGTTCCGCAAGCCTGTGTTGCCAGGCGATCGCGTCGAGTTTCACATGACCAAAACCAATAACCGCCGCAATATGTGGTGGTATTCGGGCAAGGCTTTCGTCGATAGCGTTCTCGTATGCGAGGCGGAGATCGCCGCGATGATCGCGGAGGATGGCGGGGCCGGGAGATAACGGCGATTCGTCCGCCGGGAAAAAGCTAAGAACGGGCGGCAAGACGCCGGCTTGACGGTTTCACAAAAGGGACGCTGGACAAGAAATGGGAGGCGCGTTCATGGTCAAGGCTGTTCGCGTTCACGAAACTGGCGGGCCGGAGGCGATGCGCGTCGAGGAGATCGAGCTGCCGCCGCCGGGGCGCGGCGAGGTCCTCATTCGCAATCACGCCATTGGCGTCAATTTTATCGATGTCTATTTCCGTAAGGGCGATTATCCCGCGCCTTCCCCTTTTACGCCGGGCAATGAATCGGCCGGCGAAGTGATCGAAGTCGGCAAAGGGGTCAAAAGCGTCAAGGTCGGCGATCGGGTGGCCTCCCTTGCGACTCTCGGCGGCTATGCCGAGGCGCGTATCGTCAACGAGGATCGCTTGATCAAATTGCCGAAAGGCTTTCCTTACGACGTCGCGGCGGCGATGCTGCTGAAAGGGCTCACGGCGCAGTATCTGGTGCGTCGAACGTTCAAGGTGAAGGCGGGCGACACGATCCTCGTCCATGCCGCGGCGGGCGGCGTCGGCCTCATCCTTTGCCAATGGGCGAGGGCGCTTGGCGCCCATGTCATCGGCACGGTCGGCACGCGCGAGAAGGCGAAGCTCGCCAAAAAAGCCGGAGCGAGACATGTGATCCTCTACCGGGAGGAGGATTTTGCCGCGCGGGTCAAGGAGATCACGAAGGGCGCTCTGTGCGACGTCGTCTATGACGGCGTCGGAAAAGCGACCTTCCCCGCCTCGCTTGATTGCCTGAAGCCGCTTGGCATGTTCGTCAGCTTCGGCTCGGCCTCAGGTCCGATCGAGGCCTTCGACATCGGGCTGCTGGCCGCCAAAGGTTCGCTGTTCGCAACGCGGCCTTCGCTCAATACTTATGCCGCTAAACGCGAGGATTTCGTCAAGATGGCGCGCGATCTGCTGCGCGTCGTCAAAAACGGCGATGTCACGATACCCTTGCACGGAACCTATCCGCTGGACGATGTCGCCAGTGTGCACCGCGCCCTCGAAGCGCGCGAGACGACCGGCGCGATGGTGCTCATTCCTTGATGACGCTGGCCTGGATCAGGCTGGCGCCCGGACGCCGAGAGACTCGCCGCTATGGAATGGCGTGATGAGAGCCTCATCATCGGATTGAAGAAATATGGCGAGACGAGCGTTATCGTCGAGGCGATGACGCGCGCGCATGGCCGCCATCTTGGTCTCGTCAAGGGCGGCAGATCCCGGAAAATGCAAGCCTTTCTGCAGCCAGGCAATAGCGCAGACCTCGTCTGGCGCGCCCGGCTCGACGAGCATTTAGGCTTCTTCGCCGTTGAGCCGACACGGTTGCGCACAGCGCGCCTGATGGCGAGCGCGGAGGCGCTGCACGCCATCGGCCTCATCGGCGCCCTGCTACGGCTGCTGGCCGAGCGCGACCCCCACCCAGACCTTTATGACGCGGCGACGTTCATCGCCGATCATATCGATGATGATGAGCTTCCAGCTCTGATCGTGCGGCTCGAAGTCGATATTCTGACCGAGACCGGGTTCGGGCTCGATCTTTCCCGCTGCGCGGCGACGGGCGACACGCGTGATCTCGTCTATGTGTCGCCGAAATCGGGCCGGGCGGTCTCATCGGGAGCGGGGGAGCCCTATCGCGGCCGTCTCCTGCCGCTGCCGCCCTTTTTGCGCCAGGGCGGCGATCCGTATGAAGAAAGCAGCCCGAGCCCCGGCGATATTCGCGACGGCTTCAGGCTCACCGAATTTTTTCTTATTCGCGATGTTTTCGGACCGCGCGGCCTCGGCCTGCCGGAGGCGCGATCCGCCTATCTCGCCGAACTCGCCAAGCGCGCCGACTGGGGCCAATAAAAATGTCTCCGATTTTCTGAGAATCGGAGACATTCCCGACTTTTCCATTCGCCGCGCGGCCAGCCACACGGGCGCGCCCCAACGCGTCGCAGAACTGTCAGAGGCTACTTGATCTTGGTTTCCTTGAACTCAACGTGCTTGCGCACGACAGGATCATATTTCTTGAACGTCAGCTTCTCGGTCTTCGTCCGCGCGTTCTTTTTAGTGACATAGAAATAGCCCGTGTCCGCCGTGGACAGGAGCTTGATCTTGAGCATTGCGGCCTTGGCCATCGAAGCAGTCCTTTAGGGCGTGACGCCGGAAAGTCGCAGACTTTTCGGATGCTGTCACACGTTGAAACGAGACGTTAAAGAAACATGATGATTCAATGCTGAACCATCATGTTTCGGATGCGGCGCTACGCCCCGCGCCCAAGCCAAAGGCTTAGGGGGCGAAGATTTCTGAAAGTCGCGACCATAAGGATCGCGGCCCACTTGTCAAGAATGCGCTTTCGAGGCGTTGGCGCGCGCCAGCCCAACGATGACGACATAGACGATGAGCAGCGCGGCTATGCTGAGGAAGAATCCGCGCGGGCCCAGCGCATCCATGCCGACCCCCATGACCGGCGGTCCACCCAGCATTCCGGCGGAGTACAGCATAACGAAGGCCGCGTTGGCGCTGGCGAGCTCCGAGCCCTTGTAACGCGAGCCGAGATAGCCGAGGGCGACCGCGTAAAAACTGCCGACGACGCCGCCCCAGACGAGCAGCAGAGCGCCAAATCCGGTCGAACTCCCGGGTGGCGAAAACGCCAGAACAACAGCCCCCAGAACGCTGATGAGCGCAATGAGGACCAGCAGCCTTCCACGCTCCATGAGGTCCGCCAAAAAGCCGACAGGAAACTGGAAGGCGACGCTGCCGAGCGCGAACAGGGTGACGAATGAGGCGCCGGTCTCGGGGCTGAGGCCGGAGCGCAGCGCATAAACGGGAAGCAATCCCATGCTCGACGTCTCGATGGCGCCGTGCAGGAGGCCGGCGAGGGTGGCCACCGGGGCGACGAGCAGGAAGCTGAGGATCGGCAGAGAGGATTGCCTTGTAAGCTCCGGGGCCGCCGCGCTGCCCAGAATGATGGGGAAAGCGGCCGCCGTGAAAAGCCCGATCGCGACAATGA
Source organism: Methylocella tundrae (assembly GCF_901905185.1). Classification (GTDB taxonomy): domain Bacteria; phylum Pseudomonadota; class Alphaproteobacteria; order Rhizobiales; family Beijerinckiaceae; genus Methylocapsa; species Methylocapsa tundrae. The sequence goes on from NZ_CABFMQ020000075.1 coordinate 89,483, forward strand.
ACGCGGCCGGGCCGGCCGTCCCGACGGCGGCGAGGATGAGAGGGCCGGCGGCAAAGCCGAGCGCGACGCTCGCGGCGTAAAATCCAAGGACCGACCCGCGCCGATGCGGCGGGGCGATGGCGTTGATCCAATATTCGCTCAGAACGAAAAGGACGGTGAGGCCGACGCCGAATATTCCCCGCAGGGCAAGCCAGGCCCAGTAATTATCCGTGGCCGCCATGGCCGCGAGGCATAGCGCGCAAAGGAGCAGGGCGGCGAAGAGCAATCGCTGAAGGCCGATGCGCCGTGCGAGACCTGGAATGAATCCCGCGCTGATCAAAGTCGCAAAGCCGGCGACCGCCGTATTGAATCCGATCGCGCGCGCGGAATACCCCTGCTCGCCGAGGCGGACGGCGATCAGCGTCATCGTCAGCGAGAGGCCGACGCCGACGATCGAGACGGTTGCGATCGCGCAGGCGATGGCGCCAAAGGGACCCCGGGCGGAGGCTACGCCGCCGCCCTTGTCAGGGCGTTCAGGCCGGTTGAGCACAGCAATATCCAGTGAGTTGGGATTTAGACGGCCGGCTTCGGCGGGCGCGGCGACGCGGCCGTTTCGAACCCGTGCATGCGCAAAGCCCATTGATGCGCGATCAAGCCGCCCTTGACGCGCGGCAGGAACCAGAGCGAAAGCATGGCGGTCAGCGTTGGCCATATCATCGCGTGCAGCCAAATCGGCGCGTCCGGCCAGAATTCCTCTGTCAGCAGCATCAGGGTGCCGATGATGTGGCCGACAATAAAGATCGTCGCATAAGGCGGAGCGTCGTCGGCGCGGTGGTGATGCAGCTCCTCGCCGCAATGCGGGCAAACGGCGTTGACCTTGAGATAGCGCCCGAAAATCCTGCCTTTTCCGCAGGCCGGACAATGCCCCGCCAAGCCGCGGCGAATGGAAAGCCAAACGTCGCGCTTTTCCTGCTCGGCAGCCTGCGGCGCAAAGGCCGGCGCGTCTAGCGCGGGCGTAGGCATGAACGCCTCCTCATCCAATCATTCCAGAAAGCAATCAAGGATTTTCAGCCCGACTGATACTGTTTTCTCGCGCCGTGCGTAAGACGCTTTCGCAAAGAGCATCCTCTCAGCTGCGGAGTCCGCCTTCGGCGACAGGAAAATGCGAAATCATGGAAAGTCCGGCGCCGAGGAATCCCTGCGAGGCGCCAGCCCCGACAGCTTCGACCGTCCATGATCCTAATTTATATGGTCATCCTGCGCCGATGCCGCAATGGCGGCCGGCTTTCAGGAGCGCCGCTTCATGCAAAGGTGACGGTCGCGATGAAGAAGCTTCCTCGCGACGGGAGCCCCTTCGCGCTCATTCGTCCTCGCCGAAGCGGTCGGCCACAAGCGCCTCGATGGCGTCAAGCGCCTTTTGCGCTTCGGCGCCGGTCGCGGTCACCGTGATCGTCATGCCAAGTCCCGCGCCGAGGGTCAAAATGCCCATGATCGAGGTCCCCCCGACCATCTCTCCGCAGCGTCCGACCATGACGTCGGCCTTAAAGCCATCGACGCAGCGCACGAATTTCGCTGTCGCCCGTGCGTGCAATCCTTTGCGGTTGACGATCGTGAGGTTGCGCACAAGCGCTCCATCCGGCGCTTGACACGCGGGACAGTCCTCCCAATCGGCAGGGTCGCGCTCGTTATGCATCATTTCCCACTCAACACGCGGCTGGCGACATAGATGTATTTGCGGCCCGCATCCTGCGCCTGAATGACGGCCTGTTCGAGGCTCGACGTATCGCGGACCGAAGCGAGCTTGATCAGCATCGGGAGATTGATCCCGGCGACGACCTCGACCTGCGATCCATTCATCACCGAGATTGCAAGGTTCGACGGCGTTCCGCCGAACATATCCGTCAGGACGACGACGCCAAAACCGCTATCGACATGTTCCACCGCGGCGACGATGTCCTTGCGTCGCTGTTCGATATCGTCATCGGGACCGATCGAAATTGTTTCGATCTGCTTTTGAGGACCAACGACATGCTCCAGGGCCGCACGAAAAGCCGTGGCGAGGTGGCCGTGGGTGACGAGAACCATCCCAATCATCGGATGCGCCTGCGCATTCAGGAACTCCGTCGGTGATCAGCGCGGAAAGGACAAACATTCGTCAAAGGTGGGACCCGCGCGCTTTTGGAAGGTTCACAGCAGAAATGCCTCTTGTGGAAAACCCGATGCGGCAAAAGTCTCGAAGGGACAAGATCCGAAATGACAAGACCCAGCTTAAATGACCTGATTTCCAGCGGTTTCCTCCAGCGCCACCGCGGCGCGGACGATCTTTGCGGAGACGTGACCTCTTGCAGACGCGTAAGCGGCGCTCATTTTGTGCGTTGCGGCCGTCTTGGCAAGTGAAATGAATCATGAAGCGTCTGATTTCGGAAATTTTCTTTCCAGCTATGTCATCATTGTTCCACCGCCGCCTTGCCTCGGACGGGACCCAGACTCGCAGCCGAAGCGAAAACGCTGCAAGATCACCAGAGCGAGGTCGCTCGCCCCGACGCAGGCCGGCAGCACGAGAGAGGGTAGCCAGAGGCCGCCGACATTGACGGAGCCAAGACCTCGGAAATCCCAATCTTCGCAGTTTAGCGGGCGGGCCCCCGCGTCCTCGCTCGCCGGCTCTGGATAGCGCGCCGCTTCATCGGCGGGTGCAAGGTCGGCGACGACCCGGATGACCGCTGCCTCTATGTAGGGCAGGCGCAAGATGCCGGCGCCGCGCTGTTCGATCTGGCCGCGGATTTTTGGATGGCCGCGGGCGATCAGACGTCCGTGGCGCGCTTCAAGCGCTATTCTGTCGTCCCCGATGAGGCGGGAAAAGGCGCCGGCGCCGCGCGCGCCCGCGATTAGGGCAAGAGCTAGCCGGCTCTTGCCGGACCCGGAGGGCCCGCGAATGAGAACGCCGGCCTCCCTGATCGCCACCGCGCTTGCATGCACATCGAGTTGCGGCATGGGTCTTTCGCGTTTCCGCGCGCTCGAGAAGAAACCTCTGGGGTCAGCCCTTCGGCAGCCAGATCGTCAGGCGTGCGCCGAGCACGGGCGCTTCTTCATCTTCGGTCATCGCGCCAAGCCGGTTGCGCGCGGAGATCCGGCCGCCATGCGCTTCGATGATCTGACGGGAGATCGATAGGCCAAGCCCCGAGTTCTGGCCAAATCCCTGATTGGGCCGGTCAGTGTAGAATCGATCAAAAATGCGGTCGAAGGCGTCGGCCGGAATGCCCGGACCATCATCATCGACGGTGATCTCAAATCCGTCGCGCCAATAGCCATCGTCCGTGCAATCCTTGGCCGGGCGCATGTGAACGCGCACCCATCCGCCCGGGTTCGAAAAGGAGCGCGCATTGTCGATCAGATTGTTGAAGACCTGACCAAGCCGCGAATCATGGCCGAGCACGCTGAACTCCAGCCTATGGTTCCCGTCATGATATAGACGCGCGATCGTCAGGCTGACCTGGACAGATGGTTCGGCTTTGATCTGATTGCTGATCGCTGTGACCGTTTTTAGGATCAGTTCGAGATCGACCTGGTCCATGTCGGCGCGGGCTAGCTCCGCGTCGAGGCGCGAGGCGTCGGATATGTCGCTGATCAGCCGATCGAGACGCCGGACGTCGTGCTCGATCACGGCGAGCAGACGCTGCTGGGACTCGGGCTTCTTCGCGTTCGGCAAGGTTTCGACGGCGCTGCGCAGGGACGTCAGCGGATTTTTCAGTTCATGCGCGACATCGGCGGCAAAACTTTCGATCGCGTCGATGCGGTTGTAAAGCGCTTTGGTCATGTCGCGCAGGGCGCCGGACAAATGGCCGATTTCATCCGAGCGATCGGTGAAATCCGGGATTTCCCGGCGCAATTTCGTGCCGCGCCTGACCCGTTCCGCCGCTTCGGCGAGATGCCGGATCGGCTCCGCTATGGTGCCGGCGATGAACAGCGAAAGGAGAAACATGATGATCACTGAGACGAGGAAGACGCGCACGATCGCCCAGCGCTCGGAGGCGATGATCTTGTCGATGTCGCCGCCTTCCGTCGACAGCAGGAGCGCGCCGCGCACCACGCGAAAGCGCTGGATGGGCGCGGCGATGGAGACGATCGTCTCACCCTTGACATTGACGCGGACGATCGACTGGACGCCGCCGCCGAGGGCATGAATGACTTCGGGATAGTTCCTGCCGTTGTCGACGCCGTTTTCTTCGTAGAGCGGCAGGTCGGAGCGCCAGAGCATGCTGGTCAGTTTGCTCCACAGCCGCTCGATGAGCGAAATTTTTTCGCCAGAGGAGGTAGGCGGCAGATCAAAGCGAAGAATATTCGAGCGGCTGGTCAGCGAGCGCGAATCGAGCAGCAGATAGCCGTCCCGATCATAGATGCGCGCGCGCGTTCGCGTTGGCGAGGCGAGGCGGCGCAGCACGGGCCCGACGCGTTCGGGATTGATCGAAAATTGGAGAGAAGGCGTGCTGTCGTCGGCGAGCCCGTAGCTTTCTCCCGGCGCCAGCTGGAGAAGCTTTTCCGGGTCGATCGTGATCGAATCGGTGTCGACCGTCGCCGAGGCCGCGACCGCCGCCGCGATGATTTCGGCCTGCGTCTGCAAGCTCTGCACGCGGGCGTCGATGAGGCCCTCGCGAAACTGGTTGAGATAGAGAAAGCCGACGAGCAGGGCGACGAGGCCGCCGAGATTCAAGACGACGATGCGGCGCGTCAGCGATGATGAAAAACGCGAGCTCAAGCTGCGCAGCAGCCCGCGCAGCCGCGCGGAAAAGCTCCGGCGCATGCGCTTGGCGCGCTGCGCGGCGACGCGCGTTCGCTCGAAGTTTAAGTCCTGTTGCGCCTCGAGGCTCATCGCTTCCTCTTCCCCCAAGCGAAGCGGATCAAGAATGGCGCACCGCTACTCTTTGAAGCGATAGCCGACGCCGTACAGCGTTTCGATCATCTCGAACTCATCGTCCACAGCCTTGAATTTCTTGCGCAGGCGCTTGATGTGGCTGTCGATCGTGCGATCGTCGACATAGACCTGATCGTCATAGGCGGCGTCCATCAGGGCGTTGCGGCTTTTGACCACGCCCGGCCGCGTCGCAAGCGCCTGCAGGATCAAGAACTCGGTGACGGTGAGCGTGACCGCATCGTCTTTCCAGGTGCAGGCGTGGCGCTCCGGATCCATTTTCAAAAGGCCGCGCTCAAGAATTTTCGCATCGGCTTCCTTCTGCGACGCGGCGTCCTTGGGATTGGCCCGGCGCAGAATCGCCTTCACCCGCTCGACGAGGAGGCGCTGCGAAAATGGTTTGCGGATGAAATCGTCGGCGCCCATCTTGAGGCCAAACAATTCATCGATCTCCTCATCCTTGGAGGTGAGGAAAATCACCGGCAGATCGGATTTCTGCCGCAACCTGCGCAGCAGCTCCATCCCGTCCATACGCGGCATTTTGATGTCGAAAATGGCGAGATCCGGCGGATCGCTCTTGAGGCCGTCAAGCGCGGTCGAGCCGTCCGTATATGTCTGCACCCGATAGCCTTCGCCCTCGAGAGCGATCGAAACGGAGGTGAGAATATTGCGGTCATCATCGACCAGGGCAATCATAGGCATGAATGGTCCTAACTTCGAAAGTGAGCGCGCAAGGAACTTCGCGTGAACTACCGGAAATGCAGTAGTCTCAGTCACTCGATTTGATGATTGCGTCAGCGCGATATTCGTCCAAATCCCGCGCCAGACCGAATTTTCCAGCGCCAGACACGACTTGCACGAACCGCCGAGACAGCATCGGGAAGACTCCAGATAGCACCGATACAGGCTATTGCCTAGAAGATCATCACTGAACTTACCGTCAGCTCGACCGCCACAGCTTTCAACGTTGGATTTTTGGGAGCCGGAGGCAGATTTTGCTTCCGGTTACCACGCGCGCCTCAATGTCATAACAGGAAAATTCAGCGGCCGAAATAAGGCAAGCCCACGGTTGACCGGTTTGGCGCCGTTTTATCGCCTGTTTTGCGCTGCGACAAAGGCTGAGTTCGCCGCAATCATAGAGGGAGGGCGTGAGCCTGGCCGTTCTTTCGCCCTGCGACTCTTGAACGCGACCGCTTGCCGGCAAGCATCCAAACGAACGCGCGCCGTAACTTGCCGGAGCTTGCGTCAACGCCAAGGAGACTTGAGAGTCCTGCGCAAGACGCCGTACCTTGAAGAAACGCTACCGCAGCAAAGCTTCAAGCCCTTCGATCCAGTCAGCTTCGCGCGCCGGCTTGTCCCAGCGGATGCGGGCGATGCGCGGAAAGCGCATCGCAACGCCTGATTTATGCCGGCTCGAGCGGTTCAGCCCTTCAAAGGCGATCTCGAGGACGAGCCCCTCCGCGCGTCCGTAGGCCACCTCCCGCACAGGACCGAATCGATTGACGGTGTGGTTGCGGACATAGCGGTCGAGCTCGATCAACTCCGCATCCGTGAAACCGAAGTAAGCCTTGCCGACGGGAACCAGCCGGGCTCCTTCGGGCTCGTCGCGCCAGACGCCGAAGGTGAAGTCGGAATAATAGGATGAGCGTTTGCCGTGGCCGCGCTGCGCATACATGAGCACGGCGTCGACCGTGAAGGGGTCGCGCTTCCATTTGTACCAGAGGCCTTTCGGGCGCCCCGGCACATAGATCGAATCCTTCCGCTTCAGCATCAAGCCTTCGATCGCCTCGGCGTTCTGCCCGGCGCCGAAGGCCGCCGGATTTTTCCGCGCCTGCGCCAGTTCCTCCCAGGAGACGAAGGGAACAAGCGGCGATAGATCAAGCCGCGAACAACCGGCCGCCGCGGCGAAGGTTTCGAGCCTGGCGCGCCTTTCGGTGAACGTCAGCGCACGCAAATCCTCGCCGTCCTGCCGCAACAGATCATAGGCGCGAATGTGAGCTGGGAACTCGGCAAGGAGCTTGACCGAAGCCGTCTTGCGGTTCAGTCTTTGCTGAAGCACGCCAAACGGCTCGACGCGGGCGTCCCTGACGATCAGCAATTCGCCATCGAGCGAAAAAGCCTCGAAGGGAAGCTGCGCGAGACATTCCGTAAGGTCCGGGAAGGCCGCGGAAATATCTTCGCCCGTGCGCGAAAACAGACGCATCGCCCGGCGTCCGTCGCCGTCGCGCCCGCTCGCCGCCTGAACCCTGATTCCATCCCATTTCCATTCGCCGATGAAATTGGCCGGAACAATTTCATCGAAATCCCTCTCTTCGATCGCATGAGCAAGCATGGCGGGACAAAAGGGCGCGGGATCAGAAGGGTCCGGCCGGTCCTCGCGGCCCTCCATCCAGGCGAAGAGATCAAGGTAAGGCGGCCTCAAGCCGTGCCATGTCTCTTCGACTTCATTCGGTTTCTTGCCGCCGAGTTTAGCGACCGCCGTCTTTGCCAGCCGCGCGGAAACGCCGACGCGCAGCGAGCCGGTGATCAGCTTCAACAGCGCCCAGCGGCCGGTCTCATCCAGCGCGTCGAGCCAGGCTGCGAGCCGCCTTGCAAGACCGATCTTGCCGCCGGAGCCGAGTTCGCGCACCACATCCGAGAGCAGCAGAGGCGCGCCATTGTCGCCGGCGTCCCGATTTGCGTCGGGGCGATCTGGCCAGAGCAGAGCGACGGTTTCCGACAGATCGCCGACGAAATCATAGGAAAGCGCAAACAGGACCGGATCGACGCGTTCGCTGATGAGGCCGCGAATAAGGCCGGGCTTGGCGTGCTGAAAGGATAGCGCGCCGGTGAGCGCCGCAAGCGCATAGCCGCGCTCCGGGTCCGGCTGATGGCGGAAAAATTCCGTCATCAATCGCAATTTGCCGAGGCGCGAAGGCTCGAAAGCGAGGCGGTCGAGGAGTTCGGCGAAAGCGTTCAAGCGCTCTCCTCCGTGGCGGGCTGACCTTCGTTTTCCTCGTCGCCATAGCCGAGCAGATGCAAAGGCTCGGCCTCGATCCCGGCGCCGCGCGCCCAATGGACGAGAGCTTCCGCCTCGCCATGCGTCACCAGCGCCTTTTCGCAGCCGGTCTCGATGATGGTCTGCGTCAGACCGTCCCAGTCGGCGTGATCGGAAATGACGAGAGGCAGTTCAACGCCGCGCTGGCGCGCCCGTGCTCGCACCCGCATCCAGCCAGAAGCGAAGGCCGCCACCGGATCCGGAAATTTCCGGGACCATAGGTCCTGCAAGGCGCCCGGCGGACAGATCACGATTTCGCCCGCGAGTTTCGCGCGATCGCTGAGAGCGACGCTGCGCAATTCGCCAAGCTCGATCCCTCGCCCCTGATAAAAGGCCGTCAGTTTTTCGACGCCGCCGTGCAGGTAGATCGGCCGGTCATAGCCGGCCGCGCGCAGCAGGGCGATGATGCGCTGCGCCTTGCCGAGCGCATAGGCGCCGACGAGATGCGCGCGCTCGGGAAAAAGACTTTGTGAAGCAAGAAGCTTTTCGATCTCATCCTTCGTCTTCGAGCGCCGGAACACCGGCAGGCCAAATGTCGCCTCGGTAATGAAGACGTTGCAGGATATGGGTTCGAATGGCGCGCAGGTCGGGTCGGCCTCGCGCTTGTAATCTCCCGAAGCAACGATGACGCACGTCCTGTCCGCCATTCGGATCTGGGCTGAGCCGAGGACATGGCCCGCCGGATGAAAACTGACGTCGATCGCGCCGAGCCGCAGTTGGTCGCCATAGGCGACAGTCTGAGTCGACCCGGCAAAAGCGGAGCCGAGCCGAATGGCCATGATCTCCAGCGTTTCGCGCGTTGCGAGAACAGCGCCGTGACCGGCGCGGGCATGATCCGAGTGCGCATGTGTGATGAGCGCGCGCGGGACCGGCCGCAGCGGATCGACAAAAAAATCGCCCGCCGGGCAGTAAAGACCAGCGGGCGTCAGGGAGAGAAAATAAGCTGACGCCATGATCCCGAGATGGGGAAGAGACCCGACGTCAGCAAGATCCGCCGGCGAAGCCTCGCCGGATTGAAACTTTCAGTTCGCGCAGACGAGCCCGCGGGTCACATAGACGCGGCCATCGGGGCCGGTGACGCGGGTGACGCGCACGCAATCTTCATCTTCGCCGGGAGCGGCGCGGCCAAGCTGCATCGCCGGACCCCGGGCCAGCGGCTCGTAACCTGGCGAATATACGCTCCTATGCTCGAAGATCTGGCCGGTGTCGGCAATTTTGCTCTTCGGCGTCATCGTCATCGGCGCCGCGAAGACAGCCACGCCAAGGCACGAAACCGCAATCCCCGCCATCGTGAATTTCAGGGCCTGCAATCCGATTATTTTGCGAGAATTGACCATCAGCCTGTCTCCTTCCACCCGGCGCGTCTGACACGACGACTTTCCTTCATCACGTCAGGGCACGCTGTGCGGCATCACACCTATAACGCAGCGCAAGCTGGAAAGTTGCGTCGATCGCGCAACAAAATTAGCCAAAAATTAAATAAGCCCCGTCAATTCGACGGGGCTTCCGTAATAAACCGACGCTGCTGGACTTTGCGGCCAAGCAAAAGCGTAAGTAGCTGAAGCGTCAGTAGCAAACGCGCACGGGCCGATAGCCGAGGAAAAAGCCATAGCCGTCGTAAGCCGGCTGATTCTGGACATAGCAGCCGCCATAGCCGCCGTAGCCATAAGGATAGGCCGAGGCTGCGAGCGCGCCGACCGCAAGGCCGCCGATAACACCGGCCGCCGCCGGACCGCCCCAGCCGCCGCCGCGCCAACC
>NZ_CABFMQ020000076.1 GCF_901905185.1 Methylocella tundrae
GGATGGGGCGGCGTGGTGGCGGCGGGAGAAGGCGCCTCCGCGGCGCCATGATGCGCGGGGGTTTGCGGCGCAGCCTCATCGGCCGCCGCAAAGGATGCGGCGGCGAGGGCGCTGAAAAAAAAGGCCGCGAAGAGCACAGCAGGCGTCCCCGCACGCCGAGGCGCGACTAAAAAAGAGAAAATCACGATTGGCTGTCTCCTCTTGCGGTCTGCTCCGGGCGATCAGATCCGGCGCCGCGCAATGAAATCATGCGCGACCTTTGTTGGATATTTTGCCGGACGGGCGTCGAAGAGCGGCGACGCTTGAAGAAATCCGATGATCGCTCCGGCCAGCCGGGCGGCTGCCAGCGACCCCTTGCCGTTCCGCCGCGACGGCGCCGCCGTTATTGTCGCTTTTATCCGCGCCTCGCGCAAATGGCTTTGCACAAGACCGTGACGCAGGGCTCAAAGCCACGACGGCATGAAAACTCTTTCGAGCGATTGGAAACCGGCTCAAACTCGACAGTTCAAGACTCATGTCGATCAGATCGAACCGATCTTACCGGAACATTCCCTAAGCTGCCGAATGCGCCTCGCGCCGGGCGCGCCGGCGCATTCTGGCGGCGGTGAGTTCGGCCTCCGGGCTGATGCTCGGCTCAATGACCCGCCCTGGTGGAAAAATCACGATAACCTCGGTGCCTTCATGCACTTTTGATTTCAGCGTGAATGTGCCGCCATGCAGTTCGACGAGGCCCTTGACGATCGGCAGACCAAGGCCCGAGCCTTCCTCGGCGTTCTTTTGTGCGAGCGCGCCGCGGCCGAACGAGGACATGACGATGGGAATTTCCTCATCTGGAATGCCTGGGCCTGTGTCGCGGACGGCGAGATATTGGCCGCCGGTCGTCGTCCAGCCGATGCGGATCTTGATGGAGCCGCCATGCGGCGTGAATTTGATGGCGTTCGAGAGCAGGTTCAGCGTCACCTGCCGCAGCGCCCTCTCGTCCGCCCAGATGCGGGGCAAATTGGCTTCGATGGCCTCGTGGATTGCGATGTTGCGCTTTTTGGCGCGCAGCATCAAAAGGTGGCGGCAGTCCTCGACGATATGATCCAGCGCGACCGGCTCTTCCTTCAGTTCGAACCGGCCGGCCTCGATGCGCGACAGATCGAGAATCTCGTTGATGAGCATCAGAAGATGATGGCCGCTGGAATGAATATCGTTTGAATATTCCTTGTAGGACGCGACGATGTGCGCGCCGAAGAGCTCGCCCTTCATGACTTCCGAAAAGCCGAGGATGGCGTTGAGCGGCGTTCGCAGCTCATGGCTCATCGTGGCGAGGAAGCGCGATTTGGCGAGATTGGCCTCTTCGGCGCGCCGCCGCGCGAGATCGCTGTTGGCTTTTGACTGTTCGAGTTCAGCGATCAATTCGTCCTTTTCGCCCTGGAACGACAATGCTTCAACCGCGGCCGCGTAGAGTTTTCGCGCCAGCAGGATGAAGTAGAGCTGCGCTCCGCAGGCGAGGATGATGAGCTGCATGGTTCCGTCGGCAAGGCTCGCCTGACGCGTGAAGGTGAGGATCGTCAGGGCGATCGGAGCCATGACGCCGAAAGCTGCGGCGGGAATGCAGGGGCTGATGGTGGCGGCCATGGCGGCGACGAGAAGCCCCATGACAACCGCGCAGGCGACGGCGGCGGGATCGCCCGATTGACCGACGAGTTCGACCAGCATCGCCCAGATGACGCCCTGCACGGCTTCCGCGACGATGAAGTCGCGCCGCCAGCGTAGCGCCGAGGCGCTTGAGCGGGCGGTCCGCGGAAATCGCCGGGCGATCAACTGGGTCACGGTGAGCGCAGTGAGGTTGAGGCAGAGCCAGATGATCACGGCGTCGACCGTGAGCCACGCCAGCGCGATGGCGGCGAAAATGGCGCCGAGGGCGGCCATTGCGACGGCGCAGGATCGCTGGCCCTCGGCGAACAGCCCGAGCAAATCGGCGTCGAAGTCGCGCGGATCGGCCGCGCTTGCGTCGGGCGCGGCCCGGCTGCCACGAAATCCGACGGACAGAGCGCGGGACTTGGCGGCGATAGGGGAATCGCCTGAGCCCATCGCGATCATATCTGCGGAGATTTCTGTCATCGTTGGCCGGATCCGCGCTCGTCTCGCGTCGATTTGGTGTCTGGTCGTCGGGAACGGTGCCCGAAAAAGATTAATGACAGCCTCATTCAGCCTGTCGCATTGTTGGTGTCTGGAGCTGGATCGGGGCTGACCAGGCGCAGGCCCAAAACGGTGGAAAGCGCGGGCGCTGGCGCGGCGACGACACCTCTGTGCGCCAGCACACATTGCGGACCGGCGCGCCCACTTAGCGTTCCGCCCATGTCGATTTCAGGCGTTCCCTATCGGGCCGTTCCATCTTTCTTGACGAACGAGTATTCAAGCTTGCGAAGATCGGCGCATCCGTCGCGGGGCCGCGGCGGCGCAACAGGACGCGCAGGCCATCGCCTTCGCCGCAAAGACGAGCAGGGAACTGCGCAGTGACGGAAACGGGCCGCCAATGAAAGTTACGGTTGTCGGATCAGGAGATGCGTTCGGAACGGGCGGACGGTCTCATACCTGCTTCAAGATCGACTCCGGCGAAGCCGGCGCGCTGGTCGATTTTGGCGCGACCTCGATCGCCTCCTGGAAGAAACTCGGCCTCAGTTTCGATTCGATCGACGCGATCGCCATCTCGCATCTTCATGGCGATCATTTCGGAGGTCTTCCCTTCCTGCTGCTCGATTGCCAATTCGTCGAGCGCCGGACCCGCCCGCTGCTGCTCGCAGGGCCGCCGGGGCTAAGGGAAAGGCTCTACGATACGCTCGACAACTTCTTTCCAGGGGTCAGCAAGCTGAACTGGAGCTTTGCATGGCGCGTCGAGGAGATTTCGCCGGGCAGGCCGACGAAACTCGGCGGCTTCAGCCTCGAGACTTTTGGCGTCATCCATTCCGCCGGTTCGATTTCGACGGGACTGCGGCTCAGCGACGGTCAAGCCGTCTTCGCTTATTCAGGCGACACCGCCTGGACAGAAGCCTTGTTTGAGATCGGCGCGGGCGCCGACCTTTTCGTCTGCGAATGTTACTCTGGCGTTGAGCCTATCACCGGTCATATGGATTGGCCGACCCTCAAGTCGAATTTGGGCGCATTCTCGGCGAAGCGCATGGTGCTGACGCATATGGGCGCATCGGCTTTGGCGCGGCGCGCCGAGATGGAGCTCGCAGGGCTGACGCCCGCCTATGACGGACAAATTTTTGAGGTCTGACGTTATGGCGGAGTTCGCGGCGGATTCCGCCGATGTGGCGGCCCGCATTCGAGCATGCCGCCTCTGCCGCGATGCGCCCCGCGGCGCAAGCCTGCCGCACGAACCGCGTCCGGTGCTGCGGATCTCGTCCACCGCGCGTCTTTTGATCGCGGGCCAGGCGCCGGGCGTGCGGGTGCACGTCAGCGGGCTGCCGTTCAACGACCCATCGGGCGATCGGCTGCGCCAATGGATGAATGTCTCGCGCGACGTTTTCTACGATGAGCGGAAAATCGCCATCGCGCCGATGGGATTTTGCTTTCCCGGCCATACGCCCGACAAGGGCGACCTGCCGCCGCGCCCCGAATGCCGCGCCAATTGGCACGACGAACTTTTTCACGCGATGCCGCAAATCGAATGCATTCTGGCGATCGGCCGTTATGCGCAGGACTATCATTTTGCGCGCCTCGGGCGCCCTTTGCCGAAAGGCGCGCTGCTCCACGAGCTCGTGCGGCGCTGGGCGGAGTTTTCCGGCGGGCATCCAAAAATCATCGCGCTGCCGCATCCCTCCTGGCGCAACAGCGGCTGGCTGAAGCGCAATCCCTGGTTCGAGGCGGAGGTCCTGCCGGCTCTGCGCGAGGAAGTCGCGCGAATGATCGTCTGAGCGCAGGCCGAGGCGAAGGGAAGGCGGATGCGCCTCTTCATTCCCGGAAGGCGACAAGGCGCGGCCTCGCGCATCATCGCAATCTCCGCGTTCAGCCAATGTTCAGCCGCAATGCTCCTCTCTAAGGCGGAGGTCGCTCAAGCGTTGCTGAGGTTGGTTGATGCTCAGATCGGTCCTGTTTCGGTTGTTCGTCGTGGCCGTCGCATTTTGCGCCGGCGCGGCGCAACCAGCCAGCGCCCAGGGCGGCGAGCCCCGGCTCGCGCTCGTTATCGGTAATGCGCAATACGCCGATCCGCTGGCGACCGCCGCCAATGACGCCGGGCTCGTCGCCGAGACGCTGCGCGGAGCCGGCTTTGATGTCGTCGGGGCGGCCAATCTCGATCAGGACTCGCTTCGCCGCGCGTTCCGCGACTTTCTAGAAAAGGCGACTGAGGCGGGGCCGAACGCTATCGTCTTCGTCTATCTCGCCGGACGCGGCCTTCAATATGAGGGCGAGAATTATATCGCCCCGATTGACGCGGTGATCGCGCGTGAGGCGGATATTCCCTTGCAGGCGCTACGGCTTTCGGATTTTACGCGGGCGCTGGCGGGTCTGCCTTTGCGCGCCCGCATCATCGTTGTCGACGCGGCGCGAGCCAATCAGTTCGCGCCCGGCGGCCATCTCGCCGGCGGCTTCGCGCTGGTCGACGCTGAGCCCGGCTCGCTTTACGCCTTCAACGCGGCGCCGGGCACGATCGCGCCGGACGAGCCCGGCCCCTATGGCGCCTATGCGCAGGCGCTATCGGAACTGCTGCGTCAGGGCGGCGTTCCGGTCGAGGTCGTGTTTTCGCAGGTGCGGCTGCGCGTCAACGAGATCACCAAAGGCGCCGTCACGCCCTGGGACGCCTCGAATATCACCCCGCCGCTGGTTCTTCTGGAGGGCGCTCCGAACGCGGCCGCGGCGCAGGATTATGCTGCTCTACAATCCCGCCCGGTCGGCTCGTTTCCGGCGAGCGAGGCCTATGCCGCGGCCCTGGAGCGCGACACCCTCGAGGGCTATCAGGAATTTCTCATCGCCTATCCGCACGATCCGCTCGCCCGTCGCGTCCGCGCGCTGCTGGCGGCGCGGCGCGAAGCGCTGACCTGGCGGCGCACGATCGAGGCCAATACGCCGGACGCCTACTGGAGCTATCTGCGCCGCTATCCCAAGGGACCGCATATCTATGATGCGCGCCGGCGGTTGAGCCTCATTTCGGCTCCGCTGGAGCCGTCGCCGCGCTTTGAGCTTTATGATTTCGGCGGCCTGCCGCCGCCGCCGCAGCCAGAATATGAGATCATCGACCGGCCAGCGATTATGTTCGATCGGGATGATTACCCTCCGCCGCCTCCGCCGCCGGTCTATTTTCTGCCGCCGCCGCCGCGGGAGTTTGTCGACTTGCCGCCCCCGCCCGCGCCGAGCGGCCCCGGTTTCCTGCCGATTCCCATTCCTGTCCCTTTGCCTTTCGGTCGTCATGAAGGTCCGCAGGGGAGATTCAATCAGCCGAATTTCGGCCAGCAGGGGCCGGTCGGACCAGGCGGCGGCGCCCAGGGCGCTCCAGCTCAGGGCGCACCTCAAGGCGCGCCTCAGGGCGCTCCAGGCCAGGGGATTTCGCCGCAGGGAAGGCCGGGTCAAGGCGCCGGGCAGCCGGGCCAGCCAGTTCCAGCCCGCCCGCTGCCGGGTCGGGCGGCGCCTGTTCCCGCGGCTCCGGGCCAGCCGACGCCGCAGGGGCATCCCGCGGCGCCGCTGAATGCTCGTCCCCAGGGACCAAATGGCGCCCCCGTGGGCGCGCCCACCCCTGCGCCGCCTCCAGCCGCCGCTCCTGTCGCAGCTCCCGGCCACGCATTGCCGCAGGGCCAAAGCCTGCCGCCTGTTCCGCCAGCCGCCCGGCCGCCGGGAGCGCCAGCAACGCCGCCGGCGCCCGCTGCGCCCATTCATCCAGCCCCCGGCGCAGCCCCGCCCCATCCGGCTGCGCCCGGCGCGCTCGCGCCGAAAGCCCCGACGCCCGCCGCGCCTGCGCTGGTTCGGCCCGAGACGCCGCATCCGGTCGCGCCACCGCCGCAGCCGCAGCCGCAGCATCAGGCGCCGCAACCACGACCGCAGCCGCAACCTCAGAGGCCGCAAATACAACCGCAGCGGCTGGCGCCGCCCCCGGCGCCGCAGCAGCCTCAGATCCAGAGGCCTCAGCCGCCGCAGGCCCCGCAACATCAAGCGCCGCCGCAGCCCCCAAGGCCGCAGGCTCCCCCGCAGAGGCCGCAGGCGCCGCCGCCCCAGGCGCAAAAGCCTCAACCGCAGCAAAGGCCAGCGCCAGGCAAGCCGGGCGAGGAACAAAATCACCCTTGAAAGCAAAGGCGCCGCGCCGCGTCCTGGCTGGCGGCGCTTGGCGTTTGATCAAGCCATTGTTACACTGTGCGTCAAAGCAGCGGAGTCACTCCGGCCGCATGGGGAGTGGGCAGTGGGACCATTGGAAAGTTCGGAACTGGCCCTGACTTGCACAGGCGGCGCGCCAGGTTCCAGCGCTTGCGGCCCTTACGCCGCGGCGGCAGATGACGGAAACGGCGGCGGTAAGAGGCCCGATCGCGGTGCGCAATGGCGCGGGGAAAGCGGGGCGCGGATCAAGCCGTCGGAGCAGGAGCAAAAGACGTTGCGCGACGCGGTTTACGCCGCGCTTGACCTTGGAACCAACAATTGCCGGCTCCTCGTCGCGCGGCCGGCGCCGGCTGATGAAGGATCCGCCGGGTTTCGCGTGATCGATTCGTTTTCGCGCATTGTCCGCCTGGGGGAGGGGCTGTCCCGCACCGGCCGGCTCAGCGCGGCGGCGATCGACCGGACGATCAGCGCGCTCAGGATATGCCGCCACAAGATCGAGGCGCGCGGGGTGACGCGCGCGCGGCTGATCGCAACGGAAGCCTGCCGCTCGGCCGAGAACGGCGCTGAATTTCTGCAACGGGCGAGGGACGCGACCGGGCTCGAACTCGAGATCGTCGATCGCGAGACAGAGGCCCATCTCGCCGCGGCCGGCTCAGCCTGCCTCGCGGACTCGGCCGCCGCGAGCGTCGTTTTGTTCGACATCGGCGGCGGTTCGTCCGAGATCGTCTGGCTTGGGCGATCGGGCAGAAAGCCGTCCGGCGCGACGCACCACCTTGATGGCGCGCTGCGGGAGCGGGTGCGGTTCTGGGTGTCGCTGAAACTCGGCGTCGTGACGCTGGCGGAAAAATTCGGCGGCCTTGAGGTCTCCGACGCGATCTTCGAGGCGATGGTGGAGCATGTTTCTGAGGCTTTGATGGAGTTCGTCGCCAAGGTCGGGGCCGAACACCGTTGTCGCAATTTTCATTTGCTCGGGACGTCTGGAACGGTGACGACGATCGCCGGCGTCTACCTCGGCCTTGCCCGCTATGACCGGCGACGCGTCGATGGTCTTTGGATGTCGAGCGAGGAGGTCAATGGCGCCGTCGCTTCATTGCGGAAAATGAGCTATGCCGAGCGGGCCATGAATGGTTGCATCGGCGCTGGCCGCGCCGACCTCGTGCTCGCCGGCTGCGCCATCCTCGAGGCTATCCGGCGCGCTTTCCCCGCTGACCGCGTGCGCATCGCCGACCGGGGCCTTCGCGAAGGAATTTTGATGCAAATGATCAATGCGGACCGGGCTTTTTCGCGGGCTTCGCGATGACCGGAACCAAGGCGGCTTCGGGCCGCGAGGGCGGCCGTTCGCTGAAGACGCGCGTCAAGACGGCGCGCAAGCGGTCGCTCTCCTCGACGCTCTGGCTGCAAAGACAGCTCAACGATCCCTATGTCGCGCAGGCCAAGCGCGAAGGATTTCGGTCGCGCGCCGCGTTCAAGCTCATCGAGATCGACGAGCGTTATCATTTTCTCAAAGCCGGCCAGAAAATCATCGATCTTGGCGCCGCGCCCGGCGGATGGTCGCAGGCGGCCGGCGCGCGGATCGGCGCCGCCGAGGGCAAAGGCAAGATCATCGGCATTGATCTTCTGGCCATCGATCCAATGCCCGGCGCCGAGTTCAAGGTGATGGATTTTCTCGACGCCGAAGCGCCGAAGCTGCTGATCGAATGGCTGGGAGGCAAGGCGGACGTCGTGCTCTCCGACATGGCCGCCAATGCGACGGGCCACAAGAAGACCGATCATCTGCGCATCGTCGGGCTTGTCGAACTTGCCGCCGATTTTGCCTGCGAGGCTTTGGCGCCCGGCGGCGCCTTTCTCGCCAAGGTTTTTCAGGGCGGCACGGAAAATGAGGTCCTCGCGCGGCTGAAACGCGATTTCGCCGTGGTGCGCCATGTCAAGCCGCAGGCGAGCCGCGCCGATTCGTCCGAGCTCTATGTTCTGGCGACAGGGTTTCGCGGCCGGCCGGGGGCTTGATCAGACCCGGTGCGCGGGTTCGGCGGCGGGAGCTTTCTTTACGGGCCGCGCGGTCAACTCCGCTCCGGCGTCGGCCGGCAGGCGCAGGAAGATCGCGCTTGATGCGATGCACAAAAGCCCCATCAGGATGAAGGCAAACCGGAAGCCTTCCGGCGAAAACACGCCCTCGCCCGGATTGAGGCGGCTCCATCCCTGCAGCGCCGCCGCCCCCGCCGCGATGCCAAGGCTCAGCGACAATTGCTGTGCGACGGAGGCGAAGCTCACGGCCCGGCTCATATCCGGATTGTCGATTTCCGCATAGGCGATGGCATTGAGACCCGTGAACTCCAGCGAGTTGACGAAGCCGCTGACGAGCAGGACGCCCATTATGACGAGGCCCGGGGTCGCCGCGGTGAAGAAGCCGTAGCTCGACAGGAGCGAGCCGCTCAGCATGGCGGCGAGCGCAAGCACCCTGCGAAAGCCGAAGCGGCGCAGGATCGGCGCCGCCGTCGTCTTCATCAGGAGCGCTCCGGCCGAGGCGACGAAGGTGATCGCGCCGGATTGAAATGAATTCCGCCCGAATCCCATCTGCAGCATGAGCGGCAAAAGGAAGGGAATCGAGCCTATGCCGATACGAAACAAGGCCCCGCCGGCGACGCTGGCGCGAAAGGTATGCAGCGACAAAAGCCGCAGGTCGAGGAGCGGAAAGGCGATCCGGCGCGCGTGCCGGACATAGGCCGCGAGAGCCAATGAGCCAAAGCCGATCAGGGCGATCGTCACGCTCAAGGGCGCAAGGCCGCCGCCCGCGACGGCGAGGCCGAAGAGGAGAGTCGACAGCCCGACCCCGGACAGGACAAAGCCGGCGACGTCGAGCGGCCCTGGATTGTCCTCCCTGACGTCGTCGATGAAGATGGTGGCGAGAATGATGCCGATGACGCCGATCGGCGCATTGACCCAGAAGATCCAGCGCCAGTGGAAATAGGTGGTGATGAAGCCGCCGACGAGAGGGCCGACGACGGGGCCGAAAAGCGCGGGAACGGTGAGATAGGACAGCGCCCGCACGAGGTTGCCGCGCTCGACGGAGCGCATCAGGAGAAGGCGCCCGACGGGCACCATCATCGCGCCGCCGAGGCCTTGCGCCAGACGGCCGGTCACCAGTTCCGGCAAGGTGCTCGAGAGGCCGCAGCCGATCGAAGCGAGTGTGAAGATCGAAATGGCGACCCGGAAAATCAGCCGCGCGCCATAGCGGTCCGCGACCCACCCGCTGGCTGGAATGAAAACGGCGAGCGAGACCAGATAGGAGGTCAGCGCGAGCTTGAGCGAAATTGGATCTTCATGAAGGTCGAGGGCGATGGCGGGCAGGGAGGTTGCGATCACCGTCGCGTCAAGCGTCTCCATGAACAGGGCGCAGGCGACGATCAGGGCGGTCACTACGTAGCGGGGCAAATTCATGTTCCTGGCGCAACCGCCGGCTTCGCCCGGCGAACGCCGCGATTGATTTCGCTTTTTTTTCGGGCGGAATCAGCGCCGCGGGACCCGCGCCGCCCCGAGCCTTGAATGTCTGACTGAATCTTCCGCCCGTCGCGCGGTCCGGCGTGCGTTCAGAACACGAGCTTATAATCGCCTTTGTTCGCCGGCTCCAACTCCCCTTCGCCGGCGGCGGCCTTCCGCTGGCTTTCGACCGCCTGTTTCGCCGCGCGCAACACAGCGTCGAGCTTTGCCTTGATAAAGTCCGCGTCCGGGACGGCGGCTCCGGCCAGATTCTCCATTGTCTGGAGATGCGGCTGAAATTCGATGCGGCAGGCAAGTTCCGAGCCTTCATCCGTTTCGAAAACCTGCAATTCGCCGTGATAGGACTCGCGTTCGAGCGAGCCCCAGGACATTTGCATCGCATCCGCGTCGATGTGCAGCCGTCCGTCGACCGCATAGGGGCGTCCATTCGCTGCTCCCTCGAGATGCACGCGATCTTCGCCGCTCCAACTGGCTTTCTCCACGGTCGGCAGATAGCGCGGCATATCGTTAACGTCCGAGATAAAGGCGAAAACCTCCGCCGCGGGGGCTTTTATCCCGATCTGAGCTGAAAATCCTGGCATGGCGCCCTATATCTCCGTGAACGCCGTCGGCAACGCGTCAAGCGGGCAGGGGTTGCAGCTCTTTATGATCGGCGCGGCGCCCCTTTGTCCAGCCGCCGCCGCATTTGATGGTCTCCCGCCTTTGCGCCGGACGATCTCCGTGCTAAGAGCCGCCCGCAACTCTTGGTCGATGCGAATCTTGAACTTCGAGGTTCGCTCCCGCAGGAACTTTCGCGGCTTTGCCCTGGCGGCAATTTTGGAGTTGGCACTTTGGCCCTTATTACGCGTCCCGCGCTCAGCGAGGCCCTTACCTTCGACGACGTATTGCTTTTGCCCGGCCATTCCGAGGTCATGCCGAGCGGCGTCGATCTGCGCACCCGCCTGACCTCGACGATCAGCCTGAACATCCCTGTCATCTCGTCGGCGATGGACACTGTGACCGAGGCGAAGCTCGCCATCGCGCTGGCGCAGGCCGGCGGCATCGGCGTCATCCATCGCAATCTCGAGCCGGCCGAGCAGGCCGAGGAGGTCCGCAAGGTCAAGCGCTACGAGAGCGGCATGGTGGTTGATCCGATCACCATTTTCCCTGACGAAACGCTGGCCGACGCGCTGGCGCTGATGCGCCGCCACGGCATTTCCGGCATTCCCGTGGTCGAGCGTGGCCCCGGCGGCAAACCGGCGCGGCTCTGCGGCATTTTGACCAATCGCGACGTGCGTTTTGCCGACAATCCGCTGGAGCCGGTCTCGCATCTGATGACCAAGAGCCTGATCACCGTGCGGGAAGGGGTGAGCCAGGATGAGGCGCGCCGCATGCTGCACCAGCATCGTCTCGAAAAGCTGATCGTCGTCGATGAGGATTTCCGCTGTGTCGGCCTCGTCACCGTGAAGGACATGGAAAAGGCGACCCTGCATCCGCTCGCCTGCAAGGACGCCGAGGGGCGGCTTCGCGTCGCGGCGGCCTCGACCGTCGGCGACAAGGGGTACGAGCGCGCCGAAATGCTGATCGACGCCGGCGTCGACTGCGTCGTCATCGACACCGCGCATGGCCACTCGCAAGCCGTGCTCGATCAGGTTACGCGCCTGAAGCGCATCTCGAACAAGGTATCGCTGATCGCCGGCAATGTGGCGACGGCGGATGGAACGAAGGCGCTGATCGACGCCGGCGCTGACGGCGTCAAGGTGGGCATCGGCCCCGGCTCGATCTGCACGACGCGCATCGTCGCCGGCGTCGGCGTGCCCCAGCTCACCGCCATCATGGATTGCGCCGAGGTCGCGCGCGGGCAGAACATTCCCATTATAGCCGATGGCGGCATCAAATATTCGGGCGATCTCGCGAAGGCGGTCGCGGCGGGCGCCGAGAGCGTCATGATCGGCTCGCTCTTCGCTGGCACCGATGAGAGCCCGGGCGAGGTCTATCTCTACCAGGGCCGTTCTTTCAAATCCTATCGCGGCATGGGTTCGGTCGGCGCGATGTCGCGCGGCTCGGCTGATCGTTATTTCCAGCAGGACATCAAGGATCACCTGAAGCTCGTGCCGGAAGGGGTCGAAGGGCAGGTGCCCTATCGCGGTCCGGTCAATGCGATCGTGCATCAGCTGGCCGGCGGCCTTCGCGCCGCCATGGGCTATGTCGGCGCGCCCGACATTCCAACCTTTCAGGCGCGCGCGAAATTCGTGCGCATCTCGGCGGCGAGCCTGCGCGAAAGCCATGTCCATGACGTCGCGATCACGCGCGAGAGCCCGAATTATCCGACGGGGACATGAGCCGGCGCATTTTGCAGCGATGCAGGCGCCGGTTCGCGTTGAAGAGAATGCGCTAAGACAATAGACAAAGATTGTTCCGGGTCCCTCGACAGCGCGAGGCCCGGCGCTCTTTTCGGTGAGGCCTTGTGTCCATACCTTCGATCCTTCTGCCCGTGTTCGTTCAGGTGGCGCTCATTTTCGCGCTCGGCTTCTGGATGATTTTTGCGCGCGACTCGCGGCTGAACGGCGGCGTCGACGCCGGGCGCGCAGATCTCGCGGGGGATTCGTTCAAGAATCAGTTCGAGATTCCGGTCCTGTTCTTCGCTCTGATCCCGCTCGCCATTTTGACGCACAAGGCGGACTATCTGTTTATCGTCATGGAATGGATTTTCGTGCTGTCGCGGCTGGCCCATGCGGCGATCCATACGACCACGAACAGGCAGCCCGCACGCGGCGCATTCTGGTTCGTCGGCGTGCTGACGTTGCTGCTGATGTGGCTGATCTTCGCCATCCGCATCCTGTTCCCGCCGACTCTGAGTCCGCTATGATCGCCGGCGCGCGCATCGCCGCGGCGATCGAAGTTTTGGAGGATATCGACGAGCGTCGCCGTCCCGCCGCCGACGCCCTGAAGGATTGGGGCCTCGCGCATCGCTTCGCCGGATCGAAAGACCGCTCGGCGATCGGCTCGCTTGTCTTCGACGCTTTGCGCCGGCGCGCGTCCTCCGCCTTCGTCATGGGCGAGGCGGGTCCCCGCGCCGTCATCCTTGGCGCTTTGCGCCTTGTGCGCGGATTGAGTCTTGAGGAGGCGTCCGCGCTGTTTTCCGGCGAGGCCCATGCGCCGGCTCCGATGAGCGAAAAGGAGCGGGAGCTTTTCGCATCGGCGAGCCTCGAAGGCGCGCCCGCCCATGTCGCGGGCGATTTTCCGGCCTGGCTGGAGCCCTCATTCGCCGCTGTTTTCGAAGATCGCCTGATCGCCGAGACCTCGGCGCTTGCTGAAAGAGCTCCGGTCGACGTGCGCGTCAATACGCTGAAGTGTTCGCGCGATAAGGCGCTTTTGAGCCTTGCCCATCTCAACGCCGCGGTGACGCCGCTGTCGCCGCTCGGGTTGCGCCTGCCTCTGACGCCGGAGGGCCGCAATCCGGCGCTCGCCGCGGAGCCGGATTATGTCAAGGGCCGCGTCGAGGTTCAGGATGAGGGCTCGCAGCTCGCGGCCATGCTCGCCGCCGCCAAACCCGGCGAGCAGGTGCTGGACCTTTGCGCCGGAGCAGGCGGCAAGACCCTTGCCCTCGCCGCGCTGATGCAGAACAAGGGCCAGATCTACGCCAGCGACAGCGACGGGCGCCGGCTGATGCCGATCTATGCCCGGCTCGAACGCGCGGGCGCCCGCAATGTGCAGGTGCGGGCGCCACGGCGGGGGGAGGGTGGCCTTGCCGATCTCGTGGGGGCCTGTGATCTCGTGATGATCGACGCGCCCTGCACCGGCACGGGCGCGTGGCGGCGTAATCCCGACGCCAAATGGCGGATGCGGCCGGGCGCGCTCGAGCAGCGCATCGCCGACCAGGATCAAACGCTCGCGGCCGCCGCGCGCTTTGTGAAGCCGCGCGGACGCATTCTTTATGTCACCTGCTCTTTGCTGCGCGAAGAGAATGAAGACCGCATCGCGGCTTTTCTGGCGATCCATCCAGATTTCCATGCGGTCGGCGCGCAGGAGATGGCGGAGAATGCCGGGCTGCCCCAGCTTGGCGCTTTTGCCTCCAGCATGGGGCCGGGTGTGCGGCTGTCGCCGGCGACAACGGGCACGGATGGATTTTTCATCGCGCTGCTGACGAGGAGCAATCTTTCATAGCCAAAATCAGGCCGATTCCGTGCGCAGCCTGTCTCGCACGAAAAGGACGGCGAATCGCCGCCGGCGCCTGTTGTTGCATGATTGAGGCGTTGCAGTTCTAGCCCAAAAGGCCTATTTCGCCAGCGGCGGCGACGGGCTATTGCGAAAGACGCTGGCGCCGACTTTGCTTTGTTCCCATTCCGGATGAAAATTGCCTAAGCTTGAGCTTTGTGCGCCGGGATCAGGATTTGAGGAGACGCGAGACAAGTCGAGGACGCACAAACTCGAGGAAACGAGAAGCTGATGGCTTACGCGCAAATCGGAAAGATAAGCGTTGCGACCGTTCTGAAGGACTTCATCGAGACTGAAGCCTTGCCCGGCACGGGCGTTGCTCCGGAGCGGTTCTGGACTGGACTTGCGGGACTGATCCAAGATTTCACGCCGCGCATTCAGGCGCATTTGCGATTCCGCGACGAATTGCAGAGCAAGATCGACGCCTATCATAAACAGCAAGCGTCGAAGCCGATCGACATGGCGGGCTATGAGGCCTTCCTGCGCGAGATCGGCTATATTGTTCCGGAGCCGGACGATTTCACGATCCGCACCGAAAACACGATGGAAGTCGCGCGCGTGTCCGGACCGCAGCTCGTCGTTCCCGCCTCCAATGCGCGATTCGTGCTGAATGCCGCCAATGCGCGTTGGGGCAGCCTCTATGATGCGCTTTACGGCTCCGATGTAATCCCCGAGGCGGACGGCGCGGAGCGCGGCAAGGGCTACAATACGGTGCGGGGCGCGCGCGTCGTCGAGTACGCCCGCGTCATCCTCGACGAGATCGTGCCTCTCGCGAAAGGGAGCCACAAGGACGTCATCAGCTATAAGGTGGCGAACGGGGAGTTGGTGGTCGAGCTCGACAACGGGATTCAGACGCGCTTGCGCCATCCCGGCCGTTTCGCTGGCCACAGAAAAACGGGACCCGGCTCCTTCGTCGTGCTGCTGCGTCAGAACGGCCTGCACATTGAACTTGAGATCGACGCTTTGACCCTGGTCGGCGCCGAGAGCAAGGCGGGGCTCTCCGATGTCATTCTCGAAGCGGCGCTGAGCGCTATCGTCGATCTTGAAGATAGCGTCGCCGCGGTCGACGCCGAGGACAAGGTCGGCGTCTACGGCAATTGGCTTGGGCTGATGAAGGGAACCCTCAAGGCGACCCTTGAGAAGAAGGGTCTCATCATCGAGCGGCGGCTCAACCCCGACCGCGCCTATATCGACCGCGACGGCGCGCCGATGTCTTTGCATGGCCGCAGTCTGCTGCTCGTGCGCAATGTCGGTCATCATATGTTGACTGATGTCGTGCTCGACGCCGAAGGCCGCGAAGTTCCCGAAACGATCGTCGACGCCGCTATCACCGCCCTGATCGCCGTCCACGACCTCAAAAGCTCGGGCCCGCTGCACAACAGCCGCAGCCATTCGATCTATATCGTCAAACCGAAGATGCACGGACCAGATGAGGTCGCGCTCGCGAATGATCTGTTCGCGCGCGTCGAAGATATGCTGGGCCTGCCGCGGTTTACGATAAAGATGGGGATTATGGACGAGGAACGGCGCACCACCGTCAACCTCAAGGCCTGCATTCACGCCGCGGCCGACCGGGTCTTTTTCATCAATACCGGATTCCTCGACCGCACAGGCGACGAGATCCATACCTCGATGGAGGCGGGCGCCATGATCCGCAAGGACGAGATCAAGGGCACGCCCTGGATCGCGGCCTATGAGAACTCCAATGTCGATGTCGGCCTCGCCTGCGGTCTGCCCGGACGCGCGCAAATCGGCAAGGGCATGTGGGCGGCGCCGGACAATATGGCCGAGATGGTCGAAAAGAAGATCAACCATCCATTGGCGGGCGCCAACACCGCCTGGGTGCCTTCGCCGACCGCTGCGACCCTTCATGCGCTGCATTATCACTGGGTCGACGTCGCGGCGAGGCAAGCCCTCTTGCGCAAGCGTCCGCGGGCGAAGTTGAGCGACATATTGACCATTCCGCTCGCCAGGACCAATTGGGCGCCGGACGACATCAAGCAGGAGCTCGAAAATAATTGCCAAGGCATCCTTGGCTATGTGGTGCGCTGGATCGATCAGGGAATCGGCTGCTCCAAAGTGCCTGACATCCATGACGTCGGGCTGATGGAGGACCGCGCGACCTTGCGGATTTCGAGCCAGCACCTCGCCAACTGGATCCATCATGGCGTCGCGACGAAAGAACAGGTGCTCGAGGCGCTAAAGAGCATGGCGCTCGTGGTCGACCAGCAGAATGCGGCGGACCCGCTTTATCGGCCGATGGCGCCCGATTTCGGCGGGCCGGCGTTCAAGGCGGCGTGCGATCTGATTTTCAAGGGCCGCGCCGAGCCGAACGGCTATACCGAGGCGCTGCTCACGGGATGGCGCCGCGAGGCGAAGGCGCTGCACGCTTCCTAAGGCGGAGCAGCCGCCCACTCGGTTGGCCGCTTCGGCGCGCGCCAGAAGAACCGGCCGAACAGCGGTCGCGGAGCTTAAGGCGCGCCGCGATCGCGTTTATTGCGGCTTCCAGAGCGCCGGGATGATGCTAGACTGGCTGCGGGAGCCGCCGTCTGGCGGCGGGAGGCAGTGTCGAAAGGAGCGCTTCATGGTCGAGCGGGTCGTCGCGACTGAAAAGGCCGTTGAGCTGATTGGCCGTCTCAAGGCGGCGCATGGCGCGCTTTTATTCCATCAATCCGGCGGCTGCTGCGACGGCAGCTCCGCAATGTGTTTCCCGCTCAATGAATTCCGCACGGGGCCGAGCGACGTCCTGCTTGGCGAAATCGCCGGCTGCCCGGTCTATATCGGGGCCGAGCAATTTGAGCTCTGGTCGCATACCCAGCTCATCATCGATGTGGTCAAGGGCCGCGGCGCCGGCTTTTCGCTGGAATCGCCGGAAGGCGTGCGGTTTTTGACGCGGGGTCACGTTTTCACCGAGGCTGAAACGAAGGAGCTTGCCCCGTTGCAGCCTCACGCCGCGGCGTGAGGCAAGCCGCGGCCCGTCCCGCACTGCCAGCGGGAGAGCATACGCTGCGCAGGCCGGCCGGCGCTGATTTTGCTTAAGGCTGAGCTGGCTCCGGCGCAAGAATTGAGAAAGATCTAGCTTGGTCCGCCCCCGCCTTTCCCCGGCGCCGCGAATCCCATGAAGTGGCTCGCCCATTCGGCGGCGCGCCATCTCATTCTTGGCGTCGTCTTCGTTCTGCTCGTCAGTTGCTTCGGCATCCTTGGCTACATGCACAATGGATGGAGCTTCGGCGACTCTCTCTTCATGGTTGTGCTGACGGTTTACACGGTTGGCTATCAAGAGGTCCATCCGCTCGATACGGTCGAACTGCGCGCGATCACCATCGCGGTCATTGTGCTCGGCTGTACCGGCATCATTTATCTCACCGGCGCGCTGGTCCAGTTCCTCACGCTGACGCAAATCCAAAAGATGCTGGGATTGACCCGCATGCACAAGCAAATCGAAGATCTGCGCGACCACATCATCATCTGCGGCTTCGGCCGGACAGGCAGCATGCTCGCCAAGGAGCTGCAGACCGCCAAGGCTAAATTCGTCGTCATCGAGCCCGAGCTGAACCGTTTTACGGAGGCGAGGGAGCTTGGGTATCTCTGCATCCATGCGGACGCCGCCGAAGAATCGGTTCTGAAGCAGGCCGGCATCGAGCGCGCGCATGCCCTCGCCACCGTCGTCTCCTCGGATCCCGTCAATGTCTTCATCACCTTGAGCGCGCGCAGCCTCAATGGCGCGATTCAAATCATCGCGCGCGGCGAGGAGCCGTCGACGGAGAAAAAGCTGTTGCAGGCCGGCGCCAATTCGGTCGTGCTGCCGGCCCATATTGGGGCTGAGCAGATCGCCTCGATGATCCTGTTTCCATCAATCGCCGGGGTTATCCAGTCGGCGGAGCGCCGGCGCCAGATGGACCTCGATCTGCGTACGCTCGGCCTTGAAATCGAAGTCGTCGTCGCGGCCGAGGGCAGCCTGTTCACCGGGCTCACGGTTGAGGAAATCGAGAGGAAAGCCGAACGCAGCTTTTTCGTCATCGCGGTTGAGCAGGCCGGCAGTGGAAGAGCCGAGCGCCCGCTGCCCGGCACACGGATCGCCGCCGGCGACGGCGTCACGATTTTGGGCCGGAGCGGGCGCGCCAATATATTGAACAAATTCGCGGAGGCGGCGCGGTAGATCCTGCCCGTTGCATATTTCCCGCCAAAGCTGAAACGAAAAGAGAGCCAAGATAAAGATCAGGGCTGCGTAAGTTTTCGAGTTTAATGGCTTCATTGCCCGGCGCGCCTGCGCTGATCGTCAGACGCTCATCGCGCGGCAAAGGATGGATCATGGAGCTCAATCTCAGCTTCCCGCAGCTTCGCGCCCTGATCGATGGGCTGCCGAACAAGGTGGCCGCGGCGGCTCTGCCCATCATGGCGCTCGCCATTCTCGCCGAAATGCTCGTTATTCAGGCGCGCGGCGGACGCTACCCGTGGCAGGGCAGCCTCGTCTCCGTGACGATTGCAATAGGACACGCCATCGCACAGGCCATCATCAATGGTCTGATTTTGGGAGTCATCGCGGCGACGGTCTACCAGTTCCGTCTTTTCACCATCGACGTCTCCTTCAATAACGCGCCGGCGCTTGTCTCGCTCTTCCTGTTGGCCGATTTCGCCTTTTACTGCGAGCACCGCTGCGCGCACCGGATTCGCTTCCTGTGGGCCTCGCACAGCGTGCATCATAGCGTCGACCATATGGTGTTCACCGCCGCTTTCAGGCTGGCCTGGACGCCGGTGCTCTCCGGCGTTTTTCTCTTTTATCTGCCGATCGTCTGGCTGGGCTTTGCGCCGCAGTGGGTCTTCGGCATGGCGTCGGCGAGCCTCACCTATCAGTTCTTCATTCACACCGAATTGGCGCCTCGGATCGGCTGGCTTGAATGGGCGCTCAACACGCCTTCGGCGCACCGCGTGCATCACGCCTGCAACAAGGAATATATCGACAAGAATTTCGGCGGCGTCCTTTTGATATGGGACCACCTCTTCGGCACCTATCAGGCCGAGCGCAAGGACATCGACATCATCTATGGCGTACTCCCCGCGCGCTCGAAGCCGGCGAATCCTTTGGTCATCGCCTATGAGGAGCTGTGGGATATGGCGCGGGACGTCCTGCGCGCCCGCAGTTGGCGCGAGCGCTGGGGGCGCATGTTCGGGCCACCGGGGTGGACAGCGTAACGCGCCTCTTTTGATCGGCGCGCGCCTATTGGTTGTCGCGTTTGGCCTGCATGTTCCTGGTGTGCTGGCTGACCGCGCCCAGCTTGGCGCGGTCGCGCTGTTTCGTCCGGGCGCTGTCCTTCGCTTGCATGCCCTCGTTCGGCGTGCGGCCGGCGGCTGGGCGCGCGGCCCGCGCTTCGCGCTTGCGGCGCAGTTCAAGCGCGCGGGCGACGCTGTCTTTCATGGCGTCGCGCGCCGCCCTCGATTCGCGCCGCGCAGCCTCCTTGTTGATCCGCTGCATGGCGCCGGCGAGCACGTCTCTTTTCGCGCGCGAGCCCGCATCCTGCGTCACGGCGCGCGCGCCCCGTGGGTCGGCCTTGCCGCGAATTTCGCGTCTCTGGCGGGCGGCGATGTCGCGCGCGCGATCGCGCCTATCGCGCACGAGCTTGCGAAGCTCTGCGAGATCCTTGTCCGACAGGGCGGCGAGGCCTGGATGGTGGGAGGCCTCGACGAGCGAGATCTCGTCCGTATTCAGGACCTGCCGTTCGTGCCGAAGGCTTCGACCCATGTTGTCCTCCCAGAAAAAAGACGGCTCTCGACGCAAATTGAGCCAAGGCGATCTTTGCCGCGCTCCGATCGCGCTGGCAAGACCGCTCCTTGTGAAATGGATCGGTCCAACTTCGCATCAGGCTCGCGACAGGCGAATCAGGCAGCGAAGGCGACATGGCGCTTTTTCACGGCTCCCCTCTCCTCGGTCTCGCCCTCGTTGCGATCGCGGTTTCGGCCTCGGAGCCGACGCCGATGGTTCACTATGCCCCGGCGGAAAATCTTGAGCGCATCGACGTCGCGCTGATCGATCAGGCCAAAACCAGCGTCGATATGGCCGCCTATGTGCTGACGGACTGGCCGGTGATGCAGGCGTTGAGCCGCGCGGCGCGCCGCGGCGTCAAGGTCCGTCTTTACCTCGACAGTGGCCGCATCGGCGAGCGCGAGCCAACGCCCCCCTTCGACGATCTGCTCGATAATCCCGACGTCGAGATCGGGCTGAAGCGCGCCGGCGCGCCGCTGATGCATCTGAAAAGCTATCAGATCGACGGTCGTATTTTACGAACGGGCGCGGCGAATTTCTCGGCGTCCGGGCTAAAGCGGCAGGATAACGACCTGATCATCATAGAAAATCCGGAAGCCGCCGCCGCTTTCACGCGGCGCTTCGAAGCGATCTTCGCGCAGAGTGAGCCGCTGCCGTTCGACGGCAAGATGCGGAATAGACCAGTCCAGTCTCGAGGAGACTGATGTCTAATGACAATGCAATCAAAATAAAAGAAGATATTTATGGTATTGTGATCTATAAATAATCAAGCAGTGTTGCATTTTAACACGCATTAATTAAATTATTATCTAATTATTATAAGAGCTTATATTGTTATTTTATTTAAGATAATTGGATTATCCCGTCCGCCAGTTCTTCGCTGAGTTCTCCGATGACGACGCTTGCCTGAAGCGAGTCATGGAGGTTCGCTACGGCCTTCGCCCTACGTGCGGCAAGTGCGGCGTCGTTGACGTGACCTTTCACAAGATCAGCGGTCGCCGCGCCTATGCCTGCGCCGCCTGGCGATCACGTTTATCCCTGCGCCGGAACGATCTTTCGGGATAGCCGCACGCGCTGCAATCATGGTTCTATGCGATCTATCTCTTTATCGCGATGAGCCACGGCGTCAGCGGCACGGAGTTTCAGCGGTCGCTTGGCGTGACCTATAATAGGCGAGACGCCCCGCGCTTCCTCTTGGACGATAAAATCGCCTAACTGTCCTTCCCGCACAGCGTCCGACAGAGATCGAAATTCTATCATCCTGTTTTGACCAAAAACCGGCGGAACTGGTCATTAGCGGCGTCCATTTCGATGATCGAAGAAGTCGATGGGGATAGGACGCCCAAATAGTTGCCGAGCAACGCAGTTTTTCTTACTACCGCAATGCGGTTCGGCGCTTCTTCAAGCCGGGCTATATCCCCCAATTTTGCCGCAGCCCCTACAACCGAAATGTAGTGCGGCGTAACCGCCTCAAAAATAGCGCCATTAGATTTGTCCCCGACAAGGACGGAAACCTTCCACCGGTGCGTTGAAGCACCAGCAAACGGGGCGTCCTTCTCGACGCTCTCGCCAGCGAAAATTATGCGCAGCCGGTCAAATAATTCTTGCTTAACATCATCATCCTGACGATCAGAAATCCTCAAGAAGACCGTTGCGGCGGCGCGTTGTGAGCAATTTGCAACGGCGACCATCGCGGCTGGCAGCTTAGACCGAGGAATATTTTCTAGGTAAAATGATCGCCCGTTGCAAAGAACTGATGAGGCGCTTGCCATCTCGGATGCGATCTTCTCGAATTGCCGCGTAGCGCCAACCATATCGCTCTCCTGATATGCAAATCCCATATCAGAAATGACGCAAAGATCAGCCGCCGCCTCAGTAATTTGTACTACCACGGACGCGCCACTAGGGTAACGCAACGGCAGATTGACCAAGGATGCCCCGGCAAAATGCTCTGAGCAGGCGATACGGCGAGTCGCCGCGTCAACCGCTTGAGCCAGCGTGAGTTCTTGCGTCTCAACCATCTTAAACCTGGAATAGGTCGCCTTGCCACTTTGGTGGGGGTATCAGCCCCATATTCGCAATATTAAACCGTTTTGAACATAAATCAAGGAAATCTTCAAAAGAATTAGGGTCTGGATCAATAGGTCTAGCTACAGGTAGGTTGCCAGACCGCATCCGATTTTCTTGCTCTATGAAGTTAAACTCAAATGGATGATCGTGAGTTCCTTTAATTTCTAGCCAATGCAACTCAGGTGGCCCGAAATCAAGATTGTGATGTGTCCTAAATGGTCTGTATTCAATCCTGAACAGCGGGGTTCGTTTCTTTCCAATTGGAAAATGCTCAAGTTGGAACATAACATTCCGATTTTCTACAGTTTTTGATGCGGCTCCTCTTAGTTCTAGGCCACCGATCACGACGCCGCCTATACTTAATTGCGCCAGAAATTTTAATAAAGTTGGGTGCGCATCTCTGTCCCACTCAGGGCGAGATTCCAGCGCCTTGAAAGACGTTACGAGCGCGTTCCATTCTATCGACATGCACGATATTCACGCACATCGAACGGCCCCGATCAAGGCCGGGAATGCCGAAGTTGTCTCAAGAGATAATTCCCTAAGCGCTTATCTGGATTGAGGGGATGAGGCCAACGTGAAATCCCTGCGTGTGAGACAGTGCACAAGACCGGGTGCGATCAGCGGAAAGTCTTCGACATTCGGGCCATACTCTAGCCTTTGATTTCCAAGACCCCGCCATGGGCGGCTGACCATTCGGCAGGCGCGCCCAGGAATTTTTCAACTTCGTCCAGCGTCTGCGATTTGAAATAGGTGTTTTCGCGCGCGGCGGCGAGGACATCGCGCCAGGTGACAAGATAATGCAAGGTGACGCCGATATCCGCCATGATCGAGGCCGTTTGCGGAAAGATATCGTAAAAAAAGAACACGAAGGCATGGTCGCAGCTCTGGCCGGCTTCGCGCAAGGCCTCGCAAAAGCTCACCTTGCTGCGCCCGTCGGTGGCGAGATCCTCGACCAGCAGGGCGCGCCCGCCCTCATGCAGGTCCCCTTCGATGCGGGCGTTGCGGCCAAAGCCTTTCGGTTTTTTTCGGATATATTGCATCGGCAGCATGAGGCGGTCGGCAAGCCAGGCGGCATAGGGGATGCCCGCGGTTTCGCCGCCGGAGACGACGTCAAGGCGCTCATAGCCGATCTCGCGCTCGATCGTCGTGACCGCGAAATCGATGAGCCGCGTGCGAAGGCGCGGATAGGAGATAATCTTGCGCATGTCGGTGTAGACGGGGCTGGCCCAGCCGGAGGTAAAGATGAACGGCTTTTCCGCGTTGAACAGAATGGCCTCCACCTCGATCAGCATTTTGGCGGTTTCCCGGGCGATGATTTGCTTTTCGGGCGAAGGCGCGTTCATCAATTCCATTCCTTTGCGGTCGATCGGACCGCCCTGTCCTAATTTATTTGCGCTGATTGGCAAGGGCGAGGTCCTGCGAAAGGGCCGCCCGCCGCGTCTCATAGAATAAATCTAATATCACATGCTGAAACAAAGAGATGCGTTATGTGATGACATAAAAATTGCGGTATTTCCGTCGCATTTATGCGTTGAATCAAATTAAAACTGGCGTAATGGGTCGAAAGAAACGGGCGGGATTTGCGCTTGGCCTTGGCCGCGGGATAAACGGAAGGACAAACTATGATGACGCGCCTTCAAAAGGATGCACGACGTGACTGAGTTGAATGGCTCCCTGCCTTCGTGGCTTCCGCTTTCTGTTCTGACCTTTGCAGTACAGATGGTCGTCTATCACGGCGTCGGCCTCTGGTTCGAATGGTGCGACCGCACGGGCCGGATGCGCGCCTTCAAGATGCGCGCCGTGGAGCGGCAAAGCTATTTCGAGCTTCTGCCGCGCGTGCTGATCAACCAGTTCTTCATCCTGCTGCCGTCGATGATGCTGGTGCAATTTGCCGGCCTTGCCTTCGTCGGCGCGCCGCATCTGGGCGTCCTGCATTTCCTCGCCGCCATGATCTTGATGGGGGTCGGCCACGACATCGTCCAGTATGCCGCCCATCGCTTCCTGCTGCATCGGCCTGGCATGATCCGCAAGCTCGGGCATAGCGTGCACCACTCGACGGGAGCGAGCAGGGCCATCAGCGCCTGCTATATGGGCTATGCCGATTTCTTCCTTGAGATCGTACTACCTTATCTTCTGCCGCTCATTGTCGTCGCGGCCGGCGCGGACGTCTCGTTTCACCTCCTCGTCGCGAGCCTTGGCGCGATCGGCGGCCTTTACGAACATTCAGGCTATGATTTCTCGGCCCGTCTGCCGCGCGGCGTCAGCGGCCTCAAGGGGCGACTGATCGACGCGCTCGCCGCCGCGATCACAAGTAAGGCGCATGCGGAGCATCATCGCCGCAGCAATGTCAGCTTCAGCGACGGTTTTGGCAGCCCCGGCATCTGCGATACGTTTTTTGCAACTCGCTGGGATCTTGTCGGCGATCGCGGTCAGCCGAAGCAAAACAGCGGACAGGCGCAGAACGAGGCGGCGCACTAACAGGCTGCTGAAAAGCGCCCTGATTTCGGGAGCTGCTTGGCTCTCGACGGAAATTTTCGGGAGCGATCAGGGGATTTTCTCCGCCGGTTGGGCTGGGGTGGCTGTTTAGCTTCCTGGCGCGCGGGCGCGCCGGGACGGCGGCGAGAAACTTCGCGCCGCTATGGCCCCTTCCAGCAGACGGTCGCGGTTTTTCGAAAATACCGTCGGGCGCCACATCGGATCGTCGACGCCGAGCCCGACGAACCAGCGAAACAACAGGTCGGTGTCGAGCCGTTCCATCAATTGCCGCTCGGAGCGCAGGGAATAAAAGGCTTGCAGCAGCATCGCGCGCAACCAGCCGTTCTGGCGCGACCAAAGGCTCTCAGTCCTAGAGACTGACCGCACGAACAACCATTCAGGCGGATGTCAAC
Source organism: Methylocella tundrae (assembly GCF_901905185.1). Lineage (GTDB taxonomy): Bacteria > Pseudomonadota > Alphaproteobacteria > Rhizobiales > Beijerinckiaceae > Methylocapsa > Methylocapsa tundrae. The sequence goes on from NZ_CABFMQ020000076.1 coordinate 24,709, forward strand.
GGACGAGCAAAGGCGATCCTGGACACTAACGCAGACAAAATCCAAATGTTTTCAATGATATCTGGCCAATTATCGACGCAGCCGGATGATAATGTGGTGCCCAGGGGCGGAATCGAACCACCGACACTGCGATTTTCAGTCGCATGCTCTACCAACTGAGCTACCTGGGCGTCGCGCGGCGGGCCGCTGACGAGAGGCGTCTTATAGAGGAGCTTTCCCGCCGTTGTCCAGCGCCTCGACGCCGGAATTTGCCGGTCTGGCGGCGGGCTGCTCAAGACGGCTGCTGTTCGAGGCGATGAACGGCGGAACCCCGCGGGCGCAGCCGGGCGGCTCTGGCTCAGGGGCGGCAGGTTCTCAGGAGGCGCACCCCTCGCGACGACTGGACAAAATGCCGGAGCAGAGATCCGAGATCCCATACGGCTTGCCATCACGAGATCAGACGGCCTTGACGTGGATGCGTGCGCGGAGAAAGCGAGATAGCCCTTGAAATTCCAGCGGCCGTCCGGAAGCGCCGGCCGCGTTTGCCCGGCGGGTCCGAGGCGCGAACCGCCAGCTCGTGATTGCCTTTGGGCAACTCGATGTCAATTTCCCAGAATGTCCAACTCGATCGCGTCTCGGGGTCATGCTCCAACCCGGCTTGCGCCCGGTTCCTTCCGGCGGCCGGAAACCGCGAAATTCGAGCAACGTTCCAGAGCCGGCGGAATCAAAAAGGCCTCCTCGCAAGCCGTTGACATAGGGCGCGGGGGACGGCGGCGTTGAATGTCCGAAATCGGACAAAAGCGCTGCGCGATTCCAGACGATCAGCGCCGCCGCGTCAATGCAACGCGATTCCCCTTGCGGCGCGGCGAGGCGGCTCCCCTGACTGGCATGCTTCCTGCTGTATTCATCTTGATTTCGGAACATCCAGCCGCTCGGCGCAACATTGTCGATTGGCCTGTTGCATTCATGACAAGGGCAAACATGACCTTCGATCTCAAGCAAGAGTGGTCCGCGGCCGAAGTCAGCGCGCTGCTTGCGTCCGTCGAGGACGATCGGAGCTGGCGCCTCGAAGTGACGGCGGACGGGATTGCTCAACTGAATGATCTTACCACGGTTCCTGACTTGGCCTACGAAGACGCTCTCCATTGCTGTTTCGAGGTCTGGGATCAGGGAACCGATTTCGTGGGTCCTGGAGCAGCGAGCGACAAGAGCCTGTGCAAGACGCTCGAGCGGCGCCTGCGGGAAAATTATCCCGCACTCCAGGGAGCAAAGACTCTTTCGGCGCTCTGATGAGCGGAAGTTGATTTCCTGGGATCGGGCTCCGATCGGATGACGCGGACGCTTGAAACGAAGAGGCAAGAGACATGGCATCAAACGACATCGACGTCTTCGTCATCTGCGAGGCGGAAACCATCGCGCCAGGCGCCGCCAAGGCGTTCAGCCTGTCCCGCATCAATGACGCCGGCGACCCCGAGACGTTTCCGATCTTCGTCATCCATACGGCTGCGGATGAATATCTCGGCTATGTGAATGCCTGTCCGCACAAGGGCGTGCTCCTCAACAAGGGCCCGGGAACCTTCTTTACTCAGGATCGAAAACTTCTCGAATGCGGCCAGCATGGGGCCATGTTCGACATCGACACGGGCCTGTGCGTCGACGGACCCTGCAAGGCGCAAAGCCTCGAGCCCGTCGCCCTCGCCGTGATCGACGGGGACATCTGCCTGTGCGGCGTGAAGCTGGTCGAGGATGACGGAATTCCTAATCCCTTTGAAATGCCGGACGACGGCCCTGTCGTGCTGATCGATTCCGACTGATTGCTTCCAAACCGTTGCTTAGCCGCACTCGTCAGGAAAGCATATGCGGCCAGACTGTCGTCGAGACAAAGGCGGCGGTTTGATCGCGGCGTTGTGACGCCGATGTCTGACAGGCAATAGAGTCATGAGAAGCGCGCATCAAAAGGCGCGACAAGGAGTAAATGATGGCGGCGGAAACGCACCATAACCATCGGTTTTTTGTTTCCTACAGTGGCGTCAAGCTGCCGCTCAACCTGGTCAATCCGATTCCTGAAGCGGGGCTGTCAAACCGCAACACCTTCATTCACGCCTATTTCGATGAAGCAGGTTTGTTGATTGGCTTCGACAAAGTGGTCTATGGAGAAGTGGAGCTCGCCCACCGCTATGAATATCACGACAATGGCCTGTTGAGCCGCGCGGAGATCAACATGCTTGACGAAGACGCTGTGACCCTGCGCTTCGATGCCGCCGGGGTTCAGATTTCTGACGCGTGATAATTGGGCCATCGGATATGACAGTTGCTCAGCTCCTCGAACAGCTCGCCAGAATGCCGGAGGACGCCGTCGTCCTGATGGAAAATGGCGCGGGGCTGTCGCTCGTAAGCGGCTTGGATTTTTTTGAGAGCCAGGGTCCCGGAGCGCCCGCCGAGGTGGTCCTCCTGCCCAATATGAATGAATAGATTTCGGATTGGTTCGCGGGGCCGGGAAGCTCGTAGCGCTGCAAATTGAGGAGCAATGTCATGAGAGAGCGTATGCCCTTCCGGCGAATTGGCGTCGAAGACGCGCAGGGTCTCCTCACGCAAGGCGCCCTCGTCCTCGATGTTCGCGACGCGGACAGCTTTCGCAGAGCCCGCATCGACGGCGCCCATAATGTCTCGACCTTCAACCTTTCAACCGTGATCGAGACCACGCCGAAGAACAAGCCGGTCCTGATCTATTGCTATCATGGCAACGCCAGCCAGGAATATGCGCGGATCCTCTCCGACTTTGGATTTCTTGACGTCTATAGTCTTGATGGAGGATATGAGGCGTGGAGGGAAACCCTGCGCGCGTCGCCCGGCGTTCCCCTCGATGATGCGGTGCGGCTCTGGCTCGCTGAAAATGGATTTCCGGCTGGCGGCGTGAATGCCGCGATCGACAACGGCTCCACGCCGCTGATGAAGGCAAGCCACAAGGGTCGGTGCGACATCGTGCGCCGGCTGATCGCTACTGGCGCCGAACTCGGCCTGAAGAATAACGATGGCAATAACGCGCTGTGGCTTGCATGCGTCGGCGCGCATCTTGATGTCATCGACGCGCTGGTCGAAGCAGGCGTTGATATCAACAACCGAAACGACAATGGCGCGACGTCGCTGATGTATGCCTCATCGACGGGAAAGGCGCCCGTCGTCGAGCGCCTTCTTCTGGCCGGCGCCGACATTGCTGTCGAGACGCTGGACGGCTTCAGCGCGCTCGACATGGCGGCGACGGTCGAATGTCTTACCTTGCTGCGGGCGGCTGCGCGTCTGCGTGACGCCGGCGCCGCGACCCTGGCGGCGGGGCATCGCGCGTAGCGTAATGGTCCAAACGACGGGACGCTGCAGCGGGTTGCGCCGGCTCTCGCTTCAGTGAACCTTGCGGTAGAACTCGATGGCGTCGTCGAGGTCGCCGAAGGCGATCAGCTGGCCGCGGTGAAGCACCAGCCCTCGTTCGCAATAGGCTTTGACGGTGCCGATATCATGCGACACCATGATCATGCTGCTGCGGCCGCGCTTTTCGTCAAAGGCCTGGCGCGCCCGCAACGCGAAGCGCGAATCGCCGACGGCGGTGATTTCATCGACGAGATAGCACTCGAAGTCGATCGCCATCGAAAGGCCGAACGCCAGCCGCGCGCCCATGCCGGACGAGTAGGTGCTGACAGGCATGTCGAAATAATTGCCGAGTTCGGCAAAGTAATCGACGAATTCGATCACGCGCTGCGTGTTGGCGCCATAAATTCGGCTGACGAATTTAACGTTCTCGCGGCCCGTCATCGCTGGATGAAAGCCGCCGCCAAAACCGAGCGGCCAGGACACTGTGATGTCGCGTTTGACATGGCCGGAGTTGGGCAGCTCCGTGCCCGCGATCAAGCGCAGAAGCGTCGACTTGCCGGCGCCGTTCGGGCCGAAAATGCCGTAGGAGTAGCGCGTGTCGAAGGTGTAGCTCACATTGTCGAGCACAATCTTGCGGTGGTTCTCCGTCTTGTAGATTTTTGTGACGCCTGCCAGCCGGATCATCTGCGCCTCATACTCCATATTTGCGCTGCGCCGCGCGCCACGCAGCCATTCCGCCGACATAAAGCAAAGCCGACGCGGCGAGGCTGAGGAGACTGAAAAGGAATCGGTGCGGATAGGTCGTATCGCGCGCGAGAACCGGATGGACGAACGTCGCGAGATAGACCTTCTTTCCTTCAGCATTGACGCGCGCTCGTTCGAGGGCGGCCGCGGCCAGGGTATATTGCTTTTCGGCGATCTGACGTTCGAGCTCCAGCTCGTCGAAGCGGGTGATCTTGCCGGACAGCGTTTCGCCTTGCGATCCGTCCTGCGACGTCACTTTTTCCTCAAGGCTGGCGATCTGCTCGCCGATAATGTCGAGGCGCGCCCGCATGATCTGCACCTGCGGCGCATTGGCGTTGACATTGCCGCGTTCGGCGCCCGTTATATCCTGCTCGAGATGAATTTTCTCAAGCCGCAGCTCCGACACCAGTTTGGCGATCCCCTCGGCTGTGCGGCGCGGATCGAGGGTCGCCTGCGTGTTGCGAAGATCCCGCAGCGCCACGCGCGCCGCGCTGAGGCGCCCTTCCGCGCGCGCCAGTTCGCTCTCGGCCTGGCCGACAGCGTCTTTAAGCGCGCGAGTGGAAAGCCCGTTGACCAGACGCTCGCTCAAATCGACCGTCGCATTGGCGATCTTGAGCGTTTCGTCCGGCGTGAAGGCGCTGATCTTGACGGTCACAATGCCGGATGGCGCTTCGACCGAGACCTTCATGTGAGAGAGCCAATATTTGACAAAGTCTTCGATCGAATCATCGGCGTTGAAGCGAGAAAGCCAATCGATCGAATGGTTGGAATAAAGAGCGCGAAGATCGACGTCCTGTTCGAGCGCCTCGACGATGGCTTGGCTTTTCAGATAATTGACGACGATCAGGGAATCCTGGACCTGCGTGAAGGAGGCAAGCCCGGTCAGCGCGGAGATGGCGTCGGTTGAGACGCGCTCGCCTCCCCTCACCGCAAAACGCGCCTCGGATGTGTATTCGCTGGACGCGATCAGCGAGAAATAGGCGACGGAGGAGACCGCGGGCGCGACGAACAGAACGAAAAATCCGATGAGCGCGCTGCGCGACCGGCGCACCTGAGCGAAGCTGTGGTAGCCGATTCGTGCGCCAACGGCCCAAGACGGCCGGGCGACCCGTCTGCCTTTGGCAAGACGAAGGCTTCGCGCTGCGCGCCGCCATTCCTCCGAAGCGCTCGCCGCCTTCTCGAGAGCGGCGGCATGCGCCTTTGCGAGCGCGCCGGCCTTGATGTCGGCGGCGTCGGGATCCGCGGCGCTCAACTTAAGCTTGCTCCATAGGGTGTTGGTTTCGCCTTCTGCGATGGCCTGGACGTTATCCTGCCGCGAATTCCCCGCACGACATCGGGCGTCGCTAGCAGATCAATTTGTCCAAACAGCGTCGACGGATACAGGAAAACGAAGCGCCAAGCCAGCGTCAAGCCCCCGGAAAGCCGGCGAGGATGGCCGGGATTCACGCGCGCGCATCAAGTCGAGGAGCAATGCGAGCAAAATCCTAAAATTTATATTTGACGCCAACCTCGGCGCCGGAGCCGAGAGACTGGCCGTTCACGGTCTCGTTATAGCGCTCGATCACGCCCGATGTGCTCACGCCGCCATAAATTGGCTCATTGTTCGCCTTCCAGTTCATATCCACGCTGAACGGATCGTCTCGCCCGGAGGAGTCCTTTTTCGATAGGCTGGGCTCTGCCGGATCGGCAGGACGAGACGGACCGGCGATCGCGGCCGCGGGCGTCGCTGCTTTGTCTTTTGACGCAATTCTTTTGGCTAAATGAGGCTTCTTGATAACCGGCTTTGGCCGGGAAGGCGCAAAAGCCCCGTCGATTTCCGGCGGCGGCTGGATCAAATCGCGGGCGAGAGCGGGCTCAAGCGACAGCGCCGCCATAATCAGCCCGGCGAACAGTCCTCCTTTGGCCACCGCGCGCTCCTCCATCACAATGCGACTCGCAGGGTGCAAGCGAATTGCAGCACCATCTTGACCGGCGCCATCTCCGCGGCGATGTGATCCGGCTGGGGGAGCGCCGTGCGCGGCTTGGAAAAATGCGATATGCGAGGGGAGACACCCGAGGACCCCAAGCGGAGAAAGCATATGTACATCGCGATGAATCGCTTCAAAGTTCTTAAAGACGAGCAAAAGGCCTTCGAAAATGTGTGGCTGACGCGTGATTCGCGTCTCGACGAGGTTAAAGGCTTCATCGAATTTCATCTGCTGCGCGGTCCGGAGCGCGAAGACCACGTGCTCTATTCATCGCACACGATCTGGGCGAGCCAGGAGGATTTTCTAGCCTGGACAAAATCCGAACAGTTTCGCGCGGCGCATCAGAACGCTGGCGAACGCAAGCCGCTCACACTGGGCCATCCCGAATTCGAGGGGTTCGAGGTGATCCAGACGGTCGAAAACCCGAAATTGCGCGGCTGATCAAAGGGCGGCGCCGGCGCCCGTTGGCGCGCCGAACGCCGCTTTCGTGTTCGTGTTGGCGCATGATGCCGAAAAGTTGGAGACTTTTCGGACCCGCATCATTCGTTAAAACAAAAGCTTAACTACAGACGATCCAATTCGGTCGGTTTCGGTGCGGACACACCGAACTCTGATCTGGTCAGCGCTTCGACAGTTTGATGCCCCGTTGGCAAGGACGCCGTCGTTACCGCGCGTCGCGCGCGCCGATGAGCATAGGTCCGTAGCTCAGAACGAACCCTCCGAAGGCGGCGATCCAGAAGCATGCCGAGATGATGAGAAGCGGCATGGTCCAGCCCGCATGGAAGGCGGCGGCGACGCGTGTGATCGCGGCGAGGCTGACAAGGATATATATCAGGCGTGTGGCGCTATCCGCCGCCAGATCGCGTCCGGTGTGGCCGCGCGTGGCGCGCGTCATCACCGCCAGAATCATTGTGCCGATCGCCCCCGCCGTGAGGGCGTGAATGGCGGCGCTTTGCGGCAGATCGGCATCGAGCATGGAAAGACCGAGCAAGGCGGCGCCGAGAACCAGCCACGCATAGCCGATATGGAGAATGAACAGCAGCGGCTCCCCGCTCGTCGCGCCGCCGCGCCAGCGCAGCAGACGCCAGAAATTGAGCGCCGCGCCGAGCAGAAGCACAAGGCCGATCGCGCCGAAAGTCGGAAACAACGCCCAGCCGAACAGGCCCGCATGCAGGACGCCGAGGGAGGCCCGGTCGATGCTCTTGGAGACGGCGGGGAGGTTGGCGCCCGGGCGCTTGGCCAGCCAGTTGCGGGTAAAGCTCGGCACGATCCGGCCGGCCACCACTGAAACCAGCACGATCACGGCGGCAAGTCCGAGACGCCATCCGAGCCCTGTCGGGACGGCGACGCCGGCAGCCTCAAGGTGCATCAAGAGATTGGCGACGCCGAGAACGGTCACCGGCGCGACCATCGGCAGATTGCGCCAGTTATGGCCGGCGACGATCTCGCGAGCGGCGACCCCAACCAGAAGCGCCGGGAAGGACAGATCCGCGGTGATGGCGACCCACGCCGGAACGAGCGATGAAACCAGACAGGCGATGCGGCCGAGCAGCCACAGCGCGGCCAGCAGCGCCAGCGGCGCGCCGCTGACGGGAAGCCGCCGGGTCCAGTTCGGGATGGCGGTGAGCAGGAAGCCTGCGATGGCCGCCATCACGAAGCCGAAGAGCATTTCATGAATGTGCCAGTTGAGCGGATCGAAGCGGCTCGGCGGCGCAGATCCCGTGACAAGCATGACGATCCAGAGCGCGAGCGCTACCGCCGACCAGAGGCCGGCCGCCAGAAAGAATGGCCGGAAGCCTTGCGTCAGAAGGGCCGGCGTCGCGCGATTCACCGGGTCTTTTGCGGCGACGTTCATGGCGCGTCTAGAGGTGCGATTTTGAACGGCTGCCAGAAGCAGTTCTGCCGGCTCATCGTCAGGCCTTCCTGTCTTGAAAAGGCTTGATCGGCTCAGGACCGTCGATGAGCGGATCGAGCGGGAAGCGGGCGCGGGCCGCGGCCGCGTCTTCGATGTGCAAGACGTCGCCGCGGATGAGCATTCCGAACTTCGCCATCCCGGCCAGGGCGCGCGAGAACGTCTCGCGCGTCATGCCGAGCTGCGAGGCGATGAGGCGCTTCTCGAGCGGTAGCCGGACGGCGATGTCTTTATGAGATTGTCCGAATAGCGCGACGAGATAGCAGCCGACCCGCTCTTCCGCGGAGCGCAGCTTCAGGTTTTTCTGCATGCGCACCTGGCGCCGGAACTGCGCGGCCTGCCGGCCCAGAATCGCGCGGCAGAAGGCGTGATCCGACGCGATGGCCTCCCGGAACGCTTCCGCGCGGATCAGAAGAAGGTGGGCTTCCTCATAGACGCGCGCCCGCATCAGATAGGGCTGATCGCCGATGACGGCGGCGGGAATGACGAGATCGACCGGCAGCAACAGTTCGATAAGGGTCTCGACCTGATTGCGTATGCCTAAAAGCTCGATGCTGCCGGCGAGGAGAAACTGCGCAAAGACCGGCGTCTCCGCTTGCTCGAGCAGCACGCTTCCGGCTGGCACGCGATGCAGCAAAGCCTCCGCCGCCAGCGCATCCAGCGTTTCAGGCGGAACCTCATGCAGCCAGGCAATCTCCTGGAGCGCCTCACGCGCGGAAGACCAAGACGCCAGATCTGGAGCATTTGCGGGCGCGACAGTCGGGGCGACGCCGTGCGGTCGATTGGATGGCAGATCCATTTCCATTCGGCTGTCTTCCTTCCCCTGCCGGGGCCAGAATGCATTCTAATGTGACTTATATCACGTTAGTATCGAAATTAAATCATTTATTGCATTGATCGAAATCAATGAGATCATGCATCGGGATCTGCAGGATCGTCCAGCGGCCGCCATCCCTGTCTTGCGCAGGACCGGACATCACAGAGAAAACCATGAGTTGCTTGGTCGCCACCAAACAGCAAGCGTATGTGCGCAAACATGAGAGGGTCCTGTTCGCATTGAGGCGCTGGGGCGGCCACTCGCTGACGCCGCAGACGACAGCGGTGGCGCTGGCCGAGCACGGCGAACGCGGCGCATATCTGCGAGCCTCTGAGACGCCAGCCACCGACTTCGGCGCGCCAAGGAGAAGCTGTGCGTGCGCGACGCCGCGCAGGTGGCGCTCGGGCGTCCGAAAAGTCGCCTATGACCTCCGGTCGCGCGCGTCCGCGATGAGAATAACGTCCAGCCCCAGGGCGTCGCCGGTTGGCTGGCGGGCGGCGGACGCCGGAGGTCTCCAAATGGCGTCAGCCGGATGTGGCGCCGAGCAGCGTATTGCTCCGCGCGCCCCCGGCCAGCGCGAGGCGGCCGACTATCTCACCGGCGAGACGCTGCGCCTCCGCCACGACCCGCTCGTCGTCCGCCCGCTCAACGATCATGGCGTACCGGTCGAAGCTTTCCTCGAGCAATCGCAGCCCGTCCGCGGCGCTGCGCAGTCTCGGTACGGTCGCGGCGCCGGCATTGTCGCCGCCCTCCTGTTCGGCAAGGCGCCGGAAAATTTCCGCATCCGCACTCTCGCCGGCCTCGTCGAGGGCCTTGGCGAGCGCCGCGTGGGCTGCCGAGGCCTCACTATCCCAACGCCTTGCGAGAATACGCAGGGCGTCCACGCTCGCCACATGTTCGATGAAGACCGGGCGGTCGGCATGGAAGGCGCGGCGCCGGCAATGACGCAGCAGGGCGGCATGCTCCAACTCGTCGCGCGCCAGTTCCTCGGCCAGCGCGCGGAGGTCGGGATGTTCAGCCTCGGCGGCGACGTAGGTGTAGAAGGCGAAGGCGCGCTCCTCGTTGCGCACGGCGAAGGCAAGCGCTTGATAGGCGCTAAGCGAGGCGCCGCTCGCTTCTTCCTCGTCGTAACCGGTCGGCAGTTCCCAGCGCGCGCAGGCGGGGTCGGGCGCGTGACCCAGCATCGTTCTGCCCCGATCTGCGACATGGGTTGCATGGCGCTCCTCGATCCCGGCGAGAAAATCGAACCGCGCAGCCATCTCGGTGTCGCCCTGCCGCGCCATGCGCGCCGAAAGGGCGCGGTAGCGCGTCGCTGCCTCCTGCTCCAAAGCCTCAGCCACCGCCAGGAGTTCATCGACCGACTTTACCGGCGCGGGCAGCTGTCCCGTTCTGCTCATCTTCCATCCCCCCGAAACCGATCCGCCATGCCATTATCGGCGCATCCTAAGCTAGATCAAAATACGCGCTCTGTTTGTGTCATAATACGGAGCACGGAATATTATAAATATTATAATGGTAGAGTAGCCGTTAATCGGGTCGCCAGCGTCAAGTTTATGTTTTCTCGCACGGGGAATATGCTTTGCTAATACCAGCAATCCGTTCGTGCATGGTGCTGTTGTTGCTTTCGATAGCGGCTGCGATCGGACCATGCCGCGCCGCCGACAGCCGCCTGACAGAGTTCATGAGCAAGGTGCCAGCAGGCGAACTAGTGCCCGGCGCGGATCACTATGCCTTGCCGCAGGGAAATCCACCGGTCGCGAAGGTGCTGGCGGGCGAGCGGCTTGTCGGCTACGCCTTCGTCAATGCCGACTGGGTGAACTCCACCGGATATTCCGGCCAGCCGATCCAGATCCTGGTGGGGCTGACGGTAGACGGCAAGATCGCCGGCGCCCGGTTGATGGCTCATCACGAGCCAATCGTGCTGATCGGCATTCCGCCAGAGCGCATCGCCGCCTTCATTCAAGGCTATGTTGGACGTGACGTGCTGCGCCTCGCCACGGGGGGGCCATCCGAGCGCCCGCCCGTGGATATCGTAAGCGGCGCGACCGTGACGGTGACCGTGATCGCCGAGAGCATGATCCGCTCCGGCATCAAGGTGGCGCGCGCGGAGGGCGTGGGAGGACCGGCGCAGGCCACGGCGGCGGCGTTGCGTGAGATCGATCCGTCTCACGAGGCGCCGGCGGACTGGACCGGGCTCCTCGGCGACGGATCGGTGCGGCGGCTGTCGCTCACGGTCGGCGATGTGAATGCCGCGTTCGGCCGCGCTGGGAAGCAGCACGCGGAGGATAATCCCGAGTCCCCCGATCCGAATGACAGTTTCATCGACATGTATTTTGCCCCCGTATCGGTGCCCGCGATCGGGCGGCGCCTGCTGGGGGATGTCCGCTACGCGGACCTGCAACGGAGCCTCAAGCCTGGCCAGCAGGCGATTCTTATCGCCAGCAACGGCGCTTATTCCTTCAAGGGCACTGGATATGTCCGCGGCGGCATCTTCGACCGGATCGAGGTGGTGCAGGGCGATTCCAGCATCCATTTCCACGACCGCACACATCAGCGGCTCGGAGAAATCAAAGCGGCGGGGGCGCCGGAGTTCCGCGACATTGACCTGTTTGGCGTGCCCGAGGGCAGCACGCTGGACGTGACGCAGCCGTGGCGACTGCAACTCCTTGTGCAGCGCGCCTTCGGCGCTCGCGACAAATCGTTCCTCACCTTCGACGTGAATTACGAATTGCCGCAGGCCTATCTGAAACCGGCGCAGGCGTCAGCGGCGATTGCCGCCGCGGCGGCGGCGCCGTCGATCGCCCCGGAACCATCCGAACCGCCGATGTGGCATATCATGTGGCGCGCCAAGATGGTTCAGATTGGGATTCTGCTGGGCGCTCTCGGGCTGCTCACGCTGATCTTCTTCTTCCAGGACTGGCTGGTGCGCCGGCCGATCTTCTATGACCGGCTACGCCTGGGTTTCATGGTGTTCACCCTGGTCTGGATCGGCTGGTACGCTCAGGCTCAGTTGTCCGTGGTTAATGTGCTCGCCTTCCTCAGCGCCCTGCGCACGGATTTCCGCTGGGATTACTTCCTGATGGCGCCGCTGATCTTCATCCTGTGGTTTGCGACCGCCGCTTCGCTGTTGTTCTGGAATCGCGGCGCCTATTGCGGCTGGCTGTGTCCATTTGGCGCCTTGCAGGAATTGACCAACCGCGCCGCCAGACTGTTGAAAATACCGCAACTCAAAATTTCCTTCGGTGTTCACCAGCGTCTGACCGCGCTCAAATACATCGTTTTTCTCGTGCTATTTGGCATCTCGCTCAGCGCCCTTGGCACGGCCGAGCAGGCCGCCGAGGTCGAGCCGTTCAAAACCGCGATCATTTTGCGTTTTGCGCGTGGCTGGCCGTTCGTGCTGTATGCGGGCGCTACCATCGCGGCGAGCCTGTTCGTGGAACGCGCGTTCTGCCGCTATGTCTGTCCGCTCGGGGCCGCGATGGCGATCCCGGCGCGACTGCGGCTGTTCGACTGGCTGCGCCGCTACCGCGAATGCGGCAATCCGTGTCAGCGCTGCGGCAACGAATGTCCGGTGCAGGCGATTCATCCTGAAGGGCATATCAACCCGAACGAATGCATCCAGTGCCTGCATTGTCAGATGCTCTACCACCATGATCAGAAATGCCCGGTGATGATCCAGCGCCGACTGAAGCGCGAGCGGTACGCGCCCGCCTCGCCGATCGATCTTCCCCCGCGACCGAAGATTTCGGCGCGAGCACCAGACGAGAGCGCGGCCCCATGACCGCGTCTTGGCCGCATCCCCAGCAACCCAGCCCCGCAGTGCGGAGCCGCGCATCAGGAGAGACACCATGATTGACGAAACCGACGACGGTTTACGCGGTAAGAACGCCGAGCCAAATGGCAAGGGTGAGGCGACAGACGGACTCAGCCGCCGTGGCGTCCTCGGCGCCACAGCGACCGTGGCCGGACTCGCTGGTCTGGCTGGCGGCGGCGCATCGGTCGCCGCGATGCGCGAGGCGCTCGCACAGAGCCGCTCGACTGTGGCCAGCACCGAGGTCAAGCCCGGCGACCTCGATGAATATTACGCTTTCAACAGCAGCGGCCAGACCGGCGAGGTGCGCATTCAAGTCCTCCCGTCCGGACGCGAGTTGATGCGCATCCCGGTCTTCAACCGCGACAGCGCCACGGGCTGGGGCCTAACCAATGAGAGCAAGAAGATCCTCACCGAAGGGTTGCTGCCCGAGACCCGCAAATTCCTGGAAAGCCGGGGCGGCGTATGGCAGAACGGCGATCTGCACCATCCGCACATGTCGTTCACCGACGGCACCTATGATGGGCGCTTCATTTTCGTCAATGATAAAGCCAACTGCCGGATCGCACGCATCCGCTGCGACGTGATGAAGACCGACAAGATCATCGAGATTCCAAACGCCTCCGACATTCATGGCTTGCGCCCGCAGAAATATCCGCGAACCGGCTATGTATTCGCCAACAGCGAGCACGTGATCCCTATTCCTAACGATGGTCATGTGCTGGACGACCCGAAGAACAACTACTGGTCGGTCTATACGGCGGTCGACGGCGACACGATGAAGGTGGCGTGGCAGGTTCTGGTCGACGGCAATCTCGACAACACCGACTGCGACTACCAGGGCAAGTACGCATTCTCGACCTGTTACAACCCGAACAAGGGCGTCACGCTGGCCGAAATGACCGACCATGAGCAGGCCTGGGCGACGATCTTCAATATCAAGCGGATCGAGGAGGCGGTGAAGAACGGCGACTACAAGGAGATGAATGGCGTGCCCGTGGTCGATGGCCGGCACGGATCGAAATACACCCGTTACATCCCCATCCCAAACTCTCCGCATGGCGTCAATACCGCACCGGATGGCATTCATGTCGTTATCAACGGGAAGCTATCACCCACGGTCAGCGTCATGGACGTACGCAAGCTGGACGATCTGTTCGACGACAAGATCAAGCCCCGCGACGTAATCGTCGCCGAACCAGAAGTCGGCCTCGGCCCTCTGCATACCGCGTTCGATGGCCGCGGCAACGCCTTCACCACTACCTTCATCGATAGCCAGATGGTGATGTGGAACATCGATAAGGCCAAGCGCGCCTTTGCGGGGGAGAAGGTAGACCCGATCCTGCAGAAGATCGATGTTCACTACCAGCCTGGTCACAACCACACGTCGATGGGCGAGACCAAGGAAGCCGATGGCAAATGGCTCGTATCACTCAATAAATTCTCCAAGGACCGATTCTTGCCTGTCGGGCCCCTGCATCCAGAGAATGATCAGCTGATCGATATCTCTACTGGCAAGATGATCCTGGTGCATGACGGTCCAGCCTTCGCCGAACCGCATGATGTGCTCATCGTACATCGGTCAAAGGTCAATCCCATCCCGATCTGGAAACGCGACGATCCGATGTGGGAGGATGCGCGCAAGCAGGCCGAGAAGGACGGCATCAACCTGGAAGAAGCGGCCAACGTCATTCGCGACGGCAATAAGGTAAGGGTATATATGCACTCCAACGCTCCAACTTACAGCCTCGACCAGTTTGAGGTGAATGAGGGCGACGAGGTCACCGTCGTCGTCACCAATATGGACGACGTCGAGGATGTGACGCACGGCTTTACCATCGTGCGCTATGGGGTGATGATGGAGATCTCGCCGATGCAGACGTCTTCGGTCACCTTCATTGCTGACCGGCCCGGCGTGCACTGGTGGTATTGCCAGTGGTTCTGCCACGCCTTGCACATGGAAATGTCAGGGCGGATGATCGTGCATCGGAAGACGGCCTGACCATGCGCTCGGCCCGCGCGCTGCTTATGTTTCTGCTGGCGATCATGGTCTGCGAGCCAGCGCGTGCGGCTATGCTCGACGTGGCGGCAGGGGACGGGCTGGGCGAGGCGATCGCCCACGCCGCCCCCGGCGACACATTGCTGCTGGCGCCGGGCGTGCATCGCGGAAGCGTCGTGATCGCCACTCCGAATCTGACCCTGCAAGGAGCGGCTGGCGCTGTCATTGAGGGCGGCCGGGCGGGCAGCACGATCACGGTCAGGTCGCCTGGAAACGTCCTGCGCGGGCTGATTATTCGCGGCTCCGGTCTCAGTTTGATCGACAAGGACTCGGCGGTGTTTCTCGATGGCGGCGCTGACCGCGCCGTGATCGAGGACAATGTCTTCGAGGACAATCTGATCGCGATTTATCTGGACGGCCCGCGCGATGCAATGGTGCGGCGCAACCACATCCAGGGCCTGCGCACGCTACGCATCAGCGAGCGCGGTCCGGCGATCTCGCTGTGGCGCACCCCCGGCTCGCAGATCGTGGACAATGACATCCGCTCGGGCCGCGATGGCGTGTTCTCGGTGACCAGCAGCCACAATCTTGTGCGAGGCAATAGCTTCCACGACCTGCGGTTCGCGGTGCACTTCATGTATACCAACGATAGCGAGGTTGACGACAACTTCTCGGCCGGCAACGGCGTCGGGTACGTACTGATGTACTCTGATCGGCTGCGCGTTCACGACAATGTCTCCGAAGATGATCGCGATCACGGCCTGCTGTTCAACTATGCCAATGACTCGCGCATCGAGGACAATGTCGTGCGTGGCGGCAAGAAGTGCGTGTTCATTTACAACGCGAACAAGAATCGCTTCGCGGGCAACTGGTTCGAGGGCTGCGAGGTCGGCATCCATTTCACCGCCGGCTCCGAACGCAACGAGATTACCGGCAACTCCTTCGTCCGCAACCGCATCCAGGTGATGTATGTCGGCACGCGTCGCCTTGACTGGTCTGTGCAGGGGCGCGGCAACTACTACAGTGACAACCCCGCCTTCGATCTGAACGGCGACGGGATCGCCGACACCGCCTACAGGCCAAACGATCTTATGGATCAGATTTTGTGGCGCGCGCCGGCCGCCAAGCTGCTGCTGAACAGCCCCGCCGTACAAGTCGTGCGCTGGGCGCAGTCACAATTTCCGGCGATCCATCCTGGCGGCGTCGTTGACACTGCGCCGCTGATGGCGCCGCCGCGTCCGTCGGCTTTGGCGCGGCTGGCTCAGTGATGGACGCCGCTGTCGTCATTCGCGGCGTCAGCCGCCGCTACGGCCAGCGTGAGGCGGTGCGCGATGTTGACCTGACCTTGCGAGCCGGTGAATGCGTCGGCCTCGTCGGTCATAACGGCGCCGGCAAGAGCACCTTGATTAAGATCATGCTCGGGCTGGTGCGCCCGAGCGCTGGCAGCGTGCAAGTCCTGGGCGAGGACCCCTCCGCCGGCCCGGGCGGGCGCGCCCGGCGCGAGCTTGGCTATCTGCCCGAGAACGTCGCCCTGCAACCGTCGATGACAGGCGCCGAAACGCTTGCGTTCTATGCGCGGCTGAAGCGCCAGCCGGTCGCCGGCAATGCGGCGCTGCTCGAACGCGTGGGCATCGAGGCGGTGGCGCATCGCCGCGTCGGCGCCTATTCCAAAGGCATGCGCCAGCGCCTCGGTCTGGCCCAGGCGCTTCTCGGCAGGCCGCGCGCGCTGCTGTTGGATGAACCAACCACGGGACTCGACCCGGCGCTACGCCAGAGCTTCTATGATATCCTCCGCGATCTCAGACGCGACGGCGCCATGGTGCTATTGTCCTCCCATGCGCTCGCCGAACTGGAGGGGCAGGTCGACCGGGTGGTGGTGATGAACCAGGGCCGCAAGGTCGCTGATGGCGGCATCGGCGATCTGCGCCGCCTCGCCGCCATCCGGCCACGTATCCGGCTGCGCCTGCCGCGCACGCCGCCCGCAGTGGCGAATCGAGCGGATGCCTGGGCTGGCTGGTCTCCTGTATCCGACGGCCTACTCGAACTGTCCTGCGAGGAAAACGAGGTCGCATCCGTGCTGCGGGGGCTGCCTGAGACAGCGCGTGAGATCGAGATTATCAGGCCGTCGCTCGACGACCTGTATGCCGCGTTCCAGAGCGGAGTCGCATGAGACAGGTGCTCATCATCGCGGGCAAGGAGTGGCGCGACGGCATGCGCAACCGATGGGTGCTGGCCACCACCGTGCTGCTGGCCGCTTTGGCGCTTACGCTTGCCTTCCTCGGCGCGGCGCCAACCGGCACGGTAGGGGTCAGCACGCTTGCCGTCACGATCGTCAGCCTGTCCAGCCTCACTATCTTTCTCGTGCCGCTGATCGCCCTGCTGTTATCCTACGACGCCATCGTCGGCGAGGTGGATCGTGGCACGATGGCGCTGCTGCTCGCTTATCCGGTGGCGCGCTGGCAGGTCATGCTGGGCAAGTTCGCTGGCCACCTTGGCATCCTGAGCTTCGCCACCGTGACCGGCTATGGAATCGCCGGGCTGGCGCTAGAATGGGCCGGCAACGCCGATCCCGGCGCATGGCGCGCGTTCGCGGTCATGGTCGCGTCTTCGGTGCTGCTTGGCGGCGTGTTCATCGCGATTGGCTATCTGGTGAGTACGCTCGTGCGCGATCATGGCACGGCAGGCGGCATCGCCATTGGCGTCTGGCTTATCTTCGTGTTGCTCTACGATATGGCGCTTCTCGGCGTGCTGGTGGCTGATCAGGGCCGCGCTGTGACGTCCAAGGTGTTGAACGTGCTTCTGCTGCTCAACCCGGCCGACGCTTACCGGCTGCTCAATCTGACTAGCACTACCGATGTCAGCGGCTTCGCTGGCGTCGCCGGCCTCGGCGCTAGCACAGGGCTCGGTCCTGCTGCCCTGCTCGGCGCGCTCGTCGCCTGGGCGGTCGTGCCGCTGGCCGTGGCCATCGCCCTTTTCTCGCGGAGGCAGGTGTGAGGCATATATTTATCGTGCTTGCTCTATTGTCCCTAACCGCCTGCAAGGAGGACAAGGCCGCCGACTTGCCGCGCCCGCGCGAGGTGACGGACGCCTCCGTCGCCCAATTTTGTGGTATGGCGCTGCGCGAGCACGCCGGACCCAAAGCCCAGATTTTCGTCCGTGGCGTGGCCGATCCGTACTGGTTCTCGACCGTCCGCGACGCCTTCGCCTTCGCCATGCTTCCTGAAATGCCGAAGTCGATTTCGGCAATTTATGTCAACGACATGGCGCGGGCAAAGGACTGGGACCAGCCGGAGCCCGGCATGTGGGTGGAGGCGCATCAGGCGTCCTATGTGATCGGCAGCCGCCGCCTCGGCGGCATGGGCGCCGACGAGACGATCCCCTTCGGCGATGAAGCCGCAGCAAACCGCTTCGCCCAGGCCAATGGCGGCCGGGTCGTGCGCTTCGCCGACGTGCCGAGCGACTACATACTTCCCGCAACTCAAGGACGCCCGTGATGGGAACCACCCGCCGTAGATTTATCGCCATTACTGCCGCCGCCGGCGGCCTTCCATTGCTACCCTGCGCGCGCTCGGCGCCGGCCACTCCGCTTCTGCGTATTTGGACCGGGTCCGCCCTTGGCGCCGACGCCACCTTGCAGATTCATCACCCCGATCCCGCGACCGCGGACCGTCTGATCGCGGCGAGCCTTGCGGAGGTGGAGCGCCTGGAGCGCATTTTGAGCCTGTATCGGGCGGACAGCGCACTGTGCCGCCTCAATCGTGACGGTGTGCTCCTGGATCCTCCTTTCGATCTTGTGCGTGTGCTCTCCGAGAGCCGCCGCTACGGCGCGATCAGCGGCGGCGCCTTCGATGTGACGGTGCAGCCGCTGTGGGATCTCTACGCCAAATATTTCTCTCGGCCCGAGGCCGCGCCCGGCGGCCCTCCGTCCGGCGCCATCGCCGCGACCATCGCCCGTGTTGACCAGGGGGCTTTGGAGATCGATCCGGCGCGGCTGCGGCTCGCGCGGCCGGGGATGGGCGTAACGCTGAATGGCATTGGTCAGGGCTATGTGACCGACCGGGTGGTGGAGGTGCTGCGCGGCGCCGGGGTGGAGCACGCGCTGGTGGACATGGGCGAGACCCGGGCGCTCGGCGCTCATCCCGACGGCGGTTCCTGGTCGGTTGGACTGGAAGACCCGCGCGCGCCCGGAAAGATCGTCGAACGCATCCCGCTTGTCGATCGCGCGGTCGCAACCTCGGGCGGCTACGGCGCCGTGTTCGACGCGGGAGGCAACTTCAACCACATCTTCGAACCCTGGAGCGGCCGAACCAGCTGGCGCTGGCTGTCGGTCTCGATCGAGGCCGACACTGCGACCGAAGCGGACGCACTCTCCACCGCCTTTACGGTGATGCCGCCGGAAGCAACGGCGCCTGTGGTGCGCGCGCTCGGCCTCGTCGCGCATTTCGTGCGCCCCGACGGCTCGCGGTTGGTGCAGCGAGCATAATTGTATCTTCGCCAGGAATAGACGATGGAACGTACGTGTTCTGTCATGCCGCGGTAGCAAACTCGATTACGTTTCGAGCGCTCGCCACAAGTCAGAAAACGAAGGAATGACGCCAAGCGTCACGCAATCGGCGCCAGGATGAGGATCTTGTGCATGCTCATAATTTTATTCTAACGCACGCGGGGTTATTCCAAATTGTTTTGTGTCAAACCAGCGGCGCTTCAGCCAAAGGGCGACCGAGACCAGCGAGATCAGAACCGGCACTTCCACCAGCGGGCCGATGACGGTGGCGAAGGCGACGGGCGAGGCGAGTCCGAACGTCGCGATGGCGACCGCGATGGCGAGCTCGAAATTGTTGCTTGCCGCCGTGAAGGCGATCGCCGTGGTGCGGGGGTAGTCCGCCTCGATCAGCTTGCCCATCCAGAAGCTGATCACGAACATGATGACAAAGTACAGTGCGAGCGGAATTGCGACGCGGAGCACGTCAAAGGGCAGTTGCAGCACCATGCCGCCCTTGAGGCTGAACATGGCGAGGACGGTAAAGAGCAGCGCGACGAGCGTGATCGGACTGATCTTCGGCAGGAACTGCTTTTCGTACCAAATGACCCCCTTGCGCCTGGTCAGGATGAGCCGGGTCAGGAAGCCGGCGGCGAAGGGCGCGCCGAGATAAATCAGCACCGCTTCGGCTATCGTCCAGAAGCCGACGTCGATGACGCTGCCCCCAAGACCGACGAGGGGTGGAAGCACGGTCAGGAAGAACCACGCGTAAACGCTGAAAAAGATGATCTGGAAGATCGAGTTGAGAGCGACCAGCCCCGCCACATACTGGTTGTCGCCGCCGGCGAGCTGGTTCCAAACGATCACCATGGCGATGCAGCGGGCAAGCCCGATCAGAATGAGCCCCGTCATGTATTCGGGATAGTCTCGCAGGAACAGCACCGCGAGCGCGAACATCAGGACGGGCCCAATCAGCCAGTTCTGTACAAGTGAGAGGGCCAGAATCCGCCAGTCCTTGAAAACCTCGGGCAGCTCCTCGTAGCGGACTCTTGCAAGCGGCGGATACATCATGAGGATCAGACCGATGGCGATAGGTACGTTGGTGCTGCCGAACGAAAGGCTATTGAGAAAGCTCGGCAAGCCCGCGAAAAGCGATCCGAGGGCGATCCCGCCGGCCATGGCGGCGAAAATCCAGACCGTCAGGTAACGATCGAGGAACGACAGTCTTTTTGATGGGATCTGAGCCGCCATCGCGGGATCCTTTCTTGTATCTCTTTGATCGAATATCGTCGAATATCAATATTATATTATAGCATGGCGACGGATATCGCTCGCTTAGGCTTTAACCAGCAGGCGGGTCAGGTAAAATGGCTCGACGGGGCCGATTTCGACGCCGGCTCCCACAGGACCGGCGGCGGCCTGAAAGCGTGGATCGAGATGGGAGTTTTCATGGTCCCAGACGGATTCCCACACACCGTGCATGAGATAGGCGCGTAGGTCGCCATCCGGCAAGGCATTGCGAAGGATCTCGGTCGACAGCGCCTTACGGTAGAGGCGATTGGACTTGCTGCCCGGCTGACCGACGCCATTGGGATCATCACTCGGCTGGTGGGTCTCCTGCGCTACCTTGAGGAGCGGGAGAACCAGTTTTTCCCATTCAATGTGTCCGGCATCGGCGACCATGACGTGGTTCTCGACCGTCAAAGTGTTGCTCTCGGGGGCTTCGACCGGATGACGCAAGAAGTCCGCCATTTCCGCGGCTGTTGTGTAAATGCCTGCACGGTTGCCGGCGGCGATGGTTTGAAGCACACCGCGATAGACGCTCATGAGCTGGGTGGATTTGGCGAAGCCGGTCGGCGTCTGCTTTACGGCATGGAGAAAGGGTAGAACCGTGCGGTCGAATTCCTCGTTGATCTGCGATGCTTGAAGTTGCGCGTAATCAGCGAAGCGCACGAAGAGCGAATAGAAATACGGCTGAGAGTGATCTCTGACGCCGTCGAGATAGGCTTCCGCGAGAACTCCCTTGTAAGCTTCAGGATAGTTCTTCACCATGGTTGAGTCGCCGCTCATCTGCTTGAGCATCAGGCTCAAAAAGCCCGGCGCTTGGCGCCATGCCGAGGCGCAATCCGTCAAAGCCGCCATGGCTGCTTCATGTTCCGGATCGGCAACGCGAAACTCGAAATAGAGCGTCACCGGCCCTTCCGGCACGGCCGGCGCAGCCGACGCTGTTGACTGAGCCGCCGCTGGCAGGAAGCCGCCGGCGCTCAGTCCCGCTGCGGCGGCTAACGTCTTCGAGAAAAATTGCCGCCGACGCATTTGACCTACTCCTTGAAGTCAGACAGATGTTCCAACTGCGCAGCCGATCGCGGCCGCTCCGCAAACGCAGTCCTTGCGTCAGCGCGTAAATCAATGCTGGCTGTATCCTTCCAGAATTTCGATATAATTGGCGCGCTCCAGGGCCTGCGGGTCCTTCAGCTTGCGCTGGCTCATGAGGCCTCTGACATGGTCCAGTGAATTGAACTCCCGTGACGCGAGCCATTTTTCCAGCCCGGCGAGCAATGTCGCCATATGGCCGGGGCCGTGCCGCAGCAGCGCCGAAGTCGCCATCACAACATCGGCCCCGGCCAGAAGATATTTTATGACCTCGTTGGAGCTGGCGACGCCCGTGCTGGCGGCAAGAGAGAGCTTCACACGGCCCGCGAGGACGGCGAGCCAAAGGAGAGGGAGGCGGATCTCGCTCGGCTCACTGAGCTTGAGGTCGGTCATCACTTGCAATCGCGTCAGATCGAGATCTGGCTGATAGAAGCGGTTGAACAGCACCAGGGCGTCGGCGCCCGCGTCCTGCAACGCCAACGCCATATTGCCGATTGAACTAAAATAAGGACTGAGTTTGACGGCTATCGGGATCGACACCGTCGCCCGCACCGCGGCAAGGATGTCGATATAGCGTTGCTCGACCTCACGCCCCGTTTGCGTGAGATCGGCGGGAATGAAATAGATATTGAGTTCGAGCCCCTTCGCGCCGGCCTCCTCGATCAGCTTGGCGTAGGAGATCCAGCCCTCATTCGTGACGCCATTCAGGCTGGCGATGACCGGAACATCGACCGCCTCGCTCGCGCGGCGAATGAGGCACAGATAGTGATGCGGGCCGTGTTTGGCCTCAACCAACGCTGGAAACTGGCTGGTCGCCTCTGGCCAACTATCCTCGTTGGCGCTGGTCAGACGATCGTAACGGGCGACCTCGGCCTCGATCTCTTCCTGAAACAGCGAAGGCAGCACGAGGGCGGCCGCGCCTGCGTCCTCAAGCAGCCGGAGGCCGTCAAGTTCGCGGGTCAACGGCGAAGCGGACGCCACCAATGGATTTTTGAGATGAAGTCCCATATAGCGCGTCGTCAAATCCATCGGCCTCTCCTCCGTTAAGACGCCGGTTTCACGACGACGCCGACGCCGGGCACGAACCGGCTGCCGTCTCGCGCGGCAATATCCTCATACTGCTGATATTTGTCGATCACCGCGGCCTGGGCGTCGAGAAGCAGCGCCGCCGCTTCATCGGGCAGCGTCCGGGCGAGAGACGAGTAGCGGATCTCATTATAGGCATAATCCTTGAACGCGATCGTCGGGCGCGGAGAATCAAGCTGGAATGGGTTTTTGCCGGCCGTCCGCATGGCGGGGTTGAAGCGGAGCAACGGCCAATAGCCGCTGGCTACAGCAAGGTCCTGCTGCTTCATGCCAAAGCGCATGTCTATGCCATGCGCGATACACTGGCTGTAAGCGAGGATGAGCGAGGGCCCATCATAAGCCTCAGCTTCCCGAAAGGCATCCAGCGTTTGTTGTGGGTTGGCGCCCATGGCGACTTGCGCCACATAGACATTGCCGTAGGCAATCGCCTGCAGCGCGAGATCCTTGCGCGCCACACGCTTGCCCGCCGCGGCGAATTTCGCGACCGCGCCGAGCGGCGTCGCTTTCGAGGCCTGGCCGCCGGTATTAGAATAGACCTCTGTGTCAAGCACCAGCACATTGACGTTGCGTCCGCTCGCCAGCACATGATCGAGGCCGCCATAGCCTATGTCGTAGGCCCAGCCATCGCCGCCGACAATCCAGATGCTGCGCCGCACGAGATGGTCGACCACCGACAAAAGATCTTGCGTGGCCTCGCCCTCGAGTTTTAGCAATCGCGTCTTGAGTTCGGCGACGCGGATGCGCTGGGCGCGGATTTCATATTCATGGATTTGCGGCGCGCTTAGTATATCCGCGGCGAGATCTTCACCCACCGTCTGGGCGAGCTCTGTCAGCAGGGTCCGGGCGATTTCGAGATGCTTGTCGGCGGCCAGCCGAAAGCCGAGCCCAAACTCCGCATTGTCCTCGAACAGCGAATTCGACCAGGCTGGCCCGCGCCCCTCGTGGTTCTTGGTCCAGGGCGTCACCGGGAGATTGCCGCCATAGATCGATGAGCAGCCGGTGGCGTTGGCGATCTGCGCCCTGTCGCCGAATAATTGCGAGAGCAGCTTGAGATAAGGCGTCTCGCCGCATCCGCCACAGGCGCCGGAAAACTCGAACAAAGGTTCGAGAAATTGCACGCCTCTAACATTGGCGAAATCGACGCGGGCCCGATCATTGACCGGCAATTTCTCAAAGAACGCGATATTGGCGCGTTCCGTTGCGACCAATGGCTCCTTGGTCGCGAGGTTGATTGCCTTGACGCCCGGTTCGCGCGGGCTGATCGCCGGGCAGGCTTCAATGCAAAGACCGCAGCCGGTGCAGTCCTCCACATAGAATTGCAGGGTGAAGCGCGCTTCAGGGTAGCCGCGCGCATTGATCGGCGCCGACTTGAAGCTGGATGGCGCCCCCGCGAGCGCCGCCTCATTGTAATATTTGGCGCGAATGACGCTGTGCGGGCAGACGAAGCTGCATTGTCCGCATTGGATGCAAAGATCAGTCTCCCAGACCGGTACGGCCTCGGCGATATTGCGCTTCTCATAGGCGCTCGTCCCGGAAGGAAAGGCGCCGTCCGCCGGCATCAGGCTCACTGGAATGTCGTCTCCGCGTCCAACCAGCATCCGGGCGGTGAAGCGCTGCACGAACTCGGGGGCTGAGGCCGCAACGATGGGGGGCCGGTCTTTCGGATTGGTTGCGAAAAGCGGCGTCGTGACCTCGAAAAGGCGCTCCAATGTCTCATCGACCGCGGCAAAATTCTTGGCGACGACCGCTTCGCCCTTGCTTCCGTAGCTGTGCCGGATGGATTCCTTGATATGCTTGATCGCCGTCTCGCGCGGCAAGACGCCGGATATAGCGAAGAAACACGTCTGCAGAATAGTGTTAGTGCGCGCGCCAAGGCCGACTTCGCGGGCGACCTTTGAGGCGTCGATGACAAAGAAGCGCAATCGTTTGTCGATGATCTGCTGCTGCACCGAGCGGGGCAGCGCATCCCAGCTGTTGTTTTGCCCATAGGGGCTGTTGAGGAGAAAGACGCCGCCCGGCGCCGCAACGCGCAGCACGTCCTGCCGTTCGAGAAAGCTGAACTGATGGCAGGCGACGAAGCTCGCGGAGGCGATGAGATAGGGCGCCTTGATCGGGTTTGGGCCGAACCGCAGATGCGAAACCGTCTGCGCGCCGGATTTGTGGGAATCATAGACAAAATAGCCCTGCGCGTAGCGCCCCGCGTCCTCGGCGATGATCTTCACGCTGTTTTTATTCGCGCCCACAGTGCCATCGGCGCCAAGGCCGTAAAAGACCGCGCGGGTGGTGTTGTCTGGCTCGATCGAAAAGCCTGGGTCCACCGCGAGACTGCTGTGGGAGAGGTCGTCATCAATGCCGAGGGTGAAGCTGTTGCGTCCTGCGAACCGGCCCCCCGCGTCATGCTTCGCAAGTTCGTCGAGCGCCGCCTTCGCCATGGCCGGCGTAAAATCTTTCGACGAAATGCCATAGCGGCCACCGATGACGCGCGGCATCGACGATCGCTGGCCGTCTCCAACGCCCTGCGCGAGCG
The DNA here is from genome assembly GCF_901905185.1 of Methylocella tundrae. Classification (GTDB taxonomy): domain Bacteria; phylum Pseudomonadota; class Alphaproteobacteria; order Rhizobiales; family Beijerinckiaceae; genus Methylocapsa; species Methylocapsa tundrae. The sequence continues at coordinate 49,767 of NZ_CABFMQ020000076.1, forward strand.
TGGCGATGACGTCAAGGTAGAGCGGTTCGCCTGTGGCGCCGGGCTCTTTGGTCTGTTCGAGAACCGCGATCGCGCCGACCGACGGCGGCAGCGCGGCAAGGAAGTGCTCCGCTGAAAACGGGCGATAGAGCCGCACCTGGAGCGCGCCGACTTTCTCGCCGCGCGCGACCAGCGCCTTTACGGTTTCCCGGGCCGTTTCGGCGCCGGAGCCCATCAGGATAAGGACCCGTTCGGCGTCGGGCGCGCCTTCGTACTCGAAGAGGCCGTAGCGCCGACCGGTAACAGCCGCAAAGCGCGCCATGGCGTCTTCGACGATCTTCGGCGTCCTGGCGTAGAACGGGCTGACCGCTTCCCGCGCCTGGAAATAGGTGTCGGGATTTTGCGATGTGCCGCGAATGAATGGGTTCTCGGGGTTGAGCGCACGGGCCCGATGGGCGCGCACGAGATCGTTGGAGATCATGGCGCGGATGTCATCGTCGCCGACAAGCTCAAGCGTATTGAGTTCATGCGAGGTGCGAAAGCCGTCGAAGAAATGCAGGAAAGGGACCCGCGCTTCAAGGGTCGCGGCCTCGGCCATGAGCGCCGTGTCATGAGCCTCCTGCACATTGGCGGAAGAGATCAGCGCGAATCCTGTGGTGCGAACGGTCATCACGTCGGAGTGGTCTCCGAAGATCGACAGAGCGGAGGTCGCAAGAGAGCGCGCCGCGACGTGAAACACCGTGGATGTCAGCTCGCCGGCGATCTTCAGCATATTGGGCAACATCAGAAGCAGCCCTTGCGAGGCCGTGAAGGTCGTCGTCATGGCGCCCGACTGAAGCGCGCCGTGAACGGCGCCAGCGGCTCCTCCCTCGCTCTGCATCTCCTGCACCACAGGAACAGCGCCCCAGATGTTCTTGCGCCCTTCCGCCGCCCACTGGTCAGCGAGTTCCGCCATGGTCGATGAGGGGGTGATCGGGTAAATGGCGCATACCTCATTGATGCGATAGGCGATATGCGCCACCGCGGTATTGCCGTCCATTGTCGTTCTCGCGCCCATCAGGCTTCTGGCTCCAACAATTTAGATTGATTTCCTCAGCCGCGTTCAGGGACCATTTCCATAGCGTGGCACGGACATTGTTCAACGCAAACCGCGCAGCCGGTGCATAGAGCATAGTCGATCGCATAGCGTTGTCCGGGACCCAGCTTGGCGATGGCGTCTTCCGGGCAGGCGGCGAAGCAATTGTCGCATTCAAAGCAATTGCCGCAGGAGAGGCACCGCTTGGCCTCGTGCAGCGATTCAGCCTCGCTAAGGCCGCTGACGACCTCGTCGAAACCCGCGCCCCGCGCTGACGCCGGCAATTCCTGCTGCGTCGAGGGAATGGCGTCGGCATAGATTGGCAGATTCAATGCGCCAAACTCGATGATGGGATGCTTGGCGGGATGTGCGCAGTCGGCTCCTCTCAGCCAGGCGTCGATGTGACGGGCAGCCTTCTTGCCATGGCCCGTCGCCACCGTGACGGAACGCTCGCCCGGCGCCATGTCGCCGCCCGCGAAGACGCCCGGCCGGCCGGTCATCATGTTTGGCGCGACGACGACGGTTCCATCCGCTCCAAAGACAATCTCCGGGATCTTCCTGAGAAAACCGCTGTCGGCGTCCTGGCCGAGCGCCAGCACCACGGAGTCGGCGTGCAGCGTCTCGATCTGTCCAGTCGGCTGGGCGCGGCCCGCCTCGTCGATGCGCATCACTTCAACGGTGAGATCGCTCCCGTCGATAGCCTTTATTGAAGTCAGCCATTTGATCTTGACGCCTTCCGCCAAGGCTTCGTCTGCCTCGAACTCGCGCGCCGGCATGTGCGCCCTGTCGCGGCGGTAGACGATCAACGCTTCCTCGGCGCCGAGCCGTCGCGCCGTGCGGGCGGCGTCCATGGCGGTATTTCCGCCGCCGTAGACCACCACGCGGCGGCCGAGGCGCGGAGCGGCGCCGGACTCCATATCACGCAGCATGGAGACGGCGTCCAGCACCTTGACGGCGTCGCGCGCTGGAATGTCTACATGTTTTGAAAGCTGGGCGCCGATGGCGATGAAGATGGCGTCGAACCGGCCGGCCTGTTTCTCCGCCAACACATCATCCACACGATGATTGAGGACGATCTTGACGCCCATCTGCTCGATCCGTCCGATCTCCTTCATCAGATCCTCACGCGGCAGACGATAGGCAGGGATGCCGAAATGCAGCATGCCGCCCGGCAACGGTCCCGCCTCGTGGATCTCTACCTCATGGCCGAGCCGCGTAAGGTGATAGGCTGCAGACAGGCCGCTCGGGCCGGCGCCGATCACCAGTACGCGCTTGCCGGTGGCGGCCTTGTCGCTCGGCATCGCCCAGCCTTGTTCTGCGGCAAGATCGCCGAGGAAACGCTCTACCGAATGAATGTTCACCGCGGAGTCGAGATCCTTGCGATTGCAGTTCGTCTCGCAAGGATGGTAGCAGACCCGCCCGTGCACCGCCGGCAAAGGGTTGTCGCGGATCAGCGCTTCCCAGGCCGCCTGGAACTTGCCTGCCTGCGCCAACGCCAGCCAGGCCTGGATATTCTCGCCAGCGGGGCAGGCCGCGTTGCACGGGGGCAGCATGTCGACATAGATCGGGCGCTGGCGACGCACCGGGCCCGTCCCTCTCTCTCGCGTCAAGTCGACGGTCGGCGTCATGTCGCGGGCAAAGGCTGTCACGGGACCTCTCCAGATAATTGGGCGGCCGAATAGTTGGGCGGCGGAGGCGAACTCCGCGATCGAGCGCAGCCGCCTTCATCTCCGGGACGAAGAGGACTGCATCTCCGGGACGAAGAGGACTGCGGACCGGGCGCCCCACTATAGGCGGCCGATCTTCAGCGCCGCTCCCCACCCGAAAAGAGCCGCGCCGCCGCAACCATCATGATCCCTGCGGGCAAAACATATTTGGCGCTGGCGAGCCGGCGCCGATCGCTGACAGCCTAACGCCGAATGCCAACTCTGGCTTCATGTCTTCCGGCACAAAGCGAAATCCGTATTGCTCAAAATAGAAGATAGAGAAACTGGCCGATGGGTGTTTGAAAATGCTTCAACTAAACGTCGCAGACCGCTTCTGCTTACGCCCACGCCGGAGCGGGAAATTCCAAGGCCTTTCCAGCCGATTTCAAACCGCGCGCATGCGCTGCATGAAATCAATGCTGCTTGCATGCCATAACCCCTATGCTGACGCCTTGACTCAGATCAATGGGGTGGCGGCATTGGGGCGGTGGAGGCAGCGAGGCCGCATCGCGTCGCGACCTCGCCCGGGCGGAAAATTTCAGGCAAATGATCTCGCGCGCATGGCGCATCGCAACTCTCTCCGCTGGCGTCGCTGCTCCAAGGAACGATGTGAAAGTCTACGCGGACAAGGTCATCCGCAGTTACAATAGCATCATCCTTCCGTTTGAGCGACGAAAGCCGCAATCCTTTGAATGGATGGAGCGTCGATAAGGAGCGGCGGATGACCCTGGCCTTCAACGATATAGGTCTCGCAATTCGGGTGGCGGCGCGCCATTTCCGCCAGCGTCCCGGGCGAAAGAAGGTCGGAATTGCCGCCGCGGATCGCCAGCAGTGGAACCGCGCGCAGGCCATCGAATTGCGCCCAGAGCGCCGGCGCCGGCTGTTCCAGATCGATGCTTTCGATCGTCTTCATCAGCTTTTGATCATAGCGCCCGCCGAAACGTCCCGTTTCATCGGCGAAGGTCAGTTTGGCGTAGAGCGCCCAATCGGCCTCGCCGAGGCCCTTGAAGTGTGCGCTCATCAATCGCTTTAGCAGATCGACGGCGTCGGCCTCCGACTTTGGCGGCGGCAGCTTGCCGACATAGCTGCGAATGCGCGCGAGTCCCTGCGGCTCCAGAACCGGGCCGATGTCATTGAGGACGGCGCCGGCTATGATGGACGGCCGCGTCGCGGACAGCAGCATGACATGGAGGCCGCCGCGCGATGTTCCGACGAGAACCGCGCGTTCGACGCCGGCTGCGGTCAGCACAGACAGTATGTCGTCGTTCTCGACGGGCAGGCTGTAGTTTTTCCAGTCCCGATCATAGCCGGAGAGGCCGCGGCCGCGATAATCGAGCGCCAGAACGCGCCGCCGCCTGTTTCCGGCAAGGCCGCCGGCGAGAGCGCTCGCGAGCGGGCCGAAATCGGCCGCGCTGCGCGTCAGTCCCGGCAGGCACACGACAGGCAGGCCGGGGTCGAGCGGCGAACCATAGTCGCGAAAGTGAAGCCTTAGTCCATCGGACGCGGAGATAAAGCAGCTCTCAAAGGAGGGCTCGGCAAGGGGCTCGGCAAGGGGCATGAAACATCCACGCGTCTGGTTGCGGCGCCATCTGCGCGCGCGGCGGTAGCAACGGGAAAGTCCGCAGTTAAATCATTTTTTTACCTTAAAATGATCAAACCGGAACTGATCCAGATTAGGCCTGTTAGTGAGGCATGGAAAAGCCCGGCAATCAACAGTGCTTCGCTCTCGTCGTTGAAGATGAACCCCTCGTGCGCATGCTCGGCGTCGATGTTCTGGAGAGCGCCGGCTTTGTCGTGATTGAGGCCTGCAATGCCGATGAGGCCCTGGCCGTGCTGGCGCGGCGGTCCGATATCAGCGTCGTCTTTACCGATGTCGACATGCCAGGCTCACTCGATGGCCTCGACCTTGCCTGGCGCATTCATGAATGCTGGCCCGGAATAGGCGTGGTTCTGACCTCCGGCCGCTATACGATCGAGCCCCGATTGATGCCGCGCGAGGACGCTTTCGTGCCAAAGCCCTATGCCGTCTCTTCCTTGCTGGCGCAGATCGAAAGGGTGGTGGCGCGGGCCTCGGCCGAGCGAGATCGCTGAATTAAGGATTTGCTTCGGCTTCGGCCCTTTGCATGGGCGCGGCGGTGAAGCGGATGCGATAGATGTTGAGATTCTCCATGACGCGCTGGACATAATTCCGCGTCTCGGTGAACGGAATGCGCTCCACCCAATCGATTGCATCGACGCCCGGCTTGCGCGGATCGCCATAAGCGTCGAGCCATTGCTTCACTCGCTTGCCGCCGGCGTTATAGGACGCGAAGGCGAGGATGTAGGAGCCGCGGTTCTCGGCGAGGAGCTGGCCGAGATGGGCGGCGGCGAGCTGCGCATTGAAGGCGGCGTCGGCGGTGAGCCGGCTCTCGTCGAATGCGACGCCAGCGCGCTGGGCCGTGGTTCGCGCGGTCGCGGCGATCATCTGCATCAAGCCCTTGGCGCCGGCGCTCGAAACCGCGCTCGTATCGAACGCGCTCTCCTGGCGCGCAATCGAATAGACGACGGAAGGGTCGGCCGAATTCGGCAAAGGCTGAAACGCCGGAACGCCATAGGTCGGAAAGGCGAGCTCATCGAGAGCAATGCCGCGCTGGCTCGCAATCTTGCCGACAGTGAGCGAGACATGCGCGTCCTGCTGCCGCGCGACGACTTTCGCGAGCGCGGCGACTTGCGCGGGGTCCTCGAGGTGGCGGGCCGCCTCAAGGACGAGCGGATAGGCGAGGGCTTTCTCGCCGACGGCGTAGAGAAGTTCGATCACCTTGACGGATGGGTCGCGCGCCTCGCCCGCCGCCTCTGTCGCCGGCATACGGATCGGAGCCGCGCTCAGCCCGAGTTTTTCGCGCGAGAGTTGCCCGTAATAGGTCGCGGGATGCGTTGCCGCCTGCTGATAGAAGGCTTTCGCCGTCCCGGCCGCGTCCGGGTTCGCGGAGGCCTCGGCGGCGCGGCCGCGCCAGTAGGCCGCCCGCGCCCTGGACATTGGCGTCGCGGCAAGCTTGATCAGCGTGTCGAAATGCGCCGCGGCGCGGGCAGCGTCGTTGAGGAAGCGCAGCGCGATCCAGCCGGCGTGGAACTCGGCCTCGATCTGCATCTCCCGCGTCATCGCGGAATGTTCCGCGCATATTTTGTACGCGGTTTTCGCATCGCCCCGGTCGAGGAGCTTTCGCGCCAGGAGACGGCGCTCGACCCACCATTCATCGCCATTGATCAGGACAATCGGGTCGCGCGGCGCCGCCAGCATGAGGGCGACGGCTTCGCTGATCTTGTCCGCCCGCCGCAGTTTTTGAATCATCGCGAATTTATAGCCCGCGTCCGCCCGCAAGGGGGCAGGCACTGCGGCGAGAAGTTTGTCGCTTGGGGCCTCCGCGATGACAGCCGCGCGCGCGCGGGCAAGGGCGACGACATCCGGCCCCGCGAGGATCGCGGCGCGCATCGCATTTGCCGTCTGCTCCTTGTAGAGCAGGCGTTCGGCGCGATATTTGTGATCGGCCTTTTCGAGATAGGAGCCAAAATCGGCTCTGATCTTTGCTTCGAGCGCGGCGTTGAGGTCGGCCTCGCGCCAGACGCCGCGCACGAGGGCGGCGGCCTCAGCGCTCTTGCCATCGTCTTTCAGCGCGCGGGCGAGGGCGAGCTTGCCCGCCGGCGTCTGAGGCTCGGATGTCGAGAAATAGGATTTGATCAGAGCCGATTTCTTGCGGTCGCCGAACAGGGCCTCTTCGCTGAGTTTGCGCAGCCAGCCCTGCGCTGGCCAGGAGGGATGCGCGGCGATGAAGGCCTGCATGCGGTCGAAGCCCGATTCGCGGGAAAATGTCCGCAGCGCAATCCATTCGAGCGCCGTTTGAACGATCGGGTCCGTAGCGGCCTTCGCGGCGGCGTCGCCGCCCGCCAGATCGCCGGATTTATAGAAGGAGATCGCTTCCTTGAACCCGGCGAGGTCGCGTCCGAGTTCATGGGCCGCCGCGGTCAGATTGACCGGCGGCGCTTCGGGGCGGGCGCCAATGTCGGCGTCATCCTCGTCGGGCGCCTCTTCGCGCAGAAATGGCACGGCGGGCGGCGCGAATCGCGGCTCGGGGGCAAGGAGGGCGCGGATTGGCTCCGGCCAGTCGGAAGGGGAGAGGCCAACACCCTTCTGCTTGACATAGGCCCCGCTGAGGCCGAGCGCGAGGGCGCCGATCCCGATCGCCAGCCTCGCGCCATTGAGCCTTGGACCGGAAAGGCTCGAACCGATGAGCCGGACGCGGGGCGGGCTGAAGAGATATGACCTCGTGAGCATGCCTCGGTCAATCCTGGTCATCAATGCTCCAAACGATGAGTCTGAACCCTTCCTTATTAACAAAGGACGAATTATCGCAGTCAGCGCAGAGGGTTTGTCGTCAGGCGGGCCTTTTCGAAAGGCTCATTGACGTCTATGTGTCTGGTCCGCGCAGCTCAAACAGCGCCAGAAACTCAGCCTGTAAAATGCGGCCTTGATCGGGCGGATTGGTGAAAGGTTAGCGATAATGACGAAAAAGGCGGCATTTAGGGGATCCATCACCGCACTCGTCACGCCTTTCAAGGATGGCGCCTTCGATGAAGCGACCTATCGGGCGTTGGTCGATTGGCAGATCGAGAGCGGCACGCATGGCTTGTCGCCCGCGGGCACGACCGGGGAAAGCCCGACTTTGTCGCACGCCGAACATCGCGAGGTCATTGCGACCTGCATCAAGGAGGCACGCGGCCGCGTGCCGGTGATCGCCGGGACGGGCTCGAACAATACGCATGAGGCGATCGAGCTGTCGCGTTTTGCCGAGAAGGCGGGCGCCGATGGCCTGCTCATCGTCGCGCCCTATTACAACAAGCCCTCGCAGGAGGGGCTTTATCAGCATTACAAGGCGATCAACGACGCCGTCGGCATCCCGATCATTCTGTACAATATCCCGCCGCGCTCCGTGGTCGACATCTCGGTCGAAACGATGAAGCGGCTGTTCGAGCTGAAAAACATCGCCGGCGTCAAGGATGCGACGGGCAATCTCGCCCGCACGGCGCAGCAAAGGGAGGCGCTTGGACCTGATTTCATCCAGCTGTCCGGCGAGGATCTGACGGCGGTCGCGGTGATGGCGCTCGGCGGCCACGGTTGCATCTCGGTGACGTCGAACATTGCGCCGAAGATCTGCGCCGACATGCAGGACGCCTGCCTCAGCAATGATTTCGCCCGCGCGCTGAAGCTGAACGATCGGCTGAGCCCCTTGCATCAGGCTCTTTTCATCGAGCCAAATCCGGCCGGGCCGAAATATGCGCTGGCGGCGCTTGGCAAGATCACGGAAGAGGTTCGCGCGCCTATGTTAAAGGCGAGCGAGAAAGCGCATGCGCCGATCAACGCCGCCCTCATCCATGCCGGGCTTCTTGTCGATGCCTGAGCTTTCCTTGATGCGTGAGGCGCTTTGAGTGGCCCCAAAAAAAGAGAGTCTTTTCAAGATAGCCGCGGACAATCGACGGGCGCGGTATAATTATGAGATAGGGGAAACCTTCGAGGCGGGCATCATGCTGACGGGCACCGAAGTCAAATCGCTGCGCACGGGCAAAGCGACCATCGCAGAAAGCTACGCCTCGATCGGCCGCTCCGGTGAACTCTTTCTCATCAATGCGAACATCCCGGAATATCTGCAGGCCAACCGGTTCAACCATGAGCCGAAGCGGCCGCGCAAACTGCTTCTGCACGCGCGCGAACTCGCCAAGCTGGCGCAGGGGACCGAGCGCGAAGGCATGACGATCGTGCCGCTGAAGATCTATTTCAACGACAAAGGCCGGGCGAAGATCGAGATCGCCCTCGCGCGCGGAAAACAATTGCATGACAAGCGCGAGACCGAGAAGAAACGCGACTGGAGCCGCGAAAAGAGCCGCCTCATGCGGGAGAAGGGCTGATGCTCGCGATCGCGTTTTTCAGTCCCGATTTAATTGCGGGCTAATCCATGTCTCACAATAGTTTCGGCCATCTTTTCCGCGTCACCACCTTCGGCGAGAGCCACGGGCCGGCGATCGGCTGCGTTGTCGACGGCTGTCCGCCGCGCATCGAACTGGTCGAGGAGGATATTCAGATCTTCCTCGAGCGCCGACGCCCCGGCCAGAGCCGCTTCACGACGCAGCGGCAGGAGGCCGACAAGGTCAAAATTCTCTCCGGCGTATTCGACGATCCGCAGACGGGGCGGCAGGTCACGACTGGAACGCCGATCGCGCTTTTGATTGAAAACACGGACCAGCGCTCGAAGGATTACGACGCCATCAAGACCGTTTATCGGCCGGGCCATGCCGACTACGCCTATGACGCCAAATATGGCGTCCGCGACTATCGCGGCGGCGGCCGCTCCTCTGCGCGCGAGACGGCGACGCGGGTCGCGGCGGGCGCCGTGGCGCGCAAGATCATCCCCGGCGTCCTCATTCGCGGCGCGCTGGTGCAGATGGGTCCGCACAAAATCGACCGTGCGAACTGGGACTGGGACGAATGCGCGAAGAATCCGTTTTTTTGTCCCGACGCCAAAGCCGCGGCCTTCTTTGAATCCTATCTCGACGGCGTTCGCAAAGCCGGTTCCTCGATCGGGGCCGTCATCGAGATCGTCGCCGAGAATGCGCCGGCAGGGTGGGGCGCTCCGATTTATGGCAAGCTCGACGCGGAGCTCGCGAGCGCCCTGATGTCCATCAATGCGGTCAAAGGCGTCGAAATCGGCGAGGGTTTCGCCAGCGCTGAACTGACCGGCGAAGAAAACGCCGATGAAATGCGCTTTGGAAACGACGACAGGCCGCTTTTCCTGTCGAATCATGCCGGAGGGGTTCTGGGGGGCATTTCCACTGGCCAGCCGATCGTCGCGCGCTTTGCCGTGAAGCCGACATCCTCAATCTTGCAGCCGCGCCTCACCATCGATCGCAGCGGGGCCGAGGCGGAGATCGTGACCAAGGGACGCCACGACCCTTGCGTCGGCATCCGGGCCGTGCCGGTCGGCGAGGCGATGGTCGCCTGTGTCCTCGCAGACCAGTTTTTGCGCCATCGCGGGCAGGTCGGCGAAAGCTCGGCGTGGCCATCGCGGCCATGAATTTATTTACGCTAAACCTTGATGCGGAAAGAAGTTTAGTCTAACTAAACGCGCAGGCAGACTCGTAAAGGCGTTGGCTTCGGCATGAAGCTCGGTGATTGGCTGAAGCACAACAATGTCAGCAAAGCGGAGTTCGCGCGCAGGACCGGGCTGTCCAAAGCTTCGATTTCACAGCTCTGCAACCAGGGCGACGCCTGGGTATCGCGCGAGACGGCCGAGCATCTCTTGCGTGAAACCGGAGGCGCGGTGACGCCGAATGATTTTCTGAAGATCGCCGAAATGAAGGAGATTGCGGCCATGGGTCAGTCCGTCTCGCAGGCCATCGAAGCCATTGCGCGCGGCGAAATCGTCATCGTCACGGATGACGACGACCGCGAGAACGAAGGCGACCTTATCTGCGCCGCCTCGCTCTGCACGCCGGAGAAAATGGCCTTCATCATCCGCCATTGCTGCGGCATCGTCTGCACGCCGATCACGCTGCGTGACGCCAAGCGCCTTAGCCTTCAGCCGATGGTGGCGATGAATGATGCGCCGCATGGGACCGCTTTCACCGTCTCGGTCGATGTCAAGCACGGGCTGACGACGGGAATATCCGCCGAACAGCGGAGCAATACGGTTCGCGCGCTCGCCAACGGCAACATGGGCGCGGCGGATTTCGTGCGCCCGGGCCATGTGTTTCCGCTGATCGCCAAGGAAGGCGGCGTGCTGATGCGCTCCGGCCATACCGAAGCCGCGGTCGATCTCGTACGCCTCGCCGGGCTGCCGCCGGTCGGCGTGATTTGTGAACTTGCCAATGACGACGGAACGGTGATGGCGGGGCAGCAGATCGAGGCTTTCGCGCAAGAGCACGGTCTCAAACGGATCTCGGTCGCGGATTTGATCGCCTATCGGCAAGCGCGCGAAAAAATCGTCGAGCGGGTCAATACCTTCCACGTCGAGGGCCCGAGCGGTCCCTTGACCGGCTACGCCTACATGACGCCCTTCGATCAGGTCCAGCATTTCGCCTTCGTGCAGGGCGAGATTGGCGACGGCCGCGATATGCCGACGCGTCTGCACAGGGTCGACATCATCGCGGACGTCATAACCGGCGGCGACAGCATCAAGCGTACTTTCGCCGCCTTCAAAAAGAACGGGCGTGGCGTGTTTATCTATTTGCGCGACGGCGCGGCGGGCGTCCCCGTGACGATCGCCGACGAGCAGCCGGCCGATTCCGAGGCGCAGCGGACAAAGGCTTGGCGCGAGGTCGGTCTTGGCGCCCAGATTCTGCGCGATCTCGGCGTTTCGTCGATCCGGCTGCGCACCTCGCGGCCGATGACTTATGTCGGCCTCTCCGGATTCGGCATCGAGATCGTCGCCAGCGAAGGCGTGGAATAAAGCCGAGGTTGAGCGGCGCCGCCCGAGATCATCGTGTGTTAGGCGCCCATCAGCGTCTGCACATGCGCAGAGGCGCAACGGGCGAGCGCTTCGAGATCATAGCCGCCTTCGAGGACCGACACGATGCGGCCGTTGGCGCGGCGCTCGGCAATGTCCATGAGCCGGTTCGTGATCCAGGTGAAATCCGCAACCTCGAGATGAAGCCCGCCGACCGGATCGAAACGGTGGCCGTCGAATCCGGCCGAAATGACGATGAGATCCGGCGCAAAGGCCTCGACCCGCGGCAGAATCCGCGTCTCCATCGCTTCCCGGAACATTTTGCTGCCAGCGTCCTCTGGCAAAGGCGCGTTGACGATCGTGTCGCAGGCGCCGCATTCACCGAGCGCGCCGGTGCCGGGATAAAGCGGCATTTGATGCGTCGAAGCATAAAGAACCGATGGGTCGGACCAGAAAATCTGCTGCGTTCCATTGCCGTGGTGGACGTCGAAATCGACGATCGCCACGCGTTCGGCGCCATGCGCAGTCTGCGCCCGCCGCGCCGCGATCGCGGCGAGATTGAAAATGCAAAAACCCATCGGCCGGGCTGTCTCGGCATGGTGGCCAGGTGGGCGCATCGCGACGAAGGCGTTTTTCGAAAGGCCGCGCATCACGTCGTCGACCGCCGCCACCGTCCCGCCGACGGAATGCGACAAGGCCTCCCAGGTGCCGGGGCTGATCACGACATCCTCGGCGATGTCGACCAGCCCCTCTGTCGGCATCGCCGCCCTGATCCGTTCGATATATTCGGCGGGATGAACGCGAAGCAGGGCGTCGTAATCGAGTTCGGGCGCTATATCGCGATGCAGCATTTGAAAGATCTCGCTTTCAAATGTGCGCTCTATGACGCGAATGCGGTCCGCGCGTTCAGGATGGCCAGGACCTGTGTCATGGTCGAGACACGACGGATGACTCATAAAAAGCGTCGTCACGGAGGCGGCTCGCTCCAGTGCGGGTTACGCTGCGGATGCTTGCGAAACAGGGCGCAAAATCTCCCATATTGCCTTCGGCGCGCTCTGTCCATTGAAACTCGGCGAGGAATGAAGCCGGGCGATGAAAGCGACCTCGCCTGCGGCGTCCGGCCGCCGCAAAAGGCGGTTCAGGAATCGCCGTTGGGCGCCGCCGCGCTGATCGCGACTTCGACGAGTTCCGGCGGGCGCATGAAACGCACCGGGACGTGCGATGTGCCAAGGCCGCCGGAAATGATCAGATTGCGATTTTGCTCTATGATATGACCGTAGACCAGATTGCTGAAGGCGCGCGCATATCGCGCCTGGACATGCGGGAGATTGACCTGGCCGCCATGCGTGTGTCCGCATAAGGTGAGGTCGACCCGCGCCGGCATGCGCCGAAATACGAAGGGCTCATGCGCGAGCATGATCACCGGGGCGGCATCGGTGATCAAAGCTAGCGTTCCAGGCAAATCATCGACGCCGCCGCCAAACGGCCGGTCCTTCGGTCCCGCGAGTTGATCGCCAAGGCCTGCGAGCCAGAACGGGTGACCGTCTTTGGTCAGGCGGACCGCGTCATTTTCAAGCACCCTGATATTGGCCGCCCTCAAGGCGTTGCGCACGCCGGCCGCGTCGTCGCCTGGCATGTTGGGCAGCGGCCCATGCAGCCAATCATGATTGCCGAGAACGGCGTAGACCCCGAGCGGAGCCTTGAGCACCGAAAGCGCCTCGCCCCATTCGTCGGGCATAACGGCTTCGGTCAAAATCGTATGGCCGCCGCTGAAATCGCCGAGCAGGAAGACAATGTCAGGCTGCAGCGCATTGGACAGTTCGGCAATCGAGCGGACGCGGGCGGCCGGCATCCAGGGATCGCAAGCGTGAATATCGGCGAGCACCACAGCCCTCAGCTTCAGCGCCGAAGGCCAATTGGGCGGCGTCACCTCATAAGGGGTCACCTTGAGTCGAAGGCCCGGCTCGAACGCGAAAGCGTAGGAGCCAAAGCCAGCGGTCGCCCAAGCCGCGCCGCCGACGGTCTGGAGGAAAAGCCGGCGGCTGAGATGAGTCATATAAAATCTATACCGCACATGGCCCAAAGAGCCAACCCGGAGCCAGAGCCGGCGCTTTCCATTCCGGCGGTACGCGCGTCGCCGCGTTGCTTTTACGCAGCTTTCTCTTCGCGCAGCACGGCCGGATTCTTGGCTGATTCAATCTCCTTCGCCTTTGGGCGCTTGTTGGATTCAAGGGCCGCGGCGACCGCGGAAATCCCGATTTCGCGATAAAGCCTCGAGAGGAGGTCGCGTGCGCCGCTTTGAGGGGCCGGGGCCGGTTGAGGATTATCCTGGTGGGTCATCGACTTTGCTCTTCTGATGCGAGGAGAATGAAGTTTCCCGAGATCGATCAAAAGATCATGAAACGGGAAAGTTAACGCCCTCTAACGCTTTCGACGGGACGGGGAAAACCGATCGCCGTTTGCTGATGAAAACCGCTTTTCCACGGCTGCGCTGTGCGATTACGCTCCTCGCCCAACGCTGAATCTCGTCTCGAGTCTTTACATATCGGTCGCCGGGCCGATTTTTTAAGGCCGGGAACGAAGCCGAAGCCCGCAAGTTTTGCGGTTTGGCAGGCCTGATCCGCGCATCCCGGCATATTCAATCAGCCGAGCTTCGGTTTGAATGCGACGAGGTTAGGCTTTGGGCGCTTGCGCGACGGTTAACAAGGTTTTCGCACTTCGTCCCGAATTTGGGCGCAAAATGCTGGAAATGGTTGCGAAAAGCCAAGCAAACGAAGATCCCGGCCTTAAATTAGGACGTGATCACGGTCAGTTGAGATGTGTATCAAGAATTGTCTTGGAGCGACGAACAAATGACGTCTTCATGGCGAGGCCTTGCTAGTGTCGCGTTCGCGCCGCATAAGCACGCCCATATGACCCCCGCGGCGCCTTCTTATTGATCCGCGAGGCGGGTCAGAAGCGAGGATCGCCAGGGACCAGAAGTTTTGGATCAGGGACTTATGCATAACAACGTCCGGCCTCAATCCGACGGCGGGGGGGCGGCTGGCTCGCCGCGAGAGATGGCTCCGCTCTTTTATGAAGCTCCGCTGGAAGACGCCCATGCGCGGAGCGTGCGCGGCGTGGCGGCGCATCACCGCTCCTTCGGAAAAAAGCTGGCCGCCGGCTTCAGCGTTGCGATTGCGGCCTTCTCGATTTACGTCCTCATTCGCACCCTTTCCGGCGTCAATCTCGCCGATTTGCAGCGGGCCATCGCGGCGACGGGCAATGATCAGATCGCCTGGGCGGCCTTGCTGGCTGGCGTGTCCTTCCTCGCCTTGACCGGATATGACGCGCTGGCGCTGCGCCAATTGCGCGTTCGCGTGCCTTATAAAACGACGGCGCTCGCTTCTTTCACCAGCTATGCAATTTCCTTCGTGCTCGGCTTTCCCTTGATCACCGCGGGTACGGTCCGCTACTGGATTTATTCCCAGGTGGGGCTTGCGGCGAGCAAGGTCGCGAGCCTCACGATCATCGCCGGAGTGACATTCTGGATCGGCATGATTCTCGTGATCGGCGCGGGGCTCGCCTTCCGGTCGGAGGCGATCAGCGCCATCAATCATCTCACCCCTGCGTTGAATATGCTGATCGGCGCGGGGCTGATCGGCGGCATCCTTTGCTATCTCACATGGGTGACGGTCCGTCGCCGCACTGTCCGGATCCAGGGTTTCCGGCTTGAGCTGCCGGGCCTTGCATTGTCGCTTGGCCAGATCGTCCTTGGCGTCGTCGACCAGTGCGCCGCCGCCGGGGTGCTTTATGTGCTGCTGCCTCAGCAGCTCCATATCGATTTCTTCACTTTCGCCGCGACCTATGTGTTTGGCTGCATTCTTGGCGTCGCCAGCAATGCGCCGGGCGGCATTGGCGTATTCGAGGCGACCATGCTGAAGGCCTTGCCTGGAATCGCGCAGGAGCCCTTGCTGGCTTCTTTGCTGCTGTTTCGCGCTATTTATTATATCGCGCCCTTCATTCTCGCCCTGGCTCTTCTTGGCGCGCATGAGGCCTTCCGGCGCTGGAAAAGCCTGCGCGAAGCGATGGACCGCACTGAAGCGCAGGTGGACGATCTCGGCTGACCGGAAGGGCGTCGCCGACGCAGCGTGGCGAAGAGGAGGCGCCCCTCGCGTCTTCCGTTGAGGGCGCCTTGGCGGCGGAGCGCGGACGGCAAGCTGATTCGTGCGGCGGCGCCTCTCGCAAGGGACGCGGCGACTGTCAAAAAAGAGTTTTAATCATCTGTTTCAATTTACATTCGATTCGCGCTCCGTTACAGGCCGCGCGTCTCGCAACCAAGGCTGAATGAAGCTTGACCAGATTTCTCGCGCAAGGCGCTGAACGCGCCGCCAATGACAGAGGATCATGAAAACTCTCGCCGCCGTCAGGAGCTTGCCGGCCCGGGACCGCCTGATCGCGGCGCGGCTCATCGACGCTTTGCCGGAAGGCGTGATCGTCATTGACGCGAGCGATCGCGTCGTCGCCGTCAATGCCCCGGCGCTGGCCCTTTTCCCGGCGCTGCGGCCTGATCTTTTGCTGGCGCGCGGTCTGCGCGCGCCGGATGTTCTCGACGCCGTCATGCGCGCGCGCGCCTCTGGCCGGCCGGAACGCGCCACGTGGCTCGATCGCGTGCCGGTCGAACGGTTCTTTGAACTCAACGTCGCTCCGATGGAGGGCCCGCCCGGTTCGGCGACGATGATCTTGACCTTGCGCGACCTCAGCGAGGCGCGGCGGGTCGAGCGCATGCGCGTCGATTTCGTCGCCAACGCAAGCCATGAGCTGCGCACGCCGCTCGCTTCGCTGCTCGGCTTCGTCGAAACACTGCAAGGCCCGGCGCGTCACGACGAACAGGCGCGGGTGAAATTTCTAGGCATCATGCGGGAGCAGGCGAGGCGCATGACGCGCCTTGTCGATGATTTGCTGTCGCTGTCCCGCATCGAACAGAATCTGCATCTGCTGCCGCAGTCGCCGGTGGATCTTGTCACAATTCTTCGTCACATCGCTGACACACTCGCGCCGATGGCGCTGGAAAATAACACCGTCCTCCATGTCGACGCGCCGGCGTCGGTGATCGTCCCGGGCGATCGCGACGAATTATTGCGCGTTGTCGAAAATCTCGTCGAAAACGCGATCAAATATGGCGCGAGCGATCCTGGCTGCGAGGATCGAGACGTCGAGATCACGCTGCTTTCCCAGGAGCGTCACTGCGTGTTCAGCGTCCGCGATCACGGTCCTGGCATTGCGCCGGAACATTTGCCGCGCCTGACCGAGCGCTTCTATCGGGTGGACGCCGGCCAAAGCCGAGCTAAAGGGGGGACAGGGCTTGGCCTTGCCATCGTCAAGCATATCGTTGCGCGCCATCGCGGCCGTCTCGGCATTGAATCACTGCCCGAGCAGGGTTCGACGTTCAGCGTGACCCTTCCGCTCTACGTGAGCTGAATTTAAGCGGCCACTGTCATGAAAGTGTCATGTAAGCTTCATACGGAGCTCTTGAAGACCACTTAGTTTCGGCTGGCGGGCTGATTTGGAAAACCCTGCCTTCGGCCTTCCACGGAGCGATGACGTGCGGGATTGGCGATTTACAGTTCGGCGTCCTGGCGCTCTCCATACATTCAGCCAACGAAGAGGCATTCGATGAATTTCTCGTTCCTGCGAACGGCGCTCGCGGCCGCCGCGATAGGGCTCGCCGGCGGTGCGGCCGACGCGGCGGATATCTCCGGCGCCGGCGCCACATTTCCGTATCCGATTTATGCCAAATGGGCGGATACCTATAAGAAGGAAACCGGTCTCGGACTGAACTATCAATCGATCGGTTCGGGCGGCGGGATCAAGCAGATCAAAGCCAAGACTGTGACGTTTGGCGCATCTGACATGCCGCTCAAGCCTGAGGAGCTCCAGGAAGCGGGCCTTGTGCAGTTTCCGACCGTGACTGGCGGTGATGTGCCGGTGGTCAGCCTCGACGGAATCAAGCCCGGTGAATTGCTGCTCGACGGCCCGACGCTCGCCAGGATTTTCCTCGGCGAGATCAAGACCTGGGATGACCCGGCGATCCAGAAGTTGAACCCAAAAGTGAAATTGCCGTCAATGGCGATCGTGGTCGTTCATCGTTCGGATGGGTCCGGAACGACATTCATCTGGACCGATTATCTCTCGAAGGTGAGCGCTGACTGGAAGTCCAAGGTCGGAGCCAGTACTGCTGTCGAATGGCCCGCGGGCATCGGCGCCAAGGGCAACGAAGGCGTCGCCAATAACGTCATTCAGACGAGAGGCGCAATCGGCTACGTGGAATACGCCTACGCCAAACAGAACAAGATGACATTCGTCAATATGATCAACAAGGACGGCAAGTCCGTGGCCCCCGAGGCCGAGAGCTTCAAGGCCGCCGCCGCGAATGCCGACTGGGCTAAAGCGCCGGGATTTTATCAGATCCTGACAGACCAGCCGGGCGCGCAGTCCTGGCCGATCGCGGGCGCCACTTTTATCCTGATGCACAAAGCGCCCCAGGACGACGCCGCCGCCGCCGCGGCTCTGAAGTTCTTTAGCTGGGCCTATGAGAAGGGCGATAAGGCCGCCGAGGAACTTGATTACGTACCGCTGCCTGACTCGGTTGTGGCTCTGATCAAGAAGGAATGGGCTACCGAAATCAAGGGCGCCGACGGCAAGCCGCTTCTGAACTGAGACTTGCGGGAAGAGCGATTTCATCGACCTTCTTTGATCGGCTCGCATGGCGGGCGCCGTGACGAATGACCCGGCGCCCCGGACGGTTCTTGGTGGAAACGAGAGTGAAAGACCTCAAGGAGAAGGCCGTGGTGGACCTCGCAGTCGACGGCGCCGTGTCCGGCAGGGCGCTGAGCCGGATCAAGATTCTAAACTGGCTGAAGCTCAAAGACCGAGGCTTCCGACTGCTGACGCTCAGCGCCGCGCTCGCGGTTCTACTCATTCTCGGAGGCGTCATCGGCTCCCTGATCGTCGGCTCCATTCCCGCCCTCAAGGCATTTGGATTCGGCTTTCTCGGCACGCAGACATGGAACCCCGTGACGGAAAAATTCGGCGCGCTCGCGCCGATCTACGGCACGCTGGTGACGTCGGCCATCGCCATGATTTTCGCGGTGCCAATTGGCCTTGGCGTTGCGATCTTTCTGACCGAACTCTGCCCGCAGCCGCTGCGCCGCCCGATTGGCATTGCAATCGAGCTTCTGGCCGGAATCCCATCGATCATCTATGGCATCTGGGGCCTTTTCGTCTTTGCGCCCTTTCTGCAAAGGCACGTTCAGCCGGCGCTCATCGACACATTCGCGAACGTGCCCGTGCTCTCATCGCTTTTCGCGGGGCCGCCCTACGGCATCGGCATTCTGACAGCCGGCTTCATCCTCGCCATCATGGTGCTTCCCTTCGTCACTTCCATCTCGCGCGATGTGTTTGAAACCGTGCCCGCGGTGCTCAAAGAGGCGGCCTATGGCTGCGGCTGCACGACCTGGGAAGTCATCCGGTCAATCGTTCTTCCCTACACGCGCATCGGCGTCATCGGCGGCGTCATGTTGGGCCTTGGCCGCGCGCTCGGCGAAACGATGGCCGTCACATTCGTCATTGGCAACGCGCATCGCATCTCGGGCTCGCTGCTTGCTCCCGGCACCACGATTTCGGCGAGCATCGCCAATGAGTTCACCGAAGCGGTCGGAGACGTTTACACCTCCGCTTTGATCGCCCTCGGCCTCATCCTCTTCATCATCACGTTCTTCATTCTCGCGATCGCGCGCTACATGCTGATGCGGATTGAACGTCAGGCGGGGACTTGATTCATGTCGCTTTACGGCCGGCGTCGGCGCACCAACAATATCTATCTGGGACTGTGCTATGCCTCGACCGTGTTCGGGCTTGGATGGCTGGTCATTATCCTTCTCGAACTCTTCATTCAGGGCTTTGGCGGTCTGTCTCCGGCTGTCTTCACGCAGATGACGCCGCCGCCGGGATCGGCCGGCGGCCTTCTAAACGCTATCGCGGGCAGCCTCGTCATCACCTTTCTTGGCGTCGCCATCGGCACGCCGCTCGGCCTCCTCGCCGGCA
Organism: Methylocella tundrae; assembly: GCF_901905185.1. GTDB lineage: Bacteria > Pseudomonadota > Alphaproteobacteria > Rhizobiales > Beijerinckiaceae > Methylocapsa > Methylocapsa tundrae. The sequence continues at coordinate 69,083 of NZ_CABFMQ020000076.1, forward strand.
CCTATATGGCCGAGTATGGGCGTCATACCAAGCTGACCTTTGTGGTGCGCTTCATCAATGACATTCTGCTCAGCGCGCCGTCCATCGTCATCGGCCTTTTCATTTATGAGATCATGGTGGCGCGCGTCGGCCATTTCTCCGCCTACGCCGGAGCCTTTGCGCTGGCGGTGATCGTGGTTCCCGTCGTCGTGCGCACGACCGAGGACATGCTGCTGCTCGTTCCCAATCCATTGCGGGAGGCGGCCAGCGCGCTTGGATTGCCGCGCTCCATCGTCATCAGCAAAGTGTCCTATCGCGCGGCGCGCGCCGGCCTCATCACAGGCGTCCTTCTGGCGGTCGCCCGCGTCAGCGGGGAAACGGCGCCATTACTCTTCACCGCCCTCAACAATCAGTTCTTCAGCACCGATCTGAACGCGCCAATGTCGACCCTTCCGGTGGTCATCTTCCAGTTTGCGCTCAGCCCCTACAAGGAGTGGCAGCAGCTCGCCTGGGCCGGCGCTCTCATCATCACCCTTGCTGTGCTCGCCCTTTCCATCATCGCGCGCGTGCTCGGCGCCCAAAGGACCGCGAAATGACTGCGACGAACAACATCGCCAATCTGCCGCAGAAGGTCAGCGTTCGCGACCTCGATTTTTTCTACGGCGAGACTCACGCTTTGAAGAGCGTCAGCCTGCCGCTTTACACCAACAGGGTGACCTCTTTCATTGGACCGTCCGGCTGCGGAAAATCGACGCTGCTTCGCGTGCTGAACCGCATGTATGATCTCTATCCAAAGCAGAGGGCCGAGGGCGAAGTGCTGCTCGATGGCGAGAATATCCTGAAGCCGGATCAGGACCTCAATCTTCTGCGCTCCCGCGTCGGCATGGTGTTTCAAAAGCCGACGCCGTTTCCGATGTCGATCTATGACAATATCGCTTTCGGCATCAAGCTCTATGAGAAAGTCAGCAAATCCGAGCTCGACGACAGGGTTGAGGCGGCCTTGAAAGGCGCCGCGATCTGGACGGAGGTCAAGGATAAGCTGAAGGCCTCGGGCCTGTCGCTCTCCGGCGGCCAGCAGCAGCGGCTCTGCATCGCCCGCACCGTCGCCATTCATCCAGAAGTGATCCTCCTGGACGAGCCTTGCTCGGCTCTCGATCCAATTTCGACGGCCAAGATCGAGGAGCTGATGGACGAGCTGAAGGAAAACTACACTCTTGCGATCGTCACGCATAATATGCAGCAGGCGGCGCGCTGCTCTGACTACACGGCCTTCATGTATCTTGGCGAGCTTATTGAATTCGGGGTGACCTCGCACGTGTTTACCTCGCCCGAGAAAAAACAGACGCAGAACTATATCACCGGCCGGTTCGGCTGATTGCTCGCCAGGGCTTCGAGGAACACGACATGTCCGATCATATTGTGAGAGCTTACGACGCGGAACTTGAGGGCCTCGGCCAAAAGATCGCGGAAATGGGCGGCATCGCTGAAAAAATGCTGTCCGACGCGATGGACGCCCTCGCCGATTTCGACACGCAGCTTGCGCATGCGACAATCGCCAGCGATCCGCGCCTCGACACGCTGCAACGCGAGATCGAGGAGCAGGCGATTTTAACGATCGCGCGGCGCCAGCCTCTCGCCGTTGACCTGCGCGAGATCATCGCGACCATCAGAATATCGAACGATCTCGAACGCGTTGGCGATCTCGCCAAGAATATAGCCAAACGCGCCATCAAGGTCGCCGCCGACGTGCGTATTCCGCGCGCCATCGTCGGCCTCAAATCGATGCACGACTCCGCCGCGATCCTGTTGAAGGACGTGCTCGACGCCTATTCGCAGCGCGACGCCGCCCGCGCGCGCGAAGTCTGGACCTATGACGCCGATCTCGATTCTCTTGAAGACTCGGTCTTTCGCGACCTGCTGACCTTCATGATGGAGGATCCGCGCAATATTTCATTCTGCGCGCATCTTTTGTTCTGTTCAAAAAACATCGAGCGCATAGGCGATCACGCCACCAATATCGCCGAGACGGTGGTCTATCTCGTGACCGGCGAAACCATGCCGGCCGATCGGCCGAAGGGCCGCAGTGTTCTTTCCGAATTGCCGACCGCAGCGGGTTGAAATCCATGAGCGAAATTCAGACTTCCGTTGAAACCCGGACCGGCGCGGGACGCAGCCTCTCCGCGACGCCGGCTCCCCGCATTCTCGTTGTCGAGGACGAGGCCGCTTTGAGCCTGCTCCTCGCCTACAACCTCGAGGCAGAGGGTTTTGTCGTCGATCGCGTCGAGCGCGGCGACGAGGCCGAAATCAGGCTGAGTGAAGTCATCCCCGATCTCATCATTCTCGACTGGATGTTGCCAGGCGTCTCCGGCCTCGAGATCTGCCGCCGGCTTCGCGCGCGGGAGGTCACCCGCACGCTTCCGGTCATCATGCTGACGGCGCGCGGCGAGGAAAGCGAGCGCGTTCGCGGCCTTTCGATCGGCGCCGACGACTATGTGGTCAAGCCGTTTTCAGTGCCCGAACTCATGGCGCGCGTTCGCGCTCTGCTGCGGCGGGCGCGGCCGGACCGCGTCGCTGGCGTCCTTTCGGCGGGGGATCTTGAGCTCGATCGGCAGAACTGGCGCGTTCATCGCGGCTCGCGCGACGTCCACCTCGGACCGACGGAGTTTCGCCTGCTTGAACATTTGATGGAAAAGCCCGGCCGGGTTTTTTCGCGCGCGCAATTGCTGGATAGCGTCTGGGGCCTTTCGGCGGAAATCGACGAGCGCACGGTCGACGTGCATGTCGGGCGTTTGCGTAAAGCTCTGTCGAACACGGGTGAAAGGGATCCGATCCGCACCGTGCGGGGAGCCGGCTATTCCTTCGATGAGACGTTCAGCAAGGCATAGCCACGATCTCGAACGCGCGCCGGTTTTTCGGTTTTCAGACAAGATCATGCGGCGGTTGCAGCGCGCATGATCGCCAAAAGAAGCGCCGGGAGCTGGCCAAAAGGCAAGCTGGCGGAACCGGCTCTTTTGCACATCGGACTGCGATCGGCGGAGAATGGGCCTCGCCGCTCCTGCGGGCAAAGGCAGCTTATCGGCGTGCAAAAGACCGGTGCGCCGCGATGGAGCGCCCCGAGCCGCAGGTGTGGCCTTGCGCGTAAAACCAGCGGAGCGCTGCGCCTTCAGCTTGACTTCTGCGGGCGCTGGCGGCGGCGATCCTGCTGCGGCTGATAGGCGATAGCGGCGTGGCACCCGCAATAGGGGCCTTCGCCCGGCGTCTTGCGCGCGCCGCAAAAGCGAAAGTCCGCCTGTGTCGGATCGCCGATCGGCCACCTGCACATGGACTCGCGCAATTCCAGCATCGTTACCGGCTCAGCGATCGGAACGACGACGTCGCGGCTTGGCGCGGGCGCCGGCGTTGCAAAAGCCACGGGCTGGACGGCCAGGGCCGTATTGCCGCGAATGAAGCTTGTGTTCGGCGAGATCTGGGCCTGCGCGAGATGGCCTGAAACGCCGTGTCCGTGGCCACCCTGCGTTGGACCGCCCCGGCTTTGCGCCGGATGCGGCGCCGGCCGGCCGGCGTGTGGGCGCACGGGCGGTTTCGACGCCTGTTGCGTGGCGGGCGGAGCGTCAGCCTTGGTCCGGCCCGAAAGCCCGAGCCGGTACACCTTGCCGATGACGGCGTTGCGGGTCAGTCCATTTGCGAGTTCGCTCGCGATCTTGCTGGCGCTCATGCCTTGGAGCCAGAGCTTTTGCAGCAACTCGATGCGTTCATCGGTCCAGGACATCACGGTCTCCTAGATTTGAGGCGATCTGAAATTCGAAGGTCTGACAATGCATTTGAAGCGAGCGCTCATCGAAAGAATCCGTAACAACAAGTTCGATCTTGGGAGCATTTCCCAATGGCGTCGTCATCGCTGCGACCTGAGACCGGCGCCAGTCGGCCTTACATCGCTCGAACGAAGTTCGAGGCCGCTTGCCCGCCGCACGACATGTCGTAGCTCTTATGCCGAACGCTACACTAGGTGTTGAATCTCACGCAAGCTTCGCGACAGTCCTCAAAACGTTTTCAACAGATGTTCCGCCGGACGCGTAGAAGAACCCGGGATTTGGCGCTTATCCATCGGCGCCGGAGATCGGCGGAGCGTCAGGTTTATTCCTCATCCGAGGCGCGTCGAACTCTGCGTCCCGCCGCCCGGCCAAAAGTGGTGGAGGCGGCTTGCGCCGGGCTGGCCCGGCGGATGCGCGAAGGCTTGCGCCGTGAGCGCCCATTCGATTTGACAGACCGGAGGGAATGCCTAGATTAAAAGGAGCAGTTTTGCCGCCCGCTGGGCGGCATTTGATTTTGAAGGTCGCAATCGAACCTTCGAGCCTGTAACCCGGAGCGAAACCGTGACTTCGTCGCTGCTTCCCACCTATGCCCGCGCTGATCTTGCCTTCGACCATGGAAATGGCGTTTGGCTGACCGCGACGACGGGTGAGCGATATCTCGATTTCGGCGCCGGCATCGCGGTGGCCTCGCTCGGCTATTCGCATCCCCATCTTGTCGAAGCCTTGGTCAAACAGGGCGGCAAGCTTTGGCATACCTCGAACCTCTTTCAGATTCCTGAGGCCGAACGTCTCGCCGCGCGCCTCACCGAGGCGACGTTCGCCGATTATGTGTTCTTCACCAATTCGGGCGCTGAAGCGGTCGAGGGTGCGATCAAGACCGCGCGCAAATATCAGTCGGCCTGCGGCCATCCGGACAAATATCGCATCATCACCTTCAAGGGCGCTTTCCACGGGCGCACCATCGCGACGGTCTCGGCCGGCGGAAACCCAAAGTACATGGAGGGCTTCGGCCCGAAGCTCGAGGGCTTCGACAACGTCGAGTTTGGCGATCTCGAAGCGGCGAAGGCCGCCATCGGTCCGCACACCGGAGCCATATTGGTCGAGCCGATCCAGGGCGAGGCGGGCATTCGCGTCGGCTCGGCCGAGTTTTTACGCGGCCTGCGCGCGCTTTGCGACGAGCACGGCCTCCTTCTCATCCTCGATGAGGTGCAGACCGGCGTCGGCCGGACCGGCAAATTCTTCGCTTGCGAACTTTCGGGGATCAAGCCGGACATCATGGCGATCGCCAAGGGCATCGGCGGCGGATTTCCGCTTGGCGCCTTCCTCGCGACGCGCGAGGCCGCCAAAGGCATGGTCGTCGGCACGCATGGGACGACCTATGGCGGCAATCCGCTCGCAACCAGTGTCGGCAATGCTGTTCTCGACGTCGTTTTGAAGCCAGGCTTCCTTGCTGATGTGGCGTCGCTCGGCGCGACGCTGAAGCGAGGCCTCGTCGGCCTGCAAGATGCGCATCCCGGCGTCGTCGCCGAGATTCGCGGCGAGGGTCTGATGCTCGGGATCGCCTTGCGCGTCCCCGTCGCCGATTTCGTCGCCGCCGCGCGGGCCGAAAAGATTGTGGTCATCCCCGCCGGCGACAATGTCGCCCGCGTGCTGCCGCCCTTGATCATTACCGAGGAAGAGATCGCCGAAGGGCTGAGCCGTCTCGACGCCGCGTGCAGGCATTTCGAAAGCAGCCAAGCTGCCGCCCTGAGCGAGGCTGAGGGATGAGCCGCTCCAACCCCGACGACAGGGTCGCGATCCGGCATTTTCTCGATCTTTCGGAAATCCCGGCGTCCGATCTTCGCACTATTCTCGACGTCTCCGCCGCCATCAAATCCACGCGGCGCAAAGGGCGGCGCGCAGCGGAGCAGCCGCTCGCGGGCAAGGTCCTCGCGATGATCTTCGACAAGCCGTCGACGCGCACGCGCGTGTCGTTCGATCTCGCCATGCGCGAACTCGGCGGCGAGACGATCATGCTCACCGGCAAGGAAATGCAGCTCGGCCGCGGCGAGACGATCGCAGATACGGCGCGCGTCCTGTCGCGTTTTGTCGATGCGATCGTTATCCGCATCCTCGAACATGACGACATGATCGAACTTGCCCGCTACGCCGGCGTGCCGGTGGTGAATGGGCTGACGAAGCGGTCCCATCCCTGTCAGGTCATGGCCGACGTCATGACCTTCGAGGAGCACAAGGGGCCCATCAAAGGCCGCACGATCGCCTGGTCTGGCGACGCCAATAATGTTCTCGCCAGCTGGGTTCACGCCGCGGAGCGCTTCGACTTTTCGCTGAACGTCGCGACGCCGGCGGAGCTGGAGTTGCCGCGCGACCTCATCGACTGGGCGCGTCGTTCCGGCGCGCGCCTCAACGTCACGCGCGATCCCTTCGAGGCGGTCGACGGGGCGGACGCGGTCGTCTCCGATTGCTGGGTGTCGATGGGAGACAAGGACGAGGCGTTCAGACACAATCTGCTGGCGCCCTATCAGGTCAACGCCAAACTCATGGCCGCCGCCGCCGGCGACGCGATCTTCATGCATTGCCTTCCGGCCCATCGCGGCGAGGAGGTCACGGACGAGGTCATCGACGGGCCGCAATCGGTCGTGTTCGATGAAGCCGAAAACCGGCTGCACGCGCAAAAAGGGATTCTCGCCTGGTGCCTTGAAGATATGATGCTGCTGCAGGACGGGAAGACGCCGGGAGGGGCGAGAGCATGACCGACCGGCCGCAGTCTGCCGGTTCGGCGTCGCGTCCTGTATCGGATTTCGGGCTCGACGACTCGGTGCTTCCATTCGCCGTCGAGCAACTCGACGTGCGCGGCCGCGTCGTGCGGCTCGGGGCGAGCGTCGATCAGATTCTAGGCCGGCACGCCTACCCGGCGCCTGTCGCGCGATTGCTCGGCGAGGCGCTGGCCTTGACCATCCTGCTCGGCTCGTCGCTGAAGATTGACGGCCGCTTCCAGCTGCAGACGCGCAGTGACGGCGTCGTCGATATGCTGGTCGTGGATTTTGACGCTCCCGGGCGCCTGCGCGCCTTCGCGCGCTTTGACGCGGCGGGACTTGCCGACGAGGCCAGGGGACAAGATCTTCGACAGGATCTCCTCGGCCGCGGCCATCTCGCTTTCACCGTCGATCAGGGCCATGAAGCGGCGCGTTATCAGGGCATTGTCGCGCTGACCGGGCAGGGCTTGGAGGAGGCCGCGCACCAGTATTTTCGCCAGTCGGAACAAATTCCGACCTATGTCCGGCTCGCCGTCGCGCAGAGCGTGACCGCTCAGGGCGTCAGCTGGCGGGCGGGCGGACTCATGGTGCAATTTCTGCCGAGCGCCAGCGAGCGGCGCCGGCCGATCGACCTCCATCCGGGTGATGCGCCGGAGGGGACGTCTCTCGAAGCGCCGGCGGAAGACGACGCCTGGACCGAGGCGAAAGCGCTCGTCGCAACCATCGAGGATCACGAACTCGTCGATCCGACCCTGTCCAGCGAGCGGCTGCTCTATCGTTTGTTTCACGAGCCGGGGGTCAAGGTTTTCGAGCCGCAAATGGTGCGTGACGCCTGCCGCTGCTCGGATGACGGCGTCAAAGCCATGCTGCGCGGATTTTCCGCGGAAGACCGCGACGAAATGGTCGGCGACGATGGGCTGATCGGCGTCACCTGCGAATTCTGCTCGACCTTTCGCGTCTTCGATCCGAAGGACTTCGACGCGTAGAAAAAGTTCATTTCTGCCGGCGGTCTCCCGTTGAATGTGAGGCCTGCCTTGTAAAGTAAAGGACGCGATCCCGGATTTCGGGTTTGGCGCGCGGCAGTCCCAACAGACGCGCGACGGCGGCGACGAGATCGGCCTCGCCGGTTTGCGGGGCCTCTGATCGGGCGAGATCGATCGCCGCTTTTATCTCGATCGGCGCGATCATTTCGAGGCTCTGCAGGCGAACCGGGGCGCTGCTTCTGCACCGGACCGGCGGCGCTTTTTTTTGCCGTTTGGTGAACCAGAATTCTTCCTGCCGGCAGAACTCCGGGGCGCTCGTCGCCAAAGAGTCGAGCGCCTGCGTGATCGCAGCGATGGCGTTGGCGCTCTGCCTGCCGCGGCCGAAGAAGGACGCGACGCGTCTGATGATCTCGTGCTGGTGAATGGGCCCTTCCTGTTCGATCACCGATCGCGTCAGCTCGGCGAGACGGCGGGCGTCAATTTCATCGATCCTTTCCCCGCGCGGAACCTCGCATTTCGCCAGCTCGTAAACGGTGGGCGCATTCGGGGGGCCATCCTGCGGCTGTTCGCGACCGCGGTCATTCGGCGGCGCGGCGACGGCGGGCGCCGGCTTTTGTATTTCGCCGCGCGCCGCTTCGAGCGCCGCTTTCAATTTGCGCAGCTGTTCGTCCCGGCGATAGAACCAGTCGGTGCTCCAGATCCGATGGATCCGCCAGCCGAGTCCTTCGAGCACCTCCTGGCGAAGGCGGTCGCGCTCGCGCGCCCAAAGAGCGGAATGGTAGGTCGCGCCATCGCATTCGACCGCGAGCATGAAGCGGCCGGGATGTTTCGGATCGCGCACGGCAAGGTCGATCTTGAACCCGGCCGAGCCGATCTGCGCTTCGACATTATAGCCAAGGCTTTCGATCGCCGCTGCGACATTGGCCTCGAAGGGCGAGTCGAAATCGGCGCCGCTTGGCTTCGCCTCTTCGAGCACGCCGGTTTCCGCGAACTGCAGAAAGCGCTTCAGCACGCGCGGTCCAGCGCCTGTCGCGCGCTCGAGATTGATGTCGCCGGCGCCGAAGGATGCGAAAATCTCGCAGCGCACCCGGGCGCGCGTGAAAAGCACATTGAGCCGCCGCTCGCCCCCCTCGCTCGAGATCGGGCCGAAAGCCATCCTGTCGAGCGGTTTGCCCGGCTCGCGCGGACCATAGCCGATGGAGATCAGGATCACGTCGCGTTCGTCGCCTTGCACATTCTCCAGATTTTTGACGAATGCGTCCTCGCGTCCGCGTTCGCGCAGAAAAGCGTCGAGGAGCGGATCGCTTCGCCGTTTGCCGTCGAGGCAATCGCCGATGAGATCGCGTTGAGCGGTCGAGAAAGTGACGATTCCAAGGGACAGGTCGGGGCAGAGGCGGGCATGTTCGGCCGCGGCCGCGGCGACCGCTTCGGCTTCGATCAGATTGGTGCGCAAGCCGCCGCGATCATATGCGCCGGCGACCCGGCGCATGAGGAGGCCCTTGTCCTTGCGTTCTGTCGACGGCGCCGGGGGCATGACAAGGCGCCTGTAGAATTCAGCGTTGGAGACCTCGATCAGGGAAGGATGGCGCGAGCGGTAATGCCAGCGCAGCATCTGGCTTTCGAGGCCGCGCGCCTCGCACAGGGAGAGGATGCTTTCAAGGTCGCTGACCGGCGCGACGCCGGCTCCAAGGCGGACCTTCGTCTCGTCCTCGTCCATCGGATCGACCTCATCGGCGATCATGCGATCAAAGAACTGCGTCGGCGGCAGTTGCTTTTTGTCGCCGACGACGACGATCTGCCCGCATCGGGCTATCAGGCCGAGGGCGTCGCCGGGCCGAACCTGGCTCGCCTCGTCGATGATAAGAAGGTCGAAATGAACGGCGCCCGGCGGCAGATACTGCGCGGCCGACAGCGGGCTCATGAGAAACACCGGCTTGATCTGCTGGATGGTTTCTCCCGCCGCCTTCATCAGCTTGCGGAGCGGCATATGATTGCGCTTGCGGCCGATTTCGCCGCGAATGACGCCCATCGCGCCGAGCGCCCCGCGCGGGATGGCGGCCTGATGGCGCGCGCGCACGCTCATGGCGGCTGCGCGCCGCCGCCTGATCTCGAGGGTCTTGAAAACGGCGATCAGCGCGTTGTGCCGTTCGCCGTCGAAAGCGGCGAGCTGTGGATCGGCCTCGATCGCCCGCTTCCAGGAGGCTTCGGCAAAAGCGGCCTCGATCGTCGCTTGCGCCCTTGCCGGCTGCAGCGCGCCCGAGGCGAGGGCGTCGGCGATGGAGACAGGGCCGATCGCGCGCAGCAGACGGTCGGCCTTGGCGAGACGCGCCCATTCTTCGAAGCGGGCGGGATGAGCCGCCCATTGTCCGGCGCGCTCGGCAAGCCGCTCGAGATCGATGGCGCCTGCGGCCTTGACGTGGAAGATCGCCGCGACATTGAGGTCAAGCGCCTGAATGGCCCCGGCGAGCGACTGACCCAGCGCCTTGAGGCTGCTCTCGAAGTCATCGGCAAAAGTCGAGGCGACGCCCTGGCGCGCAAGATCAATGATGCGCTCAAAGTCGAGATCGGCGCCGAACGCCGCGAGGTTTTTGAGCGTTTGAGCTGTCTTGTGCAGGAAGACGAAGTCGGTTTCCTTTCCTTGCCAGGCTTCGCCAAGGAGTTCGTCGAGGAAAAGCGATTCCGCCGCAAGCGACAGGGAGAGCTCCTGCCCTCTCAGCAGGGCGTCGAGCAGCGCGAGGCGTTCGGCGGCGCGCCGCGGCAAGGGGGCGGTCGCGAGACTGCGCAGCAGACGTTCGGCCTCGCGATAGGAGCGGCGAAATCGCGCCGGCCAGAACGTTGCGCCTTTGGCGAGGGCGGGGCGCAGCCGCGCGAGCGGCGCCTGCCAGACGGCGGGGAGGAAGGCGCTCCCATATCGCGTCCGCCGCCGGCGCCATTCAATGCCTTTCGCGGCGGCCTCGATGACCCTTTGCAGCGAGGGCGCTCCAGCGATGGCGGAGGCAATCGGGACGCCCTCGCGCGGCAGCTCGGCGACGACCCTCAGCATAGCGACCAAAGTCTTGATGCTGGAGAGCGTCGGGCTTTGCTGAAAGCCGAGATAGCGTGAAATTCCGGCCGCGGTCGCGGCCAGCGCCGTGGCGGATTCCGCAAGGCGTTTGAATTGCGGAACGAGACGCTGGAAATCAGCCGGCTGCAAGGCGATCTCGCCGACGCCGAAATAGACATGGCGGTTGAGCTGTCCCGCGCTCGCGGTCAGTTTGGCGAGCCGCTCGACCCTTCGCGCCTTCTCTTCATAGTCTTCGCGCGTCCAACGAGTCGCGGCTTCCACGAGGCCGAGATCGGGCGTTATCTGGCGAACAGTCGCAGCGATTTGAATCGAGAGCGCCTGATAGGGCGTCATTCCCGTTTCTCCGATCGGCGCGTGCAGACGGCCTGCGACGTGATTCAACGCGTCGCGCGCAAGGGCCAGTTCGTCGGCTGAGCTTTCGTCTTCGAGATCGAAGTCCGCCGATGATTGCAGCGTGCGATCGAGCCGGTCGGCGACGAGCCGCTTGTTGGCTGTATGGCTATGCAGTTCGAGGCAAAGATTTTCGAGGCCGGCTTCGCGCAGGCGGTCGTGCACGACATTCAGCGCGGCCATTTTTTCAGCGACGAAAAGCACCGACTTCCCCGCATGCGCGGCGCTCGCGATGATGTTGGTGATGGTTTGCGATTTGCCGGTGCCAGGGGGCCCTTGCACAATGAGATTGCGTCCCGCGCGCGCGCTTTCGATGACCCTGGTTTGCGATGAATCGGCGTCGACCACATGGATAAGGTCGCTCGGTTGCAAAATCGCGTCGAGCTTGGCGTCATCCGGCAGAAGCGGCGGCTCGCTGGCGAGGCCATCGCGGAGGAGCCCGCGCACGAGAGGGTGTTCAACCAGCGCATTGCCGGGCCAGTTGGCGGGATCGAGATCGCGGACGATGAGGAGTTTGGAAGAGGAGTAAAAGCCGAGTTCGACGCCGTCGGCGTCGACCGACCACCGGCGTTTTGAGGCGATCGCCGTGGCGACGGCGCTGAAATAGGCGCCCGGGAGCCAGTTGTCGCTGTCTGGAATGTCCGGCAGGCTGATGCCAAAATCGCCGCGCAGGCGCTCCTTCAGCGCCTGATTTGAGGTGATGTCCTCGTCGCGGAAGGCGAGGTCGAAGGTCGATCGCTTGAGGTCGCGCACGAGGCTGACCGGCAGCAGGATCAACGGCGCTTGACGTAGCGTGTCGGACCTCTCGTCCTCATACCAGCGGAGGAATCCGAGTGCGAGGAAAAGTATGTTAACGCCGCGCTCCTCCTCAGCCGTCTTGGCGTCGCGCTGGATCGCGTGAAGGCGCCTTTGCAGCAGATCAGGCGCAAGCATCGTCTGCAAACCGTTGCGGTTCGCATGGCTTGGCTTTGGCGCCGCGTCGGGCTCCCGGTCGGCGAGACGCGCGACCCGTTCCCCCGGAAGATCCTGCGCCGCTTCGTCGGAGCCGTTCGCAGCCAGAAACCGAAGTAATTTCCCTTCGCGAACGAGGTTTACGAAAATGGCGTCGGGCTTGGCGCTGGCGATCGGCAAGCACCGCGTACGCTTAGTGCCGCGCGGCGTATGGATCAGGCGATTGCGGGTTCCGGTTTCGATAAGTTTGAGGCGGGCGTCCTCGAGAAGCTTTTCGATATGGCCTTCAATCGCCGCGGTTCTGTGTTGTTTACGCGCCGCTGTGATCGAAGTAACCGCGCCCATTGAGATGCCTTCGCCTCGCTGCGATGACCTTTAAAAAACCCTTATTGCAACGATTACGGTTGATATGTTTTAACGTAAAGACATTTATCATTTATCACTCGCAACATGATAAACGCGGTATTACCGGGCAAATCTATGCCGCGGCCGCCGCCCGGCGAGATGATTTCAGATGCAAAAAAGCGCATGATCGAAGCGGCGGCCGAAGCCTCTGGCCGCGCGGGAGGCGCCTCTTGAAATCAATCCTGATCCCGGTCGAGGACCATGCTCACATGGAGGCGGTGATGGAGACAGCGCTGCTTCTGGCGCGCGCATTCAACAGTTACATGGAAGGGATCGCGGTCGGCCCTGACATCGCCGAATTCGTCGCCGCCGACTTCGCCCTGAGCGGCATTGTTCTCGACGATCGGACGCGCCGCGATTTCGTCGATCACAGCCGCAGGATGCTCGAGAGTTTCATGGCGCGCCGCCATGTCGAGCGCCCGCGGGACGAGGGGGATCGCCCGACCTTCGGCTGGACCGGCGACGCGCTTGTGTCCGATTCCGGGGTTGGCGAATATGGCCGTATCTTCGACGTCATTACGGTCGGGCGGCCGGGGCAGGGACCGCGATCGCCGCGCAAATCAACGTTGGAAGCCGTGCTGTTCGAGAGCGGGCGGCCGGTCCTGATCGCGCCGCCCGAGCCCCCTCAAACGCTGGGCGAGCGGATCGCGATCGCCTGGAACGGCACCACGGACACGGCTCGCAGCATCGCCTTCGCCATGCCATTGCTCACCCGCGCCCAGGACGTCGTGATTCTGACGGTGCCGGGTCCGGCGCTGCCGGGGCCAAGCGACGAACAATTGGCGAAGAGTCTTCGCCGGCACGGCGCGCAGGCGCGCGTCGGCATCGTCGGCGAGGCCGAGAATTCACCGGCCGCCGCGCTTCTTGAGGCGGCGGCGGCGCTCGGCGCCGATCTTCTCATCAAGGGCGGCTACACGCGCAGCAGGCTGCGTCAGCTCATTTTCGGCAAAGTGACGAGCGAAATACTGGCGGAGGCCAATCTGCCGGTTTTTATGGCGCATTGAAGGAAGGCGGCGCGGGATCGAGCCGAGAGCGCTTTTTCCCGCGGCGCTTCAGAAGGTCATTTTGGCGGTGAGGACGGCCGATCGCCCCGGCCCCGGCGTCGCCGAGCCGTAGCCTGAAATCGTCTCGAAGTTTTTCGTGTCGGCGATATTGTAAATGTTCGCCTGCACCGAGAAATGTTCGTCGATCTTATATGATCCGAACAGGTCGAAGCGCCAATAACCCGGGACCCACCCGGTATTGGCGGAATTGGTGTAGCGCGAGTCGACGAAATAGGCGCTGGCGCCGGCGGTTAACGCGGCGGTGATGGCGTAGCTGCTTGTCACTGTAAAGGTGTTGCGCGGCACGTTGGGAAGCTTGTTGCCGGGAGGCGAGATGAAGGCGCCGGCGGCTGTCGTTCCGCTGGCGAGCACCCTGCCGTCCATATAGGTGTAGCCGCCGAAAATGCTCCAGGCGTCGGTGATCTTGCCGGCGACGCCGATCTCGCCGCCCTGAACCCGCGTTTTGCCGATCTGCGCATAAAGGCCCGCCGCGGCGTTGACGGTTTCGACGGCGTTTTCCTGCGTCACCTGAAACAGAGCGCCTGTCAGGCTAAGGCGGCTTTCGAGCAGGTCGATCTTGGCGCCAAGCTCCATGTTTTGATTGGTGGTCGGTTGCAGGTTCTGCTGGCCGCCCGAGAGGGTCAAAAACTCGCTCGAAGGGTCGAAGGACGTTCCATAGATGTAATAGATACTGGCGTTCGGGACCGGATGGAACACGCCGCCGGCGCGCCAGCTCAGAAAATTCGTGTCACTGTTTATGTTGTAGGGGGTCGCCGCATTGACTTGCGAGATGAAGACCTTGCTGCCGGTGTTCACCGTCCCGTAATTCTGCCAGATTTTGAAATCGTCGAAACGCAGGCCTCCGAGAACTTCAAAATATGGACCGATCTTGACCTGATCATTCGCGTAGACGCCGATCGTTCGAGCGAGAGAGTATTGATCTGTGCTGGTCGGATTGGGGTAGCCGGGATTGACCGGGTAGGGATTGGGTTCGCCGATGTTGACGCGATCGCCGCCGATGATGTTGGTGCGATATTGATCCCGCGTCTCCTGCGACAGTTCGAGGCCGGCGAGGATCGTATGGCGCAGGAAGCCTGTATCGAAATGCCCGACGAGATCGCTTTGATTGGTGAGCAGCGAATTTTGTGTGTGGTTCTGAAAATCATTCGTATTTTGATAGTAAAGACTGTCGAGCGGGAAATTGAACAATTGAGCGCTGGTCAGCGCGCTGCCGCCGACGGCGGTTGCATATGGAACGCCGGTGTTGGTTTGCACGCCGCGGATGCGGACGAAGCGGTCGACGTAGGAATAGCGCGTGACGTTGCTGCCCTGCCAATCGGCGTTGAAGTCATGTTCGATGCGGGCGGTGACGATGTTGACGCTGACTTTTTCGGCGTCGGAAAAGCCGCTGCTCAATCGGCCATAATAAGTGTTGGCGGCAACCGGCGCCGGCTTGCCGTAGGGCGTGCCGAAATAGGCCGCCGGCAGGAGGGGAATGCCGTAATCGGGGATATTGTCGTCCCGCTGATAGACGTAGCTGAGCGTGACCCGCGTGTCCTGGGTCATGTTCATCGTGATCGAAGGCGCGACGCCGATGCGCTTCGTATTGATATGGTCGCGACCGGCGACATCGGTGTCGTTGCCGAGCAGAATGATGCGCGCGGCCGTATCGGCGAATGTGCGGTTGATATCGGCGGTGACGCGGGCGCCGGGAGCCGTATAGCCCGACATTTCGACGGTCGTGAAATTCGTGAAGACCGGCAGCTTGCTCGTCATGTTGATGACGCCGCCGGTTGAGCCGCGGCCGAACAGGAATGACGCCGGACCTTTTAGCACCTCTATTTCCTGGATGCTGAATGTGTCGCGCGTGTACCAGCCCGGATCGCGCACGCCGTCGCGGTAGAAATCATTGCGCGCCGTATAGCCGTGGATCGAGACATTATCACCCTGCGTGCCGCCCTCGCCGCCAAAGAAGGTGACGCCCGGCACATTGTGCAGCGCCTCGACCACGGTGGAATCCTTCTGGTCCTGAATGAGCTGCTGCGGGACGACGGTGATGCTTTGCGGGGTGTCGAGGATCGGCGTCGCAATGCGCTTCAGGCCGAGCGTGCGCGGATTGTAATCGGAGCCGCCGCCCTGGCCCTGGCCGCTCACGTCGACCTGTTCAAGCGCAATCGGGTCTCCCTCCGGGGCTGCGGCGTCCTGCGCGAGCGCCGCGTCCGCGAGCATGACTGAAGCAAGGCTGACGGCGGCGTGCGCGATGGGCCGCCGCGCCTTGGCTAGAATGAATCCAGAAGTAGAACTGGATTGGGGCTTGCGCTGGGAGCCGGATAATTCAGATGCAGGCCCTGTGTTCATGATGAAGACTCCCATATATCCAGTTTAGATTTAATCTAAGGTATATACTGATAAATATTACTATCATCTAAGCAAATGAGTCGCAATAAAGCCGCGTAACTTTCAAATTAGAACAATTGTAAACAACGAGTAGCTTGATTTTCGACATAATAAACTGATACTGAGTCCGTATTGATTTACAGGGACTCGCGACAACATCATGGTTCGTCCATTTCTCAGCCGGTCGATATGGCGCCAGATCCATCTTTGGTTCGGTCTTGGATTGGCCTTTCTGATGGTTCCGATCGGCCTTACCGGCGTCATCCTCGTTTTTGCGCCGGAGGTGGATCGCTGGGCCTTTCCATCCCGCTACGCGGTGACGGGCGCAGTGGCCGGTCAGCCGGCCGGCGTCTATCTCGGCAGCGCGGCGGCGGCCGCTTCAGGCGCGCGCGTCATGGGCCTGCGCTGGCCTCGGATGGAGGGGGCGCCTGTCACCGCTCTGTTGCGCGGCGGCGCTTTTCCGGAACAGGCGCGCCTCGCCTATCTCGATCCGCCGACCGGCCGCGTTCTCGACATTGCCGATCTCCGCGGCGGCCTTATTGGCCTCGCGCATGCGCTGCACGCCAATCTGATGCTTCCCCCTTCCTTCGGGAGGCAGATTGTCGGCTGGGCAGGCGCCGCGCTTCTGACGATGGTGCTGACCGGCCTCTGGCTCTGGCGTCGGCCGTCTGTCGGCTTTCTCCGGCTGCTGCGCTGGCGGCGCGGTCCAGCGCTGAGTTCAAACCTCCATCATATGATGGGCTTCTGGATCGCCGCGCCTTTGGGGGCGATGGCGCTGACCGGCGTCACGCTCGGCTTTCCGCTGGCGACGCGCGCGACGATCGGCCTTTTCGCCGAGGTCGCGCCACGGGCGCCGCGTCCAGCCTCCGGGGGCTCGATGCGCCAGCCTTCGCAGGATCCGCAGCGCGTGGTGGACCTTGCGATGCAGACCGGCGAAGGATTGAAGCCGGTCTCGCTGACGCCGCCGACGCTTCAGGGAAAATTCTGGCGCGTGACGGCGGCGACGCGGACCGGCGCGACGCAGACCGTGCTCGTCGATGACGCATCCGGGGCCGTCACCGTTCAGGCCATCGCGGCGGGCGACGGGCTCCTCGCCTTGCTGCGGCGCATCCATGAGGGCCGATCGCATGGCCCGGTCTGGAGCTTGATCGTCGTCGTTTGCGGCTTTGCGCCGACGCTGTTTTTTGCGACCGGGCTTTTGATGTGGCTGCGCCGCTGCCAGCCGAAAACGCAAGCCCTGCTTTCCGCGCAGAAGGGCGCGCGCCGCGCCGCGTCCGACCTCTCCTCCCTCGAACCGCGAGGCTGACATGATCGTTCACATCGAAAACGTTCTCGACAAGGATCAACTTGCGCGCTGTCGCGAGGCGATGCAGCGCGCCGCCTGGGTCGACGGGCGCGTCACGGCGGGTCACCAGTCGCGGCAGGTGAAAAACAACCTGCAATTGCCGGAGGGCGGCGCCGAACATCAGGAACTCGGCGTCATGATCCTGCGCGCCCTGCATCGTTCCCCTCTTTTCATCTCGGCGGCGCTGCCGCATACGGTCTTTCCGCCGTTGTTCAACCGCTATGAGAGCGGAATGGGATTTGGGCTTCACGTCGATAACGCCATCCGGCAATCGGCGGATGGCGGGGTCCGCATCCGCACCGACATATCGGCGACCTTGTTCCTCAGCGACCCGGACGAATATGACGGCGGCGAATTGATTATCGAAGACACTTACGGCAATCACTCGGTCAAACTTCCGGCCGGCGATCTCATCGTCTATCCCGCCGACAGCCGGCATGAGGTCGCGCCGATTACACGGGGAGGGCGCGTCGCATCCTTCTTCTGGATTCAGAGCCTCATTCCCGATAAGACACGGCGCTCCATTCTGTTCGAACTCGACGCCGCGATCATTCAATTGACGCGCGACGTCCCGGGAAATCCGGCGCTGGTCTCATTGACTGCGACTTATCATAATTTGCTTCGGCAATGGTCCGAGGTGTAAGTTTATCGCCCGCTCCGCAAGGATGGCCGGGTCATAGCTTCGCATTGTTATTTGGGAGTCTGCATGATGTGCTGGCTTGGGATGTCCGCCGATCCGACCAGAATTGGATCATGCGCCTTCAACCGGGAATTATTCTATACTCTGGGAGGAATTATTCTATGATGTCGGCCGAAAATAACATGAGGCTTAGATCAGCAGCTTGGCCCTCCATTGATCGTTCCCGCAAGATTCTCGCAGCGGCGGCCCTGACTTTAAGCCTGTTCGCAGGATCGGCGCTGGCGCAAACGCCGGCCGGGACGATCGATCCCGTGGCGGCCGTTCCTGCTCCAACCGTGGAGTCTCCGCCTTCGGCCGCCGCGGCGGTGGAATCCCCCCAAGGCGCGAAGGCGGCCGACGAATCCGTCAGGCTTGCGCCCCCTGCCGATGCATCTTTGCCGTCGGCCCTGCCGAACGATCTGTCGCCATGGGGCATGTTCCTCCACGCTAATTTGATCGTGAAGCTGGTCATGTCGGGGCTCGCCTTTGCTTCGCTCGTCACCTGGACGATCTGGCTGGCGAAAACCCTCGAGCTCTGGACCGCCCAGCGATCAGCGCGGCGCGACCTCAAGACGCTCGCCGGCGCCGCGAGCCTTTCCGCCGCCGAGGCATCCTTCGCAGAGTCCGCCACTCCGGTCGCCCGGTTCGTTCGCGCCGCGGTTGGCGAAGAGGAGCGTTCAAGCGGTCTGCCGGCCGAAGGCGTGAAAGAGCGCGTCGCCGCCTTGCTGTCGCGTCTTGAAGCCCATGCCGGGCGCAAGATGGCGCGCGGCACGGCGATCATCGCGACGATCGGTTCGACCGCGCCTTTCGTCGGACTTTTCGGCACGGTCTGGGGCATCATGGACAGCTTCATCGGCATATCAAAGACGCACACCACCAATCTGGCCGTGGTCGCGCCCGGCATCGCCGAAGCCTTGCTCGCAACCGCGACCGGACTTGTCGCCGCCATTCCCGCCGTGATGATTTACAATGGCTTTGCGCGCGCCATCACGGGCTACAAGGCGCGGCTCGGCGACGCCTCGGCGGAGGTTCTCCGCCATGTGTCCCGCGATCTCGACCGCCGCGACGCCGACCGGACGCCCGCCGCGCCCGCAAAAGATGAGGCGCATGTAATCGCCATGCGCCGTTCGGCGGAGTAAGCCGATGGCTGTGCGGCTGTCCTCCAGCGACGATGATCTCGAGATCAATCACGAGATCAATGTCACGCCTTTTATCGACGTCATCCTCGTCCTTTTGATCATTTTCATGGTCGCCGCGCCGCTGTCGACAGTGGACGTCAATGTCGATCTGCCGGCCTCCACGGCCGAACCTGCGCAGCGGCCGGACAAGCCTTTGTTTCTGACGATCAAGCCCGATCTGTCGCTCGCGCTCGGGGAAGACCCCGTGACGCGGGACGGGCTCGCCGCCGCCCTCGATGCGCAGACGAAGAGCGAAAAGGACAGCCGCGTATTCGTGCGCGCCGACAAGAGCGTCTCTTACGGCGACGTGATGGGGGCTATGAATCTTCTTCGGGCCGCGGGCTACCTGAAGATCGGTCTCGTCGGCCTCGAGGCTGATTCGGCCGCGCCTTCTGACGCAAAACCAGCGGGCGCCCATTGATGACGATGCACGTTCATCTCGTTTTGCCGCCGGATGAGAAACCCTCCCGCTGGCGGTGGACTCTCGCGGCGGCGGTGATCGTTCTTGTTCATGCGGGCCTGTTTTACTGGCTGAGCCGGAGGTTCGAGACGCCGGACCTTGGCGGGACGCCGGAATCCGCGATTCTGATCGAGCTTCCGCCGATGGGGGTGGCGCAGCCGGCGCCCGTGGCGGAAGTCCCGCCGGGGCCGGAAATGAAGGAGGCGGAGCCGGAGCCGACGCCGGAGCCCCAACCCGAGGCGGCCGAGCCGCCGCCGGCGCCGCCGGTTCCTGATCTTGCCCCCGCGCCAAAGGCCGACGCGGTGCTGGTTGCGCCGGACAAGCCGGAGCCAAAGCCCATCGTCGAGCCAAAGCCCAAGGCCGAACCGAAACCGAAGGTGGAGGCCAAGCCCAAAGTCGAAGCAAAGCCCAAGAAGAAAACCGAGGAGCGTCCAAAGCCGGAGACGAAGCGGGAGCCGGGGCCTCGCGCCGCGCGCACCAGCGCGCCCGCCCGCCAGAGCGCCGGCGCCCCGGGCCAGGCCTCGCAAGGGGCGGCGGGCTCGACCATGTCGGCCGGCGCGTGGCGCAGTCTCGTCTCGGCGCAACTCAATCGCAACAAACGCTATCCGCCCTCGGCGCAGGGCGCGAGCGGGGCGGCGACGATCAGCTTTTCCATCGACCGGTCGGGGCGCCTTGTTTCGGCGAGCCTCGTGCGGAGTTCTGGCTCATCCGCCCTCGACTCGGAGGCGGTGGCGATTGCCCATCGCGCCAGCCCCTTTCCGCCGCCGCCGGCGGACGTTTCCGGGAGCCGCATCACGCTGACCGTGCCGGTCAATTTCCGTCAGCAATGACGGGATTGGCTCAATCTGCGCGTTGCTATAGTCTCCGATACGAGGCTGACCCTCGGCTGAAGGCGGTGTCGATCCTGCCTGAATGCATCGTAAACGGAGTAGTAAGAATGCTGGATAAGAGCTCGATTTTCGCAAAAATCTCCTGCTGCGGTCTGTTGGCGGCTGTGCTTGTCCTGCATTCGGCGCCGGCTGCATTGGCCGCCTCCGATGTGGTGTCGAAATATGACAAGGATAGCGACAAAACCCTCGATCTCGCTGAGGTGAAGGACGCTGCGGGCGCGCAATTCGACAAACTGAACAAGGATTCCGACGACACGCTGGACAGCAAGGAAGTCAAAAGGGTGATCGGCAAGAAAGAGTTCAAGGCGGCGGACCCCGACAATGACGGGACGCTGAGCAAGGACGAATATCTCGCCATCGTCGAAGATCTGTTCAAGAAGGCGGACGTCGATAATGAAGGCACGCTCGACGCCAAGGAAATGAAATCAAAGGCCGGGCGCGCCCTGAAGCGCCTCATCGACTAGTTTGGCATTGTCCAGACGGCGTTCACGCCGTCTGGCTCCGTCTCTCCAGATTGTCGCGTTGATCAGAGCAAAGGCCCGCAGCCGCCGGCGCGCGTTCTGGATGTTGTCTATTTGTTCTCAATTTTTTCATTTACAGACGTTGAACGTGTGATAGCCCATAAAATGGCCGTGTGCGTCAACGACCGGTCGGCTCGCCAAAGCGCAGCGGCTGTCGCCCGCCGGATTTGGATATCCTTCATTCTCCTGGGTGAGAATGGTCGCCCACCTCTTGCCATCAGTGGGGATAATGCCGAAAGCCAGGGCGTGCGGGGACGCTGCAGCGAAGGCGAGTTCAATCATGGCGACGGCGAAGCCGCCAGTGGTGATTTTGCGCAATCCAATCATAATTTTTCTCCTGTTCGCGACTCGCTTGAACACGGCAAAAAGGCGCGTGATTTCGGCGAGTTGGGCTATGGGCGAGAACGCTAATTCTGATCGGGATGGGTTGGTTCCACCCGTTTCATGACCAATAAATAGGGCGGGAAATCCAATCTGTATAATTCATTGTTCTTCTGAAATTGATCGATTAATTAAATGATTTTCCGGGCGGCGCTGGCCGGTGTCGCGGACTTCGCGCCGGAGCGGAGCCGTCTTCCTCAAGCGGCGTCTCTCGCCGCGATCAGCGCCAAAGGAGAGCCGCCGTGATGCGCCTTGATCGACGCCTTCTTTGTGTTTGGCCATTGTCAAACAGGCGATGCGCTCGAAAGAGCCTTGCGATATAAAGCGTCTATTCAAACGCCTGCGACATCGGAAGGCCAATGCCCTCAAAGCTCGATCAACTGAAAGCCATGACCACGGTTGTCGCCGATACCGGCGACATGGAGGCTGTGCGCGCCTTCGCGCCCGTGGACGCGACCACGAATCCAACCCTTATTCTGAAAGCCGCTCAGCTCGAGGCCTATGCGCCGCTGCTGTCCGAAGCGATCGTCTGGGGACGCAGCCACAATCATCTGACAAGCGAGGTGGCGGATCGGCTGGCGATCAATTTCGGCGAGGAGCTGACCAAAATCGTTCCGGGCCGGGTCTCGACGGAAGTCGACGCGGACCTCTCCTTCGACATAGAAGGCACGGTGGCGAAGGCGCGGGAGATCATCGCCGAATATGAGAGGCGCGGCGTCGGGCGCGAGCGCATCCTCATCAAGATCGCCGCGACCTGGGAAGGCGTCAGGGCGGCCGAGATCCTTCAGGCCGAAGGGATCGACTGCAACATGACCTTGATCTTCTCGCTGGCGCAGGCGGCCGCGTGCGCCGACGCAGGCGCATTCCTAATCTCGCCTTTCGTCGGCCGCATTCTCGACTGGCACGTCAAGACCGAAGGCAAGACCTATACGGCCGAAACCGATCCCGGCGTTCTCTCGGTCAAGCAGATTTATGCTTATTACAAGGCCTACGACGTCAAGACCGTCATCATGGGCGCTTCGTTCCGCAACAAGGGCGAGATCGAAGCTTTGGCAGGATGCGACCGATTGACCATTTCGCCGCAATTGCTCGACGATCTCGCGAGGGATCACGGGGAAATGCAGCGTCGGCTCGATCCCGCGAGCGCGGCCGGCCGGGCCCCGGCGAGACTCGATCTCGACGAAAAGACCTTCCGCTTTCTCCTGAACGAAGATGCGATGGCGACGGAAAAGCTCGCGGAGGGGATCAGGCTGTTCTCGCGTGATCTGCGGTCATTGCGCGAACTCGTGTCGCAGCGGCTCCTCGCCGTCGCCTGAGCCTGCTCAGGCGATCAACGGGCGAGCGATTCATTCGTAGCTTGAGATGAATCGCGGCCCGTCCTGTGAAAGCGGGCCTGCCTCAGCATTGCGCCGCACGTCCTTGAGACAGCCGCTCGGCGCTTCGCCCCGCCGTGCCAGACAGCGGTAGCGGTCTGGCGCCGGCGCGGTAGAAAAGAAGCTCAGGCTTCCTTGTTTTTCGGCGTCAGAATCTGGCGGCCGCGATACATGCCGGTCTTGAGATCGACGTGGTGCGGACGGCGCAGCTCGCCGGAATCCTTGTCTTCCACATAGGTCGGGGCCGCGAGCGCATCGGCGGAGCGGCGGAAACCGCGCTTCATGGGGGAGGTTTTGCGTTTCGGAACGGCCATGGATCAGTCTCGATAAAGCTGTTAAGCGAACCTTGCGGCTCGACGTGAACTCAGGTGTTAACGCGCCTCATACAATGAAAAAACCGCGCTGGCTATCTCAAATCGCCACGAGAGCGCCACTCGGTTCGATCCGGGGCCTCAATTGACGCAGGCCGTGTCCGTGCTCCGAGTGCGGGCGATGATGGTCGCGGCGCGCCGGCTCAGCTGCCGGCTGGGACGCGCTGGGTCGCGCAGCCGGGGATTGGGCAGCGCGGAGGCGAGCAGGGCGGCCTGGCGGAGGTCAAGTCTGTCGGCGCTTTTCTGAAAATAGCGCTGCGCCGCCGCCTCGGCGCCGAAAATGCCATCGCCCCATTCGGCGATGTTCAGATAAATTTCGAGCACGCGCCGCTTCGGCCAGACGAAATCAATGAGCAGCGCCAGCGGGATTTCTATGGCCTTGCGGATGGCCGAGCGCCAAGGCCATAGAAACAGGTTCTTGGCCGTCTGCATCGTGATCGTCGAGGCGCCGCGCGAGGGGCCGTCCGCGTCGGCGTCGTCGATCACTTCCCGCAACGCCCCCCAATCGACCCCGTGATGGCGGCAGAACAACGCATCTTCGGACGCGATGACCGCCGCGCGCAAATTGGGCGATATCTGAGCAAGCGGAACATAGAGGCGCTGGACCGGCTCGCCTTCAATCTCCCGCGCCAGCATCAGCGTCGACGTCGGCGTCACATAGCGGTAGGCGAAGGCCAGCGCGACGACGCCCAGCGCGAACGCCAGAGCGAGCCGGGTGAGGATGATGAACAATTTGCCGACAAAACCAGCTCGGCTGAACCGCGACGCCATGCGCGAGCCTTGACCGATCTTCTCCGATCGGGCAAGCCGAGCCTGAACTTTATTGGTTTGGCGCGATTGGTTTGGCGGGGTTCGCCCGGCCAGCGAGTGGGATGAAGCGACGATGACTGAGGGCGCGGCGGCGGAATTCGAGACGCGGTTGAAGACAGTCGCGGAAGGCGCTGAGGATATTCTGGATCGCCTGCTTGGCGCGGCGACGCTTCCCGGTGAGATCGCAAGGCCCGCGCGTCTCCTCGACGCAATCCGCTATTCGACCCTTGGCGGCGGCAAGCGCCTGCGCCCCTTCCTGCTCGTCGAGACGGCGCGGCTGTTCGGAGTTGAGGGCGAGGGCGTTTTCCGCGCCGCCGCTGCGGTCGAGATGATCCATTGCTATTCGCTGGTTCACGACGATCTCCCCGCTCTCGATAATGACGATCTGCGACGTGGACGGCCGACGACGCACAAGGCTTATGATGAAGCGACCGCGATCCTCGTCGGCGACGGCCTTCTGACCTACGCCTTCGACGTGATCGCCGATCCTGCGACCCATCAAGATGCGGCGATCCGCGCCGGGCTTGTGCTGGAGCTTGCCCGCGCCGCCGGCTTCGGCGGCATGATCGGCGGACAGGTGCTCGATCTCGAGGCCGAACAATCGCAAGCGGCGCATACAACGGAGGCCGTGATCAGGCTTCAATCCATGAAGACCGGCGCCCTTTTGCATTTTTCGGTGATCGCCGGCGCCATCATCGGCAACGCCGACGCGAGGGCGAGGGCCGCGCTTTCAGCCTATGGCCTCGCCCTCGGCGCGGCCTTTCAGGTTGCGGACGACATTCTCGACGTCGAAGCTGATGAGGCGGTGCTTGGCAAACGCGCCGGCAAGGACGCCGGGCGCAACAAGGCTACTCTTGTCGCGGCGCTCGGCCTTGAAGGCGCGCGTGAGCGGCGCGACAGACTTGCGGCCGAGGCAATCGCCGCGCTGGACTGCTTCTCGCAAGGCGCGGACGCTATGATCCTCAAAGAGGCGGCGCGCTTTGTCGCCCGGCGCGCCAGCTGAAGGCTGTCAAGACGTCCGATGCTTCAGGAAGAGGCGGGCCATGGTGCGGATAGACTATCCCTATCTCACAGTCCGGGGCCATCCGCGCCTTTTCGCCGGTCTTGCGCTGGGCATATTGGTCGCTTTTCTCCTCCCATCCGATTTTCGGGTGGCCACGCGCCTTTTGATCGCGTGGAATATCGGCACATGGCTTTATTTTATTCTTTCGGCCGTGCTTGTCGTCACCTCTACCCCGGAGTCCATGCGCCGGCGCGCCAAGGCCAGCGATGAGGGACGATTCCTCGTCCTCGTTCTGACCAGTTTAGCCGCGATCGCTTCCATGGGGGCGATTGTGGCGCAGCTTGGCGCCACCAAGGACATGTCGGGGATGACCAAAAGCCTGCATGTCACGCTGGCGGCCGCGACCATCATCAGCGCCTGGACCTTCATCCATCTGACCTATGCCCTGCATTATGCGCATGAATATTTCGACGAACTCGACGCTGAGCCGGGCAAGGAGCCGCATGAGGCGGGCGGCCTGAAGTTTCCGGGAACCGATGACCCCGATTACTTCGACTTCCTCTATTTTTCTTTCATTATCGGCGTCGCGTCGCAGACCGCCGACGTCGAAATCACGGCGAAGGAGATGCGCCGCGTGTCGCTGTTGCATTCCATTTTGTCGTTTTTCTTCAATAGCGCGGTGCTTGCGATCACGATCAATATAGCGGCGGGGCTCATCTGAACGACGGCGCGCTTCTGAAGCGCCTCATTCTTCAGCGGCCGCCAAAATGGTAGCCGATCTGCACGAACGCGCCATAGAGGCCGGATTTGAAATCCATTCTTTGGATCGTGGTCGAATTTGGAAACTGCGTATAGCCTGTTGGCGTGCGAAGCGACCAATAACGGCCGTCGACGCCGATGCTTACGCGGTCGGTGACAAAATAGGATAGCGAGGCCTCGAGCTGAAGGCCGTCGCCTTTCCACCCCGTTTCGGTCATCGGATTGATATCGGGACGCAGCCAATGATTGTCGACGCCGCCGAATTTTGTATAGGGCAGCCATGCCGCCTCGGCGGCGAGCTTGACGCGATCGGTTAGCATGACGTCGCCGGCGAGGCCGAGACGAATCGAGTTCCAATGTTCCGTTTCGCTCAATATGAGTTGGCCGGCGGGAATATTGTCCGATGGGGCGCATATCGGCGAACTCGCAACCTGAGCGCAGCCATAGGCATTGAGCGCCTGCTGGTAGTAACTGTATCCGACGAAGCCGCCGATCTTCCAGCCCTCGCCGCGCAGCGCGCTATAGCCGAGATCAGCGACGGCGGAGAAATTGTTCCCTTTTTGCTGCTGCGAAAGCGTCCTCGAATAAGGCTCCGTAACCGGCGGATAGTCCTCGTCGGTCATATGGCTGCCGAACAGGCTGCCGCCGCCAAGAAATCCTTTCACGAACACGCCCGAGCTATGGTCGACGCGAGCGAAGCCCTCGATCGACCCGGCGCTGAGATCATTCCACGCAAGGCGCGAGACCAGGATCGGCGAGTACGCGAAGAGGTTTTTCTGGAAATAGCCGGTCGTTACGCCGAATCGGCCGCCGAACTCGCCAGTGACGTCGCCAAGTATCGGCAGCATGGGCGCGGATATCTCGGGCCCCTCGTCGTTGAACCGATAGTTGAGGCCGAGCTTGAACAGTTGCACGCTGTGGCGAATGCTCACATGCGAGACGTCGCCGTAATAGGGATCATAAAGGCCGATCTGTCCGGGCCCGAAGTCATAATAGTCGAACTCGCCCTTGACCGACCAATGCGGCCATAAAGCGTATTCGACGCCGGCGCCGACGACCCAGCCAAAACGGGTCTGGCCGCCTGCCGGGCGAACGCCGTTGTGGTTTTCGACGAAGACAGGAACGGCGAAAGCCTCGTTGGCAATGGCGGCGCCCGCCTTGCCGAAGATCAACGCGCGTCCGACCGCGTAGCCAGCACGTCCGCTCACGTCGCCAAGCGCGCGGAGGTTCGATTCGCAGGTCCAGCCCAGGCCATCCGGCGCGCCAAGAGCGCCGCCGCATATGGCGTGGCCAAAGAGATTTGAAGCTGCGCCCGAGCCCTCAAGGCCGGCGACCCACGAGCCGACGGTGACATTGTAGCCGATCTGTCCGCCGCCGAAGAGGCCGTTCTGGCCGGAGGAAGCCGGGTAGCGTGGCGTGCGCGCCGCAAGAATGCCGCCCGGATCAGACCATTTGGTCTCGCCCGTCGCGACGCCCCAGTTCACGCCGCCATAAAAGCCCTGCCACAAAGCGGCCGGCGCCGCCTCGCCAGCCGATGACGGCGCCGGCGGCAATAATGACGACGCGGCGACTGCTGCGACGAGAAGCGCGCGATTCATGTATCACCCCCGATGATCCATGACGACAATCGCCAACGATCAGCGCGAGCGCAATGGAAAACGCACGAGCGTCTCCTCGCGTCGGCTCCAATCGACCAAGCCGCGATGTGTTCGAGTCTATTCCGCCGCGCTTTTCGCGCCGCCGAAGCGGCGTTCGATATAGGTGTCGACGATCGTCTTGAACTCGGCCGCGATGCCTTCGCCGCGCAAGGTCATCGCCTTCTGACCGTCGATGAAAACCGGGGCGGTCGGCGTTTCGCCCGTTCCGGGCAGGGAGATGCCGATATCGGCGTGTTTCGATTCGCCGGGTCCGTTGACGATGCAGCCCATGACCGCGACGTTCAGCGTCTCGACCCCGGGATAACGCGTCTTCCAGAGCGGCATTTCATCGCGGATGTAGGTCTGGATGTCGCGCGCGAGTTCCTGGAATACGGTCGAGGTGGTGCGCCCGCAGCCGGGGCAGGCGGCGACCAGCGGCACGAAAGTGCGAAAACCCATGGTTTGCAGGATTTCCTGACCGACCTTCACCTCAATCGTGCGGTCGCCGCCGGGCTCCGGCGTCAGCGAGACGCGGATCGTGTCGCCAATGCCTTCCTGCAACAGAATCCCGAGGGCGGCGGAGGAGGCGACAATGCCTTTCGAGCCCATACCGGCCTCGGTGAGGCCAAGGTGCAGCGTGTAGTCGCTGCGGCGGGCCAGCGTGCGATAGACGGCGATCAGCTGCTGTACGGCGGAGACCTTGGCCGAGAGGATAATTTTGTCTCGCGGCAGCCCGATTTCCTCAGCCCTCGCGGCGGAGAGCAGCGCCGATTGCACCATCGCCTCGCGCATCACGGCGTCGGCTGGGACGGGGGCGGCTGTTTTTGCGTTCTCATCCATCAGGGCGGTCAGAAGCTCCTGATCGAGCGAACCCCAATTGGCGCCGATGCGCACCGCCTTGCCGTGCTTGATCGCCATTTCGACGATGGCGGAGAACTGGCGGTCCTTTTTGTCCTTGAAGCCGACATTGCCCGGATTGATGCGGTATTTGTCGAGCGCCTCGGCGCAGGCCGGATGGTCGGCGAGAAGCTTGTGGCCGATATAGTGGAAATCGCCGATGAGCGGGACATAGCAGCCCTGACGCGCGAGCTTGTCGCGAATATACGGCACGGCGGCGGCCGCCTCGTCGCGATCGACCGTGATGCGCACGAGTTCGGAGCCGGCTCTCGCCAGCGCGGCCACCTGCGCGGCGGTCGCGTCAATGTCGGCCGTATCGGTGTTGGTCATCGATTGAACGACGATTGGGGCGCCTCCGCCGACGCGCACGGCCGCCGCGCCCGATCCGACCATGACGCCGACGGAGTTCCGGCGCGGCGCCGGCCCCGCCTCCTGCGCGTCAGCGTAGCGGGAGGAGGCCGATGCTGTTTCGAAGGGCGTTTCTTGAAGCAAGCTCATGCGGGGCGGTTTCCCGAAGTTTTCGAAAGCGCCTCAAGGCGCGATCATCCGCCGGCGCGGCGCGATCCTAACCGACGGAGCCGCGACAGTCGTGGCGAAAAATGGATTTGGCGTCAAGGCTGGATGCGCCGCAAGGCAAGGTCAAAGCGTTCTTGTCCTTAGCCATTCGCCTTTGACACGCTGTGTCGCGGCAGTCATCTTCGATACCGTGCTGTAAATTTCAGAGATCACCAGTTCTGGCGCTTATCTGGGGTCTCCAAGGGGTCACAAAGCATCTTCGTACCCTCAAGGACGATTTTATGGAATCCGAATGGCATCTTAGCGATAAGATCGCTGCAATAACAACGATTGCTGCGCTCCTTCAGTTTATTGCACTAATCTTCACTCTGTTTGTCATGGTACGAAACGGTCGTCGCCAATTACGGGCCTATGTCTTTCCAAATGACGCGTGTATCTACGAAGGGACGATGTTGGAGCCTCCTATAATGGTACATAAAAACAAGCCAGGAGTACTTCTAAACTTTCGGAATTGTGGCCAAACCCCAGCTTACAATGTCGTGAGCTGGGCAGATTTGGAAATTGCTGAGCCGCTCAACGAAGAAAAATTGGTGGCGCCTAAACTGGAGCAAAAGTTTCCGGCTAGCTTAGGTGCCAATAGCGTGATGTCAAAGACAATATGGTATCGTCGGTCGCTAACCGAAAATGAAATTAGCGACATAAATAATGGAGCGAAGGCAATTTATCTGTTTGGTCGAATAGAATATCAGGATGCCTTTAAGAAGAAACGAGCTACGAATTTCCGCCTTCGTTACAATGGCCCGTTTCCGCCACCCAAAGGCGTAATATTTCTTCATTGCGAAAAAGGGAACGACGCCAATTAGTGTCGCTGTTGTTGTAGTCGGCGCCGCGCTCACGTCCCCGCGCAGGCCCGGCAAAGGCCTGTCACTTCCATGACTTGCGCGCGCGGAAAGAAATGCGCCTCGCTGGTCAGCTCCGCGATACTGCCGCGCAGCGCGCCGGAATTGGCCTCGACCACTTCGCCGCAGACGTCGCAGATCAGAAAGGCGATCGGCGTTTCACGGGCGTGGCCGTGGCCGCAGGCGAGATAGGCGTTGCGCGAGGCCAGCCGGTGAACGAGGCTGTTTTCAAGCAGGAAATCCAGCGCGCGATAAATTGAAATCGGCGCGGGGCGTTTTCCGGTAAGATCCGCGACGCGGTCGATGAGATCATAGGCGCCGAGGGGGCGTCTCTCGCGCGCCAGAATTTCGAGGATGCGGCGCCGGCTCGGAGTCAAAGCGATGCCTTCCTGGCGGCATAGTGTCAGCGCCGCGTTCAAGGCGGCCTCGCCATCGGGCTTTTTCGAATGGTCATGATCCTGATGGTCGAGGCGGGGGGGCGATGCGCGCAAAATTGTCATCTCCGTAATATATCGCAATTATGCAGGTAAGGCGACCGGCTGCCCCCGGGGCGACTCCGCGCCGGAGCGCGCTTGGTAAGATCATCTTCGACCCGGTATAGATTTATTGTCAGCCCGGCAGTCCCGCCAGTCCATCCGCGCCCATTCACCACGGAGTTCATCATGACCCTGCAAACGCGCAACGCCATCGTCACCGGTTCGACCAGCGGCATCGGGCTCGCCATCGCGCGCGCCTTCGCCAAGGAGGGCGCCAACGTCACGATCAACGGCCTTGGCGACGCGGCGGCGATCGAAGCCGAACGGGCGGCGATCGAGAAGGATTTCGGCGTCAAGGCGCGCTATTCGCCGGCGAACATGACGAAGCCCGAGGAAATTCGCGCGATGGTGACGGACGCCGAGAAAGCCTTCGGCAGCGTGGACATTCTGGTCAATAACGCAGGGATCCAGCATGTCGCGCCGATCGAGGAGTTTCCGATCGACACCTGGAACCTCATCATCGCGATCAATCTGTCCGCCGCCTTCCATGCGATCGCCGCGGCGATTCCGGGCATGAAGGCGCGCAAATGGGGCCGCATCATCTCGACCGCCTCGGCCCATTCGAAAGTCGCCTCGCCCTTCAAATCGGCCTATGTCAGCGCCAAGCACGGCATCGACGGCCTGACCAAGACGGCCGCGCTGGAGCTCGCCAAATTCGGAACCACGGTCAATTGCATCTCGCCCGGCTATGTCTGGACGCCGCTCGTCGAGAAACAGATCCCGGACACGATGGCGGCGCGCCATCTGACGCGCGAGCAAGTCATCAATGACGTGCTTTTGACGGCGCAGCCGACCAAAGAATTCGTAACCGTCGAACAGGTCGCCGCGCTCGCGGTTTTCCTCACCTCCGATGCGGCCTGCCAGATCACTGGCGCCAATATCTCGATCGACGGCGGCTGGACGGCCGAATAAGCTGAATCGAGGAAGCCATGACTGAATCCGTCGCGCCGGACGATTGGAACGGCCAGAAAAAAATCAGCCTGGCCCTGCAGGGCGGCGGTTCGCATGGCGCCTTCACATGGGGCGTGCTGGACGCCATCCTCGAAGACGAACGGCTGGACGTGGAGGCGATCACGGGAACGAGCGCCGGCGCGATGAACGCCGTCGTTTTTGCCGAGGGTTATCTCGAAGGCGGCCGCAAGGGCGCGCGCAAGAGCCTCGCCAAATTCTGGCGTTCGATCAGCGACGCGGCGGCGTTCTCTCCCGCGCAGCAAAAAATCATCCATATGTTCTTCCGCGATCTGCCGCTGCAGCGCAGCCTTGCCTTCTGGTGGACGGATTTCCTGACCCATTATGCGAGCCCTTACGAGTTCAATCCGCTCAACATCAATCCGCTGCGCGACCATCTGATCAAAATGATCAATTTTGAAAAAGTGCGCGCCATGACCGAGCTGAAGCTGTTCGTTACGGCGACGAACGTCCATAACGGCAGGGTCACCATCTTCGAAGGCAAGGATCTGACTGCGGATCATGTGATGGCGTCGGCCTGCCTGCCGTTCCTTTTTCAGGCGGTGGAGATCGACGGCGTCCCCTATTGGGATGGCGGCTACATGGGCAATCCGGCGCTTTTTCCATTGTTCTACGAGACCGCGTGCCCCGATATATTGATCGTGCAGATCAATCCCATCGAGCGCGATGAAACGCCGAAGTCCGCGCGCGACATTCAGGACCGCCTGAACGAAATCACATTCAACGGCGCGCTGATGGGCGAACTCCGCGCAATGGATTTCGTCAACAGGCTGATCGACAAGGGCAGACTGACGGGCGACCAATATATGCGCACGCTCGTGCATCGCATCGACGGCGGGAAATTCCTTGAGCCCTTCGCGGCCTCGACCAAAATCGACGCCTCCTGGTCCATGATCCAGAAGCTGCATGGATTTGGCCGCGAGGCGGGCAAACAATGGCTCGGCGCGCATTACGAGAAGATTGGCGTCGAAGCGACGCTCGATCTGCGCATGGCGTATAGGTAGCGCTTCAGGAATTGAGCAGGGCGACAGCGCCGTTCAGCGCCGCCGCGAAGCTGATCCAGGCAAGGTAGGGCGCAAGCAGAAAGGCGGCGATCCGATCAGCCTTGGCGCTCTGCCACATGGTCGCCGCGAGCGTTCCGACCAGCAGCAGGATAATGGCGAAGCCGGCCCATATGGCGTGGAGCCCGAAAAAGACGGGCGACCAGCTCGCGTTGAGAGCCAGCTGAACAAGGAATAAAATCAGGGCGCTCCGGCGCGCCGCCGATGCCGGGGCGCGGTCCCAAAGCCGCCAGAGCGCAATCGCCATCAGCCCGTAAAGGATGGTCCAGGCGATCGGAAAAGCAAGGTTCGGCGGCGTCCAGGCCGGCTTTGCCAGCGTTGCGTACCAGCCTGCAATCTGCGGCGCAGTGGCCGCGCCTTCGATCGCCGCGATCACATAGCAAAGCGCGAAGCAGGCGACCAAACGAAACAGCGAGCGCGCGGCGCCTGTCAGAAGCGGCGCGTCTTTCATGGCGCGCCGGGCTGCTTCAGAGGGTGAGCGGCGCTGAACGCCTCGAGTTGGAAGCAGCGATCGATGATTTCAGCAAGCCTTGGATAGGCGTCGAGCGCGCCGCCGAAAAGCTGATGGCCGACGGCGACGCTGACGACCGAAATATCGGCGATGGTCACCGTGTCGCCGTGACAATAGAGGCCGGTCTCGCTCTCGCGAGTCAGATGTTCTTCAATTGATTGCAGGCCGAGCCCCAGCCAATGATGCGCCCATTTCGTCTGGCCGGTTTCATCGACGCCGAATTCAGCTGCGAGATAGCCGCGCACGCGGGGCGTCACCAGCGAATGCGCGTCTCCCGCCGCGATTTGCGCGAGCGCGCGCGCCCTTGCGCGTCCGCGCGGGTCGGCTGGCAGGAGCGGGGGAGATGGATGCGTCTCGTCGAGATATTCGAGAATGGCGAGGGATTGCACCAATGGCGGCCCCTCGCCCTCGATGAGCGCCGGAAGCAGGCCCTGCGGATTGATCGCCAGATAGGCGGGCGCGCAATGCTGACCCTTGAAAAGATCGACGAAGACCTGCTCGGGCGCCAGGCCCTTGAGATTAAGCCCGATGCGGACGCGAAAACTCGCGAGTGAGCGCCAGAATGTGAATATCTTCATAAAGCTTCTCCGCCAGCGGCTCCATGCTGCCACGAAACAGCATGGAGCTCCAGTGAGCGGCGGCGAACGCTGGAAGCTTACGCCGGCTGGATGGCGTCGCGATCGCCGCGCCGTCTTTCGCCCTGCGGCCTTGCGCTATTATAACGCGGCCTTGACGCCGACGGCCCATTCGAGCCCGGCGCGCCGGCGCTTCGCGCGCCGAAACCGCGTTCTTGCGGACGCGAGGGGCCTGCGCCCGGACGCCTGTCCTGCTGCGGCCGCGGCGAGGTTGCGCTCCGCGCGGGCGGCTTTGCCTCCGGCGAGCCGGGCGCCGCGCGGCGGTCTTGCGTCGGCAGGTTAAGGCGTGTCAGCCTTTCGATATTGCGAAGAAGGTCGCGCTCGGCGCCGTCGCAAAGCGAAATCGCGACGCCTTCCGCGCCCGCCCGGGCGGTGCGCCCGATGCGATGAACATAGGCTTCGGCAACTTCCGGCAGGTCAAAATTGACGACATGGGTGACGCCGTCGATATCGATGCCGCGCGCGGCAATGTCCGTTGCAACGAGAGCGCGCACGCGCCCGGCGCGGAAAGCCGCGAGAGAGCGTTCGCGCTGATTCTGGCTCTTGTTGCCGTGGATCGCGACCGCCGCGATGCCTGTCGCGTCGAGATGCTGGGTCACCTTGTCGGCGCCGCGCTTCGTGCGGGTGAAGATGATCGTGCGCGCCATTCCGGCGTCGGACAAGAGATCGACGAGAACGTCGCGCTTGCGATGGGTCTCGACGAAAAGCACCTGCTGGTTGACCCGGTCGGCCGTCTTTGCCACCGGCGTGACCGAGACCTGGACGGGATCATTGAGGAGTTCGCCGGCGAGCTTGGCGATTTCGGTTGGCATCGTCGCCGAGAAGAACAGATTCTGGCGACGCTTCGGCAGTGTGCCGACGACGCGGCGGATCGATTTGACGAAACCGAGGTCGAGCATCTGGTCGACTTCGTCGAGCACGAAAAATTCAGTCTTGCCGAGATGCGCGGCGCCGGCGTCAAGATGATCGACGAGACGGCCGGGCGTTGCGACGAGAACATCGAGACCGCGCTGCAGCGCCCTGATCTGCGCGCCATGCGGCACGCCGCCGAACACCACCTGGACGGAAAGCTGCATTTCAGAGCCAAGGCTGCGGAAGCTCTCGGCGATCTGGCTGGCGAGTTCGCGCGTCGGGCTCAGCACCAGAACGCGGGCTCCGCCACGCGGCGCCTGTTGCGGATGAGTGATGAGATGATGAAGGATGGGGAGGGCGAAGGCGGCCGTCTTGCCCGTGCCCGTTTGAGCGATGCCGACGAGATCGCGGCCCGTCATGAGATGGGGGATGGCTTGCGCCTGAATGGGCGTCGGCGCCGTGTAGCCGAGTTTATTCAGGGCAAGGAGAAGGGGCGCGGCCAAGCCGAGTCCGGAGAAATCTTGCAATGGGGGATCTTTCGATGAGCCCGTGGCCGCCTTTTGGGCGGAGCGTGGGCTTCAGATAGGTTGGACGCCCTGCGTGCCTGGGCTGTCGAGCGGAGTGCGCTGGTGCGCCCGACAGGAGAATAGCAAGCTATCCTTCACGCAACCGGAGCGCCAACATCTACACTTAGGCAGATGATGCTCTATCGCTGGTTTGCAGAGAAAAGTCAAGCCAGATCGGCTTACCGCGGGAGTTTACAGGATTCTCTTAAAGATTATCCACGCCCCCCGGCGCTTTCCGTCGCGTAGCGCCTCTATTATAAAATGCCGCCCGCTCAGGTAGTATTTGAAGTATATATGACGAAGCAGCCGTCTGCCCGGAGCGATGCAGCCTGAAGCCGAAGCTGCGGCTCGCGTAAAGCTCATGGAGCGGCCAACTGATTTGCTCTCGATTATTTGACTTGAAGAACGAACTCGGGCAGCCTTCCTCGCGCGCCCCAGCCCTCCGGCTGAATCGGCGTCATCAGAAGGGGGGCTCAGACTTCCGGCAGAAAAAACCCCGGAGCGTTTCTTGCTTCAGGTTCGTTCGCGGAGATCGCCGCGCCAACGGACATTGCTCTTCGGGGAGAATCAAGGAGAACATTGAGATTGATGGACGACCGTACGATCAAAATTGGCAAGGACTTAAAGCACAAGATTTGGGCGGGCGCCGAAAAGGCGTCGACATTTGATCTGCCTATGGTCAGCGTGATCGTCGTCAATTACAATTATGGGCGCTTCCTGCGCCAAGCCGTCGATTCGGTATTTGCGCAAAACTATCCG
Source organism: Methylocella tundrae (assembly GCF_901905185.1). Taxonomy (GTDB): domain Bacteria; phylum Pseudomonadota; class Alphaproteobacteria; order Rhizobiales; family Beijerinckiaceae; genus Methylocapsa; species Methylocapsa tundrae. The sequence continues at coordinate 104,471 of NZ_CABFMQ020000076.1, forward strand.
AACATCGAGTGTATTATCGTCGACAACGCCTCGACGGATGAGAGCGCAGAGGTTCTCCTTGAGATCGCCGCGGATTATCCGAGCGCCGTGGTTCTAAGGCGCGCGCGCAATGAGGGGCAATGCGCCGCTTGTGTCGACGGCTTTGCGGCGAGTTCTGGCGAATATATCGTCTTCCTCGACGCCGACGATGTTCTGGTGTCGGCCTTTGTAGAAACGCATGTCTTCGTGCATTTGTCTCTGCGCCTTCCCGTCGGCCTCACATCCTCGGACATGATGCAGGCCCTCAATTCACGGATTGTCCTTAGCACGATCCGCGGGGACAATGCGCAGGCGCTGGAAAAAACCAAAAACGCCGCTGATCTTCTGCGAAATTTTGACTCGATCTGTCCCGAATTCTGGCCCTTGCAGAAAATGGACGCATCGATCAAGACGCAAGTCCGGCTTATCGAGCCCATGAACGTCGCGTCATGGGTCTGGTCGCCAACTTCGGGCAATTGCTTTCGCCGCGATGCGCTCGATCTATTTATCGGCGATCCAGCGTTGCCCGGTTTGCGCTATGCGATTGACACTTACCTTATTCGCGGGATCAGCGTTTTGACGGGAAGCGTGCTGATCGACCGCCCCTTGTCGATTTACCGGATGCATGGCGGCAATGGCTTCACCAAGCATCCTCACCTCCATGGCGTTCTGAACTACGACAGGTTCGGCCCCAATGATCTCGACTTGCGCTCGCGCGAGATGATCATTGACCATTGCGTCGCCAACGCCCGCATGTTCAATAGCCGCCTCCCTGAGGCCTCCTGCTTTATCCGGGCTCTCGAGGCGATCAACGATATTTGGCCGCCCCTGCGTTCGCGCAATAACGCCGCTAAAAGCTATCTCGCTGAAAGGCTCGAGACCGAAGCTGATGCGCTTGCCGATGTCTTCGGACGCAAGCTCGTTGCTTATTGGCGGGCCCGCCAACGTCATTCGATCATCCGGGCGTTGAAGGCCTGGAGCGCGCGATTGCTCCCGCGCAAATAGTCAATCCCCGACGTCCCAACGAGACCGGGGGCGCATTGCTCGTTGCGTGGCGTCCGGGGGCAGGGGTGGCATGGATATTATTTTCCTGGACAACGGGCTGATCGGCCGTGGCGAGCACAGCTACAGCCTGATCAAACAGGTCGGAGAGGCGCTGACGCGCCGGGGCGTTCGTCACCTGGGGTTCGGGACGAAGGTCATGCAGGCCTCGGTCGCTGAAGAACTCGGCGTTCTTCCACACTTTAACTATCCACTCTATTTCGGCGTTGTCATTTCCGAGCGCGAACATGATCGCCGGCGAACGCTTTTCGCGAAAATCCTCGGCCTCAAGGCAGATCCGACACAGCCGTCGGAAATCGACACATGGCGCGTCTTGAACGCTTCTTTCGAAAAGGATCTAAGGGCGCTGCCGCCTGACGCCTGGAGCGCGGACAATCTTATCGTTGTTCCTGCTTGCTCCCAGAATGAGATTCTTGGACTGGTCCGCGCTCTGCTGGCAAGGCCCGAAGGAGCGCGGCCACGCGTTCTCTGTCAACTCATGTTCGGGCCGAACTGGACGGCATGGGGCCGCCCGGCAAAGCTTGGGACCAAACTCTATCGCAAAGCCTTCGCTCTCGCCCGGCCGCTGATCGGAAAGACGCTTTTCTTTACGACCGAGAACGAGGCGATGCGACGGCTTTATCGCACGACGTTTCGCGTTGAAACGGACATTCTCCCCGTGCCATTTGGCGATGTCGCGCCGGCGGCGGCGCCCGCGGAAAGGCCGGTCTTTGGTTTTTTCGGCAATTCCAAATCCGATAAGGGATTTCACCTGCTGCCGAAGACCATAGAGATCTGTCGCGCGCGGGGGCTGGCGGCTGATTTCACCGTCCAGCTGCAACATTGCGGTTGGGAGCCGGCGACGGTTGCGGCCGAGGCCGAGCTGCGGCGGATGCAGGGCATAAGGTTGATCGAGGGCGTTCTGAACGGGCAAGACTACGTCGCCGAAACGAGCCGGATCGACGCGATGCTTTTGCCCTATGATCCCATTCTTTTCGGTCTTCGAGGATCGGGCATCTTTACGCAATCCGTCGCCGCCGGCCGGCCTGTCGTCGCCTCAAAGGGAACTTTTGCCGGAGACAGCATCACGCGCGGCGAAGCCGAGGGCGAGATTTTTTCGCCCTACGACGCGCCGGCGTTCGCCGACGCCGTCGAGCGGCTCGCCGGACGCTTGCAGGGGAGCCACTGCCGCGCGGCGGCTCTCGCTAAAGCCTTCAGGCAAAGCCACAGCGCCGACGCCTATGTCGACGTTGTTTTGGCGCATGCGCCGCGCAAGCCCGAATGAGACGGCCTCACGGCCTCGGCGGCGCCGTCCATGAAGCCCGCTCTAGACGTCCGTGCTGTTGTCGTCGTCGCCATAGTCCGAACTGTAGTCGGCGGCGTCCTGTACGTCGTCCTGATCCTGATCGGCGTCCTGCTGGGCGTCCTGCTGGCGAACCGCGTCATCGCCATAGTAATTATTGACGACGGTCTCGCGGCCGCCGCCAAGCCCCGCCAGCCCCTGATCGACGCCGGGCACGCCGGCGCCGATGCCGAGCGCATTATTGTGGCCGCCGAACAAGCCTTTGATTGAATCGGCGAGAAGAACGCCGCCGGCGACGCCAGCCGCGGCTCCGAGCGCTCCCTTGAGGAAGCCGCCGCCTTGACCACCCATTGGACCACCCATTGGGCCACCGCCAAAGCCGCCGCCCATCGGTCCGCCTTGCGGCGCCCCCCACGGTCCTCCTACGGGCTGCTGTTGTGGCGGCTGCTGCCAGCCGCCCTGCTGCGGCGGCTGGCCCCAGCCGGGCGAAGGCGCGCGCGGCTGTTGCGGCGGGGGAGAAGGCTGCGGATTGCCGCCGCCAAACAGGGAGCCGAGGCCGCCGAGGAAGCTGCCGCCGCCCTGTTGCGGCTGTGCGGCGCGCTGTTCGAGGTCGCGCACCTGCGCCTCTAGCTGCTGCAGGCGGTCATTGGCCGCGCGCAGCGCCTGATCCTGAACAATGGTGGTCTGAGCGAGGAGATAAGGCGCATAGGGAAGCGCCTTGACGGCGTCCTCAATGAAGGTCTCCGCTTCCCTGTCGCGCGGATTGGCCCCTGCGCTCTGGATGCGGTCGAACAGGCCTGTGAGCAACTGACGTTCCTCGGGTGACATTGCCTTCTCCGGTGCAAAATCGGCGAATTCCATATCGCCGCACAAGACATAAGCTTTTTTCGGCGCCCGCCAAGGGGGCTCCTTGAAGGCATCCCTTGCCGCTTCGCCTCGCGCCTCGTAAGAAGCACGGGAGTTACGAGGATTTAATGAACGACGACACGAAAATTACGCAACGCGCGAGCGCAAAACTGCCGCGCGGCTTTGGCGACCGTGGGCCGGCGGAGATCGCCGCGACCGAAAAAATGCTCGCTGCGATCAAAGAGTCTTATGAACTCTATGGTTTCGAGGCGGTCGAGACGCCGTTCATCGAATTCACCGATGCATTGGGAAAGTTTCTGCCCGATCTCGACCGACCGAACGAGGGCGTCTTTTCGTTCAAGGATGATGACGAAAGCTGGCTGTCGCTGCGCTATGACCTGACGGCGCCGCTCGCCCGCTTCGTGGCTGAAAATTTCGATCGTCTGCCAAAACCCTATCGCAGCTATCGCGCGGGCTATGTGTTTCGCAACGAAAAGCCGGGGCCAGGGCGGTTTCGCCAGTTCATGCAGTTCGACGCCGATACGGTCGGCTCCGCCTCCGTCGCGGCCGACGCCGAGATGTGCATGATGGCGGCGGATACGCTGGAGCGCCTTGGCGTCAAGCGCGGCGATTACGTCATCAAGGTGAACAACCGCAAGATTCTGGACGGCGTTCTGGAGGCGATCGGGCTCAGCGGCGAGGCGAACGCCGCGCGGCGGCTGATCGTGCTGCGCGCCATCGACAAGCTCGACAAGTTTGGGCCAGAGGGTGTGAAACTGCTGCTCGGGCCGGGGCGCAAGGACGAGAGCGGCGATTTTACGAAGGGCGCGGGACTGGATGCTGGCCAGCAAGAGTTTGTGGTTGGCCTCATCGACCCACAAAAGGCGTGGGAAGATCATATAGCGTCAATAGATATCCGATTGGCCGACAGTGAGATCGGCCAAGAAGGCCGCACGGAACTTGAACAGATCGCCGAACTGATTTCTCAGGCCGGCTATGACGACGGTCGCATCCGCATCGACCCATCCGTCGTCCGCGGCCTTGAATATTACACCGGCCCCGTTTTTGAGGCCGAACTCACCTTTGAAATCGACGGCGAGGACGGCAAGCCGATCCGCTTCGGCTCGGTTGGCGGCGGCGGGCGCTATGACGGTCTCGTTGGTCGCTTCCGCGGCGAAAATATCCCGGCGACAGGCTTTTCCATCGGCGTCTCGCGGCTTTATTCAGCGCTGAAGGCGGTTCGATCGCCGATCGTCTCCGCCAAGCCGCAGCAGGGCCCGGTGGTGGTGCTCGCGCTCGATAAGGGCGAGCTTCCGCGCTACCAAAAATTTGTCTCCGCGTTGCGGGAGGCGGGCATTCGCGCCGAACTCTACCTTGGCCAGTCCGGCATGAACGCGCAGCTGAAATACGCCGACAAGCGCGGCTCGATCTGCGCCGTCATTCAGGGGTCCAACGAGCGCGAAAGAGATGAGGTCGCCATCCGAGACCTTGCGCTCGGCGCCGAACTCGCCGGCTCCAGCAAGGATCGCGCGGATTACCTTGAACTGCGCGCCAAGGCGCAATTCGCCGTTCCCGAATCCGGGCTGGTCGCGGCGGTCCAAGAGGTGTTGGCGCGCCATTGAGCCTCGGCAATTCACATTTTCCAGCAAAAGCAGTCGCAACCAACGCTTCCGCCTGCTAAACAGCCCTCGCTTGCAAAGCGCCCATTTAGAGACACGACCGCCTCTTCCGCGCCGCGATGACGCCCCTTCAGGCGCTCCTCGCCATGAGGGCTTGATGTTGCGTTGCGTGTCCAGCGGGACTTTAGGAGCAAAGCCAGTTTCGAACCATCCTGTGAGCCGCGCGCTGTGACCTCCGTCCAAAATTCTTCCGGCGTCGTCGCGACGCATCTGATCCGCGCGGGCTATGCGCGCTGCGAGCCGCCGATCCTTCAGCCGGCCTCGATCTTCTTCGATTCGGGGGAGGATCTGCGCGGGCAGCTCTATCTGACGAGCGATCTTTCCGGCGCCGAATATTGTCTGCGCCCGGAATATACGATTCCCGTTTCAAAGCACTATCTCGCCTCGGGCGCCGCGGGCGAGACCGCCGCTTTTTCCTATTGCGGCCCGGTGTTTCGCTACGCCGCCGGCCAGAGCTGTGAGTTCACGCAGGCTGGCGTCGAAAGTTTCGGCCGCGCCGACCGCGAGGCGGCGGACGCCGAAATTCTGACTCTTGCGCTCGACGCCGCCTCCGCCGGCCACGGCCTTGACCTCAGCGTTCGCATCGGCGACGCGGGGCTTTTTTCGCGCCTTCTGGCGGCGCTTGATCTGGCGCCGCAATGGCGCCGCCGCATCGCCCGTGGGCACAGCCAGGGCAAGTCGGTCGAGGCGATCCTCAACGCCTCCCAAAACGGCTCGGGTCATGACCATTCGGGCGTGCTCGGCATGCTGGAAGGCGCCGACAAGCAGGGCGCGCGCGCCTTCGTCGAGGATCTTCTGTCGATCGCGGGAATCGTCGCCGTCGGCGGACGCACGGCGGGCGAGATCGCCGACCGTTTTCTGGAACAGGCGGCGCTGAAGCGGGGTGTCGGCGTTTCGGATGAGAAGGTCGCCATCATCGAGGCTTTTTTTGCCATCGAGGGCAATCCGGACGCGGCCTCGGTGCGAATGCGCCGGCTGGCGCAAGAGGCAAGTCTCGATCTCGACGCGAGTCTCGACGCTTTCGACACGCGGCTCGGCTTCATCGCGGCGCTCGGCTTCGACGTCGCGGCGCTCAGTTTCGAGGCGAGCTTTACGCGCAATCTCGACTATTACACGGGCTTTGTGTTCGAGGCGCTCGACCGCGCCCGCCCCGATGAGAAGCCGATCGTCGCTGGCGGACGGTATGACCAGCTGCTGCAAACGCTCGGAGCCGATCGCGCCATCCCTGCCGTTGGCGCGTCGATCTGGGTCGATCGCCTGCCGCTGGCTTTAGAAGGAGACGCGGCATGAGCGAAACGCTCGTTCTCGCTATTCCGTCCAAGGGACGCCTGCAGGAAAACGCCGCCGCCTTCTTTGCGCGGGCGGGGCTTGAGATCGTGCAAGGGCGCGGCGCGCGCGACTATCGCGGTTCGCTCGCGGGCCTGAAAAACGTCGAGATCGCGTTTTTATCGGCCTCCGACATTGTCGCGCAGCTTGCGAGCGGCAATGTCCATCTTGGCGTTACAGGAGAGGATCTCGTCCGCGAAACGATCGCCGACGCCGATGAAAAAGTGGCGCTTTTGACGCCGCTCGGATTTGGCGGCGCGAATGTCGTCGTCGCCGTCCCGCGCGCGTGGATCGACGTCAAGACCATGTCCGACCTCGAAGACGTCGCGGCGAGCTTTCGGGCAAGGCGCGGCGAGCGCATGCGCGTCGCCACCAAATACGTCAATCTGACGCGGCGCTTTTTCGCGAAGATGCATGTCGCCGATTATCGCATCGTGGAAAGTTCGGGCGCGACGGAAGGGGCTCCCGCCGCCGGGCAGGCCGAACTCATCGTCGACATCACGACGACGGGGGCGACGCTCGCCGCCAATGCGCTGAAAATTCTTGACGATGGGATCATTTTGCGTTCGCAGGCCAATCTCGTCGCCTCGCTGAGCGCGGACTGGAGTCCGCCGGCGCGGGAGAATGCGCGCGTCATACTTTCGCGCATCGCGGCGGAGGAGGAAGCGCGCACGACGCGGGAAGTCTCGACCGTACTCGCCAACCCGTTCCCATCCCTGATCGCGGACGCCGAGGCGCTTTTCGCCGCGCGCCCGCGCTTTCGCGCGGCGGACGGACGCCTGACGTTGAATTGCCCGACCGACAAGGTCGCGCCGCTCGCCGACTGGCTCATCGCTCATGGCGCCGATCATGTGGGCGTCGCAACGCTCGACTATGTTTTTTCAGCAACCAATCCGCTCTACGAGAAACTTGTCGGGCGGCTTGGCTGAAGCGCATCGCGCGGCGGGAGTCGATGTTATAAGGAAATGACTGAGATTATTTCTCAACTCGGGAATATGCCGCCGACCGGCGAAATGGAGACTGCTATATGTCAGCGCGTATGATCGTGGATTTGGCCGAGGGGAATATCGTGCTTTTCGGCGGCGCTCCCGAGCCGGGAATGCCTGACGCCGGCCTGACGAATGGCTTTTCAAGGGCGAGCGCCGAGACTTTTCAGGCAGCGCTCGGCACGATCGGCGCGCTGGTCAAGACAGTTGAAGCCTCGATCGACACCATGTCGCAAAAACCGGAAGGAATCGAGATCGAGTTTGGCGCCACTCTCAGCCAGGACTGCGATTTGTGGATCGTCTCGCCCGACTCCGCGCCGGAGTTCAAAATCAGGCTGTCCTGGGGCAAGAACGGCTGACGAGCCGCCCCCAACACCGGCGAGGAGCTGGCGCCGGGCCGGGAGCGGCCGCCTACATGCAGGTTTCCTCGAGTTCTTCGAGGAACTTCAAAGGCGCATCGCCGCGCAGATCTTCAAGGATCCCGCGCAAAGTCGGCAGGAAATTGTGCAACACCCGCAAATCGTTGAGCCCCAAGCTTATGGGCAAGCTCCCTCCGGCGGGTGAAATAGGCCCAGAACGGGCCGTCTTCCGGTCGTGGCCGCGCGCGCGAAGGCGGATGGTGAGGCGCGGCCAAATGCTCTCGCGCGGGACGGGCTGCTTCCCGGATCAAAAGCCGGGAGACAGGGAAACGTCTGTTTTGACCAAAGCGGGTTTCTCGGAGGGCGTAAACACGCCATCGTCGTCGCTCCGCATCTCAATATGCCGGTCGTGCATGTCGATGAGGCTTGAGCGATGTCCGATCGAGACAATGGTCGTCGCGGGTAGATGCTTGAAGAGAATCTCATAGATCCTCGCCTCAAGCGTCTCGTCCATGGAAGCGGTCGCCTCGTCGAGGAAGAGCCAATCCGGTTTTGCAAGGAGAGCGCGGGCGATGGAAATGCGCTGCTGCTCGCCGCCTGAAAGGCGCTGGCCCCAATTGTCGTCGACGTCAAGCTTGTCGACCAGTTCAGGCAGATGCGCGGCGAGAAGCGCGCTGCGGATCGCTTCCTCGCCATAGGTCTCGGGCGCCGCCGGATAGGTGACGGCCCCGCGCAGCGGGCCATTTGGAATGTATGGCTTTTGGGGCAGCAGCATCACCCGTGTGTCGGCGGGCGCCGTGACGGAGCCGTCGCCGTGCGGCCATATGCCGGAGATTGCGCGGAACAATGTCGATTTGCCGGAGCCCGACGGTCCCGTGAGAAGCGTCGACTCGGCCGGCGAGAGACGGACATTGGCGTCCTTGACGATGACGCGGCCATCTGGAAGGTGCAGCGTTACGTCCTCGAGGTGGATGTGCTGGCGCGCATCGATCGCGGCTTGCGGCGCGGGTTTTAGGCCGGGGCGCTTCTGCGCTGCCTCGATCGAAGCGTCGAACGAGATCAGACGGTCGAGAACGGCTTTGAAGTCGGCGAGAGAGACATAATAGGTCACGAAGAAGGTCAAGGCGTCGTTGACGCTGCCAAAAGCGCGCGCGGTCTGGGTCATGACGCCGAGGGTGATCTTGCCGGCAAAATAGAAGGGCGCCGCGACGATATAGGGGATGATCGGGCTTAACTGGCCGTAAGAGGCGGTAAAGCCGATCAGATTCTTGCGGACGGCGACGATCTGAAAATAATTGCCGATGATCGTGTTGAAACGTTCCCGCAGAGAGCGCTTTTCGGAATCTTCTCCCGAGAGCAGCGCGACCTGTTCGGCATATTCGCGCAATCTTGCCAGCGAAAAGCGGAAATCGGCTTCGTAACGCTGCCTGGCGAAAGAGAGCGGCACCAGCGAGCGGCCGATGAGATGGGTGATCCAGGTGCCGAAACCGGCATAGATCAAAGCGACCCAGAACAGGAATCCTGGCACCGCGATCGCCGTGTAAGGCAAAGTGAAATTCGCGGAAAGAGACCAAAGCACGATCGCGAAGGAAACCAGCGAGCTGAGGTTCGAGATCAAAAGGATCGAGAAGGTATAGATGCCGTAGCCTTCCTGGCCGCCGTTGATGAAGCGGTTGACGTCCTCCGATATGCGCTGGTCGGGGTTGTCGGCGACGCCGCCCTCGAGCGACATCCGGTAATGAGTGTGGCTGTCCAGCCAGCGGCCGACGTAATTCTCCGTCAGCCAGCGCCGCCAGCGGATGATCAGCGTCGAGGCGACGATGAACTCCAGGATGGCGGAGGCGATGTAGGTGAAGGCCCAGGGAGTGAATACAGTGAAGAGTTGCGACCAGAAAGCGGCCTGGTCCTTGTTCTGAATGGCGTTGAACCAGTCGCGCGAGAAGAAGGAGAGCCGGACCTGTATGCCGACCTGGGTCTGATTGATGACGACGAGAAAAACGATCATCGCAATGGCCAGCTTGTGCTCTTTGAGCCCAAACGAGGGCAGCGGCCAGATCTGCGCTCTCGTGTCCCCGTTCGAATCGAAATAGCGATCGCCGATGCGGGTCATCGACTGCACGACGGGAATGAAGGAGATGCCGTAAACGAGAATGGCGAAAATCGCGACGGTGAGCGGCAGGCTTTCCGGCAGAACGTAGTCTTCGAGCGAGGCCGGCCAGAAGCCGACTTGCGCGACCATGAAGACAACGCCGAAGATAACCGTCTCAATGGCGAAGATCGCGGCGAAAATCTGCAAAAAGCTGGAGATTTTGGGCGCTTTGTAGGTGGTATAGGCGCAGACGAAGCCCGTTGCGGCGAGGAGCAGAATGGTCGCGTCCCCGTGCATCGCTCCGATCAAAGCGGTTGCAAGCGAGAAAACGGCGACGACAGCGGCGAGAAAATGCATGGCTTGCCTTATGCTCATATCCCTTCGCAAAGGGCGTTTAGGGGGCTTTCGTCGAAGACTAGTGGGATTTCGGGCGGCGTGAAATCAACAAAGCTTTTGTTTCAAAGACTGGCCGGGAAGGTGAGCGCCGTTGCACCCATCTCAAGCCGCGGAAGGAGTCTGCGCGCACGATCGCATTCTGCCGCCATATGCTTGTTTCAACGCATTATTTCACCTTAAATATGCGTAACTTTCACCGCGGCCTGCGCCCGCCGCAAACGCGGCCGAAGCTTGCATGGCCGCCGCCCGCGTCGTCGAAGCATTCCGCGATGGCGGCTGCTTCGCGTCATTCCTCCGCTTTTTTGGCTTCTTCGGGAGAGAGGCCGTTGACGCAGGCCGACAGCACCGGCGACGGTTTGAAGGTGAGAACGCGGCGCGATTTGATCGGCGCCTCGACGCCGGTGCGCGGGTTTCTGCCGATGCGCTCGCGTTTAGAGCGGACAGCGAACATGCCGAAGGATCGAAGCTTGACGCATTCTCCGCGCACCAGCGCTTCGGCGATTTCCTCAAGGGCCATTTCAAAGATTTCCCTCGCCTGCGCGCGCGAAAGCGCCGGACACGAGGCGTAAACCGCGTCCAGAAGGGCCGCCCGCGTCGCCGTTCTCCGATTGACGGCCGCATCCGATTGCGGCTCCGACGCCTGTCGCACGTCTGTCCCCCCAACTGCTTTCAATTGCGATAGTTGGATTAGAGCATATTTCAGGCCTTTGAAAAGCAGTCGATTCTTTGACCGAACAAGATCGCGCGCCGCCGCGCCGCGGTTCAGCCTGGCCGCAGCCAAAAAAAGAGCCCCGGATTTTCTCCGGGGCTCTGTAGCAATTGATCAATGCCGGATGGGCTGGATCAGAAATCCATGCCGCCCATGCCGCCCATGCCGCCGCCGCCCGGCATAGCGGGGGCGTCCTTCTTCGGCTGCTCGGCGATGATCGCCTCGGTGGTGATGAGGAGACCGCCGACGGAGGCCGCGTCCTGCAGGGCCGTGCGCACGACCTTGGTCGGGTCGATGATGCCGAGCTTGACGAGATCGCCATATTCGCCGGTCTGGGCGTTGTAGCCGTAACCGTACGAGGCGTTCTCGATCAGCTTGCCGACCACCACCGCGCCATCGGCGCCCGAATTGTCGACGATCTGGCGAGCCGGGGTCTGAACCGCCTTGCGAACGATATCGACGCCGGTCTTCTGATCGGAATTCTCAACGGTGAGGCCTTCGAGCGCCTTGATGGCGCGCAGAAGCGCGACGCCGCCGCCGGGCAGAACGCCTTCCTCGACCGCCGCGCGGGTGGCGTTGAGGGCGTCGTCGACGCGGTCCTTCTTTTCCTTGACTTCGACTTCCGACGCGCCGCCGACGCGGATCACTGCGACGCCGCCGGCGAGCTTGGCAAGGCGCTCCTGCAGCTTCTCGCGGTCATAGTCCGAGGTCGTCTCGGCGATCTGGGCCTTGATCTGAGCGATGCGGGCTTCGATGTCGGCCTTGGCGCCCGAACCGTCGATGATCGTCGTCGATTCCTTGTCGATGCGGATCCGCTTGGCGCGGCCGAGCATCTGCAGCGTGACGTTCTCGAGCTTGATGCCGATTTCTTCCGAGATCAGCGTCCCGTTGGTCAGGATCGCGATGTCCTCGAGCATGGCCTTGCGGCGGTCGCCGAAGCCGGGCGCCTTCACGGCCGCGACCTTGAGGCCGCCGCGCAGCTTGTTGACGACGAGGGTCGCAAGCGCTTCGCCTTCCACGTCCTCAGCGATGATGACGAGCGGCTTGCCGGACTGCACGACCGCCTCGAGGACGGGCAGCAGAGCCTGGAGAGAAGACAGCTTCTTCTCGTGAACGAGGATGTAGGGGTCCTCGAGCTCGGCGATCATTTTCTCGGCGTTGGTGATGAAATAGGGCGAGAGATAGCCGCGGTCGAACTGCATGCCTTCGACGACGTCGAGCTCGGTCTCGAGGCTCTTTGCCTCTTCCACCGTGATGACGCCCTCATTGCCGACCTTCTGCATCGCCGTCGAGATCATCTCGCCGACCGATTTATCGCCATTGGCGGAAATCGTCCCGACCTGAGCGATCTCTTCGTTCGAGGTGACCTTCTTTGAATTGGCCTTGAGATCGGCGACGACGGCGGCGACGGCGATATCGATGCCGCGCTTCAAATCCATCGGGTTGAGGCCGGCGGCGACCGCCTTGGTGCCTTCGCGTACGATCGAGGCGGCGAGAATGGTCGCGGTCGTCGTGCCATCGCCCGCGGCGTCATTCTGCTTGGAGGCGACTTCGCGGATCAGCTGGGCGCCGAGGTTCTCGAACTTGTCGGAAAGCTCGATTTCCTTGGCGACAGTCACGCCGTCCTTGGTGATGCGGGGGGCGCCGAAGGATTTCTCGATGACCACGTTGCGGCCTTTCGGGCCGAGCGTTACCTTGACCGCATTGGCGAGAATGTCGATGCCGCGCAACATCCGGTCGCGGGCGTCGGACGAAAAGCGGACGTCTTTTGCTGCCATGATTGGAAACTCCTGAAACAGTCTAAAAATTTATGTGGGATTGGCCGATCAGGCGACGACGCCGAGGATGTCGCTTTCCTTCATGATGAGCAGGTCCTGCCCGTCGATCTTGACCTCTGTGCCCGACCATTTGCCGAAGAGCACCTTGTCGCCGGCCTTCACGTCGAGGGGGGTCAGCTTGCCGCTGTCGTCGCGGCCGCCCGGGCCGACGGCGATGATTTCGCCTTCCTGCGGCTTCTCCTTGGCGGTGTCGGGAATGATGATCCCGCCCTTGGTCTTTTCCTCACCTTCGAGACGTCTGACCACGACGCGGTCGTGCAAAGGACGAAAGCTCATGTCTAATTCCTTCATGGGCCGCGGGAGGCGCTTGGTCCGCGCTGGGACGCCTCTTGCAAAGGCGGCGGGTTTGAAAAACGGAGCCCTGTTAGCACTCTGATAGGGTGAGTGCCAAAGGCAGCTCGTATTTAGGCAGGCGGGTCCTTGCTGTCAAGTCTGCCGTATACTTGGGCATGGCTTTGGCCATTTTAAAGCCATGCGCCGCCGCGGCAGGCGGAGGCCGCTAAAAAACCGTAATTAGAACAGATCCAAATTAGGATGCTCTGGCTCGCGAATCGGGAAGCGGCGCCGGCGGCATCAGGATTTGCCTGACGCGAAACAATGAACGGATCGGCGGCCATGTCGGATAAGACGAGCTCGAACTATGATCAGACCACCATTTTCCTGCATTGGATAACAGCGGCCCTGGTCGTCGTGCTCTGGATTTTGGGACAGACCTCCGATCTCGTCCCCCGGGGTCCGCTGCGCACGGGGTCCTGGTCTCTTCACGTCACGCTCGGCTTTCTGCTCGCCTTTGTGCTCATCGGGCGCATCATATGGCGAGGCGGCGCCGGGCGCCGGCTGCCGCCCGCGGACGCGGGTTTTCTTCAGTTTCTGGCCGCGGCGACGCATTACGCGCTTTACGCGCTGCTGCTGGCCGCCGTGACCCTCGGCATTATCAACGCCTTCGTCCGGGGCTATGATCTTTTCGGCGTCGTAAGCCTGCCGAAGCTTGGCGATCCAGCCCTGAAGAAACCCATCACCGAATGGCATGAACTCGCGGCCAATCTCGTTCTCGCCGTCGCCCTTTTGCACGCGGCGGCGGCGCTGGCGCATCATTATGTCTTGAAGGATGGCGTTCTTTTGCGGATGCTGCCGCAACGCGAGGCCGCCTCCGAGCGCCGTTCGGACCTCTGAACGCGTCTTCGTCCGTCTCGCGCTCCTTCCTGAAAGGTCTGGCCTCGTGGTTCGTCTCCATGCCGAAAGGCACCTCGTCAACCGCATCGGCTGGCTGCGCGCCGCCGTTCTTGGCGCCAATGACGGGATTATCTCGACCGCCAGCCTGATGGTCGGCGTCGCGGCCGCCGCGAGTTCATCGAGCGAGGTCCTGGTCGCAGGCGTTGCCGGCATGATCGCGGGCGCCATGTCCATGGCCGCGGGCGAATATGTCTCCGTCAGCTCGCAATCCGACACCGAACGCGCCGATCTTGCGCGTGAGCGGCAGGAACTCGCGGAGAACCCGAAGTTCGAGACAAATGAGCTGGCGCAGATTTATGTCGAACGCGGCCTTGAGCCGGCGCTCGCCCGTCAGGTCGCCGTGCAGCTCATGGCGAAGGACGCGCTCGGCGCGCATGCGCGCGACGAACTCGGAATCTCCGAAGCGATCACGGCGCGCCCGATTCAAGCGGCGCTGACCTCCGCTGCGACTTTTTCCGTGGGCGCCGCCCTGCCGGTCATCGCGGCGCTGGCCGCTCCCCGGCCTTTTCTCATGCAGGCGGTGTTTGCGACGTCCCTGGCGTTTCTCGCCCTGCTTGGCGCCCTCGGCGCGAAAGCAGGGGGCGCCGACATCCTCAAACCGACGATTCGCGTCGCTTTCTGGGGCGCGTTTGCAATGGCGCTGACCGCCGGCATCGGAGCCCTCATCGGCAAAGCAGTCTAGTTGGACTGAGGCTTGTCCGGAATCCGGCGCCGCGTCGCTTTTGATACATTTTTTTCGTTTCAGACGGCAAACGACGCGCATGCTCGCCTGTCAGCGCATCGACATGATACATGCGGCGGCGGAGGCTTTCGTGAAAACGAAGGCCGCGGGCCTAAGCCGTCTTGCACCGCCCAAGGCGACCGCGGAATTTGAAAAGCACTTCTATTCACAAAGGAAAAGACAATGGACCGCATCATCATGCGAACCGGTGAGGCTCTTAGCGCTGGCGGTCCTCCTGGCACCGCGGCGGAGCCGGAGGTTATAATCGGGGAACTCGACGGGCCCGTTGGAACAGCGCTCGCCACTCTCACCGGCGATCAGGTAGCCGGGCACACGAGAGTATTCGCCCTCATGAATACAAATGTGATGGTGCGGCCGGTGACGCTTTGCGTCTCCAAGGTGTCCGTCACCAATTCCCGTTACACCAGCATTCTCATGGGGACTGTGCAGTTCGCTATCGCGAATGGAGTGCTCGACGCCGTTCGCGCCGGCTACATTCCAAAAGAGAAAGCCAATGATCTTGGCATCATCTGCTCAGTCTGGCTGGCGCCGTCAGTGATCAAGGACGACAATCTCGATCATAAGATCCTGTTCGACATTCACCGCAAAGGTATGACCGAAGCGATCAGAAAGGCGATGGCGAACGAACCCTCGATTGATTGGCTGCTGGAAAATCAGGACAAGGTGGTGCACAAATACTATCAGCTTGGACTTGACGGGAAGATCTGAGCAAGGTTACGGCCGCGTTTCTGGCGAGACCTGAACTGTGGTCCGGGGCGGAAATGAGGGCATGACCGACCAATCGAACCGAGGAATTTCGCCGACGGCGCTTGTCACCGGAGGCGGCAAGCGGATTGGCTTGCGAATATCGCAGCGCCTCGCGCGCGCGGGCTATACCGTGATTCTCCATTGCAGCCCCCCGTCGGAAAGCGAGGTCGAGCATGAGGCGGCGGCCATCGCGGCGGAGGGAGGCAAGGCCGCCGCATTGAGCGCCGATCTGTCGGACGCGGCGGCGACGGATCGCCTGATCGCGGCGGCGAGCGCGTTGTTCGGGCCGCTGGCGCTCCTCGTCAACAACGCCTCCATTTTCGAAGATGATTCCGCCAAAAGCTTCGACGTCGAGCGATTCGACAGGCATTTTGCCGTCAATCTGCGGGCGCCATGCATTTTGGCCCGTGATTTCGCCGCCCAGGCGCGCGCCGGCGCCGACGCCGCGGTGGTCAACATCGTCGATCAGCGCGTTTTCAACCTGACGCCGGAGTTCTTCTCCTACACCTTGAGCAAGGCGGCGCTCTGGGCCGCGACCCAGACGATGGCGCAATCCTTCGCGCCGAATGTCCGGGTCAACGCCGTGGGGCCCGGCCCGGTGCTGCCGAACAGCATGGAGGGAGAGGCAGGCTTCCGGCGCGAGGTGGCGAGCGTGCTCCTGCGCCGCGCCGTCGATCCCGACGACATCGCCGACGCCGTTCTTTATCTGGCGAAAGCGCGCAATGTCACCGGCCAGATGATTGCGGTGGACGCCGGGCAGCATCTCTCCTGGCGGACGCCCGATATCGTGCTTTAAGCGTTTGCGAGGCGAGTCAATCCGCGCTCGGAAGGCGGCGCATCGTGAATTCGATGCGATCATCCGACAATTCGCGCCAGGATTCGATCTCGGTCATATAGGCGGCTTTGGGGAATCTCGCGAACCATTCGCGGGCTTTGTCGCGGGCCTCGCTGCGCGGCAAGGTAAAGGTCTCGCGCCTCCACGCGCCCATGCGCCGCGACTCGTCGTCGGCTTGCGCGCGCGAGCGTTTGGCGAGCCGGCGCGCTATGTCCGATGGCCTCTTTTCCTCTGCGCTCACTTCAACGCAACTCCCGAACGCAAGAGTTTCAAACGATCGCATTTTGTTTCCGCGAACCCGCGGCGCCGCATGAAAGCGCGCCGCTCCATCATAGCGCGGAGATAGGCCGGCTAAAACCTTAACGGTGGGTTTAATGGAACAGTTTGGCCCTCGCGCGCTTGAGAATTGCAACGCGGTTAACAGCGCGCTTCGTTCAGCTTCGCTCAGCGGGAGCCTTTGACGACCTCGTCGAGCATTTGCGCGAGGACGGACGCATCGTCCGGAAATCCCGCCGCGATCCAGCGTGTTTGCAGAAGGTCCAGCGCTTCGCCTATGGCCGGCCCGCGGGCGAAGCCATGCGCGAGAAGGTCGGCGCCGGAAAAGGGCAGGCGCGGCTCCTGAGTTTCGCGCAAAAAGTGCTTGGCGGGGACCCACTGCGCGAGGTCCGGCGCGCGAATGGCGGCGAGCATGACGGCGTCCGCCGCGGCCTGCCGCCCGTTGAGAAAAAGCAGCTGGCGCAATTCGTCCTCGCCGGGGGGCGCCTCGCGGGCGTGCAGCGGGATCAGGAGGCGGGCCGCGCGCTCAAGGCGCTGCCGCTCGGCGTTCGAGAGGCGAAGGCTTTGTCCAAGGCGATCGGCGTCTTCCGGCAATTCGACGCAAAGCGCGGCGAGGCGCAGCAGAGGGTCGGGCGGACCGGCGTCCTCGATCGCCGCCATCCGCCGCAGCCGCGCGGGATTCGGCGCGGACGCGATGAGCGGGCCGAGCAGCCCGGCGTCGCACATCTCCTGCGCCGCCTCGGCTGCGCGCCGCGCGGCAAGCAGCTTCAAAAGCTCCGCCCGCACTCTTTCGCGCGAGAGGCGAGCGAGCCCCGAGCGCTCGCGCATCGCCGCGACGAGCCCCGCGGGATCAAGCGGGCCTTCGGTGAAATCCGCCGAAAAACGAAAAAAGCGCAGGATGCGCAGATAGTCCTCGCGGATGCGCTGCGCCGGTTCGCCGATGAAGCGCAGCCTTCGCGCTCTGATGTCGTCGAGGCCGCCGACATAATCGAAGATCCGGCCGTCCTTTGCGAGAAATAAAGCGTTGACGGTGAAGTCACGGCGCAGGGCGTCGGCCCTGAAATCGCGGCCGAAGCGCACGGTGGCGCGGCGCCCGTCGGTCTCGACGTCTTCGCGAAGGCTTGTCACCTCGAATGTCTCGCCGCCGACGAGCAGCGTGAGCGTGCCATGTTCGACGCCGGTCGGGATGACGCGAATACCGGCCGCGCTCGCCCGCTCCGCCGTCGTCTCCGGCGCGGCAGTGGTGGCGAGGTCGATTTCATGCACCGGACGGCCGAGCAGCGCATTGCGCACCGCGCCGCCGACGAGGCGGGTCTCCTCGCCGCCAAAGTCGATGGCTTCGAAGATGCGGTCGAGCGAGGGATTTCTCAGCAGCGCCGCCAGCGCCTCGGATGCGGCCCCGTCGGTCGGCGGCGCATCCCCATTCATTGAATGCGTCCCGGCACGATGCGGCCATTTTCGATATGGGCGGGTATGTACGGACCCTGGCTGCGATCTGCGAAGATGCCGATGAGGAACACGCCGGCCACGGCGATAACCAGGCCGAGGAGCGCAAGGGTCGAGACGACGCCGTGCGTCCAGTGATCGACTTCGAAAGGATATTTCCGGCGCAGCGTCAGATAAAGAACATAGGCGATGAAAGGAGACCCGAACAAGAGCGCAGGCTCAAGAAGGACGCGCCACATCAGGAATAAAGCCTTTCAAAAAGATTGCGCAGAATGCCGGCGGTAATGCCCCAGATATAGCGCTCGCCGTAAGGCATCGCGTAAAATTGACGGAGCTTGCCGTCGAATTCGCGGGAGTGGAGCGAATGGTTCGCCGCATCCATGAGGAAAGCAAACGGCGTTTCAAATGCGTCCTCGACCTCGCCGGGATTGAGCCGGAGATCGAAATGCGGCTCCACTCTGGCGACGACCGGGATGACGCGAAAGCCGGTGCCTGTCACGTAAGGATCAAGGTAGCCGAGCGGCTCGACATGGGCGGGCGGCAGGCCGACTTCCTCCTGCGCTTCCCGCAAGGCGGCGGCGGCCGGGCTGTCGTCATAGGATTCGATCTTGCCGCCGGGAAAAGCGATCTGGCCGGCATGAACCCGCAGGCCCGCCGCCCGCTGGGTTAAAAGCACGCGCACTTCTCGCGGATAAGCGACGAGCCCGACGAGCACGGCCGCCGCCCGCGCGCCCGGGGCGAGGGCCAAGGCCGTCGGCTGGCCGGCCATCACCTCATCGTCCATGACCGGATCGCTGAGCACGAGATCATGACCCGGCGGCTCGATCGTGAAAGTCAGCCGCCCTTTGATATGGGCGAAAACGCGCGTCGGAGCGAAGCGCTCGTCGAGAAGGTCGGTCAAAGGCTTGCCTCTATGGCGGCGAGCTCCTGCGCGCCGGCCAGCGGGAAGAACGCGCCAGCCGAGGCTACGCCAAAGCACTGCGCGCCCTCATGCGCCCTGATTTCGCAAAGCGCAACGAGATCCATCAACAAGGCGCGGGCGAGCAGCGCCCAAAGCTCTCCGCGCACCAGAACGTAAGGCTTGACGCCGCCGGATTCTGTCTCGCGCTCGAAACGCAGGGGATGCTCGGCGTCGGCCGTCACCCAATCGTCGACATTTGTGCGAAACCGCAGGAGTTGCTCGGGGCCGTCTCCGCTTTTCTCCATTTCCACGGCGATGAAGGGGGCGTCCTCGACGAGGATTCCGACGCGTTCGACCGGCGTCACCAGCACGTAACGATCGGGGTCTTTGCGCAAAATCGTCGAAAACAGCCGCACCAGCGCCGGCCGCAGGATCGGCGTTCCCTGATAGAACCACGCGCCGTCGCGCGCGATGCGCATGTCGATGTCGCCGCAAAAGGGCGGATTCCATTGCGCGACCGGAGGAAGCGGCCTCGCCTGGCCGGGCGCGGGAAGCTCCCTCGCCAGCCTGGCCAATGCCGGAGGATCTTGCCGCTCCGGTTCCCCTTTCGCTTCAATATCCTGCGCCATACATCCTCGCCGCCGCGCCAGCCATGAAAAAGAGCCAAATCGCGGTGATTGTGAAAATGAACCCCGTCGACAATGCAATCTGGATAGACCACTAATTGCAGAGCGACGAAGCGAAAATATCGTGTCCGCGGCCGCGGGCTCAAGAAAAAGGGATCCTATGGCAGAAGCAGTGACAGCCTCCTTCGAAGCCGCCATGGAGCGCAGCGCCGAAACCGCGCTGGATCGCATCGCGGCCGCGCGGGCTGCGATCGAAACGATCATTTTCGGCCAGACCCAGGTGGTGGAAGAAGCTCTGGTGACGCTTCTGTCGGGCGGCCACGGCCTCCTCGTCGGCGTACCGGGCCTCGCCAAGACCAAGCTCGTCGAGACCCTTGGAATTGTGCTCGGCCTCAATGCGCGCCGCGTGCAATTCACGCCGGATCTCATGCCGGCGGACATCCTTGGCTCCGAGGTCCTGGAAGAATCGAGCGACCGTCGGCGCAGCTTCCGTTTCGTGCAAGGTCCGATCTTCGCCCAATTGCTGATGGCCGACGAGATCAACCGCGCCAGTCCGCGCACCCAGTCGGCCCTGCTTCAGGCGATGCAGGAATATCACGTTTCGGTCGCGGGCGAGCGCCATGACCTGCCGCAGCCTTTCCATGTTCTGGCGACACAAAATCCGCTCGAGCAGGAGGGCACATATCCGTTGCCGGAAGCTCAGCTCGACCGTTTCCTGATGCAGATCGACGTCGGCTATCCAGACCGCGCTGCCGAAAGGCGCATTCTGGTCGAAACGACGGGCGCCCCCCAGGCCGAAGCCAGGCATGTGATCAACGCCGAGGAGCTGATGGGCATTCAGCGGCTGGTGCGACGGCTGCCGATCGGCGACAGCGTCATCGAGGCGATCCTCGACGTCGTGCGCTCGGCGCGTCCGGGCGAAGGCGATCCGGCGATCACGCAGCATATCGCCTGGGGGCCGGGTCCACGCGCGGCGCAGGCGCTGATGCTGGCGACCCGGGCGCGCGCCTTGATTGGCGGCCGGCTCTCGCCCTCGAACGACGATGTCGCGGCGCTCGCCGTGCCGATCCTGAAGCACCGCATGGCGCTGACATTTTCCGCCCGCGCCGAAGGCGAGACGATCACCGATCTCATCGCCAAGCTCACGCAACGGCTGCGCTGAACATGGCGGAGGTCCGGCTCCTCGACCGCGATGAAGGCCGCCTCGCCGGCCGCCAGCAGGACGAGGCGCTGTCTCTGGCGCGCCGTTTTCCGAACCTTGTCGTCGCCGCGCGGGAGGTTGCCGCCAGCGTGCTCCACGGCGTTCACGGACGCCGCCGCGCCGGCGTTGGCGAATCCTTCTGGCAGTTCCGGCCCTTCGACGCGGGGGAATCGAAAAATCGCATCGATTGGCGCCGGTCGGCGCGCGACGACAGGCTTTATGTGCGCGAAAGGGAATGGGAAGCGGCGCATACGGTCGTGGTCTGGATCGACCGCTCGGCCTCGATGCATTTCGTCTCGAAACTGGCGCTGCAGCCGAAAATCGATCGCGCGCTGGTGCTTGGCCTCGCGACGGCCGATTTATTGATCAGGGGCGGCGAGCGCGTCGGCCTTCTTGGCCTCGTCCGGCCCGTCGCGGCCCGCAATATCGTCGAGCGCTTCGCGGAAGCTTTGCTCAGCGAGATTTTACAGCGCGGGTCCGATCATGAGGCGGCGGAGCTGCCGGCCTCCGACAGCCTGCCGCGGAATTCGCAGGCCGTGCTGATCGGGGATTTTCTCAGCGATCCCGCCGCCATCGCCGCGACGATCGAAAAGATCGGCGCACGCGGCGCGCGCGGTCATCTCATCATGATCGCCGACCCCGTCGAGGAGACATTTCCGTTCTCCGGCCATACTGAATTCATCGATGTCGATTCCCCCGCGCGCCTGCGCGTCGGCGATGCCGAATCCTTGCGCGTCGATTATATCCGGCGTCTTGAAGCCCATCGCGAGGCGATCCGGACGGCGGCCCGGGCGCGCGGCTGGACCTTGCTGCTGCACCGGACCGACCGGCCTGCGTCCGAGGCCTTGCTGGCATTGAGGATGCATCTCGACGCCCATTTCCATAACGCCTCCGCGGGTCTGGCCCTTTGATGTTTGGTATTCCGCTCGCTTTCACGGTTCCCCTGGCCCTCACCGCGCTGATCGGTCTGCCGCTCCTCTATTATGTCCTGCGCGTCACGCCGCCGCGCCCGCGCCAGGTGCCGTTTCCGCCGTTGCGGCTGTTTCTCGATCTGCTGCCGGCCAATCAGACGCCGCGGCGAACCCCCTTATGGCTTTTGATTCTGCGCCTCGCGATCGCCGCCTGCATCATTTTCGCGATGGCCGGCCCCGTGCTGAACCCTGCGCCGGTCGCCGCCGGGGCGGGGCCGCTGTTGCTCGTGCTGGATGACGGCTGGCCGGCGGCCCCGAGCTGGGATCGCCGGATCGAGGCGGCCGCGCAGCGCATCCAGGCGGCAGGGCAACGGTCAAGACCGGTCGCCATCGTCGCGACTTCGGACGGCCCGCGCGAAATTCTTGCCTTCGAGGCGAACAAGGCGCTCGAGCGGCTGCGCGCGATCAAGCCCGCGCCTTATGCGCCGGATCGTTTGCCGGCGCTCGGCGCGATTGAGGCTTTCATCGCCGCCCATGCCGAAAGCTCGGTCGTCTGGATCGCCGACGGCCTCGAGCGCGGCCATGCGGGCGATTTCGCTGCCGGCCTCGCGGGGGCGGCGAAACACCTCTCCATCGTCACCGACCCCAATCCGGTCAGGGCGCTCTCGGGGCCGCAAAATCTGGCAGGAAGCCTCGAAGTGGGCGTGCTGCGGTCCGCCGTCGCGGGCGCCGAGCAAGGTGAGGTTCGCGCGCTCGACCTCAAGGGCCTCGCCATCGGCGCCGCCCCTTTCGATTTTGCCGGAAAGACCGCGACCACCGCCCGGTTCGACCTGCCGGTCGAATTGCGCAACGACATCGTGCGGCTCGAAATCGCCGGCGAGCATTCGGCGGGAGCGGTTTCGCTGCTCGATGAACGCTGGCGCCGGCGCAGCGTCGGCATCGTCAGCGGGGAGGCCGCCGACGTGTCGCAGCCCTTGCTCGCGCCGAATTATTATCTGAAGAAGGCGCTCTCCCCCTTCGCAGACGTGCGCGAGGCGCGGCCCGGCGTCGGCGATCCGATCCATGCCTTGCTCGAGGAGCATGTCGCCGTCATGGTCCTCGCCGATATCGGCGCCGTCCCGGGGCCGACGCATGACGAACTGCGGCATTTTATCGAGGATGGAGGCATCCTTGTCCGCTTCGCCGGCACCCGGCTCGCCAACGCTTCCGACGATCTCGTTCCCGTGCGGCTGCGCCGGGGCGGGCGCGTGCTCGGCGGGTCGATGTCATGGGACACGCCGAAAAAGCTCGCGCCATTCGAGCGTTCAAGTCCTTTCTTTGGTTTGAACGTTCCAGATGAAGTGACTGTCACGCGCCAGGTGCTCGCTGAGCCCGATCCTGGCCTGCCAGCCAAGACGCTGGCGCAGCTCTCGGACGGCACGCCGCTCGTAACGGCGATGCGCATGGGCAAAGGAATGACGATTCTCTTTCATGTGACGGCCGACACTACATGGTCGAACCTGCCGCTGTCGGGCCTTTTCGTCGATATGCTGCGCAAGATCGTCGATCTGTCTGGAGAAACAGGTCAAGGCGCGGCCACGGGGGTGGAAGTCGAAAAAGCGCAAACGGACGCGGCCAAAGCGGGGGACAAGGACGCGCTCGCCGCCAGCGCGGATCAGCCGCGCACCGTTGCGCCGACGCGAACGCTTGACGGCTATGGCGTCCTTGGCGTCCCGCCCGCCAGCGCAAAACCCATCCCGATCGGCTTTGCGGGCGCGGCGGACGCGGAGCATCTGCCTGGATTTTACGGCCCGCAAAATGCGCCTCTCGCCGTCAACACGCTGCTCGCCGGGGAAACCTTGTCGGCGCTGGATTTTGGCCGCCTTGGCCTCGCGCCCAATTTTCTGCGCGGCGCCGAGCCGGTCGATCTCAGGCCCTTCCTGATCGCCGCGGCGTTCCTTCTGTTCTGTCTCGACGCGCTGGCCTCGCTCTGGCTATCGGGGGCGCTGCGTCCCTCGCGCCGGGCCGTCGCGGGCCTTGCGGCGTTTCTCATCGCCTGCGGATGTGTCGCGGGGCCGATGCGGGCGCAGGCCGAACCTTCGAGCCCGGCCATTTCGCAGCGCGACATCAATTCGGCGCTAACGACCCGTCTCGCCTATGTCGTCAGCGGCGACGCTAAGGTCGATGAGGCGAGCCGGCAGGGCCTCCTCAGCCTGTCGCGGGTGCTGGCGCGGCGGACGTCCCTCACGCCGGGTGAGCCGGTTGGGGTCGATCCTGCGCGCGACGAACTCAGCTTCTATCCGTTGCTCTATTGGCCGATCGTCGCCGGGCGCCCGCGGCCATCGCAGGAGGCCATCGCCAAGATCAGCGCCTTCATGAGACTTGGCGGCACCATTATTTTCGACACCCGTGATGCCCTGACGGCGCGTCCGGACGGGCCGCCGACCCCTGAGGCGCAATGGCTGCGGCAATTGCTTGATGGCGTCGACGTGCCCGAACTCGCCCCCGTGCCGGCGGACCACGTCGTCACCAAAACTTTTTATCTGCTCGACGGCTTCGTTGGCCGCTACGTCAATGGGGTCACCTGGATCGAAGCCCTGCCGCCGGCTCCAGCCGATGGGAGCGCGCGACCGGCGCGGTCCGGCGATGGCGTCTCGCCGGTGATCATCACCTCGAACGACCTTGCCGGAGGATGGGCGAGCGACCCCGATGGCGAGAGCCTTTATGCGTTGACCCCCGGCGGAGCACGCCAGCATGAACTCGCCTTGCGCGGCGGGGTCAACCTCGTGATGTACACGCTGACAGGCAACTATAAGGCCGATCAGGTGCATGTGCGCGACCTGCTCGAGCGTCTCGCGCATTAAGCGGGCGACACCTTTCTCTCGACGCGGACGATCAGCGCCGCGCAACTTTCTCGCTTTAAGCCTTTGTTTTACCGCATGATGTGGGCCCGAAAACTCTGCAACTTTTCGGCATCATGCTCTAGAAGGAACGTGAACGCCGCGCGGGCAAGAGCGTGACGCCAGGAGCCGCAGAGTTCCTGGATCAAATCATGTGACGAAACAAAAAGTGAGGAGCGTGATCACCTTCGCGAATGAATCGGGCTTCGGCGACGCCCGCGACAATTGGCAGCGGCAGGCCCGGATTATGATGGCTCCGGCGCCTGATATACCGGCCATCCAAGCCTATCCGGCGCTCCCGACACGTCTGGAAGGCCGAACCTTTAGCTCTAGCCTGAACTGGCCGTTCAGCTTGGCTTGGCGTTACGGGCGATTAACTTTCTGTTAACCATTGGGCTTGATTACTCAAATGCAACAGGGTCTGATAAGCTCGGATCAAGGTTGACGGAACCTTCTTTTAACGGTCGGGGCTTTACGAAAGGGCTATCGTGCGATCACACAAGGAGTTTTGGGGATGAGCTTTCTCGAACGGAGGCGCGAGTTGAAAATCGCCGCCGTGCTGGGCGCCGCCCTGGCGATCGCGGCCTGCGCCAAAAACCCCGCTGAGGATCCAAACGCCCTCGCCGGCCTCAATGGGAGCGCAAGAGGGGCGGCGACGCCCGGCAGTCCGCAGGATTTCGCGGTCAATGTTGGCGACCGGGTCTTCTTCGATAGCGACTCCAGCGAATTGAGCCCGACGGCGCAGGCGACGCTCGACAAGCAGGCGCGCTGGCTGCAGCAATATGCGAGATATAATTTCACCGTCGAGGGCCACGCCGACGAGCGCGGCACGCGCGAATATAATTTCGCGCTCGGCGCACGCCGGGCCGAGGCCGCCAAGGCCTATCTGGTTGCGCGCGGCATTCCGGCGTCCCGCATCCATACGATCAGCTATGGCAAGGAACGCCCGGTGGCCGTCTGCAACGATATTTCCTGCTGGTCGCAGAACCGCCGCGCGGTCACCGTGCTTGCGGGCTCGCAGTCCTGACGTTGCGAAGGCAACGCCATTTCGCCGGAGCGGCCATCTCCGGCTCATCCTCGACACGGCGTATTGACTCGCAGCCGCTATAGCGGGTTTTCGCGCAAGCCGATCAGGGCGCTTTAGACCCCTGATTGGCGGGCGTCATGGAATCTGTCGAATTGCGTCAGGGGCCTGGCGCTCTGAAAGCGGTGGTTGCGCCGAGTTTGAGCTATCTCGCGCGCACCGCCTTCGCCGTATAGAGCGCCGGCCAATCATTCGAAGAAACGCCGCGGCATTCATTCATTTGCCTAAAGCGGATCAGCTGGAAAGCCGCGCCATCCCAGGCCCATTCGCTGATCTCGCCGCAATCTCCAACTCCTCTCCCTTTATCCTCCGCGCCAAGCGTCAGGCCGTCCTCCAGAAGATAGGGACTGACCAGTTCTGCCGGATCGGCATCGGACTTCCCGGGTATTTTGAAGGCGGCAAGCGTCGCTCGTCCCGCCTCCACAATCCAAAATCGATAGCGGAAATTATACGCCGCGGCCTGCTCGCAGACGCCCCAAAGGGTCTGATCGGGGGACAGGCGGACCACGATCGGGTCATAATCCCTGCAGCTCTCATCTTTCGACAGGTGAATCCCAGCGGGGCGCTTTGGCGCCGTTTTGATCTCGCTCATCGTGATCGCCGCTATGGTTGGAGGCGCCGGCGTGGCGGGAACGGATGAAGCGGGCGCACTGCCGCGCTGAACCAAAGCCGTTACCGTGCCGAGCCGGTTCTGCTGCGCGTCCATATAGAGCAGCGCAGCGGCGGAGCCAGCGAGCGATATGATTGCTGGATCGCCAGTGCTCGCTCCGTCGATCAATTGAACCGTGAGCGTCTTGGCCGGCCGCAGGGCCTCGAGGAAGGCGCGGGCGCCATCCCCCGTCAAAGTGGCCGTTACGAAATCGCCGTCCTGACGAGCAGGAAGCGGTTTGGAGGGGAGGCCGGGTCCAGTCATGCCGTCGAGCAGCACCTTCAACTGCGGCGCTTTCGCTGGGTTTTCGGCATCGACAGTGAAGGCGACGACCGGTTGATCGTCGCCGGCGCCCGTACGGCTGACCTTGACATAGGCGCCCGCGTTTTGATCGGGGAGCAGCCCGAGCGCAGTGCATGTTCTGAGATTGTCGCAGCCGATTGTCCAGTCCTTGAATTGCTTGAGAGGCTGCGCCTGGGCCGCGGGATTGCTTTTGATGGCCGGTCCATCAGGGGATTTGCTCTGCGCCGCGGCGGAGCCGGCGGCGGCGATGGAGAGACCGAGCATGCCGAAGAAAGAATACAGCGATAGGGAATGCTTCATTTAACCTCCGCCGGCGCCGGAAACGCCCCCTGCTTTGGCATCCTCACCGCTTTTCGTTCGGCTTGACGCAATAAAAAGGGCCGCCTCACATGCGAAGCAGCCCTGTCATTCTTAAAATCTCCCGCCGGCTCAGGCCTGCGGTTGCGGCTCCAGACCGCCGGGCTCGGGACCCGGTTTCGGCCTGACGCCGACGCCGGTCGTCGGCACCGGCGAGCCGCGAAGCGGCGTCGTATCCTCGGGGTTCTCGCGGACGGGCCTGCGTCCTTGCAACAAACCGATGATCTCGTCGCCGGACAGAGTCTCATATTCCAGCAGGCCCTTGGCGAGGGTCTCCAGATCCTGACGCTTCTCGGTCAGTATGCGCTTGGCTTCCGAGAGCCCGAGTTCGACGAGACGGCGCACCTCTGAATCGATCTTGCGAGCCGTTTCCTCGGAAATGGTCTGCTGCTTGCCCATCGAATAGCCGAGGAAGACTTCTTCCTGGTTCTCGCCATACATGACGGTACCGAGTTCCTCGGAGAAGCCCCAGCGGGTCACCATCGCGCGGGCGAGTTTGGTCGCCTGCTCGATGTCGGATTGCGCGCCGGAGGTGATCTGGTCCTTGCCGAAGATGATTTCCTCGGCGACGCGCCCGCCCATGCAGACCGCGAGCCGGGAGGTCATCTGCGCATAGCTGGTCGAGAGCTTGTCGCGCTCAGGCAGCTGCATGACCATGCCGAGCGCGCGGCCGCGCGGGATGATCGTCGCCTTGTGCACGGGATCGGTCGCCGGAACATTGAGGGCGACGATGGCGTGCCCGCCCTCATGATAGGCGGTGAGCATCTTCTCCTGCTCGGTCATCACCATGGTGCGGCGCTCCGCGCCCATCATGATCTTGTCCTTTGAATCCTCGAATTCGGCCATGGTCACAACGCGCTTGCCGCGTCTTGCCGCGAGCAGCGCGGCTTCATTGACGAGGTTCATGAGATCGGCGCCCGAGAAACCCGGTGTGCCGCGCGCGACGACCTTCAATTCCACGTCCGGAGCCAGAGGCACCTTGCGCACGTGAACCTTGAGGATGCGCTCGCGGCCGACGACGTCGGGATTGGGAACGACGATCTGGCGATCGAAGCGGCCCGGCCGCAGCAGGGCGGGGTCGAGCACGTCGGGGCGGTTGGTCGCGGCGATCAGAATGATGCTCTCATTCGCCTCGAAGCCGTCCATCTCGACGAGCAGCTGGTTCAAGGTCTGCTCGCGCTCATCATTGCCGCCGCCAAGGCCGGCGCCGCGATGGCGGCCGACCGCGTCGATCTCGTCGATGAAGATGATGCAGGGCGCGTTCTTCTTCGCCTGTTCGAACATGTCGCGCACGCGGCTCGCGCCGACGCCGACGAACATTTCGACGAAGTCGGAGCCCGAAATCGTGAAGAAGGGCACATTGGCTTCGCCCGCGATGGCGCGCGCCAGCAGCGTCTTACCCGTGCCGGGCGGTCCGATCAGCAGAACGCCGCGCGGAATGCGGCCGCCAAGACGCTGGAATCTTTGGGGATCGCGCAAGAATTCGACGATCTCCTGCAAATCCTCCTTGGCCTCGTCGACGCCCGCGACATCCTCGAAGGTCACGCGCCCATGCGCCTCGGTCAAAAGCTTCGCCTTCGACTTGCCAAAGCCCATGGCTTTGCCGCCGGCTCCCTGCATCTGTCGCGAGAGGAAAATCCACACGCCGAATATGGCGATCAGGGGCAATCCATTGACGAGCAGCGTCAAGAGCCAGTTATTGCCATCGGACGGCGGCTTCGCCGAAATCGAAACATTCTTTTTATAGAGGCTCTGCACCAGCGTCGGATCGTTCGGCGCATAGGTCGAGAAGGCCCGGTTATCGCTGAAATGGCCGGTGATCTCATTGCCCGAAATGGTGACTTCGCGGACGCGCCCCTGGTCCACCTCGGTCAGCAATTGGCTGAAGGTGATGTCTTGCGACGCCGTGCGCTGTCCCGGATTCTGGAACAGCATGACAAGCGCCACCACCAGAAGGATGATGATCACCCACAGTGCAAAATTACGGAAATTCGGATTCATCTCAACGTCCTGCTACGGGCCATTCAAACCGGATGGTCGATCGCCCGTCGAAAGAAAAACTCACTGTGAGTCCGGCGATTAGAACGATAATGTAGGCGTCAGAGGCGCCATTGCCAAGGGGAACGCTTGCGCCAAGGCAAATACCGCGCCGCATCATGCCATCGGCGGCTCTTTTTTTGGCGCGCCACGTCCCCGCCGGCGCGGATTTTCGGTCTGGAGAACCAGAGCGCCATCCCGGCCAAGCTTGAGCGCCACACCGGCAAGCGTCGCCGCAAAGGGCTGGTTTTTGCGCAGCGCGCCCTGCACGGCCGCGGTCAGCGCTTCCAGCCGGTCGAGCCGGAGCGGCCGGCCCTGACCGCCGAGCACGGTAATCTGCGCTGCCAGAACGCGCATAAAAATTTCCTCTGGCTCATTGGCGAGGGCGGTGAAATCGGCCGAGAAGCCGCCCGACTCGCGGCGGGCGTCGAGGGCGGCGGCTGCGGCTTCCGCCCGAGCCGCCAGCGCAGCCTCGGCGCGCGCGGCGCGGCGCCCGAGCCGTAGAAGCGCGTGGCGGCTCAAGCCTTCTTCGGCCAGGATCGCGCCAAGCGCACGCAGCCGCGTGCGGGCGTAGGCGGGATTGCGATTTGAGGGATCGGCGAAAAACGGGTGCGCTTTCGCCTCGCAGAATGCGATCAGCTCCGCCTTGGGGAGCTCCAGCAACGGGCGCGAGAGCATCAGTCCCTGCCGCCGCGCGGAGGCGGCCATCCCGGAAAGGCCGCCGAGCCCGCTTCCGCGCAGCAGGCGAAACAGGATCGTCTCAGCCTGATCGTCGGCATGATGCGCGGTTGCGACGATATCGGCCCCAATGCGGGCCGCATGGCTGAAGAGAAGCGCGTAGCGGGCCTCGCGCGCCAGCTCCTGGATTTTCGACCTTGGCTTGGCGCCGCTCCAGACGAGAACGTCATGCGTCAGGCCCAGTCGCGCAGTCCAGACCGCCACGGCTTCCGCCTCTCTGCGGGAATCCTCGCGCAAGCCATGATCGACGGTGGCGACGTGAAGGGACGGCGCGCCGGGCCTGCGCCGCGCCCATTCGGCCGCGAGCAGCATCAAAGCAACCGAGTCAGGGCCGCCCGACACGGCGAGCAGAATTCTTTGTGCGTTTTCCCATGCTTGAAACAGCCGCGCGACCGCCTCCGGCGAAAACGCCTGGATGCTGGCTGCGCGTCTTTGCGCGCGCGGCGGCGGTTCGCCGCCTTTGCCCGAACGCGCGCTGTCAACATTCAACATTGGGCGCGTTTAGCCTCCCGATCCGCGCCGGCTTTGACAGCCGCCGAGGCGCCTGGATATTTGCGGCCGATCTCGGCGAATGTCGCGCAGGCCTGTTCCTTTGCGCCAAGCGCATTGAGCGACTGGCCAAGCCGCAGCATCGCCTCTGGCGCTCGCGGCGACGTCGCATATTGCGTTGACATCTTGAGATATTGCTCCGCGGCCTCGCGCGGGCGGTTGCGCTGGAAGAAACTCTCGCCAAGGTAATAGGTCGCGTCGGCCGTCATTCTGCTCCTGGGATTCTTCTGGATGAAGGCGGCGAAGCTCTTTTCCGCGCTTTCATACTCCTTCTGCCGGAGATAGCCGTAGGCGACGTCGAACTCCTCCTTCACCGGATTGATCGGCGCGGCGCCCGGCGCGACGCTATTTGGCGTCGTCAGCGCCGCGACTGGCGGATTGGCCGTGGCCGGGGAGCCGCTCGGCGGAGCATCGGCGGGAGCGGCGCGCCATTTCGCGCCGGATAGATCGAGCGGCGCGTCGGGAGAGGCCTCGTCCGGGACGGCGCTGGTTCTCACTCTGGCGGCGGGCGATGGCGGGGCGCTTCCGAGCGTCCGGGGCGCGCCTGGAGCGTTGGGGTCATTTGACGGATCGAAGGCGTCGCCGCGTCGCGACGGGCGCGCGGAGCCCGGCGTCACGCTGGGCGGAGTCGCGGAGGAGGGCGGCTCCCCCGGCTGATCTCCGGCGTCGATGAGATTGTCGATCGCGTCGCTTCGCTTTTGCGGTTTCGCGGCGGACGGCGCCGCGGCGCCTGGCCGTCCGCTATCCTGAAACCGGAAATCGACATCCTCCTGGAATTTCTTCAGCTGATCCTCAAGCTTGTGGTTTTGGAACTGCAATTGTTCGATCTGGCCATTCATCTGGCGCATCTGGCTTTCGAGGCGATCAATCCGCACGAGCAGGGTAGACGCATCGTCCGGCTGGCCGTCGCCAACGTCGCCGGGAGGAGCTCCAAAATTCTGCGCAAGGCGCTCCGGCGCGCCCGCCGCCTCGGCGCGCGGCGATGCGCCAGCGACGGCGCCGCAAAGAAAGCCGGCCGCGCAGGCGCCGAGCAGGACCCTGAAGAGTGTTTCGAAATGCCTCATCACGTAGCTTTCCCACAAAATTGGCGTGATTGATTATAAAATAACTCTTCTGCTGGAGTCTGACGATTATCGGTGGCTATATTGAGATCGGCCCGCGCCTGAACGCCGCGCCAAAAAATCCGCTTGTAAATGCCAATCAGCAGCAGAATGCAAGTTGGGAGTTTGAATGAGGCCGGCGCCCGCTGATCACGACCCCGTGTAATGCCAGGGCGTTGACGTGAGGAAGGCGTTGAGGCGAGCCTGGGCGGGTTGTTTGAGCCCGAACGCGCAGGAAGAATTGCAAGGAAAGCTGATTGATGGTTCGCAAACATTTTGGAACGGATGGAATTCGAGGCCAGGCCAACTCGGTGATCACGCCGGAGCTGGCCATGAAGGTCGCGCAGGCGACCGGCGTCCTGTTTCAGCGCGGCGACCATCGCCACCGAGCGGTGATCGGCAAGGATACGCGACTTTCAAGCTACATGATCGAATATGCGATGGTGGCGGGCTTCGCCTCCGTCGGCATGGATTCCCTTCTGCTCGGACCGATGCCGACGCCCGCCGTCGCCATGCTGACGCATTCGATGCGGGCCGATGTCGGCGTGATGATTTCCGCCTCGCATAATTCCTTCGAAGATAATGGCATCAAGCTCTTCGGACCTGACGGATTCAAATTGTCGGATGAAGTCGAAGCCAAGATCGAGACGATGCTTGACAAGGATTCCGCACTGAAATTGTCGAAGCCGGCCGATCTCGGGCGCGCCATGCGCGTCGAGGGCGACCGCGCCCGCTATATCGAATTCGCCAAAAGGACGCTGGTGCGCCACCTGTCCCTCGAGGGTTTGCGCATCGTTGTCGATTGCGCCAACGGGGCCGCCTATAAGGTCGCTCCGGAGGCTTTATGGGAGCTGGGCGCCGAGGTTTTCTCGATTGGCGTCGAGCCGGACGGGTTCAACATCAATCGCGGCGTTGGCTCAACCACGCCACTTGCCCTCGTCAAGAAGGTGCGCGAGATGCGCGCCGATATTGGGATCGCGCTCGATGGTGACGCCGACCGCGTGCTGATCGTCGACGAAATGGGCAAGATCGTCGACGGCGATCAATTGATGGCGGTGATCGCCGAGAGCTGGAAGGAAGATGGACGCTTGTCGCAGCCCGGCGTCGTCGCGACTGTGATGTCCAATCTCGGGCTCGAGCGCTATCTCCATGGGATCGGCCTGTCGCTTGCCCGCACGGCTGTCGGCGACCGCTACGTGCTGGAGCATATGCGCCAGCACGGCTATAATCTCGGCGGCGAGCAATCCGGCCATATCATCCTCGCGGATTATTGCACGACAGGCGACGGACTCGTCGCGGCGTTGCAACTGCTCGCGGTCGTCAAACGCCAATCAAAGCCGGTCAGCCAGGTCTGCCATCGCTTCGAGCCTTCGCCGCAGGTGCTAAAGAGCGTCAGGGTCAGCGCTGGCAAACCCCTGGAGGACGCGAACGTCGCCCGCGCGATTGAATCCGGGCGCCAGAAACTCGGCAGTTCGGGCCGCCTCGTGATCCGCGCATCGGGCACAGAACCCGTCATTCGCGTGATGGGCGAAGGCGATAATCTCGATCTCGTCGAGCGGATCGTCGATGAAGTTTGCGACGCCGTCGCAACCTTCGCGCGGGCGGCCTGACCCGGCCGCCCCGCGGCTCCGCTGAGGAGCCTTCTACCCGCAGCGGCGTCTCGACGCCGCGACGCGGTGGATTTATCCTCTCTTGAATTCCGCCCGGCAGGCGGCATGCAGGTGATGCATATTGCGCTCCAGGCAATGTTGGATGCGCGCGTGATCGGGAATGACGTTGCGGCAAAAGCGGAAGGCGTCATCATGGCAGGCGTGCTGAGCGAGCGCTCCGGCGGAGCCCGCCAACAAAAACGCGGTAGCGACGACTGCGCGCGTCAAATTAATCTGCATGTTTCATCCTATCGTTTCGTTGAGAATCGTCCAATCTCCCAGCCCCGGCCTCTCTTAGGCGAAAGCGCGAGACGCCTCAAGCTATCGCTTCACGCGCCGCGCCATTGGCGCTGCGCTTTTATGTGCAAAGCTCAGAGCTGAAGCGTCCATCGCCGGGAAAGCTTAATAGCTATGCTTACGATGCTTTGCCGGTGCGATGATCGAACGGCAAGCCGGGCTTAGATAGACTTTGTAGGTAACCAGACAGGCGTGAATTTTCGCGTGATCAGGAATATAGGGGCCGCAAAGGCGCAAAGCGTCGCCCTGACAGTCCGCAGCCTCTTGCTGCTCGCTGAGCCCCTGACACCAGGCCGCCGCGGTCATCGCGCCCGATAAAACGAGCGCCGCGGCGAGCATTTTTGTCCTTTTCCCCATTATCCATCCCCCGCATCTGAGATTTTATGTGCTTCCGCCCCGAACGGAGCCCGCTCATATTCTATAGCTTGCGTTCAAACTGCAATAGATTAAGCGCTTATTGCCGGTCTTCTGACGGCTGCTTTCGATCGCCGGCGGCTCGCAATTTCCGCCGCCTTCGCCATATTAGCTTCGCAACAATGAAAGGCGCCGCCCGCGTTGACCGAAGTCATCCTGGGAACAGAAGAAATCGAGCGCTATGCGCGCCACATTGTTCTGCGCGGCGTCGGCGGTCCGGGTCAGCAGAAGCTCAAGGCCGCGCGCGTCCTCGTCGTCGGCGCTGGCGGTCTCGGCGCGCCCCTCCTGCAATATCTCGCCGCGGCGGGCGTCGGGGAGATCGGCGTCATCGACGATGACGTCGTCTCACTGTCGAACCTGCAGCGCCAGGTGCTGCACGGAACGCCGGATGTCGGACGGCCGAAAGTCGACAGCGCGGCGGCGGCGATCGCAAGGCTGAACCCGCATGTCCTGGTGAGGCGGCATCAAACACGGCTCAGCGCCGAGAATGCGCGTGAACTCGTCGCGGCCTATGGCGTCGTCGCCGACGGGTCGGACAATTTCGCAACCCGCTACGTCGTTTCCGACGCCTGCTTCCACGAGCGGCGCCCGCTTGTCACGGCGGCGGTCGGCGCCTTCGACGGATCGCTGACGACGCTGCGCCCCTATGAATCAAGCGTCACCGGCGAACCCAATCCGACCTATCGCTGCCTGTTTCCGGAGCCTCCGCCCGAGGGCGTCGCTCCATCCTGTGCGGAGATCGGGGTTCTTGGCGCCCTGACCGGCATACTCGGCTCCATGATGGCGCTTGAAGTCGTGCGCGAGATTGTCGGCTTTGGCGAAAGCCTCATCGGCAGATTGGTGCTCTTCGACGCGCTCGACATGCGCTTCGAGACCGTGCGCTACCGCTGGGATCCAGCCAACCCACTGAACGGCGAAAAGGCCGTCGCGTCATGAGGACGATAACGGCCGGCTTGGCTGTGGCGAAACGTTGACAGCGGCGAGGCGAAGAACTAGATGACATCTCCGCTCGCGCTATCGCGCCAATAGATCCGATTGCCGGGCGGCCCAGCGAAAGCCCTCGAAGATGGGTCGGTGGGGGATAGTTCAACGGTAGAACAGCGGACTCTGACTCCGTCAATCTTGGTTCGAATCCAGGTCCCCCAGCCATCATGCATCATTGAAGTTGCCGCGCTGAAGCCGCTTTTGAGGCGGCTTTCCGATGTTGCGTGCGTCGCATGATTTCAAGCAAGCATAAGGGCTCAAAGATTGTTGCGGCGACGCGACGCGAGATGGCCTGCGAGGTTTTCGGCGCTGACCGGCGCCGGCGGCGCGATCAATATGAAGGAGATCGTCCATCATATTGAGGACGATCATGTCGCAAAACGTCCCCGCGCGAGCGGCCAAGCCTGCGGAGCAGTTCGCTCGCCTCCCGAGGCCGCTGGTCGAACCTGTCGGCGAGAGCACATCCCGATCAGATCGGTTCGATCTGATCGACAAGGGTATGCTCAAGTTTTTGAATCTGGAGCGATTTCTGATCGATCGAATGACTCCATTCGATCGGAAAGCGCTCTAGGCCCGCGTCAGGCGCAGAAACTCTTCGCGCGTGCGCGGGTCGTCCCGGATGACGCCGCGCAGGCGACTGGTTGTGAGGGTGGTTCCGAGCGTGTTGACGCCGCGCAGCGTCATACAGCTGTGCTC
Source organism: Methylocella tundrae (assembly GCF_901905185.1). Lineage (GTDB taxonomy): Bacteria > Pseudomonadota > Alphaproteobacteria > Rhizobiales > Beijerinckiaceae > Methylocapsa > Methylocapsa tundrae. Next base: position 139,715 of record NZ_CABFMQ020000076.1, read on the forward strand.
GGCCTCGATCACCACGCCAACGCCCTTCGGCTCCAGAATGTCCTGGATGGCGTCTGCGATCTCGGCGGTCAGTTTCTCCTGGATCTGCAGGCGGCGGGCAAAACCATGCACGACCCGCGCGAGCTTTGAGATGCCGACCACCCGATTGCTCGGCAGATAACCGACATGCGCGCGGCCGATCACCGGCAGCATGTGGTGCTCGCAAAAACTGACGACGGGAATGTCTCGCATCACGACAAGCTCATCGTAACCGCCAACCTCCTCGAATGTGCGTTCGAGGTATGTTCGTGGGTCGGTCTCGTATCCTGAGAATAGCTCACGATAGGACCGCGCCACGCGTCCGGGCGTGTCGAGGAGGCCTTCGCGATCTGGATCATCGCCCGCCCATTCGATCAGCACCCTGACAGCGGCTTCCGCGTCGGCCTGTGTCGGCTTCGCCATTCTTACGTCTCCAGAATCCATGTGTTAAGGCCAGCGGACCGCCATTGGCACGGTAATACAATGAAAAGGCGTGAGGCAATTCGATTGCTTGGCCAATGGCCGCTTCGCGGGCCCTTTCGCGCGTAGATAAGCAGATACGCCCCCGCATCCTGATTATTCCGGCAAAGCGCAGCTTGAGTCCGCCATCGCGGCGTTTTAGTCTGTTGCGTCATGAATCAGAGGAGCCAGGCGGGATTTCCGGCGCTGACGCCCATCGTCTTGATTCGACTTCATCTTTCCGAAACCATGTCGATTCATCCGCCCGCGATGGCCTGTCAAAGGCCGGAACGCGATCAGCGGCCCCTCCCGAAGGCGATGCATTGAGCGCTTTTGCTTCACCCCAGATGCTGATCGAGGCCCTGAGCGTCGCGAGCGCGGCGGCGATTTCTTATGGATCGACCAATTTCGACAATATGGTCGTCCTTTCGGCCTATGGCGCGAGGCCCGGCTACCACCCTTCTTTCGTGCGGCTCACATTCGTTCTGGTCTGTGTGACGGTCCTCGCCGTCAGCCTCGCCCTGGCTCGCGCCGCCGACGCCCTGCCGGCGGAAAACATCCGCTATCTTGGCCTGATCCCGATTGGGCTCGGCGGCTATCAGCTCATGCAGCTCATCGTGAGCCAGCTCGGCATGAGCCGGGCCGGCCGTGCCGATGAATTGATTGGCGAGCCGCGAGGTCCAATCGGTCTTTACGCCTATCTCGGGTTTGCGACGGTCCTGCTGGCGAACAGCAGCGACAGCGTCAGCGTGCTGACGCCGCTCTTCGCGGACTTGAAGCCGGCCTTCGTTCCCGCCTGTTTCATCGCCGCGATGGCGGTCGCCATTTTGATGAGCGCGCTGGCCGCGCTGCTCGCGCGCCACCCGGTTTCGCGGTCTCTCCTTGAGAAGATGGCGAAATGGATCTTGCCGTTCCTGCTGATTGCGATCGGCGCGCTGATCCTTACGGATCGGCCTGCTGACATTTTTGTGGGTTGAGCAGCAAACGCCGGTCGACCGGCGAGATCTGAAGCGATCGCCAGAACCTCAACCGGCGCTGGCCTCTTGCGTGAGCATGGCGAGGCCGTTTTCAAGAGCTGCGACTGTCTCCTCCACGGCGTCGCCAAGGCGGTGCCGGCGGGCGAGCCATGCCGGATCGTTTGAGGAAAGCCAAACCTTGCCATCGGCGTCCTGCCAGACAAGCGCCTTCATGGGCAGGTCGAGGCCGATCTCCTGATTGTGCTGCATCAGCGGCGTGCCCGTGCGGGGGCTTCCGAAAATCAACAGCAAAGTCGGCCGAAGAGGCATGCCGGCTTCGCCCGCGCCCGCCGCGTGGTCGATCTTGGCGAAGAGCGTCACATTATGCGCTTTGAGCGCGGCCTCGAAGCGGCTGACTGTTTCCTCGACCGTATGAGGGCTCGAAACGGTGACTACGCCATTGTCCAACATGAATTGCCCCTGCGTTCATCTCGATGAGCGGTTATGACGCTGCGCTTTCTCACCTTTGCCGGCCTGTTTGAGCGCGGTCCTTGGGGCGCGGGGACCGCCCGCGCTCAAAAGTTCGAAACGCAAGGCCCCGGCAAGCGGGGCCGCCTCGACCAGCTTCACCGTGACGATGTCGCCGAGCCGATGCATCTTACCGGTACGCGAGCCGATCAGCGCGTGCAAACGCTCGTCATGGCGAAAATAATCATCGCCCAGCATCGAGGCCGGAATGAATCCGTCGGCGCCGGTGTCGCTCAACCGGATGAAGAGGCCGGCGCGGGTCGCCCCTGAAATGCGTCCCTCGAAGGTCGCGCCGACCTTGTCGGCAAGATGCGCCGCGATCAGCCTTTCGATGGTCTCGCGCTCGGCCGCCATGGCTCTGCGTTCGGCGGCGGAAATCTTCGCCGCGACCTCGGTCAGTTCGTCCCGCGCATTTGGGGGCAGGCCGTCGGGGCCAAGACGAAGCGCCGAGATCAGCGCGCGATGGACGATGAGGTCGGCGTAACGGCGGATCGGTGAGGTAAAATGCGCGTAGCGGTGCAGATTAAGGCCGAAATGGCCATAGTTTTCAACTACATATTCAGCCTGCGCCTGTGTGCGTAAAACGATCTCATTGACGAGATGCTCATTGTCGGTGTCCTTGACCTGAGCCAGAATGCCGTTGAACTGCTCGGCCCTGATAACCTGCCCCTTCGCGAGCTTGATCCCGATCGAGGATAGAAACTCCGCGAGATTGTTGAGCTTTTCGACCGAAGGCTCGTCATGCGCGCGATAGATCAGCGCCTGATGCTTGGCCTCGAGCGTTTCGGCCGCCGCGACATTGGCGAGGATCATGAATTCCTCGATCAGCCGATGCGCGTCGAGCCGCGCCGGAATGACGACGCTGTGGACTCCGCCTTCTTCGTTAAGGATGATTTTCCGCTCGGGCAGGTCGAGGTCCAAAGGCCCCCGCGCATCGCGGGCGCGTTTCAGCGCGGCGTAGGCCTCATAGAGCGGAGCCAGCACGCCCGCGACGAGCGGGGCTGTCGTCTCGTCAGCCGCGCCGTCGATCGCCGCCTGCGCCTGGCCATAGGCGAGCTTTGCCGCCGAGCGCATCATCACGCGATGAAAGCTGTGCGTGAGCTTATGCCCGTCCGCCGCGACGACCATGCGCACGGCGAGAGCAGGCCTGTCCTCATGCGGCCGCAGCGAGCAGAGGTCGTTTGAAATGCGCTCCGGCAGCATCGGCACGACGCGGTCGGGGAAATAGACCGAATTGCCGCGCTCCAGCGCGTCGCGGTCGAGCGGCGAGCCGGGCCGGACATAGGCCGCGACATCGGCGATGGCGACGCGCAGGATGAAGCCGCCGCGATTATTGGGGTCAGGGTCGGCTTCGGCGTGAACCGCGTCGTCGTGGTCCTTGGCGTCGGCCGGATCAATGGTGACGAGCGGGATTTGACGCCAGTCTTCGCGCCCATCCATGGTCGCGGGCCGCGCGCGATCCGCCTCCGCGATGGTCTCGGGCCGGAAGACATTGGGGATCTTATGGGTGTGGATCGCGATGAGGCTCACCGCCTTTTCGCTGTCGAAAGCGCCAAGGCGCTCGCGCACGCGGGCCGAGGGAAGGCCGAGCCGTCCGGTACGCAAAATCTCGACGGCGACGAGGTCGCCTTCGCGCGCGTCTCCCTCCTGGCCGGGATGTACGTCGAGTTCGCCGCGATTGGCGTTCTTCTTGTCGACCGGCAAAACGCGGCCGCCGCCGCCCGGCCGTTCGCGGAAGATGCCGAGAATCTGCGATCTGGCGCGTTCCAGAAGCTTGACGACACGCCCGCTATAGGCGGGCTCGCCCGGCTTTGCGTCGGGCAGGGGCTCGACGCGCAAAAGCGCGCGATCGCCGACGCCAGGCGCCGGCGCCCCCGGTCTTTGCCTGCGCGGGATACCGACGATGATTTTCGGCTGCGGTCCTTGCGCCGCGTCCCAATCGACGGGAGCGGCGAGAAAATCGCCGTCGCGGTCGCGACTGAAAAAGTCGGCGAGCACGGTCGCAGGCAAAAGCCCGGCTTTGTGCAGCCCCTTGCGGCGGCGCTCGATGGCGCCTTCGGCTTCGAGTTCCTTCAGGAGCCGTTTGAGGGCGATGCGGTCATCGCCCCTGATGTCGAAGGCGCGGGCGATCTCGCGCTTGCTGATTTTCGCCGGCGATCTGCCGGAAGACATTTGCTCGCCTTGCGCCTCCCGCTCTCTGGCGATGAAGGCGACGATATCTTCCCGCGAGGGCGCGGGGCGGGTAGTCTGCTGCGCGCCTTGCGCAGCCTTGGAGCCGGACTTTCCTGGACCGGCGGGTTTATTCACGCGTGTTTGGCCTTTTTCTGTTTATCCGCCGCTGGTTTAGGGGCGGGTTTTTGTGAGCCCGCGGGCTTTCGCGCCGGCGCGGGTTTGAGATTTGGCGTCGGCTCGAAAGGTGGACCGTCGTCGTCCGCCTCGGAGGCTTTCGCTTTCGACGCGGCGGCTTTCGACGCGCCCGCCTTGGCGCCATTTGTTTTGGGCGCGGCTTTCGCAGCCGTCTTCTTCGGCGCGGCGGTTTTCTTTTTCGCTCCGCCGCCAGCCGCTTCCTTGTCTTCGATCAGGCGGATCGCTTCCTCCAGCGTGATCGTCTCTGCCGAGGCGTTCGCCTTGAGGGTCGCGTTCGTCTTGCCGTGATTGACATAAGCGCCAAATCGTCCGGCCCGCACCGTAACCGGGCCGCCTGACGGATGCTCGCCAAGCAGGCGCCCCTGAATGGGACCGCCGCCGCCTGACGCCTTGGCGCTCAGAAGCTCCAAGGCGCCCTCAAGCGTCAATGTGGTGGGGTCGGCGTCCTTCGGCAAGGTCGCATTGACTTTGCCGTGGCTGACATAGGGTCCGTAACGCCCCGCCTTGATCGTGACCGGACCGCCGGAGGGATGTTCGCCAAGGACCCGGACGGGCGCGCTTTCCGAAGCGCCGAAGCGCCGGCCGGTGAGCCCGCTTTCCTTGGCGATGATGAGATCGATCGCGCGATTGCCGCCGATGCTCAAAATATCTTCATCCTTGCCAATATTGGCGTAGGTCTTGCCGTGCTGGACGTATGGACCGTAGCGTCCGATGCCCGCGACGACAGGCTCTTTCGTCTCGGGATGCTTGGCGACTTCGCGCGGCAGGGATAAAAGCCCGATCGCCTGCTCCAGCGTCAGATCGCCGGGAGAAATCGTCTTCGGCAGGGACGATCGCTTCGGCTTTTCGGCCTCTCCCTGCTGCACATAGGCGCCGAAACGCCCGTCGCGCAGCGTGACCTCCTCACCCGTCTCGGGGTCGATTCCAAGCACCTTGACGCCGGGACGATCGCCTTCGACGGCCTCGGCGTTTTCGCCATTGCCGCCCGCGAGCGTACGCGTGAATTTGCACTCCGGATAATTCGAGCAGCCGACGAAGGCGCCGAATTTGCCGAGCTTCAGCGACAGCTGGCCGTCCGCGCAGGATGGGCAGGCGCGGGGATTCGATCCGTCCGCTTTCGCTGGGAAAATATGCGGCCCCAAAATCTCATTCAGGCTGTCCAGCACCTGCGTCGTGCGCAGATCCTTGGTGCCGGCGAGAGCGCCGGAAAAATCGAGCCAGAAATCGCGCAGCACCTGCTTCCAGTCGATTTCATGATTGGAGATGCGGTCGAGTTTTTCCTCCAGGTCGGCGGTGAAGTCATAGCCGACGTAGCGCGTGAAAAAGCTTTCAAGAAACGCCGTGACGAGACGGCCCTTGTCCTCGGGGTAAAGACGTTTCTTCTCGATCCGCACATAGTCGCGCTCACGCAGCACCGCCAGCGTTGAGGCGTAGGTCGAGGGCCGGCCAATGCCGAGCTCTTCCATGCGCTTCACCAGCGTCGCTTCGGTAAAGCGCGGCGGCGGCTCGGTGAAATGCTGCGTCGCGTCGATGCGCTCCTTGGTCAGCCGCTCGTCCCTCGCCATGTCCGGGAGACGGCTTGAATCTTCGTCTTCCTCGTCGTCGCGGCCTTCCTGATAGAGCTTCAAAAAGCCGTCGAAGCGGATGACCTGACCAGTCGCGCGCAGATCGAGCTTGCGCTCGCCTGCTTGCGCCAGAATATCGACGGTCGTGCGCTCGAGCTCGGCTGATTCCATCTGGCTCGCTATGGTGCGCGTCCAGATCAGCTCATAGAGCTTGGCTTGGTCCGGCTCCAGGGCGCGCATGACGCGCTTTGGCAGCCGGGTCAGATCGGTCGGGCGGATCGCTTCATGCGCTTCCTGCGCGTTTTTCGCCTTTACCGTATATTTGCGCGGCGCCTTTGGCACATAGGCGTCGCCGAACTCGCGGGCGATGACGGAGCGCGCGCTCGTGATGGCTTCGGGCGCAAGATCGACGCCGTCGGTTCGCATATAGGTAATGAGTCCGACCGTCTCGCCGTCGATGTCGGCGCCTTCATAGAGGCGCTGCGCCAGCTGCATGGTGCGTGCGGGGGCGAAGCCGAGCTTGCGGGAGGCTTCCTGCTGCAGCGTCGAGGTGGTGAAGGGCGCGTAAGGGTGCCGCTTGGCGGGCTTTGCCTCGACCTCGGCGACTTTGAAGGCTGCGTTCTCCAGCGCCGCCTTGAAGGCCTCGGCCTCGGGTCCCGCGCCGATGTCGAGGCGCGTCAGCTTCTTGCCGTCCGCGCCGACGAGCCGGGCGGTGAATGGCGCGCCCGCCTGCGTCTTCAAATGGGCGACGATCGACCAATATTCCCGCGCGACGAAGGATTCGATTTCGAGCTCGCGGTCGCAGACAAGGCGCAAGGCGACCGACTGAACCCGGCCGGCGGAGCGCGCGCCCGGCAGCTTGCGCCATAGCACCGGAGAGAGATTGAAGCCGACAAGATAGTCCAGCGCCCGGCGCGCGAGGTAAGCGTCGACGAGGGCCACGTCGATCTCGCGCGGATGCTGCATGGCCTCGAGAATGGCGGATTTGGTGATCGCATTGAAGACGACGCGCTCGACGCGCTTGTCTTTAAGAACGCGCTTCGCCTTCAAGACCTCCAGCACGTGCCAGGAAATCGCTTCGCCTTCGCGGTCCGGGTCGGTCGCCAGAATGATTTTGTCAGCGTCCTTGACGGCCTTCGCGATCTCGGAAAGACGTTTGGCCGATTTGACGTCGACGTCCCAGAGCATGGCGAAATCGGCGTCGGGATCGACCGAGCCATCCTTGGCCGGCAGATCGCGGACGTGGCCAAAGGATGCGTAAACCTCATAGCCCTTGCCAAGATATTTGTTGATGGTCTTGGCCTTCGCCGGCGATTCGACGATGACGACATTCATTGACAACAGTCCTCGGTTCGACCGGCTGGACCGGAATGGTCCCGGGTCGCTTCTTCAAAATTCATATCGCGTCTTAAAGGTTAAGCTCGCGCTGGTTGTGCGGCGGGCTTTCCTCCGCAAAGGTTGCAGTGCAGTATGATTTTAGGCCCGGAAGATGGGGGAGGGCGCAGGCTTAGTCAAATCGGGGCCGATCGGCGCTCCTCGCTCCCGCCCCTTGCCGGGGGCCGGGCCGCCGCTGAAATGCGCAAAATCTGTGCGCAGGCGCGGCGGATTGCGCCAAAGGCCTGTGACGACGGCCCCTGCGTCCTGTAAGACATCGCGTCATGCTAGACCAAGGTCCAGAATACAAATTTCCCCATCGGCATCTCCTCGGCATCGAAGGTCTTTCGCCGCAGGACATTCATGTTCTGCTGGATCTCGCGGAAGAAGCCATCGAAGTTTCGCGCCAGGTCGAAAAGAAGCGCTCGACCTTGCGGGGACGCACTCTGATCAATCTCTTCTTTGAGGCCTCGACCCGCACCCAATCCTCTTTCGAGCTGGCTGGCAAGCGGCTCGGGGCCGACGTCATGAACATGTCGGTCGCGACCTCCAGCGTCAAAAAAGGCGAGACTCTCCTCGATACGGCGATGACCCTCAACGCCATGCGCCCTGACATCATCGTCGTGCGGCACGCCCAGGCCGGCGCGGTCCATCTCCTGGCGCGGAAAGTCGATTGCTCGGTCGTCAACGCCGGCGACGGCGCCCATGAGCATCCGACGCAGGCGCTGCTCGACGCGCTGACGATCAAGCGCAACAGGGGCAGGATCTCGGGGCTGACAGTCGCGATCTGCGGCGATATTTTGCATTCGCGCGTGGCGCGCTCCAATATTCTGCTGCTTTCCGCGCTCGGGGCGCGGGTGCGCGTAATTGGTCCCTCGACCCTGCTGCCCGCCGGCATTGAGCGCATGGGCGTCGAGGTTTTTCGCGATATGCGGGCCGGGCTGAAGGACGTCGACATCGTCATGATGCTGCGCCTCCAGCGCGAGCGCATGCAGGGCGGCTTCATCCCTTCGCCAAAAGAATATTTCCGCTTCTTCGGACTCGATGAAGAAAAGCTGAGCCTCGCCAAGCCAGACGCGCTGGTGCTGCATCCAGGCCCCATGAACAGGGGCGTCGAGATCGATTCGGCGGTTGCGGACGGCGCGCATAGCCGCATCCGCGAACAGGTCGAAATGGGCGTCGCGGTCCGCATGGCCGTGCTTGACGCGCTCGCCCAGCATCTGCCGAACGGATAAGAGCAGCTTAAAGGCAAGAGCGAAAGGCCGCCTCCTTGAGAATTCCATCCACTCCCTCGATCGCGCATCAGCCCTTGGCGCTCGTCAATGGGCGCCTCTTTGACGGCGAGACCTTTTCGGGCGCGCACGGGGGCGTTCTGATCCTTGACGGCGCGATCCTGGATCTCGGGCCGGAAATCGCGCCAAAGAATCTGCCCTCGCACGCCCGCGTCATTGATTGCGGCGGCGACGTCATCGCGCCGGGCCTCATCGACATGCGCGCTTTCGTCGGGGAGCCTGGAGCCGAGCATCGCGAGACCATCGCCACGGCGACGGCCGCGGCGGCGGCGGGCGGCGTCACGACGATTCTCGCGCGTCCCGACACCAATCCGCCGGTCGACGAGCCGGCCGTCGTCGATTTCCTGCTCCGCCGCGCGCGCGACACGGGGCGCGTGCGCCTCATTCCCTCGGCCGCGCTGACGCATGGCCTGCGCGGCGAGGAGATCGCCGAGATCGGCCTGTTGCAGCAGGCGGGCGCGCTCGCCTTTTCGGACGGCGCCGAGTCGATCAGCAATGCGCGGGTGTTCCGCCGCGTCCTGTCCTATGCCCGCGATTTCGACGCGCTTGTCATCCATTACGCCGAGGACCGCGATCTGTCCGCCGAGGGTGTCATGAACGAGGGCGAATTCGCCTCGCGCCTTGGTCTTTCGGGCATTCCCCGCGAGGCCGAGGCGATCATGCTCGATCGCGACATCCGCCTCGTCGCCCTCACGGGCGCGCGCTATCACGCCGCCCTCGTCACGACGACCCTTTCGCTCGAGATCATCGCGAGAGCCAAGGCGGCCGGCCTGCCGGTCACCTGCGCCGTTTCGATCAATCATTTGACCCTGAACGAGAGCGACATTGGCGATTACCGCACCTTTTTGAAGCTCGCCCCGCCGCTCCGGCACGAAGACGAGCGCCGCGCGCTCGTCAAGGCGCTGGCCTCCGGCCTCATCGACATTATCGTGTCGGACCATAACCCGCAGGACGTCGAGACCAAGCGCCTGCCTTTCGCGGAAGCCGAGAATGGCGCGATCGGCCTCGAGACCATGCTGTCGGCGGGTCTGCGCCTCGTGAACGCGGGCGAACTCTCGCTTCAGCGCCTGATCGGCGCGATGACCTTGCGCCCGGCTGAAATTCTCGGGCTTCCGCAAGGGCGGCTGAAAATCGGCGCCCCGGCCGATCTCATTCGTTTCGATCCCGAAGAGCCCTATGTCGTCGATCCGGCAAACTTGCATTCGCGCTGCAAGAATACGCCTTTTGACGAGGCGCGCATGGAAGGCCGGGTGAAGCTGACGCTTGTGGCCGGGGAAACAGCGTTCGAGGCTGAGTGAGGGGCTTCACAGCGAATAGACGCAGCGCTGCACGAAGCGAACAAGCGATTAGCTCCCCCCCGGACGTTGCGACCGGCGCCCGGCAATGCTGATGTCTCTTCGCCTAGATTTTAATCATCTGCTTATTTAATCATCGATATTTGCGGCGTCGCCTGTGCGGCCGCCGGCCGAACGACAATGCCGCGCGTCAATTTCCGCAGCTTTTCAGGCGCTTGAAACCACGCCGCCACGGTGAGGGCGCGCCGCGGCTGATGAGCAAAGCATCGCAATGGCATAAATTTTGATTGCCAGCCGAGACCATGCGGCGTTTAGACGCATGAGCCGCGATCCGCTTCGTCAAAGCGAGAATTGGGAGCAGTCCCATGAAGCTCGTCGTCGCCATCATTCAGCCCTTCAGACTCGACGAGGTGCGGGACGCTCTGACGGCTGCCGGGGTCTCCGGCATGACCTTAACCGAGGTCAAGGGATTTGGGCATCAGAAGGGCCACGCGGAAATTTACCGCGGCGCCGAATATGTCACGAGCTTCGTTCCAAAGATCAAAATCGAAGTCGCAGTCCCCGCCAGTCGGGTCGACGCGGTCGCCGAAGCGATCATGAAATCGGCCTTCACGGGCCAGATTGGCGACGGCAAGATTTTCATCATGAGCGTCGACCGCACGCTGCGGATTCGCACGGGGGAAATGGATGAAGCGGCGCTTTAGCGCGCCTTCCGGTCGAACGGGGTAACCGACCAGACAGCGCGCGACATCAATAGGCCGGGGCATGTTCTCATCGAAAAAGTTATTCAGCTTCTCAAAGACATGCTTCAGGCGAGGTTTCGATCGTTCGTTGGGAGGGGCCAGACCATGAAGTCGTTGAAATGCGCGCCTGTGACGTTCAAGCTCCTTGTCTGCGGCTTCGTGATGGCGGCGATCGCGCTCCTTCTTTGTATTCATCCATCCTTGGCGCAGGAGACGGCTCCTTCGGCGACTCCCGCGCCGCCCGCCTGCGACGCCAAGACCTTGACCGCCTGCACGCCGAACTCCGGCGACACCGCCTGGATGCTCACCTCCGTGGCGCTGGTCCTGATGATGACCGTTCCGGGCCTCGGACTGTTCTATGGCGGTATGGTGCGCAAGAAGAACGTCGCCGACACGGTGATGACGAGCTTCGCCATCACCTGCCTCGTCACTATCCTGTTCGCCGTCGTGACCTACAGCATGTCGTTTCGCGCCGGCACGCCCTTTGTCGGCGGCTTCGATCGCGCCTTCCTGCAAGGCATTTTGAGCGATATCGGAAAAGGCGTCGGCAATCCCAATCCGCTCGCGCCGACGATTCCTGAAACCGTCTACATCTGTTTCCAGATGACTTTCGCGATCATCACCCCGGCCTTGATCGCAGGCGCTTTCGCCGAACGCATGAAATTCTCGGCGATGTTGTGGTTCATCGGTCTGTGGGCGATTTTCGTCTATGCGCCGGTCGCGCACTGGGTCTGGGGTCCGGACGGCTTCCTTAACAGCACGAATGATGCGGCCTTCGTCAAGGTTCTCGACTTCGCCGGCGGAACGGTGGTTCACGTCAATTCCGGCGTCGCCGGGCTGATGGCCGCCCTGATGCTCGGCAGGCGCAATGACACTGGTCCGGCGCATAATGTCGTGCTGACCTTTATCGGCGCCTCATTGCTGTGGGTCGGCTGGTTTGGCTTCAACGCCGGCTCCGCCGTCACCGCCGGATTGCAGGCGGGCATGGCGATGACGGTGACGCAGATCGCCACCGCCGTCGCGGCTTTTGTCTGGATGCTGGTCGAGTGGACGCATCGCGGCAAACCGACGCTCGTTGGCGTCTGTTCCGGCGCGGTGGCGGGCCTCGTCGCCATCACGCCTGCCTCCGGCTTCGTCGGTCCCGGCGGATCAATGGTGATCGGCGTCGCGGCCGGCGTGATTTGCTATGGCGCCGTCACATGGCTCAAAGCGGCTCTTGGCTATGACGACGCGCTGGATTGCTTCGGCGTGCATGGCGTCGGCGGCGCGACAGGCGCTATTCTGACCGGCGTCTTCGCGATCAGTGAATATGGCGGCACACCCGGCCTGATCGAAGGCAACACACATCAGGTGGTCAATCAGCTGATCGGCGTTGGCGTCGTCGTCGCGTATGACGCCATCGTCTCTCTGATCATTCTTTTCATCATCGACAAGGCGATCGGTTTGCGCGTGGCGAGCGAAGTGGAAATGGAAGGGCTCGATCTGTCGCTGCACGGCGAGGCCGTTCATTGACGTTGACGTTGAGGTGCGCCGGCCATCTCGCTGGCGCACGCCCTGCGGGATGCGGAAAGCCATTGTCACGGCTTGCAAATGGTTTTTTCTCTCCCGCCGCCGAAAAGTCGGCGAGATAAAAGGGCCGACTCAGAACGCCATCCAAGCGTACAACAAAAGCGTGTTATTGCCGGCGGCGTTATGGTTCACATTGAGGCCGTCAAAATTGTTTCCCCCGCCGAAAACCTTCAGATAACTCGTATAGGAGACGCCAAGACGCGCGTTGAGCCAAGGGTAGAAGGACGGGCCGCCCTTGCTGAATGGCAAAAAGGCTGCGTCGACAATGATTCCTTCGCCGTTGGGGAGATTGACGAGCGAATTTGCGCCGTAAAGCAAGGCGTCGGCGGAGCCGGACACGTTGAAGTAACCTGCGGTCAAACTATAGGTGTGATCATAGACGTATTCAGCTGAGGCCTTGAAGCTATTCAGCGTATTGTAGAGGTTGGAAGCGCCGCCCTGCAGGTAGCTTGAATTGAGCTGCTGGCTTTCGTGTATGTTCGTCAGCCGCAGTGTAATGTTGTGCGGATCGCCGATGTACTGGTATTGGGCGTCAACGGCTACGTCCATAATCTGGTCGAATCCGAAACCGGCGACCCGGCCGGGGAGCGTGTTGGCAAAAATGCCATAGGTTCCCACCTCGAAGGATTGCTCGCCGGTATCGTATTCAAACGCGGCGCGCCAGTAGGGCGCTACGCCGTCGATCGAGGTCGAGCCGATAACCTCCGGCTCGCCAAGCGCCTGTAACGTTCCCGTCGACAGATTTTGATAGGCGGTGAAATCGACATAGAACATATCGTTCCAGAACGTGTAGACTCCCGTCCCGATGACATGATTGCCGAGACCGCCCTCGATCAAGGTCCCCGGCAGCGCGAACTGGGGGGCGAGCGTCGAGGCGACGAACGGAAATCCCCACGCTGGCGTCGTGTTCCAGACATCCTCGACGGTCGGCGTGTTGTTGACCGTCACGCCGTAGGTGACGTCAAATCCCAGAAGCTTCGTCGTGTCCGCATAGCGGACGTCGCTGGCGTCGAGAAACATATGCTGGGAGGCGCCGTCATAGGTGCCCTGGATGAAGGCGCCGAGATTCCCATAGATCTGGCCGCCGTAGAAAAGACTGAGTTGCTGCAGGAGCGGGTTGTTATTGGTGTGCGTCGAGGGCGTCGGCGGCGAATCCTGATTATCCTGCGTGTGGCTGAAAGATCCAATCACCATCATGGCAAGCGGCGGCGCCTGTTGCAAGCTCATGCCGCCCCCCATCGTGTAGCCGCCCAGCTTGAATCTGCGGCCAAAGGGCGTCAGTTGCGGAAACGCCGTATGGCATGTGGCGCAGGGCTGGCCGGTTTGCCGGGCGAAGCTCGGAAGAGCCGAAGCGCCCGGCGGCCTGATCAGGACGCCGGCGACGACGATCGCCGCGGCGAAGGATGCGACGCCCGCGAAGCTGGCGATGAACCGAACATCGCGCCAGCTTTTGGCTGCATTGGTCATTCCGCTCGCGGCATGGGCGCCGCGGTCTGATGTGGCATCCGGCATATTGCAACCCCCGACGCGCCGCGCTTTAAGAATCGTGTCTCAATCAACAATAACATGGCTATTTCAGTGATGAAATTTTATGATGCCCTAAAGACGTATTGTTTGCCGATGTTGTATCAAAACAACAGTATGATTGCGCGGTGATAGCGACAACTAACGGCTGATTGTCGCTTGGTAGTCGGCGGCGGTTTAAAGATATTACATAAATAGTTTTTTACTTACTGTGTTCCGTCATACATAGTGTAGCTGCGGTGGGCAGAATGGAAGCGCGTGTATAAGCGAGGCGGATACCCTCCACATTTAATCGAAATCATCGACCGCGCGCCTTCAGCGTAAACATTTGGCGCATCGTCGAGAACCGGAGTGTGTCGCGGCGCCGCAACTTCGCTCTTCACGCCTTGCGAAACATAGGCAAACAGAGGAAGTTAACCATGACGCAGAACATTGGCGGACCGGCGCGGCAGGGATTGTCACGAGCGACAAGGCGAACTCTTCTCCAGGCCGGAGTCGGCGCGCTGTCGCTTCTTGGTTTGAGCGGACGCAGCGCACAAGCCGCAAAGGTCTCGCAGGCGGCGGTAGCCTATCGAGGCTCGCCCAAAGGCGCCCAAAGCTGCTCTAATTGTCGCCTGTTTATAGCGCCGAACGCCTGCAAGCAGGTCGACGGCGCGATCAGCCCGAACGGCTGGTGCAGGATCTGGTCAAAGGCCTGAACCATCAGATCGATCCGCGGGACTGCTCAGGCAAAAGACATCGGGGAATGACATGTCCTTGCCATCCCCTTGCGGCGCGCGCGCTCGTCTGACGCGGCGCGCCAACGGCGGCGACCCGTTGCGCCGCGAGCAGGTCATGAGAGGGAAGGGAGAGCGGCGTTACCCCTCGCGATTGGGCGTGCCGAGGACATGCACGTTGGGCGGCAGCATGGCGTTGTCAAAAGTTTGCGTGAACATTGGCGCGGCGAAGAAAGCCACCGCCCGCAAAGTATCCGCGCCTGTATTGACGAGATCATGGCGCACCGGCGTCGGCAGGACGAAAACGCTGCCCGGACCCACCTTATGAACGCTTCCATCCTCCATATGCAGTTCGCCGCTGCCGGCGAGGATATACTGCGTTTCCTCGGTGGCGTCGGTATGCCAGCCAAGCCGGTCGCCGGCCTCGATTTCATAGACGATCGTGGAGGATTGGGTGCTCCCATGTCCGCCAAAGGCGGCGAAGGCGCCAGCCCAACGCACATGTGGATCGTCCACGCCGCCGACCTTTGCGCGTGGAAGATCGGCGGTTTCAACGACAAAGACTGAAGCCAAGGTTGTCTCCTGAAGCTGGGAGGGTTTGGAGTGCGGCAATAGATCGCATCATGAGCTTATGCGGCGCGCCGCGCAACTCAAATGACGAAATTTCATAGTCGTCCGGGGGCGAAAAATCGCGGGGCCAATCATCGCCGCGCGGCAATCGGTTGCCACTGAATGCCTCAGACGCTAGGCTCTGCGCGCCTGCCTCCGGCTCCCGGTTTTCGACGTGATCCTCAATTTCCTCGCTCTTGTTTTCGGCTATCTTTGCGGCTCGATTCCGTTTGGGCTGATATTGACCGCGCTGGCGGGGACGGCGGATCCGCGGTCGATCGGCTCAGGCAATATCGGCGCGACAAATGTTTTGCGCACCGGGCGCAAGGACCTTGCCGCGCTGACGCTTTTTCTCGATCTGGCAAAGGGCGCGGCCGCCGTTCTCATCGTCGCCTATCTTGCCGGGCGCCGGCTTCCTCCCGAAACCGCCTGGCCGCCGCCGCCCGTGCTGGCCGCGGCCGTGGGCGCCTTTCTGGGTCATGTCTATCCCGTCTGGCTCGGCTTCAGAGGTGGCAAGGGCGTCGCGACTTTTCTCGGCTGCCTTCTCATTGTCGCCTGGCCGGCGGGCCTCGCCTTCATCGCCGTCTGGCTTGGCGCCGCCATCATCACGCGTCTGTCGTCGCTGGCCGCCCTGCTGGCGAGCGCCTTGTCGCCGGCTTTCCTGTTCGCCCTTGATCAAACCAGTTCGGCAATCGTCTTCGCGCTGATGGCCGTGCTGCTGTGGATCAAGCACGGTCCCAATATCGCCAGGCTTCGCGCCGGCAACGAGACGCGGATCGGCAAATCGTGACGGCGCCTGCGCTCGCCGAAGCGAACCGGCCGCTGACCGACGCCGAACGCTTCGATTGGCTCCGGCTTTTTCGCTCGGAAAATATCGGACCCCGCAGCTTTGTCTCTTTGCTCAGGCGCTACGGCGGCGCGGGCGCGGCGCTGGAGGCGTTGCCCGAACTCATCGCGAGCGGAAAGGCCGGACGGCCAATTTCCATCGCCTCGGCGAGCGACATCGAGGCCGAGCTCGAGCAGCTTGATCGCCACGGCGTCGCGCTCATCGGCCTTTGCGAGCCAGCCTATCCCGCGCTGCTGCGGCAAACCCATTCCCCGCCGCCTCTCATCGCGGCGCGCGGCGACCTTGCCTGCCTCAAGCGCTCAAAGATCGCCGTGGTCGGCTCGCGTAACGCGTCGGCGGCCGGGCTCGCCTTCGCGGAGCAGATTTCGCGCGGCGTCGCCCGCGCCGGGCATGTCATCGTCTCGGGGCTGGCGCGCGGCATCGACGCGCGCGCGCACCAGGCCGCATTGGAGACCGGCACCATCGCCGTGCTCGCCGGCGGTCTTGGCAACATCTACCCGGCGGAGCATGCAGGACTGCTCGAACGCCTGGTGGAGCATGGCGCGGCGATCAGTGAGATGCCGTTTCACTGGGAGGCGCGCGGGCGTGATTTTCCGCGCCGCAACCGCATCGTCGCAGGGCTTTCACGGGGGATTATCGTGGTTGAAGCCGCGCGCCGCTCAGGCTCGCTGATTACCGCTTCCTTCGCCGCCGAAGAGGGCCGGGAAATCTTTGCCGCGCCAGGCTCGCCTCTCGACCCCCGCGCCGAGGGCGCGAATGATCTTCTGCGCAATGGCGCGACGTTCTGCACCAGGGCCGAGGATGTGCTCGACGCGCTGGCCCGGCAAGATCTGTCGCCCGATATGCCGGGCTTCGGTTTTTCCGAGCCGGAGGCGGGGCGGCCCTATGCGCCATTTTGGGACGAACTCGACTTGCCCGAATTCGACGGCGCTCTGGTGCGGACGATGGAGCTGACGCTTGAGATCGACGCATTCGCGCTCGACGAGAGCGATTTGGGGCGTGACAAGCCGGCGGGAGTTGTGGACAGTCCCGCCCCGCTGACGCGGGACGCCATTTTGGCGCGCGTCATCGAGTTGCTCGGGCCGGCTCCGGTCTCGGTCGACGAACTTGTGCGCGCCTCAAAGGCGCCGGCGCGAGACGTCCGTACGATCCTGTTCGAACTCGAACTCGGCGGGCGCATCGAGCGTCACGGCGGCGATCTTGTGTCGAGAATCTAAACGGGCAAGGCCTCAGTTGAGATTTACGTGATGAATGGAAGGCCGAAGTCGAGCTATCGCTCGCGCTTGTAGAGAAATGCATTCTCTGGTTGCGGCATGCCAATCGCCTTGTAGAACGCCATTGCGTCTGGCGAAGACAGAAGCAGGCACATCGCCTCTGGACCCGCCGCTTTTCGCGTTTCTTCGATCAGTCTTTTCCCGATGCCGCGGCCTTGATGGGATCGGTCAACCGCCAGATCGGAAAGATAGCAGCAGTAAGAGAAATCCGTGATCGAGCGCGCGACGCCCACCACATTGTCCCCGTCACGCGCGACGACGATCAAGTTCGCATTTTCAAGCATGCGACCGATCCGGCTTTGATCTGCGACGGGGCGCCGCTCGGCGAGTCCCGAGTTACGCAGGACCGTGAGGAAGGTCTCAAGGTCGAGACTCTCAACAACCGCGTATTCAATCGCCATGCGCCGTCCTGAAGCCGGTGAGCTCGCGGAAAACTCAGCCTTCGCCGTCCATGCCGCCGTCGATCAAAAATTTCTCGAGCCAGTGAATGTCGTAGAGTCCGTTCTGGATGTCGGCGTTGCGGACCAGCGTCTGAAACAGCGGAATGGTGGTGTCGATGCCGTCGATGATGAATTCATCGAGCGCGCGGCGCAGGCGCATCAAGGCTTCGTTGCGGCTGCGTCCGTGCACGATGAGCTTGCCGACGAGTGAATCATAGGTCGGCGGGATGGTGTATCCCGCGTAGACCGCGCTATCGACGCGAACGCCAAGGCCCCCTGGCGGATGGTAATAATTGATTGTGCCGGGTGAGGGCCGGAAGGTCGCCGGATGCTCGGCGTTGATGCGGCATTCGATGGCGTGGCCGTTGAAGACGACCTCGTCCTGCGTCAGCGTCAGTTCGGAACCCGCGGCGATCTTGATCTGCTCATTCACGAGATCGACGCCGGTGATCATCTCGGTCACGGGATGTTCGACCTGAATGCGCGTGTTCATTTCTATGAAGTAGAACTTGCCGTCCTCATAAAGGAATTCGACGGTGCCGACGCCCGAATAGCGAAGCTCGCGCATGGCCGCGGCGCAGATTTCACCGATTTCAAGCCGTTGCGGGGCATTGAGGGCGGGGGAGGGGCCTTCTTCCCATACTTTTTGATGGCGGCGCTGCAGCGAACAGTCACGCTCGCCGAGGTGGATGGCGTTGCCGCGTCCGTCGCCGAGAATCTGGATCTCGATATGGCGCGGCTTTTCGAGGAATTTTTCGAGATAGACAGATTCGTCGCCAAAGGCGGACTTCGCCTCCATGCGGGCGGTTTCGAGCGCCGAGGAAAGGTCGTCCGGACCATAGGCGACTTTCATGCCGCGTCCGCCGCCGCCCGCCGCCGCCTTGATCAGGACGGGATAGCCGAGCTCCTTTGCGATCGCTACGGCTTCGATGTCGTCGGTGATCGCGCCGGGTGAGCCGGGAACGCACGGAATGCCGAGCCGGGTCGCCGTCCGCTTGGCCTCGATCTTGTCGCCCATGATGCGGATATGTTCCGGCTTGGGACCGACGAAGACGATGTGATGCTCGGCGAGAATTTCCGCGAAGCGCGCATTCTCTGAAAGAAATCCGTAGCCCGGATGCAGCGCTTCGGCGCCCGTTATTTCGCAGGCGGCGAGGAGAGCTGGTATATTCAGATAGGAGTCGCGCGCGGCGGGCGGCCCGACGCAGACCGATTCGTCGGCGAGCTTGACGTGCATGGCGTCGGCGTCCGCGGTCGAATGGACCGCGACCGTCGCAATGCCAAGCTCTTTCGCCGCGCGGAGAATGCGCAACGCGATTTCGCCGCGGTTGGCGATGAGGATTTTTTCGAACATCTCAACTCACCGGGAACGCGGCGTTCATTCGATCACGAAGAGCGGCTGGCCATATTCGACAGGCTGGCCATCCTCCACGAGAATTCGGGTTACTGTCCCGGCGCGCGGCGCCACAATCTCATTGAAAGTCTTCATGGCCTCAACGAGCAGGAGCTTATCGCCCGCCTTGACGACGGAGCCAACCTCGACGAAGGGCGCGGCTTCGGGCGATGACCGGCGGTAAGCAGTGCCGACCATTGGCGATTTGACGGCGCCTGGGACATCGCCTTCATCCGGCGCCGGCGCGGCCGCGGATGAGGCTGGCGCGGCCGCCGCCGGCGCCGCCGGCTGGACTGCCACGAGTTGCCGCGCGACGCGGATCTTGAGGTCGCCTTGCGCGATCTCGATCTCGGACAGTCCAAGACGCATCAAGATCGCGGCGAGCGTCTCGACCAATTCTGTGTCGACCGCGCCGTCCGAGGAAGGCGCCGCCGCTTTCGGCCCGGCATATTTCATTTTCTTCAACTTTCGCTGGCCGTGGCTAGGGCGATGCAGGCGTCGAGCGCAAGACTATAAGAGAGCGCCCCGAAACCAAAAATGACGCCTTGCGCCACGGGAGAAATGTGGGAGTGATGGCGAAAGCCTTCCCGCGCGTGGATGTTGGAAAGGTGAACCTCAATCACTTTCGCATTGGCGCCTTTGATCGCATCCCGAAGGGCGATCGATGTATGCGTATAAGCGCCAGCGTTCAAGATGATTGGCTCACCGGCAAGACCGGCGTCCTGCACCCAGGTGATGAGATCGCCTTCATGATTGCTCTGCCGGAAATGCAGCGCGAGCCCGCGCGATTCGCAGGCGGCGGCAAGGCGCGCCTGGATCGAGGCGAGCGTAGCGGAGCCATAAAGCTCCGGCTCCCTCGATCCAAGAAGATTGAGGTTTGGCCCATTCAGGCAGTGGACGGCTCTCATATGGGACTCGATGGGCGACGAAAAACGTCCGAAGCCGCATCCATAACCGGGATCAAAAAGTAAGGGAAGCCCGTCCGCAAAAACGGCGGAGCCGTCGCGGCCGAAGCGGGGCAGTGTTGAAATTCGCAGCGAGGACAATCGCAATGCCCTGCGTGGAGTAGAAATATAATATCCGGCAACAATCGTTAAATACAATAATTAATACGAAATTGACTGAACGTAACATGTTTGTATGTGAAGCTATAGTTTCCGATTATAATAATGTTATTTGCGCTCTCTCATCTAATAGCTTAGGCTGGTTTGTATTTCAGTAAGACGCGCCTCCACATTGGGTGCTGAGATGTCCACATTTCCAATCCTTGAGACTTTTTCAAACGCCAAGTCTACTTTAGCCAGCAACGCTTCAGTCTTCGCCGAATGGCTGCCAGAACACATCGAGAAATTCGCAAGGAAGCCATTCCTTATAAGCCACGTCCTCGCGCAAAATGCATTGTTCCAGCTTCCAAGGCTGGAACGGCTCGCTAAAGCGATCCATGCCGCGAGGATTGAAGGGCGAGCCGCCGACGCTCAGCTCAAATTGCGGCGAGACAAGCCGAATCTCGACGCTCTGCAGGCGATGTCCTGCTGGGGCGCGAAGAGTCCCATCGTCTTGAGCAAAGAAAGATGGGAGCGCGAGCTTTCAGGTCTTTTCAATGAGCTCGATGACGGGCGCTCCACCATATCCATGATGCTGTCCTTCGCCAATCAAGTGGACCCGGAGTTTGACGCGCTCATGGGGCAAATAATCGGTGAGATCGCTGCTGCGACCGGCCTCTGCGCGTCGGATGTCGCCTTCAAGGGAATGACGGTCATCGTCTCCGCGCCACGGGCTGTAACTCCCTATCACAACGACCGTGAGCAGAACGTCCTGTTCCAGATTCGGGGCGTCAAGGACGTTTATCTCTATGATCAGAATGATCCGTTCATTCTGAGCCAATCCGTGATCGAGGCGTTTCAGATTGGAAACGACGGCGCGACGCGATACCGCGCGGAACTGGCTGGCCGGGAAGCCGTCTACAGGCTTGAGCCGGGCCTTGCGGTTCATCATCCGGCTCTGGCGCCGCACTGGGTCAAAAACGGCGATGGCGTGTCGGTCAGCCTCGCGGTCTATTTCACCACGCGATCAATGGACGATCTGGCGCGGATCCATCAAGCCAATTCGATACTGCGCCAGTTGGGCTTGAGGCCCCCGGCGCCTGATCTCTCCAGGGGCTCGGATCGTTTGAAAGCCGCGTTCCTACGAAGCTTGTCCGGCAAAAGAGACTGCGACCGCGCGCTGTTCCGCGGCCTTCACCGGCTGAAATCGCCGGCGCGGCAGTTGCGCGGCGCATGGACTTTGCTTCACCCGCAAAGGCCGAGCGCCGCGTAGGGCGGACCGACGCAGAATTTTCGATTTGCGTTCTGCGCCGGGATGATTATAGTCGATCGCTGCGGCGCGTGGCCTTCTTGGCTCCGCGCCCTGATTTTTTTGGGCGACCGGCAGTGTCCCCCCGTAGAGGTCTTTTTGGGCGATGGCAAATCCATTCCAGTTCCTTCAGGACGTGCGCGCCGAGGCCGGCAAGGTCACCTGGCCGACGCGGCGGGAAACCCTGATCACGACTGGGCTCGTCATTCTCATGGTGATCTTCGCCGCCCTGTTCTTCGTGGCGGTGGATCAGGGGCTCCGGCTGTTCGTCACGCTCGTCTTGAGCATTGGGCGTTGAGCGCCATTCAAAAGAGGTCGAAGCTTACCCGATGAGCATGCGCTGGTATATTGTTCACGCCTATTCGAATTTCGAAAAGAAGGTCGCCGAATCGATCAAGGAGCAGGCGGCTCAGCGCGGCCTGACGTCGAAGTTCGAGGAAATCCTTGTCCCGACCGAGCAGGTCGTGGAGGTGCGGCGCGGCCGCAAGATCAATTCCGAGCGCAAGTTTTTTCCAGGCTATGTCCTTGTAAAATGTGATCTTTCGGACGATATCTACCATCTGATCAAGAATACGCCGAAAGTGACCGGGTTTCTTGGGGCCGACAAGAAGCCGATGCCGATATCGGACGCGGAGGCTGATCGCATCAAGGGTCAGGTCGCCGATGGCGTCGAGCGCCCGAAAGCGTCGATCTCCTTTGAGATCGGAGAGACGGTGCGTGTGGCGGACGGCCCCTTTGCTTCGTTTAACGGGATCGTCGAGGAAGTCGACGAGAGCCGCTCACGCGTCAAGGTCGCCGTTTCGATCTTCGGCCGGGCGACGCCTGTCGAACTCGAATATGCGCAGGTCGAGAAGGTCTAGGCTTCGCTTCCGGGAAGCCGCGGGCTTTCAGGACAAGATCATGCGTCGAAACGCTTTTGAATTCGGGCGGCGTCAAGCCGCCTGAACGGCGCGAGGGGCGATCCCGCCGCGCATCACGTGGAAGACCGGGCGAGGGCGCGCCACGCCGCCGCCTCAGGTCGCACCACGACCGCAACCGCCGCGCCGCAAGGCCGGCTTTGTCTGGGAGTAAAGAAAAATGGCGAAGAAGATCACGGGTTTCGTGAAGCTTCAGGTGCCTGCCGGAGCGGCCAACCCGTCGCCTCCGATCGGCCCCGCGCTGGGTCAGCGCGGCCTGAACATTATGGAGTTCTGCAAGGCCTTCAATGCGCGCACGGCGCAGATGGAGAAGGGCACGCCCATTCCGGTCGTCATCACGGCTTATGCGGATCGCTCGTTCACCTTCGAGATGAAGCTGCCGCCGGTGTCCTATTTTCTTAAGAAGGCCTCGGGGATCACTTCTGGATCGAAGACGACCGGGCGCGGCTTCGTCGGGAAGATCTCGAAGGCCCAGATCCAGGAGATCGCCGAAAAGAAGCTGCCCGATCTGAATTGCGCGACGGTCGACGCCGCAATGACGATGATCGAGGGCTCCGCCCGTTCCATGGGCCTCGAGATTGTAGGGTAGAGAAATGGCGCATGTTGGAAAGCGCGTGGTCAAGGCGCGTGAAGGAATTGACCGGATCAAGCTTTATCCGATCACGGACGCGGTCAAGCTCGTGAAAGAGCGGGCCAGTGCGAAGTTCGACGAGACCGTCGAGATCGCCATGAATCTTGGCGTCGACCCGAAACACGCCGATCAGATGGTGCGCGGCGTCGTCAATCTGCCGAACGGCACGGGGCGGACACTGCGCGTCGCCGTTTTTGCGCGCGGCGCGAAGGCTGATGAAGCGAAGGCGGCGGGCGCCGATATTGTCGGCGCGGAGGATCTAGTCGCCACGGTCCAGGGCGGCACGATTGCTTTCGATCGCTGCATCGCGACGCCGGACATGATGCCGCTCGTCGGCCGTCTCGGCAAGGTGCTGGGACCGCGCGGCCTGATGCCCAACCCGAAGGTCGGCACGGTGACCATGGACGTCGCCGCGGCGGTCAAGGCTTCAAAAGGCGGCGCCGTGGAGTTTCGTGTCGAGAAAGCCGGCATCATCCAGGGCAGCGTCGGCAAAGCTTCCTTCGACGACGACAAACTCATCGCGAATATAGCGGCCTTTGTCGACGCGGTCGCCAAAGCCAAGCCGCAGGGCGCGAAGGGCACCTATATTCAGCGTGTTGCGATTTCATCGACGATGGGCCCGGGCGTCAAGGTCGATCCGTCGACGGTTTCGGCCTGAGGTCAGCGACGGCAAATTATTCCTTGACATGTTGGAAAATTCGCAGATGGCCCTTGGCATCGCGGATTGGTTAGTTTAAATAGGGAGTTCGGGGCCGTTCCATTATGGCTGCTCCGCACCCTTAAAAGCTTCCGCGATTGCGAGCCGCCTATTTGACTTACAAGTTTAGCTTGTGTGCGAAAAAGCGTTCGCGGTCCGGTGGATGAGGCTGGAGGATAGGCGGCGACGCCTGTCCCTTCCGGCCATGTCCTGTCCAAGACTGCTGGCGTTTGATGTCTCTGCGAAGAGCTCAAACTTAATCTTCGATCGCCGGGCCGGTTCGCCGTCCTGTTTGAGAGTCGCCAGCATAGACGGGGTAATAACAAGATTTTGGATATGAGGGCGGCTCGCGTCTGGCCTCTTTATCCTTCGATTTTGGTCTACTCCCTCTGTCCGGAGCAGCTTGTTGCTCCGGGGACAGGCACAGCGCTGTTTCGAGGCCGGATTTCCATCCCGTCTCGAAGCGGCAATTGCAGCCCGCGGGCCAGGCCGTTCAAGGTTTCGGGCCTGCGCAAGGAGAAAGCACTGTGGACAGAGCGGAAAAGAAAGAATGCGTCGAAACGCTCGCCAATGTCTTTAAGACGACATCGGTGGTCGTGGTCGCGCATTATTCCGGCCTGACAGTGGCTCAGATGCAAAATCTGCGCAAGCAGATGCGCGCAGCTGGCGCTACCGTGCAGGTCGCCAAGAACCGTCTCGTCAAGATTGCTCTGGAAGGCTCGGAGGTCGCCTCGATCTCTGGTCTGATGAAAGGCCCGACCTTGATCGCTCATTCGAGCGATCCTGTGGCGGCTGCGAAGGTCGCAGTGGCTTTCGCCAAGGATAACGACAAGCTCGTGATCCTCGGCGGGGCGATGGGGAAAACCGCGCTGACCGTGGACGCTGTGAAGTCGCTTGCGACGATGCCGTCCCTGGATGAGCTTCGCGGCAAGCTCCTCGGCCTCATTTTGGCGCCGGCGACGAAACTCGCCCAGCTCACAACGGCGCCCGCCGCGAAACTCGCGCGCGTCGTTGCGGCCTATGCCGAAAAAGACGCTGCCTGACGGCCTTAATCTTGAGAGACACCATCAACAATTGACCAATCGAAGGACGTAGACATGGCTAATCTGGAAAAAATCGTCGAGGATCTGTCGAGCCTCACCGTACTCGAGGCGGCGGAGCTGGCGAAGCTCCTTGAAGAAAAATGGGGCGTTTCGGCCGCCGCGGCGGTCGCTGTCGCGGCTGCTCCGGCCGGCGCCGCAGCCGCCGCTCCGGTCGAGGAGCAGACGGAATTCACGGTCATTCTCGCCGCTGTCGGCGATAAGAAGATCGAAGTCATCAAGGAAGTTCGCGCCGTGACCGGCCTCGGCCTCAAGGAAGCCAAGGACCTCGTCGAAGCCGCTCCGAAGCCCGTCAAGGAGGGCGTCGCCAAGGAAGAGGCCGAGAAGATCAAGGCCGCTCTCGAAAAGGCCGGCGCGAAGGTCGAGTTCAAGTGAGTTTGATCGCAGCTGCGGTCAAGATTTGAGTTGCGACGGCGCCCTGGAAACGGGGGGCCGTCGATCTATTGCCGGAAGGTATGTTCGAACCTTGCGGTCAATGCGCGGCGCATCAGCCGCGGCGCGGGGATCGAACAAGTCCCGCCCCAGCGTCCGAGCTGGGCGCGGATGAGGCGGTAATCCGTTCGGGATCATCGCCGTTTTGCAGAGGTGCGAGAGCGACATGGCTCATCATTCAGCGCAGACGTTCAACGGCCGCAAGCGTATCCGCAAATTCTTTGGCCACATCCGCGAAGTCGCGGAAATGCCGAATCTCATTGAAGTTCAAAAAGCATCCTATGATCAATTTCTCCTCGTCGACGAGCCGAAGGGCGGGCGTCCCGACGAAGGTTTGCAGTCCGTCTTCAAGTCGGTGTTTCCGATCGCCGATTTCTCCAACACCGCTCTGCTCGAATTCGTCAAATATGAATTCGAGCAGCCGAAATATGACGTCGACGAGTGCCGCCAGCGCGGCATGACCTATGCAGCCCCGCTCAAGGTGACCCTGCGGCTCATCGTGTTCGACGTCGATCCGGATACGGCGGCGCGGTCCGTCAAGGACATCAAGGAGCAGGACGTCTATATGGGCGACATGCCCCTGATGACCATGAACGGCACCTTCATCGTCAACGGGACCGAACGCGTCATCGTCTCTCAGATGCACCGCTCGCCAGGCGTGTTCTTCGATCACGACAAGGGCAAGAGCCATTCCTCCGGCAAGCTTTTGTTCGCGGCGCGCATCATTCCGTATCGCGGCTCCTGGCTCGACATCGAATTCGACGCCAAGGACATCGTCTACGCGCGCATCGACCGCCGCCGCAAGATCCCGGCGACCTCGGTGCTCTATGCGCTCGGCATGGACGGCGAGGAGATTCTCTCGACTTTTTACAAGACGATTTTGCTTACGCGCGACAAGGAAGGCTGGCGCCAGCCGTTTGATCCCGAGCGCCTGAAGGGCATGAAGGCCGTCGCCGATCTGCTCGACGCCGAGACGGGCGAGGTCGTGCTCGAAGCCGGCAAGAAGCTCACCGTGCGCACCGCCCGGCAGCTCGCTGAGCGCGGGCTGAGGTTCCTGCGCGTGCAGGACGAGGATCTTTTCGGTCAATATATCGCCGCCGATCTCTATGATCCGAATACGGGCGAGATCTTCGCTGAAGCGGGCGATGAAATTACCGCCAAGACTCTTCCCTCCTTGATCGACGCGGGCTTCAACGAACTGCCGCTGCTCGATATCGATCATGTCAATATCGGGCCCTACATTCGCAACACGCTCGCGGTCGACAAGAACAGCATGCGCGAAGAAGCGCTGTTCGACATCTACCGGGTGATGCGGCCCGGCGAACCGCCGACGCTCGAGTCGGCGGAGGCGATGTTTCATTCGCTGTTCTTTGATCCGGAGCGCTACGACCTTTCCGCCGTCGGCCGCGTCAAGATGAACATGCGCATGGATCTCGACGCTCCCGATACGGTGCGTATCCTGCGCAAGGAGGACATCATCGCAGTGATGCGCGCGCTTGTCGACTTGCGCGACGGTCGCGGCGAGATCGACGATATCGACCATCTCGGCAATCGCCGGGTGCGCTCGGTTGGCGAACTCATGGAGAATCAGTACAGGCTCGGCCTGCTCAGGATGGAGCGTGCCATCAAGGAGCGCATGTCCTCCGTCGACATCGATACGGTCATGCCGCAGGACCTTATCAATGCGAAGCCGGCGGCGGCCTCCGTGCGCGAGTTCTTCGGCTCGTCGCAGTTGTCGCAGTTCATGGATCAGACCAACCCGCTGTCCGAGATCACGCACAAGCGGCGCCTTTCGGCGCTTGGCCCTGGCGGCCTGACGCGCGAGCGCGCCGGCTTCGAGGTGCGCGACGTGCATCCGACCCATTACGGCCGCATCTGTCCGATCGAGACGCCGGAAGGTCCGAACATCGGCCTCATCAACTCGCTCGCGACCTTCGCACGCGTCAACAAATACGGCTTCATCGAAGCGCCTTATCGCCGCATCCGCGATAACCGCGTGACGGAGGAGGTCGTCTATCTGTCGGCGATGGAGGAGAGCAAATATTACGTCGCGCAGGCGAATGCGCCGCTCGATTCCGAAGGTCGTCTGACCGAGGATCTGGTGGTGTGCCGCCATTCGGGCGACGTCGTCATGGTGCCGCGCGAGCGCGTCGACTTCATGGACGTCTCGCCGAAGCAGCTGGTGTCGGTCGCCGCCGCGCTCATTCCGTTCCTCGAGAACGATGACGCCAATCGCGCGCTGATGGGCTCCAACATGCAGCGTCAGGCGGTGCCTCTCGTCCGGGCGGACGCGCCGCTCGTCGGAACCGGCATGGAGGCGGTGGTCGCACGCGACTCCGGCGCCGCCATCGCCGCGCGCCGCACAGGCTATATCGATCAGATCGACGCGACCCGCATCGTCATCCGCGCGACCGAGGAATCCGACGCCAGCAAACCCGGCGTCGACATCTACCGGCTGATGAAGTTCCAGCGCTCGAACCAGTCGACCTGCGTCAACCAGAAGCCTCTGGTGCGCGTCGGCGATTTCGTGCGCAAGGGCGACATCATCGCGGATGGTCCCTCGACCGACCTTGGCGATCTGGCGCTCGGGCGCAACGTGCTTGTCGCCTTCATGCCCTGGAACGGCTACAACTTCGAAGATTCGATCCTGCTCAACGAGCGCATCGTCAAGGACGACGTTTTCACCTCGATTCACATCGACGAATTCGAAGTGATGGCGCGCGACACCAAGCTTGGCCCGGAAGAGATTACGCGCGACATTCCGAACGTCTCGGAAGAAGCGCTGAAGAATCTCGACGAGGCGGGCATCGTCTATATCGGCGCGGAAGTGCAGGCGGGAGACATCCTCGTCGGCAAGATCACGCCGAAGGGCGAAAGCCCGATGACGCCCGAGGAAAAACTGCTGCGCGCGATCTTCGGCGAAAAGGCCTCCGACGTGCGCGACACCTCATTGCGCGTGCCGCCGGGCGTCACCGGCACGATCGTTGAAGTGCGGGTGTTTAATCGGCACGGCGTCGAAAAGGATGAGCGCGCCCAGGCGATCGAGCGCGAAGAGATTGAACGCCTCGCCAAGGACCGCGACGACGAGCTCGCGATTCTCGATCGCAACGTCTACGCCCGTCTCCTCGACGTCCTTGTCGGCAAGAAGGCGATCGCGGGGCCGAAAGGCTTCAGGAAGGACACCGTGCTGACGCGCGATGTGATCGAGGAATATCCTCGCTCGCAGTGGTGGATCTTCGCCATTGAGAACGACCAGACGATGGCCGAACTCGAAGCCATGCGCAAGCAGTATGACGAGTCGAAGAAAGGCCTCGAAAGCCGCTTTCTTGACAAGGTCGAAAAGCTGCAGCGCGGCGATGAACTGTCCCCTGGCGTGATGAAGATGGTGAAGGTCTTCGTCGCGGTGAAGCGCAAGATCCAGCCAGGCGACAAGATGGCGGGACGACACGGCAACAAGGGCGTCGTCTCGAAGATCGTGCCGCAGGAGGATATGCCTTTCCTCGCCGACGGAACGCCGGTGGATATTGTGCTCAATCCGCTCGGCGTGCCGAGCCGGATGAACGTCGGACAGATTCTTGAGACGCACCTTGGCTGGGCCTGCGCGGGACTTGGCAAGCAGGTTTCGGCTGCGGTCAATTCCTATCTGCGCGATCAGAACGCGGAGCCGCTGCGCAGCAAGCTGATCGACATATATGACGCTAAACAGGAGATCGATGCGCTCGACGATGAAACCGTCGTCGAAATCGGCGAGAACCTGCGCCGCGGCGTGCCGATTGCAACGCCCGTGTTCGACGGCGCCCATGAGAAAGACATCGTCGTCATGCTTGAGCAGGCGGGCCTCGACCCCTCAGGTCAGGTCACGCTCTACGACGGGCGCACCGGCGAGTCCTTCGATCGTAAAGTGACGGTTGGCTACATATATATGCTGAAGCTGCATCATCTTGTTGACGACAAGATCCATGCGCGTTCGATCGGGCCTTACAGCCTCGTGACGCAGCAGCCGCTCGGCGGCAAGGCGCAGTTCGGCGGCCAGCGTTTTGGAGAGATGGAGGTCTGGGCGCTCGAGGCCTATGGCGCGGCCTATACGCTGCAGGAAATGCTGACGGTGAAGTCTGACGACGTCGCCGGCCGCACCAAGGTGTATGAGTCCATCGTGCGCGGCGACGACGCTTTCGAGTCAGGAATTCCTGAGAGCTTCAACGTGCTGGTCAAGGAAATGCGTTCGCTCTGCCTCAATGTCGAGCTGACCATGTCGACAAAGCTGGCGGCGCCGCCGCAGGCCGAAGCCGCTGAATAAAATGCTCGACGCTTTAGAGCGGCGCGCGCGTCCGGACGCAGCGCGCCGTTCTATTCATTTTTTTAGTTTCCGGCACGGGGCCTCGCAGCGGTTGCGCGCGGGCCCAAGCATCAGGAGATGGCAATGAATCAAGAGGTCATGAATCTCTTCAATCCGGTCGTGCAGCCGCAGGCTTTCGACCAGATCCAGATATCGATCGCCAGCCCCGAAAAGATTTTGTCCTGGTCGTTCGGCGAGATCAAGAAGCCTGAGACGATCAATTATCGCACCTTCAAGCCGGAACGCGACGGGCTTTTCTGCGCCCGGATTTTCGGGCCGATCAAGGATTACGAGTGCTTGTGCGGCAAGTACAAGCGGATGAAATATAAGGGCGTCATCTGCGAGAAGTGCGGCGTCGAGGTCACTCTGTCGCGCGTGCGGCGCGAGCGCATGGGCCACATCTCGCTCGCGGCGCCGGTCGCGCATATCTGGTTTTTGAAGTCGCTGCCCTCGCGCATCGGCCTTCTGCTCGATATGACGCTGAAGGATCTCGAGCGCATTCTTTATTTTGAATCCTACATCGTCCTCGATCCCGGCCTGACGCCGCTGAAGGACCGCGAGCTCCTCAATGAAGAGGATTATCTGCGGGCCCAGGACGAGTACGGGCAGGATTCCTTCACGGCGATGATTGGCGCGGAAGCGATCCGGGAGATCCTGCGCAACATGGATCTGCCGACGATCGCGGAGAAGCTCAAGATCGAGATCGCGCAGTCGACCACCGAGCTGAAGCCGAAGAAGCTCGCCAAGCGGCTGAAGATCATCGAGGCCTTCATGCATTCTGGCAACAAGCCGGAATGGATGATCCTGACCGAAGTTCCCGTCATCCCGCCGGACTTGCGCCCGCTCGTCCCGCTCGATGGCGGCCGCTTCGCGACCTCCGATCTCAACGATCTCTATCGCCGCGTCATCAACCGCAACAACCGTCTGAAGCGGCTGATCGAACTGCGCGCGCCCGACATCATCGTGCGCAATGAAAAGCGCATGTTGCAAGAGGCGGTCGACGCCCTCTTTGACAACGGCCGGCGCGGGCGCGTCATCACGGGCGCCAACAAGCGGCCGCTGAAGTCGCTCGCCGACATGCTGAAAGGCAAGCAGGGCCGGTTCCGGCAGAACCTGCTCGGCAAGCGCGTCGATTATTCGGGCCGCTCCGTCATTGTCGTCGGTCCCGATCTCAAGCTGCACCAATGCGGCCTGCCGAAGAAGATGGCGCTCGAGCTTTTCAAGCCGTTCATCTACTCGCGCCTCGACGCCAAGGGTCTGTCCGCCACGGTCAAGCAGGCGAAGAAGCTTGTCGAGAAAGAAAAGCCCGAGGTTTGGGATATCCTCGATGAGGTCATCCGCGAACATCCGGTGATGCTGAACCGCGCGCCGACCTTGCATCGCCTCGGCATTCAGGCCTTTGAGCCGAAGCTGATCGAAGGCAAGGCGATCCAGTTGCATCCTCTCGTCTGCGCCGCCTTCAACGCGGATTTCGACGGCGATCAGATGGCGGTGCATGTCCCGCTCTCGCTCGAGGCGCAGCTCGAGGCTCGCGTGCTCATGATGTCGACCAACAACATCCTGCATCCGGCCAATGGTCTGCCGATCATCGTGCCGAGTCAGGATATCGTGCTCGGCCTCTACTATGTGTCGCTGATGCGCGATGGCGAGCCCGGTCAGGGCATGGCCTTTTCCAATATCGGCGAAGTCGAGCACGCCTTGTTCTCCAAGGCAATCACGCTGCATACGCGCATCAAGGGCAGGGCCTGGACCTATGACAGCGAAGGCAAGCGTCAGTCGAAGATCTATGACACGACGCCGGGCCGCCTGATCCTTGGCCAGTTGATGCCGGACCACGCCAAGATTCCTTTCGACGTCGTGAACAAGCTCATGACCAAGAAAGAAATCTCCAACATGATCGACGTCGTCTACCGCAACTGCGGTCAGAAAGAGACGGTGATCTTCTGCGACCGCATCATGGCGCTCGGCTTCCGCGAGGCCTTCAAGGCCGGCATTTCGTTCGGCAAGGACGATATGGTGGTGCCGGAGACGAAGCCGAAGATCATCGCGGACACGAGCGCGCTCGCCAAGGAATATGAGCAGCAGTATAATGACGGCCTGATCACGCAGGGCGAGAAATACAACAAGGTGGTCGACGCCTGGGCAAAATGCTCGGACAAGCTCGCCGAAGAAATGATGGCGCGCATCTCGGCCGTGCAGAAGGACGACAGCGGCCGCGACAAGCCGATCAACTCGATCTACATGATGTCGCATTCGGGAGCGCGCGGTTCGCCGACGCAGATGAAGCAGCTCGCCGCAATGCGCGGCCTGATGGCCAAGCCCTCCGGCGAGATCATCGAGAGCCCGATCATCTCGAACTTCAAGGAAGGCCTGACCGTGCTCGAGTACTTCAACTCGACGCATGGCGCCCGCAAGGGTCTCGCCGACACCGCCTTGAAGACCGCGAACTCCGGCTATCTCACCCGGCGTCTCGTCGACGTCGCGCAGGATTCGATCATCACGACGCTGGATTGCGGATCCAAAGGCGGCATCCGCATGCGCGCGATCATCGACGCCGGACAGGTCGTCGCCTCGCTCGCGACCCGCATTCTTGGGCGCACGGCGGCGGAGGATCTGAAGGATATTGAAGGCAATATCATTGTCGCCACCGGCGAGATGATTCAGGAATGGCATATCGACCACATCAATGCGGCCGGCATCCAGGAAGTGAAGATTCGTTCGGTGCTGACCTGCGAGGCGAAAAACGGCGTTTGCGGCACATGCTATGGCCGCGATCTTGCGCGCGGCACGCCTGTCAACATGGGCGAGGCGGTGGGCGTCATCGCGGCGCAATCCATCGGCGAGCCGGGCACCCAGCTGACGATGCGCACCTTCCACATCGGCGGCGCGGCGCAGATCGCGGATCAGTCCTTCATCGAGAGCAATTTCGATGGGGTCGTGCGCATCCGCAACCGTCATCTCGCGCGCAACAGCGATGGCGATCTGATGGTCATGGCGCGCAATGTCGCGGTTGTGATCGAGGGCTCCGACGGCACGGAGCGCGCCGTTCACCGCGTCCAGTATGGCGCGCGGATGAAAGTCGATGAGGGCGATCAGATCAAACGCGGCCAGCGCATCGCCGAATGGGACCCCTATACGCGGCCGATCCTGACCGAGGTCGACGGCTTCATCGGATTCGAGGATCTCGTCGAAGGAGCCTCCATGACGGAGACCGTCGACGAGGCGACCGGCATTGCAAAGCGCATGGTCATTGACTGGCGACTCAACCAGCGTTCCGCCACGTTGAAGCCCGCAATCGTGATCAAGGCGGCCGACGGCAAGATCAGCAAACTGCAGCGTGGCGGCGACGCGCGCTACACTCTGCCGGTCGAATCGATCATCGGCGTTGATCCGGGTGGCGTTGTACGCGCCGGCGACATCATCGCGCGCATCTCGATGGAGTCGGCCAAGACGCGCGACATCACCGGCGGTCTGCCGCGCGTCGCCGAATTGTTCGAGGCGCGCCGGCCGAAGGATCATGCGATCATCGCCGAGGCCTCAGGCACGGTGCAGTTCGGACGCGACTATAAGAACAAGACCCGCATCTCGATCATCCCGAACGAGGAGGACGCCGAGCCGATCGAATATCTGATCCCGAAAGGCAAACACATCCATCTTCAGGACGGAGACGTCGTGGAGAAGGGGGATTACATCGTCGACGGCAATCCGGCGCCGCACGACATTCTGGCGATCAAGGGAGTCGAGGAGCTCGCGGCTTACCTCGTGAACGAGATCCAGGAAGTCTATCGTCTGCAGGGCGTCGCCATTAACGACAAGCACATCGAAGTGATCGTCAGGCAAATGTTGCAGAAGGTTGACATCGTCGATCCCGGCGACACCGATTTTCTCGCAAATGAGCAGGTCGATCAGGTCGAACTCGAGGAAGCCAACGCCAAGGCGCTCGAACAGGGCGGCAAGCCGGCCACGGGCACGCCGGTTCTGCTCGGCATCACCAAGGCCTCGTTGCAGACGCGTTCGTTCATCTCCGCCGCTTCCTTCCAGGAGACGACCCGCGTGTTGACCGAAGCCGCCGTCAACGGCAAGGCCGACACGCTCGAAGGCTTGAAGGAGAACGTCATCGTCGGCCGCCTGATCCCGGCGGGCACAGGCGCGGCGATGGCCAAATTGCGGCGCGTGGCGGCGATGCGCGATGAGCTGATTCTGGCGCAAAAAGGCGAGACATCGCGAGAGGCCGCGCCGACCCCGCTGCTGCCGGCCGCTGTTCCGGCGGCCCAGGACTGAGCAGTCAAGCTCACGCCGGCGTCTGACAAGGGCGACGGCGATGAGACGACCATGAGAAAGAGCGCATGATCGCAGCGGTCATGCGCTCTTTTCATGACTGGCGCGCGGTTGCGTCCGCGTCTTTGACTGGACAGGCGAACTGGTAAAACACCGGCTCTCACCGTTCGCGCCGCGGCGACGAAAGCTTCGCAACAGTTTGATTGATCATGATATCTATCGTGACCGCGGCCTGGTATTTTGCCATTTTCTTCCGCCGCATCGCGTGTCATTCTCGCGCGCATTGAACAAACTTGAGTTTCATGATGCGGACAGCAAGATTGATTTTTCATCTCGTGGCCGGTGCGGTCCTGTTGGCGGCCGCGACCGCTTCAGCGCCTCAGCCAGCGCTGGCGCAGTGGCGAAGCTATTCCGGCTATCAGCCCTATCCCTATTACCCGCCGGCCCCCCTGCCGGCCTATCCGGATTATCCGCTGCCGCCGGGAGCGCGGCCTTACGCCCCTTACGCTTATGGCGGCCCAAATCCACCATATGGCGGCGCCTATCCCGACTCCGAGCCGCGCGGCGAAGCCTACAGGCCCGGCTATGGCGCCCCCGAGGATCGGCAGGGTCTCGAACTCGGCGTCAATGCCGCGCAAAGAACGGCGATGCTGGTCCAAAATCCGACGAATCAACCGCCCGGCACCATCGTCATCGATACGCATAGCCGCCATCTCTATCTGATCCGGCCGAACGGGCAGGCGATCGAATATGGCATCGGAGTCGGGCGTCAGGGATTTGAATGGAAAGGCAGCGCGAGGGTCGGCCGCAAGGCGGAATGGCCACGCTGGATTCCGCCAAAGGAAATGCTGCAGCGCCGGCCGGACCTTCCTGAATCGATGGACGGCGGCCTAGAAAATCCGCTCGGCGCGCGGGCGCTTTATCTGTTTCAGGGGAACAAGGACACGCTGTTTCGCATCCATGGCACCAATGAACCGGACACAATCGGCAAAGCCGTGTCATCCGGTTGCATCCGCATGATGAACGCCGACGTCATTGATCTCTATCAGCGCGTTGGCGTCGGCACGCGAGTGGTCGTAGAATGAGCTGAGCCGGGGGGCGGCCGTAACACGCGCGCGTGTTACGGCCGCCCCCCGTCGCCGCTGCGCCAGTCTGTCAATGCCAGCCCATTGCTGAGCGAGCATGATGACCAATTCCGTCGATCATGCTTCGCGAGTTGCGGCTTACCTTGGCAGAACGCTCGAGCCCATCAGGAATGTGTCGACTGACTGCGCCGCCTGGCGTCCTTCGCGGATTGCCCAGACCACCAGCGATTGGCCGCGCCGCATGTCGCCGCAGGCGAAGACCTTTGGCAAGGAGGTTTTGTAGGCGATCTGGTCCGCCGCCACGTTGCCGCGTGGGTCGAGCTTGACGCCAAGGCTGTTCAGAAGCCCGTCCTGCAGAGGCGAAACAAAGCCCATGGCAAGCAGCACGAGATCGGCCCTGATCTCGAACGTGCTGTCCGGGATTTCCTTCAGCTTCTCGTCGACGTGGACGCAGATGATCTTCTTGACGACGCCGTCTTCGCCATGAATGGCTTTGGTGAGCACGGAAAACTCGCGTTTTGCGCCCTCTTCCTGTGAGGAGGAGGTGCGCAGCTTCAAGGGCCAGTTGGGCCAGGTCAGCAGCTTATTTTCCCTGTCAGGGGGAATCGGCATGATTTCGAGTTGCGTTACCGACAGCGCACCTTGGCGGATCGAAGTCCCGATGCAGTCCGAGCCTGTATCGCCGCCGCCAATGACGACGACATGTTTCGCCGCCGCGAGGATCGGCTCATTGCTCTGGACGGGCTCCCTGCTGACGCGGCGATTTTGCTGCGGCAGAAAGTCCATCGCGAAATGCACGCCGGAGAGATCGCGGCCCGGGATCGGAAGATCGCGCGGCTTTTCGGCGCCGCCCGAGAGAACGATGGCGTCATAGTCATTGAGCAGGGCCGAGGCCTCGATGTCGACGCCGACATTGACGTTGACGCGGAACTCGACGCCTTCCGCCTGCATCTGATCGACGCGGCGGTCGATCAGATGCTTCTCCATCTTGAAATCGGGAATGCCATAGCGCAGCAGGCCGCCCGGCTTGGCGTTCTTCTCGAAAACATGCACCTCATGTCCAACCCTTGCGAGTTGCTGGGCGCAGGCGAGGCCGGCGGGACCGGAGCCGACGACGGCGATTTTCTTGCCAGTCCGGACGGAAGAAATTTCAGGCGGCAGCCAGCCGTTGGCCCAAGCGCGATCGACGATGGCGCATTCGATCGTCTTGATCGTCACCGGGGTGTCGGCGAGGTTCAGAGTGCATGAGGCTTCGCAAGGCGCGGGGCAGACGCGGCCGGTAAACTCGGGAAAATTATTTGTGGAGTGGAGGTTGCGGGAAGCTTCCTCCCAATCGGAACGATAGACGAGATCGTTCCAGTCCGGGATCTGATTGTTGACCGGGCAGCCGGTATGACAATAAGGGATGCCGCAATTCATGCAGCGGGCCGCCTGATCCTTCGTCGCCTCTTCGGACAGCGGGATCACGAACTCCTTATAGTGGCGAATTCGGTCGGAAGCGGGCGCATAGCGCCGGTCGCGCCGGTCGATTTCCAAGAATCCTGTCACCTTGCCCATAAAAGCCCCTCTGCCGGACGTTGTCGCCCGCAACTCGCGATGGTCACGCTTCAGCCCGCGTTCAAAGCCGCAAGGCCCAAACGCGAGCTGATGAACATGCAGGATTTGCGCCTGTGTCAAGCCGGAAAACGGCCGTTGAAGCGCGCCTGTTTTCCCCTAGATTCCAACCGTCGCGAGAAGCGCCTGACCCTGCTCCAATTTCATTTCTTCGATGGCGCGGCGATATTCCACCGGCATCACTTTGCGGAATTTGTTTTTGTACTCGTCCCAATGGTCGAGGATCAGCTTGGCCCGCTCCGAACCGGTGTTGGCGGCATGTTGCGAGATCAGCTGATGGAGACGCTCGGCGTCATAGCGGGTCATGTCGCTCATCACGTCGACGCGGCCGTGGGCGTCGAGATCACCGCCCTGGTGATAGCTGTTTTGCATCACTTCTTCTTCATCGGCGACAGGCTGCAGTTCGACCATTGCAAGATTGCAGCGCTCGGCGAATGTGCCTTCCTCGTCGAGCACATAGGCGATGCCGCCCGACATGCCGGCCGCGAAATTGCGTCCCGTCTGGCCGATGACGACGACAATGCCGCCCGTCATATATTCGCAGCCGTGATCGCCGACGCCCTCGACAACCGCCACCGCGCCGGAATTGCGCACAGCGAAGCGCTCGCCCGCGACGCCGCTGAAATAGCTCTCTCCCGCGATTGCGCCATAGAGGGCGGTGTTGCCGACGATGATGGCATCCGTCGCAGCGATGCGTGAACCCGCCGGCGGACGAATGACGATCCGGCCGCCGGACAATCCCTTGCCGACATAGTCGTTCGCCTGACCTTCGAGTTCAAGCGTGACGCCCGCCGCCAGCCAGGCGCCGAAGCTTTGTCCCGCGGTTCCCTTGGCGAGGATATGGATCGTGTCGCGCGGCAGCCCCGCATGGCCGTATCGCTTCGCGATCTCGCCCGACAACATGCCGCCGGTGGTGCGGTCGGTGTTGTGGATCGGCGTTTCGATGACGACTTTCGCGCGCGTCTCGAGGGCGGGCCTTGCCTGCTCGATCAGTTTACGGTCGAGCACCCTGTCGAGCCCGTGGTTCTGCGCGATCGAATGATAGATCGTCTGGTTTGGCGCCGGCTGCGGCTTGTGGAAGAGCTTCGAGAAATCGAGCCCGCGCGCCTTCCAGTGGGCGATCGCCTTTTGCCTGTCGAGCATTTGCATCTGGCCGATCATCTCATCGAAGCTGCGATAGCCCATCTGCGCCATCAATCCGCGCACTTCCTCGGCGACGAAGAAGAAGAAATTGATGACATGTTCGGGCAGGCCGACGAAGCGCCTGCGCAGCACCGGATCCTGCGTCGCGACGCCGACCGGGCAGGTGTTCAGATGGCATTTGCGCATCATGATGCAGCCGGCGGCGATGAGCGGCGCGGTGGCGAAGCCGAATTCATCGGCGCCGAGCAGAGCGCCGATGATGACGTCCCGGCCGGTGCGCAGGCCCCCGTCGACCTGCACCGCAATGCGCGAGCGCAGCCGGTTGAGGACGAGCGTCTGCTGCGTTTCGGCGAGGCCGATCTCCCACGGGCTGCCGGCGTGTTTGATCGAGGTCAGGGGCGAGGCGCCCGTGCCGCCCTCGAAGCCGGAGATTGTGACATGATCCGCCCGCGCCTTCGAGACGCCGGCGGCGACCGTGCCGACGCCGACCTCCGATACGAGCTTGACCGAGACGAGCGCCTGCGGATTGACGTTTTTCAGATCCGAGATGAGCTGCGCCAGATCCTCGATCGAATAGATGTCGTGATGGGGCGGCGGCGAAATCAGTCCGACGCCCTGCGTAGAATGGCGCACCTTGGCGATCACCGCGTCGACCTTGTGGCCGGGCAATTGTCCGCCTTCGCCGGGTTTTGCGCCCTGCGCCATCTTGATCTGAATCATGTCGGCGTTGATGAGATATTCGGTGGTGACGCCGAACCGTCCGGAGGCCACCTGCTTGATGGCGGAGCGCATGGAATCGCCATTGGGCAGCGGCTTGTAGCGATCGGATTCCTCGCCGCCCTCGCCGGTGTTCGACTTGCCGCCGATGCGGTTCATGGCGATCGCCAGCGTGGTGTGAGCCTCGCGCGAAATCGAGCCATAGGACATGGCGCCGGTGGCGAAGCGCCGCACGATCGTCGCGGCGGATTCGACCTCCTCGATCGGTACGGGCGAGCGGCCGTCTTCCTCCGCCGATTTGATGCGGAACAAAGACCGGATGGTCAGAGGCTGTTCGCTCTCGTCGTTCAGAAGCGCGGCATAGGCTTTGTATGTCTCGGGGTTGTTGCCGCGCACAGCGTGTTGCAGCAGCGTCACCGATTGCGGCGACCAGGAATGCGCCTCGCCGCGAATGCGGTAGGCGTAATCGCCGCCGACGCTCAGCGCGTTGCGATAGACGGGCGAATCGCCGAACGCATCCTTGTGCCGGCGCACCGTTTCCTGTGCGATTTCGGCGAGGCCGACGCCGCCGATCTGCGTCGCCGTGCCGGTGAAGTATTTCGCAACGAAATCATCGGCGAGGCCGACCGCGTCGAAGATCTGCGCGCCGCAATAGGACTGGTAGGTCGAAATGCCCATCTTCGACATGACTTTGAGCAAGCCCTTGTCGATCGATTTGATGAAGCGCTTGCACGCCTCATAACCATCGACTTCCTCCGGGAACTCGTCCGCCATGGCGGCGATCGTCTCGAAGGCGAGATAGGGATTGATCGCCTCCGCGCCATAGCCTGCGAGCAGCGCGAAATGATGCACCTCTCGCGCTTCGCCTGTCTCGACGACGAGGCCGACCGAGGTGCGAAGTCCCTTGCGAATCAGATGATGATGCACGGCGGCGGTCGCGAGCAGAGCCGGGATCGGAATGCGGTCGGGGCCGGCCAGGCGATCGGACAGAATGATGATGTTGAAGCCGCTTTTCACCGCCTGATCGGCGCGATCGCCAAGGCGCGCCAGAGCTTCGCCCATGCCATCGGCGCCCGCTTCCGCCTTATAGGTGATGTCCAGCGTCTTGGTGTCGAAGGCTTCCTCCAAATGGCCGATCGAGCGGATCTTCTCGAGATCGCTGTTGGTCAGAATCGGCTGGCGGACTTCGAGCCGCTTCAGCTTCGAATTGCCCTCATGATCCAGAATGTTCGGCCGCGGCCCGATGAAGGAGACGAGGCTCATGACCAGCTCCTCGCGGATCGGATCGATCGGCGGGTTGGTCACCTGGGCAAAATTCTGCTTGAAATAGGTGTAGAGCGGCTTTGAGGCTGAAGACAGCGCCGAGATCGGCGTGTCCGTCCCCATCGAACCTACGGCCTCCTGGCCGGTCGCCGCCATCGGCGCCATCAGGATTGCGAGATCCTCCTGCGTGTAGCCGAACGCCTGCTGACGGTCGAGCAAAGACACGTCGGTGCGGGTCGAGCGCGGCTCGACATGGGCGAGGTCTTCGAGGAAGATCTGCGTATTCTTCAGCCATTCGGCATAAGGATGCGACGTCGCAAGCGCATTTTTCATCTCGTCATCGGAGATGATGCGGCCCTGCTCGAGATCGACGAGCAGCATCTTGCCGGGCTGCAGGCGCCATTTGGCGATGATGCGCTCTTCCGGGATCGGCAGCACGCCGACTTCCGAGGCGAGCACCACCAGCCCGTCGTCGGTGACGATGTAGCGCGCCGGCCGCAGGCCGTTGCGATCGAGCGTCGCGCCGATCTGCCGCCCGTCCGTGAAGGCGACGGCGGCGGGGCCGTCCCACGGCTCCATCATGGTGGCGTGATATTCGTAAAAGGCGCGCCGCGCCTCGTTCATCAGAGGATTGCCGGTCCAGGCTTCCGGAATCAGCATCATCATCGCATGGGCGAGCGAATAGCCCCCCTGCACGAGGAATTCGAGCGCATTATCGAAACAGGCCGTATCGGACTGGCCCTCATAGGAAATCGGCCAGAGCTTTGAAATGTCATTGCCGAATAGGCCGGACGCGACCGAGGCCTGGCGCGCGGCCATCCAGTTGACGTTGCCGCGCAGGGTGTTGATCTCGCCATTGTGGGCGACCATCCGGTAGGGATGCGACAGCGACCAGGTCGGGAAGGTGTTGGTCGAAAAGCGCTGATGCACCAATGCGAGCGCCGAGACGAAGCTCGGGTCGGCGAGATCCTTGTAATAATGGCCGAGCTGTCCGGCCAGCAGCAATCCCTTATAGACTACGGTCCGCGACGACAGTGAAACCGGATAAAAGCCCGAGACTCGCGGGTCGCCGAGCTCATGCACGGTATTGGAGATGACTTTGCGCAGGATGAAAAGCCGCCTCTCGAAGGCTGTCTGGTCTTCGACGTGAGGGCCCCGCTGGATGAAGATCTGCCGGCTCACCGGCTCGGTCGGCTTGACGCTCTCGCCGAGGTCCGAAGAATCGATTGGCGTGTCGCGCCAGCCGAGAAAAATCTGGCCCTCATCGGCGATCACTTTCTCGATGATGGTCTCGACGATTTTGCGCCCTTCGGGATCGCGCGGAAGAAATAGCGCGCCGATGGCGTATTCGCCGGGCGCGGGCAGTTCGAACCCGAGCTCGCGCGCTTTCCCCGCGAAGAATTCGTGCGGAATCTGCACCAGCATGCCGCAGCCGTCGCCGGCCTTGGGGTCGGCCCCGACCGCGCCGCGATGATCGATGTTGAGCAGGATCTGAAGTCCCATCTCAATGATCTCGTGCGACTTCCGGTTATTCATATTCGCGACGAAACCAACGCCGCAGGCGTCGTGCTCTCGCATGGGCGAATAAAGACCTTGCTCTGGCGGCAGTCCCGGATCGCGCGCGCTCAAGGCCACAGCGCTCGTAGCAAGGCCGCTCGACGCGAGAGAGGAGTGACGGGAGGCGGCCGGGTCAATGGAATCGGTCATATCTTACCTCTCTCAGGAATTGGGAAGCGCGCGCCGACAGCCGCCTTCGCGAAGCGGGCCGGCGTCGGCGAAACAGCGAGCAGCCGGTTGAACTGTCAGCGCGCAGCATCGCTTCGGCATTGGATCGCCCTCGGTCATGGTCTCTTTGGCGCGCATGGTTCCTCTCGCGCGGTCTTTCGCCGCTGTCGCATCGCCCGCGGACGATAGCCCTTATTATTTCGACCCTCAACGAGCGTGCGTCCGCGACAAGACCGGAAGCAGGCGAGAAGAATGCTCAGCCTGCGCCGAGCCGCCAGACGGAGATGTTTCCATGGAGAACATGGCCAGGCCGGCGCGCCGCGGATAGCGGAAACACGTCAGTATCACTGTCCTATCCGGAATGGGAAAATAGGTCATTTGATCGGCGTTAACAAGAGGGCTGCGCCGCGATGGGCGTCATTTCCTCGTATGGCGGCGCAATAGAGTTTGATTTTCTCAAATCCTTGCCAATCTTAGCAATTTGGATGCCATGACTTGCGCCCGCGACGCCGCGCCAGCTTGACCGATAACCGCTGCCGCGTTCTGCTGCTGATCGGCGAGCCGTCTTGCCAGAATTATGAGGCCCAATGGATTTTACGAGCGACAATGCCGCCGGGGTCAGTCAGCCGATCTTCAACGCGATGATGGCGACGAATCAGGGGGCCTCTCCCGCTTATGGCGCGGATCCGTTCACGGCCAAAGCCGTCGCCCTCCTGAGCGCCATCTTCGAAACCGATGTCGCCGTCTTTCTCGTTGCGACCGGCACAGCCGCGAACGCGCTCGCGCTCGGCGCTCTTTGCCCGCCCTGGGGAGCCGTCTTCTGTCACGAGACGGCGCATGTCATGGAGGATGAATGCGGCGCGCCGGAAATGTTCACGGGAGGCGCGAAGCTGATCGGCGTCAAGGGACGCGCGGGCAAGATCGCGGCGAAGGATCTCGCGGCGGCTCTCAAAGCCTTTCCGCGCGGACTCGTGAAACAGGTCCAGCCCGCGGCTTTGTCGCTGTCTCAGGCGACAGAGTGCGGCGCCGTCTATAGCTGCGCCGAGCTGGCCGAGCTTTCGGCGATCGCGCATGCAGCCGGCCTTGGCGTGCACATGGATGGCGCGCGTTTCGCCAACGCATTGACGACTCTTGACTGCGCGCCTGCTGAAATGAGCTGGAAAGCCGGGATCGACGTGCTTTCCTTCGGGGCGACGAAGAACGGCGCGCTGGCCTGCGAGGCGGTGCTCGTTTTCGATCCAGCCAAGGCGCACACGCTGCCCTTTCAGCGTAAACGGAGCGGCCATACGGTCTCGAAGGGGCGTTTTCTCGGCGCGCAGATGGCGGCTTATCTCGAGGATGGCCATTGGCTCGTCAACGCCCGCACAGCCAATGAGCATGCGGCCCGTCTGGCGGCGGGTCTCGCCAGGGCGCCAGGCGCGCGACTGCCCTGGCCGAGGCAGGCGAATGAGGTCTTTGCATTTCTGCCGGGGAAGACCGACGCGGCCCTGCGAGCGGCGGGCGTTCGCTATTATGACTGGACCATGCGCGATTTCGGCGAGCAGCGCGCGGAAGATGAAGTCTTCGTCCGGCTGGTGACGTCCTTTGCAACCTCGGCGTCGGATGTCGAAAAGCTGATCGCACTCGCAGGAGGCTGAGCTTTGAATCGAAAAAAAGGCGCCTCGAATGAGGCGCCTCGAATCGCTCCCGGCGGGAACTCTTCTTTCGGAACAGAGAGCTGATCCAAGTTCGGTTCGGCTGAACTCAATCATCCTCCGGCCCGATTGATTCCAATCTTGCGGAAATCAGGCGGCTTGCTGTGCTGAGACGATCTGAGGGCCGGCTTCCGCCTTGGCCGCGCCGATCGGGATTTGACGCGGTTTGCGCGCTTCCGGAACTTCCCGCAGCAGATCGATGTGAAGCAGGCCGTTTTCGAGGCTGGCGTTGGTTACGTGAACATGCTCCGCGAGCTGGAACCGGCGCTCGAAGGAGCGGGACGCAATGCCGCGATAGAGCACCTCGGCCTTGGGAGCTTCCCCTTCAGCCTGCGCGCCACGCGCGCCGCGAACGCTCAGAGTATTATCCCGGGTCTCGACCGAGAGATCCTTTTCGGCAAAGCCCGCGACGGCGATGGAAATCCGATACGAATCTTCGCCCGTGCGTTCGATGTCATAGGGCGGGTAGCTCGGCGCGGCGTCATAGCCGGCGGCTTGGTCGATCATGTTGAACAGGCGGTCGAAACCAATCGTCGAGCGATAAAGGGGAGAAAGATCAAACTGGCGCATCTGCATATCCTCCTTGAATTGAAGCGACACGTTCTTAAGGCGGCCATCGTGGAGTCTCTTGCTCCGAACCTGGCCGGCTTTGCGCGTCCGTAAGCGGCCCGCGCAAAAATGATGTAAGAAATGGGCTGCCCGTTGCAAGAGGGACGAAGCCTTGCTTCAAAAATTGGCGAGGAGCGCGCGCTCACCGAAGCCGGATTGCGTTGGCGCGCCAACTCAATCTTGCCTGGGACTCTTTGATTTCGCATTATTTTCATTCGCGGAACCGGCATCAGCTTTTCGGAAATGATGCCTGGCTTCAGCCAATTGCGAAGATTGACACGGATTGGACGATGAACCTTTGCATCACCGAGG
This sequence comes from Methylocella tundrae, assembly GCF_901905185.1. GTDB lineage: Bacteria > Pseudomonadota > Alphaproteobacteria > Rhizobiales > Beijerinckiaceae > Methylocapsa > Methylocapsa tundrae. The sequence continues at coordinate 183,589 of NZ_CABFMQ020000076.1, forward strand.
CGAACCCCATCCCGCCTGGCGCCGTCGTGTCCCGGATCCGGACGAAGGACGGCATCGCTCTGCGCGTCGCGCGGTGGAGTTGCGGCGAGACTTGCGCCGGCACCGTGACGATCCTTCCCGGCCGGGCCGAATTCATCGAAAAATATGCTGAGGTCGTCGCGGAATTGCTTGCCCGGAACTTCGACGTCGTCGTCATGGACTGGCGCGGGCAAGGCGGCTCGGATCGCCTGACTTCGCACCCCGCGAAGGGCCATGTCGGGCATTTTTCCGCTTATCAACGTGATCTCGAAGCCTTGCGTGGCGAAATCCTCGAACCGTTCGGACGGCTGCCGTTTTTTGCGCTCGGCCATTCGATGGCCGGCGCCATTCTGCTCGATCAGGCGCGCGCCGGGCGCTCGGCCTTCGAGCGCATTGTGCTCACCGCTCCGATGATCGATCTGTATCAGCTTCGCTTCGCCCGCCTTGCGCATAGTCTTGCGCGCGGCCTTGCCGGGCTCGGCCTTGGTCGCGCTTTCGCGCCGGGGGCGGGCGGCGCAACGCCGTATCTGGCGCGATCCTTTAACGGAAACGTCCTGACCTCGGACCATCTTCGCTTCGGCCGTGTCGCATCGGTCGTCGCGGCCTGGCCGGAGATTGCAATTGGCGCCCCGACGATCGGTTGGGCCAATGCGGCGTTCCGCCTGATGGGGCGTTTCAGGGACGCGGAATATCCCCGCCGGGTTTTGACGCCGGTCCTCATCATCGGCGCCGGCGCCGACGCCGTTGTCGACACGCGGGCGACGGAAGCATTCGCCTGCCGGTTGAAGGCCGGCCGCTGCATTACGCTGCGCCACGCGCAACACGAGATCATGCTCGAAAGGGAAGCCATACGCGAACAGTTCTGGGCGGCGTTCGACGCCTTCGTTCCGGGTTCGCTCAAAGGCGTCGATCCCTTTGCGACAAGTCTCGCATCAGCGTCGGCGCGCGACGACGCATGAGGCTAAGACGCGGCCGAGGAGAAAATTCGATGGTTTCGCGTCGCCGTGATGGGACCTGCGCCGTCCTGGTCGCCGGGGCCCGGCGCGCTGGAGGATGAGCGTGGAGCAGCTACGAAACTATGTCGCCGAAAGGACCCTGAAGGATGGAACGATGGTCGCCGTCCGGGCGGTCCGCCCTGACGACGGGCCTAAAATTCACAAGGCATTCAAGGGTCTTAGTCCAGATACAGTCTATAGCCGGTTCTTCGGGCACAAGAGCGACGTCAGCGACGCCGAACTCTCTCATATAACCGGGGTCGACTTTGATCGCGATGTGGCTTTGCTGGTCACGATCGGCAAAGGCGAAGACGAGATGGTTATCGGCGGAGCGAGTTACTTCGCGATCGATCCGGCCCATCCGCTGAATAGCGCCGACCTCGCCTTTACGGTAGAAGAGGAATATCAGGGGCTTGGCGTCGCGAGCGACCTCTTGCGGCGGCTCATTGAGATTGCGCGGCAAAAAGGCGTCGCGCGACTGGAAGCCGATGTGCTGGCTGACAACCAGCCGATGCTCGCCGTCTTCCGCCATGCCGACGCGCCGGTCAGGCTGCGTCGCGAAGACGACATCATTCATGTGACGCTCGCCTTAGATGCGACGAAATGACCGCGTTTTTCACGCCTCAAAGCGCGCGTCCGGCAAGCTAACAGCGGCCACTAGGACCGCTGCGATTTCATCATGGTGACTGGTCAGAGAACGACGACCGGAGCGCCGACTTTGACGCGCTCGTAAAGGTCGACGACGTCGTCGTTGAGCAGCCGGATGCAGCCCGACGAGACAGCCTGGCCGATCGTATCGGGCTCGTTGGTGCCGTGGATGCGATACATCGTGTCGCCGTGGCCATTATAAAGATACATCGCCCGCGCGCCGAGGGGATTGTCGATGCCGCCAACCATCGTTCTCGGCAGCTCGGGGCGGCGCTTCAGCATGGCGGCGGGCGGCGTCCACGTCGGCCATTCAGCGCGGCGTCCGATATAGGCGCGTCCTTGCCAGCCAAAGCCATCGCGGCCGACGCCGACGTCATAGCGCATCGCCTGACCGCCTTCGAGCGAGAGATAAAGATACCGATTCTTGGTGTCGATCGTGATCGTGCCGGGCTTTTCCTCGGTTGGATCCGGCACCAGCGCGCGCGTCGGGGCGACCTCGCGGTTGAGCTCGGTTGGAAGACTGGCTTGCTGCGTCTGCGCCCCTGGTTGGCCCTGTCCCCGAACGAGGCTGGAGGAAGACCCAGAGTCGAAAGCCTGCGCGCCCGTCGCCATCAGCACGGCGGCCGCGGCGGCGGAAAAAAGAACGTTCTTTATCATGACCATTGCCAAAAACCCCCGTCCAACAGCATCGAGGACATAAGACTGCCAACCCAACGCCCAAGCTGTGCGGTTTGTTCCAGATCAATGGCAAAGATTTCGCATTCTGGCCATCAAATCGACGTCGTTTCGACGAATGCGGCGACATTCGCGCCGCCGATTTGGGTCACGGCCTCGGCCAGCTGAAATCGTCGGCGCGTCCTGGCTTCGGATCGGTTTGCTGCTCTTGCCGCAGAGTCTGCCTCGCGGGCGCCTGTGGGCTCGCCGCGCGAGAGGCGAGTTCGCCGCCTGGCGCGCGCACGGGTCCGGTCAGCGGCAGCACCGGGCCGGCGATGGGTTTTGGCGGGGGAGGCGGCGCGGGCGCGCCGGCCGGTTCGCTCGAAGACGCCCCTGGCGCGGCGCCGTTCGGAGACGCGTCCGCGGGCGGCAGGCTCGCCTCCGCGGGAGCCGAGATCGCCGGACTTTCAGGGTTTCGCGGCGCTGTCTCGTCGAGATTGCGGCGGATATCCGGCTCGACGAAATGCGCCAGCTTGCGAGCGCCAGCCTTGGTGAAATGGATGCCGTCGGCCGCCCGCAGCTTCACGATCTGTCCGTTGAGATCCGGCCCCATGGCGCTGTATTCGCCGGCGTCATTGGCGAAGGCTTCCCAAACGTCGACATAGGTCGCTCCGGCCTTGCTGGCGTATTCGCGATAAAGGTCGTTGAAGGCGGAGGCGTCGGCGGACAGACGCTCGCTTTTCAGGACGGGCAGTCCCACCCAGACCAGCGGAATTTTCTTGTCGCGGAACATTGAAGCGATCGTTTCGATGCGATGCGCATAAGCCTCGACCCATTGCGGCGAACGCGGCTCGAACGCGCCGCCCTTGCCGTCCCGCAGGGTCTGACGGTCGTTGCTGCCGATCATCATGACGGCGAAATTGATCTTTTCGCCGCTCGCAAGAAGGTCCTGCGCGGCCTTCGTCCAATCATAAAAATCGTCGCGCACGAGCCCGCTGTTTTCTTTTGCCTTGCGCAGGATCGCGACCTCTGGCCGATCCGCGAAGGCTTCCGTCAGGCCCTGCTCAAGCATTTGCCCGAGGCTGTCGCCGAGCACGGCGACGAAATAGGTCGGCGCGACGGACGGCGCCGCAGGTTTCGCCGTGGCGCTGTCGGCCGGTCGCTCATCGCGCCGACTACTAGGCCTTGTCCGCTCCGAGGCGCGTCTTGGCGCGGCGCGATGAAATTCAGGCCTTGGCTTGATCACGCGGCTCGGCGGCGGGGCGGGCTGAAACAAATGCGTGAACCAGGCGAACGGATCTGCCTGCGCATGGGCGGGCGACGCGCCGACGCAGGGCAGGAGGAGCGCGACGATCGTGAGCGCCAGCGCATGAAGCCGGAGAAGGCCGAGCCGGGACGTTCTCGATCGACGATCGCAAGACGGTCTGATCATTGCGCCATTATAGACAGGTTCCGTTGAAGCCGCACCCCCCTCCGCGTCCGGAGAGGTTGTGAAATTCCTCCGGCTCAGGCTCAGCCTGATTGCGCGCCGCACCGATTTTCCGCCCTTGCCGAGGGCGGGCGCCGACATCGCGCGCAGTTGATGCGTCACCCCTCCTGCTACGCTTTGAGGCCGCCCTTTCGCGGCATATACCTTCGCCCCGTTCGCATACACCGGCGGCCCGTTCGAGAAGCCGCCTCCGCTGTGCTCACCTGCGGCGTCATCGCCGTGAGCAAAAAGGGAGAAACATGCATGAACGTCCGCGCCAACATCACAGTGACCAGGGCGGTGGTTCCGCCCGCTATCAAGGCATGGCTGTCGACGGCCCGTCCGATGCTGATCGACGGCAAATGGGTCAAGGCTCAGTCCGGCAAAACGTTCGATGTCTTTGATCCCGCGACGGGCGAACCGATCGCCAGCGTCGCGGAAGGCGATAAGGCCGATATCGACCTCGCGGTGAAGGCGGCCCGCCGCGCTTTTGCATCGGGGCCATGGTCGCGCATGACTCCGTCCGAGCGGGGCCGCATTATTCATCGCATCGGCGATCTGATTCTTGAGAACGCCGATGAACTCGCAAGCCTCGAGGCGCTCGACAATGGCAAGCCGAAAGCCGTCGCCAAGGCGGCAGACGTGACCCTTGCAGCCGATATGTTCCATTACATGTCCGGCTGGGCGACGAAGATCGAGGGCAAGACCATCCCGATCTCGGCGCTCGCCGCTCCTGGGGCCGAGTTTGTCTCAATGACCCGTATGGAGCCGATCGGCGTCGTCGGCCAGATCATTCCGTGGAACTTCCCGCTTCTGATGGCGGCCTGGAAACTCGGGCCGGCGCTGACGACGGGCTGCACGGTCGTGCTCAAGGTGGCCGAGGAAACCCCTCTCTCCGCCCTCCGTCTCGGCGAGCTTATCCTCGAAGCCGGCGTTCCGGCCGGCGTCGTCAACATCGTGCCCGGCTTCGGCGAGACGGCGGGCGCGGCTCTCGCGGAGCATCCGGACGTCGATAAGGTCGCTTTCACCGGCTCGACGGAGGTTGGCCGGCTGATCGTCCAGGCGGCGTCCCGCGACCTCAAGAAAGTCTCGCTCGAGCTCGGCGGGAAATCGCCAAATATCATTCTCGGCGACGCCAATCTCGAACTTGCGATCGCCGGCGCGACCGCAGCGATTTTCTTCAATCATGGACAGTGCTGCAACGCCGGCTCGCGTCTGTTCGTGCAAAGGAACATTTTCGACAAGGTGGTCGAGGGCGTCGCGGCGCAGGCCGACAAGATCAAGCTCGGCCACGGCCTTAGCGACGACACGGAAATGGGTCCCCTGGTTTCCAAGGTGCAGTATGACCGCGTGACCGGCTATCTGGCGTCTGGCCGCCGGGAGGGCGCCCGTGCGCTTTGCGGCGGCGAAGGTCTTGGCGGGGCGGGCTACTTCGTGCCGCCGACTGTGCTCGTCGACACCAAACCGAACATGAAAGTCGTGCGGGAGGAAATTTTCGGGCCCGTGCTCGTCGCCACTCCCTTCGACGAAGTTGACGACGCGCTCATCGCGGAAGCGAACAACACCATCTACGGCCTCGCCGCCGGCGTGTGGTCAGGCAATACCGGAAGAGCCCACCAGATCGCCAACAGGCTGCGCACGGGAACGGTGTGGATCAACTGCTACCACGTCTTCGACGCGGCGCTGCCCTTTGGCGGCTACAAGCAATCCGGCTGGGGCCGCGAAATGGGACAGGCCGTGTTGTCGAATTATCTTGAGACAAAGGCCATCACGACGCGCCTTGGCTAAACGCGGTAGGAATCAGGCGTTGCAACCACGATGATGGGCATGAGGGTTCGTTATGGAACGCTCATGCTCTCATGTGCAACGGGCGCCCGCGCGATCGCCGCGCGGGCGGCTGAGACGGCGCTTTTCACATCGTCCTTGAAATGCACGCGCCTGACGCCGTCGCTGTGCAGCAGCAGAGCGCGGCGCACGGCTTTGCTCGCGCCCGAAACATAAACGAGGGCGCCGGCGCGGCGCGCCTTGCGCGCGAATTCTCCAATCGTCACTGCCGCGGTCGAATCGAAAAACTGCACGGCCGAGAGGTCGATGACATAGGCTTTCGGCTGTTCGGCGATCTCGTCGAGAACGGCGCTGACGCCGGCGGCCGCCCCGAAGAAGAAGGCTCCCGAGATCCGGAACGCGACGATGTCGCGGTCCGTCGTCAGCGTCGCGTCATAGGCCTCGCCCGCCTCGCTGCGATCGGACTGGTCCTCGTCCATCGGGCCCAGAGTTTCGACTTCCAGCGATTGCGACATGCGGCGCAATATGATTAGCGAAGCGAGGCTGAAGCCCACCAGGATTCCGGTGGCAAGATCACGGAAGATGGTCAACAGGAATGTCGCGAGCAACACGATGGCGGCGCCGCGCGAAGCGCGCAGCAGGGTCGCAAAGGCGTGTTTTTCCGCCATGTTCCAGGCGACGATGGTGAGGACGCCGGCAAGGGCCGCGAGCGGAATGTAAGAGGCGAGCGGCGCCGCCACCATCATGAAGATCAGGAGAAACAGCGAATGGAGCATGCCGGCGATCGGGCCGCGCGCGCCCGCGCGCACATTGGTCGCCGTGCGGGCGATGGTTCCCGTCACGCAGATCCCGCCAAATAGCGCCGACGCCATGTTGGCGACGCCTTGCGCGACCAGTTCGCAGTTCGAGCGATGGCGCCGCCCGGACATGCTGTCAGCGACGACAGCCGACAACAGGCTCTCGATGCTGCCGAGCAGGGCGAAGGAGAATGCGGCCGGGAGCACGGCGGTGATTTTGTCATATGACATCGCCGGCAGATAGGGCGCCGGCAGGCTTCTCGGAATGCCGCCGAAATGCGTGCCGATGGTCTCGATCGGGAGGCCGAGCGCAAAACCGGCGGCGGAGGCGATAGTCACGGCGATGAGAAGGCCCGGCCAATGCGGGCGATAGCGCCGGATGAGTAGAATGACGGCGATGGTCGCCGCCGCGACGCCGACCGCCGACGGGCTGGTCGTCGGCAGGGCTTTGCCGAGAGCGCCGAGCTTTTCAATCAGAGGGCCGGGTTCTGGCCCCGACAGGGTGAGGCCGAACAGATCCTTGATCTGGCTCGCGAAAATGATCGTCGCGATGCCGGCGCTAAAGCCGACCGTCACCGGATAGGGGATATATTTGATGAAGGCGCCAAGACGCAGGAACCCGATCGCCACCAGGATCAGCCCGGATAGCAGCGTCGCCAGGATCAAACCGTCGACGCCGTGCGCCGCGACCGTCGCCGCCACGAGAACGATGAAGGCGCCGGCGGGACCGCCGATCTGGAAGCGGCTGCCGCCGAGCGCCGAGACGAAAAATCCGCCGATGATCGCGGTATAGAGCCCACGGTCCGGCGTCACGCCCGAAGCAATGGCGATCGCCATCGACAGAGGCAGGGCGACGATCGCGACGGTGAGGCCGGCGACGGCGTCGGCGCGCAAATCGGAGAGGCCGTAGCGCTCGCGCAGGACGGTGATGAGCTTGGGCGTAAAGAGCTCGACGAAACTCGGGTTCAAAATGCCGGCGGCCATGCCGATTTTCTCCCAATCAAATATCGCGGGATCGTCTGGCTCAGGCCCTGGCGGTCTCCGTCATATGCGTTTCAAAAAAGTCAATCCGGGCGCGGCGCCGGCTCCTTGAATCGAACGCCCCGGCCGCCGCCAGAACTTGCCGCATCTTCCGCGATAAGTTCGACGCCGGCGCGATTGAACGCCTCGATCACCTTGGTCAGGGTCTCCACCACGCCCCGTACATTGCCCTCGCTGGCTTCCATGCGCTGGATCGTTGGCAGCGACATGCCGGAGAGCTCGGCAAGCTGGCGCTGGTCGATCCCGAGCAGGGCGCGGGCGGCCCGCATCTGGGCGGCAGTGATCAAGAGCGGTCCCATGTTTATTTGCTATTACGCATATAGCATCATGATTGATGGTTTCAACATGAATCTAGGGAGATTTAACATGAGTCTTCCCGGCCGCCTGACGGCAGCGGGCCAATCGGGCGTAGCGAGGATGAGGCTCGCGCCTTCGAGCCTTGGCGCGCCCGGCGCGCTGCGCTGTTCGGGTTCATTACTCGCCAGATGGAGATGAACGGTGAGCGGTCGAGACATGGTGGAAAGGGTGGTGGGGGAGGTCCGCTACAGGCGTAAACTCACTATGCGCCGCGATTTGTACTCGCTTCGTTTTCGAAAGAGGTGGCTGTCCAGCCCGGATTGCACCCAGGGGCGCAATCAAAACACAGACACTGCGATTTTCAGTTGCCTTTTAGGTCGTTCAACAACAATCGCCTAGATACCCCAGACGCCTCTATACACGGGATCAAGAACAGCGAGTTAGGACGGCTTTGTCTACATGGATTCCCAAATTGGCTAAGAAACGTCCCGTCTAAGTTATGTTAATTTAAGTTGGCCGCTTTGATTCTATGTAGAGTTTGAACGCAACGGCAACTCGGCAGCTGGCTTTTTAAGCTAACTTCTAAGTTAGAAAGTGACTTTTTATTTCAATTGTTTGCGAAAGGCAAAAGGCTTATCGTTGCAATGGCGAAAGTTGCGAGTTCGATTGCAACCCAGCGATGCCCTTCCTAAACGCACGCCGACGACCGCACCTTTCGTCGTTCACGACCCGCAACCGGAACAAAGCCCGGTGTTTTGGGGGCAAATGCCATGTCCCGTATCGTGACGGTCGGGGGGCAAAATATTCCGTCAAGTGGGATTTGCTCGGCGCATCGGCTCTCCTTAACCCGAATTGTCGATTCCGTGGCTGTGTGGTCATTCAATGGGGGACAACAGCATGAAGAGCATAATTCGACTTATCGAATACGCCGCGATCGCCGCGATAATGATCGCCGGCTCGACCGCCGTACGCGCCGACGACGAGGATTCACGCGACGGGCGGAACGCTTATGTGGTGACCCCGCTCGTCTCGAATTTAGCTGGCAAAGCCAAGTTCCAGGACCAAGTGCTGAAGAATGCGTGGGGCGTCGCCTTTTCGCCAGCCGGCAGTCCTTTCTGGATCGCCGACAACGCGACTGGCTGTTCAACGCTTTACGACGGGACCGGCGTAAAAATGGCGCTCCAAGTGTCGATCCCGCTGCCCGGCAACATCGTGCCCAGCACGGATTGCCAAACCGTCAAGCCGCCGCCGGCCCCCTCGCCGAAGCCTACGCCTGCCGCGCCGACCGGCTTGATCTGGAATCCGTCATCGGCGTTTGTGGTCCCCGGGACAGTCTCGCCGGCGAACTCCAAGGGCATCGCGGCCGTTTTCATCTTCGATACTGAAGATGGAACCGTTTCCGCATGGGCTGGTGGCCTTACGCCTGCGACCAATGCAGTGCTTGCCGTCGACAATTCAAAAACGCCGAATCCTGCAAGCGGGGCGGTCTACAAAGGTCTCGCATTCGGCGTCAATGTTCATGGCGCGTTCCTCTTCGCCACCAACTTCCGCGCCGGGACGATTGATGTATTCGGCCCGCCAACTATCGCTGGCGGCTTATTCACGCCCGCGACGACCGACGGAGGCTTCACGGATCCGGAGATCCCGGCCGGCTACGCGCCCTTTGGCATACAGAACATCGATGGCGATCTTTTCGTGACCTATGCGAAACAGGATGCGCAAAGGCATGACGACGTGGCGGGCCCCGGCAATGGCTTCGTCGACGTGTTCGACACCGACGGTCATTTGCTGCGACGCTTCGCCAGCCGCAGACCGCTCAACTCGCCTTGGGGCGTCGCGCGGGCGTCCTTCGCCTTCGGCCGGTTTAGCGGTGCGATCCTTGTAGGCAATTTCGGCAACGGCAAGATCAACGTGTTCGACTCGCGCGGACGCTTTATTGATGAACTCGACGGCCCCTACGGCAGGCCCCTGGTAATCGACGGCTTATGGACGCTAACCCTGGGCGGCGGCGCCAAATCGAGTTCTGACACGCTCTATTTTACGGCAGGGCCCAATGGCGAAACCGATGGTTTGTTCGGCACGATTACGCCGCTATCCAAAGACTGACCTTGGCCCCTGAGGCTTATCCGGTTTGAAGTTAGCTCTGGCCCAAGCTTGTGAACAGCGTCATCGTGCATCCGGTCGCGCCGCGGTCCCCTCTCGATATCGAGCTTCGAGGGTATCTGGCGGAGGGCCGCCGAGCCAAAATTCGCGCCAAACGGCCGCTATAGTGGGGTGAGCGGTGGTAGCGGAGGAGGGACTCGAACCCCCGACACAAGGATTATGATTCCTCTGCTCTAGCCGGCTGAGCTACTCCGCCCCGCGCGCTGCAATGAAGCGCGACGAGGCGTTGGCATAGGCATGCGGGCGAATTGTGTCAAGCAGGCAGTTCAGCGCCTCGCCCCGGCCGGTGCTTTGCCGCCGTTGCGAGCCCGGCCTACGCCCGCCCCGCCACCTCGTCGATGCGCTTCAGCATGTCGGCGGGGTCTTCATAGACGCGATAGGCGCCGGCGCGCTCCAGCTCTTCCTGGCCATAGCCTCCCGAGAGAAGGCCAATGCCGAGGCAGCGTGCGCGCCGGCTCGCCAGCATGTCCCAGACGCTGTCGCCGACGACGGTCGCGGTAAGCGTTTCGACGCCAAGGCGCGCCGCGGCGGTGAGAAAAAGATCAGGGTCGGGTTTGGCGTATTTCACCTGATCGCGCGTGACCACGACGACGCGCTTTAAATCGACGCCAAGCATTTCCAGAACGGGGGCCGCCGTCTCCATGCGTCCGCTTGTCGCGATCGCCCACGGAACGCCGGCCTCGGTCAGATAGGCGAGCAGCTGACGCGCGCCGGGAAGAGGGCGGATGGCGTCCGCCCGGCTGCGATAGGCCTCGGCATGGCGCTTTTGCAGCCGTTCGATGCGCTCCGGGCTGATCTCGAGTTCAGTTTCGCGCAAGAGCATATGCGTGAACAGGCCGCCGCTCATGCCGATCTTGCGGTGGATGCGCCAGATCGAAAGCTCGATCCCTTCTGCCTTTAAAGCCTCGTCCCAGGCCAGCACATGCTGGTAGACGCTATCGACCAGCGTGCCGTCGAGATCGAACAGAAACGAGCCTTGAGGGCTTTGCATGGCTTTCCGTCAGTCAGTTTCACCTAACCCGAAGGCGGCGCCGTTCGAGAGGCGGAGCGAGCCCGATCGAATCACATGCATGAGTCGACCGGGCAGAGCCGCTCAGGCGGCCGATATGACCTGGACGATGCGGCGGCTGCGCGAATCAACCAGAACGATCTCGTTGTTCACGACCGAGAAGCTGTAGCGCCTGTCGACGCCATATTCCGGCGGCACGGCGTAAACGGTCAGCCCTCTCGGCAATCTTTCCCCGATCCTGACCGGACCGCGAATCGTCTGCGAAGGCACGTTCCCCTCGCGCACATAATCCTGAAGCGTCGGCCAGTGGGCCGCGCCGAAGACGGCGTTGCCGACGCCGCCGACGCCGCCGATGACGCCGCCAGCGACGCCGCCGAGAACTGCGCCGACCGGGCCGCCTGAGCGGGCGCCCTCAGCGGCCCCGCTCTGGATGCCGCTCGAGAGGCTCTGCGCCTCAGCCGCGAGCGGCGTCAGCAGCAGGGCGAACAGAACGCTGCGAAGAAGAAGTTTGGTTTTCATCACGATTTTGTCCCTTGCGGATGGACGGACTCTGCAACGCTGTCGGCGTCGCGGGCGCGCCGGTCATAACGGCCCCGCTCCGGCTGCGCTACAGGTCCGGGCCGTGAGGCGTTTGGCGTCTTCCGACCTGCCAGAAGGCTCGAACGTCACAACATGCCTGCTTGGTCAAGCACGTTTGGCGCGCCTCTTCAAGCATTTGGCGCTTCAGCGGAACGGCATCGCTCGCTTCGCGGTCAAAACCTTGTGAAGGGCTGTTTTTGGACCAAGTGTCAGGGGGGGCGGCCGATCGGAAAGCCGGGCCTTGACCGACAGGGCCGGTTCGATCAACTAAGCGCAGGGCGGCGCGCCGGCATCGCCCGGCGCCGGAGGGCGTCGCTCAATCTATTGCTTAAACGCTTTTTGGCTGACACAGCCGCACTTGTTTCCGCCATCATGCTGGCCGCCGGCGGAAAAGCGCCGCGCTGCGACGAAAACTTCAAGGAGAAGCCGTGAGCAGAGATCCATATGAGGTCCTCGGCGTCGAGCGCAACGCATCAGCGGCGGATATTCAGAAGGCCTATCGCAAGCTGGCGAAAAAGCTCCACCCCGACCTCAATCCAGGCAATGTCAAAGCCGAAGAGGAATTCAAGGAGGTTGCCTCGGCCTATGGTCTGCTTGGCGACGCCGATAAGCGAAAGCGGTTCGACAATGGCGAAATCGACGCCTCTGGCGCCGAGCGGGCGCCTCAGCAATACTATCGTGATTACGCTGGCGCGGGCCCTGGCGCCAATCCTTACGCCAATGAGTCGGCCTACGCTGACTTCATGGACGATGAGACGCTGGCGAGCATCCTGCGCGGCGCCCGCCGGCGCCAGGCGGCCGGCCGCGACATTCATTATCACTTGCCCGTCGATTTTCTGACGGCGGTCAATGGCGGAACGGCTCGCGTCGGACTGCCGGACGGCGCGACGCTCGACGTCAATATCCCGGCGGGGGCGCGGGAGGGGCAAATTCTTCGCCTGCGCGGAAAGGGCGAGCCGGGTTTTGGCGGCGGCCCGCCCGGTGACGGGCTTGTCGAACTGGAGGTGCGGCCCCACCCGTTTTTCGCGCGCGAGGGCGACGATATTCACCTGACCTTGCCGATCAGCCTCGCAGAGGCCGTTCTCGGCGGCGAGGTCAAGGTCCCAACGCCGACCGGCGCCGTCAGCATGAAGGTGCCGAGGGGCGCGAACTCCGGCGGCAAGCTGCGCCTCAAAGGCAAGGGGGCCGCGCGCCCGGACGGAAGCCGCGGCGACGAATATGTCACCTTGAAAGTCATGCTGCCTGAAAAGAGCGATCCGGAGCTTGAATCATTCGTGACGAACTGGGCCGCGGGGAAAGCTCAAAACCCGCGTGCCGGCATGGAGGCCTGAATGATTGACCGACAGCAGTTCCTGATGCGGGCGCGCCTCGAAGCGCACACGCTTGAAGCCTGGATCGAGGAGGAATGGCTGATCCCGCGACGCGAGGGCGAGGCCGAAGATTTTTCCGAAACGGACGTCGCGCGGGCGCAACTCATCCGCGATCTCAAGACGGATATCGGCGTCAACGATGAAGCCGTCGCGGTCATCCTCCATCTGATCGACCAGCTTCACGGCTTGAGGCGGACGCTTCAGGAGGTGCTGCGCCAGGATCGCGTTCAGACGGACCAATGATGCAAACCCGATCAAGGGCGCGCCCTTGATCGCCAAAAAAGGCCGTCGGCGACGTCAAAGCGGGATAGGCCGCTGCCGGCCTCTTGCCTTTACGCCCGGCCGCAACAGCCAGGATCATGCTCCAAGCCGCGTCCGACGGTTGTTTTCAGTAGTCGCGATCGCCAGGGCTGTTCGCTCATCGGGGCTTGGCTCGCGCCTTCAAACTCGTCCGAGAGGCCTCCCGTCCTGGCCAAAAATTTCGATAATGTATTTTCCAACATTCCGCGGGTCGCCCGAAATCACATAGATAAAATCGTCGTTCGGATCGTTCGCCTTGACGATTGCGATAAATTGCGCGGCGTCGTCCTCAGAATCGAAGACTCGGTCTCTCATTAGGGGACGAAATCCTTGGCTGTGCGGGCGGATCCGCGCCGCGTTGTTGCGACAATGCCTGACGCAGCTTGCGCCAGCATGGCGGATCGGTGATCCGCCTAGCGTCAATTCACAGCAGGCATCGCCTTAGCCGCGCCAGACCCAAATACGCCTCAAATGCGCGTGATCTGCCGGGGTCTGTCGCGGCCGCTCTCCCGCGTCTCCCGCGTCTCCCGCGTCTCCCGCGCGCGAAGGGCGCGCGAAGGGTCAGCGGCGCAATCCTTCGCCAACCGGGCGAGGAGGCGCGGGGCTCGATCCTTCAGGACGGCGCCAGCGGGGAAACGGCTTTGCGCGGGGAGGCGCTCATGCTAGAGCATTGTCGCCTCCTTATCTTTTTGTTTTCTCGTCTCCTTTTTTGAGGCGAAGGCATGTCCGCTTCGCCTCGAACGCCCTCGAGGCTTCAGGAAAGCTGTTTCTCGTGTCGCTCGCCGCTCGACCGAATGTGATCATTATCGGCGCCGGGCCGTCCGGTTTGATGGCGGCCGAGGTTATCGCCTCGGCGGGCGTCGGCGTTACGATATTCGATCGGATGGCGGCGCCTGGACGCAAATTTCTGCTGGCCGGCCGCGGCGGCCTCAACATCACCCATAGCGAGGATTTCGAGATCTTGCTGACGCGCTATGGCGACGCCCTGCCGCGCCTGCGCGACGCGCTCGAGCAGTTTTCGCCGAAGGCGCTGCGCGCCTGGTGCGAGGGCCTTGGCGAATCGACCTTCATCGGTTCGAGCGGGCGCGTCTTTCCGGCCAGATTCAAGGCCTCGCCATTGCTGCGGGCGTGGCTGAAGCGTCTCGCCTCGCTTGGCGTTGTCCTGAATTCCCGACACGAATGGCGGGGATGGAGCGATGAAGGCGCCGCCATCCTCAAAGGCCCCGAGGGTCAGTTCGAGGTCGCCGCCGACGCGACCATTCTGGCGCTCGGAGGGGCGAGTTGGCCGCGTCTTGGCTCGGACGGCGGCTGGGTCGCGGCGCTGGAGCGCGCGGCCATCGCAACAGCGCCGCTGCGGCCCGCCAATTGCGGATTTCTGGTCAATTGGTCAGATCATTTCAGGGATCTTTTCGAGGGCGCTCCTTTGAAGGGCATCGCTTTGTCCTTTGGCGAAACGAGCGTGCGCGGAGAGGCGATCATCACCCACGCGGGGCTCGAAGGCGGCGCGCTTTACGCCTTGTCCGCGGCGCTGCGCGAGTCCGTCGCCGCTTCGGGGGAGGCCGTTTTGCGCGTCGCGCTGCGGCCCGATCTTTCGCTTGCGGAGCTGGAGCGGCGCATAGAGGCGCGAGACCCGAAACAGTCGTTTTCGACCTTCGCCCGCAAATCGCTCAAGCTTGCGCCCGCCGCGATCGGCCTTTTGCAGGAGAGCGCGAGACAGGGCCTGCTCCCCCTCTCGGCGATGGACCCCGCGCAACTTGCCGGGTTCATCAACGCCGCGCCGGTTCGCCTCAACGGGGTCGCGCCGCTGGCGCGGGCCATCTCGACGGCGGGCGGTGTTCTCTTCCATGAAGTCGACAGCAATTTCATGCTGGTGCGGCGCCCTGGCGCCTTCGTCGCCGGAGAAATGCTCGACTGGGAAGCGCCGACTGGCGGCTATCTCCTCCAGGCCTGTTTCGCCACGGGCGCAGCCGCGGGACGCGGCGCGCTTCAGTGGCTCTCGGAGCAAACGGGCGCGCCGGAATCTTTCGTCTCAAGAACTTGAAGAGACAACGCAGGGGCGCCGCTCCGGGCGTCAAAACTCATCCAGCGGATCTGGCCGATGACCGGTTCCTGCCCTTCGCGGAAGCGCGGCCAAGAGTTCTCGATGGCGGAGTTGAAACGAAGTGGATATTCGCGAACGAAGGCTTATGCGCGTGAGATCACGGTCTGCCGCCGCAATGAATAAAGGGTTCCTGTGGCGAGCAGGCCCACAAAGAGCAATGGAAGCACATTCAGCGGCGCGGCCGGGATTGGATAGACCGAACCGAGCAGCACGTAGCCAAGCACAATGAGCGCCGCCGCCGAAAGGACCACATGGCCCACGCGCAATTGGCCCGCGCGGCGCAGGAAGATCGGCGTCGATACGCAGGCCAATCCATAGGCGATCACGCAACCGAAGGTGCCAAAGGTGCCGAGCCAGTCGTAGATGTCGAGCGGCTTGGCGAATGTCGCCAGCGCCAATGCCGTCGCCATGATCAGGAAAGCGGACAGTGCGACCGCGCGCGTCGGCGCGGATCGACGGCCCAGCCGCGCTAGCGCGGCGGGAATCGCGTTTTGCTGCGCGAGGGCGAAGGCGATGCGTGAGGAGGCGACCATCGTGGCGGTGGCGCAGGCAAAAAGGCTGATGGCCGTGCCTATCGAGACCACGGCGCCCAGACCCGGCCGATCGAGAGCGCGGGCGAGATCATCCAGCGGCGCGTCGCTGGTGGCGACCGCGATGCCGTAATGATTGAACCCGAGCACAATCACGTAAGCGGAAAATACGAAGAACACGCCGGCCAGCACAGGGGTCAGGATCAACACGCGCGGAATGTCGCGCAGCGGCTGTTCGGCCTCGTCCCCTAACGTCGCGGCCGCCTCGAAACCGACGAAGCTCAGCACGCCGATCAGCAGCGCGCTGCTCATGCCCGAACCACGAAGCCCGGTGAGACGCAGCTGCGCGAGATCGACGGCGACGCCGAGGCGAACGAGGATCGTTATGCCGAGGACGACGACGAGCAGGATGGAGATGATCTCGAGCGCCAGCATCAGGACGGTTGAAAGCCGAATGTCGCGCAGCGCAAATAACACGGCCACGCTGCCTACGAGGGCTACCCAGAAAATCAACGGCAAGGAAATTCGCGCCGCTTCGAACAGCGTAGACACGTAAGCGGTGCAGCCAGCGAGCGTCGCCACTGAAAGCGCGAGGTAGACCAGCAAGAGAATCCATGCCGTGATCAGCCGCCCGACGGGACCGAGGCCATGGCCGACGAACTCCGACAGCGATCCCGCCCCGGCAAACGTCCGGGCAAGCGGCGCCAGGTTCAGCGCCACCAGCAGGATGGCGAGCGTCGCGACCAGAAAAGCGAGCCAGGTCCCGCTGCCCGCCGCGGCGAAGACGAGGGCGACGTTGATCGTCGGGGTCGTGGTCGGCGCAACGCCGGCCACGGACTGGCCAAGCACCCCGAGAAATCCGACCGATCGGCGAAGGCCAGCTTTCTTGGAGGTCGTTTGCAATTTCATGGGCGCACCTTTGACGCCTCCGCGTTGCGCGGCGTGCGTTTGGACCTTAGCGCCGAACCCTAACCAAAACGCTACAGGGCCGGCGCCCTGCGGCGGCCGTCGGCTTGGCAGAGTTTATTTTTTCAGTAAGCCGCCGCCTCGCGCAAAGCGATCGTCGCCACAAAGACGCGCCAATCATCGGGACGGCGACACCCAACGCCGACGATCCGGCGCGTTTATACGCTAAAGGTCGGGATCAAGCGTCTGGCTCAGGATCCGGTAGGGATGGGCGCGATAGACGCCGAGAATTTTCAGTTCCTTGCAGAAAAAGGCGAGTTCTTCCAGCGCGCGCGCCAATGCCGGCTCGTCCGGATGGCCGTCGACGTCGGCCAGAAACTGCGTCGCCGTGAATTGTCCCGCGACCATATAGCTCTCGAGCTTCGTCATGTTGACGCCATTGGTGGCGAAGCCGCCGAGCGCCTTATAAAGCGCGGCCGGCACATTGCGCACCCGAAAGACGAAACTCGTGACGGTCGGCTCGTCTGAGGGCTCGGCCCAGCGCGGCGTCTTGGACAGAATGACGAAACGCGTCGTATTATTCGGCTCGTCTTCAATGTCGGCGGCGAGAACCTCAAGCCCATAGATGTCGGCGGCGAGCGATGTCGCGATCGAGGCGCGCGCCGGATCGCCCCATTCGGCGACTTCCCGGGCGGAGCCCGCCGTATCGGCCGAAACATGCGGCGAAAGGCGCAGCTTGCGGATGATCTTCCGGCACTGGCCGAGCGCATGAACATGGCTGTAAACGGATTTGACGTCGCCAAGCTTCGCGCCCTTAAGGCCGAGGAGCTGAAAATGGATCGGCAAAAAATATTCGCCGACGACATGAAGGTTGGCGCTTGGCAGCAGGTGATGGATGTCGGCGACGCGGCCGGCGATCGAATTTTCGATCGGAATCATGCCAAGGCCCGCCTCGCCTTCAGCGATGGCGCTGAGCGCGTCCTCGAAGGTGTCGCAGGCAAGCGGCTCCCAATCCGGGTAGACGTTTTGGCAGGCGATATGGGAATTCGCGCCGGGCTCGCCCTGATAGGCGATTTTTCGAACAGTCATAACCTCGAAAACCTTGTCGCTACCTGAAAAACCGAAGCTGCCGCAGCCTATGGCATGTTCCGGCCGCTCGCGGGAAGCTCTTGTTGGAGCGGGGGCCGGAAAATGGGCGCCAGGGCGCGCCAAAACGCGTGTTTGCCCTTGCGCTCCAGATGGCGACGGGACAAAAAGAAGTGCGTGGCGGAGCCTTGACGATATTGTTATGGAAGCCGTAACGCAGATAGACTATGCAGCGTCCAAGCTGATGGAATCATGATCAGCGTGACGCTCCGGCTCGCCTTTTCAGGTTCGAGCCTGGCCTAAAATGGATGAAGGGTGGAGGGCGCAATTGTTTTCTTTCGAAACCAACAAGATCGCCGGAGCTATCCTTGGCTCGCTTCTCTTGGCCATGGGGCTCGGGGTCATCGGCCAGATGATTTTCTCCCATCCGCCGCTCGTCAAGCCCGGGTATGATCTGCCCGCGCCCGCCGAGGCTACGGAAGGCGCGGCGGCCACGCCCGCGGTTGCGCCGCTGCCCGCGCGCCTAGCCAAGGCCGACGTCTCGAAGGGAGAGGCCAGCACCAAGGCCTGTCAGGCCTGCCACAATTTTGAAAAGGGCGCTGGCCCCAAGGTCGGTCCGCCGCTTTATGGCGTCGTCGGCCGCCCCAAAGGCTCGATCCCCGGCTTTGCCTATTCCGACGCGATGAAGGCCAAGGGCGGCGACTGGACCTATGACGATCTCGATCAGTTCATCGCCAATCCCAAGGGCTTCGTGAACGGCACGAAAATGGCGTTCGCCGGCGAGCCCGATCCGCAAAAGCGCGCCGACATCATTGATTATCTGCATACTTTGTCCGATAGCCCGGTTCCGCTTCCGGCGGCGGCGGCGAAATAGGACGCCGCGGCAAAGCTCTGGCTCTCTCCGGGGGCGAAGGCAGGGCGAACAGCCCCTGATTGATCTAACGCCGGGTTTGCGCCCGGCGTTTTCGTTTATTTGCCTTGGCGAGCGTCATCATAAAACCTAGATAGGGTGCTCGTTGAGTTCATGGCCGAGCCTCGCGCGGCTCTGAACCTTGGAGCTGAACGCGCCACGGCGCCCGCCTCAGCGCGGAAAGCTTCGCAGGTTCAGCGCAGCCGGCGGCCGCATATCGGGATGGTTTTATTGCCCAATCCTTTTTGCTTCTCTCGTCGCTCGTTTCTGCAACTTTCCGCCGGCGGTCTCCTCCTACCTCCATTCATGTCCGGCCGCGCCGGAGCGGCGACGGAAGCCGGCGAAGTTCACGGCCTCTCCGTCTTCGGCGATCTGGCGCTTCCCGCGGACTTCCCACATTTCGCATATGTCAATCCCAACGCGCCGAAAGGCGGTCAGATGGTGCTGCAGGTCAGCTCGACCTCGGGCAACCAGAACTTCACCACCTTCAACACGTTGAACGCCTACATCCTGAAAGGCGACGGCGCGGCCGGCATGGGGCTGATCTTCGATACTCTGATGACCGGGAACGCCGACGAGCCGGATTCCCTCTATGGTCTCGCCGCCCGCGCCGTTAAAGTTTCCGCCGACAAGAGCGCCTATCGCTTCCTGCTCCGCAAGGAAGCGCGTTTTCATGACGGTTCGCCGCTGAGCGCCGAGGATGTCGCTTTTTCCCTGAACGTGCTGCGGACCAAAGGCCACCCTTCGATCCGCCAGGCGCTGCGCGACATCGACGCCGCCGAGGCCGAAGCCGACGACATTGTTCTCGTCAAGCTAAAGCCCCACCATAGCCGGGAAGCGGGTTTGATCGTGGCGGGACAGCCGATCTTCAGCGCGGCCTATTACAAGACGCGCGAATTCGATGCGACGACGCTCGAACCGCCGCTCGGCTCTGGAGCTTACAAGGTCGGGCGGTTCGATCAGGGCCATTTTATCAGCTTCGATCGCGTCCCCGATTATTGGGGCAGGGATCTGCCGGTCAATCTCGGCCAGGCGAATTTCGACCATGTCCGGTTTGAGTATTTCGCCGACCGTAAAGTCGCGTTCGAGGCGTTCAAGGCTGGGATTTTCACCTTCCGTGAGGAGTTCACCTCCGCCGTCTGGGCGACCGGCTATGATTTTTCAGCCGTCAAGGAAGGACGCGTTCAGCGCGCCACGCTGCCGGACGAATCCCCGATGGGAACGCAGGGCTGGTTCCTCAACATGCGGCGCGACAAATTCAAGGATCCGCGCATAAGGCAGGCGGTCGGTCTTGCTTTCGATTTCGAATGGACCAACGCCAATATCATGTATGGCGTCTATTCGCGCACCACCTCTTTCTTCCAGAATTCTCCGATGGCGGCGCAGGGAAAGCCTTCGCCGGAGGAACTCGCCCTGCTTGAGCCCTACCGCGGCGAGATCCCCGCTGAAGCCTTTGGCGAGGTCTATGCGCCGCCCGTGTCAGACGGCTCAGGGCAGGATCGCGAGTTGCTGCGCCGCGCCAATACTCTGCTGATGGACGCCGGATGCAAGCGGCAGGGCGCGGCGCTGATGCTGCCGGACGGGAAACCGTTTGAAATCGAATTTCTCGATTTTGACGGCGCTCTCGAGCCGCATACGGCGCCTTTCATCAAGAATTTGAAGCTGCTCGGAATCGAGGCGCGCTATCGCGTCGTTGACGCCGCGCAATATAAGCGCCGCACCGATGACTTCGACTATGACGTCGTGACCTCGCGCTTTGGCCTCGGCCTGACGCCGGGAGAGGGCATGCGCGCGACCTTTGGATCTGAAGCCGCCGACTTGCCTGGCTCGCGCAATGTCTCAGGCATCAAGAACAAGGCGGTGGACGCCCTGGTCGAGCAGGCGCTTGTCGCCGGAACGCGCGAGCAGCTGACTTTCATCTGCCGCGCCATCGACCGTATCCTGCGGGCCAGCTACCCTTGGGTTCCGATGTGGAACAAGCCTAATCACCTCGTCGCCTATTGGGACGTCTTCAGCCGCCCGGAGCGCAGTGGAAAGTATGATATCGGCGTCGTCAACACATGGTGGTACGATGACGAGAAAGCCAAACGCATCAATTTCGTCAGCCGCTGACGAGGCCTGATGTTCGCTTATATCGCCCGCCGCCTTCTCCTGATGATTCCGACTATTTTTGGAATCCTTCTCATTTCATTCGTCA
This sequence comes from Methylocella tundrae, assembly GCF_901905185.1. Taxonomy (GTDB): domain Bacteria; phylum Pseudomonadota; class Alphaproteobacteria; order Rhizobiales; family Beijerinckiaceae; genus Methylocapsa; species Methylocapsa tundrae. The sequence continues at coordinate 204,443 of NZ_CABFMQ020000076.1, forward strand.
TCGTGCAATTTGCGCCGGGCGGACCCGTCGAGCGCATCCTCGCTCAATTGCAGGGCACAGACACTGGCGCGACGGCCCATTTCGGCGGCGGCGGCGAGATCGGAGCGGGCAACACGGGGGATTTCGGCTCGAAATATCGCGGCGCGCAGGGCCTTGATCCGAAATTCATCGCCGAACTCGAAAAGCAGTTCGGCTTCGACAAGCCGGCCTATGAGCGCTTTTTCCTGATGATCAAAAATTATGCGACCTTCCAGTTCGGGCGCTCTTATTTTCGCGACGTGCCGGTGTTGCAGCTGATCAAGGAGAAGCTCCCGGTTTCAATCTCGCTCGGGCTGTGGATGACGCTGCTTTCTTACGCGATCTCGATTCCGCTTGGCATCAAGAAGGCGGTCAGCGATGGCTCGCGCTTCGATATCTGGACCTCGGCGGTCATCATCACCGGCTACGCCATCCCGAGTTTTCTGTTCGCGATCCTGCTTATCGTGCTGTTTTGCGGCGGCTCCTTCTGGCAGATTTTTCCGCTGCGGGGCCTCACGTCCGAGAATTTCGATCAGCTTTCGCTGCCCGGCAAGGTGGCCGATTATTTGTGGCATATCACGCTGCCGGTGACGTCGATGACTTTGGGGGCCTTCGCGACCTCGACATTTCTGACCAAGAATTCCTTTCTCGATGAGATCCGCAAGCAATATGTGCTGACCGCCCGCATGAAGGGATTGAGCGAGCGCCGCGTGCTCTACGGCCATGTCTTTCGCAACGCCATGATGATCGTGGTCGCTGGCTTTCCGGGCGCCTTCATCGCCGCCTTTCTTGGCGGCTCGCTCTTGATTGAAACGATCTTCTCCCTCGACGGGCTTGGCCTGCTATCGTTCGAATCTATCGTCAATCGTGATTATCCGGTTGTTTTTGCTAATCTTTACATCATGGCGCTGCTGGGGCTCGTGGTCAATTTGCTGGCGGATTTGACCTATATGTGGATCGATCCGCGCATCGATTTTTCCACGCGGGAGGTCTAGCCCGTGAACGCCCCCGCTCTGGAGACGGCATTGAAGCCGGCGGCGCCGCCAAGGCGCGGGCTTGGCCTCAGCCCGATCAATCAGCGCCGGCTCTCCAATTTCAAAGCGCATAAGCGCGGATACTGGTCGTTCTGGGTCTTTACTGTCTTGTTCGTTCTCTCGCTCTTCGCCGAGTTCATCGCCAACGACCGGCCGATTCTCGTCGTTTACAAAGGCGAAATGCTGTTTCCGATCTTCCGCGACTATCCGGAGGAGAAATTCGGCGGCTTTCTCGCCCGTACCGATTATCGGGACGAGGTGATCGCCAAGGAAATCGACGCGAACGGCTTCATGGTCTGGCCGCCGATCCATTTTTCCTATCGCACCATCAACCGGCAATTGCCGACGCCCGCGCCTTCGCCGCCGACATGGATGCTGAGCAAGGCGCAATGCACCGCCGCGGCCAAACGTTTCAATAAATCGGACCCCGATGGCGGTTGCCGCGCCATAGAATGGAACTGGCTCGGCACCGACGATCAGGGGCGCGACGTCCTCGCGAGACTGATCTATGGGTTCCGGCTCTCGCTTCTGTTCGGCCTGACTCTGGCGGGCGTTTCATCGGTGATCGGCATTGCCGCGGGCGCGGTGCAAGGCTATTTCGGCGGCTGGACCGATCTCGTGTTTCAGCGCTTCATCGAAATCTGGTCGTCGCTGCCGCATCTTTACCTTTTGATCATCATCTCCTCGATCATCACGCCGAGCTTCTTTGTTCTGCTCGGCATTTTGCTGCTTTTTTCCTGGGTCAATCTCGTTCACGTCGTGCGCGCCGAATGCCTGCGCACGCGCAATTTTGAATATGTCAACGCGGCCCGCGCGCTGGGGCTCGGCAACGCCGCCATCATCTGGAAACATGTGCTCCCCAACGCCACGGTCGCGACGCTGACCTTTCTGCCTTTCGTTCTCAATGGTTCGATCACAACCCTGACGGCGCTGGACTTTCTAGGCTTCGGGCTGCCGCCCGGCTCGCCCTCGCTCGGCGAACTTCTGCTGCAGGGCAAATCGAACCTGCAGGCGCCCTGGCTAGGCCTCACCGGCTTCATCGTCATCGCCGCCATGCTCTCGCTTCTTGTGTTCATCGGCGAGGCGGTGCGCGACGCTTTCGACCCGAGAAAGACGCTCCACTAGGCGCTGCACAAGACGCTTCAGATGAGCGCGCATTTGTGACAGACTGCATGCGGATCGGAGGAAATGGCCATGCCATTGCGTTCGCAGCTGTTCCGCGACGACGCCCGGCTGCAAGGCTGCCTCGTCGAAGATCGATGGCATGTGACGCCGGGTAGCGCGGGCGATTATGTGCACAGAATACAGGTCGCGCTCATGGAGCTTGACGGGCTGCGCATAGACGCGGGGGAACTTGCGGCGAAGCGATACGGGACGTCGACGGCGGCGGCGGTGCTTCAGTTCAAACAGAACCGCGATATCGTCAATCGCTCCTATCAGACGCAAGCCGATGACATAGTCGGGAAGATGACCATCGCCGCGCTCGACGAAGAAATGCTGGAAGCCGAGCGATCGAGAACGATTACGTCGGAAACCCATATTTGTTCATTTGATCAGAAATCAGACTTCGAGGTTTAAGCAATCGAGGTCAGCGGGGGCTGGAGCGCTATGCCGACACCGTGGTCCGCGCCGATCAAGGCGGCGAAGCAACTTTCGATATTCCCGACCTCAAAAGTCACTGGCGGGCCGTGGAAGGCGGTCTTCACCAAAGCGCTGGCCGAGTTCAATGCGCTTTCCGCCAAGCACTCGCTTGGGGTCACATTCGCCATCGCTTCGAGCGCGCCGGACCCAAGCGGCGTCGGCGGCGCGGACGTCCAGTTCGACACCATCAACGGAACCGCGAACTTCACATGTTTCAATCAGGCTTTTTCGGACAAGCTGAGTGGAAACGCTATGGAGGGGCACACCAAGGTCATTTCGCAAGTTTTCGGCTCCACGAAATCGATCGCAAAGGCTTTCATCTTCGTGCCTGCAACGCCGAGAGTCGGCGCGGCTAGCAGCCGCGTGGTAGGCGATCCCGTGAAGCTTGTCATTGCAACGCATGAAATGATTCACGCCTGTGGGCTGGATAATTCCGAACACACGGCGCTCAAGGATGCGGATCTATTCTTTGACGTCCCGTCCTTGCGCGATAAGGTTCACCCGGCAGATGATAGGATTGCCGTCGGCAACCCGATTGTAGAAATGCCGCCGCTTTTTCTCTCCGCCCCGACGATCAAGCTGATACAGACCAACTGGTAAATCACTTGCCCGAAATGAACCTGGCCGGCCGCCCGCTGCTCGACGTCCGCGATCTCTCTGTTTCGTTCAACCCCTCCGCCGTGGAAGCGCCCGCCGTTGCTGGCGTGTCCTTTACCGTTGATCGCGGCCGCACGCTGGCGCTCGTCGGCGAATCCGGCTCCGGCAAATCGGTCACCGCGCTGTCCCTCGTGCGTCTGTTGCCGCCTGGAATTGCCCCGCTTGGAAAGGCTGTCTTTGAGGGTGAGGATCTGCTGACGGTCAGCGAGGAGCGTCTTCGCGCGATCCGGGGCGCCAAGATCACCATGGTGTTCCAGGAGCCGATGACCTCGCTCAATCCGCTCCATACGATCGAAAAGCAGATCAGCGAAATCCTCGAGCTGCATGGCGCGCGCGGCGCGGAAAAAATTCGGGCGCGCATCATCGAGCTTCTCGAGGAGGTCGGGATTCCAGACCCGGCGGAGCGGCTCGGCGCCTATCCGCATCAATTGTCGGGCGGCCAGCGCCAGCGCGTCATGATCGCGATGGCTCTCGCCAACCGGCCGGATCTCTTCATCGCCGACGAGCCGACGACGGCGCTCGACGTCACAGTTCAGGCCCAGATCCTGGATCTCCTGAAGCGCCTGCAAGAGCGGTACGGCATGGCGATGCTGTTCATCACCCATGACCTCAACATTGTGCGCAAAATCGCCGACGACGTCGCAGTCATGCAGAAGGGCCGGATCGTCGAGGCGGGTCCCGTCGCCAGCATTTTCGCAGCGCCCAGCCATCCTTACACAAAGGCGCTGCTCGCCGCCGAGCCGAAGGGCATGCCGCCCGCGATGAACGCAGAGGCGAAGCCCATTATCAGCTGCGAGAATATCCGCGTCTGGTTTCCGATCAAACGCGGCTTCTTTCGCCGCACCGTCGGCTTCGTCAAGGCCGTTGACGACGTCAGCGTGACCGTCCGCGAGGGCGAGACGGTCGGTGTCGTCGGCGAATCAGGGTCCGGGAAAACAACGCTCGGCCTCGCGCTTTTGCGGCTTATTCGCTCCGAAGGCGAAATCGTCTTCCTCGGCCAGCGCACGGACGAACTCCGGTTCAAAGAGCTGCGCCCGCTGCGGCGCGATATGCAGATCGTCTTTCAGGACCCCTACGGCTCGCTCTCGCCAAGGCTTTCGGTCGCCGACATTGTGGCCGAAGGGCTTGGCGTGCAGCAGAAGGCGCTCTCGGCTTCGCAAAAGCGCGAGATCGTGGCGCGCGCGCTCTATGATACGGGCCTCGATCCGGCGGCGATGGATCGCTACCCGCATGAATTTTCGGGCGGCCAGCGCCAGCGGGTCGCCATTGCCCGGGCGATGGTCCTCGAGCCCAAATTCATCGTGCTCGACGAGCCGACCTCCGCGCTCGACATGTCGGTCCAGGCGCAGATCGTCGATCTCCTGCGCGATCTGCAGAAGCGCCGGGGGCTCGCGTTTCTTTTCATCAGCCATGATTTGCGCGTCGTTCGCGCGCTGGCGAGCGAGATCATCGTCATGCGGCACGGAAAGGTCGTCGAGAAGGGCCCGGCGGCCGAACTGCTGAACCATCCCAAAAGCGATTATACGCGCGCTCTTTTCGCCGCCGCCTTCGATATCAAGGTCGAGGCCGGAGCGGCTTAACGCATAATGCCGAAAAGTCGCCGACTTTTCGAACCCACATCATACGTTAAACAGAGGCTTAAAGGGCGGAATCGGATTGCGCTCACGCATTCTGCCTTCGAGCATATTCCGATCAGATCGGTTCGATCTGATCGACAAGGATATGCTCAAGTTTTTGAATCTGGAGCGATTTCTGATCGATCGAATGATTCCATTCGATCGGAAAGCGCTCTAGCCCGGCGTTTATCGTTAACATTTCCTAAAAAATATCGCGCGCGCCCGGCGATAGGCCAAGCTTGGCCGTAACTTCGCCACTGTTGGTCAGCACTACTAATCATAGTCGAATGAAGACACAGCGCTCGTCATGCAACGATTTCTTGAATGAGGCGTTGCCTCTGCGAAGATCCGTCCAGTTGAGGAGATGTTCGCGCTCATGGTTAACCTCGACCTCCTTTATAAGCCGGTGTCCCTAAAGCCTGACCGGTCAAATGGTCGACTGATTGTTGTCTCCAATCGTGTCCCTGTTCCTACCGCTTCCGGCGCGCCCGCGGCCGGAGGGCTCGCCGTCGCTCTCCAATCCGCCCTGAGGAGCAAAGGCGGCATCTGGTTCGGCTGGTCGGGCAAAGCCTCTCAGGAGGCCGACCGGGAGCCTCAGTTGCGCACGCTGGGTTCGATCAGCTTCGCCGTTTGCGACCTGACGCGCCGCGATATAGAGGAATACTATCACGGCTTCGCCAATCAGGCGCTATGGCCCATCTGTCACTACCGGCTGGACCTGGCGCGTCTGTCGGAGCGCGACGCCGCGGGCTATTTCCGCGTCAATGAATTTTTTGCGCGCCGTCTCGCAAAAATGCTGCGCCCCGACGACGTCATCTGGATTCATGATTATCATTTCATTCCGATGGCAGCCTTTCTGCGCCAGCTCGGGGTTCAGAACCGCATCGGCTATTTCCATCATATTCCCTGGCCTTCGCCGGACACGGCTTCGGCTATGCCGCATTATGATCGCATCCTGCGCTCGTTCAGTTCCTATGACGTCGTGGGATTCCAGACAGAGCCGGACGCGGATAATTTTCGCGATTGCCTGATTGAATCTGGCGCCGGACGCGCCGTCGACGGCAACTGGTGCGAAGCTTACGGCCGCAAATTCCAGGTCGACGCCTTTCCGATCAGCATAGACGCGGAGGCTTTTGCGCTGGAGGCGCGTCTTGCCGAACGCAATACGCTGGTCAAGAGGATGCGCGCGAGCCTTGAGGGCCGAGCCATGATCATCGGCGTCGACAGGCTTGATTATTCGAAGGGAATCAAGCACCGGATCGAGGCTTTCGGCGCTTTCCTGGAGCGATATCCGGAGGCCGCGAAAGCCCGCGTCACCATGCTTCAGATCACGCCGAAGTCACGCTCCGAAGTTCCTGAATACGCCAATATTCAGAACGAGGTCGCGGAGGAGGTGGGCCATCTTAACGGCAAATTGGGCGATATAGACTGGACGCCGCTGCGCTACATCAACAAGACGATGAGCCAATCGGCCTTGGCGGGACTTTATCGAATGGCCCGGGTTGGCCTTGTGACGCCGCTGCGCGATGGCATGAACCTCGTCGCGAAAGAATATGTCGCCGCGCAATCGCCGGATGATCCCGGCGTTCTCGTGCTGTCGCAATTCGCGGGCGCCGCGCGTGAACTCAAAAGCGCTTTGATCGTGAATCCCTACGACATTGGAGCGACCGCGGCCGCCATCGCCCGGGCGATCGAGATGCCTCTCGAAGAGCGTCAGGACCGTTGGCGCGACATGATGGCGACGTTGCGCGACAACAGCATCGATCACTGGACAGCCAACTGCCTGCAGGCGATCAGTGGCGAGAGCGAGGCGGATCTCGAGGGCTCGCTGCATCCGGCGGGCTCGATCATCCGCTCCGGCGCGATTGCTAAATCTGAGCCCTGGCTTGCGCCGTCCCCGATCTGGACAAGCCTCGGCTATTGACGTTTTCCAGCATGGCGCGGGGACGCCCGCGCGCCTATGACGACGCCTGGATGTTCCGGCGCCGCTGAAGGTCGGCCAGATCGACAAGGCTCAGCTTGACCCTGTCCGCTGCAAGACCGTTTACGCAAATTATCATTCCGATTTGATTTCAGACGTTGATTGAGCCCATGCTTTAACGTCAGCTCGAAACCGCTCCGCGCTTGAGCCGGTCCGTTGAAGCGGCTAAAAAGCTACGGAAGTCCGAGCCGCGTCCGCTTGCCGTCATCTCCCCCAAGAGAGCATCATCATGATCGATCGCAGCGATGTGCATTGGTATCGCGACGCCATTATCTACCAGCTGCACGTCAAATCGTTCTTTGATTGCAACAATGACGGCATTGGCGATTTCAAGGGGCTCACGCAAAAGCTCGATTACGTCAAAGACATCGGCGCCAATGCGATCTGGTTGATGCCATTCTACCCTTCGCCGCTGCGCGACGACGGCTACGACATCTCGAACTATCGCGACATCAATCCGGCGTATGGCTCATTGCGGGATTTCAAGATCTTCGTTCGCGAGGCGCATGATCGGGGATTGCGCGTCATCATCGAACTCGTCGTCAATCACACCTCCGATCAGCATCCCTGGTTCCAGCGCGCCCGCTTGGCGAAGCGTGGCTCCGCGGCGCGCAAGTTCTACGTCTGGGCTGACAATGATCAGGGCTACAAGGACGCTCCGATCATTTTCCTCGACATAGAAAAATCGAACTGGACTTATGACGAGATCGCGGGGGCCTATTACTGGCATCGCTTTTATTCGCATCAGCCGGACCTCAATTACGACAATCCGCGCGTGCTCGAAGCCGTTCTCGACGTAATGCGCTTCTGGCTCGATATGGGCGTCGACGGCTTGCGGCTCGACGCCATTCCCTATCTCGTGGAAAGGGAAGGCACGAGCTGCGAAAATCTTCCCGAGACGCATTCGATCATCAAGAAGATCCGGGCCGCCGTCGACGCTGATTATCCAGATCGCATGCTGCTCGCCGAGGCCAATGTCTGGCCTGAGGAAGCGGCCGGCTATTTCGGCAACGGCGATGAATGCCATATGGCGTTTCATTTCCCGCTGATGCCGCGCATCTACATGGCGTTGGCGCAGGAGGACCGCCATCCGATCACCGACATCATGCGCCAGACGCCGGAGCTTCCAGACGGTTCGCAATGGGCGATCTTCCTGCGCAACCATGACGAGATGACGCTCGCCATGGTGACCGATAAGGAGCGCGATTACCTTTGGTCCTTCTACGCCGCCGACCGGCGCGCGCGGATCAATCTCGGCATCCGCCGCCGTCTTGCGCCCTTGCTCGAAAACGACCGGCGCAAGATCGAACTTTTGAATTCGCTGCTGCTGTCCATGCCAGGCACGCCGGTCCTTTATTACGGCGATGAGATCGGCATGGGCGACAATATCTATCTCGGCGATCGCGATGGCGTGCGCACGCCGATGCAATGGTCCGTCGACCGCAACGGCGGTTTCAGCCGGGCCGATCCGGCCAAGCTTTTTCTGCCGGCCATTCAAGACCCGATCTACGGCTATAGCGCGGTCAATGTCGAGGCCCAGCTTGCGACGCAATCGAGCCTCTTGACCTGGATGCGCCGCCTCATCGCGGTGCGGCGCTCGAACCTCGCCTTTGGGCGCGGCGGTTTGCGCTTCCTCTATCCAGCCAACCGCAAGGTCCTTGCTTATCTGCGTGAGACGGAAGCCGAGCGGATTCTCTGCGTCGTCAACGTCTCTCGCGCGCCTCAGGCGGTCGAGCTCGACCTTGCCGAGTTCAAAGGCGCGGCGCCCGTCGAATTGACCGCCGGCAGTCAATTCCCGCAGATTGGCTCTGCGCCCTATGTTCTGACTTTGCCGTCCTATGGATTCTTCTGGTTCAGATTGGAGGCTGTGCTGGAGGAGGCGCCGGCCCCGCAGCCGGTTCCTGAACTTTTTACGCTGGTCGCCGTCGGCAAAATCGACAGCATCCTCTTGGGACGGGAACTCGTCGCTTTCGAGCGGAACGTCGCGCCCAAATTCTTGACCTCGCGGCGCTGGTTTTGCGGGCGAAATGTGCTGATCCCGAAGGTGTCGGTCAGAGATTTCGCGGTTCTTCGCAATGGCGGAGAGGAGCGCCGTTTTGTCCTGCCGCTTCTCGATGTTGTCGAGGGAGACGGCGCGATTGCAACCTACTTCACGCCTTTCGCGGCGGAGCGCGAGAGCGAACAGCTGACGGCCGCGTCCGTCGCCGTCGCCAAACTGCGTCGCGGCGCGCAGATGGGCGTGCTCTATGACGCCGACGCCTGCCCAGCATTTGGCGTCGCCATGCTGGCCGCCTTCCGGGAGGATCAAGCAGTGGCGACCACGAAAGGCGGAAAGGTCGTCTTCGCCGTCGCCGATCCGCACAACCCTGATCTCGCGATCGCAGCCGCCGAGATGCATCAGCTCGGCGTCGAACAGCATAATTCGACGCTGGTGCTCGACAATCTTCTGTCGCTGAAGATCTATCGCCGGTTGCAGACGGGCGAGAGTCCCGAAGTCGAGATCAAGCGTTTCCTCACCGAAGTCGCGAGCTTTCCCAACACGCCGCCCCTGCTTGGCGTCGTCGATTACGTCGATCCCCTCGGCGCGCGCATGACGCTCGCCACCTTGCAGCCCTTTGTGCGCTGCCAGGGGGACGCCTGGACCTGGACGCTCGAGGCGCTAAAACGCATTCTCGAGGCTTTGGCGATGGCGCCGCCGCAAACGGAGCAAAACGATCAGGGGGAACCGGCCAGCTTTTCCACCTATGTGCCGCATATGCAGCGTCTTGGCCTGCGCACGGCCCAGATGCATCTGGCGCTGGCGACGCCGACGGATGACCCTGCCTTCAAGGCCGAGGTTTTAACGCATGCCGACCTGCGCCATGGCGTCGCGAGGCTGAGAGAGGCCGCAAGGGGCGGCTTCGAGCGCTTTCAGGGGCTCGCCCGCCTCAGCGAAGCCGCGGGCCAGGAGGGCGGCCCCGACATTGAGAGGCTTATTGGCCGGCGCGATGAATGTTCCGCCCTCTTCAATACGCTGGAGGAAGAGGAGCCACGCGGGGCGATCAAGATCCGCATCCATGGCGACTATCATCTCGGCCGGGCGCTCGTCGTCAAAGACGACGTCATCATCGTCGGCTTCGAAGGAGTCGCTGATGGCGGCGATCCACAGGCCAAAGCCTCGCCTCTGCGCGACGTCGCCTGCATGTTGCGCTCTTTTGCCTATGTCGCCGCCGCCGCCGAGCGCGGCATCGCGAAGCTGGTGCCAGACCCGGCGATGGCCGCGACCCGGCTGAGCGAACAGCTCGTCGAATTTTCAGAGATTTTTGTCGAAGCCTATATGAGCGCGACGCATGGAGGACCAATCTGGATCGAGGATCAGCCGACGCGGCGGCGGCTCCTTATTCTTTATCTGCTCTCCGCCGCCTTCGAGGAAGTCACGGATGAGAATCGCTGCGCGGAGGCGGACGTCGTCGCCGCGAAAGGAATCAACGCCATTCTCGACCGTGCGGCGAAACTTCTTCTTTAGCGCGTGACCATTGCCCGCTTGCTCGCCGCGGCGCATAAGCCTGTCCGGCGATCAGCGAGCGGCCGGATGGCGCCGACGCCGACGCCGACGCGGGAGCGGAACAGTACCGGTTTTGACCGTTTGGCGTTGACGGGCCGGACCGATCGTGATTATAAGCACGGCTCCCGGCTATGCGCTGCCCGCCCGTTATGGCGCCGTGGCAAATGATGGCCTCGTCCAGGACACAATAAAATGGCGAATACACCCTCGGCCAAGAAGGCCGTCCGTAAAATCGAGCGTCGCACAGCGGTCAACAAGTCGCGGCGCAGCCAAATGCGGACTTACGTTCGTAAAGTCGAGGAAGCAATCGCTTCAGGCGATGCAGAAGCGGCAAGCAAAGCTTTGCGCGTCGCAGAGCCCTTGGTTATGCGTGCAGCGCAAAAAGGTATCATTCACAAAAATACCGCATCGAGAAAGGTTTCTCGACTGAGCGCCCGCGTGAGCTCAATCGCGAAATAATATCTCGGTTAGGCATTATTGCTTTTTCATTGCTGAGCCTGGCGCAAGCCGGGCTTTTTCTTTGCGCCTGTTTGTCTAGGCGGCCGAGGCATTTCCAGCCGCTCAATTTTAACGAAGGGTTCTCCCCGCACATCTATTTTCCATGCATTCCAACAGCTTGTGGCCAAAGGGCGTAGTTTCCGCCGAAATCGACCGCTGGGCCGGAATTTTCCCCGTCTTTCAAGACACTTTTTTGACTCTTTCTTTATAGGCGGAACTCTCCAGCCCGGCATTTTGGGAGCGCGCAGAATCAGGCGTTTAGTTGAGGCGACAGGTGCGAAGGGTAAAGGCGGGACGCCAGCACCGGCGTCTGACTCGAAATTTTGGCGCCCGACGCCTTGCGGAGGCCTTCGCCTATGCTAAAGTCTTATCGCGGTCGGGACGGAGCAGCGGAAGAGCTGAGGGCACGGTCTAGCCGCAACCTCCGGTTTCGTTTTGCGTTAGCGCATGTAAAGGCGCTAGATTAGCTCGTAGGAAGATCTATTTTGACATATTATGTGAAGGTTATCGCGCAGCAGTGCTTGCTCGAAGCTTTTCCTAATTGAGCTGATGCGCCGAAAAATGGAGTTTCTTGCGCCACAGATACACAGCTATATTTGAGTTTTCGAGAATGGTATCCGCGGTTGATGATGCGGGGTAGGGGGAAATCCGTGGTCGTGAATCGAGTTATCCAACATCGGCTTCAACGCAAGTTTGGATCACAGTTCTATCAGCCTGCGCTCATCCAGGACGCGCATTGGGCTTTGCACCGGCATCGCCGGCGCCCCCGCCCTTAGCCTCTGCTTTTTCCTAATTTTCACTCGACTGTTATTTGGCGCTGCGATTCACGCGGCCCGATAGCGCTGTCTCGATTTCAGAAGCAGGCCGATGCTGAACTTGCGCACTCAGATGAACAAGCCCCAGGAGCGGGGCGATTTGGAAGCTTGGATGCGGATCTGCCGCCGTCTGCGCGCCGACGTTGGAGATGACGTTTTCTCGTCCTGGTTCGGCCGCCTCGAGCTTGATAGCCTGGCGGAGGCGACCGCCAGCCTGTCGGTGCCGACGAAATTCCTGAAGAGCTGGATACAATCGCACTATGCCGAAAAGCTCCTTTTGGCTCTGGCGGCGGAATTTCCTTTTGTCAAAGGCTTGTCGATCGCTGTTCGCTCGTCCAATCGAGCGCTATCGCCGGTCGTGATCGGCCGTGATGCGGTTGAAGGCCCGGCTTGCGCGGAGGGCGCTCAAGCCGATGCGCTGCGGGCGACGCCCGAAGCCGCGGGCGACAGCGCTAAATTTCTCGTGCAAAAGCCCCGCGAATCGAATCTCGCCGGCAAGCCACAGTCCGAAGCGGGCGAAGCCGACATCATAGCGGGCTCGCCATTGGACGGACGCCTCACCTTCTCGAATTTCTCGGTCGGACGATCAAACCAGCTCGCCTATGCGGCCGCGCAGCGCGTCGCCGCGGCGGCTCCAGACGAGCCGCTGCTCTATAATCCTCTTTATCTGCATGCGTCCGTCGGCCTTGGAAAGACGCATCTCCTGCAGGCTGTCGCCCGCGCCGCGAGGGATGCGAGGCGTCGCGTCATCTATTTGACAGCCGAGCGCTTCATGTATGGCTTCGTCTCCGCCCTCAAGGCGCAGACCGCGATCGCCTTCAAGGAAAAGCTGCGCGGCATCGATATTTTGATTATCGACGACATCCAATTCCTGCAGGGCAAGTCGATTCAGCAGGAATTCTGCCATACGCTGAACGCTTTGATCGACGGCCACCGGCAGATTGTCATTGCGGCGGATCGGCCGCCGGGCGACCTTGACACGCTTGACGAGAGGGTGCGCTCGCGCCTCGCTGGCGGCCTCTGTGTCGAGATTGGCGGCCTTGACGAATCGCTGCGCGTCAAAATTCTGGAAGGGCGCGTCGCCGCGGCGCGGCTGGCGCATCCGAATTTTGATGTGCCTCCCGCCGTCACGGCCTATGTCGCGAGCGCCATTCAGACCAATGGCCGCGATCTTGACGGCGCCGTCAATCGGTTGCTCGCTCACGCCTCGCTGAATGGAGCCCCGCTTGGCATCGAGACGGCGGAACTGGCGATCAGGGATCTGGTGCGCACGCATGAGCCAAAGCGCATCAAGATCGAGGATATTCAAAAGCTGGTGGCGACCCATTTCAACGTCAGCCGCGCCGATATCCTTTCATCGCGGCGCACGGCCAATGTTGTTCGCCCGCGCCAGATCGCGATGTATCTGTCGAAGTCGCTCACTTTACGCTCTCTGCCTGAGATCGGGCGGCGCTTTGGCGGACGTGATCATACGACCGTGCTGCATGCCGTGCGCAAGATCGACGCGCTCGCCGCCAAGGATGGAACGCTATCGGAAGAGATTGAACTTTTGAAGCGCATGCTGATGGAGTAAGGCGGAAAACGCCGCTTCAAAAAGATCGCACCGTTTTCGCCGGAATCGCGCCCCTTATCTAAATCGGTCCAACCCAAGATCTCGTTCAAAAGGCCCGCGACTTTTTCGCATCATGCTCTAGATTGCCGGCATGAACGTGGCGGCGATTCGCATCATCGGCATCGACCCTGGACTGCGCAACATGGGTTGGGGCGTCATCGAGGTTTCCGGCTCGCGGCTGGCTTTCGTCGCATGCGGAAGCGTCCATTCGAGCGCGCGGGAAAGCCTTGCAGCGCGCCTCTGTGAGCTGCATGAGGGTTTGCTTCGCGTCATCTGCGACCTTTCGCCGTCGGAGGCGGCGGTCGAGGAAACATTTGTCAACTGCGATCCGCAATCGGCTCTGAAACTCGGTCAGGCGCGGGGCGTCGCTTTGGTGACGCCGGCTCTCGCCGGATTGCCGGTGTCCGAATATGCCGCGAACCTTATCAAAAAGACCGTGGTCGGCAATGGCCATGCCGAAAAGGCGCAGGTCGCTTTGATGGTGAAATTCCTGCTGCCGAAGAGCGAGGCGAAAAGTCCCGACGCCGCCGACGCGCTCGCCGTGGCGATCACGCACGCACAGCTGCGGATCAGCCGCAGCCTGGCGAAATCTCTGGGATCGTCTGCGAGATGATCGGCAAGCTCAAAGGCGTCATCGATTCGCAGGGCGAGGATTTCGTCATCCTCGATGTGCATGGCGTCGGCTATATCGTGCATTGCTCGGCGCGCACCTTGCAGGGCTTGCCGCCCACGGGCGAGGCGGCCGCACTCGCCATTGAGACGCAGGTGCGCGAGGATTCGATCCGGCTGTTCGGCTTCGCCTCGGAAGGCGAGCGCGACTGGTTTCGCCTGCTGCAATCGGTTCAGGGCGTCGGCGCCAAGGTGGCGCTCGCGGTGCAGAGCGTTCTGGCGCCGGGAGAGCTGGCGATGGCGATCGCCAGTCAGGACAAGGCGGCTTTTGCCCGGGCGCCGGGGGTCGGCCCAAAGCTTGCCGCCCGCATCGTCGCGGAATTGAAGGACAAGGCGCCTGTCTTTGGCGCGGCCGACGCGCCGCTGTCCCTCGCCCGCGGAGCCGACCAAGGGGTGGTGTTTTCAGCCGGCCAGGGCACCATCGCGGATGCGATTTCGGTTCTGGTCAATCTTGGCTATGGACGCTCGCAGGCGGCTATGGCGATCGCCGCCTCGATCAAGGCGCTCGGCGAGGACGCGCCCGCCGCCGATCTGATCAAGCGCGGCCTTAAGGAATTGGGGTAAGCGGCGGAGGTGACGGCGAGGGCCTTTAGGGGCTGCTCACGCCTTGCCATGATGCGCGGCCTCGGCGTTGGCGTCGAGCGGCCAGCGCGGCTTCGCCGCGAACGTCATGTCGTCGGTGAGGCCAAGCGACAGCCGCTCGATGCCGGCCCAGGCGATCATCGCGCCATTGTCCGTGCAAAGCTGGGGCGGCGGCAGGACGAGCCTCAGACCGCTCTCGCCGCAAAAGCGGATCAAGGCGCGCCGGATCGCGCCATTGGCGCCGACGCCGCCCGCGACAACCATCGCGTTCGATTGGCCGACCGTCTCGCGAAACAGCCTCAGCCCGGCGCGCGAGCGGTCGATGATCGTATCCACGATAGCCGCCTGGAATGAGGCGCAAAGATCGGCGATGTCGGTCTGGCTCGGCGACAGGATCCGTTGCGCCTCGAGGCGGACGGCGGTCTTGAGGCCGGAGAGCGAAAAATCCGGCTTCGCGCGTCCGTGCATCGGACGCGGAAAGTCAAACCGCGCCGGATCGCCTTTGGCGGCGGCGATTTCCACCTGGGGACCGCCGGGATAGGGCAGGCCGAGCATTTTGGCGACCTTGTCGAAGGCTTCGCCGACGGCGTCGTCGACGGTCGAGCCGAGCCGGAGATAATCGCCGACGCCCTTGACGGCGACGAGCTGCGTGTGGCCGCCGGAGACGAGCAGCAGCAGATAGGGAAATTCCAGTTCGTCGGTCAGGCGCGCGGTCAGGGCGTGGGCTTCGAGATGATTGACGGCGATGAAGGGTTTGCGGCTCGCCAGCGCCAGCGCCTTCGCCATGGTGAGGCCGACGATGACGCCGCCGATGAGCCCGGGTCCGGCCGCGGCCGCGATGCCGTCGAGGTCGGCGAGCTTGACGCCTGCGCGATCCAGCGCGCGCACCACGAGTCGGTCGAGCACCTCGATGTGCGCGCGCGCTGCGATCTCCGGCACAACGCCGCCATAGGCCGCATGTTCGGCGATCTGGCTCATCACCTCGTTTGACAGGATTTCGCCAGCGCCGCCGGGTTGCAGGCGCACGACGGCGGCGGCCGTCTCGTCGCAGGTGGTTTCAATGCCGAGAACGCGCATGGGCAACTTTCAGAGCTTCCGTCTTTTCGGACGATTTTCGTAATTGCGGGGGGCGGAAAATGGTCTAATCAATCAGATAGGAGAGAGCGGCTTGGCGCGCGGCCGCGACCGGGCTAATGTCCTCTCCTATAGAGTATTTTTGCGTGATAGGGATACCGCTTCGCGTGAAAAATACGGCGGAACAAAAGGCTAGAATGATTTCGCCGGTTTGAGAAAATCGGCAAATCCTCAAAACCACCAAAATCCATGAAGGAAATTCGCGATTCTTCGTTCGAACCCCCCATTGCTCCAGGACCTCAAACTCAGAATCGGAACAAGAGGCAGTCCTCTGGCGCTGGCACAGGCCCATGAGCTGAGGCAGCGTCTCGCGCTGGCGCACGGCGTCGGCGCCGAGACAATCGAAATCGTCATCATCAGGACGTCGGGCGACGCTATTTTGGACCGGCCCCTGAGCGAGGCCGGCGGCAAGGGCCTGTTCACCAAGGAGCTCGATCTCGCCCTTATGCGCGGCGAGGTGACGATCGCGGTTCATTCGGCGAAGGATCTGCCGACTCTCCTGCCCGAGGAGATCGCCATTCTCGGCTATCTGCCGCGCGAGGACGTGCGCGACGCCTGGATTTCGCCGCATGCGCCGCATCCTCTTGGTCTTGCCCCTGGCGCCGTCGTCGGCACGGCGTCGCTGCGCCGGGCCGCCATGGTGCGCCGCCTTCGCCCGGATCTACGCGTGGCGCTGCTGCGCGGCAATGTGCAGACGCGGCTCGCCAAGCTCGCGGCGGGCGAGGTAGACGCGACATTACTGGCGCTCGCCGGCCTGAAGCGGCTTGGCCTTGAAGGGCAGGCGAACGCTTTGCTTGATGTCAACGAGTTCGTGCCGGCGGCGGGGCAGGGGGCGATCGCCGTGACGGCGCGGGCTGATGATCGCGCCGCGCTGTCCGCCCTGGCGCCCGTCCTCGACTCTGCGACAGGGCTTGCGCTCGCCACCGAGCGGGCCTTCCTTCATGTTCTCGACGGCTCATGCAAGACGCCGATCGGCGCTTTCGCGCAGATTGACGGAACGAACCTTGATTTTCACGCCATCGTGCTGAGGCCGGACGGCTCCGAGCATTTCGAGACGCGCCTCAGCGCCCCCGCGGAACAGGCGGCGGCGCTAGGCGAGGCGGCGGGCCGCGAACTCCTCGCGCGCATTCCATCCAATCTCTTCGAGGATTAGAACCCAAATGCTGATCCTGCTTACACGCGCCATGGACGAGGCCATGCGCACTGCGGCCAAGCTGACCGCGATTGGTCATCACGCCATTCTATCGCCGGTTCTCGAAATGGCGCCGACCGGAGCGCAATGGCCGCCCGGTGTGGCCGACGCGATTCTGGCGACGAGCACACAGGCCTTCGAGCTATTCTCCGATTCGCCGCAGTGGCCATCGCCCGAAGCGCGCCGCCTCATCCCCTTGCATGTGGTCGGCGAACGCACGCTCCAAGCCGCCCGCGAGCGCGGCTTTGAGGGGCACGGGCACGTCGCCCCCGACGCCAAGGCCCTCGCCCCGACGATTGTTAAATCGCTTGCGGGCGGCGCCGGCTCGGCTCGGCTCGTCTATCTCGCGGGGCGCGATCGCAAGCCCGATCTCGAGCGGGAGCTGAAAGCGGCGGGGCACGTCGTCGAGGCGGTCGAAGTCTATGCGGCGCAGCCGGTCGATGCTTTGGATGAAGAGGCCGCCGCTCTCATAGACGCAGGCGAGATCGGCGCCGTCATGCATTATTCCCGGCGCAGCGCGGATATTTTCTTAAGGCTTGCGCAGGAGGCCGGAGTTAACGTCACAAACATCGCGCATGTCGCGATCTCGGCGGATGCCGCGCAGCCTTTGCAGGCCGCCGCGATTCAGTGCGTGCACATCGCCGATGAGCCCAATGAACAAGGCATGCTCACTGTGGTCCGCGCAGTCGCAGCTCAAGACTTTGTTGATCGCAAACAGGGCGCAACGCCTTGATTAGCTCGCGGCTCCAGCCCATCATGTTGCAATGAATTTGCAAGCCGAAGCATTTTCAAGCGGAGCCGATCGCGCTCCGCATAAGAAAAATGCGCTAAAACAAAGGGATGGAGCTATTTTTCGATTTCGGGAGATTGGCCGGCGCCTGCGCGTGCGCGTCTATGTTTCTATGCTCGCTTTGGCGTTGCTCGCGCTCGACTTTGCTGGCGTAAAGGTCGCCTTCGCGGCTGATGCTCAAATTGACGTGAAGATCGGCTTCGTTCGCGGGCCGCATTCACGCGACACCATTTCCATTCTGGATATTCCGGCGGACGACGATGGCATCGCCGGCGCAAGGCTCGCGGCCGAGGACAATAACACCACCGGAAAATTTCTCGGACAAAGCTTCGAGATCGAAGATGTGAAATTGAAAGACGGCGACGATCCGTTGAAAGCCTTTCAATCTCTCGCCGATAAAGGCGTTGGCCTGATCCTCGTCGATCTGCCGGCCAACCAACTTCTCGCCGTCGCCGACGCCGCCAGGAACAAGAACAAGGACATCCTTCTGTTCAACACCAGCGCCTATGACGATTCGCTGCGCGAGGAAAACTGCCGCGCCGACGTCATCCATGTCGCGCCGACCTATTCAATGCTCGCGGACGGACTCACCCAATATCTTGTCTGGAAGCGGTGGCCGCGCTGGTTCATGATCAAGGGCTCGCACCCTGAGGATGAGCTCTTTGCCGAGGCGCTGCGGCATTCTGCGAAAAAATTCGGCGCCAAGATCGTCGAGGAGCGCACCTATCAAGACACCGGCGGCGGGCGACGCTCCGATTCCGGCAGCGTGCAGACCCAAAGGCTCATCCCCACCGCGACACAGGGCGCGCCTTCTTATGACGTCCTTATCGCGGCGGATGAATCGGATGTCTTCGCCAATTATCTCCCCTATCGCACTTACGACCCGCGGCCGGTCGCGGGCTCAGCCGGCCTCAAGCCGACGAGCTGGGATCCAAGCCATGAGCAGTGGGGCGCCTATCAATTGCAGAGCCGGTTCTTCAAGCTCGCTTCGCGCGGCATGAACGCTCGCGACAATCAGGCCTGGGTCGCCGTGCGCATGATCGGCGAGGCGGCGAACCGCACCGGCTCGAATGATCCAAAGACTCTGCGCGATTATATGACAGGTCCTGATTTTTCGATCGCCGCCTTCAAAGGCCAGAAGCAGACGTTGCGGCATTGGAACCAGCAATTGCGTCAGCCGATCCTGCTCGGCGACGGCCGCATGATCGTGTCCGTCTCGCCGCAGGAGGGCTTCCTGCACCAGGTCTCGGAACTCGACACTCTCGGCTTCGATCAACCGGAAACAAAATGCAAACTGCAGTGAACTTTCGAGACTTGCGCCGCGGCGCCGGCGCGGCTTGCGTTCTGATGACGCTCATTCCTTTTTGCCCGGCTGTCGCCGCGACAGCCTATGTCTCCAACGAGAAGGGCAATTCGATCTCGATCATCGACACCGACAAGCTGGCTGTCGTCAACACGGTCAAGGTTGGGCGCCGCCCGCGCGGCATCGCGCTCAGCAAGGACAATTCGCAGCTGTTCATCTGCGCCGGCGACGATGACACCATCCAGATCCTCGACACGAAAACCCTGACGATCGTCGGCGACTTTCAGTCCGGCGCGGATCCGGAGCTGCTCATTTTGAGCCCGGATGGAAAGCTGCTCTATACCTCGAATGAGAACGATAATCTCGTGACCGTGATCGACATCGCGAGCCGCAAGACCATTCTGCAGATCCCGGTTGGCGTCGAACCGGAAGGAATGGCCCTCAGCCCCGACGGAAAAGTGCTGGTCAATACGTCGGAAACGACGAATATGGCCCATCTCATCGACACGAGCACGCGCAAGATCTTCGCTAATGTTCTCGTCGATGCGCGGCCGCGCTCGGCGCAATTCACGCCAAACGGCAAGGAGCTTTGGGTCTCTTCGGAAGTCGGCGGCACGGTCAGCGTCATCGACGCCGCGAACCCCAAGGTGCTGCAGAAGATATCGTTCGACATTCCAGGCCTTGCGAAAGAAGCGGTCCAGCCGGTCGGCATCAGATTCACGCCGGACGGCGCGAAAGCCTTCGTCGCGCTAGGTCCCGCGAACCGCGTCGCCGTGATCGACGTCGCCACTAAAAAAGTCGATAAATATCTACTCGTCGGCCAGCGCGTCTGGCAGTTGGCGTTTACGCCCGATTTCAAATACCTCTACACCACCAACGGCGTTTCCAATGACGTTTCGGTCATCGACGTCGCAAACCTCAAAGTGGTGAAATCGATCCCCGTCGGGCCTTTCCCGTGGGGCGTTGCGATCGCGCCATGACCGCCGACCCGCACGAGCCCCTTCCCGCCGAAAGAGATGCTTCGGTCGCGGCGCTGAACGTTGCCGGCGTCAGCCATTCCTACGGCAAGCGCAAAGCCCTGGATAATGTGTCGTTCGCGGTGCGGCCGGCGAGCTTCACCGTCCTGCTGGGGCTGAACGGCGCGGGCAAGAGCACGCTGTTTTCCTTGATCACGCGCCTGTTTGGCGTGCGCGCGGGCGCGATCTCGATTTTCGGCTGGGACGTCAGCCGCACGCCGGGAGAGGCGCTGCGCCGGCTCGGCGTCGTGTTTCAGGCGCGAACGCTGGATCTTGATCTTTCGGTAGAGCAGAATCTTCGTTATCACGCCGCGCTGCACGGCATGGGCGCCGCCGAGACCAAGGCGCGATCTGTCGAAGTGCTGACGAAAGTCGACATGCTAGATCGGGTCAACGACAAGGTTCGCGCGCTTTCGGGAGGCCAGATGCGCCGCGTCGAAATCGCCCGCGCCCTGTTGCATCGCCCGCGCATGTTGCTCCTTGACGAGCCGACGGTCGGGCTCGACGTCAAGGCGCGATCGGATATTCTGACGCATGTGCGCAGCCTCATCGCATCCGAAGGCATTGGCGTTCTGTGGGCGACGCACCTCATCGACGAGATCGAGAACAGCGACGACGTTGTCGTGCTGCATCGCGGCAAGCTCCTCGACAAGGGCAATGTCGCGGAGGTTTGCGCACGCGCCGGCGCCGCCAGCATGAGCGCCGCCTTCAACCGTCTCGCCGGCGTCGACGCCGCGGAAGCCCATTGAAAGAAGGCGCAATCGACATGAGCGCTCAGGAATTTCCCGCCTTATCCGCCCCCGCGCAAGGCTTCAGCCTGACGCAATATGCGATTTGCCTGAAAGGCGTCGTCTGGCGCGAAGCGCTGCGTTTTTTGCATCAGCGCGAACGTTTCGTCTCGGCCCTGGTGCGCCCACTGGTGTGGCTGTTTATTTTCGCGGCGGGATTTCGCTCGGTGCTCGGGGTTTCGATCATCCCGCCCTACGACACCTATGTGCTCTACGACGTTTACATTACGCCGGGACTCATTGCGATGATCCAGCTTTTCAACGGCATGCAGTCCTCGCTCTCGATGGTCTATGATCGCGAGATGGGGAATATGCGCACGCTTCTGGTGAGCCCGTTGCCGCGCTGGTTTCTGTTGACCGCAAAGCTCGTCGCCGGCGCCTCGGTGTCGATCCTCCAGGTCTACGCATTCCTGCTGATCGCCTATTTTTGGGAGATCGAGCCGCCGACCCTTTGGGGCTATCTGAGCGTGCTGCCGGCGCTCATCCTGTCAGGCTTGATGTTCGGCGCGCTCGGGATGCTGCTGTCGTCGCTGATCAAGCAATTGGAAAATTTCGCGGGGGTGATGAACTTCGTCATTTTCCCGATGTTTTTCGCGTCCACGGCGCTTTACCCGCTCTGGCGCGTGCAGGAAGGCGCCCCGATGCTGGCGCTGGTCTGTCAACTCAACCCATTCACCCACGCCGTGGAACTGATCCGTTTCGCCTTCTATGGCCAGATCAATCCGGTATCGCTGGCCGTGGTGGCGGGCTGCACGATCGTTTTTCTCGGCGCCGCCATCATCGCTTATGATCCCTCGCGGGGCATGCTCATGCGGCGCGAGGGATAGCAGTCGTGATAGGGCTTGTTACTTGGAGCCGTCGGCCTTGAACTGGGAGATATAGGCGATGACGTTATCGCGATCCGATTCCTTCGGCAGGCCGGGGAAGATCATTTTTGTGCCGGCGATCATGGCTTTCGGATTGGTCAACCAGGTGTGCAGCTTTTCCGAATCCCAATCGAAGCCAGCGTTCTTGACGCCGTCGGAATAGCTGTATCCCGCCGCGGTGCCCGCTTTGCGGCCGATGATGCCGTTCAGTTCCGGCCCCACGAAGTTCACGGCGCCGGGGCCGATCTTGTGGCAGACGCTGCACTTCTGCTTGAACAGCGTCTCGCCCGCGGCTGCGTCTCCGTCGGCGGCCAGAGCTGCGGAGGCGGGGACGAGAAAAGCAAGGGTTGCGGCGATGCAGGCGTATCTGAGGTTCATTTTCTGGTTTCCTTCCCTTGAGCGATGCACTGTCGCTTGGGTCTCACGGGCGGCCTTCAGCGTTGGCCAGGGTCACGATCCTGAGATTATCGCTTACCCGGAAAACCATGTATCCTGACACCACGATAAAAGACAACCCGAAGCCAGATAGAAGCGAGCAGATCTTGACCGCCAAACGACAGAAGAATGCGAAAAACGCATCGTCTCCGAAGGGAAATTCAGGGCGCCGGCAGCGCGTCCGGCTCGGGGCGATATTTTGTCTCACCCTTACGCTCGCGTTTGCGGGCCGCTCGGAAGCCGCCGACAAGCTCCGCCTTGGCGTCCAGAAGACTGGGACATTCGCCTGGGAGCTCGCGGTCATCAAGGCGTCCAAACTCGACGCCAAAGCGGACCTCGACCTCGTCGTGACCGAACTCGCCTCAACCGAGGCGGCGAAGATCGCGCTGATGGGCGGCGCAGTCGATATCATCCTGAGCGATTGGCTCTGGGTCGCGAGAGAGCGTGGCCTTGCCTCCAATCTTGTCTTCCAGCCCTATTCGACGGCCGTCGGGGCGCTGATGGTTCCAGCTGATTCGCCGATCCAGACGCTCGATGGATTAAAGGGCAAGACGATTGGCGTCGCGGGCGGCCCGATCGACAAAAGCTGGCTGCTGCTGCGCGCATACACGCAGCGCGACGGACTTGACCTCAAAGCGAGCGCGAATGTTGTTTTCGGCGCGCCAGCCTTGCTTTACGCAAAGACCGCGAACGGCGAACTCGACGCCAATCTCAATTTTTGGAATTATGTCGTGTCTCTCGAGGCCCGTGGTTTCCGCCGGTTGATCGGCATAGATGAGGTCGAAAGGCGGCTTGGCGCCAAGGGACCTCTGGCCATGGTCGGCTATGTCTTCGACGAGAGCCTGGCGAAGAGCCATGGCGCGGCGCTCGACCGATTTTTCAAGATCGCGCATGAGGCCAAGGAGGAACTCGCCCGCTCCGATGCGGATTGGACGCGGATTGGCAAAGAGATCGGCGTAACGGATCCAAAGGAGCTGGCGCTTTATCGCAAGCGCTATGTCGAGGGCGTTCCAACGCGCCCGGTCGAGGACGAGGCCGCGGACGCCGCCGCGCTCTACCATATCCTGCGTGATATTGGCGGGCCCGAGCTTGTTGGCGCCGCGAACGAACTCAATCCGGGCACGTTCTACAAGGGCGCCGCGAACCAAACTCCGGCGGAACACTGAGCCGTGTCAATTCGTCTGGCGTCGCTGCTGCTGCTGTTGCTGATGTGGGAGGTCGGATCGAGCGTCGCCGGCTCGCGTCTGCTTCCCTCGCCCCAAGCCGTTCTGACTGTGATTGGCGCCGAGGCGCGTTCCGGCGCTCTCTTCTTCAACCTTGGGGCGACGTTGGCGCGCGTGATCGCCTCTTTTGTTTTAGCCATGGCGATCGGGTCGGCGCTCGGCATGGCGATGGGCCGTAACAAGGCGATCGATCGCTTCTGCGATCCCTGGCTCATCGTTCTTCTCAATCTTCCGGCGCTGGTTGTGATTGTTCTCGCCTACATCTGGATCGGGCTCAACGAGGTCGCGGCGATCGGCGCGGTGGCGCTGAACAAGCTGCCGAACACGGCGGCGACGGTGCGCGAGGGCGCAAGGGCGCTCGACCGCAGCCTCGATGAGATGGCGGAAGTCTTCGTCATGCCGCTCCGCGCGCGCTTCCGGCACGTCATTCTGCCGCAGCTTGCGCCTTATCTCGCGGCGGCGACGCGGTCCGGCCTGTCGCTGGTCTGGAAGATCGTGCTCGTCGTCGAATTGCTCGGCCGCTCGAATGGCGTCGGCTTCGAGATCGGGACCGCCTTTCAACTTTTCGACGTCACGCGGCTTCTCGCCTATGCGCTTCCCTTCGTCGCCCTGATGCTGGCGATCGAGACTTTCATCGTGCAGCCGATCGAGCGCCATGTCTCCCGTTGGCGGCCGAAACATGCTTGAGGTCATCATCGCCCGAAAGGCGCTCAGGATCGCCGCCGGCGACAGCCGCATTGTCCTGCGCGACGTCGCCTTTAATCTGAAGGACGGAGAGGTCGGCGCCCTGCTCGGCCCCTCAGGCTGCGGCAAGACTACCTTGTTGCGCATCATCGCCGGGCTCGATCGCGATTTCGAGGGCGTCGTTCGCCTGCCTTCGCCGCACAAGATTGGCATGGTTTTTCAGGAGCCGCGGCTGTTGCCGTGGCGGACGGTCGCGCAAAATCTGCTGCTGGCGGGAGCAACGCCGGGGCCAGGTCTCGACGACATCCTCAGCGCACTCGGACTAACGGAGCATCTTGATCATTTTCCAGGCGAATTGTCGCTGGGTCTCGCGCGCCGCGTCGCCATAGCGCGCGCTTTCGCGGTCAAGCCGGACCTGCTGCTTCTCGACGAGCCTTTCGTTTCACTCGACGCCGCCCTGGCGCTGCGGCTTCGCGCCGAGCTTTTGACGCTGGTCGAGGCGCGCAAGACGATGACGCTGCTCGTCACGCATGACGTCGAAGAGGCCATAGCGCTCGCCGACCGCATCATCATTTTGTCGCCGCACCCTGGCCGCATGGTCACGGACAAGACGATCGATACGCCGCGCCTTGCGATGACGCCGGAGCGCGCGGCGAAAGTGAAAGCCGAGATCGACACGCTCATCGCTGGGGCCGCGGGGTAGGGGCGCCTACGATGGCAAAAGCATCTCTAAGCAAGGAGACGCGGGACTTGTCCGAATCTTGCCGAACCTGCAAAACTGTCGACGCACCGGGGTTCTCTTGAACGACGACATGGCCGAGGCCCGCGCCGCGCTCCAAAAATTCTTCGGGTTCACGGATTTCAAGCCGGGACAGGCCGACGTTCTGGAGGCGGCGTTCGCGGGCGAGAACATCTTGGCGGTGATGCCGACGGGTTCGGGCAAATCGCTCTGCTACCAATTGCCGGCGATCATCCGCCCGGGCCTCACCATCGTCGTCTCTCCGCTCATCGCCCTGATGCGCGATCAGGTGCAGCAGTTGCGCGAGCGCGGCGTCGGCGCCGCCGCGCTGAATTCGGTCAATAGCGCGAGCGACAACGCCTTGATCGAGGCGGGCTTGCGCAAAGGACGCTACCGCCTTGTTTATGTCGCGCCCGAACGCCTGGTGCGCGGCGACACGCAGGCCCTGCTGCGCGAAGCCGGCGCCAATGTTCTCGCCATCGACGAAGCGCATTGCGTGTCGCAATGGGGCCACGACTTCCGGCCGGAATATTCCGATCTCGCGCAGGTCGCGAAATCGATAGGAGACATGCAGCTCATCGCTGTCACAGCGACGGCCGATGCGCCGACCCGCGACGACATCGTGCAAAAGCTGTTTCCGGCCAAGCCTCGCGTTTTTGTCCGTTCTTTCGACCGGCCGAACATCCATCTCGCCATGCAGCGCAAAGCCAATGTCACGCATCAGATCGAGACGATGATCGCGCGCCACAAGGGACAAAGCGGCATCGTCTATTGCGCCTCCCGGAAAGGCGTTGAAAAGCTCAGCGAAACGTTGAGCGCGAAGGGCGTTGCGGCGCTGCCCTATCACGCGGGGCTTGCGTCCGAGATTCGCTCGGCTCATCAGGATGAATTCTTGCGCTGCGATGGCGTCGTGATCGTCGCAACGATTGCTTTTGGCATGGGCATCGACAAGCCGAATGTGCGCTTTGTCTGCCATGCCGATCTGCCGCAAAGCATCGAAGCCTATTATCAGGAGATCGGCCGCGCCGGCCGCGACGGTCTGCCCTCCGACACGTTGACGCTGTTCGGCGAGGCCGACGTCAGGCTGCGCGAGCGGCAAATCTCCGAAAGCGATTCGCCGCCTGAGAGAAAGCGCCTCGAACGGCGTAAACTCAACGGGCTCCTCGCTCTCTGCGAGACGCCGCGCTGCCGCCGCCAGACCTTGCTGGCGGCTTTCGGGGAAGCCTCCGAGCCTTGCGGCAATTGCGATGTCTGCGAGGGCAAATGGCCGTTCTTCAACGGCGTCGTCGCCGCCCAGAAAGTGATGTCGGCGATCCATCGGACTTCGGGGCGGTTCTTCTCCAGCCATCTCGCCAATCTGCTCATCGGCAACGCCACGGCGGCGATCACCCGGCATGGCCATGATCGCCTGCCGACCTTTGGCGTCGGCAAGGAGTTCAAGCCAGGCGAATGGCGCAGCATTTTCCATCAGCTGCACGCGGCCGATCTGATCGCGCAGGATTCTTGCGATCGCGACCGCTGGATCGTCACGCCGGCCGGGCGCGAGGTTCTGATCGGCGAAGCGCCGCTTAATCTGCGCGCCGGGACGAATTTGCCGGACGCGGTCGCAGTCCGGCGGGCGTTGCGGCAGATCGAGAGCGCGGCTGACGCGGATGCGACGCTCGAGCGGAGCGCGTTTTCTGCGCGGGCGCGCGACGCCGGTCTGACGGCGACGCAGAATCATCTCTTGGCGGCGCTGAAAGCAAAACGCCTCGAAATCGCCAGGAGGCAGAAGCAGGCGCCTTTCGTCATCTTTCATGACAGCGTTCTGATCGGCATCGCCAGGGCGCGCCCGCGCACGAAAGACGAATTGAAGCTCGTTCACGGCGTCGGCCCAGCCAAACTCGAACGCTATGGCTCGATCTTTTTGGCCATTGTCGCAGACCATGGTGACGCACTGTGACAATGGTTTTTTGTCCTGGCGGCAGCGTCTTCGAACGCAAACGCCAGGTTCGTATCTGGCGCGCAAATAGAGATTTCCTGATTTGATGGAAACGAAAAGCTCTCTCAAGCGAACTTCAGGCTGCGCCGCGTGGCTTTCTCCAGGCCAGCGCCGCTTCATCGCGACCACATTTGCGGCGCTCGCCCTTATCGCCGCATCACCGACGCTCGCGGATTCGACCTCGCCGGCCTCAACGTCTCCGATCGTTTCGCAAGGCGCGCGATTTCTCCCCGTTCTGGCCGAGCATGGGATGGTGGCCGCGCAGGAAGGAAAGGCGGCGCGGATCGGCGTCGACATTCTCCGCCGTGGCGGCAATGCGGTCGACGCCGCGGTCGCGGTCGGATTCGCGCTCGCCGTCACTTTGCCGCGCGCCGGAAATCTCGGCGGCGGCGGCTTCATGCTGGTGCATCTGGCCGAATCGAAGAAGGATATCGCCATCGACTATCGCGAAGCAGCGCCCGAGGCCACGACGCGCGACGTCTTTCTTGACGCGACTGGCGCTGCGAGCCCGACCAAATCCCGCGATACGGGGCTCGCCGTCGGCGTGCCGGGAACGGTCGCAGGGCTGACGCTCGCTTTCCATCGCTATGGCTCCGGCAAATTGTCGCTTGCCGATATTGTCGCGCCGGCGGTTCGCCTCGCGCGCGAAGGAATCGTGGTGGAAGATGATCTTGCCGACTCGCTGCAGCAAACGCGCCGGCTCGCGCGCTGGCCGTCAAGCGCAAAGATCTTCCTGCATCCCGATGGATTGCCGCTGAGGCGCGGCGAGACCCTGGCCCAGCCCGATCTCGCCAATGTCATCGAGGCGATCGGCGCCGATGGCGAGAGCGCCTTTTACACAGGCGAAGTCGCCGCCAAAATCATCGCCAGCGTTCGGGCTGCAGGCGGCCGCATGACGCTCGACGACCTGAAATCCTATCGCGCCATCGAGCGCGAGCCGGTCCGTGGCCTCTACCGTGGCCATGAAATCATCTCCATGCCGCCGCCTTCGTCCGGCGGCGTCCACGTCATCGAACTTCTTAATATTCTTGAAGGCTTTCCCCTGGCTGACTTCGGCGAGGGATCCGCCGCGACCATCCATGTCCTCGCCGAGGCGATGAAGCTTGCCTACGCCGACCGCGCGAAATACCTCGGCGATCCCGACCAGATCGCCATTCCGGTTCGCGGGCTCATCTCAAAAGCCTATGCGGCTCGGCTGCGCGCCGAGATCTCTCTGGCCCGGGCGCGGCCAGAGAGCGAGATTACGCCGCTTGATCCCGCGCCTTATGAGAGCGATCAGACGACGCATTTTTCGGTCGTTGACGCCGAGGGCAACGCGGTGGCGAATACTTACACGTTGAATTTTTCTTACGGCCTCGGTCTCGTCGCGGAGGGGGCCGGCGTGCTCCTCAATAATGAACTCGACGATTTCGCAGCCAAACCCGGCGCGCCGAACGCTTTTGGCTTGCTCGGCGGCGAAGCGAATGCGCCGGCGCCGCGCAGACGGCCATTGTCTTCCATGGCTCCGACGATGCTCTTTCGCGACGGCGAACTCGAACTCGTCACCGGTTCGCCGGGCGGCTCTCGCATCATCACCATCGTTACGGAAATCATCAGCGACGTCGTTGATTTCAAAATGAACATTGCCGAAGCGACGGCCGCGCCCCGTATTCATCATCAGGGCGTTCCGGACGAACTCGAGGTCGAGCGCGGCGTTTCCATCGACACGATCCGGCTGCTTGAGGCGTTGGGCCAGAACGTCGCGACGCGCGGCGCCTGGGGGTCGGCGGAGAGCATCTTGCGCGCGAAGGGCCTTCTGATGGGAGCAGCAGACCCGCGTCAGCGCGGAACGCTGGCGGTCGGATATTGAAAATTCCGTGAGGAGCGTGAACGAAGGCGTTTTGGCGCGATCTCGACGCCGCTTCTCCGCCAGGGAGGAGAGCAACCTCTCCGATTCATCGAAGATCGTAAAATACTCAACCGCCGTCGCACATGCGGCCATAGGTCAGGCCGAGACTTTTCGCGATTGTCGACGTCAATTCGGCAATGCGCCTGTCATAGGCCAGCTCCAGACAGGCGACGTCGCCCTCGCACGCGTTGCGCGCCTGCGTCACCCAATTGGCCTGCAGATCGCGCTGATTGTCGCGAAACTCGCGATAGGCCATGCCGCTCGAGGCTGGCTCGACGCTAACCAGGATCTGATAATAGGCCGCCATTTTGATATCCTTCGCGCCAAGCGAGGGCTCGCGGCAAATAGCGACCTCCGTCGAGGTCGCCGCTTTCGCACAATCGAAACTCGCGACCTGAGCCGAAGCCGTCAGCGAACCGCCGATCAGCCAGGCCGAAACGAAGACTAACCTGACCGCCGGCATCAGCGCCTCCAGAAGCAAAAGGAATTCAAGCATCGCCGCGTTTTTTGTCTTTTTCTTGCCCCGGCGTTGAAGCGCGCATTTCGATCGAATTGGAGTTGCTGAATTCAGCCTGAAGCAAGGCCGGCCGTTTAATCATTTCCGTAAGGTTGTCGACGGCATGAGGTGGGCCTTGGCGTTTCTAATCGGCATGATTGTCGCACTCGGCTGCATGCTCGGCGGCTTCGCAGGCATGGGCGGCCATCTCGAGGTTATTTTCCAGCCGTGGGAATTCTGCATCATCCTCGGCATTTCCCTCGGCACATTCATCATCGCTAATTCCCTGGCCACGATCAAGGACACTGCGGGCGCGATCGTCGAGGCGATTCTCAATCGGGGTCCGACCCAGCGCGACTATCTCGACGTTCTCGGCGTTCTCTACACGCTTATGCGGGAACTGCGCGGCAAGGCGCGGAGCGAGGTCGAGCAGCATGTCGACAATCCGAACGAATCCGCGATCTTCAAGAATTTCCCGAAGGTCCTCGCCGATGCGAATCTGACGAGCTTCATCTGCGATTATTGCCGCCTGATCATCATCGGCAATGCCCGCACGCATGAAATCGAGGCGCTGATGGATGAGGAGATTCAGACGGTCACGCACGACAAGCTAAAGCCGTACCACGCCCTGACGGCTATCGCCGAAGGCCTGCCGGCGCTAGGCATTGTCGCCGCGGTCCTTGGCGTCGTTCACGCGATGGGCGCGCTGGATCAATCGCCTGAAATTCTCGGCGGCCTCATCGGCGCGTCGCTGGTCGGAACATTCACGGGCATTTTCGTTTCCTATGGGGTTGTCTCTCCCCTTGCGCACAAGGTCAAGGCGACGCGCTCGGTGCGCTGCCGTCTCTACATCATCGTCAAGCAGACTCTCCTCGCTTTCATGAATGGCGCCATGCCGCAGATCGCTCTGGAGCATGGGCGCAAGACGATCGCATCGCATGATCGGCCCTCCATCGACATGGTTGAGAATGAGACCGTTTCCGGCGGACCGAAACCCGTTCAGCAACAGGCGGCCTGATCAACCATGTCGGATATTCACTCCAATAATTCTGTGCTGAACGGGTCGGAGCGGCTGCTTGACGCTCCGGGCATATCGATTGACCGCATGCCCATGCTGCATGTGATCCTCGATCGAATGGCGGCGCAAAGTTCCGAAAATTTGCGTCAGCTTTCCCCGGCTCCGGCCTTCTTTTCGGTCGACGCCATCGCCGCCAAGCGCATGGGAGACGTGCTCGACACTTTCGAAAACAACGTCGTCATAGGCATCTTCCATGTGCAGGCTTGGGATTCGCGCATCCTGATGGGGCTCGATCACAATTTCATCTTCACGTTGGCCGAGGCCCTTTTCGGCGGCGATGGAGGCGAGGCGCCCTTTGGGGAAAGGCGCAAATTGTCAAGCCTTGAACTACGTCTTGCGCAAAAGACTTTCGAACTCCTGGGGCGCGCCCTGCAAAGCTCATTTGCGACGGTGAGCGACACGGTCTTCAAGCTGGAGCGAGTGGAGACGCGGCTGGATTTCGCCGTCATTGCGCCAAGGAACTCGTTCGGCGTCAACGCAAAAGTCAAGCTTCGCATTCTTGGGCGCCATGGCGAGATGTTCATTTTGATCCCGCAAGCGGCGCTGAACTCCGTTCGTCAGCAATTGGGGCGCGATCTCTCAAATGACGCCGCGGTGCGCGACCCGGCATGGACCAGGCAGATTGAGAGCGAAATCGGACGCACGGAGGTCGCCGTCAAGGGCGTGATCGAAGAGCGTCACTTTGTCCTCGCGGATATCGCCGACTTGAAAGTTGGAGGCATTCTCCAGCTTCAGGCGACTACCAGGACGCGCATCAGGCTGGAGTGCAATGCCGAGCCTCTTTTCTGGTGCAATCTCGGGCAGGGCGAAGGCTTCTACACGCTACGCATTGATGAATCCGTGAGCCAGGAGCAGGAATTCATCGATGACGTTCTATCGCGATAGATCGTGCGGAGCGGCTTCAAAATTGGGCGCGCCGTCTTTCCTGCGTCAACGCAAATAGCTGGTTCGCAGCATGAATACAGATGACAAAACTCTATCCGGTCATTGAAAGGGAAACTCGGAATCATGTCAGACGTTGATGTTAGAGCGACAAATTTGGGCGAGCGCCTCGACGCGGACTCGCTGACGCAATCAAATGGAGGACGTAATCTCGACACGATCCTTCGTATTCCGGTTGTGGTTCAGGTGGTGTTGGGCTCAGCCGTGATGCCGGTTTCAAATCTGCTCAAACTCGGACGTGGAGCTGTCATACCGCTTGATCATCGGGTTGGAGAGCCGGTTGATGTCGTCGTGAACGGCCGCATCATCGCGCGAGGGGAAATCGTGGTGGTGGAAGACGACAATTCGCGCTTTGGCGTATCGCTGACTGAGATCGTCGGCCCCGCTGGAGCTGTCGACTAGAGATGGCGGCCTCTATCGCCCAGGCGAGTGGCGTGAGCCAGAGGTTTCTGCGTGGGCCCGAAAGGGTCGCCGCCCTGCTGCTGGCTATGGGAAAGCCGCTTGCAAGCCGTCTCTTGAAACATTTCGACGTCGACGAATTGAAGCAGATCACGCGTTCAGTTGCCGAGCTTGGCGTCGTTCCCGCGCCGACGCTGGAATTGCTTGTCGAAGATTTCGCAAGTCAGTTCGCCAATGGAGTGGATCTTCTCGGTTCGCCAAACGAGGTTGAACAAATGCTCGACGGCGTCCTGTCGCCGGAGCAAATTGCCGATGTGATGTCGGATGTCACCGGCAATTCGAATGAAGCGATGTGGGAGCGGCTCTCAAACGTCCCCGAGGGAACCCTGGGCGCTTATCTCGCCAAGGAACATCCGCAGGCCGCGGCGCTCATTTTGTCGAAGGTGACTCCGGTCTGTGCAGCCAAGGTGATGGGCCAGTTCCCGCGCGATCTACGCAATGAGATGATGCGTCGAATGCTGAGCATAGGGCAGGTTACGGAAGCCGCGGTCCGCATCATTCAGGGCCAGTTGCAAGAAGACCTTCTCTCCAACCTGTCCCGTCAGAACGGCAGTGAGCAGAATGTCAGAATAGCGAATATTATCAATAAGATGGAACGTGACCAAATGGAAGACGTGATGCAGAGCCTCGCGGCGGCGCGGCCGAAGGCGGCGGAGGTCCTGCGCGGCCTTATGTTCACCTTCGACGACATCATCAAGCTGCAGCCAAAGGCGCGCAGCGTCCTCTTCGACAAAATTCCGACAGAGTTGGTGGTCCTTGCCCTGAAGGGCACAGACGCCGGCTTTCGCGATTCGATCCTGTCTTCGCTCGCTGCGCGCGCGCGCCGGATCGTCGATAGCGAATTGGCCAATGGCGGTCCCGCCCTTCAGCGCGACGTTCTCAAGGCGCGCCGCATGATCGCCGACACCGCCCTCGAATTATCGAGCAATGGTGAGATCGAGTTGAATTCGTCCGAGGATGAAGATGAACTCTATGAGTAGCCGGGAATAGGCATTTATGGCGGAGGAGAAGGAAAGCCGCACAGAAGAGCCGACGGAAAAGAAGCTCGCGGACGAGATGGAGCGCGGCAATGTTCCGTTCTCCAAAGAAGCCTCGATCTTCGCCTCGATCTCGTCCATGCTGATTATTGGCGCGTTCTTCGCGAAGGAATTCGTCGCTTCGATGACGGAATTGCTGCAGCGGTTGCTGGACGACGCGGGCGCGGTGTCGCTCCGCAATGGCTTCGACGCTGTCGCCCTGCTTGAAGTGGTCGGGTGGAGCGCTTGCAAGCTTATGATCACGCCTTTGGTTATATTCTGTGCGGCGGGCGTCTTAGCCTCACTGATTCAGAATGCGCCGCGCTTCGCCTTCGATCGGATACAACCCAATTTCCAACGCATCTCCTTAGGCGCCGGATGGCAGCGATTATGCAGCGCCCGTGGGCAAGTGGAATTTCTCAAGGGCGTCTTCAAATTGAGCTCCATCTCTGTTGTCGCGTTCACCGTTTTGCATTGGCAGGAGAATCATTTGGTCGATGCGATGGCGGTCGAGCCGGAAGCAATTCCGGAATTGATTCTTTCGATTGCGATGCGGCTTTTGTCCGTCGTGTGCGTCGTGACGGTTGTTCTACTTGCCGCAGATCTTGTCTGGGCGCGCACGCACTGGCGACGCGAACTGCGCATGAGCAAGCAGGAGATCAAGGATGAGATGAAGCAAAACGAGGGCGACCCCTTGAAGAAGGCGCGATTGCGCTCGCTGGCGCAGGATCGTTTGCGCAAGAGCATGATCGCGGCTGTGCCAAGGGCCACTCTCGTCATCGCAAATCCAACGCATTACGCGATCGCGCTTCGCTACGTTAAGGAAGAGGGCGGCGCGCCTATGGTGCTATCGAAAGGGCAGGATCTCATCGCCCTCAAGATTCGCGAGATTGCGGAACAGCACTCGATTCCGGTCATCGAAGATAAGCTGCTTGCGAGATCCATGTATGATAGCGTCGAGGTCGATCGGGCGATCCCGCCGGAGTTCTATAAGGCCGTGGCGGAGCTCATTCATTTTCTGTATTCTAAGAGCGCGAACACGGCCGCCATAAAGTGAAGGTCGCTCCCATGTTATCTCGGCGCCGCGATGAGGCTGACTTGAGGGCGAGGATTCTCCGCGACGCCATTGAACCGGTCGCCGAGGAGCTGCAGCTTATAGACGTCGCTGACTACATTGCCTGCATCCGCTTTGAGCAATTCGCAAATATCCAGGACATCGTGAATTCTTCGATTGAGCTCTTCTTCCGCGCGGAGACCCTCCACTATGCGTGGGCGGCGGAGTATGAACTGGATTGGGGCGGCGCTCCGGAGATCACCATCGCCATGGAATTTCGACATCGCGACGTATGGATCGTGTTCAGGCTCGTTCTCGCCGGCGATAAGACCCGAGTCTCGATTGAACATTTTGAAGCGACCCAGTCCTCAGGCGATCTGATGCAGGACACGTCCCAAATGATCGAGGCGCTGACCGACGCGCGTGTTCTCTCAGGCGCCGGATAGATAATCACGGCCGACGCGCGCCGCCGATTCTTCCATTTTGAAGACAG
Source organism: Methylocella tundrae (assembly GCF_901905185.1). GTDB lineage: Bacteria > Pseudomonadota > Alphaproteobacteria > Rhizobiales > Beijerinckiaceae > Methylocapsa > Methylocapsa tundrae. The sequence continues at coordinate 238,687 of NZ_CABFMQ020000076.1, forward strand.
GCATTTGATCGTTGGCTTTCGGTGATGCTTTAGCGTCCGAAAAGCGGCGAGTCCCGGTTAGATGATGCGTGAGATCCAACGATTGGCTGTGCCCATGCTCTTTGTATGGCGCCAACCGTGTTGGCGGCATCTGGGTCAGCCTGGTGCAAGGCGTTTCCTCTAAAACCAGTGTTTGAGCGAACGCTTTATTAGGAGGCCGTCGTGGGTCAGATCCACCTTCTCGATCTCGCTTCGCAGCAGGCGCGCTGGTTAACTGTGCGTCAAGCCGCGGTTGCAACCAACGTCGCGAATGCGAATACGCCGGGCTTTACGGCTGGAGATGTTGTTCCCTTCGAAGACGTTTTCAACGACTCTTCGATCCGCATGGTGGCGACGAACCCGGGTCATATTGGCGTGGATCCCTTGGGGCCCGATCAGATCGCAACCAAGGACGCCGCGGCATGGGAGACCACGCATTCTGGAAATTCAGTCAGCGTTGAGAACGAGATGATGAAGGCGGGCGAGGTCAATCGTTCGTTCTCGCTCAACACGAGCATCGTCAAAGCTTTCAACCAAATGCTTATGGCGAGCGTCAAAGGATAGGAAATGATCGATCCACTTGATGCATCTCTCAGAATTGCCGGTTCCGGCCTTGAAGCGCAATCCGCGCGATTGCGGGTTGTCGCCGAAAATCTTGCCAATGCGCAATCGACGGGATCGACGCCTGGGGCTGATCCTTATGCGCGCAAGACCATTACATTTGCCAGCGAGATGGATCGCGTGTCTGGCGTAGAGCTGGTGCACGTCAGCGCCATCGGCGTCGACAAGGCGCCTTTCCGGGTCGAGCAGGATCCCGGAAACCCCGCCGCGGATTCAAAGGGGTTTGTCAAACTTCCGAATGTCAACATGGTCATGGAAATGGCCGACATGCGCGAAGCAAATCGCTCTTACGAAGCCAATTTGCAAATCGTCAAACAGACAAGGGATCTTTCTTCAATGTCCATCGATCTTTTGAGGAATTCATCATGATTGCCGCTCTTTCGCTTCTTGGCTCTGTTCTTGGCTCCAGTGCTACGACCGCATCGCCTTCTATCTCCGCAACGCTCACCCCGGCAGGGGGCAGCGCGGATTTCGGCCAGGTCATGGCGGACGTGTCCGCCCGGGCCGTCAATGATCTGAAGAGCGGCGAAGCGACTGCGATCTCCGCGCTTCAGGGCAAGGCATCGGTTCAGCAAGTTGTGGAGTCGGTGATGGGCGCAGAACAATCGCTCAACACGGCAATCGCAATTCGGGACAAAGTCGTCTCGGCCTATCAGTCACTGTCTCAAATGGCGATCTAAGGAGAGGAAATGAAAGCGCTTTCCATTGCCGCCACGGGCATGGCCGCCCAAGATCTCAATGTTGCGGTCATAGCCAACAATATAGCGAACATCAACACCACGGGATTCAAACGCGCGCGCGCCGAATTTACGGATCTGCTTTACCAGGCCGAGCGTCTGCAGGGCGTATCAAGCCGCGGCCAGAGCAGCACAATTCCAGAAGGCGCACAACTCGGTCTCGGAGTGCGCACAGCATCGATCCGCAATCTTCATATCCAAGGCGCATTAACCAATACCGGAAACCAGTTCGACATGGCGCTCAACGGGCGCGGCTGGTTTCAAGTGACTGACGCGAATGGCGGCATCGTTTACACTAGGGATGGCGCTTTCAATACAAACGGCACAGGGCAGATCGTCACGGCGGATGGATATGTCGTCAGTCCTGCGATGACAGTTCCGACCAATGCTCTCAGCGTGACCGTAAGCCAGTCTGGAATTGTTTCGGCGACAGTTGCGGGGCAGACTGCTCCGCAGCAACTCGGTCAGATTACCATCGCGAATTTTGCGAATGACGCCGGGCTGACGCCTCTTGGGAACAATCTGTATCTCCAAACGGAGGCGTCGGGCCCGCCGGTGGTTGGCATTCCCGGCGATCCGGGCTTTGCGACGGTGAGCCAAGGATATCTTGAGAGCTCGAACGTCGATCCCGTCAAGGAGATCACGGATCTGATCTCTGCGCAGCGCGCCTATGAAATGAATTCGAAGGTGATCCAGGCCGCCTCCGACATGGAGAGCACGGTTTCAAAGAACATGGGGTAAGGACATGATCGGGATGCTCAGGGGCACTCTCGGGGGCGCAACGGCATACGCCACCTGCCTCATCGTAATTCTCGGATCTTGCGCGCTGCCGCCGGCGTTCGCATCCGAGTCGAATGTGTTGCCTGTCCCCGCCATTACGATCTATCCGGGCGATGCGATCAAAGACAATTGGCTGGTTGATCGCGACTTTGGCCTGACCTCTGCGGTGAGAGCCAATGTGATAGTCAGCCGTGACTTGCTCGTTGGGAAAATTGCGCGAAGAACCTTGCTGCCCGGTGCGCCGGTGCCTTCGAATGCGGTGTCGGCGCCGAAGATTGTAGCGAACGGCGCGAAAGTCAGGATTGTGTTCGCAGAGGGCGGCCTGACAATTGCGACCTATGGCGCGGCGCTTCAGGACGGCAGCGTTGGCGACATCATATCCTTGCGCAATCTCGAGACGGGGTTGACGGTCTCGGGAATTGTACAGGCCGATGGCACTATTCTTTTGAGCGGCGGCTGATGCTTCGCACATTTCTGATTCTTCTTTTCAGCGCAATCGTGGCTGTCTCTGCCGAGGCGTCGGTACGCATCAAGGACATCGTCACCTTGCAAGGCGTCCGCGACAATCAGCTTGTCGGCTACGGGCTCGTTGTCGGGCTTCAGGGCAGCGGCGACACGCTAACGAATTCGACCTTCACGCAACAGGCGCTGCAGTCGATGCTTGACCGCATGGGAATCAATGTTCGCGCCCTTGCGTTGCGCACGCGGAACGTCGCAGCAGTCCTTGTGACGGCCGATCTGCCCCCCTTCATCCAGCCCGGATCGCGCATGGACGTCACGGTGTCTTCTCTCGGTGACGCGACGTCCCTTTACGGCGGAACTTTGATCCTGACGTCGCTATTGGGCGTCGACGGCCAAACATACGCGATTGCGCAGGGACAAGTCGCTGTCGCTGGTTTCGTCGTCCAAGGGCAGGCCGAGACGATCACTCAAAATGTCGCGACGGCTGGGCATATCCCCAATGGCGCTTTGGTTGAGCGAGAAGTGCCAGGCGGGCTGAGGGATGTCGGACCGCTCGCCCTCGTCTTGAAGAATCCAGATTTCAATACGTCGACATTGATAGCTGATGCGATCAACCGATTTGGAGTTCGTCGATATGGCGTCCGTCTTGCGCGCGAAAGCGATCTGAATTCTGTCGCCCTGATGAAGCCCGCGAATGTGGGGACGACCCGCTTCATGGCTGAAATTGGCGATCTTCTGGTGCAGCCCGACGCGCCTGCCCGCGTCGTCATCGACTCGCGCAGCGGCACGATCGTCATCGGGCAGGATGTCCAGGTCTCGACCGTCGCGGTGACGCATGGCAATCTCAACGTCCGCGTCGTCGAGACGCCTGAAGTCTCACAGCCCGCCCCGTTCTCGAACGGTCGGACGGTGGTCGTTCCACGCACCGACATCGACACAAATCAGCGGGGTGGACATATCGGCATAGTGCGAGGCGCAAGCTTGCGAGAGCTTGTATCCGGACTCAATCGCATTGGCCTGAAGCCAATGGGCATCATTGCCATTCTTCAGGCGATCAAGGCCGCGGGGGCTCTGCACGCCGATCTCGTCGTTCAATGATCGGAGGAGGCCGTCGTGGCCAGCCCTGCGCAAGTCAATTCAAAGATGATTAGGCAGCGCGCTGGAGACGACGCAGATGATATGTAGAGTTTCGCGTTCCGTGATCGGCTTGATAATTTACACGGCGATCGCTGTCGCCATGCCGGATCCTGGCCGCAGCCTTGAGCAGAAGAAATCTGATCCGGCGAGAGGCGCGGAAGCGAAGCCGCCACAATCCGACGTTCAGCAATTCTGTTTCAATAACGCTGGCGTCATTGGCGATGCGCGAATCGCCTGGCAGACCGCCAGGCTTTCTGAACTTGCGGCACAGATAGGTGCGCGTCTGGCTGAGCTGGAGGCTAAGAGGGCCGAATATGAAGCATGGCTTCATAAGCGGGACGACATGCTGAAACAGGCGACGGAAGGCGTCGTGATGATTTACGCAAGGATGCAGCCCGACGCGGCGGCTCTTCAACTTGCGGCTATGGACGATTCAATCGCCGCGGCGATCCTGGCGAAGCTTCCGGCGCGAGCCGCGAGCGCTATCCTCGATGAAATGGAGGCGGGCCGCGCCGCGCGGCTCACACGTTCGATGGCGGGTTCCGACTCCGCGCTGGATGGAAAAAAGTCCTAGATGAGATACGTGGCTCTTGTCCTTTTCGTACTATCGCTTTGCGGCTGCGCCGGCGATGTCAGGGAGATTGGAAGGGAGCCTTCCATGAGCCCCGTCGGCACAGGCCTCATCGCCGATGTTCAGCCGACCGCGAGCGCGCTTTTCTTGCCGGCGGGCAAGAGCAATTCGCAATCAATCTGGAGCGGGGGGCGCGCCGATATTTTCAGCGATCCAAGAGCAGCCAAGATAGGCGATGTAGTGACCGTCAATATCGCGATCAACGACCGCGCGACATTCGGCAACGCGACGGACCGTTCGCTTGATTCGAAAGTCAACGCAAATTTCGATTGGAAGCTCGGCGTCAACAGTAAAATAAGTGAATTCAACCCGCAACTGACATCCGAGTCCATGTCGTCGACACAAGGGCAGGGAACCACTGACCGCTCGGAGAAGATTCAACTGTCGGTCGCCGCCGTCGTCACGGACGTCTTGCCGAATGGCAATCTGATTGTCAGCGGTTCGCAAGAGGTGCGCGTCAACTTCGAGCTGCGTTTGTTGAACGTCGCAGGAATCGTACGGCCGCGCGACATATCGAGAGATAATACGATTTCCTACGACAAGGTCGCTGAGGCGAGAATTTCCTACGGCGGCAGGGGCCGGATCATGGAGGTGCAGCAGCCGGCCTGGGGTCAGCAGCTTTATGATTGGTTCAAGCCATTTTGAGGTCGCCAAACTGGAGAGGCCGCAGGCGAATGAGGCAATATCACACGCGAAGAGTCCATGAGCTCGCCGGCCAATTGTCCGCGGGGCCGAAGGCCGCGGTGTGGACGGTGGGATCGGCTCTGCGATGACGATGGGCGACGATTTTGAACAATTACCGGGTCCGCCAGCCCCGGCCGGCCCATCGATCGCGGTTTTCGCCGGCGCAATGGTGGGGCTTACGCTCATCGCTGTTGCGTCGGGCGGCGTGCTTGGGCTGCGCATCGCGGCAGTCAAAAGGGCTGAGATTCAGGCCAGCACTGATGCGTCGCCGCCGCCGAAGGTCATCGCTCCCTACGCGGCTGATACGAATTTGCGCGACCTGCCCCCTATCATCGCAAATCTCGCGGATCCGCCCGACGCCTGGGTCCGCCTCCAGGCGACGCTCGTCCTTGATGGCGCGTCAACGCCGAAGCCGGAAATCGTCGCGGCTGAGATCGCCGAGGACATTCTGGGCTTTATGCGCACCGTTACTCTGGCGCAGATCGCGGGCGCGAGTGGTCTGCAGCATTTGCGCGAAGACCTAAACGAGCGCGCCGCCATTCGTTCGAATGGCCGAGTGCGCGAACTCATCCTCCAAACCTTGGTGGTGCAGTGAAAAGATCCTCCACCGGCATTCTGATGCTCGCGTCGGCCGCGGCGCTTTGGGCCAGCTCCGCGTCGGCGCAGACGCCGGACCTCAATGCGCTGATCCCGCCGGGCGGAGGCTCTGCCGCCGGCCGCATCATTCAGATCGTCGCTCTATTGACAGTTCTTTCTGTCGCGCCTGGTCTGCTCATCATGACCACAAGCTTCACGCGCTTCGTCGTAGCTCTGTCGTTTCTCCGTTCCGGCATTGGCCTGCAAAGTACGCCCGCCAATCTCATTCTCATCAGCCTTTCTCTCTTCATGACCTTTTACGTTATGGCGCCGACGTTTGAACGCGCCTGGGACGGGGGCGTAAAGCCTCTCATGGATAACAGCATCACGGAGCAGGAGGCTTTCGGCAAAATTGTCGAGCCGTTTCGCGACTTCATGATGTCGCAGGTCCGCGACAAGGATCTGAAGCTTTTCGAAGATCTCGCCAGGGAAAATTTCAAGACCAAGGACGAATCGCCGGGCGAAATCCGCACCCTGATCCCGGCCTTTATGATTTCGGAGCTACGCCGCGGATTCGAGATCGGATTTCTGATTGCCTTGCCGTTTCTTGTCATCGATATGATTGTATCGACTTTGACGATGTCGATGGGCATGATGATGCTGCCGCCCTCCGTCATTGCCCTTCCTATCAAGATTTTGTTTTTCATCCTTATCGACGGCTGGAATCTTCTGATCGGAAGCCTCGTCCGATCCTATATGTGAGCGCCGGAGTCGAAAGCGCCAGATATCGACGATAGAATTAAGCTTTGCGCAAGTTTGATGCGCTAACACAAAAAGACGACAGGTTGGATCCTCGAAATATCTAAAGGCATCATGCCGCCCTGTCGTACCGGCGCAAATCCGGTATGTCCCCAGCTGAAACGAACTCAAGGGACATTCCATGTCGAGCCTTTTGACCAATACCTCCGCCATGACTGCGCTTGCCTCACTGACGCAGACGCAGAACAACCTTAGCAAGACTGAGAGCCAGATCTCGACAGGTCTTCGCATTTCGAGCGCGTCCGACAACCCCGCCTATTGGTCGATCGCGACCAAAATGAGCTCCAACGTCGGCGCCCTCGGCGCCGTCAACGACGCGCTGAGCGAGAGCTCCGCATTGGTGTCCACCATGAGTTCGGCGCTGAACAGCACGATCTCGGTGGTCACCGCGATCAAGAACGACCTCACGACCGCATCGAACGCCGGCGCTGATCTGAGCAAGATCCAAACAGACATCGCGGCGCAGCAGGCGTCTTTGCTGAGCATTGGAAGTTCGGCCAATTTCAACGGCTTGAACTTCCTCGAAACGACGGGCGGCACAGTCAATCTGGTCGCATCCTATGATTCGACCAACGGCGTCAGTTTCCTCAGCGTGGATACGAGCCAGACAGCCCTGTTCAACGCGACGACGGGGGCGACGACCGGAATACTTGGAGCGAGCGGCGCGAACTACACCACAGCGTCGATCTTGTCCTTGAACATTACCACGGCGACCGCCGGCGATCTCTCCAACATGCTGAAGGATGTGGAGAAGGCGATCAGCTCGATCACGACCGCGGCGAGCACGCTTGGCGCGACGACTACCAACCTCTCGACACAGCAGACCTACATCTCGAACCTGAGCGACTCTCTCACCACCGGCGTCGGCTCTCTTGTCGACGCCAATATGAACGAGGCGGCGACGAAATTGGCCGCTCTCCAGGTGCAGCAGCAACTCGGCATTCAGGCGCTCAGCATCTCGAATTCCAATTCGCAGCTGATCCTGAAACTCTTCCAGTAAAACCGGCCGGTTGATAACTTCGGCCTCGATTAAGCAGGGCCGCGCTCGCGGGGGCGCGGCCCTTTGTGTGCAACCTCCGGGCAAGCTTGCCCGCCTAGATTTGGTCTGTCGATAGAGCAGCTGATCGAGGCGGGGATGGTCGGACAGAAACAAATCGAACGCATCTGGGCCAATTTGCTCAAGCTTGGTTCACGCCGGCTCATTGCGTTGGCCATGATCGGCGTTTCGGTTTTTGCGATGACAGGGCTCGCAGGCTATTTTCTAAGCCGTCCCGCGCTCGAGGTCCTCTATGCCGGACTCGACAGGCAGGATGTGAGCCGGATTGGCGCGGCCCTTAAGGAGGCCGACATCGCCTTCGACGTCAATTCGGATGGAAACACGGTCCTCGTCCGTTATGGCGAGACCGCGCGCGCGCGAATGTTGCTCGCCGAGAAGGGTCTGCCGAACAGCCCCAACGCCGGCAATGAATTGTTTGATAAGCTTGGTTCGCTCGGCCTCACCTCCTTCATGCAGGAGGTGACGCGGGTTAGAGCGCTTGAGGGCGAGCTGGCGCGGACGATCCAGTTGATGCGTGGCGTGAAGGCGGCTCGCGTTCATGTCGTCATGCCGGATCAAGGTTCTTTCAGACGCACGCGCGAGCCGCCGTCAGCGTCGGTCGTGATCCGGACGGAAATGGCGGACGACGTCTCCGCCGCCAAATCCATCCGCCATCTCGTGGCCTCGGCGGTGCCCGGAATGACCATGGAGGAGGTCACGGTTCTGAATACAGAAGGCGTGCTTCTGGCGTCTGGTAATGATCTCGCAGATTCCGCGCCAGGCGGCATGCTGACGCTGGAGCGGACGGTGTCGCAGGAAATCCTCGACAATATCCGCAAGACGCTGACGCCCTACCTTGGCCTGCGGAATTTTCAGATCAGCGTTGCGGCGCGGCTGAACACGGATAAGAGGCAGACCAGCGAGACGATCTTCAATCCAGACTCGCGAGTGGAGCGATCGGTGAAGATTACCAAGCAAAATCAGACGTCGCAAAACAGCGTCAGTCAATCGCCGGCGACGGTTGAGCGCAATCTGCCGCAGGAGACGGTGAAGCCTGATGACGGCAAACAGTCGAGTGAAGAAAGCAAGAAAAGCGAAGAGCTGACCAACTACGAAGTCTCGTCTAAGACGATCAGCACGACGAGCGGGGGCTATGGCGTCGACAATATATCCGTGGCCGTCCTTATCAATCGGGCGAGCCTTCTGGCGTCTCTCGGCGGCAAGGCGACGCCTGAGGCGATCCAAAAGCAACTGAACGACCTTGAGCAATTGGTCGCCTCGGCGGCCGGCGCGCACAAGGAGCGAGGCGACAATATCAAGATCTCGGCGGTCGATTTCATCGACGCCGATCGCGACCTTGCACCGCAGCCGCCGCCGGCGGTCGCTGAAATGTTGCTTCGGCAATCGGGGAACGTCTTGAACGCGGTGACGATTCTCGTCGTCACTCTCCTTCTCATCTGGTTCGGGCTGCGGCCCGCGGCGCGGGCGATACTTGCCGCGCCGGCCGTTGTCGCGGGATCGGCCGAGACGGTCGCGCTGGAGAATTTCTCCGCTTTGGATGGTCACGATGAGACCGGCCTGCAACTTGGAGGGTGGGGGCCTCCAGGGGAGGTCAATCTGATCGAGGACCTTACCAACAATCCGCGCCGTTCGCCGCAAAAGCGTCTTGAGCAAATAGTCGAGTTCGATGAGGAGCAGGCGGCGGCCATTCTGAAGCAGTGGATGCATCAGGGAGACTACGCATGACGCCGCGACCGGTCGCGCTTTACCTTGGGCGTTTTGGCGACCATGAGCGCCCGGATTCAGCGCGGGAGAAGCTGTTCGAATTGGACGATGTCGAGGAGCCTGTCGAGGAGCCGGCCGCTGCCTCGCGCGATGATGAGCAGCGCGCTCGTGAAAAGGCTCGTGATGAAGGCTACGCTGAGGGATTTGCCGCGGCTAGCCATGAGCAGGAAGAGATGCGTCGCGCCGAACATCTCGCCTTCGAGCAGCGGATTGTCAAGGAACGCGACAGATGGACCAAAGATGAAGGCGCCAGACTTGGCGCCAAGATGGAGGCGGCTCTTGCGGAAATCGAGACGAGAATAGGTGCGAGCGCAGCGCGGATCCTGCGTCCATTTCTCGTAAGGCAAGCCGGTCGGAAAGCAATTGATGAATTGGCTGAAAGCCTCATGCAAATGCTCAGTGGAAGCCGGAACCCGCTTGTCGAGATCAATGGTCCGGAGGATCTCCTCGCCGCGCTTCAGACCAAATTGGCGGGATCGGCGGCGTGCGCCGTCTGGACGCCCGGTCCAACGATGGACGTTCGAATCATCGCGGATCAAACCCTGATCGAATCGCGGATCCAGGCTTGGATCCAGCGAATTGAGGCATCGCCAGAGTGAGCTAACCCGTGGCCAGTAAAGAAGACCAGGAAATCGTCATTATAAAAAGGCATGCCGCTCAAGAAGACGGTCATCACGGCGGCGCCTGGAAAATCGCCTTCGCGGATTTTATGACCGCGATGATGGCCTTGTTCCTCGTCCTGTGGCTGATCAGCTCGACCAGCGACAAGACGAAGCACGCGGTCGCGCAATATTTCAATCCGGTCAAGCTCGTTGACGTCACGACTCTCAAGAAGGGATTTCGTGATCCAAAGAACACCGAGATGGGCGCGGGACCAAAGAGCAGCGAATCGAAGATTGAAGCTGACACGGACCAGAACCTCGCTGAGACCAAGGAAGTCGCTGTTCAACCCGGAGCCAAATTGCCGACGCATTCTGAGTCGGCGCTGTTTCGCGATCCTTATGCCGTCCTTGCCGAGATCGCCGGGCAAGCCCGCGTCGACGAGACGCCGAAGCCGACGTCCGGGCCCGCGCCGACCGCCGCGGCTGAGTCGGCCCCAGACACGCTCGATAGCTTCAGTGACCCCTTCACCACCATTCCGCATGTTGCCGAGCCTGCCGCGCTATCACAGGCCGCGGTGGCGCCGATTGCAGCGCAAGCCGCCACAGCCGGTCAAGGCGAACATAGCCATCCCCCCGCGCATGATGCGACTGCGGCGCGGCCAAATGCGGAGGTCAGGACGCATGGTTCCGGGCCGGCCGCGGGCCCGGACAGCGTCGCGGAAACGCCCCAGCTCAATGATGCGGACGCGGCAAAACTGAAAGCCGACGTTATGGCGCTGGCAAAGCAGGAGGGTCGATCACCGGCCGGCCCGCATATCGAAGTCCAGAGCACAGGCGAAGGGCTTCTCATCAGTCTCACAGACGACAGAAATTTCGCGATGTTCGCCATCGGTTCAGCTGAGCCGCAATCGAAAACCATCGAAGTCATGGCGAAGATCGCCGAACTGTTGAAGACGCGCGCCGGAGCCATCGTGGTTCGCGGACATACTGACGCCCGCCCATTCAAATCGGCGACTTATGACAATTGGCGGCTCTCCACCGCGCGCGCGCACATGGCTCATTACATGCTGGTTCGCGGCGGTCTCGACGACAAGCGCATCGAGAAGATCGAAGGCTACGCGGACCGTCGATTGAAGATCGCCGCCGATCCGATGGCCGCCGCCAATCGACGCATCGAAATTCTGCTGCGAAAGGACAAACCGTGATGGAAGCGCCGAGATTGTTGCTTGGTCTCGCGTTGACGTGCATCTTTAACGCCACGGCCTTCGCGCAGCGGGCGGAAGATCCGCAGACTGATCAGCGCAAAGGGCAGCCGTTTGAGATCGCGCGATCAATGGAGGCGACGCAAGACGAGATCGTTTTGGGAAGCGTCGACGCGCGGAGCAGGCTGCCGAAATTGATTGGGCAGATCGCCGAGCGCCTTCTCGCAGCGGAGCCTTCCCTCTGGCGGGATGCGCGCAACGACCACGCAGCGGTGATCTACACGCTCAGCGGGGGGCAGCCCCGCGTGATCAGAAAAGTCCTTCAGCTCGGCAACGCCTCCGAGACGGAGAGGAATCTGATGACAGGAGCCCTGGCTTATGTCGAAGGACAGCAGGCCAAGGCAAAGCAGATCCTCATGGCCATCGATGCGATGGCGTTGGCGCCTTCTGTCGGCGGATATGTCGCGCTCGCCCAATCGGCGCTGATCGCCAAGGAGAATCCGGCTCGCGCCATGAGCTTGCTCGACCAGGCGCGCGTTCTTGCCCCCGGCACGCTGGTCGAAGAGGCGGCTCTGCGTCGCTCGGCGTTTCTTGCTGACGAGATGACCGACCTTGGCCGATTTGTGACATCGTCGAGCCAATATTTTCGCCGATATGCGAGATCTGTCTACGCCGATAATTTCCGTCGTCGTTTCGCGGAGTCGGTGGCGCATTTCGGCTTGACCAGCGACGCGGCTCAGCGCGCGAAACTGACTAATCTGCTGCGCGAACTCGATAGCGAGGAACAGCTTAAACTCTATCTGCTTACGGCCCAATCCGGCATATTGAAGGGCAAGATAGAGCCTGCTCGCTACGCCGCGGAACAAGCCATGCGTTTATCCGAGGAAACCGGTCTCGAGAAGGACCGCGCGAAACTTTACGAAGCGGCGACGAAGATATTGCTGAGGTCTCCCGAAGCGGGGCTTCGCGAGGTCGCAGAAATCGATGAAAGGCATTTGCAACAGCGCGATGTGGAGCTCAAGGAAGTTGTCACAAAAACGGGCGCGGAAATTCAAAAGACGGCGGACGATGCGCAACGCCCGAGTGATGCAGGATCTGCAGAACCACAATCGTCCTCAAATGGCAATGACGGCCCGTCGCCGTCCGCGCTCATCGAGTCCGCGCAAATGGCGCTTAGCCAGACTGACGCTCTTTTGACAAGGGCTGGACCATGAACCTCATCGATGGATTGATACGAGGCCGAACCGTCATTCCGGATTCGTCGAGCACGGCGAAATCAGGGGGCGGCGGCGACGCAGTTTCAAATGCGGCGCCGGGCGCGGTTTTCGGCGATGTATTGTCCGAGATGTCGAAACGCGATGGCGGCCTCGGTGGGTCTTCGGCGTCTTCGACAAGTCAAGCGATCGCGACATCAACATCGACTCGTCAATCGGCCAGCGCAAAGATCGGCGTCGTCACGGTCAGCGAAAGCAGGCTGCGCCCATCGGATGGAAACGGAACTAATGGCGCCGTCGCAGACGCGGCGGCGCTTAACGCTCAGGCTGCCGATTCGGGATCGCCATATGCCGCGCCCGGCATCGCGCCGACTGCCGGCGGACAGCCCGTCCCTCACGCCGACGACAGCGGTGATCAGGCGCCACGGCGACCGCCTTACATCCCTCAGACTGACGTTGCCGCAAGCTCAGGCTCCCTCAATCGCCACGCGGCCAGCGGGGTTGACGATAAGGCGGCTGTTGAAGCCGTCAAGTCAACAGAAGCGGTCGCGATAACGGACGGCCGCCCGGCCGCGCTGGACACGCGGCTAGAGCCGCGCTCCAGAACGTCTGAAGGGGCTACGAAACACGCTGGCGCGCCATTAAGGAAGCGGGATGGCGACGGGACGAGCTTGGTCTCTTCGAGCCTTGCGGGCGCCAGCAGCGATGTTTGGAGCGGTCAGATCGCGAACATTCCCATCAACAACGGGGCGTCGGCCGCCGCGCCATGGTCCGGGATCGCGCCCTATCAGCGGTCTATCGACGCGATGCCGGTCGCTCCTTCGATTCAACCATCGCTGGGCCGCGGTGACGCCGACGTACCCCGTGTTCCGAAGCCGGCGGCCGCGGGCGCCATTACCCTCAGATCGAGCATGGATCTGGCCGCGGCGCAGCGATCTGCGGCGGCTGTGGCGATGAAATCACCTTCGAGCCCTTTGCGCGCCCCGGCGTCATCGGGACGCGCTGTGGCGACGTTCGAAGAAACCGAGGCGGCGCCTTTCCAGGCCACTGCGCTTGGCGAGAGGGCGGCAGCGATGCCGACGTCAAATCTTCCGAGCGCGCCGCAGCCGCAGGGCCGTCAGGCGACGCCCGGGCTTAGCGCGCCGCCGGGCAACGCTCCCTCCGGTATGCCTGCGACTGACTTGACGCCAACTCCTGAGGAATCATCCGCGTCATTTTCTAAAATCGCAGCGGCGTCGCCCCGCGCCGGTCAATCCACGGGGTTTCCAGAGCGTGGCCAGATCAAGGTTGCGGTTCTTGATAGGCAATCGCACTTTCCGCCTACCGCCGGGTTCTCGCCGATCCATCAAATCGCCGATCGAATCGCGCCGGAGGCCGCCTCGCTTGTTTCGTCTCTCGGAGAAGCAGCCGAGCCCGGCGCCTCGTCGGGCGCTTCACCGGCGGCCGGCGTATCGGACGCCACGCAGTCAAAGGTTTTGCCTACTGTGATGAAGAGTTTGAATCTGCAACTCGAACCAGAAACCCTGGGCGCCGTCACGATCAGGATGCGGCTTTCGGGCTCTCGTCTTGAGGTGCAGGTTGAGCCGGCTCGCGCTGACACTATGCGTCTCATCAGTGATGACAAGGATCGTCTCGCCGAGAAACTGCGCTCGTCCGCTTATACATTGGATGGCGTCGTCGTGAAGCTCGCCGGACAGCAGAGCCCGCACTTGCAGCAAGGGGCCGACCCGACCACCTCGTCGGACACCCAACGCAATGTCCCCACATCATGGAGGCCATCGCAACAAGGAGGTTGGAGCGCCGATGATCAATCGGGAGCGCAAAGAGAGAGCGCATCGTCTCAACAGCGCGCGAGAGACGAGTCTGAGGATAGGTCTTCCGGCGTTAATAGCGGTGGCGCTGTCTATCTTTGAGGGCCTCAGCTTTGGCGCGAAACACGCTTGGGCGCACCCGGATTCAATCAATCTGTGTGAACGCGAAATGACGCGCGCAGCCACAGAATATGATGTTCCGCTCGGCGTTCTCTATGCCGTCGGGCTGACCGAAACCGGCCGGCGTGGCGCACTCAGCCCCTATGCGCTCAACATCAAAGGGCAATCGCTTTTTCCGGCCAATCTCGATGAATCGATTCGACGCTTTGAATCAGCGCGTAAAGATGGCGCGCGCCTTATTGATGTCGGGTGCATGCAGATCAACTACTATTTTCACGGCCAACGGTTTCGATCCCTCGAAGCGATGTTCGACCCGCGCGAAAATGTCGAATATGCCGCGCAATATTTGAAAGCGTTGCGCGCGAGAGAAGGCAATTGGACTCTCGCGGCGGCGCGCTATCACGCCGGACCAGGTAACAATCCCGCCCAGAAAAAATATGTTTGTCAGGTGATCTCCAATATGGTCGCCAGCGGCTTCGGCGCTTGGACAATGAATGCCCGCAAATTTTGTCAGTGAGAGAACGTTCTCCGCGTCTCCGTCGACACAATGTGCTCGATACGAGAAAAATACAACCTAAACACGAATTAATGTTTGACGCATTGGCGATAGTCGTTAATAATCAGTTAATGAGGAGATTTGATTCAGGGGAAGTCCAAATGCTTGTAATTATTGATGATCGGGAAATTGTAACATCAGGCTACACCTCTCGTTTCGACAGCGAAGGGGTTTCTTCCGCTGGCTTTTGTCCAGAAGACTTTCGCGAATGGGTTGCAACGGTTGCGGAGACGGATCTCGGAGCTGTCGAGGCGTTTCTGCTTGGGGATTGCAAGGATCGGCAGACCTATCCAAGAATGATCCGGGAGCGATCCCGCGCGCCGGTTATCGCAATGAATGAAACGCCGTCTCTCGAGCAAACTCTCGATCTTTTTGCAGCCGGCGTCGACGACGTCGTTCGTAAGCCAATCCACGTGCGCGAAATCTTAGCGCGCGTAAGCGCTATCAGGCGGCGACACGAGGATGAGGCTCAGTCGATCGAACTCGGCGAACTTCGCGTCTTTTTCGATGGACGCGATCCCGAACTCAAGGGAAATGTTCTCGTCCTGCCGCGGCGCGAGCGCCGGATTCTGGAATATCTCGTCAACAATCGCGGCAGGCGCGTCAGCAAGGCTCAGATCTTCAATGCGATATACGGAATTTTCGATGAAAACGTCGAAGAGAACGTCGTCGAAAGCCATATCAGCAAGTTACGCAAGAAATTGCGGAGGCAGCTCGGATATGATCCGATCAACTCTGTCCGTTATCTTGGCTATCGCCTGGATGGCACAATTTAAAGAGGTTACAGCCGCGGAGCGCTAAGTATAGCTCCCTCACAATTCCATTTTCCTTCTATCCATACGTCTAGAAGCATGGCAGAGACCAACAGCCTCGCCGCGATCCCGGATCAAGGCGCTGCAATGCAGCTGGCCGGAGCACAGTCAACTCGGCGCAGCATAACCTTTGTCGCAAGTCACGGGGCTCCAAGAGGAGCGCGGCTCCATGCTTGCTGATCTTGCCCCACTAAAGATATTCTGTCGGCGCATCTCGTCAGCCAAATGGCCGCGGCAATTCTTGGCGTTCTAACGAGGTTCGTCCCCAAGCGCGCCGGCGGGACCGCTCGAAAGCCGTCAACGCGCGGTAAGCAACATCCTTGACGCCGGAAAAGCCGTCTCACGTGCGTGGAGCCAGCGATCACGGGCGACGCCCGCCACGCGCGTCGCAGGACGATAGCAAATGCATGCATTGAGCCAGACAGAACCAACGCTCGGTCAGTTTTGCGCAAGCTCGATCCGATTAGACTGGCTCACCCAACGCGGAGATTCTTCGATGAGCCTTTTTAGCGCTTTGACTGCGAGCGTGTCCGGAATGACGGCGCAGGCAAACAAGCTTTCCACAGTATCCGATAACATCTCAAACTCAGACACCACTGGCTACAAGCAAGCCTCGACCGAATTCTCAGATTTGCTGAACGAGACCAGCACAACCAGCTATAATGCCGCTGGCGTAGGAACATTTGTACGCTATGACATTTCCTCGCAAGGCAGCCTCACGAGCGCATCATCGACAACCGATCTCGGCATCCAAGGCAACGGGTTTTTTCTCGTCACGGACTCCAGCGGGGCGACCTACCTCACGCGAGCGGGCAACTTCACACCGAGCGCATCCGGAGATCTTGTCAACGCCGCCGGGTTCACGCTGCTTGGCTACAGCGTCGCCTCGGGCAGCACGTCCGCTGACGGAATCAGCGCGCTTCAGCCTGTCAACGTCACCGGCGATGGCTTGAAGGCCGTCGCATCAACCACAGGAACCTATACGGCAAACCTCAACTCCGACGCAACCGCCGTCACAGGCGCTCTTCCCAGCGCGAACCTTGCCGCATCGACCTACACCTCAAAGTCAACGCTCGTCACCTACGATAATTTGGGCAATGCCGTAACGCTCGACATATATTCTACGAAGACGGGGGCGAACACATGGGAGCAGTCGATCTATAATGGTGCTGATGCTGCGCCAGGAGGCGGCTTTCCTTATTCCACTGCGGCTCTAAGCACGCAAACGTTGAATTTCAGCGCCGCTGACGGCAGTCTGACCACTCCGACTAGTGTTTCAGTCGCTATTCCAAATGGGCAGACCCTGAACCTCAGTCTTGCCGGTACGACGCAATTGGCGTCGTCTTTCGCTGTCACTGCCGCGACGACGAATGGAAGCGCGCCGAGCGCTGTTAAAAGCGTCAGCATCGACACGGATGGCGTCGTGTCCGAGGTGTTCGCCAACGGAACTACGAAAGCGATCTCGAAGATCCCGCTTGCGAGCGTCGCTAGCGTCAACAATCTGACCTCCTTGGCGGGCGATGTTTATCAGGCAAACACCCAATCGGGATCTATTCTCGTCGGTGATGCGGGGCTGGGTGGTCTCGGGTCGATCCAGTCGTCACAGCTTGAGTCCTCCACAGTCGATCTCGCAACGCAGTTGACGGATATGATCGTCGCGCAGCGCAGCTATGAAGCGAACTCCAAAGTGTTTCAAGCGGGGTCCGATCTGCTATCTCAGCTGAACAATATGTTGAAATAGCGGTCAGCCTTCGTGATCAAAGGGTGTGTATGTCATGAGTCTTTCCAGCGCCGCGAGCACAACGCAGTCTGGGCTTTCGACGATAACCGCGGAAATCGCGGCGCTCACCCGGAATATCTCCGGAGCGACCGACACGACTGTCTATTCGCGCAAGATCGCAAATGTTGCAACGACGTCATCGGGCGCGCAGGTCGTCTCTCTGACGCGCGCCTCCAACCAGGCCGTGTTCGATAACGTGCTGTCAGCGACCGCGGCGACTGCGGCCCAGCAAGCGATTTCGGCTGGTCTCGATGCGCTCAATCAGACGATCGGAGATGTCTCGGGCTCGACATCGGGTTCGGCCTCGACGGCGACTTCGCCGGCGGCGCTAATCAGCTCTTTCGACAACGCGCTTCAAACTTACTCAGCCTCACCGAGTGATTCCACAGCGGCGGCGGCGGCTGTAGCCGCGGCCAAAAGTCTGGTCAGCGGCATGAACAGCGCATCGGTGACGGTGCAGCAAGCGCGTGAAACGGCTGATTCAGGCATGGCGAGTTCGGTTGCGGCGATCAATTCTCTGCTCACCCAGTTTCAAACGGCAAATCAACAAGTTGTCTCAGGTCTGGCTAGCGGGGCCGATGTAACCGATGCGCAGGACCAGCGCGATACGATCCTGCAGCAGCTCTCCCAGCAAATCGGCATCTCGACGACCGCCGGGTCGAACGGAGAAATGTCCATCTATGGTGATAGCGGGGTCACTTTGTTCCAGGGCGGCGTGGCAAGGACGCTAACGTTTGAGGCGACACACACCTATACCGCATCGACCGCGGGCAACGCTGTTTACGTCGACGGAGCGGCGATCACGGGAGGGTCAGCGACGATGCCGATCGCCTCCGGCAATCTCGCGGGCCTGGCCACGCTGCGCGACACGATAGCTCCCACATATCAGACGCAACTGGACAATATGGCTGGGGCGCTCATCAATTCCTTCGCCGAAAGCGATCAAGCCGGCGCGGGTCCGAGCCTGCCGGGTCTTTTTACGACGCTCGGCGCGACCGCTCTTCCCGGCGCGAACGGAGGGTTAGCCAGTCAAATCAGTGTCAACGCTAGCGTCGATCCCAGCCAGGGCGGAAACGCAAATCTTTTGCGCGACGGCGGCATATCCGACACAGCGAATACAAACTATACGTATAATACGAGTGGCGCGTCTAGCTTCACGGGCCGCCTATCGCAACTGACCAGCAATTTGTCTGCGACGCAGACGTTCTCATCCGCTGGAGGCATCGCCACAAGCGCAAGCCTGAGCAATTACGCGGCAGCGTCGGTGAGTTGGCTCGAGGCTGAGCGTTCGAGCGTTTCATCCAGCAGTAGCTATCAAAGCACGCTGTTGAGCACCGCGTCGACAGCTCTCTCGAATGCGACCGGGGTCAACATAAATGATGAAATGTCCAAGATGCTGGATCTTGAGCAATCGTTTTCCGCGTCTGCGAAATTACTAACCTCGATCAACGACATGTTCAATGCCCTCGCAGCGGCAATAATTGGATAGGACATTCGGCCATGAGCGCTTTCATCTCGACGCAATCGATCTCATCTTCGCTGCGCCAATCCGTCTTAAAGATGCAGACCGAGCTCGCGGCCAGCGAGACCGAGATGTCGACCGGCAATTACGCGGACATTGGCCTAAGCCTTGGGAGCGAGACGGGTCAAAGCGTTTCACTTCAGGCCGAGACCTCTTTCTTGCAGACGATATCACACACGAATTCCTCGGTTTCAACGCGGCTCAGCACAATTCAGAATAATCTAAGCGAGATGCAGACTTCGGCACAGACACTCCTTAATTCGCTGCTCGCCACGAATGGCGCCACGACGAGCGCGGCGACGGCTCAGTCGACGGGAAGTAACAATCTAAAATCCCTAATTGCTACGCTCAATTCTACGCTCAATGGCGACTACATGTTTTCCGGGATAAATACCGGCAACGCGCCGATTACTGACTACAGCGCCGCAAATGCGCCAAACAAGCAGGCGGTCGATGCTGCCTTCGCGGCGGCGTTTGGCATGTCGCAGACCAGCGCTGGTGTGTCGGGGATTAGCGGAAGCGCTATGCAGAGTTTCCTGAATACACAATTTTCTTCGCTGTTCCAGGGAACGAACTGGACCACCAATTGGTCATCGGCATCGGACCAGACGCTCACAAACACTATTGCGCCAAATCAAACCGAAAATACCTCGGTTAGCGCCAATCAGGCGGCTTTTCAGGAACTGACGCAAGCCTATGTAATGGTTTCAGATCTGGGCGGCCAAAATCTCAGCCAAAGCGCATACCAGGCGGTGACTAATACGGCAAGCAAGCTTCTCACCTCCGCGATTAATGGCTTGACCAACATCCAGGCCGGGGTCGGCGTCGTTCAGTCGAGCGTTGTGAGCGCTAACAGCCAAATGTCATTACAAATGGATATTTTGTCTACGCAAGTCAGCAATCTCGAAAGCGTAAATACGTATGAAGCGTCAACACGCGTGAGTGAATTACAGACCCAAATTGAGACCTCCTATTCGCTTACGTCGCAGCTGAAACAGCTCAGCCTCGTGCAATTTCTGTAAGATATCCCGTCGTGCGTGGCTGTCACAGGATGGGCATGAAAACGTTGAAGCTCAAATGCGTCATTGCCTCAGGTTGTAGCTGTCCGGCTGTTGGACGCAAGTAACTGCACCATGCAACGCGATGGGTCATCATGTATCAATTGAGTTATGCTGAAAGCATCGAAGAATCGGCAAAAGAATGTCGCGACCGCGAGCGCAGGGCGCTCGACCATGCCATCGCGCTTTTGGAGAAAGCAGAAACAACGGGTGCCGGCACGGCGGTCACCGGGGAGGCTTTGCAATTCCTTTGCAAATTGTGGAAGGCGCTGATCGAAGATCTGATCAACCCCGAAAATGAT
This sequence comes from Methylocella tundrae, assembly GCF_901905185.1. GTDB lineage: Bacteria > Pseudomonadota > Alphaproteobacteria > Rhizobiales > Beijerinckiaceae > Methylocapsa > Methylocapsa tundrae. The sequence continues at coordinate 258,952 of NZ_CABFMQ020000076.1, forward strand.
CTACCCGATGTGCTAAGGGGCGATCTCGTTTCGGTCGGAATTTGGGTTCTGCGCGAGGCGGATGCGATCCAGGCCGGGCGAGCAGAGGGGCTCCGCAGCCTGATTGAGGTCTGCGCCATGATCCGGGACGGTTTGAGGTAAGGCATGGCCATGCATATTTCCCTTCGCGCTGGTGAGAAGATCTACATTAACGGGGCTGTTCTATGTGCAGATCGGAAGGTCTCCTTGGAGCTCCTTAATGATGCGACGTTTCTTCTTGAAGCGCATGTGATGAAGGTTGAAAGCGCAACGACGCCGCTGCGTCAGCTCTACTTTATTGTCCAAATCATGCTTATGAATCCGAGCGATACGGTGGCGGCGCGCGATATGTTTGAGGGGTCTATTCGTATGATCATGGACATTTCCGGAGATGCATCGTTGCTGGCAGGATTAAGTGGCGTCAAGACGCTGGTCAGCAATGGACGGGCATTTGAAGCGCTCAAGGCGATCCGGATGCTATTTGGAATTGAGGCGGAGATTCTGGCCGGGCGCCGGCATGTTTCGCCAACGCAGGCGGCTTAGATCTCTCTTTGAAAGGGCAATCATGTCATTGAAAGGGCAATCATGTCAGTCAATAGCATAAACACTGCGACTTCGACGACGGGAGGCGCTTCGACGGCGGGGTCGGGCTCCACATCAAGCTCGGCGACAGTTGACTACAATCAGTTCCTGCAGCTGCTAGTCGCTGAACTGAAGAACCAGGACCCGACGAGTCCAACGGATCCAACGCAATACATGAGCCAGCTTGCCTCATTTTCCTCCGTCGAGCAACAGGTGCAGACCAATTCAACCCTCGACGCACTGTTAGTTACTCAATCGGGTGGCCTCGTCGGCCAGACTGTGACCTCTGCCGACGGGACGACAAGCGGAGTTGTGGCCTCGGTACAAACAAGCTCGGGCGGCGGCGCCACCGCGACATTGCAGAACGGCGGGACGGTGGCTCTCGGGTTTGGCGTGAAGATCGGTTCGTCATGAATGAGGCCGACGCGCTCGAACTGATACGCTCGGCGATTTGGACCATAATCGTTGGATCTGGCCCTGCCGTCGGCGCGGCGATGGTCGTCGGCCTCGTCATCGCTCTTTTTCAAGCGCTAACTCAAATTCAGGAGACTACGCTAACGTTCGTGCCGAAGATTGTCGTGATTTTCCTCGTGCTGACGGTAGGGGCGCCTTTTATAGGGGGCCAGATTTATGCTTTCACCGAACGCGTCTATGCTCGGATCGAGAAAGGCTTCTGATGTCTTTGATTTCAGGCGGTAGGGTCAGCCCAGTATTATTGCTGGTCATGTCGGCTAGGGGCGCTTCGTAGGAAATGGGCCCAGGATCGGGCCGGCATGATATTGACCGAGTCGCGCTGCAATCATGGTGTCTGCGGCGCCTGTATCTACAGTGATGTCGGGTGCGCGCAGTTGGGCGTGCCCAGCGGACAAAGCGGGCTAAGATGCGCGAGCGCTGCGCGCTTGTCTGAGGCGTTAGTTGCGCCTGTGGTAATAATTGAATGCTGTAGGGCGTGCCTGTAAATCGATCGATTGGGTCGATAAAACGAGTGGACGCCGCGTCTGAGGGGTCATTCGCAATGTGAAAATTAGGCGCTTCACGTAATCTGCGGCTGAGGGGCGAGCGCTGTGTTCGGTTGCGCTCCGCACGGACAATGACGCTCAGTGGAAGCAGGTGGGGACCGAAGCTCACCTCCGGCGTATTCCGTCTCGATCAGTAAGACGTGAGCGGCGCGAAGCGCGTCTGCCTCAAAGCCGGCGGCCGCCGCGGGCGCGGACGAGACGGGCAATGCATCCCGATAATCATGCAGCGTCGGCGATCTAGAGTCACTCCGGCGTAAGCTTCCTCCGCGAGACTGAACAAAGTAATAGCAGGCGAGAGGCGTCGATGGTTGATATTGCATTGAGGACTTCGGTTGGCCCGAAGCGCCAGAGCGCGCGAGACGTCGGCTTCGCCGCAGGCATCATCGCCATTCTATCGATCTTTTTCCTTCCTATTCCGGCCTTCATGATCGATATCGGATTGGCCTTCTCGATCGCCTTATCGGTTCTCATACTGATGGTCGCCCTTTGGATTGAGCGGCCACTCGATTTCTCCGCCTTTCCGACCGTACTGCTGGTCGCAACCCTCCTGCGCCTTGCCCTCAACATAGCGACGACGCGTTCCATTTTGTCGAATGGCTCTGAGGGAGTTACGGCTGCGGGCTATATCATCGGCGGGTTCTCCAAACTTGTCATGAGCGGCGACTTCGTCATTGGACTGATTGTGTTCGCGATTCTGATGACAGTGAATTTTGTGGTGATCACAAAGGGCGCAACGCGCATCGCGGAGGTTGGGGCGAGATTTACGCTCGACGCAATCCCGGGCAAGCAAATGGCAATCGATGCCGATCTGTCGGCGGGATTGATCGATGACAAAGAGGCGCAGCGCCGGCGCCGTGAACTAGAGGAGGAGAGCTCATTCTTCGGTTCAATGGACGGCGCTTCGAAATTTGTGCGCGGCGACGCAATTGCCGGATTGATCATTCTGGCGGTCAATATCTTTGGCGGCATCGTGATTGGCGCGACACGGCATAACATGCCCCTGCAGCAAGCGGCCGACGTCTACGTCAAGCTGTCGGTTGGCGACGGGTTGGTGTCGCAGATCCCAGCGCTGATTATTTCGCTTTCGGCGGCGCTACTTGTCTCAAAGGGCGGCACAAGGGGCGCGACCGAGGCGGCGGTGCTTAACCAGCTTGTGAAATATCCTCGCGCGCTCTCGGTGGCTGCGCTGTTGATGTTTGGCATGGCGGTTGCGCCGGGGTTGCCCTTCTTTCCATTCGCCGTTTTGGGGAGTGTTCTTGGCTTCATCGCCTACGAGGCGCCAAAGCGCATAGCCAGGGAGCGTCAGGCGGAGGAGGCGCGACACGCGGCCGCCGAGCAGGCCGCGCAGCAGGAGGTCAGTGAATCTGTCAAGGAGTCGATGCGTTCGGCGGAAATCGAGCTCTGTCTTGGCAAACAATTGGCGACGCGCCTCCTCGTGTCCCACAATGAACTTGCCGCGCGCGTGGCGAAGATGCGACGCAAGTTTGCCAAGCAATATGGTTTCGTGGTCCCCGAAATCAAATTGTCGGATAGTCTGTCTGTTCCGACGAAAGGCTATCAGATCAAGATTCACGGCACTGTTGTAGCCGCGCATGAATTGCGGATCGGGGACCTCCTTGTCATCGTCGGCGATGGACGCCGGCCGGATCTGCCTGGCGACGACGTGCGCGAGCCGGCGTTTGGTATGAAGGCGGTGTGGATTTCGCAAACCTTCGCCAATGAGCTCAAACGGGAAGGATTCAACCCGGTCGACAATATTTCGGTTCTGTTGACGCACCTTAGCGAAGTCATCCGCAACAATCTGTCGCAGCTCTTATCATACAAGGATATGCGGAGCCTTCTCGAACGGCTTGGGCCGGAATATAAGCGTCTAATCGATGATATCTGTCCCTCGCAGATTTCATACTCGGGGTTGCAGGCGGTGCTGAAACTTCTGCTTGCGGAGCGAGTATCGATCCGCAATCTGCATCTCATTCTGGAGGCGATCGCCGAGATCGCGCCGCATGCTCGTCGCGCGGAACAGGTCGTGGAGCATGTTCGCATGAGGATCGCGCAGCAGATCTGTGGCGATTTGATGGATGGGGGGAGTTTGAAGGTCCTTCGCCTTGGCAATCGCTGGGACCTTGCTTTCCATCAGAGCCTCAAGCGCGATTCCAAAGGCGAGGTAATCGAATTCGATCTCGATCCGGCAATGGTCGAAGATTTTGGCAGGAACGCGTCGGCGGTTATTCGGGAGCGTATGGACCAGGGGCATCAATTCGTCCTCGTCGCGACGCCTGAGGCGCGCCCCTATGTGCGCATGGTCGTAGAGCGCCTCTTCGCCACATTGCCTGTGCTTTCACATCTCGAGATAGCGCGCGGCGTTGAAATCAAATCGCTCGGCTCGATATCGTGATCGCGATAGGATCAGAGGCCGTTCTGTCCGTCTTTGTTTTGTTTTGCCGGATCGGCGCCTGTTTGATGCTCATGCCCGGCATTTCGGGCCCGCGCATTCCGGTCAAGGTCCGATTATTCCTTAGCTTCGGGATAACGCTCGGGTTGGCGCCGCTCTTGTCGACGGAGATTGAACCAAAGTTGTCCGAGGCGCGACCGTTCGCGCTGTTGCAGATCATCCTCAGCGAAAGTCTGGTCGGTGCGTTGATAGGCTTCCTCGGCCGTATCTTCTTTGGCGCGCTGGAAACGCTGGCGAGCGCGATCGCCATGGCGATTGGCCTGTCGAGCCCGCTGACGCCCCCGCCAGATGACAGCGAGCCGCTGCCGGCGATCGTATCACTGATCTCGCTCGGCGCGACAGTCCTGTTGTTCCTGACGAATCTACACTGGGAGGTCCTGCGTGGCTTGATAGCCTCGTATGATGCATTACCCGTGTCGGGGCTTTTCAACACACAGTTCGGATTGATTCAAATAGGAGATCGTCTCGCGCGATCCTTTTTGCTTACCCTTCGCATCAGCAGCCCTTTCATCCTCTATTCGCTGATCATTAATCTGGCGGTTGGCCTTGCTGGCAAGTTCGCGCCTCAGATTCCTATTTACTTCGTCACCGTTCCAGCCGTAGCGATGGGTGGACTGTTCTTGCTTTACCTTACCTGTAGTCATCTTCTGGAGCTTTTTACAACCGGATTTGCGACATGGCTGATTTCGGGTTAGAGGCGCCTGTGCACTTTCAACCTCCCGTTCCGCAAGCTCCCGTCGGAGACACTACCGGCTGTCGGCCGGCCGATGACGGCGCCACGGATAGAAGATCAGTCCGATGAACAAAAGGCTCGTGAAGGCGCGGCGCATTCTCGAGGCGCAGACCGAAATCGATCGTCTCGCGGGCTGGACGCTGATTGAGCTTCAACGTCAGCTGGAAACGATCGAAGAGCACCGTCATCGGCTGATTGCCTTCAGCGAAACGGAGCCTGCGTTCTACGGTCTTTCCGCTGACGCTGTGATGCGGCGTCTCGAGGCGTTGCAAAAGTCCGACGCGGCGCTGCGAGCTGAGATACGCGCGCAAACTGAGAAGCGCTTGGCCGAGCGCGCGCGGATGCGGGGCGCAGAGGCCATTGCCGCTGCGCTCGAGGCCGATCAGCGCCGGCAAGAGGAACAGCTCCGGCTGATGGAGGTGATCGAGGCTTCGGTCAGCGAAGTGGCGTCAGCCTCAAGCAAGCCTATCGGCTCATCGTGAGGTGAAATCCCTCGAATGGAGAGGCGCATGTCGATCAATCCGGTATCGGATATCGTGCTTGACGTCGCGAGAGCCGCGGACCCGAGCAAGTCTCTGGCCGCTGCGGAAAGATTATTTCGCCTCGGCGCCGGGGAACCGGCCGGTGCGGATTTTTCGAGCGTCATGAGAACAAGCAATTCGAGCGATGCGGAATTGCGGAGCATAGTGGCCAAGATGAGCGCAAGCCCATCCCCCGCGGCTACGTCTCCAATGGACGCGCGGACGAAGGCATACAAGGGCGTTGAGGAACTCGTTCTGCAGAACCTTGTCGAAAACATGTTGCCGAAGGAAGGCAGCGGCGTCTTTGGAAGCGGAACCGCCGGTGATGTGTGGAGGTCTATGCTGGCCGAACAATTGGCCAAGCAAATTGGCAAGACGGTAGACCTCGGCCTAGATAAAAAAGCTGGCGCTACGCATGGCGCGGTTCACGCATGGCTACCGGATCCGCACGTGACCGGGAGGCAATCGTGAGCTTGACCGATGGCAGGCTTGCGACAGAGCTTATGCATGAGCCCGGCGCTGTCGGGCGCCTCTCGCCGCCAACGAGTCCTGGCGGCCCGGCGACGCAGCGAGAAGACCCTGATGCTGCGGAGAGAAGCACGCTCCCTGAAGGTGAAAAGTCGAGGCCGATGCTGGAGACCTTCTTCAACGCGGTCGAAAAGCTCGAATCTCTGCTTGATCTCGAGACACAGCTACTCAGGCAGAACAAGCCGGTGGCGTTGCATGATTTTAATCATAAGAAGAGCTATGGACTGCTCGAACTCAGCCGGGCGATGAGCGCGTGCCGGGCGCATGATCGTTCGGCGTTCGACTTTGAGGCCAGGGCGCCGTTGGGGCGATTGCGGACGAAGCTGGAGAGCAACCTCGCCAGCCTACAGACACATCTGACAGCGGTTGGAGAGATCGCGGCGATCATTGCGCGCGCCATCCAGGATCATGAGTCGGACGGGACCTATTCTATAAGGCGTTATACGCGGAGCGACAGAGAATGATCCGGCTTGTCGCTAGCTGTCTATGGATTTGCGTAGCGACGCTGATGTCGGCCTATATTGGCGCAACCTGGAAGGCCGGCGCCGGGCAGGTGAAGTCGGCGCCGCGACAATTCGAGCATTTGGAGCATAAAAGGACTGAAGCCATAAGCGTTCCGATGATTGCCGACGGTGACATCACAGGCTACGTCGTCGCGCAGTTCATCTATCTCATTGATCCGGAAGCTCTGAAGCAGATGTCGGTGCCGCCAGATGTGTTCATCACGGATGAGGCTTTCCGGAAGCTCTATGTGGATAAGGTTGATTTCAATCATCTGGAAAAATACGACGTCGCGGCTCTGACGAAGGATCTTGTGAAGAGAGTCAATCAACGGCTCGGCGGCGACATCATCAAAGACGTGCTGGTCGAACAATTTAATTATGTCCCGAAGCAAGACATCTCCAAATGATGGCCGCCTCTCCTGGCGCTCCTTAGCGAGCCCGGGAGCGTGCGTCGCAACGCGCGGAATCGGTGGGCGATCGCTTATGAGCAGGAAAGGGTGAAACGATGATCTTCGAAAGACTGACATGGGTTGGGTTCATGATCGTAGCTGCGGGATGGGCGCTGTTGTTTTCTGCGCCCCAGTTGACCAACTTCATGGCGCAGGCGTCAGGACGCTCCCTCGGGGCGGCGACAATCGATATACAAACGATTGCGCAAGGCGCAATTGTGACCGGGCTCGGTATTGGAGTTCTCGGGGCCCTGCAGACCGGTTTCGGAGCGTTGAACAGGTTTTTCGAAGCTGTGCTTGAACGGTCTCAACACGCCAGGCCGCAGTCAGGAGCGCCAACTCCCGCCAATCCCATGGTTCAAGCTGCGACGCCCGCTCCCGCTCAAGCTGTGACCAAGGCTATCGTTAAACCACAACCCTCCCACCCAAGGAAGATTCTGGAGCGCGGGTGGGTCAAAGATCGAGCCTATGTGCTGTTTACCGACGGCAGCGTCGAGGTTGAGACGATGCTGGGGCGGCGCATGTTCCCTTCGCTTCAGGATGCGCAGGAATTTATTGCGTGATGTGCGGGCCACAGGCGGTAGGCCGAGGGGCGGTCGCAATGCGTGAGCGGGCATGGACTTCTGGAATGGGCGGCTTTCAAAGGGGCGGCGGATGCACGGTTTGCGTAGGGAAAAGGGTAGGTCAAAGCAGAGCGAGATGGAACAGCCGGATTCGACCTTCCGGCAAACGCATGTGCGAGGGCGCGTTCTTTTCGGCATCGGGTTGATGCAAGGCGCGCCGAAGGCTGGGGCGCCGTCTCACGCGCAGATGTCGGCGCTGCACGGCTTTGCTTTGACGCTCGATCATGGGCTTGTCGCGGCAGGGGTCGCCGCTGCGATAGGTTCGGCAGGTTTTGCCGGCTTCATGATCGCGCGGGACAACAGTCACCCAATGTTTGGCGGCATTGAGCATCTGATGATTTTCGCGCAGCCGATCGGTGGTCAGGCGAGCCATCGATCGCCGCAGATGGATCAATCAGAGAGCCATAAGGTCGATTTTAACGTGACGGGTTCGATCGATCAGGCTGCGTTGAACGCGAGCGCCGAACGACCGCATCCGGACAAAGAGCCCGACGTGAAGCATGGCGCTGTCAAAGGCTATGTTCTCCGCTTTGCGCCGAAAGGCGGCTTGTTGGCGGAAGGACCGAAGGGATCTTACGTCGCAACGCCCGGAACCGTGCTGCCGGACGCCGGACGCATTCTTTCAATCGAGAACAGGAGCGGTCGATGGCTTATCACCACCGAGATGGGCGTGATCGCCGAGACCGGCCTATAACAAAATTGCATGCCTGTCTTTTCAATGTTGGCGAGGCGTTTCAGCCGTCAGTCGCGTAATGGCGGCCGCGCAAACATGCGAGCTGCAGCCGGCTTATCTTAAGCGACGCCGGCGATTGAATGAAACAAAGACCGAGTTCGCGGTCCTTTCGCCAAATGACGTAGGCGTCGATCAGCCGTTCCGGATAGTCTTCATAGAGCCGCATTGCGACGGGGGCCGGGACATCGCCAAGGAGCCGCACCCGCGCGCCCCTGTCGGACCGGTCGTAAATCTGGCATTCAATTAAAAATGCGTTTTGGCGATTGAGGATCTTTCCTGATCTGAGGCGCGTGCGGCGTCTGCGCGCCGCCCGTCTTTCGACGCGCTTTATAGTGTCGTGGACGCAATAGGCGAAGTCCTGCGCAACACGCCCTTGAACCAGAACCGCGACTTTGCGCGCCTGCGCAAATGGGCGAGCCGAGCCGGAATCTATGGTCAATCGACGGCCCATGATGTTGCTCCTGCAGGACGCGGCGGCGAACGGCGCGCCTGCATCCTAACGCATGAATGCAAAAGCGAATGCGTGATCGTAGGCTTTGGTAAACGCTGTAAGCAGCATCGCCTTCGCGCCGCTGCGCGCAGCCGTCATGCTTGCTGGTGCTGTATAAGGTGCGATATAAGACAATCTCTGCTCGCAGGCGCTTGAGCATATTCTTGTCGATCGAATGACTCCCTTCGATCGGAAAGCGCTCTAAAGCGTCTGGAACAAAACTTCGAAGAGGAGATCTGCATGCGGTTTTTCGCCCGCCGCGCGTTCAATGCGCTCGCCTTGTGCCTGGCTCTGGCCCGCCCCGGCCTGGCGCAGACAGCCTCGGCTCAGACGGCGGCCACCGCGGGCCCTACTGTTTTTGCGGCAGCCAGCATGAAAACCGCCCTTGACGCGATCGCAGCCTCCTGGACCGCGCAAACCGGCAAGGCGCCCGCGATCGTTTATGGATCTTCCGCTGTTCTCGCCAAGCAGATCGAGCAGGCCGCGCCGGCGGACATTTTCATCGCGGCGGACGTAAACTGGGCCGACTATCTGGAGAAAGCAAAATTGCTTCGACCAGGGACGCGCCGGAACGTTCTCGGCAATGCGCTGGTCCTCATCGAACCGGCGGATTCCAATATCACCCTGAAGATCGAGCCGGGCTTCGACCTTGCCGGCGCGACGGGCGACGGCCGAATCGCCGTTTGCACCATTGCGTCTTGCCCTGGGGGCATTTACGCCAAGCAGTCGCTGGAAAAGCTTGGCGTTTGGGATAAGGTCGAGCCGAAGCTCGCGCAGGCGGACAATATCCGCTCGGCATTAAACCTCGTCTCGCGCGGTGAAGCGCGTTTTGGCATCGTTTATGCCACGGACGCCAAGGCTGATCCCAAGGTGAAGGTCGTCGACACATTTCCGGACTCGACGCATAGCCCGATCGTTTATCCGGTCGCCGTTCTGGAAGGCTCGAAGAATAGCATGGCCGCATCATTTGTCGCTTATCTGTCGTCGCAGGCGGCGACCAAGATTTTGCTGGATCAAGGCTTTACGGTTTTGTCGAAATAGCCTCGCCGACGTCGCTCCGCGACAGGGATCAACCGGATCAAATGAGCGCTTAAGTGTTGGATTTATCGCCCGATGAATGGACAGCGATCTGGCTCTCTTTGAAGATCGCAGTCGTCGCCACAATGGCGAGCCTTCCCTTTGGCGTTTTCACGGCCTATGCGCTGGCCCGCTGGAAATTTCCTGGCAAGACGCTCGTCAATGGCGTGGTCCATCTGCCCCTCGTTCTGCCGCCCGTCGTCACCGGCTTTATCCTGTTGATCCTGCTCGGCCGCAAAGGCGTTTTCGGACCGTTTCTCGCCAGCATCGGCATTGTCTTGTCGTTTCGCTGGACAGGCGCCGCCGTCGCCTGCGCGGTGATGGGATTCCCGCTGATGGTGCGCGCCATGCGCCTGTCGTTCGAGACCATTGACCGAAGGCTCGAACTGGCCGCCGGAAGTCTCGGCGCCAGCGGCGTCTGGACCTTTTTGCTGGTCAGCCTTCCTCTCGCCGTTCCAGGAATCATTGTCGGGGCAATTCTCGCTTTCGCGAAGTCGCTCGGAGAGTTCGGCGCGACGATCACCTTCGTCTCCAATATTCCCGGCGAGACGCAGACGATCTCGGCGGCGATCTACACCTTTACGCAAGTCCCGGGTGGGGACGTCGGAGCCATGCGTCTGACCGCGGTCGCCATCGTCATTGCGCTTTTTGCGCTGATCGCTTCGGAAATCATTCAGCGCTGGGCTGAAAAACGCGTTGCGAGCTTTGAATGATCGAGGTCCGGGTCGGCCTTGATCTGGCCACGTTCAAACTCGACGTGGCCTTCGCCGACGGCCGGGGCATCACGGCGTTATTCGGGCAGTCGGGTTCAGGCAAATCCTTAACGCTCAGTCTGATTGCCGGCCTGAGGCGACCGGATCGCGGCTTCATCAAGCTTGATGGCGAACTGTTGGTCGATGTCGAGAAGCGCATCTTCGTGCGGCCGCATCGCCGCCGCATTGGTCTTGTGTTCCAGGACTCGAATCTCTTTCCCCATTTGAGCGTGCAGCAAAATCTCCTCTTCGGCCGCTGGTTCGCGCCGCGCGGCGCGCGGCAGATCGAATTCGACGCCGTCGTTGAGACCCTGGGGATCCGGCCCCTGCTGTCGCGTCGCCCGGCGCGGCTTTCCGGCGGCGAACGTCAGCGCGTCGCGATCGGCCGCGCGCTTTTGTCTTGCCCGAGGCTTCTCCTTTTCGACGAGCCTCTGGCTGCGCTCGACACAGCGCGCAAGCTCGAGATCCTGCCTCTCATCGAGCGTATTCGGGACGACTTCAAAATCCCGATCGTCTATGTCTCGCATGCGGTGGAGGAGGTGGTGAGGCTTGCCTCTTTGGTGGTCGTTCTCGAAAATGGGAAGGTGAAAGCGATCGGCGATGCGAATGAAGTCTTTGGCGCCGCTGCCGCTGGTTCGCTCGAAGACCGGTTCGATCGCTCATCGGTGCTGACGGTGACGGTCGGCGGCAGCAACGCAGCCTATGAGTTGACGCAGCTGAAACATCCCGCTGGAACAATATGGCTCGCGGGGCCCGCGGGCCCGCCAGGCCGGTCCGTGCGGATTGTCGTCAAGGCCACCGACGTCGTACTTGCCAAAGAATCGCCGCACGACGTGAGCATTCGCAATGTCCTGTCCGGCGCGGTCGAGTCGATCGAGACTCAGGGTCCCTTTGCTATGGTCGAGGTCGCGCTTGATGGCGGCGGGCGCCTCGCCGCTGTCGCAACGCGCCTCGCCGTGGACGAACTTCATCTCGACCGGGGCGCGAAGGTCTTCGCGCTGATCAAGTCGACCGCTCTCGATGAGCGCGCCGTTGGCGAGGCGCCGCGCCCTTGACGATTTCGCATGGAGGTGAACCATGCTCGTCATCATCACTTCACACCGCGAGAAAACTGCGCGGCTTTCGGGCGTGTTCCTCGGCTCGGAGCTAAACCTTCTCTGGAGAATCCGCTTTGGACCTCTTGACAGGCATGACGTGCAAGCCCACGTAACGCCAGCGATTATTCGATAATTGTGAAACTATCGAAATGTTGCGTGCATTTGCAAGGTGGAGTGTCATGAGCAAATTATCCGGCAAAGTAGCCATCGTCACGGGCGCGTCAAAAGGCATTGGCGCCGGCATCGCAAAGGGGCTGGCGGCGGAGGGGGCGGCGGTCGTCGTCAACTATGCTTCGAGCAAGGAGAGCGCTGAGCGGGTCGTCGCCGACATCAAGGCGAAAGGCGGAACAGCGATCGCCGTGCAAGGCGATGTCGCCAAAGCGGCCGATGTAAAGAAGATTTTTGCCGAAACGAAGCAAAAGTTGGGACGGCTCGACATTTTGGTCAATAACGCCGGCGTCTACAATCTTCTGCCGCTCGAGGCGTTAACTGAAGACGACTTTCATCGCCATTTCAACATCAACGTTCTCGGCCTCTTGCTCGCGACACAGGAGGCGGTCAAATTTTTCGGCGAGGAGGGCGGCAGCGTCATCAACATCGGCTCCGCCATAACAAGCATCAATCCGCCGCAGACGGTTGTTTATACCGCCACGAAAGGCGCGGTCGACTCCGTGACGCGCGTGCTCGCGAAGGAGCTCGGGCCGAAGAAAATCCGGGTCAATTCAATCAATCCAGGCGTGATCGAAACCGAAGGCACGACCGCCGCCGGCGTCATCGGGAGCGACTTCGAAAAGCAGTTTATCGCGCTGACGCCGCTTGGGCGCACCGGCCAGCCCGAAGACGTCGCGCTCGTGGCGGCGTTCCTCGCCTCCGACGAATCGCGCTGGGTCACAGGCGAAACGCTGGCGGTTTCAGGCGGCTTGCGATAGAGCAAAGCAGCTAGGGCGGCAGACCGATTCCGGTCATGCCGCATGATGGACGAGAGTGTTTGAGCGGACCGGCCTGATCTCGTCGGGGCGGTTCGGTTTCTGCTAGGAGTGCGTTCGATTCAACGCGTTACGCTCCGGGGAGAGGGATGTCGGAATCGCTTGGCGTAACGCTGACGGAGGATCAGCTTCTCTTGATCGCGAAAGCTCTGGGCGACCGGCGCCGGTACGAAATCCTGAAACATCTTGGCGAGCGGCATGATGCGCTCTCCTGCGTCGCTGTGCGCGATTGCACCGGCATCAACCCGGCGACGCTGTCCCATCATATGAAAGAACTCGAAACGGCGGGGCTGGTGGAGGTGATGCGGGAGGGCAAATTCGCCAGCTACGTTCTGCGGCGGGATGTGCTGGAGGCGTTCCACCGGCGGTTGAGGGAGGATCTCGCCTGAGACAACGCCGGCGGATCGCTGTGAAAGACGCGGCGGGACGTTAAAGCGTAGTGCGGCCCTTCCGGCTGGTCCATGAGAGCCCGGGGTGGGCCAGTCGGCGGCTGGAGGGGCTCCGTTACGGCGATCCCCGCCTGAGCCAGGTCACGGAGGCGAAAGCGCCGAGCCAGGATCCGAGAGCGGCGAAGAGAACATAGGCTGGATTTTGCGTGTAGCTGATCACTGCGAAGGCGGAGAGAAGATACCAGATGCCGCTCCAGTTCGCCGCCCAAAGCCGGCGTCTGGCGGCGACCGCCGCGGTGAAAAGCACATAGGCCGCGTCGGTCACCGCGGTGCATGCGAGGACCCCTGCGGCGACCAGCGGATCAATGGTGAACGTCAAAGTCATCTCCCCAATTCAGCCTTCCGCAGTCTAAACGAAGCTCCGCCGGGGGCGCAGAGTTTTTCGCAAGGGATCAGCGTTCGGCAGAGAAACGCGGATCCGGTCTCGCAGGGCATGATGGTTCGGCGAGACGCGCTTACGTGAGCGGGTTTCGCCTTCAATCAGAGTCCCGTTCCCGCGGTTCGCTGGGCTGTGCGCCAGCAAGGGATCAGTCGTAACAGATGATCGCCCGCTCGCCGCGAAAGATGGAAGGCGGCCCATTCAAAAGGCTTTGCGGCGTCGCCGGCGCCTTCGCCGTCTTTCCGCCGTCGTGGGGGGAGACGGCCGGAATGATCATCGACGGATCGGCTGGCGTTCGCATCGCGGGTCGCCCCGCAATGAGCCCCCCAACGAGCGCGCGGGAGGCGCGGTCAACGCCGGCACAGCGAAAAAAGCGGCCCAGTAGCGCTGCGCGTCCGCCAGGCTCGAGCGATCACGCGTTTCCTGCAAAATGACGCAGAGCTCGGGATCCTGATGCGCGAGGCTGACGCGATAGAGCGGCCCGTGCCGCCTTTCGCCGCGCGCGATCGCGACGCCGAAATAATTCACCACCGGAACGCTGAGATGCATTTTCATGCCTCGACGACGCCGCCGGATGGTGACGCAGCGCGGGCTGATGAGGACCGTCCGACATCCGCCATCGGCGCGTGGATCTGGTCCAACGCGCGCTATGATCTCGATCTTGGCGTCCCTATCGAACCGCGGATGTCGCATCATTCGCCTGTGTTGGGCATGTTGTGAGGAAGCGAAGAATCGGCGAGGGGAAAGTGGATCTTGCTGAATTTCCAGTCATGAACCGTGAAATTACTCTTGTTGAACGAATTTTCCGCCGACTGCCTGCTGACCTCGACCTTAGGCGCGCCACCTTGCCGGAGGCTGGCTTCAAACGGCGGCGCCGATCGCGGCCCGATCGCGCGGCTTTGAGCGCCGCATTGGCCGGCGTCCTGGAGAAAAGCTTGTGTCACGCAGTGCGGCAGGTTAAGCCAAATTCAGTTTTTTCTCGTGCTCAGAAAAAGTCTTGGCGTCACTCTCTCATGCGGACGGTCTCGTTGCTTCCTTTGAGGAAGCCACTCGACGCGCGGGCGAGCTCGCGCTCGCCTTTTTCCGCCATGGCGAGAAGACCAGCGCGATGGTCTCGCACAAGGCCGGCGGATCGCCGGTCACTGAAGCCGATCATCTCGTCGATCGATTTTTGAAGCGGCGGTTCGAGGAGTTGCTGCCGGAAGCTGGCTGGCTGTCCGAGGAGACGGAAGATTCGGCGGAGCGCCTGACGAAAAAGCTTGTGCTCGTCGTCGATCCGATCGACGGAACGCGCGCCTTCGCGCTTGGCGAACCCACCTGGGCGATCGCCGTGGCGTTGGTGCGCGATGGCCGGCCCCTGATCGGCATCGTTCACGCGCCGGCGCTCCAGCAGACCTATGTCGCCGTAAAGGACGGCGGGTCGCGGCTCAATGGCGTTCCGATCGAAGTCTCGGGCATCGCGACGCTCGACGCCAGCGCCCGCGTCGGCGCGCCTTTGTTCCTCGCTGAGGAATTGCGTCAGGCCGGACTGACGTTCACCTTGCAGCCGCGGGTCCCCTCGCTGGCGATGCGCATCGCTTATGTCGCTTCGGGCGCCCTCGACGCGGGCTTCGCGTCGGAAAACTCCAATGATTGGGATATCGCGGCGGCCGATCTCATTCTTGAGGAAGCAGGCGGACGTTTGGCCGGTCTTGATGGCGTTGAGCTCGTCTATAACCGCGAGGAGACGCGCCACGGGCTGCTCACCGCCGCGCCGCGCCAGCTTCAATCGCAAATCAATCTTGCGATGCGGCGGGCCCGAGGCGCTCCGGAATGAGCCGTCAAACCATCGTCGCTGGCGTAAATTATGCTTGCGGCGCAGGCTGAGGAAACCACCCTTTGACCCTAGAAACCGCTGGATAATGTCATGAAACGCGCTCCCGCTCCCCAGAAGAAACAGCTCCTTCACTTTGTGTTCGGCGGCGAACTCAAGGAACTGGATCAAACCGAATTCAAAAATCTCGACCAGATCGAAATTGTCGGCCTTTTTCCCGATCACGCCTCCGCAGTGGCGGCGTGGCGCGCCAAGGCGCAGGCGACCGTCGATAATGCGCAGATGCGCTATTTCGTGGCGCATCTTCACCGCCTGCTCGATCCCGAAGAGCATGAGGAAGAAGGCGAGGACCACGAACATTAGAACGTTTTCAGCAAAAGCGGGCACCGGTTTGCGTCCGAAAATGTTCTAACCCCTTGAATAAGAATGGTTTTGCAATGGTTGAGTGATTCCGCTCAACCTGAAACGGCTCTGGAATGATCCGCACGCTGCGAACATCCGCCAATAGCTGACGCGAAAGAAGAGCGATAGAGCGAAGCTGAGGCTTCGGGCGGAAGGCGGCGCAGATTTAGAAGAGCCGCGCAGAATAACGCTGTTTGATGCGGGCGTGGCTCGATTGAACGCTATAAGATGGATCGGCGCCGCATGACGCGTCGTTTCAACCGATCCCGAAGGGCACTATGCTGCTTTCCCTCTACCGGGCCTGCAGCGCCGCTCTCGCCCCGCTGGCGCCGCCGTTTTTACTGTGGCGCGCCAGAATGCGGCGCGCGCGGCTTCGTCCGGAAGACCGCTTGCGCAGTCAGGAGCGGCTCGCAAAGCCCTCCCTTCCGCGGCCGCATGGCCGCCTTGCCTGGCTTCACGGCGCGGCCGCTGCCGATATCGCGCCTCTGATCCCCCTGATCGAGAGATTGGGCGCCGCCGGCTTCGCTGTCCTCGTGACGACGCGGGACGATGGTTCGACGCCGATCCGGCTGCCGCCGACGGCGCTGCATCAATGCGCCCCGCTCGATGCGCCGCGATTCGTGAAGCCCTTCCTCGCCTACTGGCGCCCGGACGTCGCGCTCTTCGCCGCCTCCGAATTCTGGCCGAACTTCATCAGCGAAAGCCGGAAGCGCGGCCTCCCTATCAATCTCATCAACGCCCGGCTGTCGGCGCGCGCCTTCCTGTTCTGGCGCAAGCTGCCGGGGGTCGCGCGCGACCTTTTTGGCGGCGTCGATCTATGCCTTGCCCGCAGCGAGGCGGATGCGCAGCGCTTTCGATTCTTTGGCGCGTCATGCGCGCAGGCGGCCGGTGATCCGATTTATGATCTTGCGCCGTCCCCGGCCGATGCGGCGGCGCTGGCGCGTCTTTTGGCCCGCATTGGCGCGCGGCCGGTCTGGGCGGCGTTTCCGGCCGGCGCGCTCGAAGAGGATATCGTCATCGAGGCGCACCAGAAAATCGCCCGGAATTTTCCGGATCTTCTCACCATCATCGCGCCCCGCCATGCAAAGCGCGGCTTCGATGTTGCGCTGCGCGCCGGCAGGCTCGGATTGGACGCGCGCGTCGCTACCGCTGCGGACCACGATAGCGGCGCGCTCCCCGCGATCCACATCGCGGGCGCAGGCGACGCGGGATTGTTTTACCGCGCGACAGGCGTGATTTTTCTTGGCAAATCGCTGCGCGGCGGCGGCGGGATCAATCCCGTGGAAGCGGCAAAGCTTGGCTGCGCCATCCTGCACGGGCCGGATGTCGATGATTTCGAAGAGGTCTACGCGGCTGTCGATGGCGCGGGCGGCGGCGCTGTCGTCAATGACGCGCAAGCGCTCGCCAGCGAAGCGTCGTTGCTGCTGTTCGACGCCGCCGAGTTACGCGCGATGGGCCGCGCGGCCGCTGACGAAGTCGAGCGCCTGGGCGGCGCCTCGTGGAGGATCATGCAGGCGCTTGCGCCCTATCTGGCCCAGATCTTCGTGCGGCCTGAAATCGAAGATGAGGCCGAGAGCTGAGGCTTCGCCGAGCCACGCGCGTTTTTGCGCAGTATAGCGAAGTCAAATTCAATTGATCCGTATGAGCGCTTCACGATTGAGACAATCAAAAACGCTGCTGCTTGACGGATGTCTTTGCGCAGACGGGCGCGCCTCAGCTTGAAGGCTTTAATCCTGAGATTTTGGCTTCAGTTTTTGCAGTTTTGCTTCCGGGCCGGCGTAGGGCTCCTGCAAATCGACATTCCAGTACCGCAGATCCTCGATGCGGATCGCGACGCCCGTCGCGGCGCATCGGACGAAGGCGCCGGGGCGCAAAATGCGGAATTCGCCATCGAGATATTCGATCTCGGCTTCTCCGGCGGCGATCGGGCGACGTTCGTAGCGGTTCATCAATTTCGCGCTCTTTGAGGAGGGGTGGCGATAAGATAACGCAGTTGCGCGCGCTTCGCCACTCTATCGACGCGTGCGGCAACCTTTGGCTCGAGAATAGCGCTTCCAATCTGAGGCTGAATCCTTATTTTCAGGCCTCGTTTTTGCTCAAGGCCGCCGCGGCGTCCCGGCCTCGCCATCGCGGGGCGACGAGGGAGTTGCGGCCGCACGCCGCCACGACAGGAGAGCGCATGCTCGAATTTTACGGAGAAGGCGCACGCCTTGCCTTCGCCGACGAAAAGCCCACAGGCTTCGATCGCGGCGAACCCATTCTCCTCATTCACGGATTTGCCTCCAACCATGCGGTCAACTGGTTTTTTCCGCAGTGGGTCAAGACCTTGACGGAGGACGGGAGGCGCGTCATCGCGCTCGACAATCGTGGGCATGGCCGCAGCCAGAAATTCTACGCGCCAGCCGATTATGCCGTACCGAAAATGGCCGAGGACTGCCGTCGTCTGCTCGATCATCTCGACATCGAGCGCGCCGATGTGATGGGCTATTCGATGGGCGCCCGCATCGCCGCCTTTCTCGCCAAAGCCCACCCGGAGCGCACGCGATCCATGATCCTCGGCGGCCTTGGGCACCATCTGATCGACGGCGCCGGTCTGCCGCTCGGCATAGCCGACGCCATGGAGGCGCCTTCCATTGATGATTTGATGACGCCGAACCAGCGCCTGTTTCGCAGCTTCGCCGAAGCGACCAAGAGCGATCTCAGGGCCATGGCCGCCTGCATCCGTGGAGCGCGCCAGCTTCTCAACGAATCCGAAGCGAGACAGATCGGCGTGCCGGTCCTCGTCGCGACGGGCACGGAGGACGAGGTCGCCGGCGATCCCCATAAGCTCGCGGCGATGTTTCCGGCGGGACAAGCGCTGGACATCGTGGGCCGCGACCACAACCGCGCCGTCGGCGATCCGATTTACAAGAAAGGCGTGCTGAAATTCCTGGCGCAAAGGCCATAATATTCTTTAGCGCGCCAGGCAGGTGAGCGCCCCGCGCCGGAAGGTGTAAGATTGGCCGCGATAGGAGAGCTGAGGCGGTGATGAATGCCTCCGGCGCAGTTGCGGGGGCGGCGTTTTTCTGGCAAAGCCACGCCCTCCCAACCGGCTCAGGAGGATCCCTTGGACAAGACAGAATTGCGAAAATTGCAAGGGTTTCTGCAGGAGGCCTTCGGCAATGAAGGCATCAAGGTGACGCAGGGCAAACGCAATCCGGAAGACGCCGACGTGCATTTCGGACAGCGGCAGATCGGCACCATCTCCGTTGATGACGAGGACGGCGACCGATCCTTCGCCTTCGAGATGGCGATCCCGGTGGAGCGGCCGGTGCTGCAGGACTATCTCAGGCGTCTGTTCGAGACCGACAAGCTAAAGATCGTCGCCCGCGCCAAAAAGACCGATTCGGTCGAACTCAATCACGGCGATGATTTCCTTGGCATCATCTCGGCCGATGATCCCAAGGGCAAAAGCTTCACGCTCCAGATGGCGATTCTTGATTTTGACCTCGAGGCGTTTTGAGGTCAGCTTAAGGTTAAAGCGCTCCTGGAGTTTGATCATATGCCGCTTTACGCGCTCGATGGAATTGCGCCCGACCTGCCACCGGAGGGAAGTTTCTGGATCGCCCCCGATGCGCAGGTGATTGGCAAGGTTCGGCTTGGCGCCGACGCCTCGGTGTGGTTCGGGGTCGTTCTGCGCGGCGATAATGAAGAAATCTTCGTTGGACCCGGCTCCAACATCCAGGACAATAGCGTCCTGCACACCGACCCCGGCTATCCTGTGTCGATCGGCGAAAACTGCACGATCGGCCATCGCGCCATCCTGCACGGCTGCACGATCGGCGACAACAGCCTGATCGGCATGGGAGCGACGCTCCTCAATGGCGCCAGGATTGGCCGCAATTGCCTCGTTGGAGCAAACGCCCTCGTCACAGAGGGCAAGTCGTTTCCGGATAATTCGCTGATCGTTGGCAGCCCCGCCAAGCTGTTTCGGGAACTCGACGAGATCGACGCCGCCCGGCTGCGCGAAAGCGCGGCGCGCTACGTCGCCAATTGGCGGCGGTACGCCAAAGGACTGGCGCCTCTCTAGAGCCGCGATCCGCATCGTCTGCCTGGCGCAAAGCTCGCGCCGGAAATCCGGGAACGCCACTCCGCCTGAGGCGTTCTTCGCGACCGAATGATCCGCCACAATTTGGCGCGGACATCCGTTTATGGATTGATGCAGACGACTCCGGAGACGCTCGTGTCGATCGAAACAACCGGACAGGCGGAGCAATCAGCCGAGGCCAATCTCACTTCGTCAAGCGTCGGTAAGCGTCCCGCGCTGGCGCTCGGCATCGAGCGCGTGGGTCTCATTTCATTGCGGCTTCCCTGGCTGGTCGGGCTGGCGGCGCTGGCGCTGGCCCTCGCCGCCGGACTGGGTCTCACGCGGATCAAGGTCGATGATTCGCTCAGCCAATTGTTCCGGTCAGACACGCCCGAGTTCAGGCAATATGAGGAGGTGACGCGCAATTTTCCGTCGAGCGAATTCGACGTCCTCGCCGTCATCGAAGGCAAGAGCCTGCTGGAGCGCGACTCGCTGGACAAGCTCCGCAATTTCGTCACCGACGTTCAGCTGATCGATGGCGTGCAAGGCATCATCTCATTGTTCTCGGCGCGCCAGCCGCCTGAAAACGGGCAAACGCCGGCGCCTTTGTTTCCTGATCCGCTTCCCGAAGGCGCCGATTACGATGCGCTGATAAAAAAGGTGATGTCGAACGAGATCATCCGGGGCAAGCTCTTATCGGAGGACGGCCAGCTCGCTCTGGTCGTGCTTGCGCTTGATCCAAAGATCGTTGGCGGCAAAGGCCTTGACGCGACGGTCGGCGAAATTCGCAAGACAATGGCGGAGGACCTCGAGGGCGCGGGGCTCAAGGCCGAGCTTTCCGGCGTTCCGGTCATGCAGCTCGAGATCCGGCAGGCGGTGGAGCGCGACCGGCTGGTCTATAACGTGACCGGTTTCATCGCCGGCTGCCTCATCGCGATAGCATTCTTCCGCCGCGTCTCATTTATGATTATTGCGGCCGGCCCGCCCCTTGTCGCGATTCTTTTGGCGCTCGGCGCGCTGGGTTGGCTCGACTTCCGGCTCAACATGTTTCTCAACGTGATGACGCCGCTGATCATGGTGATCAGCTTTTCCGACAGCATGCAGCTGACTTTCGCCGCGCGCGATCGCATCCTCGCCGGCCAGACCAAATATGAGGCCTTGCGCAACGCGCTTTTGATCGTGGGGCCCGCCTGCGTCCTCACCCATGCGACGGCTGCTCTCTCGTTCACGGCGCTGCTTTTCTCCCATTCCGAACTGATCCGGACATTTGGCGAAGCGGGCCTGATCGCGACGCTCATTGCTCTTTTCACCGTGCTTTTTCTGTTTCCGCTGCTTGGAGTCCTCCTGCTGCGCAATGAGGCGGGGCTGGCGGTCAGGGGGCGGGGCGGCGATTTCGGCGTCGAAGCATTGCGCAAGTTCTGTTTCTGGATAGCCGCGCGAATGGTTCGGCGTCCGGGGCTTTACAGTCTCATCGGATTGATCGTCGTCGCGGCGCTTGGCGGCGTCTTCGCCAATCTTCAGCCGCGCTATCGGCTTGCAGATCAGGTGCCGGACAAGGAGCAGGCCGTCTCGGCAAGCAGCCGGCTCGACGCCAAATTGACGGGCGCAAATCCAATCGACGTTCTCGTCCAGCTGCCGCCGGGCGCGTCGCTTTATGCGCCGGAAACACTGGAGGTGATCGCGAGGGTGCACAGTCTCATGGAGCGCCAGGCCGGCGTTGGCAATGTTTGGTCGCTTGAAACCCTGCGACGCTGGCTGAAAGAAAAGGCGGGCTCGTCAGACGTCACCACGTTGAAGAAATATGTCGATCTGCTGCCCGAGCATTTGACCCGCCGCTTTATCGACGCGAAGCAGGACGCCGTCATCGTGTCGGGACGCGTGCCGGACGCCGACGCCAGCCAGCTGCTGCCGATCGTTGATGGGATCGACAAGTCGCTCAAGGGTCTTCGCGCGCAATATCCCGGCTACAAGCTTTCGGTGACCGGGCTTTCGGCGATCGCGGCGCGCAACAGCGCGAGCATGATCGACAAGCTGACCCGCGGCCTGACGATCGAGTTTTTCTTCGTCGCCGCTTTTATCGGGCTTGCCTTTCGGTCAGTCGTCGTGGCGCTGGCCTGCATTCTGCCGGGCATCTTTCCCGTCGTCGCCTCAGGCGCTTTGCTGGCCATAACGGGGCAGGGGCTTCAGTTCGCCAGCGTCGTCGCATTGACTGTTTCCTTTGGCCTTGGCCTGAGCGCGACGATTCATTTCCTCAACAGACTCCGCATCGAGGATGATTCCGGCGAGAATTTTGCGCTGGCGGTGGAGCGGGCGACGGTGCTTGTCGGGCCCGCCTTGATTCTGACCTCGATCGTGCTCGCCTGCGGTCTTGCCGTGACGGTGCTTTCCGATCTGCCGTCGTTGCGCTTGTTCGGCTGGCTGAGCGCCTTCGCGATGATGGCGGCGTTGACCGCCGATCTTTTGATCCTGAGGCCGACCGCGATGTTCCTTCGCCGCACCGCCGATCGGATTGCGATAAGGCGGTGATGCCAGCAAGCAGTCCCGCGCGCGATAGAAGGAGCATAAGCATCGCGTCGAGGCGGCGCGATCAATCGCCATACTTAAGCGGGGCCGGGCGCAGGGCGGCCCGCCGGAAGACAGACAAAGCCATTCCGCATCGTCAAGACGCGAAATGGCTGCTTGGCCGGGCTCTCTGCCGAAACGCTCGATTGGTCTTTGCGCCGTCTACCCTTTGCGCATGGTGATGGCGACGTCGGCGACGTCCGTGCCGGTGGTCGGCCGAATCGAAACAGACTGCTTGTCGCCGCGAAAGCGCACCTGAAGCCCGGCGGCGAAGCCGGCGCCGTCTACCCTTGCCATGATTTCTGAGTTGGAGCCGCGCCCCGTGATGTTGCCCATTGCGTGGCGGGTCTCTTCGTTCCACGTGCCGGAGAGCGTGCCGCCGTTGAGAACGACATTGGCTTTGATTTCTAATCTGTAGCTGTCGCTGGCGCAGCGCAGGCTCTGATTCAGCGCCTTGCCAGTGTCATTGACCGCATAGACGGCCTTGCAGCGGATTCGCTCGCTGGAACCGTTCGACATGGTAATGGTTCCGCTGCCCGTCCAATAGCCGGACAGACTGGAGAAAGGGCCATCCGACGCGCGCTGGGCCAGCGCTTGCGAGGCGGCTAAGGAGAGCCCCGCCGCGAGAAACGCCCCGCTGAGCAGTGCAGCTTTGGACCGATTGAAATGGGCCAGCATAATATTCGGTTCCCTATGCGGATTGAGGAAGCTGGAGCCTGCGCGAGGCGAGACGAATGGCGCCGCTTTGGCGGCCGCAGATCAACCGGCGTCGAAAAAGGGCTGTCTGGCTCCGACCATATCCGGTGGAGGACCGGGTTCTGCTACGGCCTTCCATTTTTGAAAGCGCGACCCACAAGAGACTGAAGGCCGTCATCTCCGATCGCTTGATCATTTGACAAAAGCCCGTGGCGACAAGAACCATGATTTATGTAGACGAGTCGACAAAATCAACGCAGCAACGGCGCTCATAAGCGCGAAGCTCTCGTTCGAGGGCGGATTGGTCATGCGGCGTTGCGTCCCTGCGATTGCGCAAGACCAAGGCCAATGATGACAGCCGACAAAACCGGCAGCGTCGGACCGAAAAGCCCAGTGTTGATGAAGGCCAGAGCGATCAGCGAGACGATGCACGAAGCCGCCGTCGCGGCGTAAAAGGAATCGCGGCCGCGTTTGGCGGATGCGCGCAGGAACAGGACGACCGCCAGCCCGGCGACGATGACGGCGGCCCAAAGCATGGTGCGGCCCATTTCGATCGAAAGTTTTGCCGCCGCGGTCACCGCCTTGCGCTCTTGCGCGCCATCATCGCCGAATTGATAGATCGGCAGGATGGAGGAAAACGCGCCTGCGCCGTCGCCAAAGAAGGGGGCGTCGGCGAGAATGCGCTGCGTCAGCTCGACTGTCGCGGGATCTTTGCGGACAAAAGCCAAGCGCGGATCGGAAGCGGTTCCGGCGGCTCCGCTGATCAGTGCAATGACTATGACGCTCGCGGTCAGGCCGATCGCGCCGGCGCCCCAACGGCCGAGACTGAGCCGGCGCACGAGAAAGACGGCGCCAAAGAGACCAACCCCGCAGCAGGCCGCGAAAATTACGGAGCCCGAACGCGATATGGCGACCGCCGTCGCGGAAATCAAAAATGCCGCGAGAGACGCCAGCAGCGGATAGACGAATCGGGCGTCGCCATAGCCGAGTTTCGCTCGGCGGGTCTCGTGGCGCTCATAGACAAAGCAGGCGCAGGCGGAAGCGAGAATGACGCCAAGGCAGGCGCAATCGAGGAGTTCTTCACGCGCCGCTGGGTGGGCCATGCCAAAAATGCTGGTCGCCAGCAACCCAATCGAAAGAAGGGTGGTCGCGCCCGTCAGCGTAATGAGCACGATTTCAGCGCGATCCCGATTGATCGTCACGGCCGTCGCCAGCAGGATCGCGCCGACAAGAGTGAGATAGCTCACGAGCGCCATGGCTGTCGCGCCGATGTCGACCGTGATGCTTCCTGAGACCGGGGAAGGAAAGCCCGCTTTCACGCTCGCCCATACGGGATGAGCCAGACCAGCCGGCACGGGAGCCATCTGGAATAAAATCCAGAGGGCCGGGATCGCGGCGCCAATGACGAGCGGCTTGACGAGAGCGCCAAATCGCGAGGCTTCCGCCGGCGGCAGCCTGACCGCGACCAAAACGAGGCCGATGGCGGCCAGCAGGGGAAGGAAAGAAGGAAGCATCGTCCCATCGACGATGGGCATCACGGAACTGAGGGCCACGAGTCCGAGAAGAAAGCCGAGCGCGACAAACATTGCAATCGCTTGTCAGATTGAGAAGGAAAGAAGCCAGCCATTTTGACGGCGGCGTGGCCCGGACGAAGATAAAAGAACTTCAAAACCGATACAGCATTGACGCGAGCGTTTCAAGGCGAGGGCGCCGCTGCGATCTCGACGATATATAATAAAAACGAGTGTTCGTATGGAACTCAAATAAAAGTTGCGAAGGTTTTGAATGATCTCGTCGACTGAATTGGTTTTGGAACGGCGCTCGCTCACGTTAGACTTCCTCGACAATGGATCGGCGCGCCGGGGCGAGCTCTTTGAACTATTAACGTCGCGCGAGCGCTAAAGCAGTTTTGTGGATCCAGCCTATGGCCTCAGCCTTGCGCGACGATGTCGTTCAGATGAGATCTGATGGCGAACGGCGTGCAATGGCTTCGCTGCAGACATCGGCCGTTTTGAAGTGAGGCGAAGTGCCCTTTCGCACAGCAAAAGCCTCCCGCCGATTGTTTTCCAAATTGCGCCACGCCTCGTTTGGAGGATCAGCAGGCGACGGATGCGATGGCGTGGCCGACGCCTGTGCTTCGGCCCGCCCACGTCCGGTCATTTGAGCAGGGCGCGGACGGCTTCAGACTGTTGCGAGCTCTCCCGCTTTTTCGCGAAGAAACCACTGGTACACTTCAGCGATCCCCTCATCGAGCCTGGTCTTGGGCGTCCAGCCGAGCGCGGCAAGGCGGCTTGAATCCATCAGTTTGCGCGGCGTGCCGTCGGGCTTTGTCGAATCGAACGCCAGTTCGCCCGAAAAGCCAACGACGCGCCCGATTGTCTCGGCGAGCTGGCGGATCGTCACGTCGGAGCCAGCGCCGCAGTTGATCGCTTCGTCTTCGTCGTAATTGTCCATCAGGAACACCACGGCGTCGGCGAGGTCGTCGACGTAAAGAAATTCGCGAAGTGGCGTCCCGCTGCCCCAAACGACGACTTCCCCGCGGCCCGCCAGTTTGGCCTCGTGGAATTTGCGAATAAGGGCGGGCAGCACATGGCTCGTCGAGAGGTCGAAATTATCGTTTCGGCCATAAAGATTGCTCGGCATGACCGAAATATAGCGGCGTCCATGCTGGCGCCGGTAGGCCTGGCACATTTTGATGCCGGCAATCTTGGCGATCGCGTACCACTCATTGGTCGGCTCGAGCGGACCCGTCAGCAGCGAATCTTCCCTGATCGGTTGCGGGGCGAATTTCGGATAGATGCAGGAGGAGCCGAGAAAGATGAGGCGATCGACGTTGGCGCGATGCGCCGCCTCGATGACATTGGTCTCGATGACCAGATTGTCGACAAGGAAATCGGCCGGGTAGGAATCATTTGCCAGAATGCCGCCGACCTTCGCGGCGGCGAGGATGATGACGTCCGGCGTTTCGCGCGCGACCCAGGCGCGTACGGCTGACTGGTCGCGAAGATCAAGTTCGTTGCGTCCGACCGTCAAAATCTCGACGTTCTCGCCGGCAAGCCGGCGCACAATGGCGGATCCGACCATACCGCGATGGCCAGCGACCCAAATTCGCCGTTTGCGGGTCGAACCCGCCGAAGCATCGGCCATGATTTCTCCTCAGATCCGGGCAGCACGCCGATCGCTTTGCAATCGACGGCGTTCTTCATCTCATAGCTTGCGATCCCGGGCTTGCGATCCCGGCTTTTAATCCGGGCGCGCGGACCTTGGCCCTAGAGCATATTCCGATCAGATTAGTTCAATCCAATCGCAAAGAATATGCTCAAGCTTTTGAATCAGAAGCGATTTCTTATCGACCGAATGATTCGATCCGGTCGGAAAACGCTCTAGACCCGGCCGCGCGCCTTCATCACGATGAGGTCGCTTGCGACCATGTCGGAGACGAGCTTCTCGAATGTCGTCTTATGTTTCCAGCCGAGCTTTTCGAACGCTTTGGTCGGATCTCCGAGCAGCAGATCAACTTCCGTCGGCCGAAAATAGCGTGGATCGATCTCGACCAGAACCCTGCCGGTCCTGGAGTCGAAACCGCGTTCGTCGACCCCTTCGCCCTTCCACCCAATGATGACGCCGACTTCCGCGAAAGCGCGTTCGACGAATTCGCGAACCGTGTGGGTTTCCCCCGTGGCGAGGACATAATCATCCGGCTCCGGCTGCTGCAGGATGCGCCACATGCCGTCGACATAGTCGCGCGCATCGCCCCAGTCGCGTTTGGAGTCGAGATTGCCGAGGAAAAGCTTGTCCTGGAAGCCAAGATGAATGGCCGCCACCGCGCGCGTGATCTTGCGGGTGACGAAGGTTTCGGCGCGGGTCGGCCCTTCATGATTGAAAAGGATGCCGTTCGAGGCGTGCATGCCATAGGCTTCGCGGTAGTTGACCGTGATCCAATAGGCGTAGAGCTTGGCGGCGGCATAGGGCGAGCGAGGATAAAAAGGCGTCGTCTCGCTCTGCGGGACGGCCTGGACCTTGCCGTAAAGTTCGGAAGTCGACGCCTGATAGAATCGCGACTTGCCGATGAGCCCCAGAATGCGGATCGCCTCAAGCAGCCGCAGCGTTCCGAGCGCATCTGAATTCGCGGTATATTCGGGCGTCTCGAAGCTCACCTGCACATGACTTTGCGCGGCGAGATTATAGATCTCGTCGGGCTGCACCTCCTGAACGATGCGGATCAAATTGGTTGCGTCGGTAAGATCCCCGTAATGCAGGAAGAAGTCGACATTCTCCTCGTGCGGATCATGATAGAGATGATCAATGCGGTCGGTATTGATCAAGGAAGAGCGCCGCTTGACGCCATGTACGATGTAATCTTTGGAGAGTAGAAGCTCAGCAAGAATAGCGCCGTCCTGACCCGTGACGCCGGTGATTAAAGCTACTTTTTTTGAAGTCATTAGGGACAACTACCTTTAATCGCTGCGGATCCGAGCGCGCCAATCGAAGGATTGAAGCAGAGCCTCAGTCATAGCAGAAAAGCCCTTCCTTGGCCA
Source organism: Methylocella tundrae (assembly GCF_901905185.1). Classification (GTDB taxonomy): domain Bacteria; phylum Pseudomonadota; class Alphaproteobacteria; order Rhizobiales; family Beijerinckiaceae; genus Methylocapsa; species Methylocapsa tundrae. The sequence continues at coordinate 286,420 of NZ_CABFMQ020000076.1, forward strand.
GACGCACTGCAGCATTGATTCCCCGCCGCCGGGGAAGGCCTATCGGGCGGCCTCGTTCAGATATGCGCCAACGGCATAAGACCTGCGTCCGCCAGCATTTTCGCGTCGCTCTGGCTTTGCGCTTCGCCGACCGCCACCGCCGTCATGTTGACGATGCCGCGCGCGGTGGTCGAAGGTATGAGAATATGCGCCGGCTTCGCGCCGCCGATGAGAATTGGCCCGACAGGCAGGGCGTCCGCCATGATCTTCGTCATCGTGTAGGCGATGTTCGCGGCGTCGAGGCTCGGCATGACGAGAACATTGGCTTCGCCCTTCAGACGCGAGGAGGGCAGCACGTGATCGCGCACAGTTTGCGATAAGGCCGTGTCCGCCTGCATCTCGCCGTCGACTTCGAGTTCGGGCGCGCGCTGACGCAAGATTTCCACCGCGCGCCGCATTTTCAGCGACGACGGCGCGTCGTCCGTGCCGAAGTCCGAATGCGAGACAAGGGCGATGCGCGGCTCGAGGCCGAATCGCCGGACGTGGCGCGCACACATCAAGGCCATTTCGGCGATCTCGAAATCGGCCGGATCGTGTCTGACATGGGTGTCCGTGATGAAAAAGGCGCCCTTGCTGGTGATCATCAGGCTCATCGCGGAAAAATCCGTGACGCCGGGCGCGAGCCCGATGATGTCGCGGATGTAGCCGAGACGGGAGTTGAACCGTCCGTCGAGACCGCACAGCATGGCGTCGGCGTCGCCGCGCTTGACGGCTAGCGCCGCGATGACGGTCGAATTGGTGCGCACCAGCGTGCGCGCGGCGTCGGGCGTCACGCCGCGCCGGCCAGCCTGTTCGAGATAGGTTGCGACATAGTCGCGATAGCGCGGATCGTCCTGCGGATTGACGAGTTCGAAATCGCGTCCTGGCCGGACCGAGAGGCCAAAACGCTCGAGGCGCGTCTCGATCACATCGGGGCGCCCGATCAGGATGGGCTTGGCGATGCCTTCCTCGACGATGGTCTGCACCGCCCGGAGCACGCGCTCATCCTCGCCTTCCGCATAGACGACGCGCCGCGGATCGGCTTTGGCCGCCTGCATCAGCGGCTTCATGACAAAGCCCGAACGGAACACGAAGCGCGACAGCGTTTCCTCATAGGCGACGAAATCGACGATCGGCTTTTTCGCGACTCCCGTCGCCATCGCGGCCTTTGCGACGGCAGGCGCGATGCGCAGGATGAGACGCGGATCGAAGGGCGAAGGGATGAGGCTGTCGGCGCCGAACAGACGCGACTTGCCGTCATAGGCTCGAGCGACGACGTCGGAGGGGGGCTCGTGGGCCAATTGCGCGATGGCGCGGACGGCTGCGAGCTTCATCGCTTCATTGATCGTCGAGGCGGCGACATCGAGCGCCCCTCGAAAAATGTAAGGGAAGCAGAGGACGTTATTGACCTGATTGGGATAATCGGAGCGTCCGGTGCAGATCATCGCGTCCGGGCGCGCGAGATGCGCCGCTTCGGGCTCGATCTCCGGCGTCGGATTGGCGAGCGCCATGATCAGCGGCCGCGCGCCCATCTTTTTCGCCATCTCGGGCGTCAGCACGCCGCCGGCCGACAATCCGAGAAAGACATCGGCGCCGCCGATGACGTCGTCGAGCCGGCGCGCGTTGGTGTCGCGCGCATAGATCAGCATGCGCTCGTTCATCGACGGGCGCCCCTTGTAGACGACCCCTTCGACATCGGTGACGAAGATATTCTCGCGTTTGGCGCCGAGCTCGACGAGGAAATCAAGGCAGGCGAGCGCCGCAGCGCCTGCGCCGGAGCTGACGATCCTGACGCTTTCGATGCTCTTGCCGGACAATTCCATAGCATTGAGAACAGCGGCGCCGACGATGATCGCGGTTCCGTGCTGGTCATCGTGAAAGACCGGTATCGACATGCGCTCGCGCAGCTTGCGCTCGACTTCGAAACACTGCGGCGCCTTAATGTCTTCGAGATTGATGCCGCCGAAGGTCGGCTCCAGCGCGGCGACGATGTCGACCAGACGATCAACGTCGTTTTCCGCGATCTCGATGTCGAAAACGTCGATCCCCGCGAATTTCTTGAAGAGGACCGCCTTGCCCTCCATCACGGGCTTGGCCGCCAGGGGGCCGATATTGCCAAGGCCGAGAACAGCGGTGCCATTGGTCACGACCGCGACGAGATTTTGCCGCACCGTCAGTTCGGTCGCCTCGGCCGGATCTCCGGCGATGGCGAGGCAGGCCGCGGCGACGCCAGGCGAATAGGCAAGTCCGAGATCGTGCTGCGTCCCAAGCGGCTTTGTGGCGCGGATCTCGAGCTTGCCGGGCTTCGGGAAGCGATGATAATCCAGCGCGCTCGAGGCGAAGTCGGACGTCACGGGTTGGGCCATATCACCAATTTTCTTCATACACGCCATCCACAAGCGCTCCATGAGATACGCGTAGCCAAGGGTGAAGTCTACCCTATCGCAGCGCTTCGCCGGATGGGGTAAAGGCTGCCGCGCGGCCGATGATCTTTCGCGAGGCGCGAGGGGAGGGCAGGGAGACCAAAATGGGCGCAGAAGATCAAGGCCGCGTCAAAATCCTGCGCGAGGTCGCGGCCCTGCGCCAGACGGTCGCGAACTGGCGGGCCGCGGGCGAATCGATTGCCCTGACCCCGACCATGGGCGCGCTGCACAAGGGTCATGTTTCGCTGGTCGCGCTGGCCAGGAAAAGGGCAAGCCGCGTCGTCATGTCGATTTTCGTCAATCCGACGCAATTTGCGCCGAACGAGGATTTTGGCGCTTATCCGCGGACGTTCGGGGCGGACGTCGCGATGTTCGCGGCGGCGGGCGGCGACGTCGTGTTTGCGCCGGACGTTGCGGAAATGTATGGCGCGGGCTTTTCAACCCTGCTGAATGTCGCCGGCCCGGCGGCGGCCGGCCTTGAAGACCAGTTCCGGCCCACTCATTTTGCCGGCGTCGCGACGGTCGTCACCAAGCTTGTCAATCAATGCCGTCCCGATATCGCGATTTTCGGCGAGAAGGATTATCAACAGCTGAAAGTCATCGAGCGCGTGGCGCGCGATCTCGATCTTGGCGCTGAAATCATCGGCGCGCCAACCATCCGGGAGGCTGACGGCCTCGCGCTATCGTCGCGCAACGTCTATCTGTCGCCCGAGGAGCGCAAGGCCGCCCCGGCGCTGCACGCCGCGCTCCAGCGCTGCGCCGCCGGGATTCGCGGGGGCGGGGCGATCGATGTCGCGCTGGCGCAAGCCAGAGCGAGCGTTGAGGCGGCGGGGTTCATCATTGATTATATCGAGGCGAGGGACGCCGAAACATTGGCGCCCCTCGCCGCGCCGATTGGCGCGCCGGTGCGTCTTCTTGCCGCGGCAAGGCTCGGCAAGACGCGGCTCATCGACAATATCGGCGTCTGACGCGGCCGCCGGAGCCGACGGAACTTTGATGCGGGAGGCAAGGCATGACAGATTCGCCGCCGCCAGCTTCCGACATCGCCGCCAACGGGTCGCGGCCGGAACGCTTCGTCCGGGCGATCGTCAGCGGATGCGTCCAGGGCGTTGGCTATCGCGCCTGGACGCAGGCGGAGGCGGAGGCGCTCGGCCTCAGCGGCTGGGTGCGCAATCGGATGAATGGCGACGTCGAAGCGCTGTTTGCCGGTCCAGCCGCGGCGATTGAAGAGCTTTGCGAAAAGCTTTGGCGCGGACCGCCTGCGGCGCGCGTCGCCCGGGTCGAACTGAGCCAGGGCGACGAGAGCGATCTTGCGGCCAACGGGCGCGCGCCCGGTTTTTGCCAGATCGCGACGATTTAGGATTTTGGCAATTCCGAGCCGGCGCCCGCCGGCTCCCAAAAAACGCACTGGCTCTGGACGGCTCTTTGCAAACGTCGCATGGGTAATGCGGGAACGGATTTCTGGAGCGGATGATGCGGCGCCTCACGACCCTTGCCTTTGCCTTCGCCGGGCTCGTTCTGGCGTCTCTCGCGCTCGCCGGCTGCGACAAATGCGGCGATCCGATCAAGTTCAATACGCCGAGCATCCCCAAATCCTGCTATGGCGTAAGCCAGCAGAAATAGCCGAGGCGGTCCCGCGGTCCTGTTTGAACGACGCCGGCGCCGTTTACGCCAGCGCTCCGGGCGTTCACACGCTTCGTCGGTCCGCCCGGCTTCCCGCGCAATCTTGCCCGCGCGTCCAACCCCAGGCTCCCCGTCTTGAGGCTGAGATGTGGCCGGAGCGTAATCGCAAACGCTTCTCGCGCCCAAAAACAGACGGTGAGCAGATTTGGGCGGGGACGATATGCGATCGGGCGGAAAAGCCTATTCGGGCGCCGCCTCGATCGGATCATATTGCTTGGCGTCGAAGCCGAAGAGCTCGAAAGAACGCAGCATATGCGGCGGCAGCGGCGCGGTGACGTCCAGAACGCCGCCGCGAGGGTGGGGCAGCTTGAGCCGCCGAGCGAGCAGATGCAGCTTGCGCTCGACCGTATCGGGGATGGCGCGCAAAGGATCGTTGCGGCGGGGATCATTCTTCGGCTTCAGGCCATATTTCGGATCGCCGATGATCGGATGGCCGATCGCTTCCGCATGGGCGCGCAATTGATGCGTGCGGCCGGTGATCGGCTTCATCGACAGCCACGCAACGCGCGGCTCGAAGGTGTCAACGGTCGCGTAATAGGTCACCGAATGTTGCGCGTCCTCATCGCCATGCTGGGCGACGCGCATCTTTTCCATCGCAGCCCGGTCTTCGGGGCCGCGCCGCGCCGGACGATCGGCGCCCATGCCTTCGCCCTTCGCCAGAAACAGCGAGATTTTTCCCTGCGCCGGCTTCGGCACGCCCTCGACCAGCGCCCAGTAGATTTTTTGCGCCTGGCGGGAGCGGAAAATCGCCCCGAGATCAGCTGCGATTTTCCGCGTTTTGGCGATCAGCAGAACGCCTGACGTATCGCGGTCGAGACGATGCACCAGAACCGGCCTCTCGCCGCGCTCATTGGGCATTGAGGCAAGCATGCCGTCGATGTGGCGCTTCGTGCCCGAACCGCCCTGCACGGCGAGGCCAAAGGGCTTGTTCAGCACCATCAGATCCTTGTCTTCAAAGAGGATCATGTCGCGCAGCTCGCGCCGGTCCTCTTCTGAAATCAGGGGTTCGCGCGCGGGAGCTTCGGCTTGCGCCTCGAGATTGAGCGGCGGCACGCGCACGCTCTGGCCCTGCGCCAGCCGCGTCGCGGTTTTTACGCGCGCGCCATCCACCCTGACTTGGCCGGTGCGGACGATCTTGTTCAGATGTGACAGCGAGAGAGACGGAATCCTGCGCTTGAACCAGCGGTCGAGCCGCAGGCCATCTTCATCTTCGCTGACTTCAAATGTCTGGACGCTCAAGGGTGTGCCTTTTTCGGAGCCGGGCCGCATCGCCGGATTTTGCGTCATCTTAAGGATCGCGATGCGAAAAGGCGAGGCAAAGCGCGGCCATCAGCCCGAGCGGATCACATTCGAGCGAAATCCCTCACGGAACCGGCCGCACAACATCTCCTTCGCGCAAAAAGGCGCCGGCGCGGACGACGACGACGTCGCCTGGAGACAGCCCTTCGCGAATTTCGGCGTCCATGCCGCCGAAAAGGCCGACCCGCACCTGCCGCGTCTCGATGCGATTGTCGCGCACAACCTGCACGATGGCGCCCTCGGAACCGTAGAGAATCGCCGAAAGAGGGGCCGCCGGGCCGCAGCTTTGCCCGGCGTCAATCGTCGCGACGGCGAAGGCACCGGGCCGCAGGCCGGCGCTGGCGCTCATCTGAATGCGCGCGCGGCCCTGCTGCGTCAAAGGATCAATCTCGGACGAAATGAGCCGCACCGTGCCGGCGTATTCGCTCGAATCGAGCGTTTCGATCTTGGCGATCTGGCCCTGTTTGATCTTCGCAAGCGCCGCCACCGGCAGATGAACGAGAAGCTCCAGTTCGCCATTGCGGATGATGCGGAACATGGGCTCGCCTCGCGCCGACGCCGGCGCCCCCACGGCGAGCCGGCTGTAGACCAGAACGCCGGCGGCGCTCGCGGTCACCGTCGCCTTGACGGGCGCGCCGGGCAGCCAGTCCGGCCGCGCGAGCTGCGCCAGCGGCTGCCCTGCCGTGACGCTCGCGCCGTCCTCGGCCAGGAGCTGCGCGATCTGCAGCCCCTCGATGTCGGGCCGCACCAGAACGTCCTCGCGTGCGACAATCGATCCATTGAGGCGCAGCCGATCCACGAAACATTGCGTTTTCGTCTTGACGACGCTGACCGTCATCGTCGGAGGCTCGTTCGTCTCGGCGCAAGCCCGCGCTCCGCCGAGGACGAGGAGGATCAGGCTCGCGCTGAGGATCCGCCGCGACGCGCGCAAAACTGCGCTTGGCGACACAATCATTGTGATTTCAGGCCCGAACCTCATGGCGGCCCCCCGAAATTTCCGGTCGGATGATCTTTTGGCGAATCGTCAGCCCTACCGAGTCATGGCTGCGATCCGGGCCTCATTTGACCATATTTCAGGGCGATCCGCGAATTGCGCTTTTCGGATCATCTTCGCCGTCGCGGGAGAGCGCCGCGAAGGCCGGCGTCAGCGGCGCCTGGAGGGCGGCGGGCGTCGGCCAGGATGACGGCGCGCGTTAACCTAAGTGTTGGCGAGTGCAGTGATATTCTAACGGAAGCCGGCCCGGAGATTAAGAAGCCTATGAAGGGTTCATCAATGGTCGCAAAACGTGACGGCCAGGGTATGGCCGTCACTCAGGCGCGGGGAGCGTCAAACCGGGGCGTCGTCCGGCTTAGTTGTAGACCAAATATTGCTGCCAGAAATCGCACTTGTGCGCAGCGGAGTATTGTGCATCCGCAAAGGTCGACAAAGGGATGTTTTCTGACAGGTAAATGGCTTTGGCCGGATTGTTCCTGTAGCGCGGCCAGGGGCTGTTTCCCAATCCGTTCGGATTGCCCGTCCAGGCGAAGTTCGTCCAGGCGGTCACCAGCTGATCGGAGAGATCCTCCTCCTTGTTGTTCAGGTAGTGCGTGATGCCGAGCGGTCCGCCATGGTAAAGCCGGAAGAGGAACTGGATGTCGATGGTGTGGGCCGCAAGCGGCACAAACCCCGGCATCGCCGGGAAGTAATATGGCGCCTTCTGATAATCGAACTCATAGGCGTAGACCGGCACCTTCTGAGCACTGAACAATTGAGTGCCGTAGCGAATCCGGCAGGCCGTAGGGTCGGTCATGACCGCATCCAAAGCCAATTGCGGCGTGGCGTAGGCATTGACCGGATATTGGGCCAGAACCGCAGCGACGGTCCCCGGTGGGTAAGCCGGCGGCGAGCCGCCAGGTCCGGCGTTGCCGCTGTAGGTATTCGTAACGAAGGTCGTGAAACTCGCTGCCGTCGGGGGCACGCGCGGCGGTCCGGAGAAATATTCCGTGATGCCTATGCTAAAATTGCCCTCGTCCTTCACCACTCCGTTCATGACTGGCATGTGGTTGAACCTGCCTGAAGTGATTGCTGCGACGCCTCCCTGCGGCAGGATCTGGCCGTCAATCATCGGGCCGGTGATGTAAGGGCCGTTGGCGCTCGGCGTTCCTGAAAGCGCCTCAATCTGGGCGGCGGGCAGACTGCGCAGACATTTGGCGGTCGCCGCATCCGTCCCGGAGCCGCAACCAGCCGCAACCGCAAAGGCTGTGCCCTTCGTTTCGGCGAACGCCAATGGAATCAGCGTCATATAAGTGGAGCCGCTTTGGATGATCGCCCGGTCGAACAAGCCCGTGGCCAGCGGCGATATGACGTTATCGGCGGTGCTTGAGGCGCCCGCAGACTGGCCGCCGAGGGTGACATTATGCTTGTCGCCGCCGAATGCGCCAATGTTCCGTTGCACCCATTTGAGCGCAGCCTGCTCGTCCAGAATGCCGTAGTTGCCGAACAGATGGCCTTCTGCGTCCAATGCGGGATGCGCCAAAAAACCCATGAGGTTGAGGCGATAGTTGAAGGTGACGACGACTGTGTGGCCTTGCGAGGCGAGCTTGGTCGCGTCGTAGTCGTTGCTCTCGCCGTCGACGTGCCCACCGCCATGGATCCAGAGAATCACCGGAAGGTTCGCCGATGGTTCGAGGTTAGGCGTGAAGACGTTGATATAGAGACAATCTTCATTGTTGTTCGCGGGACCGGCGAACACCCCGAGGGTTGTGATCTGCGCACAGGTCGGACCGAAAGCCGTCGCCTTGAGAACGTTGGTCCAGGGCGCATGGGGTTTTGGCGGCATCCAGCGCAATTTGCCGAGCGGCGGCGTGGCGTAGGGAATGCCGAGGAACTCGGCGACGCCATTGACCAGTAAGCCCTTGACCGGACCTTCCTTTGTCTCGACGCGCAGCTTGCCTGCGGCCTGCGCTTGCGTTGGCGCGGTCAGAGCCCCGGCTGTGAGGATCAGGCTCAGCGCGAGTCCTGCTTTTATTGAAGGCCTTGCTTTGTCTACGCGTAAGCGCGCAGATCGCCATAGCTTTGAAAGCATTAACATGTTTCCCCCAATCGCCTTTGCGGCGCTTCTCGGTCACTGAAGACTCGTGACGGCGGGAAACAAGCACATCGGCTTGGCGAAATCTTCCACGAAATTTCGATTGTTATAATAATTGTCACTTTTATTGTTTGATAAGTAGTGCGCTCTTTGGGTTAAGCTAGTTAAATAAGCTTACGTGACTTGTGCGGCGCGGCATACTGCAACGTTATGGCGATATTACTGTAAAGTTAAAGCCTGGTGCTCAGGCGATATTTCGCAGGCCAATCGGACATCGCGCCGTTTATGTGGCGAGGTCCGTCTTGCCGGTCCAAAGCTCGGCTTGCGCCGTCGCCTCAATGACGACGCGGTCTCGGCCGGAGGTTGCGCCTGCGAAGCGGTAGACAAGAAATTCTTTGGAACGCAGACGTCAGCCAGCGGATTGCGCCGCGATCTGCAGGACAAGACTCGCCGCTATGAGAGTAAGCGCCAGGCGCAAAGAACCTTTAAACAATATGAACGTCCCGGTCGTGCCGAGTGCGAAAGAAGCGATGTCGAACACTCCCGCTAGCGTCATGGCGCCGGCCGCCTCAGGTTCAAGGTTTGGTCTGAGCTTACGCCCCGGCCGTCCCCACTGTCGAGAACATTGCCTTTCTCCGCTCTCGCGCGACAAAACCGTCGATGGGCGAAGTTGGTTCAGTTGAAGGCGGCTGATGTTTCAGCGATTGAGTTGGACCGGCGGCTCTGCCATGACCGCATATATTCCGAGCGTTATCAGCGAGCAGACGAGGAGCGCAATGATCAGCGATGCCGGCTCAAATCGCTCATTCTATGAGCTTTGAATTCTCCGACGAATCGCTGACGAGCAGTTTGCGCCGTTTTCCTACCTGCTAAGTCTCTGACTTATTGGAGGCCTCGCCCGGAATCGAACCGGGGTGCAAGGATTTGCAGTCCTCTGCGTAACCACTCCGCCACGAGGCCTCCGTCGCGACGACAGCGCGGTCTTGCCTATAGCAAAAGAAACCGCTTCGAAGCAAGGCGTGGTTCGGCGTTCGTGCAAACTTCTGATGGCGGCGTGCGATTAGCGCTTTGCAAAGCGCCGGCAAGCTTGCTATATGCCGCCAATCGCTGCGGCGGCCACCGCCGCATGCATTCCCTGATAGCTCAGCTGGTAGAGCAATCGACTGTTAATCGATCGGTCGCAGGTTCGAGTCCTGCTCAGGGAGCCAAAACTTTCATTCCACGGTCCGGCGGTTGAGCTTGACCCATTGGCCAGTTCATAACGCCGGATCGGATTTCGCACAGAATTTAGTGGGCGGCTTTCCGCCTTTCGGCTTCCGGCCGATGATGCGTGCCGAATCGCTCCACCATCGTCGAGCTGGCTTTGTTGAGGCCGAGCACCCAACCGTCGCGCCCTGGCGGCGCAGTTTCAGCGCGATGTCGTCAAGAGCGCCGATCGCCGTAATGTCCCAAAATGCGCCTGACTGACATCAATGCGAACCCGCTCGGTCCCCCTGAAACGGGGTCTTAGCGAAGCAGCGCCCCATGACAGCTTGGAGGCTTGGACCAGAAGCGGGAAAAAATGCCTCGACAGTAGGTCGGCGCGGGCGCCTTTGGCGGCATTTGCGGCATGACGGCTCGGGAGCAAACTTCGTCCCGGGGCGCTCTCGGGGCTGCTTTCACGGCGATTGACCCATTTAGTTCAAGACGCCAATTCGGATTTCGCGTAGATCTATGAGCACGGGGCCGTAGCTCAGTGGGAGAGCGCTGCGAAAGCAGAGATGGCTGGTTCGAATCCGCCAGGCTCCACCAAATTCTTCCGCAGTTGATGTCTGCCGCTCTCGCGGGCGCCTTGACCGATAAGGCTGCAAGCGCGAGCCTGCCCGTGAGCGCCGCCAAATCATTTGGCATTCTCGCGGGCAGGCTTAAATTTCTTGGTGCTGAAACGAGGGCAGGTGTGAGCTCAAGGGCGCCGCAGCGGCGTGTTGAAGCGCACATCCCAGACGGCATGGTTCAGCCGGGTTCGAGCGAACGGACTCGGCCAGGGCATGACGCCGGAAAGTTGCAGACTTTTCGGACCCCATCATGCGGTAAAACAAAGGCTTAAAGAGCTAAATGCGATTCCGCTTGAACGCATTCCGCGCTAGACGACCGCCCCTTTGGCCGGGCCTTTGTCCTCGCAATCGGCAAGCGTGGCTCTTCGGCCTGCGTCCAGCAGCCTGATCACGGCTCCCTCATCCTTGAGCCAATTCCGGCGCTCGGCATATTGCATCGCCGCGCGAAAGTCGGCGCCGCCGCTGCTTTGTTGGCAATCGATGAAAACATCGCTCGCCATCAGACTTTCCCCTTCCGCGACATTCCGTGATTTGAAGATCGACAACATCGCGACGGCGCGTTCCTGTGCAGATGCGTTCTGGCCCACGATCATATCCCCTTTGGATTTCGGGCCTTTGAACCTGCAACTTGCGAATTAGTTGCCTCGCCTTTAGGCGAAAAACGCGAATTCGCGCTAGCCAGCCTCGGCAAGGCGCGCTGAGCGGCAAGCACCCGCATCAGCGACTGAGGAGCGAGCCCCGCTGCTCAGCCACGGGTTTCCTTTCGATCGCCGCCGGAATTTTCAGGACTTGCGTTGCTCCTGCGATGCGTTCTGGCCATGAGGCGTCCGCTCCGCTGGGGAAGCCGCTTCAGCGTAGGCGATCTGGCGCTGAACGTCCAAGAGCCTGTTTTCGCAGCGCTCCCATTCGCCGCGCCGGCATTCTCTTACCCGGCAGCCGAACTCGCACCTTGCAAGATCGATTGGCACGTCCTGCGCGATGTGTCGCGTCCAGAAGCCCCTCAGCCATTCGAACATGCCCGTCAGCTCCTTTGCTCATTGACGACCCTTGCCCATTCGTCGGCAGAGGCGGGCGGGCGTCAAGCGCTTTGTCATTGCGCGCAAAGCGCCTCCGTCGATCGACCAGAGCTCTCACCCGCGGGGACGTTCAAAAAAGGGATCCCTGCGCCGGCTTTGCGGCTTCTTTTGCCTCCTGCCGCCTCGCCGGCTGAAGCTGCGGCGCGGCGGCGGGGTCTTGCACCTGGGGCGAATCATTCTCTGTCTTGTTTACGGCGGGGCCGATCTCAAAAAAGTTCAACACGTCATTTTCCGGCGGCCGCAGCAAATCAAAGGCTTTGTCCGCGCTGGCTTCATCGGGATCGAGCCATTTTTCAAACGACGAAGCCTCGATAATCGCGGGCAGTCTGTCGTGGATCGCCGTGGTCGCGCCATTGGCGGCGGTCGTAATAATGCAGGCCGCATCCATCTCTTCACCGTTTGGCCCGATCCAGCTTTCCCAGACCCCCGCGAGACCCAAAGGCGCGCCATCCCCGCGGCGAAAGAGATAGGGGCGCGAAGCCTGCCTTCCCCTTGCGCCTGTCTCTGGCCCCCGGCGCCATTCATAAAAGCCGTCGGCGATAAAGAGACAACGGCGGCGTTTGAACGCCATCTTGAAGCTCGCTTTGTGCAGGAGCGTTTCGCTCCGCGCATTGATGATCAGCGGAAATGACTTCGGATCTTTGACGAAAGAGGGAACAAACCCCCAGCGGACGAGAGAGAAATGGCGCGTGATTGCGCCGCTCGGATCAAGGCCGGCGCGCACGATGGGAACAGGCTGTGTCGGCGCTATATTATAGCGAGGCGGAAAATTCGGCTGCTCGACGTAGCCGAAAAAGCGCCGCACGGCCTCCGGCGGCAAAGTGATGGCGTAGCGCCCACACATGAAAAGGTCCCGTTGGCCAGGATCGACCGCTGCTCATATCGGGAGTGGGGGCGCTCATGCAACCCGTTTCCAAAGCTCCGGGCCGCAACCTATTTGCAATGATCTGCTCAAGCCCTGGGCGGATCGAGATAAGCGCGAAACTGATTGAGACAGGAATCGCGCGCGAAAAGCTTGGCGAGATGGCGCCCGTCCCCCAGCGCTGGATGAGCGTTGTCGCTGACGAGATGATCGATCTCCGTCGCCATCGCCGCGCTGTCGCCGGCGGGCACGAGAATGCAGGTGCCCTCCAGCACTTCGTAAAGCTCGGTGCCCCGATCCGCCGTGACGAGGACAGGCTTGCCGCTCGCCAGCATTCCTCCGAGCTTTGAAGGCAATACGAGATCGGCCGCGCCCTGGCTCTGCGGCAGCACATGCAGATCGGCAAGATTAAGCAGCTCACAAAGCCGCGCCTCAGGCTGCAGGGGCAAAAAATGGATGCTTCTGAGGTCGCCATAATCGCGTTGCAGGCGCTGCTTTTCGGGTCCGTCGCCTGCGATGACGAAATGTACATGAGGCTTGCCGGAGAGTTTGCGCGCTGCGTCGAGGACAACTTCGAGAGCCTGCTTTGCGCCGACATTGCCCGCATAGAGGACGACGAAATCGGCTGCGCTCAATCCAAGCTCGCTGCGAAAGCTGTTCGTTCCGTCGAGCGGCTTGATCTTGGCGAGATCGACCCAGTTGCGGACAATGCCGATTCTGTCCGCCGCGACGCCTTTGGCGATCAGCCGCTTGCGCATCTGTCCCGAGATGGTGATCAGCCCGTCGAATCGGCGCAACAGCCATGATTCAACGCCAAAGATGAGTCTTTTGAGTAGCCCGCCCTTCAAATGACCGACGGCGAAGGCGGCGTCGATTTCAAGGTCCTGCACGTGAAGGAGGGCGCGGGCGCCGAAGAATCGGCCGAGCAACCCGACCGGGGCGACGAATAAAGTCGGTTCGACGCAGAGGACGATGTCGGGGCGGAAGCGGATGATCTGCCACAGCGCGACCGGCGCGGAGGTAACGGCGAAGCTCAATGGCGCGATCAGGCGCCACACGCCGCGCATCTCGGTGCGCAGCGCGATCGGGCAGCGCAGAACTTTGACGCCGTCGCGAACTTCGCTTGCGTAGCGCCATGCATGAAAGGGCGGAATGACCCGCCAGCCGGGGTAGTGCGGCGGCGCGGTGACGGCGACGACCCTGTATCCCAGTTCAGAGAGGTAGGAGCCGATTTCGCCGGTGAAGCGGCCAACGCCGATCATCTCCGGCGCGTAATTCTCACCATAAATGAGGATTTTTGGGCGCGGTTCGGCTCTGGCGGCGGTCGGCGTCATCGGTGCTCGAAACTCGAGGGAGGGCGAATTATAGGCGTCGTCCGGGCCCCGGTTCAACGGCCTGCGGTGTCGCAGGCCGTTTCTATGCTAGGTCCATGCCTGATGCTGGACCAGATCGCATCCATTAAGGCGTGGCCGTCGTAACCGGAATGACCGTAGTGCCTGCGGTCCCCGTGACTGGCGTCGCCAAGGTATTGCCATGAACGGCGGCCGAGGCCGTCGGGACGCCGATGATGGTCGACGTCACGCCAGTGGTCGCCTGCGTCACCGTAGTCACGAAGTTAAAGAATTTCGACAGCTGGTAAGACTGGGAGTTGGAGATGAAAATGACGTCTCCATTGCGCATCTGTGTTCTGGTGGCGAGGAAATAGCCCCCCGGGTCGCTCAGGTTGATCTGGAAAATGACAGGAACAAGATCTCCGACGAAGCCCGACACATCCGCGCCAAGGAGTTTTGCGACCTCCCTCGGTTCTCTCCGATAAAGGAATACGTTGGCCGCGTCGGCGCGGGCGTCCTGCAATCCGCTTGCTTTCGCGACGCCCTCGGCGAGATTGATCCGCCATGCGTCGAAATTGAATTCGCCCTGTGAGCCGAGCGTGCCTTCGGCGCCGGAGGCCCCGAAAACGATGAATTTCTGCTGTTCCTGATAGACGTAGATGCGGTCGCCCGGCTGGATATAAATATTATTGGCCGCATTCATGACCAGGTTTTCGAAGGGCACCGTGGCGCGCCTGCCGCCGCGTTCGAGCATGACCCAGGTTGAATAGCCCTGTCCCTTGATGCCGCCGGCGCGTGTAATCGCGTCGAGGACGCGATCGCCGGCGCCGGTCGCGGGGACCGCGAAGCGAAGCGGCGTATTCACCTCGCCGATGACGCTGATGAGCGAGGTTCTCTGCTGCGCCAGGGTGACGACGACCTGCGGTTCAATCGCGCGGTTTTTGATCTTGTCGACGATCTCGTTTTGAATTTCCACATTGGTGCGGCCGGCGGCGCGAATCACGCCCGCGAATGGGAAGGTGATGTTGCCGTTATTGTCGACCGGCTGGTCGGGGAGAGTGACGTAGTTGCCGGGCCGCGCGCCGGCGTCGAGCGGGATGAACAAGCCGCCGGCGGTGGCCTCGAAAACCGTCGTCGATACGATGTCGCCGATGCCGAATTTGATGTTGGAGGACGGACGCCGGTCCGTGAATGCGCCGGCGAGACCTTTTGGCTCATAAGCGGCCAGAACGTCGATCGTCTCCGGCGTCAGCTTGATCAGGGCGTATGGAAGAGACTCTGATTTCTGCTTCAAGACGTCGACGGAAGCTGGGCCATCGTTCGGAAAGAAGCTACAGCCGCCCGCGCTGAGCAGCGCCGACGCCAACAAGGTGATCCCGCCCAATCGAAAACCCAACATGAACTTCGCCCCTCTTCACCTTTTTGACTGATACCCTGTCGGAGCGGTTGGGGCCAGAGGCACCCGGCCCATGTCGCCGGGGAAAGTCTCAGTATAACAAAACCTGTTACAAAATTGGCACAGCTCCGATCAAGCCCAAATCCCCATGCTTGCGGACGCTTGGAAGTTTCAACCGGGCGTTATTGAGATTAAACCATAATGGAGGCGCAAAACGCATCCGTCGACGGCGCAGTTGCTGCAGCGGTTGATTACGCGCCGGGTTGATCAGGGAAGCGGAACGCGGCGATCCGCTCGACGCCGCCGGACCTGCTTGTCATGGACCTGCTTGTCCCGCCGCCGCGCGCGTTCAACGCCGCCGGGGGGGGCAATTGCGCGGCGACCGAGCTTTTCTTGAGGCGGGATTACTTCAGCGCCACGAGGCAGAAATCGATCATTTGATCGAGGGTGGGCTCCGGATCCTGAGCGCATTCCACCATCAGTCGCGGATGGCAGAATCGAATGCATGCGCTGTGCACGAGGAGTGCGGCGAGTTGGTAGTCATCAGCGTGGAACTCGCCTTCGTGAACGCCTTGGGAAATGATTGCAGAAAGCGACGCGTGTATTGTTTTGACATGCTCATGAACGATCGGCCAGTTTTCATTGAACGCCGTTTCGACGAGTTCATGCAGCTTACGATTGGAGACGAAGCGGTCGGCGTTCGCTTTTTCGATCGCGGCTATCGCCGCGCGCAATTTTTCGGCGGGTCGCCCCGGCTGTTTCACGACATCGTCGACGGCGGCCTCGACACTGCGAAGGAGGCGGCCTCCTACAGCCTCGTTGATCTCTGCCTTGGCCGAGAAGAAGCGGTACACGTTGGCCGGCGACATGCGCAGTTCGCGGGCAATGTCCGCGACCGTTGTCTTCTGGAAGCCGATCTGGCCAAATAGTCGCTCCGCCACCTCAATAATGCTGAGGTGCGGATCGCTTTGCCTTTGTTCGTTGACAATTTTCATTCCACCGCTGTCCCCAAATGACAGGAAAGACCGTACAACGAATTATGCTGCAGTGCTTCACCTATATGGGTAAAGTCTTCGGCATAGCTTCTGGTCAAATTCAATGCAAGCGCGTTGTGATTATCGCCTTCAGCTAAAACCTACGCCTGATGTTTGGGCTTTCAATCAAAGGTTGTGTCGGAGGATTGAACTCTGCAAGTCAATGCGGGGAGGTCGATATCTAGATTAGGATACCTTAATTGAGTTTGTTATATTGATAAAGAGAATAGAAAATATTATCCGCGATTTTGTCATAATGTTGAAATTTGCACCCGGTCGTAAGCATATTCAGAAAGGAATAGCGGCGCGGCGGTCAACTGGAATGGATGGCGCGGTTTTCGCTGGCCATTGGTCATGGGTGTGTGCTTAATGGCGACTTTTGGGACACGGAGGCGTGCGGGTGCAGGGGCTCGATGATGTAGATATTCGAACGCTGCTTCAGTTGGAGACGGATCTAACCGATCAGTCTCTTGACGCGTTTCTTGAGTTTATTCGACAACACTACAACCTCTCCGGGATAGAATACTATTGTTGCTCGTTTCGAGGGAGGTCGAAAGCCAGTCCATTTATCGCCCGAAGCCACGGTCGCGATTTTATTGAAAAGGCCTTCGATCATTACAAGGAGCTCGTCGACCCACTTTTTAGCGGCGGCGCGCGATCGGTCCTTCCCATTGACTGGGCGCGGCTGCCGCGAATCGAAACAAACGTCCACCATCTGTTCGACGACAGTGGTCAGCGCGCGGCGGAGTGCCAGGGCTTGACCATTCCCGTCCGTGGTCCGGCCAATGGCCTCTGGGCGCTTTTCAGCGTTGCGTCAGACGAAAATGAACAAGCCTGGTCCGCACGTCGTCATGATCTCATGAAAGATCTTGTCCATGTGGCTTATTATGTTCATCGGCGCGCCTATGACCTGCACGCCAAGGATGCTCCGATCGATCTCGACGCCATCACGAAGCGTGAAATCGAAGCTCTCGAGTGGTCGGCCGACGGAAAAAGCCCGGCGGAAATCGCTATTTTGATGCGCATTTCTCTTGAGACGGTCAAAGCGCATCTCGATGCGGCGCGTTTCAAGCTGCAGGCGCTCAATCGAGTTCACGCCGTGACAAAAGCCATCCGAGCCGGTTTGATTCGATAGCGCGTCGCATTGGTATTTATTTTTAATTGGTAGTAATATATTGTTTATTGATCGCTATCGGGCTGAGTGAGCAATGTCGAAAAACGTCAAAGCAAAGACGTCACGCCTCGCGAAGTGAGCATATGACGATTGATATATTGCACCAAAATTCTTTCTTCCCATGTGACTAGAGGCTGATTTCGAAGCGGTTCAGCGGCGAAATCATATTTGGCTCTTCGGCCCAGCCTTTACTATTTGCCAGAGATTCTCTTTATTTGCGAGCGGGGATGATGGAGGGTTTATGATGGCGAATCTCGACGGCGTCGATATTCGAACGATGCTGCAACTGGAAGCCGACCTCACGGATCAAACGCTCGATGGATTTATCGGGTTCATTCGCGAGCATTATGGCCTTGCCAATATCGCCTATCTTTGCCCTTCGTTTCCAGGCCGTTCGGTGCTCGACCCCTACGCGCATATGACCTATAGCGAGGCTTGGACCGAACATTATAAGGCCCATAAATACACCTTTATAGACCCTGCCGTTACCGTCGGCGCGCGATCTGTTCTGCCGGTCGATTGGGCGCGGCTTTCACGAGAGGGCAAAAAGGTTCAGCGTCTCTTCGGCGAGGCGAAGGATGCGGGCGTCGGCCATCAAGGGCTGACAATTCCTGTGCGCGGTCCAACCAACTCGCACTGGGCGCTATTTGTTGCGACCTCGAGTGAAAGCGATCCCGAATGGTCGGGTCGGCGTTACGAGCTCATGCGAGATCTCGTGCATGTGGCGCATTATGTCCATCAGCGCGCCTTTCAGTTGCATGCCAAAGAGTTGCCGGTCGACCTAAACGTCGTCACGAAACGCGAAATTGAAGCGCTCGAATGGTCCGCTGAGGGGAAAACGCTGGAGGACATCGCGATTTTGATGCGGATTTCGGCCGAGACGGTCAAGTCGCATCTCGATTCGGCTCGCTTCAAGTTGCAAGCAATCAATCGCGTTCACGCTGTCACCAAAGCGATCCGCGCCGGCTTGATTCGCTAATTTCCCGTCAGTCAAATTATTTTACTTGATAAATGTCGTCATTTGTCATTGATTATCGCGGTCGGACCGTATATAGATCGGTCCCTGCTGATTTCGCTTGCGCAGGTGAGTGCTTAGCGAGGCGACAGCTCGGCGAAAAGCGCAACACTCCTCGACGCGGTCTCGCAAGCGTTGCTCAAATTGAGTGTAAACTGTGCTGCTTATGCCGGCCATCCCCGATTCGGGGAATATCTTTAACGTATGGCAGGCATCAATTTGGGGCATCCACGATTTAAGGAGCCCCCGAAATGATCAAATACATTTTTGGCTATGAACGTCAGGAACATCCCGAACTCTTCGATGAGATGTTTCGCCAGCGCAAAAAAATCTTCATTGACGAGAAGAAATGGGACATCAAGGCCGTCGATGGAGAATTCGAAATCGACGAATATGACCGGGATGACACAGTCTATGTCGTCAGCCTGCGCCCCGACGGAAGCCTTGCCGGGTCGGTTCGCCTGCTGAGCACGGTTACGGATCATATGGCCAGCGGCGCCTTTCAGCATATGTTTCCAGGCCTGATGATCCGCTCGCCGACGATCTGGGAGGCGACACGCTTCGCAGTCGCGAAAGATCAGCGCATGCAGCGCAATGGAATCTCTCGCGCGGCCTGTGAAGTGATGCTCGGGACATTTCTTTTCGGTCTCGAACACGGCGTTTCGCAATTGACCGGTATCTATGAGGCGCCGAATGCACGCATCTACCGGAAATGCGGCGTCAAGCATTTTATTCTGGGTCGTCACAGGAGTGCGGAGCACGGCGCGGTGCATTTTGCCCTCGCCGACGTTTCCCGTGACATGGAGATCGCGATCCGCGAGGCGACTGGCCTCAAGCCCGTCGAGGTTTTAGCCGAAGCGGCGGAATAAGCAGCCGGCGCGAACGCCGGCGCCGCTCACGGGGCGGGCGGTTATCACAGATTTAGGCATCGAAACCCTTCTGTCCGGAAAGACGCGGTCTTTCCGGACAGATTCGTGTTTTGGCGGGCGCGCAACCCGCCATTCGCATTGGCCGCGGGCGCAGGCGCCGCATCGCGAACCGCTGGCGCCGCTCACACATGGCGGACGCTGCGACATTTTGCAGCGTGGAACTCGCTTTCGCGTTGGCTTGTAAGTTAAGCTATGGATGGGTGGCTCCGCCGGTCAGACGAAGAAGCGGAAAACGCGTCTCTTTCCTCCAGCCTCGTCAATATCAATTGCATTCCGCTGGCGGCACGCGGCAACGGGGCAGGGAAGGGCTCAAGATGTTCATTGCGATCGCGCTGGTGGCTCTCGCCTCTTTCGCCGCGGGCTTCATCAACGCGATGGCTGGCGGAGGCTCGTTTTTGACGCTTCCGGCGCTGATCGCGGCCGGCGTGCCGCCGGTCGCCGCTAACGCCTCGAGCACCGTCGCTCTCTTTCCGGGCCAGATCACGACAGGCATCTCGGCCCGCGATGGAATCGCCGCCGCGTCGAAAGATCACCGGATCAACGTGCCGGTGCTGGCCGCGATCAGTCTCACGGGCGGCCTTATAGGCGGTCTTTTGCTCCTTGTGACGCCGGAATCACTGTTCAATCGCATCATTCCCTGGCTCATCCTGTTCGCCACGCTGGTGTTCGCGGGCGGCAATTTTCTGCGTACCGACAGCGAACGCTTCAGGCTGAGCCGCACCGGCGTTTTTGTCGCGCAGGGCTTCATTTCCATTTATGGCGGCTATTTTGGCGGCGGCATCGGCATTCTCATGCTGGCCGGCTTGACGCTCTACGGCCTGCGCGACATCTGGCTGATGAACAGCCTCAAAATTCTGCTCGCTGTTCTGATGAACGCGGCCGCCGTCGTCACCTTCATCGTCGCCGGTCTCGTGCACTGGGAGTTGACGTTCGTCGCCGCGATCGCTGCGATCATCGGCGGCTATGTCGGCATTCATGCCTCGCGGCGCCTTCCGCCGATCGCCGTCAAAAGCTTCGTTATCGTGATCGGCCTTGTCCTTACGGTCTATTTCTTCATGAAGGCGTAAAAGCCGGAGCGGAACGCGTTCACGAAGAATCGCGCTCCGCACTTTAAGCCCTTATTATAGCGCATGACGCCGGCCCGAAAAACCTTCAGCTTTTCGGCATCATGCTTTGGAGCCGTTTCGACAAAACGGGCGTCCGGCGGCGCCGGGACAAGGCGATCGACAGGCGAGAGTTTGAAGGAAACGGGCGGCATGAGTCTGATGCGTTATGTGTATTTCGACGGCGAAGGCGGCCCTGAGGTCATCCGAATCGGCGAAGCCGAAGCGCCGGCGCCCGCCGCGGGCCAGGTTCTGATCGAGGTCGTCGCGGCAGGCGTCAATCGGCCCGATTGCATGCAGCGGGCAGGCGTCTATCCGCCGCCGCCGGGCGAATCCAATGTTCCGGGGCTCGAGGTCGCCGGCCGCGTCGCGGCTCTTGGAGAGGACGTCAAAACGCTCCAGCCGGGCGACGAGGTCTGCGCGCTTCTCGGCTCCGGCGGCTATGCCGATTACGTCCTCGCCGCCGAGCCTCTTTGCCTTCCAGTTCCCAAAACGCTGAGTCTCATCGAGGCGGCCGGCGTTCCCGAAACCTTCTTCACCGTGTACGACAATGTATTTACGCGAGGGCGCCTGAAGGCGGGCGAGACTTTGCTCGTTCATGGCGGCTCCAGCGGCATTGGCACGACGGCGATCCAGCTCGCGAAGGCGTTCGGCGCGCGCGTTATCGTGACCGCGGGATCGGAGGATAAATGCGCGTTCTGCAGGACGCTCGGCGCCGATTTCGCGATCAACTACAAGACGCAGGATTTCGTCGCCGAAACCAAGGCGTTCGCGGGAGAGCACGGCATCGACCTCGTTCTTGACATGGTCGCGGGCTCCTATTTCACCAAGAACCTGTCACTCCTTGCGGTGGAAGGGCGGCTCGTCCAGATCGCCTGCTCCGCGAGCGGAAAAATCGAGGGCTTCAACCTGTGGCCGGTGCTGCTGCGCCGCCTCACCATCACGGGCTCGACGCTGCGCGCGCGATCCATAGCGCAAAAAGCCGAAGTCGCCGCCGCTTTGCGCGAAAGCGTCTGGCCGCTGCTCGAAGACGGCAAGGTCAAGCCGATCATCCACGCAACCTTTCCGCTCGAACAGGCGCGCGAGGCGCATGAGTTGATGGAGTCGTCGTCCCATGTCGGCAAGATCCTGCTTGTGACGGGCCGGTAGGCGCGGTCGCTCTTGCATATTTCCATATGTCGGCTATTATCGACACATGGAAAATCAAATGGCGATAGAAAGTCTGGCCGCGCTGGCTCAAGCGACGCGCCTTGACGTGTTTCGCCTTCTTGTGAAGCATGAGCCGGTTGGCCTTTCCGCCGGCGACATCGCTCACCGTCTCGGCGCGCCGCATAATACGCTGTCGGCTCATTTCGCGGTTCTCTCGCGCGCCGGACTGATTCGCGGCGAACGCCAGAGCCGCTCGATCATCTATCGCGCCGATCTTGGCGCGATTCAGCGGCTTGTGGCCTTTCTCGTCGAGGATTGCTGCGGCGCAAGGGCGGAAAGCTGCGCTCCGTTGCTGGCCGACCTTGTTTGCTGTCCCAAGGAGTGATCAGTCATGAATGATCGCGTCTTCAACGTTCTATTTCTCTGCACCGGCAACAGCGCCCGCTCGATCATGGCGGAAGCGATCCTGAACAAGATCGGAGCAGGACGCTTTCGCGCTTTTTCAGCGGGCAGCCATCCGAAAGCTTCGGTCAATCCATTCGCCATCAGGACGCTCGAAAGCTTCGAAGTTCCGACGGCGGGCCTCCGCGCGAAAAGCTGGGAGGAATTCGCGCGGCCGGAGGCGCCTGCCCTGGATTTCGTCTTCACGGTTTGCGACAACGCCGCGGGCGAAACCTGTCCGGCTTGGCCGGGCCAGCCGATGACGGCGCATTGGGGCATCGAAGATCCGGCCTCTGTCGAAGGAACCGACGTTCAAAAGGAGGCGGCGTTCGACATGGCCTATTACTATCTGGAGCGCCGGATCTCCCTGTTTATCGCTTTGCCTTTCAAGAGCCTCGACAAATTGACGCTCAGCGGCCGTTTGCAGGACATTGGCCGGACCGAAGGCGCAACCAGCAGACGGCAGGGAGCGGCGTGACGGCGATGGATGTGATCATCTACCACAACCCGAAATGCGGCACTTCGCGCAATGTGCTGGGCCTCATCCGCAACGCGGGCGTTGAGCCGCATGTCATCGAATATCTCAAAACGCCCCCGACGCGCGCGATGGTGAGGCAGCTCGCGGCGCGCGCGGGCCAGCCGCTGCGCGCTCTGTTGCGAGAGAAGGAGGCGGCTTTTCGTGAACTGAAGCTCGATGATCCTGCGCTTCCCGACGAGGCCATGCTCGACGCGATAGAAAAGCATCCGGTTTTGCTCAACCGGCCGATCGTCATATCGCCGAAGGGCGTCAAGCTCTGCCGCCCCTCCGAGCTCGTACTCGATCTTCTGCCGGCGCAGCAGGGCGAGTTCTTCAAGGAAGACGGCGAGCGCGTCGTCGACGAGCATGGCCGCCATGTCGCGAGCGCCTGACCTTATGTCAGCTCGAAGCGTCGCGACAGCGCTTGGTGGAACCGAAAGAATTTGAAATGTCTTTCTTTGAACGCACCCTTTCTTTGTGGGTCTGCGCCTGCATCGGCGCGGGCGTCGTCCTCGGCAAACTGAGCCCGGGGTTTTTTCACGCCGTGGGGGCGATGGAGTTCGCGAGAGTCAATCTGCCTGTCGCGGCGCTGATCTGGCTGATGATCGTTCCGATGCTGCTTAAAATCGATTTTGCGGCGCTCGGCACAGTGCGTCGGCATTGGCGCGGCATGGGCGTAACGCTGTTCATCAATTGGGCGGTAAAGCCGTTTTCGATGGCGGCGCTCGGCTGGCTGTTCATCGGCCATATTTTTCGCCCCTTTCTGCCAGCCGATCAGATCGCGTCCTATATCGCGGGGCTGATCCTTCTTGCCGCCGCGCCCTGTACGGCGATGGTTTTTGTCTGGTCGAATCTGATCAGGGGCGAGCCGCATTTCACCTTGAGTCAGGTGGCGCTGAATGACGTCATCATGGTCGTCGCTTTCGCGCCTCTGGTCGGCCTGCTGCTCGGTCTGTCGGCGATCGCCGTTCCCTGGGATACGCTCGCCCTTTCAGTCGGCCTTTATATTGTGATTCCGGTCCTAGCGGCGCAGATGGCGCGGCGCGCACTGTTGCGGCGCGGCGGCCTCGTGGCGCTCGCACGTGTTCTGGCGCTGCTGCAGCCGCTCTCGCTCGCCGCGCTGCTCGCGACCCTTGTTCTGCTTTTCGGGTTTCAGGGTGAGCAAATCGTCGCAGAGCCGCTGATTATTCTCATGCTCGCGGCGCCGATCCTGGTGCAGGTCTATTTCAACGCGGGCTTCGCCTATCTCCTGAACCGGCTCGCCGGGGAGCCGCATTGCGTCGCCGGCCCTTCCGCCATGATCGGCGCCAGCAATTTCTTCGAGCTTGCCG
Source organism: Methylocella tundrae (assembly GCF_901905185.1). Taxonomy (GTDB): domain Bacteria; phylum Pseudomonadota; class Alphaproteobacteria; order Rhizobiales; family Beijerinckiaceae; genus Methylocapsa; species Methylocapsa tundrae. Next base: position 310,083 of record NZ_CABFMQ020000076.1, read on the forward strand.
TTGCGGCCGCCATCAGCCTGTTCGGCTTTCATTCGGGCGCCGCGCTGGCGACCGTCGTCGGCGTGCTGATCGAAGTTCCGGCGATGTTGTCGCTCGTCTTTATCGTCAACGCCAGCCGCGGCTGGTACGAGCTTGGCGCGACGCCAAAAAGAGAGATTGAACGCATTGGATAACTTACCCAACATTACGCCATCGGCGTTCGAGGCTCCCGACACGGCTTGCCTCCTGCCGCGGCTCGAGACGCGGCCGCCGCGCATTCTTTTGCTTTATGGGTCGCTGCGGGAGCGATCCTATAGCCGCTTTCTGACGCAGGAGGCGGAACGTCTTTTGCAAGCTTTCGGCGCCGAAACCCGCATCTATGATCCAGGCGGATTGCCTTTGCCGGACGATGCGCCGCAGACGCATCCGAAAGTAGTTGAGTTGCGCGAGCTTTCCGCCTGGTCGGAAGGGCAGGTCTGGTGCTCGCCGGAGCGGCACGGCGCCATGACGGCCGTCATGAAGGCGCAGATCGACTGGATTCCGCTCTCGATCGGCGCCGTGCGGCCGACCCAGGGCAAGACTCTGGCTCTGATGCAGGTGAGCGGGGGATCGCAATCATTCAACGCGGTCAATCAGCTCCGCGTGCTCGGCCGCTGGATGCGGATGATCACGATTCCGAATCAGTCCTCCGTCGCCAAGGCCTACGAGCAATTCGATGAAGCGGGCCGGATGCTCTCCTCGCCCTATTATGACCGCGTCGTCGACGTCATGGAGGAGCTGATCAAATTCACCCTTCTGACGCGCGACGTTTCATCCTACCTCACAAACCGCTACAGCGAGCGCAAGGAGGAGGCGGAAAAACTTTCCGCGCGCGTCAGACTCGGCGCGATCTGACCGGCTCGGCCTTGACGCTTCGGCCAAACTGCTCTAACTAACGCCGCTTGTCGCGCCTCCGGGCGCGCAAACTTTGTGGCGGGCTCCGGCCCGCCCAAACGCACCCGCGGCGCTTTCTTCAGAACCATTTCGAACCTCGCGGCGAACAGCCGGGCGTCCGAGTGGTGAAGACAAGAGCCTGTCGGCCCGGTTGTGAAAGACCGGGCAGAGGAGGGCGCGTTCCTCCCCCTGTTGGCGGGAGGACGCGAGTTTTTGAGCGCCGCGCTTTTTCAAAAAGCGCTGGCGTTCGTGCGCGTGTCCTCATTGCCAGCGCAATGATTTTTTAAGAGGACACGCGATGACAAAGCGCGCAGAAGCAAAATATAAAATCGACCGCCGTATGGGCCAGAACATCTGGGGCCGTCCGAAAAGCCCGGTCAACAGGCGCGAATATGGTCCCGGCCAGCATGGGCAGCGGCGCAAAGGCAAGCTCTCGGATTTCGGCACGCAGCTCAAAGCCAAGCAGAAGCTCAAGGGCTATTACGGCAATATTTCCGAGAAGCAGTTCCGCAAATATTACGCCGAGGCGATCCGGCTGCGCGGCGACTCGGGCGACAATCTGATCGGCCTGCTCGAGCGCCGTCTCGATGCGGTGATCTATCGCGCGAAATTCGTGCCGACGGTTTTCGCCGCGCGCCAATTCGTCAATCACGGCCACGTCAAGGTCAATGGCAAGCGCGTCAATATCGCTTCCTATCTCGTCAAGGTCGGCGATGTTGTCGAGATCAAGGAATCTTCACGTGAGATTCTGATCGTCCTCGAGGCGAAGCAGCTCGCCGAACGCGATGTGCCGGACTATTACGAAGTCGACCACAATAAGATGACCGCCAAGATGACGCGCATTCCGCTGCCGGCGGACGTGCCCTATCCGGTGCTGATGGAGCCAAATCTCGTCATCGAGTTCTATTCGCGCTAAAGCATGACGCTGAAAAGCTATAGGCTTTTCGGACCCGTATCATGCGTCAAAACAAAAGCTTAAAGAGCAGGATGTGAGTCCGTCTGAACGCATCCTTCTCTAGGTCATCGACTCATTATGGCGCAACCAGATGCGTATTGAGGCGAGCTTGACTCCGGCGAGGAAATTGTCGGCTCGTTTGTCGTAGCGCGTGGCGACGCCGCGGTAGTGCTTGATCTTGTTGAAGA
>NZ_CABFMQ020000077.1 GCF_901905185.1 Methylocella tundrae
CGGTTGCAATCAATGTGGGTCCAGTTGCAATGATTGTGGTCCCAAGCGCCGGGCCTAGTTGCAATGATTGTGGGCCGGAACTTGCGATGATTGCGATCCCGGCCGCGGATGATTGCGGTCCGTTATACATAACGCGCTCACCGCGCCGAAGCTGCGCTTCATCGCCTTGCGCCGCTTGTCGCGCTGTTTCTCGTGCGCGGGGGAAAGCCCCTCCGCCACCTGCTTGCGAGCGGCGATGCAGCGCTCGCGCGCTTCGGCGAGCGTGAGGCCATCGGCGCCATAGCGGCCGATCGTCAGCGTCTCCCGGCGACCGTTCAGACGGTAGTCGTATCGGAAGGTGATTTGGCCTGTCGTGGCGACGGAAACGTACATACCGTCACGGTCGGCCACCTTGTACAATTTATCTTTTAGTTTCAGCCTCTTAATGGCCATATCGGTAAGCATGAGGATGGCCTCATTGACGATCTAAATCGCCTTTTCGAGCCCCAATTTTACCGTCAAATCCGATACCGTCAATCAACACAAATAATCATTATATAACAGTGTATTAGCCTGATTATGCGAGAGCGGCTTCCGCTTTCGACCTGACGGTAAGGTAAAAACCCGGCTGACGACGAAAAACGCCTACCGTCGCGCACACCGTCAGAGCCCATTGCTTCAAGGCGATCGGCTCCGATAGTGAATGCTTGACTTTTTGTTTTATTTCAGCTAGTTATGAGGATGTGGCGATAGTTCGCGAAACGCCGCGAACCGCATCATTTCATTCCCACTCAATTGTGCCGGGGGGCTTTGAGGTCACGTCATATACGACGCGGTTGACGCCTTTGACTTCGTTGATGATGCGTGTCGCCGCGCGGCCGAGAAAACCCATGCCGAAGGGATAGAAATCCGCCGTCATGCCGTCGACCGAGGTGACGGCGCGAAGCGCGCAGACGAACTCGTAAGTGCGCCCATCGCCCATCACGCCGACGGTCTGCACCGGCAGCAGCACGGCAAAAGCCTGCCAGATTTCGTCATAGAGCCCCGCCTTGCGAATCTCGTCGAGATAGATGGCGTCAGCCTGACGCAAAATCTCGAGCTTTTCCGGCGTGATGCCGCCGGGACAGCGGATCGCGAGCCCAGGCCCCGGAAACGGATGCCTGCCGACGAAGGCTTCGGGCAGGCCGAGCTCGCGTCCGAGGTCGCGCACTTCGTCCTTGAACAATTCCCGCAGCGGCTCGACGAGCTTCATGTTCATGCGCTCAGGCAGGCCGCCGACATTATGGTGAGACTTGATCGTCACCGAGGGGCCGCCGCTGAACGACACGCTCTCGATCACATCCGGATAGAGCGTGCCTTGCGCCAGAAACTCCGGCGCGCCGCGCCCATCGGCGGCGATCTTCTTCGCCTCGGCCTCGAATGCTGAGATGAACAGGCGCCCGATGATCTTGCGCTTTTCTTCCGGGTCGCGGATGCCGGTCAGCGCGCCGAGAAAGAGATCCTGCGCTTCGACATGGACGAGCGGAATATTGTAATGGCCGCGAAAGAGGCTGACGACCTCTTCGGCCTCGCCTTGCCGCAACAGGCCGTGATCGACGAAGACGCAGGTCAAGCGCTCGCCGATCGCCTCATGGATGAGCACCGCGGCGACCGCCGAATCGACGCCGCCGGAGAGACCACAGAGCACGCGGCCGGAGCCGACCTGCGCACGGATCGAGGCGATCGCTTCCTGCCGGAACGCGCCCATCGTCCAATCGGCCTTGAGACCTGCAACCTTATGCACGAAATTGGAAATCAGCTTCGCCCCATCCGGGGTATGCACGACTTCGAGGTGGAATTGCACGCCGTATAATTTGCGATCCTCGTCGGCGATCGCCGCCAGCGGCGCGCTCGGCGATGTCGCGATGGGCGCAAATCCCGCCGGCAATTCGCTCACCGCATCGCCGTGGCTCATCCAGACGGGATAGCTCTTGCCCTCCTCCCAGACACCGTCGAAGAGCGCGCTCGCACGCAATACTTCGACCTCGGCGCGGCCAAATTCGCGGCTGTGGCTGTGCCCCGCGACGACCTTGCCGCCAAGCTGATGCGCCATGACCTGCTCGCCATAGCAGATGCCGAGGACCGGCACGCCGGCGTCAAAAAGAGAATTTGGCGCACGCGGCGAGTTATCCTCCAGGACGGAGCTTGGGCCGCCGGACAGGATCACGGCTTTCGGCGCGAGCTCCGCGAATGCCTTCTCCGCCGATTGGAAGGGCGCGATCTCGCAATAGACGCCCGCCTCGCGCACGCGGCGCGCGATGAGCTGCGTCACCTGCGAGCCGAAATCGACGATCAGCACTTTGTCGTGCTGGCGGACAATCGTTTCGTGGAGCTTATCCTGCGCCATGCAGCGTCCTCTTGCGGCAAAAAGTTCGATTAGGCGATCACCGCCCCAGGCGCAAGCCGCGCCTTACATGTAATGACGCTCCCCGCCGGAACCATGGCGCGAACGGGCAATTCGGCTCATAAATGGGGGCTTACGTCGGATCGGAAACAAAAAATGACCCGCGGCGCGCAAAAGCAAGGGCCTTCCATCGTCTGGTTTCGCGACGACCTGCGCCTCGCCGACAATCAGGCGCTGACGGCCGCCGTCGCCGCCCCCGCGCCTCTCCTCTGCGTCTATATTTTTGATGAAGAAAGCGAGGGCTTTCGGCCTCATGGCGGCGCCTCGCGCTGGTGGCTGCATCATTCTTTGGCGGCGCTTGGCGGCGAGATTTCCAAAAAAGGCGGCCGCCTCGATCTTTTCCGAGGGCGCGCGAAAGACATTCTGCCTGCCCTTGCAGCCGCCGCCAGCGCCGGCGCGGCCTTCTGGACGCGGCGCTATGGCGGCGCCGAAATCGCGCTCGACACGGTGCTGAAAACGCGATTAGTCGCGGCAGGAGTGAAGACACAAAGCTTCAACGGCCAGCTTTTGCACGAACCCTGGGAGGTCAAGCGCGGCGCGAGGGGCAGCTTCATGGTCTATTCGCCCTATTGGCGCGCCGCACTCGCTCTGCCCGACGCCGGCGCGCCGCTCGACGCGCCGGAGAAAATCTTAGCTTCGCCCTACTCGCGCGGCGCGCCAAAGAGGAAAAGCCTCGACGAGCTTGGGCTGCTTCCCAAAAGGTGCGACTGGGCGGCTGGGCTGAGTGCGAACTGGAGGCCGGGCGAAAAGGGCGCGCAAAAGCGCCTCGGCGATTTTCTCGCGAACGGCTTGCAGGCTTACGCGAGCGCCCGCGACAGACCGGCGGACGACGCCATCTCGCGCCTCTCGCCGCACCTGCGTTTTGGCGAAATCAGCCCAAGGCAGATTTTCGCCGCGGTCCGCGCGGCCGAAACCGAGCGCCCGGAGCTTAAGGCTGGCGCGTCGAAGTTTTTGGGCGAACTCGGTTGGCGCGAGTTCAATTATCATGTGTTTTTCAGCCATCCGAATGCCGCGACGACCAATCTTCAGCGCCGCTTCGACGCCATGCCCTGGCGCGATCCGCCCCTGCACGAGCTTAAAGCCTGGCGCCGGGGCCAAACCGGCTATCCTCTGGTCGACGCCGGCATGCGCGAATTATGGACGACCGGCTTCATGCATAATCGCGCGCGCATGGCCGCCGCCTCCTTTCTCGTCAAACACCTTTTGATCGACTGGCGGATCGGCGAGGAATGGTTCTGGGACACGCTCTGCGACGCCGATCCGGCCAATAATCCGATGAACTGGCAATGGGTCGCGGGCTCAGGCGCAGATGCGGCGCCCTATTTCCGGGTGTTCAATCCAGTGCTGCAAGGCGAGAAATTCGATCCAAGAGGCGATTACGTCCGGCGCTGGATTCCAGAACTCGCCGCATTGCCGGATAAATGGATTCATAAGCCGTGGGCGGCGCCGGCAGCGGTTTTGCTGGAGGCTCGCGTTGAATTGGGGAAGACCTATCCGAAGCCGGTCGTGGATCTCGCGGACGGTCGTGACCGGGCGCTCAAGGCTTTTGAGGCGGTGCGGCGTTGAGCCGATGACCTGCGTATGCGAGCGGGCGGCAAGGCGGAACCCTGAACCGCCTCCCCGGCGCGCTTGCGGGATGGCGCGCAATCTGGCAGCAAGGACGCGCGCGGCGGCAAAGCCCGCGATCCTCCGCATTTCAAGGATGCTCCAATGCCTTCCGGCGCCGATTCTTTTGCCACTCCGCAGGCCGCGGCGCTCGAGATTGCCGCTGACGTCCTGCAAGGCGCGCAACAGGCAAGCGCCTGGCCATTCGAGGAAGCCCGCAAGATCGTCGAGAGGATCAATGCGTCAGGCAAGTCCGAAGTCCTCTTCGAGACCGGCTATGGTCCTTCGGGCCTGCCCCATATTGGAACATTTGGGGAGGTTGCGCGAACGACCATGGTTCGCCACGCCTTTCGCCTATTGACCGGGGACAGCGTCAAGACGCGGCTGCTGGCCTTTTCCGACGACATGGACGCGCTCCGCAAGGTGCCGGACAATGTGCCGAACAAGGAGATGCTCGCGTCGCATCTCGGCGAGCCCCTGACCCGGGTCCCCGACCCCTTCTCCAATGAATATCCGTCCTTCGGCGCCGCCAATAATGCGCGGCTGCGCGCGTTTCTGGACCGCTTCGGCTTCGACTACGAATTTGCGAGTTCAACGGATTACTATTCATCCGGCCGTTTCGACGAGACCCTGCTGCGCATGCTGGCGGTCTATGACGATGTGATGGACATTATTTTGCCGACGCTCGGCCCGGATCGGCGGGCGACCTATTCGCCTTTCCTGCCGATCAGTCCGCGCAGCGGCAAGGTGCTTCAGGTGCCAATGATCGAACGCGACGTCTCGCGCGGGACCATCGTTTATCTCGATCCGGAAACGAATGAAAAAGTCGAGACGGAAGTCACCGGCGGGCGCGTAAAATGCCAGTGGAAGGCCGATTGGGCGATGCGCTGGTTCGCGCTCGGAATTGATTATGAGATGGCCGGCAAGGATTTGATCGAGTCCGTCAAGCTTTCGGGGAAAATTTGCCGGGCGCTCGGCGGCCGCCCGCCGGAGGGATTCAACTATGAATTGTTCCTCGACGACAAGGGCCAGAAGATCTCGAAGTCAAAGGGCAATGGCCTCACCATCGAGGAGTGGCTGACCTATGCAAGCCCCGAGAGCCTGTCGCTTTTCATGTATCAAAAGCCGACGGCGGCGAAGCGCCTCTATTTCGACGTCATTCCGCGCGCGGTCGATGATTATCTGAGCTTTCTTGACGCCTATCCGCGCCAGGCGCTGAAGGAGCGTCTTGGCAATCCCGTCTGGCACATTCATTCGGGCGAGCCGCCCGCTCCAGAAGCGCTCGGCAAGGATCACGGCGCGACGATCACCTTCGGCATGCTTTTGAATCTCGCCGCCGTGGCGAACAGCGAAGACCCCAACGTGCTATGGGGATTTTTGCGCCGCTATGCGCCCGGCGCCTCGCCCGAAAACCATCCGCGCCTCGACAGGCTCGTCGCCTATGCGGTGCGCTATTTCCGGGATTTCGTTCGCCCCGCGAAGAATTACCGCGCGCCCGACGACGTCGAGCGGGACGCGCTCGCCAAACTCGCGGACATGCTTGCGGCGCTGCCAAAGGATGCGAGCGCGGAAGCGATCCAGACCGCCCTTTACGATGTGGCGCGGGCCATTCCGCGCTATCAGGATCTCAAGGCCAAGGGCGCGACGCCGGAACGCCCTGGCGTCTCGAATGATTTTTTCAACATGCTCTACGCCATCCTGCTCGGCGAAAGCCGCGGCCCGCGCTTTGGCTCATTCGTCGCCCTCTACGGCGTCGACGAAACGCGCAAATTGCTCGCGGATGCGCTGAATGGCGCCCTCATGCAGCAGCACGCCGACTTTGTGGCGCAAAGATAAGGCATTCCCGGGCGCGCGAACGATTCTCTTGCGGGCGCGGCCTTGCGCAGACGAAAGTTCAGACATGGAACTGATTTATAAGATCGCGCCAGCGGCTTTATGGCGTCAGGCTCAGGACAGAGGCCGTTTCGACGGCGCGCCTGTCGACCTCGAAGACGGCTTCATTCACTTCTCGACCGCCGAGCAGGCCGAGGAAACCGCTTTGAAACATTTTGGCGGGCGCTTCGACCTCGTGCTGATCGCGGTCGACGCCAAGCGGCTCGGCGACGGCCTGCGCTTCGAGCCCTCGCGCGGAGGCGCCCTCTTCCCCCATCTTTACGCGCCGCTGCCGCTCGACGCCGTGGTGTCGGTCAAGGCGCTGCCGCCCCGCCCCGGCGGCGGCCACGATTTTTCCGGCCTGCTCGAAAAGCCGACGCGCTGAGGGAGCTTGAAAGACGCGTCTTTCCGCATGAGGGCGCTTTGAACCCGGAAATCATCTTTCGAGACGGCCTCTCAAGCCTCCTCAACGCGCTTTCGTGTATCAAAGCTGCGCCCTTTCCGCAAAATCACGACGCGGCTTTGAGCCCGTAGGCGAGAATCGGCGCCGCCAGCACGTTGACGAGCCCCGCCAGCACCATCACCAGCCCTGCGATCGATCCTTCTTCCTGTCCGATCTCGCGTGCTTTGGCGGTTCCGGCGGCATGGGCGCCCATGCCCAACAGAGCCCCGCGCGCAAGACTGGAGCGCAGCGGCAGCCAGTTCAGCATCAGTTCGCCGAGAGCCGCGCCGCATATGCCGGTCAGGAGGACGAATACGGTCGTCAAATCCGGCGAGCCGCCTATGTCCCCCGCGACCGCCATGGCGAAAGGCGTGCTCATGGAGCGGGGAAGCAGGCTAAGGCGCAAGAGATCCGAAAGGCCGAGCGCGCTCGCCATCGCCCAGGCGGTGGCCATCGCCGTGCCACTGCCGATGATGACGCCAATGACGAGAACGGGCCAGTGGCGGGCGATCACATGCCGCTGTTCATAAATCGGGATGGCGAAGGCGACAGTCGCGGGTCCGAGCATCATAACGATCCAGTGCGTGCCGCGAATATAATCGCCATAGCCGGTGTGGAGCGCCAGCGCGAGGATCAATAAAACCGCCGGCGTCACGACGAGCGGCGACAGCCACCAGCGCGGCCAACGCCGATAGATGGCGCGGGCGCAAAGATAGAAGCCGACCGTCGCTAACGACCAGAAAGCCGCAAGGGCAAGTGAATGACTAGGCCACATGGTGAAAGCCGCCTTGCTGACGCCCTATTCGGCGACGCGCCGCATCGTCCAGCGCGCGCACATCTCGACGGTGAGCGCGGTCGCCGCCATCACGCACAAAGTGCCAGTTAAGATCACGATCAACAGCTTCAGGCCGAGAACGCCAAGGAATTCGGAATGGTCGAGCAGAGCCATCACGGCCGGCACAAAAAACAGCAGCATTTCGGCAAGCAGCCATTCGGCTCCGCGACGGACGCTGCAAATGTTCATACGGCGCGTCAGCAGCAAAGCCAGCACGGCCGCCATGCCGACGACGCCGCCCGGCACAGGCAGATGCACGAGCTGAACGGTTGCCTGCCCCAAGGCCCAGAAAGCCATCAGAACGCCAAGCTGCAAAAGCCGGCTGCGATGAAATGCATATCGGATGCGAACAAAAGTCTTGCGCAAATGCATGACTGGATCTCCAAATCAAAGCCAGTTTACATTGCACTGCATCATAACAAAAATGAATTAGTTGCATGACATTCATTCTGAAATGGAATTCGTATGGAGCTTAGAACCTTGCGCGCCTTTGTCGAAGTCGTTCGCCAGGGCGGTTTTTCCGCGGCGGCCAAGGCCTTGAACGCCACGCAGCCGACGATCAGTAAAGCGGTGAAGCAGATCGAAGACGAGCTCGGCGTCGCAGTACTGGACCGCATCGGCCATCGCAGCGAGATCACGGCGGCCGGGGAAATTGTCTATCGCCGCGCCCTCGCCATGCTCGCCCTGCGCGACGATTTGATGGCGGAACTCGATGAATTGCGCGGCCTGAAGCGCGGCGTGCTGCGGCTCGGGCTTCCGCCCGTCGGAAGCAGCCTTTTGTTCGCGCCCCTCTTTGCCATCTACCGCAAGCGATATCCCGGCATCGACATCCGCCTCATCGAGCAGGGCAGCAAACGCCTCGAAGAGCTTTTGGCCACGGGCGAGGTCGAACTTGCCGCCTCCCTGCTCCCCGTATCGGAGGACCTCGACTGGCAGGACGTGCGGCGGGAGCCGCTGATGGCGCTTCTGCCCGACGGCCACGCCGGCGCCGGCCGTGAGACGATTGATCTCGTCAGCCTGAAGGCCTCGCCTTTCATCCTTTTTGAGACCGGCTTCGCCCTCAATCAGGTCATCCTCGACGCCTGCGGGCGGCATGGATTTGCGCCGAAAGTGGCCGCCCGCAGCGCCCAGATCGACTTCATCATCGAGCTTGTCGCAGCGGGTCTTGGCGTCGCCTTCCTGCCGCGGCTCATCGCCGAACAGCGCACGACTTCGCCGATCCATCGCATCCTGCTCGATGAGCCGGGAACGGACTGGCGCATGGCGCTGGCGTGGCGGCGCGGAAGCTTTCTTTCGCCCGCCGCGCGCGCGTGGCTCGCATTGGCGCGCGAAGCAAAAGGCGAGGCTCCGCCGATCTGACCCGCGGCGACCTCAATCCGCGATGGCGCGGCCGGCGTCCGGCACAAGCGCGAACAGAAGGAACGAGCGCCCCGTCACGGCGTAAGCCTGGCCGAAACGGAAGGTCTCGCCCTCCTTCTCGACCATCTCTTCGGGAAGGTTCGTGTCGATAAGCAGGGTCCAATGCTGATTGCTGGCCGACTGGCTCGGAAGCGTGAATTCGACCACGTCATGCCAGGCGTTGAAGATCATCAGAATGGTGGCGTCCTCGCCGCGTTTGCGTATGCCCGTCGGCTGGGCCCGCCCGTCGAGCATCAGGCCGAAACATTGCGCCGCGTCCCAATCGCCCTCGCCCATCTCGCCGCCCCCGGCGTTGACCCAGGTCAGCTCCTTGATGTCGAGCTCCTCATTATAGGCGTCGGTGAGAAACCGGCCGCGGCGCAGAATCGGGAATCGCTGACGCAGGGCGTTGACGCGGCTGACGAAGCGGATCAGCGATTGCCCCTTCGCCTTTAACTCCCAATTGACCCAGGAGATTTCATTGTCCTGGCAATAGGCGTTGTTGTTGCCGTTCTGCGTGCGGCCGAATTCGTCGCCGGCTACAATCATCGGCAAACCCTGGCTGAGCAGAAGCGTCGCCAGCATGTTGCGTATCTGGCGAGCGCGAATCCCGTTGATTTCCAGCTCGTCGGTCGGCCCCTCGACGCCATAATTGAATGACCTGTTGTCGCTCGCGCCGTCCTTATTGTCCTCGCCATTGGCGTCATTGTGCTTTTCGTTGTAGGTGACGACATCATTCAGCGTGAACCCGTCATGCGCCGTGACGAAGTTGACCGAGGCCCAGGGCTTGCGCCCCTGATGATTGAATTCGGCCGGCGAGGCGAGAAGACGCGGCGCAAGTTCGGCCGCGGGCATGGAGCCCTTCCAGAAATCGCGGACGGTATTGCGAAATTTATCGTTCCATTCGGACCAGCCGGGCGGAAATTCGCCGACCTGATAGCCGCCGGGGCCGCAATCCCACGGCTCGGCGATGAGCTTAACCGCGCCGAGCACGGGGTCCTGGCTACAGCATTTCAAAAATCCGGATTGATTGTCGAAGCCGTTAGGCTCGCGCGCGAGGATTGTGCCGAGATCAAAGCGAAATCCATCGACATGGGTCTCGTTGACCCAATACCGCAGGCTGTCTGTGACCATCTGGATGACGCGTGGATGCGACAGATTGACCGTGTTCCCGGTTCCCGTGTCATTGACATAGAGCCGCTTGTTGTCTGGATGCAGGCGGTAGTAGGAGGCGTTGTCGATGCCCTTGAACGAGAGCGTCGGGCCCCGCTCATTGCCTTCCGCCGTGTGATTGTAGACGACGTCGAGAATGACTTCGAGATCGGCTTCGTGGAAGCGCGACACCATTTCCTTGAATTCGCGCAGGCAGTTGGCGCGATCGGAAGCGTAACGCGGATCAGGCGCAAAATAACCGATCGTGTTATAACCCCAATAATTGACGAGGCCCTTTTTCAGCAGATAGTCGTCATTGATAAAGCTGTGCACCGGCAACAGCTCGACCGATGTCGCGCCGAGCGACTTGATGTGGTTGAGCACCAGCGCCACGCCGAGCCCCGCATAGGTGCCGCGCAGATGCTCCTCAACTTCCGGATGAAGCTTGGTGTAGCCGCGCACATGCAACTCATAAATGACGCTTCTGTCCCAGGCGATCGGCTTGCGCCTCGGCTGGCCATGCCAATCGAAATTGGGATCGACGACAATCGACTTCGGCATGAAGGGCGCGCTATCGCGCTCATCCAAGGAAAGGTCCTCGTCGGGGTGGCCAAGGATATAGCCAAACACCGCCGGATCCCATTGGAGGTCGCCCATATGGGCGCGGCCGTAGGGATCGAGCAGCAGCTTCATAGGATTGAAACGATGTCCGGCATCCGGCTCATAGGGACCGTGAACGCGATAGCCATAGACCTGCCCGGGCCCGATGTCGGGCAGCCAGCCGTGGAAAATCTGATCGGTGTATTCCGGCAGCGTCACCCGATCGAGTTCGGTGTTTCCCCCGGAATCAAAAAGACACACCTCGACCTTGGTGGCGTTTGCGGAGAACAGCGCAAAATTGACCCCCTTGCCGTCAAAGGAGGCGCCGATCGGATAGGGAAGGCCCTCGCGGACGCGATCTTTCAGAGCCTTTGGCATGCTCCGTCTCCTGACTGACTGATGCCTCGCAGTAACGCCGCAACGCTTGGTGAGTTTCATGCCGCGAGCGCGCCTGCCGCGCGCAGGCCGCTGCGCCAGGCCCGCTGACGCTCAGCCGACGGGGGCGCCGATCACCGGGACGCCGATCAGCACGGGATGCAGCAGGATCATCGCCACATAGGCGGCCGTTCCAACGATCAGCGCGATGGCGTCGGCGCGTGTGAAAGACGCCAAACGAGGCGCCCCGAAATCGCCGCGCCTCTTGACCGCGACGCGATCAAAAACGGCCCAGGCGAGAAACGAACCAAACAGCAGCATGCCCCCCAAGTCGCCATTGGCGAGGAGATGCGCGAGGGCCCAGATCTTGATGGCGACAAGCATGGGGTGGCGCAGCCAGCCCCTGATTTTTCCAGGCGCGGGATTGACGCACGCCAGCGCCACGAAGGCGAACCACATCAGCGTCATGGTCAGGTGGCGGGTCCAGCCGGGTGGAGTCCAAACCGGGATCAGCCCTTCCGCGCGATATCGGGAGAAACCCCAGACGATAAGCGCGAAACCGATCAGCGAAACCACCGAATGGATGATTTTATAGGGCGCCTCCCCAAAGCGTCCGATCAGATCCTCCCGCGTCTCACGAAATGTCGTGAGGGTGTGCGCGCCGAGAAAGACGACGATTCCCAAAACCATAACTAGCATGCTGGCCCCGCTCGCTTGATAATGCAGCCCGCAACGATAGCACGCGCCCGCGGCAAGCGCTTCCGGCATGGATGCGTTCTCGCCGATTGTAATTTACGAAACTTGCGACGGCTATCATGGAATCGCGGCGACGATCACGCGTTATTTATCGGCGAGCGCTGGATCGAACCCCGCTTTATTGACCCTTCGTCTTGACTGCGCCGGTCGCCCCCGGAAGCGCGACTGGCTTCATCAGGAAATCAGGCGCATGATCGCGCTGATTGCCTGGAATGCGTCAATGCTGGTTTAAGCGCCTCATGCGAAGTGCATCTGACATCGGGCCCGTTCTCGTCACGGGCTGCTCCAGCGGCGTTGGTCGCGCCGCCGCGATAGCCTTTCGCACCGCGGGTTTTGAGACCTTCGCAAGCGCGCGAAATCTCGCCGCCCTCGAAGAGCTGCGCGCGCTCGGCTGCCACACGCTCGCCCTCGACGTCACGGATGAGGCCGCGCGCCGCGCCGCGATCGCCGCCGTTGAAAACGGCTTCGGCGCCGTCGGCGTTCTCGTCAACAACGCCGGCTATGGCCAATATGGTCCGATCGAGGAAATATCCCTCGACGATATGCGCCGCCAGTTCGAGACCAATGTGCTCGGCGCAATGCGGCTGTCGCAGCTTGCCCTTCCTTCGATGCGACGCGCCGGCCGAGGCCGCATCGTCAATGTGAGCTCTGTCGCGGGACGCGTCAGCGTCATGGGCGGCGGGGCCTATCACGCGGCCAAATTTGCGCTCGAGGCGATCGCCGACGCCATGCGCCCCGAGGTAAAACCTTTCGGCATAGATGTCGTGAACATTTTGCCGGGGCCGATCGCGACGCAATTCGAAGCGACGCTGCTGAGGACCATCCCGGATCTTGGAGCCGATGGCCCCTATGGGCACTTCAAAAGAAATCTTGCGCGGCGAATGCGCGCATTCCTTGCACCCCGCGGCCTCGGAGTCATGACCGCGAACAAGGTCGCCGAGGTGGTTTTCAGGGCCGCCACGGCGAGACGCCCGCGCACGCGCTACAACGTCGGGTTGATTGCAATTCTTGGCCCGATTGGCCGGGCTCTCGCGCCAGATCGCCTCGTAGACGCCGTAACCAGTCTCGCCATCTCAAGCAAACGCCGCTGACGCGCGAGGCCTTGCCAGCGCAACTTGCATCACGCCGGCATAGCTATCTAAAACGCACGCTCGCCACCCATCGGCGCGGCGGGTCGGCTCGTCCTCCCAGTCGCAAGGGGAGAAGCTGATTAGCCTCAACGCTCGACAAGGGGGAACCGGCTATGATCGAATTGCAGAACACGCCGCCCATTCGCTTTCATTGACGTCCGGCCTGTCCGGAGGAGACCCCTCATGCCCGCTCGCCTGCCCGGCCGTCTTCTGGCGACCCTGTTCCTCGCAGCCGCCTTGCCCCTGTCGGCCCCTCTGGCTTCATTTTCGGAAGAAGTCCAGCTCATTCGCCCCGTGGATGCGCAATCGGCGCAGAAAAGCCCAATCGAACGGGCCGAATCGGCGCTGCAAACCCTCATCTCGCGCCTGCGCGGCCGCACCATGCCCGAAGGCATTGTCAAATCGAACGGGCGCATCGAAGCGACGCAGGTGGACGTGGCGGCGAAATATCCCGGCCGGCTCACGACGCTGAACGTGGACGAAGGCGATGAAGTGACGGCTGGACAAATCCTCGGCACGATCTCTTCGCCGGAAGTCGAAGCCCAGCTGAGGGGCGCGCAGGCTCAGGTGCTGGGCGCAAAGCAGGCTTTGGCGGCGGCCGAGGCGCTCATTGTCCAGCGCAGCAGCGATCTGGCCTTCGCGAGAACCGACCTGGAGCGCGGGACGAACCTCCTCGACTCAGGGAACATAACCCGACAAATTTACGATCAGCGACGTAACAGGTTCGAAGTCGCCGAAGCGGCATTTCACGCCGCCACCGACCAGCGCAACCAGGCCGAGTCTCAAATCAAATCAGCGGAGGCCGACGTCGATCGGTACCAGGCCATTTTGGTCGATATGGTGCTTATCTCGCCAAGAAGCGGACGCGTGCAATACAGGCTCGCCCGCGCCGGAGAGGTCATCCTGCCGGGACAGCGCGTGTTGACGATCCTCGACCTCAATGATGTTTATATGACGATCTACCTGCCGGCGGCGGACGCCGGCAGGCTCGCTCTTGGCGACGACGCCCGCATCATCGCCGATCCCGTTCCCGAATATGTTATCCCAGCCACGATCAGCTTCGTCGCGACAGACGCGCAGTTCACGCCAAAGAGCGTCGAGACCGATGAGGAGCGCGAGAAACTGATGTTCCGCGTGAAACTTCAGATCGATCCAAAAGTGCTGGAGAAGTATCGCCGGCAGGTGAAGACGGGCGTTCGCGGGATTGGCTTCGTGCGCCTCAGCCCGAGCATCACGTGGCCCAATGATCTCGCCGTGAAGCTTCCGCAATGACGAACGGCCCTATCGCACGGCTCGATCATGTGTCGCACAAATATGCGGCGACTGTTGCGCTCGACAATGTGAGCCTCGATATTCCGGCTCATTGCATGGCGGGGCTGATCGGACCGGACGGCGTCGGCAAATCCACGCTCCTCGCGCTTGCCTCCGGCATTCGCAGGATTCAGAGCGGCGATATTATCGTCCTTGACGGAGACATGGCCAAGACCGCCCATCGCAGGGCGAATTGCGCGCGCATTGCCTACATGCCGCAAGGGCTCGGCCGCAATCTCTACCCAACGCTCAGCGTCTTTGAGAACATCGATTTCTTTGGGCGTTTGTTCGGGCAATCCGAGCCTGAGCGCCGCGCGCGCATCGCCGAACTCCTGCAGGCGACGGACCTCGATCCATTCGAAGACCGCCCAGCCGGCAAGCTCTCCGGCGGCATGAAACAGAAACTCAGCCTCTGCTGCGCGCTGATGCATGATCCGGATCTTCTCATTCTCGACGAGCCGACAACGGGCGTCGATCCGCTTTCGCGCCGCCAGTTCTGGGACCTCATCGATTCGATCCGGGCGCGGCGTCCGCTCATGAGCGTCATCGTAGCGACCGCCTATATGGAGGAGGCACAGCGCTTCGACTGGCTCGCCGCCATGGACGATGGCAAAATCATCGCGCAAGGCGCGCCAAAGGAGATTCTAGCCCAAACCCACGAGCGTTCGCTGGAGGAGGCCTTCATCGCCCTTCTTCCAGAACAAAAGCGCGCCCAGCATCACAAGGTCGTGGTGCGGCCGCGCCCCGCAAGCGATGACGAGTCTCCCGCGATCGAAGCAGAGGGACTAACCCGCCGTTTCGGCGATTTCGTCGCTGTCGATCACGTCAGCTTCCGCATCGCGCCCGGCGAGATTTTTGGCTTTCTCGGTTCGAACGGCTGCGGAAAAACCACCACCATGAAAATGCTCACCGGGCTTTTGCCTTCAAGCGAAGGGTCCGCGAAGCTGTTTGGAAATCCGATCGGCTCCAATGACATGGAGATGCGTAGCCATGTCGGCTATATGTCTCAGTCCTTTTCCCTCTACAGCGAGCTCACCGTCCGGCAAAACCTCTATCTGCACGCCCATCTTTATCATTTGCCGGATCATGAAATAGAAGGCCGCATAGAGCAACTTTTACAACGCTTCGATCTGCTGCACGCGGCGGACGAGCAGCCGGATAATCTTCCCCTCGGCATCAAGCAAAGGTTGCAACTCGCCGTGGCCGTGCTGCACCGGCCGGCGATCCTTATCCTCGACGAACCGACGTCGGGGGTCGATCCGATCGCGCGCGACGCCTTTTGGACCAGCTTGATCGACCTCTCACGCGACGACAAGGTGACGATCTTTCTGTCCACCCATTTCATGAACGAAGCCGAGCGCTGCGATCGCATCTCGCTCATGCACGCGGGCAAAGTGCTTGCCGTCGGAACGCCGGCCGATATCGTCAAAGAACGCGCCGCCAGCTCGCTCGAAGACGCTTTCATCGGCTATCTCCTCGATGCCGCGGGATCCGGTCGCGCGCGAGACGCCTCGCCCCCCGCGCCTGTCGCGCCGCCGATCGAGGCTCCTTTTGCAGGCCGCTCAAAGAGGTTCGATTACAGACGGCTTTGGGCTTATGCGCGCCGGGAAACCATGGAGTTGTTGCGTGATCCGATCCGGCTGATCTTCGCTTTTATCGGCCCGTTCATCCTGATGTTCGCTTTTGGCTACGGCATTTCCTTCGATGTCGAGAATCTGAAATATGCCGCTTTCGACCAGGATCGCACGCCCGAAAGCCGGACCCTCCTCGAAAGCTTTTCAGGATCGCGATATTTTTCCGAACAGCCTCCAATCCAATCCCCGGCAGAGATGGAGGATCGTTTCAGAAAAGGCGAGCTGCAGCTCGCGATCGAAATTCCCCCAGGCTTCGGCCGCGATCTCGAAAGCCTGCGCTCGCCTGACGTCGCCATCTGGATCGACGGCTCCATGCCGTTCCGCGGCGAGACCGCAAGGAGCTATGTCTCGGGACTGGCCCTTCGATATGCGAAGGACCGAATAGTGGAGCGCCTTGGCCCCAATGGCTTGTCGACCGCCTATGTGGGCGGCGTTAATATCGAAACGCGCTTTCGCTATAATCAGGCCTTCAAGAGCGTCAACGCCATGGTTCCGAGCGTCATCGTTTTGATGTTGATTCTGATCCCCGCCATCATGTCGGCAGTCGCAGTGGTTCACGAAAAAGAAACCGGCTCCATCGCCAACTTCCGCTCGACGCCGACCAGCAGATTCGAGTTCCTGTTCGGCAAGCAGCTTCCGTATGTCGCCGTTTCGATGATCACCTTCGCGATGTTGGCCCTTATCGCTGCGACCATATTCCACGTGCCTGTCAAGGGATCGCTCGCCGCGTTAACGCTCGGAACCTTGCTCTACGTGTTCGCGACCACAGGGGTCGGCCAGCTCATCTCGACCTTCACGCGCACGCAGGCTGCGGCGGTTTTCGCGACCGCCATTCTCACCGTCATCCCCGCGGTCAATTTCTCCGGCCTGCTCACGCCCGTGTCATCCCTGTCTGGCGGCGCCAAATTATTAGGCCTGTCTTTCCCCGCCGCCTGGTATCAGCCGATCAGCGTCGGCGCGTTCACAAAGGCGCTCGGCTTCTCCGATCTATGGTTCAATATCTTTGTGCTTGCGCTCTTCACGCTGTTCTATCTCGTCGCGGCGCAGATAATCCTGAACAAACAGGAGCCCTGAGATGGCCTCCGTGAAAGAGGAGACGAGCCCGCAGAGCAAGGCGCAGCCGGCCAAGGGGCGCGCAAAAAAGAGCCGCATCGGCGCGCATGTCGCCAACATCGGCCGGCTGATGATCAAGGAGCTGCGGAGCATCCGATCCGACCCCGTGATGCTTATCCTCGTTGTCTATGCTTTCAGCATCGCCATCTACACCGTCGCCAATGGCGCCTCAACCGAAGCAACCAATCTGGCGGTCGGGATTGTTGATGAAGACCACTCCGCGTTGTCGCGCAAAATCGCCGATGGTCTGACGCCTCCCCTTTTCAGGCGGGCCGTCGAAATCGCGCCTTCGGACATTGACCCGTCGATGGATTCAAATCGTTTCGTTTTCGTCATCGAAATCCCGCCCGACTTTCAAGCCGATGTGCTCGCCGGCCGGCAGACCTCGGTTCAGATCAACGCCGACGCCACGGCCATCACGCAGGCAGGCAATGGCGCGGGCTACATCCAGACGATCATCATGAATGAGGTTGTGGCCGCTCTCACGGGTCGGGAGGCACACTATCCTGTGCCTGTCAATGCTGTGGTCCGCGTAAAATTCAATCCAAATCTGCACTCGAGTTGGTTCACCTCGGTGATGCAGGTCATCAACAACGTCACCATGCTCACAGTGATCCTGAGCGGCGCCGCGCTCATTCGAGAGCGCGAACAAGGCACCGTGGAGCATCTCCTCGTGATGCCTGTGGTTCCGGCCGAGATCATGCTGGCCAAAATGTTGGCGAATGGCCTCGTCACCCTCGTGGCGGCTGCGCTTTCGTTGGTCTTCGTGGTCGAGTGGTGGCTCAACGTGCCTATCGTCGGATCCATCGCGCTCTTCATCGGCGGTTCGTTCTTCTACGTCTTCACCGTCGCCGCGCTCGGCATTCTGCTTGGGACGATAGCGGCTTCGATGGGGCAGTTCGGGCTTCTCGTCATTCCCGTGCTGCTTGTCATGATGCTGCTTTCTGGAAGCATGACGCCCATGGAAAGCATGCCAGATTGGCTGCAATACATTATGCAGATCATCAGCCCCACCCCGCATTTCGTGGCGTTCGCGCAGGGCGTGCTCTATCGCGGCGCTGGTTTATCCATCGTCTGGCCGCAGCTCATCGCAATCATCATTATCGGCAGCGTCTATTTCGGCTTCGCCCTGCGCCGTTTCCGCCGCGTCATTTTCGGCGCGTGAGGGTCGCGCGAGCTGTGTCCTTCGACGAATTCGATCGCCAAAACCCTGATTTCCGCATCATCCGTGGTCTCGTAAATCTGCCTGTAATAATTGAGGCTGGCCGTTCGGCGTCGCGCGCGATCTCCCGCGCCTGCTCACGGCCGACGAACGGGTCGGCGGCCCAGATCGCGGCGGACTCCGGGCTCTCGAAGCCAGGTCGATCGAATTCAGCAAAGCAAGCCATACGCTACGCCCTATAACATATCAAATCCCCCATTCAGTTTAGCCGCTCTGGATGGCTACGGCGCGAAAGCGGATGAGGGCGAGAAACAGGAACAAACCACCAACCAACGCAACGAAGAGGAATTCAGGCCACACTAATGCAAAGCCTGCTCCCCGAAACAGGATGGATTGCGCGAACAACACGAAATGAGTTGAAGGCGAACACATCATGATAGTGCTCAGGACGACCGGCATGGATTCGAGCGGCGTATTGCTGCCGGAGAGGATATTCAGAGGCATCGCCACGAGAATATAGAGCAGCCCGAGCTGCGGCATAGAGCGTGCGACCGTCGCCAGAAATACTCCCACCGCGGTCGCAAAGAACAGATAGATCGCGACGCCCCCTATGAACAATGGGACAGAGCCCGCGATAGGGATCTTAAGCAGTTCCCGCACAACGATTTCAAGCGACAGGCTGGCGGCGATGGTAATCACCAGACCGTTAGCCCATATCTTCGACATGGCGATTTCGAACGGCGTGACGGGCATGACGAGAAGATGATCCATGGTGCCGTGTTCGCGCTCCCGGACAATCGCAGCTCCCGCCAGAATGATAGCCAGCATCGTGACGTTGTTGACAATTCCCATGACGCTCGAGAACCACGCGGTTGTGACATTCGGGTTGAAGGCGACGCGCACGGCGAGCGTGATCGGCGAGCCTGGAACATTTTGCGAGTCCGACAGTGATTCGCCTTCATCCCGAGAAACGAAATTATTGATCTCGGTCGTCAGGATCTGCTGGATATAGCCGTAACCGAGCCCCGCCGTAACCATGGCGGTCGCATCTACATTGACCTGGACCGCGGGGCTTCGCCTGGCCAGAACGTCTCTGGCGAAATGCGGCGGAATCACGATAACGAACGTATAGGCCGCCGTGTTCATCAGGTGATCGACGTCCTTGTTGTCAATCTCAACCGGAGCCTTGAAATAGGGAGGCAGAAAGGCTGCGATCATCCGGCGGGACAATGCCGAATTGTCTTCGTCAACCACGCCCACGGAGGCGTTATGCAGCTCCTGCGCATTGCTGCGGCCCTGCACGAAGATCGCAAAAGAGAACGTGTAGATCACGAGCCCAAGAAGCACGTAGTCCCGAAAAAAGCTCCGGAGCTCCTTGGTTCCAAGCCAGAATATATTGCCGAGCATGCGCATCTGCGCGTCCCCGCTAGTCTTCCTGCTTGCGCAGGAACAGGAGGCTGAGCCCCGTCAGAATAGGGATGAAAAGGGCGAGCTTGAGCAGGCTCATCGAAAGATCTGCGAAGCCCAGCGCCTTGGTGAATGCGCCAACGGTGATCTGCAGAAAATAGGTCATCGGGAAGCCGATCCCCATGATCGCGGGAAGCCCCGCCAGAGACGAGACCGGCGTGAGCATCCCGGAAAATTGGGTGGCTGGCAGGATCGTGAGGATCACCGTGCCGAACAGGGCGGCGATCTGCGTGCGGCAAAACGCCGATATCAACATTCCGATGCCGGTTGTCGCCGTAACGTAGAGCAATGCGCCAAGGAAGAGCGTTGCAAAGCTTCCTTTCAACGGGACGCCGAAGATAAAGATGCCGATGAGGCATAAAACAGCGAAATTGACCATCGCGATTGCAACATAGGGGATCTGCTTGCCAATCAGGAATTCGATGCGGGTCACCGGAGTGACGTAGAGATTTGTGATCGATCCAAGCTCTTTTTCTCGCACGATGGAAAGCGCCATCAACACGGCTGGAATCATAACCAGCAGGAGAGCGATCGTGCCCGGCGCCTGGGCATAGATGCTGTCGAAATCCTGGTTGTAAAGGAACCGCGTTTCGATTCTTGCCCACACCGGCGGATTTGTGTTCGCATGGTCGAGCAAGGCGAAATTCTTGTTGCGCAGCGCGTTGCGCGCCTCATCGGATGTAGGGTTAGCGCTCTGCCCCCTGCGCACTGCGTAATCCGTGAGAAACTGCTGGTGCGCGCTTTGCAGATATCCGCGGATCGTCTCCGCCCGAAACGGCATGGAGCCGTCGATCCATGCGCCAACGAAGGTTGGGGTCTTCTTCTTGATGTCGCGGCCGAAGTCGGGCGGGATCTCAATGCCGGCCTTGATGTCTCCCGATTGCAGCCGTTTCTCGAGGTCGGCCTGATCGACGATCGGCGCCTTCTCGATAAAGTAGGTCGAGCCGCGCAGTTCTTCGAGATAGGCCCGGCTTTCGTGCGAATTGTCGCGGTCGAGGACGGCGAAAGACAGATTGTTGACGTCTGTCGAGATGCCCGCGCCAAATACAACCATGAGAAAAGCCGTTCCGAGCAAAGCAAAGCCAAGCCGGATTGGATCGCGAAGAAGCTCCAGTCCCTCACGGATCGTGTAGGCGAACAGCCGGCGCGAACTAAACCATGTCTTCGGGACCGTTCGCGCGGGCTGTTCTGCGTCGGCGCGCGCGAGCGCTTCGCGGCTGAGAGCGAGGGGCGCATCATTGGCGACCTGCGCGCCATTTGCCGCCTCGAGATAGTCGATGAAGGCGTCTTCCAGATTGTTGCATCGGCGCGCTTTGACGATCTCCGTCGGCGTTCCCATCGCAAGAACGCGCCCGGCGTCCATCAGCGCGATGCGGTCGCAGCGCGCGGCCTCATTCATGAAATGCGTGGAGATAAAAATGGTGACGCCTTCCCTGCGCGAGAGATCGGCGAGCATTTCCCAGAAGTGATCGCGCGCGAGTGGATCGACGCCCGACGTCGGCTCGTCGAGAATGAGAATCTCAGGCTCATGCACAATCGCCACCGCCAGCGAAAGACGTTGGCGAATGCCGAGCGGCAGATCGGATGCGCGCTGGCCAAGGTAGGGGCCAAGACCGAAACGATCGACGAGTCCGGCGATCCGCGCATGGGCTTTCTCCCGCGGAAGATGGAACAGGCGGGCGTGGAGATCGAGGTTCTGGCGAACCGTGAGCTCCGTGTAGAGCGAAAACGACTGCGACATATAGCCGACGCGAAAGCGCGCCTTCATGTCCGAGGCGTCAATCGGCTGGCCGAACAGGAAGGCCTGCCCGGCGCTCGCGGGCAGAAGCCCGGTCAGCATTTTCATCGTCGTTGTCTTGCCGCAACCGTTCGATCCCAAAAAGCCGAAAATCTCGCCGCGCTCGATAGAGAAACTGACACGATCGACGGCGACGAAATTGCCGAAGCGCCGGGTCAGCGCGTGGGCGACGATGACGGGCTTGCCATCGCTCCTGCGACGCGGCGGAATGACGAGAGGCTCGCGCCCGCGGCGACGCTCTTCTGGCAGAAGCGCGATGAAGCTTTCTTCGAGAGAGAGCGAACCGGCCTTGGCCTTCAGGTCAGATGGCGATCCGGCGGCAAGGATGCGCCCCGCATCCATCGCCACCAGCCAATCAAATTGTTCGGCTTCCTCCATGTAGGCCGTTGCGACGATAACGCTCATGCCCGGGCGCTCTGCGCGCATGCGAGCGATGAGACTCCAGAATTGTCGCCTTGAAAGCGGATCGACCCCGGTGGTCGGCTCGTCCAGGATCAAGAGGTCCGGATCGTGGATGAGTGAGCAGCAAAGGCCGAGCTTCTGGCGCATGCCGCCAGAGAGCTTGCTCGCGGGCCTGTCATGGAAAGGGTCAAGGCCCGTCGCCGTCAGGAGCGCCCTGATGCGATGCTCCCGTTCTTCTCTGGATTGACCAAACAGCCTTCCAAAGAATGTAATGTTCTCGTAGACGCTGAGGTCGGGATAGAGGTTCTTTCCGAGGCCTTGCGGCATATAGGCGATCCGCGGGCAGATCTCGGCGCGTCTGCGAGCATCGCCAAGGTCCGCCCCGAGCGCGAAAACCTTGCCCGATTGAATGCGGCGGGCGCCGGCGATAAGGCTCAGCAGTGATGATTTTCCGACGCCATCGGGACCGATGAGCCCGACCGTGCACCCCGCGGGAAACGCAATCGTCACATCATCGAGCGCGACAGTCGTCCCATATCGCAGCGAAACCCCGCGCAGCTCGCTCACGGCCTCGCCATGGGGCGTCGTCATTGGGATGGCGGTCCCTGCAACACAGCGGGCCACGGCCGCTTGGGATCGAGATTGACATAGGCCCGGCCCGGCAAACCGGTGCGCACATCGGCGGCATGCGCAAGCAAGAGGCCGCGGTCGACCCGCACTTTCACCCGAAACATGAGCTTGTCGCGCTCGTCTTCCGTCTCAACGGCTTTCGGCGTGAACTGAGCCTGCGTGGCGACGAAGGAGACATGCGCCGGGATGGGGAACTTCGGCCAGGCGTCGAGCACGATTCGGGCCTCCGAACCAGGCTTGACGCGGCCGGCGGCGGCGGTCGGCAAATAAATGTTCATGTACACATCTGAAATGTCGAGCATTGTGAAGACCCGGCCGCCCGCCGGGAGCACTTCTCCGACGTTGGCGATGCGATACTGAATGCGGCCAACCGTAGGCGCCACCAAAGTATTGTCGGCGATGTTGACCTTATTCAGCTCGACATTATGCGTCGCCGCGTCCAGCGCATGGGTGGCTTGGCCTACACGTTCCTGCGCGGCTGTCAGCGCCGCGGCGGCGCCGTCGAGAGCCTGACGGCGCTGGTCGAGCAATTCATGCGTCGCATATCCGCGCGTGACGAGCGCCGATGTGCGGTCGATTTCCTTCTGGGCGAGGGTCACCTGGGTAACTTGCTGCGCGACATTGGCGCGGGCCTCCTCGAGCGTTCGCTGCGCTTGCTGAACCTGAGCCTCGGTCGCCTTGAGCGTAGCTTCGAGGTCTCGTGTATCCATGCGCGCGACGACCTGACCCGCCGTAACGATATCGCCTTCGTCCGCCAGCCGCTCGGCCACGCGTCCAGCGAATTTTGTGTCGATATCAATTTCCTCGGCCTCGATCCGGCCATTCCCCGATACGATCCAAACCGGAAGGCGCGCCTGCTGCTGGCGCCACCAATAAAAGCCGCCGCCGGCGAGGCCTGCAAAGATGACGACCAGCCCGAGGACCATCCGCCAGCTCGGCCGATGCCGCGCGGGACTCACATGGCCAGGCAG
Source organism: Methylocella tundrae (assembly GCF_901905185.1). Lineage (GTDB taxonomy): Bacteria > Pseudomonadota > Alphaproteobacteria > Rhizobiales > Beijerinckiaceae > Methylocapsa > Methylocapsa tundrae. Next base: position 23,076 of record NZ_CABFMQ020000077.1, read on the forward strand.
CGCCGGAAGCGTCTCTCGTGCCGGCACGGGCACGAGAGCGGCGCCGGGGGCCGCGGCGGGAAGCCCCGGCGCCTCGGCCGGCGCGATCTCGACCGGCCTCCCTTGACCGGAAGAAACCGGCGTTTCAATTGGTTCTGTTGGCACTCGCACACCTGCTCAGGGACCGACGAGCCGCGCTTCAGTCCAAAATGGGACGACCTCATGGGATGGCGCCCGTCTGCGAAGAAAAGCGCCGGCTTTCCGCCCAAGGGCGTTCTGCCACAGTTTTGCCTTCGCTGTCGCAATTCTATTGTGGCGCCCGGCGCCGATCAATGTATTGAGCGCAATCAATCGACGCCGCAACGCGGGATAGCGCGCGTCGGACGACGGAGCCGATCAGCGGAGTTAACAATTTAATCTATTTCGCCATCATATTATGTTCATAAAAAATGCTGGCTTTGGGTCTGGAGTTTCGCACCGCGCCGAAGCTATAATGATACTCGTGACCGCGAACGCCGCCTTCACGTTTGAGAAGCGGCCAAAACCGGCTCGCCAAGCCGTCCAATGGTTCGTTCGATGCCTGCCCACGTCAAGTTCCTCGCCCGACATGCCCTGGTCGGGTTTTCGATCGGCCTTCTGGCGGTCGTTGCGATCGTGTGGCTGGATCTCTTTAACATCGGCTCGCTCATCGCCGGCTCGAGTCAGCGCTGGATGGCGTATGGAATGCTAAGCTTCGTGTTCGGCCTGACATTCGGGAGTCTACAGATGGGCTTTGCGATCATGCTGCTCCCCTATGGGGATGAAAGCGATGCGCCAGACTAAATGATTATATAATAACCATTTTGCGCGATCCGGTGTAATTCGACATCAGCTTAAGCGGTGAATTCCGCCGCTGACAATCGCGGGTCGCAAAACAGTGGCGCTCTCTCGCTAACTGGCCGGGCCGCCCATTCAAGAAGCAAAAACTTTATGCTAGGCATTGTGCGTTTGGCGCTTGCGCGCCCCTATACATTCGTGGTCATGGCGATCTTGATCGCCATTTTCGGCGTCCTCTCCGCGATTCGGACGCCGACGGATATTTTTCCGGATATCGGCATTCCCGTCATCAGCGTTATCTGGAGCTACAATGGCTTGCCGCCGGATGATATGGCGGGCCGCATCATATCGGTCTATGAGCGAGCCGTTTCGACAACGGTCAACGACATCGAGCATACTGAATCGCAATCGTTTCCAACCTATGGCGTCGTCAAGATCTATTTCCAGCCGACGGTGAACATCAACGCCGCGCAGGCGCAGGTGACAGCCATCTCGCAAACGATTTTGAAGCAGCTTCCGGCCGGCATCAACCCGCCCCAGATTCTCGTTTACAACGCATCGAGCGTCCCAATCATCCAACTCACACTGTCCAGCGACACAGTGTCGCAGACAAAGCTGAATGACTACGCCGCGAACTTCATACGGCCAGCGCTCGCCGTCATTCCCGGCGCGCAAATGCCTTCGCCCTATGGCGGCATGGCGCGACAGGTCCAGATCGACCTCGATCAGAGCGCGCTGCACTCCCACGGCCTTTCGGCGAAGGATGTCGTCAACGCGCTTGCCGTGCAGAATTTGATCACGCCGGTCGGCACCGAGAAGATCGGTCCGTTCGAATATACCGTTAATCTTAACGACTCGCCGACGAAGATCGCAGATTTCAACAATATGCCGATCAAGGTCGTCAACGGAACCGTCGTCTTCATGCGCGACGTCGCCTTCGTCCACGACGGCTCGCCGCCGCAAACGAATGTGGTGCAGACGGAAGGCCACAAGGCTGTGCTGATCTCGATCGTCAAGAATGGCTCTGCTTCGACGCTCGACATCATCGATGGCGTCAAGAGGCTGCTGCCGTCGATCGAGCAGACGCTGCCGCCGGGCGTCAATCTCAAATTCGTCAACGACCAGTCCAGTTTCGTCAAAGCGTCCGTCGCCAATGTCGTGCGTGAAGGCGTCATCGCCGCGACGCTGACCGCCGTGATGATCCTGACATTCCTTGGGAGCTGGCGCTCCACTCTGATCATCACGATCTCAATCCCGCTGGCGATCCTCGTCTCGCTGACCGTTCTTTCGCTGCTCGGCGAAACGATCAATGTGATGACGCTCGGCGGCCTCGCGCTCGCGATCGGCATCCTGGTCGATGACGCCACGGTGACAATCGAGAACATCAATCGGCATCTGGAGCATGGCCAGGATATCGAAACAGCGGTCATCAGCGGGGCGCATGAAATCATGCCGCCGGCGACGATTGCGCTGTTTTGCATCTGTATCGCCTTTGCGCCTCTCCTTACGCTGGGCGGGGTCGCCGGCTATCTGTTTCGGCCTCTGGCCGAGGCGGTCGTGTTCGCCATGGTCGCCTCCTACGCGCTGACCTACACGCTGGTGCCGACGATGGCGCACTTTCTGATGCGCCACCAGCATCACGTCGCGCATGAAGAAGGCGAGGCGCCTCCGACCAAAAATCCGTTCGTGCGGATTCAGCGCGCCTTCGAGCATCAGTTCGAGCGATTGCGCAAGGGATATATTGGCATATTGCAGTTCGCCCTGTCGCACCGTTTTCGCTTCGCCGGCGGATTTCTCTGTGTCTCCTTGCTGTCTTTGTCTTTGTTCCCCTTCCTCGGGCAAGACTTCTTCCCCTCCGTTGAAGCCGGCGCCATCAAGATTCATGTGCGCGCGCCGAATGGCACGAGAATTGAGGGAACGACGGTGCTATGCGACCAGATCGAACAAATGATCCGCAGCATCATTCCGCCGCAACGCATCTCGAGCATCGTTGACAACATCGGGCTTCCCAACAGCGGCATCAATCTGTCCTATGGCAACTCGGGAACCATCGGCGTGATGGACGCCGACATCCTCATCTCACTCAACGAAGGAGAAGTTTCGAGCGCAGAGTATGAGAAGATTTTGCGCGAGAAGCTGCCGCGGGCCTTTACCGGCACGACATTCGCGTTCCTTCCCGCCGATATTGTGAGCCAGATCCTCAACTTCGGCTCGCCAGCGCCGATCGACGTGCAGCTCAGCGGCTTCAAGGTGGCGGAAGATCGTGCGTTCGCGAACAAATTGCTGGCGCAGATCCGTCACGTGCCTGGCGTCGCCGATCCGCGCATCCAGGAAGTCTTTCAAGCGCCGGCTCTGAAAGTCGACTTCAACCGCGAATTCGCAGGCGTCGTCGGGCTGACCGAAAGCGACGCCTCGACAAGCCTGCAGGACACGCTGTCAGGCAGCGCCCAGACGTCGCCGACCTACTGGCTGAATCCCTCGAACGGCGTCTCCTATCCGGTGTCGATCCAGACCCCGCAATATGACATCGACACACTGGCGGGCCTCAGGAACACGCCCCTTTCGGCCGCTCAGTCGACCCAATTGCTAGGCGCGGTCGCAACCCTTTCGCCGGAGCCGGTCGACGCCGTCGTGTCGCATTATAATATCCGCCCGACCGTCGATATCTATGCGACGACGCAAGGCCGCGATCTCGGCGCCGTCGCCGCGGACATTCAAAAGATCATCGACGAACATCGCGCGGAGTTGCCGCGAGGGTCGCAGATCGTCATCCGGGGCCAGGCCGCCACAATGACGAGCGCCTTCCAGCAGCTTTATTTCGGTTTGGCCTTCGCGATCGTACTGATCTACCTTTTGATCGTCGTGAACTTCCAGTCGTGGCTCGACCCGTTCGTCATCATCATGGCGCTGCCAACCGCCCTGGCGGGAATTGTCTGGATGTTGTTCATCACCCACACGACGCTCAGCGTGCCCGCTCTCACCGGCGCGATCATGTGCATGGGAGTCGCGACGGCCAACAGCATCCTTGTCATCAACTTCGCGCGTGACCAGCTCGCCGACGGCAAGGACGCGCTAACCGCCGCGATGGCGGCGGGCGCGACGCGATTCCGGCCCGTGCTGATGACCGCTCTCGCCATGATCATCGGCATGGCCCCAATGGCCATCGAGCCCGGACAGAATGCGCCGCTCGGGCGCGCCGTCATCGGCGGCCTCCTGTTCGCGACTTGCGCGACGTTATTCTTTGTGCCGGCCGTGTTCAGCATCGCGCATCGACGCGAACATGGCCGCAAAGCCAAACCGGCGAAGGCCGCGGAAACATTTTCCAGCCTGCCGTCGCATGCCTGAAATGGAGTGATGATGTCGTCCGAGCCCGTTAAAACCCCGAAGTCTCGTCGCGTTTTGCTCATCGGCTGCGCTGTCGGCGTCGCTGCGATCGGCCTTGCAGTCTCCGGAATCATGGATCGCGCAAAGAGCAAGCAGGAGCTCGAAACGTGGACCAATGAACAGGCGGTTCCAACGGTTCGCCTCGTTCAGGCCGTGCATGGGCCGAGCAACGAGCGGCTTGTTCTGCCAGGCAATGTGAGCGCCTACTACACCGGCTCCCTTTTTGCCCGCGCCAGCGGCTATGTGACCGTCTGGAATAAGGATATCGGCGCACATGTAAAAAAGGGCGATGTGCTCGCGGTCATCGCGGCGCCTGATCTCGATCAGCAGCTTGCTGAGGCGAAGGCGCAGCTTGTCCAGATGCAGGCGGCAGTCACGCAAGCGCAGGCGAATGCGGATCTTGGGCGCGTAACAGATCAGCGCACCTCGCGACTCGTGGCGCAGGGCTGGTCAAGCCAGCAGCAGGGCGACACGGATCGGCTGACGGCCGCATCGCGCATCGCGGCGCTTGAGGTCGCCCGTGCGAATGTGACCGCGCAGCAAGCTGTGGTTAGCCGGCTTGAGGAGCTAACCCGGTTCGAGCAGATCACGGCGCCTTTCGACGGCATCGTCACGGCGCGCACGGTCGATATTGGTGATCTCGTCAATGCCGGCGGCACGTCTGGCAAGGCACTGTTTCAGGTGTCCGACGTTCATGAGATGCGAATTTATGTGAACGTTCCGCAGGCTTTCCTCGGCGTGATGAAGCCGGGGATCAAGGCGACCCTTGAATTACCTGGCCAGAAAGAGAGATTTGAAGCGACGCTGGTTTCGACCGCGAATGCGATCGTCGAAAATTCGCGAACGGCTCTGGTTGAGTTGCAGGCTCCGAACCCGGACGGCAAGCTCTGGCCCGGAGCGTTCGCCGAGGTGCACTTTCATATTCCCTCCGATCCCGAAACTCTGCGCGTTCCTGCGACCGCCCTTATTTTTGGGCCAAACGGAATGAGCGTGGCGGCGGTTAACAAGGACAGCAAGGTCGAATTGAAGCAGGTTCGTGTCGGCCGCAACCTTGGCGACGACGTCGAAATCCGCTCCGGCGTGTCGTTGTCGGACCGGCTCATTGACAACCCGCTGGAGTCGTTGGCTTCAGGTGATGTCGTTCAGGTTGCCGGCGCATCGCCCGCCCCCAATAAGGAGGCGTCCCGCGCGGAGACGGCGATGTGAAACGGCGATGATCGCCCGTCACCGATCTTAAATAATTCTTTAATGTTGAAGCTAAGCAGAACGCCTTATGGCTTGTCCTAAGCTGTATCTCATTGAATACAGCAGCCATGATCCCCGCTTAGCTATCGCATTAAGGAACAGAAGATGCCGTCCAAGCCAGATGCTCCGCGCGCCAAAACGGCGAGACGCAACGCGCTTTCTACGGTAGCGGCATGTATGACTCTCGGCCTCGCGGCGCCGGCCCGCGCGGCCGACGCGCCGCCCGCCGATAGCGCGCCCGTGCAATCTTCCGATTCCCCGATCGCCGACTATTTCGCCAACTGGCAGAATCGCGTCGAACAGGCGCAGGCGAGCCAGCCCCACTGGATGACCCCAATGACAACGGTCACCCCGCGGCTCGAACAAGAGTATAGATACGACCAATATAAGCAATATTTGCAAAACGGGGCTCAGATCGACAATTTCGGCGGCGGCAAAGGGCTGGAGCTCATTCCGACGACCACCAATGAAATCCTGCTTAACATTCCGGCTTATCAGCATCGGTCGAATGTCAAACCGGCGACCGGTTTCGCCGATGGCAACTTCGTCACGATCAAACAACGGCTGCTCAGCGCCAACGAAGAAAATGGAAACTATATTCTCAGCGCTTTTCTTGGGGTGCAGGCGCCGACCGGCATTACCGCCTTTACCAACAGACCAGCCTGGATTGTCACCCCGACGCTGGCAGGCGGCATCGGCTGGGGTGATTTCGATATTCAGGGGACGGTTTCCCTTCCGCTCCCGACCGACAATTTGCACGCCATCGGCTATTCGATCGTCACCAGTGCAACGTTACAATATCATTTCTGGGAATATTTCTGGCCGGAATTCGCCTTCAACGACACTCAGTGGACAAGCGGCGTGCGCGCAGGCCGGAATCAGCTCTTCGTGAGCCCTGGCATCGTTTTCGGCCGTTTTCAGATCTACAAGCGCGTGAAGCTTAGCTTCGGCATCTCCTATCAGGTCGCGGTTGTGCCTGATCACGCCATAACGGTGCCGCTGACGCCTGTGTATAATCACGCGTGGCTCCTGAGCATGCGCATGACGTTTTGACCGGTATTTTCTTTGACCTGCGGCGCGGGCGGTCCTCGCTTCGGTTTGGCGCCGCAAGGTAAGGCCTTGACAACAGGTCATTCCAGTCGGGCAGCGGCCTCGTCCGCGCCAACGGCTGCCGGGGCAACGCTCTTGCGCCACGCCCGATGAACGCCCCTGCCCCCGCTTTGACTCCCGCGATCCAAACAGCGGCGGATCATAGCGGCCGACCATATAATTTCTGTCCCTTCGCCGGGATCAGACAAGACAAATCGCAGCATCGCAGGCAGCAAGGCGAGGCTCCATCTCGCCATTCCTCACGGCGTGCGAAAGCGCAACGAGACGTGGCGCCCCATCCCAGCCGAATCTCGTCTGATCAATGCAGCGATTCGGCATAGCCGCCGTTCCGCGCTTTCGGAGCGCCGCGCTTTCCATCTTGGAGAAATTGAACCCGATTCGTTGAGCGAGCGGGCGGGCGCGGCTCGCACGAGCTACGACGGCAGGTCAGCGCATCCGGACATGAACGAGGCATGCCGCGCGGCCTTTCAGCCACCGTATGAATATAGGGCCTCGCCTGCGTTCAGGATGGAATCCGCAACGGCATGTGCAAACAACGTTTGTGAATTGCTTTTTATGAAATTCACTTTTCCGAATATATCAATAATTTGTCACATAGGATTTAAATATCGAGCGCATACGCCCCTAACCTCTACTTCGAGGTGTTTTTCTCTACTTGGCTACTATTCTCTGGGGGCATACGTTGAATCAAGATTTGTTATCGACAACGCTGAGCGCTCCACGCGGTGAGTCGCGTTCTTGCGGCGTGGCCCTTGTCCAGGCGTCCTCGAAAGATCGACGCATTCTCAAGCTGGCGCTAGCCGCCATTGTCTCCCTCGTCACTTTGGAAGCGAGAGCCGCCGACGACGGGGCCACGGCCGACGAGATTCGTGCGCTGAGAGCGCAGCTGAAGCGTTTGGAAGCCAAGGTCAATGATCAGGCGCGCAAGCAAAAGGAAACGCAGGTCCAGATTCACGATGTGGCGCGCCGGGCGCCCCCGGCGGCCGCAGAATCAATGCCGAGCGGCGTTGCTCTCGGTTCCCTCGGCGGGGTCGCCCCGACCGGCCTCACCGCCGTCGAATCCTCGATCCGCGGCCTGCCAGTGGCGGGAGCGCCGAGCCTTTACATCAACGGCGTCAGCATCACGCCTGGCGGCTTCCTCGCACTCGAAGGTCTGTTCCGCAGCCGATTCGTCGGCGCCGACATCGGCACGCCATATCAAAACATTCCTTACGGAAATGTTCGCACGGGCAGCGCAAATGAATTCCGCTTGAGCGCGCGCCAGAGCCGCGCCTCGCTTCTCGCCAAGGGAGACGTCAATCCGACGACGCATCTCGCCGGTTATATGGAGCTCGACTTCCTCGGCGCCGCGCAGACCGCCAATTCGAACGAGAGCAACTCGTTCACGCCGCGCATCCGGCAAATATACGCAACCGTCGACCAGGAAGATTTCGGCGCGCATCTGCTTGCCGGACAAGCCTGGTCATTATCGACGATGTATTCCAAGGGACTGGTCCCACGGCAGGAAAATATTCCATTGACCATCGACGCACAGTACGTCGTGGGCTTCACCTGGGCTCGTCAGCCGGGCATCCGGGTCGTCAAGGATTTCGACAAGACTTTCTGGGCCGGCCTTTCCGTAGAAACTCCGCAGACGACATTTGGCGGCTTTACCACGGTGGGCGCAACGGCGGCGACGCTTCCAAGCACGCTCGTCTTCAACCAGGCTCCTCCGGGCGGGTCCTTGTTCAACTCGCTGAACGCGGTTTCCCTCAACCACATGCCGGATATTATCGGTAAGGTCGCCTGGGATCCGACCTTCGAGGGCCACAATGTTCACATGGAGGCCTTCGGGCTCTTCCGCGACTTCTACAGCCAGGTTAACAACAGCAACCAGGATGTTGCCGGAGGCGGTTTCGGCGGCTCCATCCTCGTATCCCTGCTTCCAAAAGAGCTTGAGGCCCAGTTTTCAGCTACGACGGGCCGCGGCATCGGCCGCTATGGCGCAGGACAACTCCCCGACGTCACATTTAATTGGAACGGCACAATTTCTCCGGTCCAGGAAACAATGCTGCTCGCGGGCTTGACATGGCATCCGACTACGGACCTTGATGTTTATGCCTATGCGGGCGAAGAAACCGAGAACGCCAGCTATTCGAACACGACGACGGGGAGCGCCGTCAATGCTTTCGGCCTCGGCAATCCTCTCTTCTCGAATGCAGGCTGCTCGATCCCCGGATCTACGGTCTGCAACGGTAACATTCATTTGATACGCCAAATTACTGCCGGATTGTGGGACAAAATCTACCAGGGTTCATTTGGGCAGTTGCGCGCCGGCTTGCAATACTCATATACCCAGAAGTATTCGTTTCAGGGCATTGGCGGCGGAGCGAAAGCTGATGACAGCATGTTCTTTGGAAGCCTTCGCTATTATCCGTTCTGATATGGCATAATCAATCCAGCGATCTTCGCTGGATGTTTTGGGAGCAGAAGTGTCTGAAGGCAACGTGGACGAACAGAGGCCTCTTCTCCTCGTCGAAGATGAACCAGCTTTGGCGCAGGAGATCGGGAAGGAGCTGGAACGTCTCGGCTATATGGTGAAGGTTGCGACGTCGGAGGCCGCGGGGCTGGAAGCCGCGCGGTCGACTGACGCCGCCCTTCTGATCGTCGACCGGATGCTTGCGAACACTGACAGCCTTTCAATGATCGAAACGTTGCGCGGCGAAGGGAATCGGACTCCCGTCCTTTTCGTGAGCGGCCTCGCAACGGTCGACGAACGGATTCGCGGATTAAAAGCAGGCGGCGACGACTATCTGACAAAGCCGTTCGCCATGGGCGAGCTCGCCGCCCGCGTTGAAGCGTTGCTGCGCAGATCAAACGATGCGCCAACCGTGATGTTGCGCGTTGGTCCCTTGGAACTGGATCTGATCGCGCGCAGCGCGCGACGCGGAGAGCGCACGCTCGATCTGCTGCCGACCGAGTTCAAGCTTCTTGAATATCTGATGCGCCGTCCGGGCCAGGTTGTAACGCGAGCCATGCTGCTTGAGGACGTATGGCATTACCGCTTTCTGCCCCAGACGAATTTAGTCGACGTTCACATCGGCAAATTGCGGCGAAAGATGGATATGGGAGGGGAGCCCACGCTGATTCGCAGCGTGCGCCGGTCTGGGTTCAGGCTTGATGTGGACGCCGATCGCTAATCTTCGCCGATCCGCGACATTTCGCCTCGCCGTCTTCTTTGCATTCGCAATCGTAGCTGCAACGTCGCTGGTGCTCGCCTTCGTCTATTGGCAGGTCGATAAGTCAGACACCGCACATTTCCACAGATTGCTCGTTGATGAGGCCGCAGCCGTCATCAACGAGCCGGAGAGCCAACTGCGGCGCCAACTTGAGCTGCGGCTGACGCGAGACCTGCGCCGGGTCGACTACGCTGCTCTTTTCGATGTCGGCGGAAAGCACGTTTTCGGCAATGTCGCAGCGCTGCCCGACGATCTTCCGATCGACGGCGGCGCCCATCTCGTGGAAGTTCCGGCGCGTTTCGTCGGCCCGGGGGGTAAAAATGAGCCGGCATTGTTCGTCGCGCGCAGGCGCCCCGATGGCGGCGTTCTGCTGTTCGGCCGAAACCTCTATGAGGTTTACATCGTCCGGCAATTTGTCCTTGAAGCGCTCGCCCTTGGCATCGCGCCAACCATCGTGCTGGCTCTCATCATCGGGTCGATTTTCAGCGTGCGCGCAGCGCGTCGGCTGAAATCGATCAATGGCCAGATCATGCGCATCATGCACGGCGACCTGAACGAACGGCTCCCGACGCATAGCTCAAGCGACGATCTCGATCACGTCGCGAGAGCGGTCAACATCATGCTTGACGAGATCGTGCGGCTGCTCGAGCAGATCAAAAGCGTCGGCGACAACATAGCCCATGATCTGCGGACGCCCTTAGCGGTGATGCGGGCCAGACTGGAGCGTAGCCTTGAAAGCGATTCTGTTGAGACTTTGCGGGCGGCTGGCGAAAAAGCGATCGCCGACCTTGACCATGCGCTGACAACGGTCTCAGCCCTCTTGCGCATTTCCGAGATTGAACATGGACGCAAGACAAGCAGCTTTTCCGAAGTCGACCTTAAAGAGGTTTGCGTTAATACATTCGACCTGTTCGAACCCTTGGCCGCAGAGAAATCGATCGCCTTCACGATCGATGCGCCGGCGCCGCTGTTGGTCGCGGGCGATTTCGATCTTCTCGTTGAGGCCGTCGCCAATCTCATTGACAACGCCATCAAATTCACGCCGACCGGCGGCTCCGTGAAGATTATAGCGAAAATGGCCCCCAGCGGCCCGCTTGTGCGCGTATCGGATACCGGCCCCGGCGTTGCCCTTTCCGACCGCGGCAGCATCTTCAAGCGATTCTACCGCTCCGAAAAGAATCGACATATTCCGGGCGCCGGTCTGGGATTAAGCATGGCCGCCACCATCGCTCGTTTGCACGGGTTTGATCTTCGCGTCGCCGATAATCACCCGGGGGCCGCGTTCGAGATGGCGGCGCAGGGGGTTGGTCAGTCAACCGCATCCCCTTCGCCGGACCATAGCCGGCTTGCGCAGATTCCACCGACGCCGTCAAATGCAGCGGCTCAAAGTATAAAATAGCATTCATGAAATGGCGCTCTCCTTGCAGAGCATAAAAATCATTTTATGCCATTTTTCTACACAGACAATCTTATAAACACTATCTAGTATCTAAAATACGGCAAAGGCATAAGTCGTCGCGTCAGCTCGCAACTACCGGAGCACTCGGTGAGGACCGTAACACGCATAGCGGCGGATCGCTTGGACTACGATCGTTCGGATCAGCACGGTCGCGAAGGTCTCGGCGAGAGCCAATCCAGTTCCAAAACTTCCGGCAAAGTCGCCAACTGAGATTCAGGCTGAATAGCTGAGGAGCCGCAGCCGGCTTCTCGAGCAGCCTGATACGGAGCGGTCGCGTCGCGCCCCCCCTTGCGATCGCTCTTTCAGAGCCCCGGGCGTTTGCTCCCCAACGGCGCCCGGGGTTCGCCTTGGATATTTCCGGACTCGCGATTCCAGCGCATGGTGCGGCGAAGGGGCGATCAAGCTGGTCCAACAGGCGGCGATCCGCCGTCGCCGCTATAGTCTCCGTCCGCGTGGCGCGTGCGGCACAGGCTTTCGTTCAATCGGGACGCCCGCTTCTGCCGTTATCGCGTCAGGGAAATGCGATCATGCGATAAATCTTGGCGACCAAAGCCAATGATCGGCGTTTCCAGCTCAGCCCGCAGTTTTCTGGCGGAGAAGAGACATGAAGCAGATGATTTGGCTAGTCGCGTCCGGCGTGACGCTGGCATCCACCCTGGCTCTCGCTCAACCGGCGAAGATTGGAACGACGCCCGCCGGCGATATTCTCGAGGCGCCCGGCGGCCATGCCTTGTACGTCTATGATGGCGATAAGATCGACCTTGGACAGCAGGGGAAGTCCTCGTGCAATGGCGAATGCGCGCAGCGATGGCCCCCTTTCTCAGCAGGCGTCGATGCGCAATCGATGGGGGATTGGGGCATCATCCTCCGCGAGGATGGATCAAGGCAGTGGACCTATAAGGGACGCCCACTTTACACTTGGACACAGGATACGGCTCCTGGACAAATCAATGGCAACGGCTATCAGGGAAATAAATGGCACGTTGCAAAGCCCTAGCCGAGCGGGGTCGCGCAAGACTGGCTGCCTTACATTTCCGGCAAATCGTCAGCGTTTCGCCAGCCGAACCGCGGAGCCGCGACGCTCGATAGCGGCGCACAAAATTCCCTTCCCCGCCCTGGCTCCGCCAGCGCGGGACGCCAAAGTCAGGGAACCTGAAGGCACATTCAGGGTTATTGCGCTGCGCCGCGATTCGAGATGCCCTCTCTCGTCCTTCGTTCCGGACGCGAGCCCTGGACCCGCAACAGATGACCCAATTCGGCGCACTGCAGTCAACCGCGGGCTTGAGGCCCACAGCGCCTCGCGTTCGCGGTGTGACTTTCTTATGCCCAAAACACTGCTCCAAGCTGCTGTGGCCCTGGCGCTGGCGTTGCACATATGAGCGCGCGCGTTCATCGCACGCCAGGCGGCGCTGTGCTCGAGCCAAACGGCTGCGTGCGTTTTCGCCTCTGGGCGCCTGCAGCTGAAAAAGTCGGCCTGCTGCTGAACGAACGCGCCATGCCGCTACCCATGACACTGAAGCCCGGCGGCTGGCATGAGCTCGTGACAAACGCAGAGCCCGGCAGCCGCTACCAGTTTGTGATGGCCGACGGCGCGAGGGTTCCAGATCCCGTTTCTCGCTTCCAGCCGCATGATATACATGGCCCAAGCGAGGTCATTGACGCGGCATCCTACCGATGGTCGACAAACTGGACCGGCAGGCATTGGAGCGAGATCGTTCTTTATGAGCTGCATATCGGCGCTTTCACCAAGGACGGCACGTTTCAAGCCGCCATGGGAAAGCTCGGCCATCTCGCCGCGCTGGGCGTCACCGCGATCGAGATTATGCCGGTCGCGGATTTCCCGGGCCGGCGCAATTGGGGCTATGACGGCGCGCTGCTCTATGCGCCCGACTCGTCCTATGGCCGCCCCGAAGACTTCAAGGCGCTGATCGAGGCCGCGCATGCGTGCGGAATCGCGGTACTGCTCGACGTCGTTTACAATCATTTCGGACCGGAGGGAAACTACCTTCCTCTCTATGCTCCCGAATTCTTCAACAGAAGGCGGACGACGCCCTGGGGCGACGCCATCAACTACGACGGCGCCGGAAGCGAGGCTGTCCGGGAATTCGTCATTCACAATGCATTATACTGGCTCGAAGAGTTCTATCTCGATGGCCTGCGCTTCGACGCAACCCACGCGATCATCGACGAAAGCGCCAGGCATGTTCTTGACGAAATCGCCGAACGCGCGCGCGCCTTTACGGATCGGCCGATTCATTTGCTGCTGGAAAACGAGGAAAACGAAACGCGGCGCATCGCGCCTGAGGCCTGCGCCCCGCCCCACTTCACGGCGCAATGGAATGATGATCTTCATCATGTATTGCACGTCGCGGCGACGCGCGAGCGAAGCGGCTATTACGCCGATTACCAAGGCCGCACGGATCTGCTCGCCGCGGCGCTGGCCGAGGGTTTCGCTTATCAGGGCGAGATCATGCCTTATCGAGGCGCGCCGCGCGGCGAACCTTCGGCGTTCCTGCCCCCGAGCGCTTTTGTCGCTTTCATCCAGAACCATGACCAGATCGGCAATCGGGCCTTTGGCGAGCGTCTCGGGATGATAGCGCCGGCCCATGTCATGCGCGCGCTTTCCGCCGTCTATCTACTGTTGCCGCAGATCCCTATGATGTTCATGGGAGAGGAATGGGGCGCTCAGCAACCGTTCCCGTTCTTCTGTGATTTCGAGGGGGACCTCGCCGACGCCGTGCGCAAAGGCCGTCGTGAGGAGTTCGCGCGCTTTCCTGAATTCGCCGATCCAAAACAGCGCGAGCGCATTCCAGATCCGCTCGCCGAGGCGACGTTCGAAAGCGCGAAGCTCGACTGGTCGCGCATGGACCAAGCCCATTGCGAGCGATACCGAGCGCTGATCTCTGTCCGCAAGCGTGAGATCACGCCCCGGCTGAATCAGATTACGCGCGGCGGCCAAAGCGTCATTCACGGAGAGAGCGCTGTTGAAGTGCGTTGGAGCGCAGGCGCCAATGAGACGCTGACGCTGGCGGCTAATCTTTCGGAAAGGCGGATTGCCTTTCCGCCGTCGCGCGGCCGCAGTCTCTGGTCGGAGGGGTATTGCGAACCAGCGCTTGGACCATGGTCGGTGCGCTGGTCTGTTGAGACGCAACAATGACGCCAAGAGCCACCTACCGCCTACAATTTCACGCGCGCTTTCGCTTTGAGGACGCCGCTCGTCTCGCGCCCTACCTCAGCGAGCTTGGGATCAGTCATGTCTATGCCTCGCCCTACCTAAGGGCGCGCCCCGGCAGCCCGCATGGTTACGACATCACCGATCATCTGTCGCTCAATCCAGAGCTTGGCGACGAGCAGGATTTTCGCAACATGTCGGCAGCGTTCATCGCTGCGGGACTTGGCCAGATCCTTGACTTCGTGCCGAACCACATGGGAGTCGGCGGCGCCGACAATCCGTTCTGGCTCGATGTGCTGGAATGGGGGCCGGGGGCAGACTACGCGGGGTGGTTTGACATAGACTGGGATTCCGATAATCGCTACTTGCATGACAAGCTGTTGGTTCCCTTTTTGGGCGATCAATATGGCGTCGAACTTGAAGCCGGCAAGCTCAAAATCAAATTCGACGCGGATGAAGGCGGTCTCGCCGTCTGGGCCTATGACGCCCATAAGCTTCCTTTGTGCCCGCTGCACTATCAGATGGTGCTCGGACAAGACGACGCCGAGCTCGAGCGTCTCGGCGACATGTTCGCCGATCTGATGCAATGGCGGCCGCAAGTCAACGAGCGCGCCCGTGAGCTCAAGCAAAGGCTGGCGGCGCTCATTCGCGACCGGCCGAACGCCAGGATCGCCTTGGAGCGATCCATCAAGGGCCTCAATGACGACTGGAGAGCGCTCGACGCCGTGATCCGGAAGCAGTTCTGGCGAATCGCTTTTTTTGGCGTCGCTGGCGACGACATCAACTATCGCAGATTCTTCAACATCAACGATCTCGCCGGCCTTCGCATGGAGCTGCCGGCGGTGTTCCGCCATGCGCACGCGCTGATCATGCGTTTGATCAAAGAGGGCGTCCTCGACGGCTTGCGCATCGACCACATCGATGGCCTGCTCGATCCCAAGGCTTATCTCGACTGCCTTCACGCCACGACGCCGCGGCCAATCTATACTGTCGTCGAGAAAATCCTCGCGTCGCATGAGTCGCTTCGCTCCGACTGGAAAGTTGAGGGCGCGACCGGCTATGATTTCGCCAATCTAGCCCTCGGCGTGCTTGTCAACTCCGCGAGCGAGGAACGCTTTACCGATACCTACAAAAACTTCACCGGCTGTGCCACGCCGTTTGCGACAATCGCTTATGATTCCAAGATTCGCATCATGGAGAACGAGATGGCGAGCGAACTCAACGCGCTCGGCCGCGACGCCGCGCGCGTCGCTCGCCAAAACCCCATGAGCGCTGATTTCACCAAGCAGATCCTGCAAAGAGCGATCAAACAAATCGCCGCATGCTTTCCGGTCTATCGCACCTACATCGAATTCGACGCCGAGAGCGACGGGGCTGACCGCCGCGATCTTGATTGGGCGGTGGCGCAGGCGCGCCGCATTGATCGCGCCATCGATCCGACGGTGTTTGATTTCCTGAACAAGGCGCTGTCGGGCAAGCTTACGGCGGAGGCCAAGAGCGGTTTCAGCCGGGTCAGCGTCCTGCGTCTTGCCATGAAGCTTCAACAGTATACGGGTCCTGTGATGGCCAAAGGCGTCGAGGACACCGCCTTCTATCGCTACAATCGCTTTGTGGCGCTGAACGAAGTGGGGGGCGAACCACACCGGTTCGGCGTCACGCCGGCCGCCTTCCACAAAGCCAACGCCGAACGCGCCAGGCATTGGCCACACGCCATGCTCGCGACCTCGACGCATGACACTAAACGCGGGGAGGATGCGCGCGCGCGGCTCGCGGCCCTGTCGGATATTCCGGAAGAATGGGCGCGGCAGGTTCAGATCTGGAGCCGCTTGTTGCGCGCCCGTCGCGGCGAAATCGAAGGCGGCGCGGCGCCGGACCGGAACGACGAGTATCTATTCTATCAACTTCTTCTCGGGTCCTGGCCGGTCGAGATGCTGGATCGTCCTGACGCGGCCGCTCTTGAGGCCTACGCCCTGCGCGTCAAAGAGGCGCTGCGGAAATCCATGCGCGAGGCCAAACTTCATTCCTCCTGGTCTGCGCCCAATGCTGACTATGAGGACGCGATGCAATCTCTCGCCAGCGCCGCGCTCGACCCGAACAACGCAGGCTTCCTGTCAAGCTTCCTTCCGTTTGCGCGGCGTGTGGCGCGGCTCGGCGTCGAGAACAGCCTGGCGCAGCTGGTCCTGAAGCTCACCGCGCCCGGAATGCCAGATATTTACCAAGGCTGCGAGTTGTGGGATCTTTCATTGGTCGACCCTGACAACCGCCGGCTGGTCGATTTTGCATCCCGACAGAACGCTTTGCGTTCCATCCTCGTGGCCATCGCCGGAAACCGCGGCCCCGCGATGCGCGAGCTCATGGATCATTGGCAGGATGGCCGCGTCAAGATGGCCGTGACGGCGCTGCTGCTCGGTCTGCGCAAACAGAAAGAAGCGCTGTTTGCAAACGGCGATTATGAAGCTTTACAACTTTCCGGCGACAAATCCGAACGCGCGCTTGGCTTTGCGAGAGCGCTCGGCGACGCCGCGATCATCGTACTGATCGCCCGCTTCCCCGGCCTGCGCGAGCAAGATCCCGGCTGGGGCGCGACGACGGCGCAATTGCCAAAGGGGCGCTGGACCGACGTCTTGACCGAATGCTCCTTTGAAAGCGGCGACGCCGCATTCCCCCTCGCAAAAATCTTCGCGGCCCTGCCTGCCGCCGTCCTCGTCAAGTCTTCGCCTTCGTGATCACAGGCTGTGCGCTTACCATCTAATCACGGGTCAGCAGGTGTACGCGCAGAGGCGCGATCGCAGTTCGCAAGGCGTTTCCCACTGGCGCTTCGTCCTCCAAATCCGCGCCTCAGGATCTGGTGCTTGTGGTGACGAGCGGCGGGATGTTACTCACCGTTATCATTGGTCAGATGATCCGATGGCGGAACCGTCGAATATCAAGATAAGGCTCCCTCGGGCAGAGCGGCGATTCCGACGGCCGCAAGATGTGAGCGCGCCGCAGCGCTTGACGATGCGAGTTGGGGCGCCAATAAGATCGGACAGACTTCGATACGAAGCGCAAATTCCCCCCCTGAGAAAGTCTGTTGATGACGCATGTCGCAACGCTCGTTTGCAATCCGCTGTCTCCGGTCCTGACGGAGGCGCTCTCACGGCGTGCGCTCGCGGCGTTGCCGCGTCCTGACGCGGTGCGTTGGCTCAACCCGGGCGTCGCCGCCGACATTGCTTTCACGCCGGACGCCCAAGAGGATCTGAAACGGCTCGCCAACTCCGTGCGCGCCGCAATCAGTAGCGAGCCTGTGGATGTCATCATTCAACCCGCCCAGGGCCGACGCAGGAAGCTTCTGACCGCGGATATGGATTCCACCATGATTGGTCAGGAATGCATCGACGAACTAGCGGCGGAGGTCGGCAAGAAGGCCCATGTGGCGGCCATCACGGAGCGCGCGATGCGCGGCGAGATCGCCTTCGAGGCTGCGTTGCGGGAGCGGGTCGCCCTGCTGAAGGGCCTCGATCGCGGCGTAATCGCGAAGGTCATCGAATCGGCGATCACGCTGACGCCCGGCGGCGGCGCGCTCGTGCGCACGATGCGCCATCACGGAGCGCATACGGCGCTGGTTTCAGGCGGCTTCACGGCGTTCACGCGCGTTATGGCGAAGATGATCGGCTTTGACGAAGATCACGCCAACGAACTCGCGCTCGACGCGAACGGATGTTTCACGGGTGGGTTGATTGAACCGGTGCTTGGCGCGGAGGCCAAGCTCGCAACACTACGGCGCTTACGCACGGAGCGGGGGCTGACGATCGCGGAAACCATTGCCGTTGGCGACGGCGCCAATGATTTGCCGATGCTGCTGGAAGCAGGTCTCGGTGTCGCCTTTCATGGCAAGCCCGCGGTCTCCGCCGCCGCCCATGTCCGCATCGATCACGCGGACCTCACCGCCCTGCTCTATGCACAAGGGTTTGCCCGCGAAGATTTCATCTGCGAGCAATCGGATCGATGAAGCGGTCGGACGGCGCCGCTAAAAACTCAGCGCCTTGACCTCCTTTACGCCAGGCAGCCTCTTGACCTCGGCGAGCACTGTTTCGGGGGCGGTCTCGTCAACAGCGACAAGGGCGATCGCCGAGCCTCCCTCCCGGTCGCGGCCGAGCGCGAAGGTTGCGATATTGATGCCAGCGGCCCCGAGCATGCTCGTGAACCGCCCGATGAAACCGGGCTTATCCTCATTGCTGACATAGATCATCGCCGGCGCAATGAGCGCATCGACGTCGATCGTGTTGACGGAAATAATTCGCGGCTTGCCGGCATGAAAAACCGTGCCCGCGATGCGCCGCTCCTCCGTCTCGGTTTCAACCACCAGCGTGATGAGGGATTCGTAATCGCCATCGGCTGCGCGGCTTACTTCGTCTATGACGATGCCCCGTTCCTTGGCGACCGCCGGCGCGGAGACGACGCTGACGTCGGCGAGCATCGGACGCAACAGCCCGGCGATGACTGACGCCGTCAGCGCCTTCGTTTTCAGCTCCGTGACGGCGCCTTCGTAAATGATCGTCACTTTTGTGACGCCACTATCGACGAGCTGACCGGCGAAAGAGCCAAGATACTCGGAAAGAGCGATGAAGGGCCTGAGTTTTGGCGCTTCTTCGGCCGTTATCGAGGGGAAGTTCACAGCGTTCGAGACAGCGCCTCGGGTGAGATAATCAGACATCTGCTCGGCGATCTGCAAAGCCACGTTCTCCTGAGCCTCGCTCGTCGATGCGCCAAGGTGGGGAGTGCATACAACATTGGGATGGCCGAACAACGGATTTTCCTTGGCGGGTTCATCGACGAAAACATCAAAGGCCGCGCCCGCGACATGGCCCGAATCGAGCAGAGCTCGCAAAGCCTGCTCGTCGACGAGGCCGCCACGCGCGCAATTGATAATTCGCACGCCTTTCTTGGTTTTGGCGAGGGTCGCCGCCGAGAGGATGTTTTTCGTTTGCGCGGTCAATGGCGTGTGCAGGCTGATGACGTCGGCGCGGGCGAGAAGACTGTCGAGGTCGACCTTTTCGACATCGAGGTCCTGCGCCCGTTCAGGCGACAAGAACGGATCGTAGGCGATGACATGCATGTGTAGCCCGCTGGCGCGCGCCGCAACGATAGAGCCAATATTGCCGCATCCGATAAGACCCATCACCTTGCCGGTGATTTCGACGCCCATGAAACGTTTCTTTTCCCATTTTCCCGCCTGTGTTGAGGCGTCGGCGGTGGGAATTTGCCGCGCGAGCGCAAACATCAGGGCGATCGCGTGCTCCGCCGTGGTGATCGAGTTCCCGAAGGGCGTATTCATCACGATCACGCCCTTGGCGGTCGCCGCCGCGATGTCGACATTATCGACGCCGATGCCGGCGCGGCCAATGACTTTCAGCCTGGTCGCCTTCTCGAGAACTTCGGCGGTGACCTTCGTATCGGAGCGAATGGCGAGCCCATCGAAACCGCCGACGATCGACGCCAGCTTTTCTTTGTCCTTGCCGAGGGCCGGCTGAAAATCGACTTCGACGCCGCGATCCTTGAAGATGGCGATGGCGGCCGGCGAAAGAGCATCCGAAATGAGAACGCGCCGAGGCATGGGAGTCTCCAAAGCTAGGACATTATGCGCCGCGCGAAAGCGCCCGCGCTAGAGGCGGCGTCATCTCAATTCACGCAGCCGCGGCAAGGTCGCTCTTGGTTTTTTGAAAGGCGTAATCGAGCCAAGGCGTCAGCGCCTCGATGTCGCTTGTCTCAATCGTCGCGCCGCACCAGATGCGAAGGCCGGGAGGCGCATCGCGATAGGCGCCGATGTCATAGGCGACTTTCTCTTTTTCGAGCAGGCTTGCGAGCGATTTGGAAAAACGCGATTGGGCGTCGGGGCCAAGCGCGGCAATGGCGGGATCTATCACTTTGAGGCATACGCTGGTGTTGGATCTGATCGCCGGGTCGCTCGCAAGAAAATCGACCCAGGGCGTCCTTTCCACCCAATCGGCGAGCGCCTTCGTATTTGCGTCGGCGCGCGCGATGAGAGCCGGCAGTCCGCCGATCGATTTTCCCCAAAGCAGCGCGTCGACATAATCTTCAACGCAGAGCATCGATGGCGTGTTGATGGTTTCGCCCTCAAAGATCCCTTCGATCAGCTTGCCGCCGCTGGTTAAACGAAACACTTTCGGCAGCGGCCATGCGGGCGTGTAGGAGAGAAGCCTTTCAACAGCGCGCGGCGACAAGATCAGCACGCCGTGGGCCGCTTCGCCTCCGATGGCTTTTTGCCAGGACAAAGTGACGACGTCGAGTTTTGGCCAGTCGAGATCCTGCGCAAAAGCCGCGGAGGTCGCGTCGCAGATCGTGAGCCCTTTGCGGTCGGTGGCGATCCAGTCGGCGTTGGGCACGCGCACGCCCGATGTCGTCCCGTTCCAGGTGAAGATGACGTCATTGTCGAAATTGATGTTCGCCAGATCGACGATCTCGCCATAGCCAGCTTTCAATGTCCGGGCGTTGCTCAGTTTCAACTGCTTGACGACGTCCGTGACCCAACCTTGCCCGAAGGATTCCCAGGCAAGCACGTCTACCCCTCGTTGCCCAAGGAGAGACCAGAGGGCCATTTCAACCGCGCCCGTATCCGATCCGGGAACGATGCCAACGCGATAATCCGAAGGAATTTGCAAAATCTCACGGGTCAGATCGATGGCGAGCTTCAATCTCGCCTTGGCTTCCCTGGCGCGGTGTGAGCGGCCAAGCAACGCATGATCGAGAATCTCGCTTTGCCAGCCCGGACGCTTGGCGCAAGGGCCAGAAGAAAAATGCGCGCACGCGGGCCGCGCCGCCGGAATCACTGCTTGCATGATGATCATCCTGGAATCGCGTCAACGGGATCGGCCACATCAGAGTCGATGCGCGCCTTTCCGGCGCAAAACCGTTCGAAACTGAGCTTCTCCCTCAGCTTACCCGGCTGAATATTCACACTCTCTATTGGCCTATTTGTTTTTTCTATAAATGGACATAAAAGCGACGTCAAGGCGTTGGCGTCCGGCGCCAGCGACGCCTTGGCGCAGCGGGGACGCCGAGGGTCGCAATGTCGCCATAACCAACGCCGAGGATCGGTTATCGCACTCGATGTTGAAATGGCGTTCTTCCTGGCGATTTCGCGCGCCTTTTCGATACCGCGCTTCGACGTGATTGAGACGCATAAGGTACAATGGTTATGCCGACCTCCAACGCGCTGACTGAAGGACGCAGGCTCTTCGGCTGCCTGTATGGCGCGGCGGCGTCCGCCGCTTCCGTGGCGGCGGCTTTGCTCGCTTTCCAGAATTCAGCCTCAGCGGCGACGTCAAGCGCAAAGCGGGAGCCGCTTGTTCGTGTTTCGCAAGCGAGCAACGGCGCCGAATCGCCGCCCTCCCCGCCTCCGGTTCAGCCAAAACAGTATGCGCCGCCGCGATCCGGCGAAAAAAGCGAAACACGAACGGAAAAGGAAGGCACGCCAGCGACGGTGATCGACGGACAGCAGCTCGAAAGCATCCTCGGCAAGAACGTCAGCAGCCCGACGGGTGAAGATATGGGACGAATCGTGGACATTATGGTCGACCACAGCGGCGCGGTGCGGGCGGCCATCATCGATTTCGGCGGGTTCCTCGGGGTTGGCACCCGCAAGATCGCGGTCGATTGGCGCCTCATCCGTTTCCCCTCCGATGGCAAGACAAACAATGTAATCGTGGATTTGACCGCCAATCAGCTCAGAGTGGCGCCGATCTTCAAGCCAGGCGAACCCGTCGTCATGCTTGGTGGTTCCGGCGATTCTCCACATTGAGGATCCAGAGCCAGCCGCATCGAAAGGCTTGCGGAGCCGGCTGAACTTGTCCGTCAAAGCAGCATTCTCACGGAACCGACATTGGCGGATCGGAGAACTAATGCAAAACGACGCCCGTGGCGATCATGTCACTTCGTCCGAGAATGCCGCCATCGCGCACAAAACGCCACGCCCTTCACGCGCGAGCCGGCGCGGACTCGACGGATTCGTGTTTTTCACAGCGGATGTGCAGACCGGATTCGGCGCGTTCGTCGCGGTCTATCTGACGGCGGAAAAATGGACGCAGGTTGACATTGGCCTCATTTTGACGATCGGCAGCCTCGTTGGCCTTGCGAGTCAAATCCCAGGCGGCGCAGCGGTCGACGCCACACGTTCGATCCGCCGGACCGCCGCCACGGCCATCATCGCGATCGGCGCCGGCGCACTGGCTCTTGCCGCGTGGCCGATCTTCGCGGTCGTGCTTGCATCGAGAATCGCGCAGGCCGTAGCAAGTTCTGTGCTTGCTCCGGCGATGGCGGCGATCAGCCTTGGCCTCGTCGGCCGCCACGCGATTGGCGAACGCCTTGGCCGGAACGCTTCATTTGCCTCGCTCGGCACCGGTCTTGCCGCCGCCGGGATGGGCGCTTGCGGATATTATCTCTCCAACCGGGCGGTTTTTTTCGTGGCCGCCGCGATGGTCGTTCCGGCTCTGATCTCGCTCTTCCAGATTCGGCCAGATGAGATCAACCCGGACCGCGCTCATGGGGGCCGTCCGCGATCCGGCTCAGCCGACATTATCTCAGGGTTGCGCAGCCTTCTTGCCGATAGATCGCTCGTCATCTTTGCCGGATGCGCCATGCTGTTTCAGTTCGCCAATGCCGCTATGCTGCCTCTGGCTGCGAGCATGCTGACTCTTCGGTCGAGCCAGGCTGCGACGATCCTCGTCGCCACCGCGATCGTCGTGCCTCAGTTCATCGTCGCGGCGCTATCGCCATGGGTCGGGCGCAAGGCAGAGCAATGGGGACGCAGACCGCTCCTCATTCTCGGCTTCGGCGCGCTCGCCGTTCGCGGGGCGTTCTTTGTCGTCGTCATCGACCCCCATCTTCTTGTCGCCGTGCAATTGCTCGACGGCATTTCGGCCGCGGTGCTCGGCGTGCTGACGCCGCTGACCATCGCCGACGTCACACGGGGCACGGGCCATTTCAATCTCGCACAGGGCATGGTCGGGTGCGCCGTCGGCGTCGGGGCCGCGATCAGCACAACTCTCATCGGCTATCTCAGTGACCATTTCGGCAGTCACACGGCGTTTCTGACGATGGCGGGAATCGCCGCCGGCGGATTCGCCGTGGTGTGGCTCTCGATGCCGGAAACGCGGCCAAATACAAGCGAAGGGTGAAACAGGCCTCGCAAAGGCGCGCCTCGCGCTCGAGCGTGCGACAACATGCGCCACACAGCCGCTCCAACACATTGATCGTCGCCAGCAGCACAGATTTTAGGCAGTTGGCCGGAGCCGGTTGGGAACCTGCGCCATTTGGAAACGTTGCTCGCGGTGGGCAGGCACAGGCCACGCCCTTGCAATTGCTCAGTTAAACTTGACGAGACCATTCTTTTCGACCGAGTGCTGTTCAGCTTCGCTCGTTCTGAAAATTTTGCCGCGCCGCAGGGAAGCCAAACGCCAGCCAAACTTTCTGCTCATTCTCAATCCACGAGTCGTGATCCATGGACGATCTCACTCATTACGCCAACAGGCCTTTGGCATTTTTCGGCCGGTACATACGAACCCGCCGGCTGTCTCACGCCGCCATTCTCCTCGCGGTGGTCGCCGCTGTCGGCTTTTCGGTCAGCACCCAGTATGGCGTCAAGCACCTCGTCGACACGCTCTCCCAAGAGGGGCGGAGCGGCGCGCCCTGGCCGGCGTTTTACCTCCTCGTCTTTTTCATCGGCGCGGACAATCTTCTGTGGCGCGTGGCGAGCTGGATCGCCGCCTACACATTCGTGCATGTCACCGGCGATCTGCGCGCCGATCTTTTCCAGCATTTGACCGGCCATGCGCCGAGCTATTTCGCCAAAAGATTGCCGGGAGTGCTGACGAGCCGCATCACGGCGACCTCCAACGCCGTCTTCACCATTCAAAACATGTTCGTGTGGAACGTCTTGCCGCCATGCCTCGCGATGGTCGGCGCGATCGCCTATCTGACCACGGTCAGCCTCGGGATGGCGGCCTGCCTTGCAGTCGTGTCCGGCCTTGTCGCCGCGACAATTTTCCACGTCGCCGCCAGCGGCAAACCACTGCACCATGATTTCGCCGACAAGGCCGCGGTGGTTGACGGCGAGATGATCGACGTTGTCGGCAACATCGCGCTCGTCAAGGCGTTCGGCGGTCTTGCGCGGGAACATCGGCGCTTCGGCGCCACGGTCAACGAGGAGCTCAAGGCGCGCCGGCGCAGCCTCCTTTATCTGGAAAAACTGCGGCTCAGCCACGCCCTCGTGACGATAGTCTTGATGCTTGGTCTGCTCGCCTGGGCGATCAGCCTTTGGCAGCAGCGGTCCGCGACCATCGGCGACGTCGTTCTTGTCTGCACGCTCGGAATGGCCGTGCTCAGCGCCACGCGCGACCTGGCCGTGGCCCTCGTTGACGTGACGCAGCACATGGCGCGCCTCTCCGAGGCCCTCGCGACGCTTCTGTCGCCGCATGAGCTGCGCGACCATCCCCAGGCTGCCGCTCTCATTCCGGGCGGGGCGCGCGTGGTCTTCGAGAACATTGCGTTCCGCTACCCCGAAGGACGGCAGGTTTTCGAAAACTTCAGCCTTACTCTCGAGGCCGGTCAAAGGGTTGGGCTGGTCGGTCCATCGGGAGGAGGCAAATCAACGCTGATCGCGCTCCTGCAGCGCTTCTATGACCTCGACGCGGGCCGGATTCTCATTGACGGACAGGATATTCACAGGACCACTCAGGCAAGCCTTCGACAGGCGATCTCGGTGGTGCCGCAGGATACCGCCCTCTTTAATCGTTCTTTGATGGAGAACATCCGCTATGGCCGTCCCGAGGCCACCGACGAAGAGGTGTGGGAAGCGGCCATCGCAGCGCGATGCCGCCCCTTCATCCAGCACTTGCCGCGGGGTCTCGACACCATCGTTGGCGACAGGGGAGCGAAGCTGTCGGGGGGACAGCGCCAGCGCGTCGCGATCGCCAGAGCCTTCCTGAAAAATGCGCCCATCCTTCTGCTCGATGAGGCGACATCGGCGCTCGACAGCGAAGCCGAGGAGGCCATTCGGGAGGCGCTTGCGCGCCTCATGCAGGGGCGGACGGTCATCGCGATCGCCCATCGCTTGTCGACGCTACGAAACTTCGACCGTATCGTCGTGTTGCAGAACGGACGCATGGTGCAAGACGGGCATCCCGAAAGCCTCATGCAAATCGACGGTCCCTATCGCGCCCTGATTACGCAGGAGATGAGCCGTCTCGCAGAGCAGGCCGCCTGAACATGGCCGAGAGCGCCGGGGGCTCGCCATCGGCGTGAGATGTTGGGCGCCGCACGCGGTCATTCGATCCAGTCGAAGGTCCGGCTGACCGCCTTTTTCCACATCGTGTAATTTTTGACGCGCAACGTATCGTCAACCGACGGTCTCCACGTCCTGTCAACGCTCCAATTCCGCCGAAGATCCTCGATCCCGCTCCAATAGCCAACCGCGAGCCCAGCCGCATAGGCGGCGCCGAGAGCCGTACTTTCCGACACTTTCGGCCGCGTCACCGGCGCGCCAAGAACATCGGCCTGGATCTGCATCAGCAAATCATTCGCGGTCATGCCGCCATCGACCTTCAGCGCCGTCACAGGCACGCCTGAGTCCGACGCCATCGCGTCCGCCACCTCGCGCGTCTGGAAGGCGGCGGCCTCGAGGGCGGCGCGGGCGAAATGGCCGCGGTCGATAAAGCTGGTGAGCCCGATGATCAGACCACGCGCTTCGCTGCGCCAATAAGGCGCGAAGAGGCCCGAGAAGGCCGGCACGAAATACAAACCGCCATTATCGGGAACGAGGCTGGCGAGACGTTCGACGTCGGCCGCGCTGTCGATGAGTTGCATGCGGTCACGCAGCCACTGCACCAAGGCTCCCGCGATCGCCACCGAGCCTTCGAGCGCGTAGACGGGCGGATTCCCGCCGAATTGATAGCAAACAGTCGTGATCAGCCCGTGTTTTGATTGCACCACTTCGACGCCTGTATTCAACAGCATGAAGCAGCCGGCGCCATAGGTGTTTTTAGCTTCGCCCACGTCGAAGCAGACCTGCCCGACCGTGGCGGCCTGTTGATCGCCGAGAACGCCGCAGATTGGCGCCTCCCCTCCAAAAGGTCCGTCGGCGCGCGTGAGGCCATGGAAGGCGGAGTCCGAGGACGGCCGAATGGCCGGGAGCATCGCCCGCGGAATATCAAAGGCCGCCAACAGCTCATTGTCCCATTGCAGAGTCTTGAGATTCATCAGCATGGTGCGCGACGCATTGGTGACGTCGGTCACATGCGCCGCGGCCGGCGAGGGGCCGCCCGTCAGCTTCCAGATCAGCCAGCTATCCATCGTCCCGAAGAGCGCCTCCCCTGTTTCGGCGTCACGGCGCAGGCCCGGAATGGCGTCGAGCATCCAGCGGATTTTTGGCGCCGAAAAATAGGTCGCGAGCGGCAGGCCGGTCTTTTGACGAAAGCGATCCTGACCGCCGCGCTCGGCCAGTTGAGCGCAGATCAGATCGGTGCGCGTGTCCTGCCAGACAATAGCGTTGCAATAGGGCTCGCCGGTGTTCCTGTTCCAGACGAGCGTGGTTTCCCGCTGGTTGGCGACGCCGATCGCGGCGAGATCCCTCGCCGCCACCCCGGCCTTGCCCATCGCGCCGCGGATGACCTCCTCGACGCGTCGCCATATCTCCAAAGGGTCATGTTCGACCCAGCCCGATTGTGGGCAGATTTGTCGATGCTCGAGCTGATGCGAGGCCGCCGTTTCTCCCCGCTTGTTAAACAGCATGCAGCGTGTGCTGGTCGTCCCCTGATCCAGCGCGACGACATATTTCGACAAGACGTTATCTCCCGGATTTTCACTGAGTCTTATCAGCAACCGCGCTCATGCGAATAGCGGCCTCAACGCGAAGGCCCATTAAATCGCCTGCGTCAACCGCCGTTCCGTCTCGGCGGCCTCGAAATCCCGGCGGCGCTGGTCCCATCCGCGCTCCGCGGCGAGTAAAGCAATGACGCGGGGCGCGGAGCGCCGCGCCGCCTCCAGATCGAGCAAAGCCAGCGGCAGGCGCCGGGCCAGCACATCCATCGCCGAAAGGGCGGCCTCGAATCTAGCGGCATAGAGCACCTCGGCCTCGAGGTAAGGAAAGGCGGGATGGAGCCGCGCCGCGCCGGCGGAGCCGGCCTCTTGCAGTACCCGAGGGGCGCGATCGCCATAAGCGTGGTGCAGATGGGCGGCGACATCATAATCAAGGGTGAAGGCGGAGCGGAGCGCCTCAATTCCGCTTTCGGCGTCGAAATTCTCCGCGCCCGCCAGCGCCAGCCCGGCGGTGCGGCACAGAGTTTTCGGGCGCAGATCAAAACGGGCGATGGCGTGATCCAGAGCGTCCGCGGCCATTTTTCGATAGGTGGTCCATTTGCCGCCGCAGATCGTGACGAGGCCGCTCCCGCTCACTTCGACGATGTGATCGCGCGCGAGGCGCGCTGTGTCGGCTATTTTCGGGTTGCTGACCAGCGGACGAAGACCGCACCATGCCGATAATATGTCCTTTTCGCTCACCTCGACATTGAAATACTGCCCTATGTGCCGCAGCAGATAGGCGACCGCCTCAGTCGTGGGCGGGGGATGGTCCTCGATCGCCGCCGGCTCATCCGTGGCGCCGATCAGCGCATGTCCCTCCCAGGGCAGTATGAACAGCACGCGGCCGTCGTCGGTTCGCGGGATCAGCAGCCCCGCCCCCGTGGGAGCAAAACGCTTGTCGAGCACGATATGGACGCCTGAACTGGGTCTCATGATCGCCGCCGCGCCGGCGTCCGCCATCAGGCGAATGGAGTCCGCGAACGGGCCGGCCGCATTGATCACCGCGCGCGCCTCGATCTCCCAACGCTCGCCTGTCTCCCTATCCTCGACCTCAGCGCCGGTCAGTTGACTCTCCTCATGGGTGAACCCCACCACTTCGACCCGGTTGGCCACCGCGGCGCCCTGTTCGGACGCCGTCAGCGCCAGCGTCAAAGCCATGCGCGCGTCATCGAACTGACCGTCATAATAGAGAATTCCGGCTTTCAGCCCTTCGGCCTTCAGCATCGGAAATCGGCGGAGGGTTTCGCTGCGACTGAGCAACCGGCTGCGGCCGAAGCTCAGCTTCCCGGCAAGCCGATCGTAGATGCGAAGACCGGCGAATATATAGGGCGCATCGCGCCAGCGGTAGAGCGGCGAGACAAGCGCCAGACGATGAGCAAGATGCGGCGCGTTTCTCAGGAAAATCGCGCGCTCGTGCAGGCCGTCGCGAACCAGATTATATTGTGTCCGGTCAAGGCGCCGAATGGCCAGCTCAAGGTAGCGGACGCCGCCATGCACCAGCTTGGTGCTTCTGCCGCTGGCGCCCTCCGCGAAGTCGCCCCGCTCGACGAGCGCCGTCCTGAGGCCCCGGCTCGCCGCATCGAGCGCGACGCCGCAGCCGGTGGCGCCGCCGCCGACGACCAGAACGTCGAAAGTCCCGCCAGAGCGCAGCGCCGCCAGGGCGGAGCTTCTGTCCATTGTCCCTCCCCTTCCCCGCGCGCAACCCCGACGTCGACGACGCTCGATGCGCCATCATCTGAAGGCCGCTTATTGACGCCGCCGTCAAGAGCCGTGCGGATCGCGAGGCTGAATTTGCCCAGAGTTGCAGAGCGGAATCGAGCCGGCCCTATCGCCTTGGCCGCATTAGCGAACCGGCAAAGCCAGCCGACCTGCTAAACGCTTACCGGCCCCACTCGATTGACGCTGTCACCCACAATGGCGAGGCGCGCGATCTTAAATATTCTCTTTTTTCAATTGGGATATCTTCTCGCCAGCTCAAACGAAGCTAAAGAGACACCCTGCGGCACGACGGGGTTGCCCGCAGGGTGTCTGGAGGAAAGGGATTGCGCGTTATGCGGCCATGTCATTTGATGGATTGGAGCTCGTAACCCAGCAGCAAATTGGTCGCGTATTGTTTAATCCCGCCTCAAGTCGTGCGCTGTCGCCCCTCCGCCGCCGGCGCCTTTGGACGCAACGTCACGACAACATTGACGCGGGAGACTTCATAGTCTTCGGGTGTTCTGATGTGGTCCGTGAGTTTAATCTCATCGGGTCCAATATCCCGAATTTCCTTTGTGTCCTCAAAATAGTAATGTGGATGGTCGGTCGTGTTCGTATCAAAAAACGTAGGGCAGCGGTCGATCGACAAAGCGCGGACGAGCCCGACGCGCGCAAATACATTTAGGACGTTGTACACCGTCGCCAGCGACGTCTGTGTGTGCGCGACCCGGGCTTCGAACGCAAGAGTTTCAGCCGTCAAATGCCGGTCCTCTCTGCCGAAGAGCAATTTCGCAAGGTTGCGGCGTTGCCGCGTTGCTCGAAGGCCATATCTCTTCCACAACACGCCGCTTGAAAACTTCAATGTAGCAGATCTCTCAACGAGAGGCCCATCCCCGCGGTCACCCATCACGCACCTGCCTTTCGTGCTTTTCTTGCTATTATCAAATCCGGCCACTTTACTGGCTGGCCTCAGCCCGCCCCCGCCGCTGATTATCGCCAGACAGAAAGCCTAAGCGCTCAACGAGCGCCTGGGGCGCCCGGTTGACTTTCAGAGCGCTGAACAATGAAAGGACGCGCCGCCGACACTCGGTCGATGAACTCCTGTGTCGTGTCGGTTGTGATCGACGTTGTACCCGGCCCAACGCGCTCGGCGACGAGCTGTCCGGCGCCCGAAACTCTGTCAATGAATTCTTGCGCCGGATTTGTCTCAATCTTCGCTGATGAGACACCGGTGCGCTCTGTTGTAAACGGCTTTCCTGATACACGATCGATGAAAGCTCGCGCCGGATCTTCGGCATTTGCCTGTGTGTAAATGAAGCCAGCCGCGATTGCCGCGCCAACAATAAAATACCAATTTCTCTTATGCATCAAAGTGTCTCCCAGTCGAGCTTTGCTTCTCCGACTCCCACGTCGGATTGCGTTCGCTCCGGCAACAGTTCGTTGCATTTAGCAGGAGACGTGCCACCCATCGACGCTGCGCGCATTTAGTTGACAAGCGCTCGACGCAGCTTGGACACGCTCGATAAAACAGCGATGTATGACCTATCGGACGGACGCCACATTGGATTGTATGGCCTTGCCAACGCGCGTCTTCAGTGGCGACGGCCTTCCATTTTCATACACTGTATGTCATCTGAACACGATTACATGGACGCCCCTGTAGATGAATGGCGGGAGAGGATATCGCCGCTGGCGCAGACAACCGCAATTGACCAAGAGCAATTGGTCTACAAGACGCCCCGGACAGCGCAAAGACCGTCGAGCGCCACTGTGAGTTCGTCAGGCATTGGGCGGCGGAAAACATTCGCGCAATTTGTGATTTGATATAGTGAGAACGGCTCCCCCGAGGATCTCCCTCAGATTTTCGATAAAGCCTTTCACTCCCAGATATGGGCGAGCCCTGCCTCGCAGCGGGCGCTTTGTGGCGCCCGCTGCTCTCACCTTGGGCTACCCCTCAGCCGCGCTCTATCCGTCGAGCAGGACAAGCTCAAATGCGCGGATTCTCTCGGGTCGCCGCCGCCCACTCCCCGGTATAACCGAAGGTCGGATCCTCGGGCGGCACGTTAGCGACGACGCACTCGGTAGTCATGAGCGCACCCGCCGTTAAGGTTGCGTGCTGCAGAGCAAGACGCGTAACCCGTAACGGATCAATCACGCCAGCCTCGAAGAGATTGCCAAACCGGCAGGTCCTCGCGTCAAGCCCCCAATGTTCATCGTCCGACGCCAGCGTCCGTGACGTCACGGCATAAGCATCCTCGCCTGCATTATGAGCAATCAAACGCGCCGGCTCGCCCACCGCATCCGCAATGATTTGAATGCCATGTTTGACCGCAATATCCGTCGACGAAAGCGCGCGCAGGGCTTTCCGGCAGCGAAGAAGCCCGACGCCGCCACCCGGCAGACCGCCCTCGGCAAGCGCGGCGGACACGGAATTTCGGGCATTCTCTACGCGCTGCAGGCGCTCCTTCATCTCCGCCTCGCTGCCGCCGCCCACGTTGATGGTCGCCGTGACATTCGAGAGATTGGCGATCCGTTCCTGGAGTTCATCGAGGTCATGAAGCTTGCCCGTCGGAGAGCCCTTGTCGCTGCTCCGCAGTCGATCCGTCTCTAGCCGCAACCCATACAGTCTCTCGGCAACCACGCTGGGATCGCCGGCGCCGCCGAATAAGTTGGTCGTATCCTCGCCGACCTGAACGCGTCGCGCGCGACCGAGATCGGCGAGCTTTACTCGGCCAAGGTCGTCTCCATTTTCTTCCAATATGGCGCGGCCTCCGAGTAAGCAAGCGAGGTCGGCGAGGGTTTCCTTTCGACGATCTCCCTGGGCAGGGGGTTTCACCGCAACGGCTTTCAGGACGCAGCGGACATGATTGAGCAAAATCCCTGCGAGGGCCGCGTCTTCGACGGCTTCGGCGATGATCAGGAGCGATCCTTCGGCCTGCCGCACCTGGTCCAAAATCGGAATCAATTCTTCGAAATGTTTGATCGGTCGGTCGTAAAGGAGCACATAAGCATCCGTCAGCTCCGCGATCCTGCGCGTCTTGTCCGTGATGAAATAAGGCGAAAGCCAGCCTTGCTCCCAATGCGCGCCTTCCTGAAACTCGATTTCATCTTCAAGTCCGTTGCCGAGGTTGATGTTGATGACGCCCTCACGGCCAACCGCGCTGAAGGCGGAGGCCAGGAGCTTTCCGACCGATGCGTCGCCGTTCGACGCGGTCGCGCCGATCTGAACAATCGAACGCTCGTCGGCGCAACTCTGCGCCCGCCTCTCCATGTCCTCAATCGCAGCTCGCGTAGCAAGCTCCAAGCCGGTCCGCAGGCCATTCGGATTGAGCCCGGAACTCATCGCCCTCAACACCTGCCGAGCGATGTAGCGCGCGAGAACGATCGTCGTTGTGGTTCCGTCGCCGCACTGCTTCGAAACCTTTCCGGCCATTTCGGTAAACATGTTGATTCCGGCGCTTTCGAAACGGTCATCCACCGCGATCGATCGCGCCACCGTAACGCCGTCCTTGGTAACAAGCGGCTGGATTCCCGAGGTGCGATGCTCGATGATGACGTTGCGGCCGCGCGGTCCGAGCGTGACTTGCACCGCATCGGCCAGAAGATTTGCGCCCGCCAGCATCTTGCGACGCCCCGTGTCGCCATAGCGAATATCTTTTGCCATTGTTTCCTCCCTTGAGACGCCGATCGCGTCCTCGTCAGTCGCTTATGTTCTTGTTTATTGCGCGCGCTGATTATAGGCGTGCGATACGCGGCGCGCGTTTCGACCAATTACGCGCCAACGTTTCTGAACCGATCGAAGAGCCATCTCAGACGAAGCGAGCTCATCGAAGCGCGAGACTGTGTTCATCAATCAAAGCGGTTTACGTGGTCCACGCGCCGGCCTCGCTGGAGCCGTCCCGGCGGGTGCTGTAGAATGCTGGCTTCGAATCATATAGGCGCGCCCAGCAGCGACTCGTCGTTCGCGCGAGCGCTCGAGACGATGCCAGATCCAAATCAACTTCTTGTCGTCCCAATCCATGTAACGCTTGATATCTTCTTCGTCGGCGGGATCGAGCTGCTTTGTCCAGAGCCGCTCGAGTTCCTCGACGCGCTCATCACCGATGAGGGCGCGCAGCGTCGCTTCTTCAATTTCGAGTTCGTGGATTGTGGCTTCGGCGCCTTTTGCCATTTCGGCGAGAAATTGTTCGATCTCGTCGTCCATTTTTCTCTCCTTACTTCGGCGTTGGCGCCACCGTCATTTGCGCAAACCGAGGCGCGCCATCTTGTGGTACAAAGTCGCTCGCGTTATCCCGAGTTGTCGCGCTGATTCGGAAATGTTTCCTGCCGTCTTGGCAAGCGCCGAGCGGATAGCATCCGCCTCCCAATCGGCGAGCGCCTTGCTCTCAGGGGAGGGTCGCCATTTGGCGTATGACGACAGCCCTGCTTCACCCTCCTCTTCGGCTTGAGCGGAATCGCTCATTTCCCTTAGAAAATCATTCGGCAGGTCGGAAACGAGCGTCTCGGGACCTGAAGTCATGGCCAAACACGAACGCAAGACATTGCGCAATTCGCGAATATTGCCCGGCCAAGGATGACGCTCGAAAATGTCCCATACCTCGGCACTCAAAGCCTTGTGTTCATTGACGTATTGCGCCTTCACCTCCTGCTCCCACAAATGCTCGATCAGACCGAGTTTATCGGGACGCTCCCGCAGAGGCGGCAGCCAGAATTGGGCGCCGTTCAATCGATAGTAGAGATCGCGGCGAAACGCGCCTTTTCTCACGCAATCGGGAAGATCGCTGTTGGTCGCGGCGATGACTTGAACGTCAACCGTCACTGGTCTTGAGCCGCCGACGGGGACGATCTCCGAACTATCGAGCGCACAAAGTAGCGCGGTCTGGAGATCGAGAGCCATGTCGCCGATTTCATCGAGGAACAGAACGCCCGTATGCGCTTCGACGAACTTGCCAGTCTTGCCGCCGGTGCGGGCGCCTGTGAAGCTTCCGGGCACATAGCCAAAAAGCTCGCTGGAAATGAGATCTCGCGGGATCGCCGCGCAGTTGACAAGCACCAGAGGCCGGCCTTTGCGCACGCCCTCCGCGTGAATTCTGCGCACCAGATGGTCTTTGCCGACGCCGGATTCGCCGGTGATCAGCATCGGTATCTTCTGCTTTTGAAGATTGACCGCCTTCTGCAGCGCGGCCTCGAGGACGGCGTCGCGCCACGGCTCCGCGTTCGCGGATTTACCCCTGCGGCCAAGAACAGGACCCGCCGAGGCGCGGCCTGTTTCCTTTAGCGCAAAGCTCCGGCTGGGCTGAACGACATCTTTCTCAGGACGACGCCTGACGATTAATTCCGCCTTGAGGCGCCAGCCCTCAGGTATCTCGAGTTCGATCGGTTCGCCACGGCTCGCGCAGGCTCGCAAATCGCCGATAGCAACCCCGAGCAGCGTCTCCACTTTTTTTGAGAGGATGTTCGAATGGCATTCGGCGCGCAATAGGTTGAGCCCAGTCCGAGTCGCGCCGACGATCCTGCCTTCTTCATCAAGCGAGATGAGGCCGTCGAGCAAACAATCTTGTCCGGTCAAGCCGGCGCCGATGTTGTTCAGGCGCATCCTCAGCATGAAAGCGCCAGGCGCCTGGCACTCGAACAAATTCGTCTCGATCAGATAGCCGGCGATGCGCACGAAACCGAGAAGCGTTTGTGCCGACGAACGCTGGTCCGTGATGAGCCCGAGCAGGGCGACCAAGCCGCCGTCATGGGCGAAAAGCGGATGGCCTACAGTTGCGAAAGGGTGAAGAACTGAGGAGAAATGCTCCTTCCCATCGAAGGCAACCGGCTCGCGCAAGACAGCCGCTGTTCCTAACCCGTTGTTGCCGATGATGAGTTCGTTCCAGCTCTCGCCGAGCCGGACGAGGCGCCGGCCCATTGGGCCAAGATTAGAGCCGGCGTCCAAGGCGTGAATGAGCGTGCCGGCGCTATCGGCCAAAAGGAGACTGACGCTCGTGTCCCGCAGCACCGGCTGCAGGTTGAACGCCATCGTCGCCAGCGCCGTCCTGACGTCGAGATTGGTCGCCGGCGCGGTGCGTCCGCCGCTTTCGAAATCCATGATCGCATGCGGGCGCAGAAGACTGGTTCGCGGCGAGAGCCGATATTCTTCGATGCATCGGTACCAAGCTTCCGATACTTGCGGACGCACCCAGTCATCGCCCTCGGGCGGCTGACCGGTCTGCATCATCCAGTCCCACGCCACCCCCGGCCGATCGACGCCGAACAGTCCAGCGTCCTGCTCCGGCGCTTCAACATCCTGCGGTTTTAACTGATTTGGCATCTGGACGACGGAGTACATAGCACCACCACCACACTATGAGGCAAATGCCTCTGAAAACCTCCCTACTCTGCGGCCTGACTTTGTCCCGTTGCAAGGAACTTTTCCACGTAGACGTGATCTTTCGGCACGCCATGATTTGCTGCAGCTGCGAAGGTCGCATCGATCATCCCAGGCGGCCCGCACATATAAATATCCGGCGTGGATTTCGATCCTTTCAGATGTCTCAATAAATCATCGACGACGGTGCCCGTGCTCCCCTGCCAATCCGGCTCAGGCTGCATGATGGCGACGTGCGCGCTGAAGTTCGGCATCGCCGCCTCGAGCTTCTTCAGCTCGTCGATATAGAACAATTCATGCTGATGCGTGACGCCGAAGAAGAGCTTCGTCTCCTGCGGGTGCTGCTCCTGCTGCATGTATCGAATCATCGACAGAACCGGTGACAGGCCTGTTCCGCCGGCGACGAAGTAGCGTGGCCTAAAGCCATTCTCGCGCAGGTTGAATACGCCGAAGGGACCTTGCAGTTTGACCGCGAGCCCCGGCTTTGCCTCATTCGACAGAAAATTCGAAAATCGACCGTCCGGCAAGAGACGGATCAGAAAATCAAGACGTGGCTCAACGCTCGTCGTCGCCATAGAGTAGGATCTCCTGACGCCAGCGCCGGGGATTTCTATATCGAGATATTGTCCCGGCACGAATGGAATTTTGATAGCCTCGCCCGTTAGAGGGTCTTTGGGCTCAATCTGCAGCCTCGCGACATTCGAGGAAATCCGCTCAACGGCGACGATCTCGCCCCGCCAATCCGTATTGATCTTTTGGAACGAAATACGATCATGCGTGTAGGGCAACTGAATGACGAGATCGCTTCTGGGGAAGGTTCGGCAAAGGAGCACGACGCCAGATTCTTCCTCATCTGGCGGCAATGCTTGAACGCTACAGTTGCCGAGCTCGTAATCACCGTCGAGCACATCCGCTTTGCATGTGGCGCAGCCGCCTTCACGGCAGGAGGCGAGCAAAATGACATCTCTCTTCAAGCCTCCCGATATGACGTCCTCACTCGGCGAACATTCAAATGTGAGCTCTTGTTGGTCTTCTGTTATGGCGCGCACTTTAAACATAATTTCCTTCCCCAAGTGCCTTATTGAAAGCTCGCAATTCGCGAATTGATCCCCGACCGAAGTTTGAACGATTTCCGGGGTGAGAGCCGCCGTCCCCCAGCGCTGCCAACAGAGAGCGCGCAGCGCGAGAACGGTGCGATCCGCGCTGGAGAGAATAAGCCCGACCTTCCCGGCTTGACGCAATCCACGCCGAGCCTGCTCTTTCTTCCGCAGCGCTAATTCCGCGCATCGTCCTTATCGGCCTGACGCAGATCACTGCGCCGATAAAACGAAATGACGTGGCCGACCGCTTCCCGAGAAGAAGACTCGCTGAGAGAACAACCCTCTTGGACGAATTCATCGTCCCTGTGGATCTCCCACCGCCACACGCATTCGAGATCCTGGACAAACGCCCGATATCGGCCTTCCCTGAAGATCTCGATGCGTGTTCCTAGTCCTGCGAACCGGACCCGATCAACCAGCGATGGGTTCAACGCATCTTCTTCCTTATGATCAAAGTCCAATGTCGCAGTCATCACGAAACGCGCTCCTCGATCTAGTCCGGGCGACGACGAGATAAGTTGTCGACGCCCGGAAACTCATGACATTGTCACGCCGCGTCGCCGAGGCTCAGCACCTTTACGCCGCGCTTTTTACGCAACTCCTCAAGGGAGTCGGCGTAATAGTCGGTATTGCGTAATTCCATCAGCCGGCTGCCAAGGTAAGCGTCGACCTTGAAAAACACATTCACCGGGAGCACGGGCGGCTTGTAGAGTTGGCGGAAGGTAATCAGGATTTTTTCCGCGGCAAATTTGCACTTTTCCGCATCGATTTTCGCAATCCAGGCGTCGGCGACAGCCTGAGCCGCCTCGCCAGTCGTCGCCTTCGCGACGAGGTCCGCCGCAGACAGAGTCGAGGCCTTCAGAACCGCAAGCCGCTCCTCGATTTTCGCCTCAATAAAGAGGTAATCGACGTCGAGCGCGTAGCTCGTGCGGAAGGGGGACGTGTATTTCTTGCGAAAGTCCTGGATGAATGCTGTTGCGTCCTTCACGGACTTCAGCTCTGCGATTTTTTCCAGCCACTCCGACCGTGGGGGATTTTCATGAATTTTGTAGTTTGGCATTTTTTGTTTCCTCCTTTTCGATCGCTCAAACGTCGGTGAGCTTGCGATCAAGACCCATCAGTTCGGATGTGATCGTGAAGGTGTTTCCAAGCGTGTAGGCGCGCCCGATGGTCGACGACACGTTCACGAGAAAATCGTAAATGCTGTACGTCTTGCCGAGCAGTTCGCTGGCCTTCTCCGTGTCGACCTGGATCTTGCCGTCGGCCTTGATCCACCAGAAGCCGCCACGGTCTTCAACGACCAGGGTGGGATTGCGCTTAGTCTCTTCGCCGAGAATGATGTCTTCCACGATCGCATCGATCTCGTCGCTTTTCATGAGCACGAGAACGACCGTGTTGGATTCGTGCACGACCTGGTTTTCCTCGGCGAAGAATTCCGCCGCAAAAGCCTCGCCGGATTTCTTCATAATGCCGGCATTATATGCGTTCTTTGCTGTCACTTTATTCCCCCCTTCACTTAACGTCGCGAGTGATGCTGGCGATGAGCTTATCGGCGTCGACCTTAAAGTCGATTTTCTTCGCGTAATCCTCGACCCAATCATTGACGACCCGCGCGACCGCTGCTTTGATGGCGGGTGCGTCGCTAACGCCTGTGACTTTGTCGACCTTCGCATAAATTCCGAGGAAGTCATGTAGAGCTTCGGCGGTTTTCTGCAGCCACTTGTTGGTCCATGCGCGGTACCATGTCCTGTTGTGGTCGCCGAATTCGGGATCGTCTCCTAGGGAGTAGAAGAATAGATCGCTCATCGCGGCTTTGGTTGTCTGGAAATAGGTCTGCGTCTGATTGAGGAAGAACGGCGTGAGGCCGTCGCCATAATGAGCTGCGAGCCGACAGAAGAATTCGCGCCTCGCGAACTGACCAAATAGCGGATCGTAGACGCCGTGCACGGCCCAGAGAATCTCGTTGAAGTCCTGGATGCCCTGCCAGAACTCCTCAACCGTCTCGCGGGCGCCCCGATAGATCGGATCGGTGAGCCAGATTTTCTTCGGGCCCTCGGTCGATTCCGGGAATCCAGGAACGATCTTCGACAGGAAGTTGCGCTCCAGCTGAATCATCTGAGCGTTATCGACCTTGTCGAGAGCGGCGAAAGTCGCTGTGGAACGGATCGTGTCGGAAAGCGTATCTCGTGACACAGACGAATGCGCGTTGAACATCCCATATTCGCTGAACAGCAAGGCGCCCCAATATTTATCCAAGATTCCGTCGCGCCATTTCGGATCGATGGAACGCACCGCGCCTTCGGCCGAATATCCCTCGAGGAAACGGGTCGTGTAGCGCCACTCTTCGGCCTTGTCCTTGACATAAGGCGCATGCCAGCGCCGAGCGGGATCGCGGTGACGATACCAATCGGTTGTCCGAAGCTCTGTGCTTTCGTTGCCCCAAGAAGGCCGGCCGCCATGAAATTTTTGCGTCCAATCGCCCCAATCGAGACCGCCGGCGATCCAATCCGGATTCGGTTGCGTGTAAAGCGTCAAGATCTCGTATTCGCTGAGCCGCTTCCAGCGCGGCGTCACGAAATAATTCATCCGGCGCTGCGAATCGAGTTCGTGATCCGGCACTGCTGCGATAATCTGTGCGGCCTTATCAGGATCCGTTAGCCCGCGCTTGGTCGTCGAGGCGATAGCCATAGATGGTTTCCTCCATTGATGTTGTTTCATGGCCTCAGGGGCCAAGTTCTTGAAAACTGATTGAAGCCGCCGGACCAGTCGAGGACCGATCCGACGAGAATGTTGTCAGAACCCGGCGAGGGGATCGGCGAAGACACAATTGGCGCGCTTCAGATCCTCGACTGTCCACAATTTTTCGCCGCGAACATGCGGCTGCCCGATCAACGTCTTGCCGTCGGCGCGAACGCCGTGTCCTTCAAGGACCACATCCGATAGCTCGCGGCCGCTGTATTGTTCGAAGACGCTCTGGCATTCATAGCGTTCGGGCTCCGCCAACCACATCCGCTCGCCCCAATCATCGCTGAAGGAGTGCTTCTGACCGTTGAACTCGTGCACTCTGAGTGATCCCGAACACTTTGCGAGGGTCGGGCAGAACGGCACTTGCGACACGCGATCAACATAGACCTGGTGGCCATTCTGGATCAGCCATTGAATGGGAACGAATCCGCTTGTGGGGTCCTCGCAGCCGAGCGCCTTCCACTCGCGCAGAATCTTGCCGTAGTGCGCGTCCCATCCTGGATAGTTCGACTCGAACCATTCCATGTCTTCTTCATCCGGCAGCGAGAGCCGGAAGAAGCCGGTCGGCCACAAGGCGTAGGCCAAAAGGAAGAGATCGTGATGCGCCCAATAGGCGTCCTTTTTGGCGTCGCGCAGGCTCGGCGGTGAGTTGACGCCGTACTTCGCGAGACGGCCGATCCAGATGCCGCCCCAATCCTCGTAGACCCAACGATTCCAGGTCTTGACCCAGGGCTCGACCTTGAACTTCGACCCATATTCGAAGAGCATGCCCAGCACGGGCGTGAAGTACTTCTGCTGGGTCCAGAATGCGTTGTTGAGATCGGTGTTCAGATATTTCTGGGCGGCCGGATCGTTGGCGATCGAAACGACTGTCTGGTAGCCGTTCGCCATATGACGGAGTTCGTCGGTTTCGATCGACAGAAATACGGTTGGCGTGATTTCATCGCCGTTCGCTGACGCCCACTCAGTGATGGCGACGATCAACGGGTTAGTGAAGCAAGCTTCCCCGACCAGTTGGAGATTGACCGAACATTCGACCGCATCGCCGGAGATGAAGCCGTCAGCGAAGACCCGCTTCATTCCCTTCCAAAGCGGTCCGATTGCGCGGGTGCGGCGCGCGTCATTATGGCCTGCGGGGTCATGGTAGTGCTTGGAGAAATAATAGTTCACGAACCCGCATTGATGGGTATGACGGATCTCATCAAGGACTTGTGCGAGGTAACCATTCTTTTGCTCGGCCGCGCTCGCCGAATCCCACAACATCGCGGACGCCGCTATAGCGTTGTATTCGCCAACTTCGAGGAAATTCGACGCGACTTTCATCGTCTCACCCCAGCGCGGATGCACCCGGCTGCCAGCTTCGAGGCGCGTCAGGCCGTCGAGCAAGGTGCCGAACTGACGCTCATCCTTGACCGACTCCATTCGCGCATATTCTTTGGCGATGAGCTTGAACTGCTCCTTTGTGTCGTTCGCCATATGATATTTGGTGGGATATTTCGTCCGGTTTTGAGCGAAATCCCAGTTGAAGCTCTGCAGCCACCTATGCACTTCCTGGGGACTTACACTTGTCGGCGCCCGGTTGGCTCCGAGTGCGTCCGACGCTGCTTTCGTCGCGGTGCTTAATGCCATATGTCTCCTCCTTGGTGCTCACATTGAACGCCGCCTGAGCTTCAGCCAGCGACCTTAAGCTGCGGCGCCTTATCGATCGAGCTCCTCAGTCGGCTCGATGTGGCGTTATCCTTCAGCAAGTGTGGCGCCGCGCTTCGGCCGCCGATCATCATTTTTGAAAAAGGTCGCAATATCAGAGACATGCAGCATATCGCACAATCACATTCCATTACCGTGATGCAGATTATTTGGATTATTCTAATCCAGGCGGGTGTGCGCAAATTTGACACTGATCAAAAGTAGCAAGCACAGCTTTGGCTTCACCAGAGGATCCTGGTTTAGAATTTTATGTACATGCGGAGACGTGATCCTTTCTCAACCGGCGTGATCCGCATTGGGGTGAAGCCACTCTCGTGAAGTTGCGCTCGTAGCGCTCGTCTGACGATGGTGTGAATGCTTGCGTTGTAGAGCCGCCCGTCCTGGAAGTCTCGGTTGCGTGGCCGAGCGATAGCGGCTGGAAACCTGTTGCGCCAGTGGACGCTAAGGCTCCTGTCAGTCGTCCCGCAAAGGCGGGCAGATGATCTTCTTTTGCAAAACATTTGGAGAACTGACAAACTAGCTATAATAGCATTTAGGCTGGTTCTGCGAGCCTCTCAGCAACGCGCTGTATGGAATTTATACAGTGTATAGATTCCATACAGATCGATTATCCCTCGATTGTTTGGTTCAGGGCTGTGCGGGCTTTTCATTCAGGAGGCAGGCTGCAAGCCGAACGCGCGCCTTGGGTTTTTCAGAAATCCTATTTGGATAAATTCCATACAGTGTCGATTTTGAACTGTATGTATTTTATACACAATGTGAGATCGACAGCCTCTATTCGCCATTTCGGCTCGACCTGGATGTAGCGAAGGGTAGCTCGCCGCCGTTTAGGCGACATCTAACGGCTGGCGTTTAACCTCGGATCACGCTACGCTTGACCCGAGGATCTGGCATGCGTGCTTCGGCGGCGGTTATTCTGTTGATCATATGGTGCTTGCCGGCCAGTGCGCTGTCGCCTTCCGCGAGCTACGCCGATGCGGAACGCGCCTTTAGTCAGCTTTCGATCGGCGAGCGGTTTCTGTTCAAAGTCTTGCTGACAACGGCGGGTTATTGGCCCGCTGTCGCCGACGCCGATTTCAGCCGCAGACTTTTTGACGCGACGACGCATTATCAAGCCGACAATGGGCTTCCCGCAACAGGCGTCATCGATAAGGAGCTTCTGGCGAGGCTCTATCGGAATGGCGCGCCTCTTCTGAAGATGTGGGGGTTCCAGCAGGTTGCGCACCCTTACCGCGGTCACCCGATCTGGGTTCCAATGGGGCTTGGCTTGGTGGCGGAGCGAGATAAGAACGGCCTCACATGGAGGGACCCGGAAAAGCGCGTATGGGTGACATATGATTGGCTCCCAGGAGTCAATCTCGCGGCTGCCTATAATGCTGTTCTCGCCAAAGTCGTTGCTGACGGCGGACAAATCTCGTTCCAAGTGTTGAAGAGCGACTATTTCGTCGTCTCATCGGCTACAAACGGCCTTGATAGCTATATCCGCTGCCAGAGTGATCGTCCCGACGCCCTCTGGCTGTCGATTTTCTGGCTGCATGATGCATCTGATCTTCACATGGAGCGCGCGGCGACTCTGATGTCCGGTTCGTTCGCGAGCGCGATGAGCGGAGCGCCGTTCGCCAACATTCCCCAGCTACCGCCATGATCCGCGTCGGATTCCCGACATGGAGCCCGTCAGCCAACCGCCAGCACCAGGCGCGGCGGCGCCGCAGACTCGGGAGCAGAGGTAAAGCGGAGAAGTCTCAGGCACAGGCTGCTTCGCGAGTCCTGACGGGTACGACTTAACCAACGCTCATGTGATCGAGGACTGCACAACCCTCCGCGTCTTCGAAATCAACGCGCCGCCGCGAAGGCCAATCTCACCGCTCGTGACGCCGTCAATGATCTCGCGAGGCCGGCCGAAGGGCACGCCCGAGGCGATCGAAGGGTCTCAACGCCGGGATTTGGGCAAAGTAACAATTAGTACGATCACTATCGACGGCTATACCGACGATCTGAGCATTGGCATAGACAGGTCGTCGTGGTCCATCGTCGTCCAAACTTATGTGCAAGACCATGTCCGCGCGGAGTTTGGCGTCTGCGAGCCGGCCGCTGCGCCGGCGCATTGAGGGCAAGAGCCTGCTGTGCCGATGCTTTGAAATTTCATTCATACCGCCTAGCAGGATGACGACGACATTTGTGCCAAGGCTCTCGATCTGTTTGCGGACGGCCTCATTGGCGCCCTGGCCGACAGCGACCATGACGATCAAAGCGGCGACGCCGATGAAAACACCGAGCATCGTGAGCGCGGAACGCATTTTGTTGCGCCCGATCGCTTGTGCCGCCGAAGCAAGGATCATCAGTGCAAAAGTCCAGAAGCCCGCGACCTGGATCGCGGCCGCCGTGTGAAACTCCGCTTTAGCAAGAGGCAAAACGGGCGTGCCGCCGGGCGCAAGTTTGCGCGCGGCGCCCGCTTGCTTTTCCGGGCGGACCCGCTCACAGGGCCGGGTGGGGCGTCTGTCCATACCCCGGAGCGTCGCCGGCATCCACGCAGGCGAGCCCTATCCGGTGCTCCGCATGCGGCTCCGACGCTGTGACGGAATATGGCGATCCCGCCCTGTCGAGCGAGACAGGTGACGAATCCATAAAGCGGGGCGACCGGGCGCTTAGCGACGCCGGACATTACCGCTCGAAATGCAGATGCAAAAGCTCACGTTCGGCAAAGACGGATCTCCGATCCGAATCGACTGAGCTCGGACGAAGACTTGACCGGCCGCCCCCTGCCGGAAGTATATCGGAAGCAGCCTGTCGCCTCCATGGTCGCCACGCGGACAGCGAAGATTAGGCAGGAGGCGGTGGCCTCCCGGGGGCGCGCGAGCTTTGGACAAGCGCGGACCGCAGAGCGCCGGCGGGGCGCACCGCCGCCAAAGCCGGGATCGGACCGGGCAAGCCCGCTAGCGATTCGGTGCGAAACGCCTCCGCTTGCTTCCCTGCGCTTCCCCGATTGTTTTCGGCACTTCTGCGGCGGGTTCCAAGTTATTGGCTTTCTTGGTGGAGCTGAGGGGAATCGAACCCCTGACCTCTGCAGTGCGATTGCAGCGCTCTCCCATCTGAGCTACAGCCCCCATCCAGCGGCTGTTTACGCGACTGCGCGGGAGCGCGCAAGCGGGTTGCACGCGGTTGCGCTTATTATCCTCATAAGGAGCTGCCGTCGCAGGCGGAAGCCTTGCCAGTTTGACGCAAGCCGCGTAAACGAAATGGGATAGGCTGAGGCTTCGGAGTTCCCATGCGCGCTCTTCTCGATGTGATTTTGCTGGTTCTTGACCTTTATACTTACGTCGTGATCGCAGCAGTGATTCTATCGTGGCTGATAGCCTTCAACGTCATCAATACTTATAATGACGTGGTCCGCGCCATCGTCAATGCGGTCAACGCGCTGACGGAGCCGGTTCTGCGCCCGATTCGGCAAGTCTTGCCGAATTTTGGCGGCCTTGATATTTCTCCGATCGTCCTGTTTTTGATTATTTTTCTTATCCAGCGTATCATTATTCAATACATCTATCCGAACGTCTATTGAGCGCACCGAACAATTTTGAATCGAGATCCCTTCCCTGGAGCATGCGCGGCGGCGCTCTCGCCGTCACCGTTCGCTTGACGCCCAAAAGCGCCCGCGACGAAATCGCCGGCGTCGATCACCTCTCCGACGGCCGGCCCGTTCTGAAGGCGCGCGTGCGCGCCGCCCCGCAGAATGGCGAGGCCAATGCGGCGCTACTCAAGCTGGTCGCCAAGTCGCTGCGCATTCCGGCCGGCGCCGTGCGGCTCGAATCCGGCGCGAGCGGGCGGCTGAAGACATTAATCCTATCGGGCGACGCCGAAGCTTTGAAGTCCGCTCTCACCGCCCTCGTCGGCTCCGCGGAGGCCGGCTGACGGCCGCCCTCGAACCCGGAGCGCGTCCTGGGCGGAAAATCAGCCGCCGAGCCGGCTGAAGAAATCCCAGATCAATCTGGCGCTTTCGACGTCATTGTTGTGCAGACCCCGAGACGTGTCCGATCCGATCCCGGCCCAG
This sequence comes from Methylocella tundrae, assembly GCF_901905185.1. Lineage (GTDB taxonomy): Bacteria > Pseudomonadota > Alphaproteobacteria > Rhizobiales > Beijerinckiaceae > Methylocapsa > Methylocapsa tundrae. Next base: position 67,979 of record NZ_CABFMQ020000077.1, read on the forward strand.
TGGCCTGGAACCGAATGACCGCCGCCCTCTACGCGCAAGACCTCGACCGGAACCTTGCAGCCGTTTAGTTTGTCGAGATAGGCGCGCGTTCCGTCGCGCGTGTCGCGATCCGGCATCGCCGTCGTCGTGCGGCTTTCGCCGCAGCCCGCAGCCTTGCCAAAGATCGCGAGCGCCGCGTCGGCCGAGACGACGTCAATTTTCCCATCCGGCAACGCCGCTTTGCCGCCCGCGTAGGGGATCACGGGATCAGCAGAGCCAACGATCATCAGGAGAGGAAGCGGGCGCGACGGCTTGCACGTCGGGGCGAGATACGCGGGCAAGGCGGTGATCAGGGTCGCGACGCCAGCGAACAATGACGCATTGTCGCAGGCAAGTCGGAAGGTTGTGAAGCCGCCATTCGAAATGCCGACAAGAAAAACCTTGCGCCGGTCGACAATTCCGTCGGAAACGATCTTCGCGACGAGATCGCGAATGAATGTTGCGTCGCGCGTCGCCTCGGGCCCGGGCGTTTCGCTCCAATGGCCCCCGATGGGATCCGGGTACACAAGCACGGGGCCCGCGGAACGGGCCATTTCTTCAAGGCCGAAGACCCGCCGCAGACGGGGACCTTTCTCACGACTGCGCAAAACGATGACGAGAGGACGGCGCGCCTGCTTCAGGCGGTGATGCAGAATCAGGATCGCGGTCCGCGTCATGCCGCCGGATTCGATCGAAATCCGGCCGGACGCGGCGGACGCCGGCTGTGGCGACGCGGCGAGCATCGTGAGAAGCGCCAGCGCCAACCGCGGTGCGGCGCGCGCAGCCGCGAGCGTGGACAGGCGGCGCCCGCCACGGTGGTCACGGAAGGGTTCGTCGCCCCGGACGATCATGTCTTTAGCCCTCGCCAACAATGTCACCCCAGAAGCGCTGTTTCGACTGCTTGCCGCAGCCATCGAGAACGGACCGGCAGCGCCCTTGCCGGTCGAGCGCAGCGGCGCTTTCGGCCCAAACCTCTTGTGCGGACAATTTCCCGGATTCGGCTGTCATTCTTCTACTGCGTGCGGCGTTTTGGCAATAAGCAAAGCCTTTGGCAAATCCGATCCATCAATCCCGGAGATCGCCCGGCCCCAAAAATCCACTCAATTGGTTGCCCGCCAATTCGCTTTGCGTTAAGGGAAAGCGCAGAGCATTTCACGAAGATCGGATTTAACCTTCATGACAGAGGTCGAGTTCAATTCCGGTCGGCCGGAGGGCCGCCGGCCGCTGTCGCCGCATCTGCTGATTTACCGCCCGACGCTGACCATGATGATGTCGATCGTACATCGCATCACAGGCGCAGCGCTCTACGTGGGCACGCTTCTGCTGGCGTGGTTTCTGATCGCCGCGTCGAGCGGTCCAGAGGCTTTCGCTTCGGTCTCGTCCGTTTTTAATTCCTTCATCGGAAAGCTCATCCTCTTCGGATTTAGCTGGGCCCTGTTTCATCACCTCCTCGGCGGGGTGCGTCACATCGTTTGGGACGCAGGCTACGGACTCGATCATCCGCAGCGCGAATGGCTCGCCAAGGGCACGCTGATCGGCGGCGTCGCTTTGACGCTGCTCGTCTGGATCTGCGTATTCTCCCAGCTCTAGGAATTATCGGGTCCCCAGAGACGCGCTATCGTCGTTTTGGACCGCAATCGAAGGAACGAATTTATCATGGCGCATGATCCAGCCCCCCGTCGCGGCGCCGCTCAAACGCGCTCCCTCGGCTCCGCTCGGGCTGGAACGACCAACGCCTGGCGCATCCATGTCACCTCGATTGCGCTGATTCCGCTCACCTTCGGCTTTGTCTGGATCCTCTTGTCCCTGGTCGGCAAGGATTACGCCGGGGTGAGGGCCGAGCTCGGGCGGCCCTTTCCCGCCATCGTCCTCCTTCTCTTTATTCTCGCCGGCGTCTACCACATGAAGATCGGAATGCAGTCGATCATCGACGACTACATTCATTCGACGCACGGCAAAGAATGGGCGCTGGTCGCCAATTCCCTGTTTTGCGCGGCCGTGGGGCTCGCTTCCATTTTCGCGGTCTTGAAACTCGGCCTGGCTTGACCCAGTCCGGCGCGCTTCTCCTTTATCGCGCGTGAAAACCACGATCTGCGTGTCAAAGACATATTTCGAAAGGCGATAGAATGGCCTCCAACAGCACATCGAACGGCAGCGCCGGGCCAGCGCGCCTTGGTTCCGCTTATCCGATCACGGATCACAGCTTCGATGTCCTCGTGGTCGGCGCCGGCGGAGCCGGATTGCGCGCGACCGTCGGCTGCTCCCAGGCAGGGCTGCGCACCGCCTGCATCAGCAAGGTCTTTCCGACACGCTCCCACACCGTGGCCGCGCAAGGCGGCGTCGCCGCCTCGCTCGCCAACATGGGCCCCGACAATTGGAAGTGGCACATGTACGACACCGTCAAGGGGTCGGACTGGCTCGGCGATCAGGATTCGATCGAATATCTTTGCCGAAACGCGCCCGCCGCGGTGTATGAGCTCGAACATTGGGGCGTGCCCTTTTCGCGCACCGAGGACGGCCGCATCTATCAGCGTCCGTTCGGCGGCATGACCACCGACTTTGGCAAGGGGCCGCCAGCCCAGCGCACCTGCGCCGCGGCCGACCGCACCGGCCACGCCATGCTGCATACGCTCTACGGGCAGGCGCTGCGCTACAATACCGAATTCTTCATCGAATATTTCGCCATCGACCTCATCATGGAAGACGGGCGCTGCCGCGGCGTCGTCTGCCTGAAACTCGATGACGGCACAATCCACCGCTTTCGCGCGCAGCTCGTCATTCTAGCCACCGGCGGCTACGGCCGCGCCTATTTCTCGGCGACCTCGGCGCATACCTGCACGGGCGACGGCAACGCCATGGTTTTACGCGCCGGACTGCCACTCCAGGACATGGAGTTCGTGCAATTCCATCCGACCGGCATCTATGGCGCGGGCTGTCTCATCACCGAAGGCGCGCGCGGCGAGGGCGGCTATCTGACCAACGCCTCGGGCGAGCGCTTCATGGAGCGCTACGCCCCCTCCGTGAAGGATCTTGCGCCGCGCGACATGGTTTCTCGCGCCATGACGATGGAAATCCGCGAAGGCCGCGGCGTCGGCAAGAACAAGGACCATATCTTTCTCCACCTCGATCATCTCGACCCGAAAATCTTGCATGAACGCCTCCCCGGCATTTCGGAGAGCGCCAAGATTTTCGCCGGCGTCGATCTGACCAAGGCGCCGATCCCGGTGCTGCCGACGGTGCATTACAATATGGGCGGCATTCCGACCAATTATCATGGCGAAGTCGTCATCAAGAAGGACGGCGATCCGGACGTGATCGTCCCCGGTCTGATGGCGCTCGGCGAGGCCGCCTGCGTCTCGGTGCATGGCGCGAACCGGCTCGGCTCCAATTCGCTGATCGACCTTGTCGTGTTCGGGCGCGCCGCCGGCATGCGCGCCGCCGAACTCGTGACGGCGGGCGCGAAGCAGCCGGAACTGCCGCCCGATTCCGCCGATCGCGCGCTGTCGCGCCTCGATGGTTTCCGTTACGCGAAGGGCTCGCTTCCGACCGCCGAACTGCGGCTGCGGATGCAAAAGGTGATGCAGAACAATTGCGCCGTCTACCGCACCGGCGAGACGCTCCAGGAAGGCTCAAAGCTCATCCATGATGTTTGGGAAGCCAAGGATCAGATCGGCGTCACCGACCGCTCGCTGATCTGGAATTCCGATCTCGTCGAGACGCTGGAGTTCGACAATCTCATCATCCAGGCCGTTGTCACAATGGACGGCGCCGTCAACCGCACCGAGTCGCGCGGCGCCCATGCGCGCGAGGATTATACCCAGCGCGACGACGTCAACTGGATGAAGCACACATTGGCCTCGATCGATCCCGCCGCCCATAGCGTGACGATCGATTATCGCCCGGTGCACAGCTACACGATGACCAACGAGATGCAATATATCGAGCCGAAAGCGCGCGTTTACTGAGGGTGTAAATAAACGCGATGCTTACGGGTGATCGCACAAAAAACGAACTGCTAAATGATGCCTTCCCTCTTTTTCAAGGAGAGGAGTACGATTTCTGTTTTCCAAAGGCGTTCTGGAAAATCGGAATGCAATCATCTATCCCAAATAGTCTGAAAAAGAAAATTGCAGCATCTATAATTTCTGAACAATTCGGCCTTAAGTCGGTCGACAATGTCTCGCGTAAATATCTTAAGGGCGTGAACTATCCTGAAAGTGATAATGAACGGCTGGATCGGCGTGTCCGCAGTTTTGTCGCTAAGAAAATGAGCGCATTCAACTCGCAAATCTACGTCTTATCGAAGCGAACTGATCAGGGCCTAAACCGAACGATGAGCCAGTGGACTCTTGGTAGAGCGTCTTTTTCGATGGAGCTATTAGCGTACTGCGGGCAAAGAGGCGCGCTATTTGAGGCGCTTGCGATCGCTAGAATGATGCTTGAGCAGGTCGCTTGGGCTCATAGCGTTTGCCATTCAAACGATGAAGGCGCTGTCCATCGCGTCTCTGCTTCCGCCTCAATTTCATTTCTCAAAGGCTCCTCAAAAAACACAGGCAAATTGTACGGCTGGTTAAGCCAGCATGTCCACTGGGCCTTCGACGGGCATAAAAAAAGTGTCATAACCACAACGAATGATGCCCTTGGGCATTTGTACGCGTCTGCGTACTTTAAGGCCGTCGTTTTTTGCGTGATGATAATTTTGGTGGATATCTACTTCCAATGCTCATGGAAACTTTATGCTGAGCTAGAAGATTTGAAAGCTGAAAAAGGTGCCCAAACAACAACACCTGCTCAGGTCAAGAGCGAAGCGATCCAGCTACTGAACGAAATTGTTGCGTGTGAACCGCAAGACGAAGAGTTGCGATACCTCTGTTCGATTCTAGACGATCAACCAAGGTGAAATATGGTCGAATTCGCTCTGCCCAAAAACTCGCGTCCGACGCCGGGCAAAAGCTGGCCGAAGCCGGCGTCCGCCAAAAAAGTGAGCGAGTTCAAGATCTATCGCTGGAGTCCCGACGACGGCGAGAACCCGCGTATAGACAGCTATTTCGTCGACCGCGACGATTGCGGACCGATGGTGCTCGACGCGCTGATCTGGATCAAGTCCAAGGTTGATCCGACCTTGACCTTCCGCCGCTCCTGCCGCGAAGGCATCTGCGGCTCCTGCGCCATGAACATCGACGGCGCCAACACGCTCGCCTGCACCAAGGCGATCGACGACATCAAGGGCGCCGTGAAGATCTATCCGCTGCCGCATATGTCGGTGGTCAAGGATCTGGTGCCGGACCTCACCAATTTCTACGCCCAGCACGCTTCGATCGAGCCGTGGCTGCAGACCAAATCGCCGACGCCCGAAAAGGAATGGCGGCAGGCGCCGGAGGATCGCGCAAAACTCGACGGCCTCTATGAATGCATCTTGTGCGCCTGCTGCTCAACCTCCTGCCCCAGCTACTGGTGGAACGGCGACCGCTATCTCGGTCCCGCCGTGCTGTTGCAGGCCTACCGCTGGCTGATTGATTCGCGCGATGAGGCGACCGGCGAGCGGCTCGACAATGTCGAAGATCCCTTCCGCCTCTATCGCTGCCACACGATCATGAATTGCGCGAAAACCTGTCCGAAGGGATTGAACCCCGCCAAAGCGATCGCGCAGATCAAGAACATGATGGTCGAACGTCAGCTTTGAACGGTGGTTCTGAATTTTGACCTTCGACGGTTATCGAGACGGTCATCGCGAGACGTGTGACTGTCAGCTCTGATCTCGACGTCTGCCGCCGCGCGGATTCGCCCTTCGACAGCGGCCGATAGCGATGCGCACGACGCCAGGCGCCGGGGCTTTCTGCGGCGCATCGAAAACGATCCCAGCCCAAGGGGAGCGCTGACGGCGGATCAATCCGCGTCGTAACAGCCAAAAGAGCCAGCCGATTAAAATAACTCCGGCTGTTGCGGATATGTCGCAGCCGCGCGGATCTAAAGCTTTGCGCCACTTTCCCGCCACACTCGGACAGCACGGTCCATGGCTGGGGGAAGTTAACCATGCGACGCATCTGTCTTGGGCTTTCGATTGCAACGCTCGCCTGCTCGTTCGGCTTCGCCGAAACGCCCGAGCATCCCGCGAGCTATGACGAATTCATCGCAAAGCAGGCCGAGAAGCATGGCGTTCCAGAACGCCTCGTGCATCGCATCGTCATGCGCGAAAGCCGCTACAATCCGAGGCTGGTTCACAATCATTGCTTTGGCCTCATGCAGATCAAATACGGCACGGCGCGGTCGATGGGCTACAAAGGCGCGCCGCAAGGCCTGCTCGATCCCAAAATCAATATGACTTACGCGATCCCCTATCTTTCCAACGCCTATCGGGTGGCGGAGGGCGACGAGGACCGCGCCGTCGCGCTGTTCGCCGGCGGCTATTACTATGCCGCCAAGAGGAAGCAATTGCTCACGGAGCTGCGCACGGCGGAGTCGCCGCCGGCCGTTGCCGAAGCGCCGCCTGCGCCGCCGCCAGCGCCGGCGAACCCCGTCAATGGCCTGTTCGCGTTCCTGCAGGGCGGCGCCCCCTCCTCTTCCGCGCCGCAGATGAGCACGCCCGCGCCGGCCACGGAGCTGGCTTCAACGTCCAGCGTCGGAGTTTCCGTCTCCCCTGCCCCGCCGGCAAACGCGCCGATTTGCGATCCCGCCGTGGCGAGTCTCGCGCAGGACGGCGCCGCGCCTTCGCCCCAGCTCGCCGAGACGACGAAAGAGTCGCTTGAAGCGGCGCCGAACGCGCTTCCCGGAAAGCGCCACGAAAAGGCGATCGTTAAAGTCGCACACAAACCCGCGGCAAAAAAAGGCGTCGCCATCGCCTCAGTCGCACCCGTAGCCGGGACCGTGGATTCCGCGCCAAAACGTTTGGAGGCGACGCAAGATTTAGCTTCGCCTGCCGCGCCCTCCTCCGTGGCAAAGACCTCCGACAAGACGGCCGCGCCAAAGATTGCGCACAAACCAGCGACAAAAACAGCAATCGCGGTCGCCTCGGCCGAGCCATCGGCTCAGCCCCCGGAACCATCGAAAGCTGCAAATCACCCGGCGCCGAAAGCGCAAGACGCGAAAGGTCACGCTAAATCGACGGCGGCCGCGATAAGCCCCGTGCAAAGCGACGCGCAATCCCCCTCCAATGCCGGCGAAGCGTCGAAAAGTTCCACTGAACCCACGCCGTCCTCGCAAGTGACGAGGAGCCACGACAAGACGGCGGCGAAAGCAGCCTCGCTAAAAATCGCGCATAAGCCGCCGGCGAAAACAGCAATCGCGGTCGCCTCGTCCGAGCCATCGGCTCAGCCACCGGAACCATCGAAAGTTGCAATCCACCCGGCGCCGAAAGCGAAAGGTCACGCTAAAGCGGCGGCGGCCGCCGCGACCAAAACGGCCGCCGCCCAGGCTGAGACGCAGTCGGCAAAGGAACCGGAAGGCGCGAAATAGACAGCGACGCGTCGCAATATTCCGGCGGCGGCCAGCGTTTGCCGGTTCCTGGCCTGGCGAAAATAACCTACGCTTCAGCCTTTCGACGATTCGAACGGAAGCGCCGTCTTGTCACCATCAGCGTTACCTTTGAAAGCACGGATTTGGCCAGTCGCCGCGATCCGGGCGAAGGAAGGCAGAACGAGGCCGCCGCAATGGCGAACGCTGACGCAAAGGGTCGGCCGCCTTGCGATCGTTCTCGCCGCGGCCTCGCTGGCCCCCGCCGCTGAGGCCGAAACGCCAAATTCCTTGCCGAGCGTCGGCGTCGTCAGAGCAGAATTGAAACCGATTACGCAGACCAGCCAGTTCCTCGGCAGAGTCCAAGCCGTCGACAGAGTGGAAATTGTCGCGCGCGTCACCGCCTTTCTGGAACAGGTCGATTTCACTGACGGCGCGGAAGTCAAGAAAGGCGACGTGCTCTACCGTCTGGAGCGCGGGCCCTTTGAGGCGGACCTCGAAGCGAAAACCGCGGTGGCGCAACAGTTTCAGGCGCAGCTCGAGAACGCCAACGTCCAGCTCGACCGCGCTCAAAAACTGTTGCAGACGCAGTCAGGCGCGCAAGCGACGGTCGACACCGCGCTGGCGACGCAGCGCAGCTACGCGGCGCAATTGCTGGGCGCGCAGGCGAACGTCAAACAGTCGAAGATCAACCTCGATTACACAATCATAAGCTCGCCGATCGACGGCAAGAGCGGGCGGACCGCGATGACGCCAGGCAATGTCGTGACGCCGAGCAGCGGCGTTCTCGTCACCGTCGTCAGCCAGGATCCCATGTATGTGGTTTTTCCCGTCGCCGTGCGCACGCTGATCTCCCTGCGCCAACATTACGCTCCGATCGGCGGCTTCAATGCGATCGTAATCCGGCTCGGTCTGCCGGATGGGCGCATTTACGATCAGCAGGGCAAACTCGATTTCGTCGACAATACGGTGCAGACGGCGACCGACACGATACTGGTGCGCGCTGTGATTCCCAATCCGCCGCTACCGGTCAAATCAAGCGCCGGCGGCACGCTGCGCGAATTGACGGATACGGAGTTCGTCAGCGTATTTCTTGAGGGCGTCAAGCCGGTCGAGTACCTCGCCGTTCCGCGAGCGGCGATTCTGGCCGATCAACAAAGCGATTTCGTCTACGTCGTCGACGCCGACGGCAAGGCGCAGCGGCGCAACGTCAAGCTCGGGCAATCGACGCCGACGACAGCGGCCATCGAAAGCGGGCTGAATGCCGGCGATCTCGTCATTGTCGAGGGATTGCAGCGCGTTCATCCTGGATCGGCGGTTCAAGCCTCGCCGGCGACTCCTGGCCCGCAACCGGAGTCCTCGAAATAAGCGACGGATTACGACATCACAACGCCACGCATGGGGCTGGCCAATGATCTCCGCGGTTTTCGTCGATCGGCCCCGGCTCGCCATCGTGATCGCGATCGTCATCACGATCGCCGGCGCCCTCGCCTTGCTGCGCATTCCGCTGTCGCAGTTCCCCGACATCGTGCCGCCGCAGGTGCAGGTGACGGCAACCTATCCAGGCGCTTCCGCCGAGGTTGTCGAGACATCCGTCGCGCAGCCGCTCGAAGCCCAGATGGTCGGCGTTGACAGATCGATCTATATGAAATCGACGAGCGGCAATGACGGCAGCTACAATCTCACCGTCAGCTTCGAACTCGGCACAAATCCCGACATCGACACCGTCAATGTCAACAACAGGGTCCAGACGGCGCTGGCGCAACTGCCGGAGACGGTCACGCATCAAGGGCTCATCGTGCAAAAGCGCTCCTCGGCGATTTTGCAGTTCATGATGCTCTACAGCGAGAACGGCAAGCAGGATCCGCTCTTCATCACCAATTACGCGACGATCAACGTGCTCGATGAACTGTCGCGCACGCCCGGCGTCGGCCAGGCCTCGCTCTTCGGCCTTCTCAAATACTCGATGCGCATCTGGTTCGACGTCGAGAGGCTGGTCAGCCTCAATCTCGCGCCGTCAGACGTCATCGCAGCCATCCAATCGCAGAATGTTCAGGCGGCGATCGGACGCATCGGCGCACGGCCTATCGGCGATGACCAGCAGTTCCAGCTCAACCTGCAAACGCAGGGGCGTCTGACGACGCCGGCGCAGTTCGGGAAAATCGTGCTCCGCGCCAATCCCGACGGTTCGATCGTTCATATCAGCGATGTCGCGCGCGTCGAGATCGGCGCGCAGAACATGGATAATGAGAGCCGGCTCTCCGGCAAGCCTGCGGTGGCGATCGGCATCTATCTCTCGCCGGGCGCCAACGCGGTTCAGACCGCGGCCGCCGTACAGAAAACCCTCGCGAAGGTCGCGGTTCGCTTTCCCGCAGGTTTGAAATCCAAGATCGTTTATGATTCGACGACTTTCGTCTCCGACACCATTCGCGAAGTGCTGAAGACGCTGGCCGAGGCGTTCGTGCTCGTCGTTGTCGTCGTCTACCTTTTTCTTGGCACCGTGCGCGCCACCATCATTCCGGCCGTCGCGGTGCCCGTTAGCCTCATCGGCACATTCGCGGTGCTCTTGTCGGTCGGCTATTCCGCCAATACCGTATCGCTGCTGGCCCTCGTGCTCGCCATCGGCATCGTCGTCGACGATGCGATCGTCGTCGTCGAGAACGTCGAGCGGGTGATGGAAGAGGAGCCCGATCTTTCCCCGGCCGCTGCGACGAAGAAAGCGATGGGGCAGATCACCGCGCCGATCATCGCCATCACGCTGGTGCTTCTCTCGGTGTTCGTTCCAGTCGCTTTCGTTCCCGGCGTCTCCGGACAATTGTTCCGCCAATTCGCCGTGACGATCAGCGTTTCGATGCTGATCTCGGCGTTGAACGCGCTGACTCTATCGCCTGCTCTCTGCGGCCTCGTGCTGCGGCCGGGCGGGCATCGCAGCGGGTTGATGGGACGCGTGCTGCGCGCGATCGACGGCGCGCGCGACGGCTACGGGCGGATCGTGACGGTTCTTGTGCGGCGCGCCTCGATCGCGCTTATCATCGTCGCCGCATGCGGCGGCGCCATCTACGCTCTGTCGCTGCGAACGCCTGTCGGCTTTCTGCCGGAAGAAGATCAGGGCGCTTTCTTCTTGTCCATCCAGCTGCCGGACGGCGCCTCTGTCCAGCGCACCAGCGACGCGATGAGAGAAGTCGAGAAGCTGCTGCTGGCCATGCCGCAGATGCAAGATACCTTCTCGATCATCGGCTATTCGCGCATCGATGGCGTCAGCGAACCCAACGCAGGCTTCATTGTGGCCAAACTGAAGCCCTTCGCCGACCGCCCGACAGAGGCGGATTCGGCGCAGGCATTGATCGCCAAAATCACGCGCGAGGCCGCGTCCATTCGCACCGCCTCGGTCATCGCATTCAACCTGCCGCCAATCATCGGCCTTTCGACGACGGGCGGTTTCGAATATCAGCTCGAAGCCCTTGAAGGACAGGATCCCTCGGCCATCGCCAGCGTCATGCAGGCCATGGTCTCCGCGGCCAACGCGGACCCGGCGCTGACGCGCGTGTTCTCAACCTTCACCGCGACCAATCCGTCAATCTTCCTCGACATCGACCGCCAAAAAGCGCAAGCGCTCGGCGTCGACATCGCCGACATATTCTCCGCTTTGCAGGCGACGCTGGGCGGAACCTATATCAACGACTTCAATCTCTACGGGCGCACATGGCAGGTCAATCTGCAGGCCGACGCCGCCGATCGCCGCGATTTTTCGTCGATCTGGCAAATCTATGTGCGCAACAAATCGAATACGATGGTGCCGATGGCGGCGCTCGCCTCAATGCGGACGATCGTGGGCCCGCAGGTCATTACGCGCTATAACAATTACCGTTCGGTGACGATCAATGGCACGCCGGCGCCAGGCGTGTCGTCCGGCGGCGCGCTGGCGGCGATGGACGCACTATCCACCCGGACACTGCCGCCGGGCTACACCTATGAATGGACCGGCACCGCCTATCAGGAGCACGAGGCCTCCGGCCAGACCGGCGTCATCCTGACGCTGGCGCTGCTGTTCGCTTTCCTCTTCCTCGTCGCGCTGTATGAAAGCTGGATTATCCCCATTCCCGTGCTGATGTCGGTGTCAGTCGCGGTGCTCGGCTCCTTCGCTGGCATTCTGATCGCGCAATTGGCGCTTGATCTTTATGCGCAGATCGGTCTCGTCGTGCTTATTGCGCTCGCCGCGAAAAACGGCATTCTAATCGTCGAATTCGCCAAGGATCAACGCGAGCAAGGCATGGACATTCGTGAAGCGGCCGTGCTTGGCGCGCGCATGCGGTTTCGAGCCGTGATGATGACCTCCATCGCGTTCGTTCTCGGCCTGCTCCCGCTGGTCATCGCGCATGGCGCGGCGCAGATCAGCCGGCGCGGCGTCGGCACCCCGGTCTTTTCAGGCATGATCGCGGCGAGCGCGCTTGGAGTCTTTCTTATCCCCATGCTCTATGTGACATTCGAGTCCCTGCGCGAATGGAAGTGGCCGAACAAAAAGCAAAAGCTGACGGACGCTGGCCGGTCATGACGCAGGGCAAGCAGCTTTGCGTTATCATCTGCGTTTTCGCGCTGCTGGCGTTCGGCTTCCCAGGGACCTTATCGGCGCTGGACCAGAGCGATTCCGGCTTTCAGGCCTATCTCCAATCCTTATGGCCGCGCGCCGAGGCGGCGGGCGTCCGGCGCGCAACCTTTGAGACGGCGATCACAGGGCTGACGCCCGATCCGTCCGCGCCCGCGGCATCCGCAAAACAGCCAGAGTTCGACAAGCCGCTCAAAGCCTATCTCGCGGAGGCCGTCTCAACGCCAAGAATTTTGCGCGGACGCGCCGCGTTGCGCCGATGGAGCCCGGAGCTTTCGCATATTTCGCAGCGTTTCGGCGTGCCGCCGCAGATCATCGTCGCGGCCTGGGGCATGGAGACCGATTTCGGCGCGGCGAAGGGCGGCAAGGATATTGTGCGCACGCTCGGGACGCTCGCCTATCAACGCCAGGACCGCGCGCTTTTTGGCGATGAGTTCATCGCGGCGCTGGTCATTCTCGATAAGGGTCTCGCGCCGCGCGAGAAGCTGAAGGGCTCCTGGGCCGGCGCCATGGGCGATCCGCAGTTCATTCCATCGGCCTATCTGAAATATGCCGCAAGTTTCGACGGTTCGGCTTTCGCCGACATCTGGGACAAGCCGCAGGACAGCCTTGCCTCGATCGCCAATTTTCTGCGGCAGTCCGGATGGCGCCCGAACCTGCCCTGGGGCATGGAGGTCGTGCTGCCGCCGGGGTTTGATTTCGCCTCATTGCATCGCAGTTTCGCGGCATTCAAAGCGCAGGGCGTCGTCAATGCTGATGGGAGCCCCCTGCGTGCTGAGGGCGACGCGACATTGTTCCTGCCATCCGGCGCCGCTGGTCCGGCTTTTCTGCTGTCCGACAATTACTGGGTGCTGAAAGCCTATAACAACTCCGACTCTTACGCGCTTTCGCTGAGCCTGCTCGCCGATCGGATCAATGGCGGAGGGGAACTGCGTGGCCGCTGGCCCGCGGGCGAAGCCTTCCTCAGCCGCGCCGACAAATCGTTGATCCAGCGCGAATTGCAAAAGCGCGGGCTTTATAGCGGCGCCATCGACGGACGCTTCGGCCAGGCCTCGCGCGACGCCATCCATGCGTTCCAGATTGCCGCGAAGATCAGTCCGGCGGACGGCTATGGCTCTCAGGAAGTGTTGCGGCGGCTGACGCAGAATTAGCGCCGGTGTGGATGACGTCCCTGCTGAAGCGGTCGCGAAGCAGCACCCTCATCCTGAGGGCGTCAGTCTTCAGCCTCCTGCGTGCCCGCATCGCTCCCGCGCCAACCCTCTTTCGTCTGCGCGCAAAATTCATCGAGCCTGCGCGCCGCGATCGCCGCGCGCAGGCCCGCCATCAGATCCTGATAATAGGCCAGATTGATTTCGGTTAGCAGCATCATGCCAAGGATCTCTCCGGATTTGACGAGGTGATGGAGATACGCGCGGGAATAGGTTCGCGTCACGGCGTTGGCTGACTCGCGATCGACCGGCGCCGGATCATCGGCATGGCATGCGTTGCGCAAATTAAGCTTTCCGGCGCGGGTATAGGCCAGACCATGACGTCCGGCGCGCGTCGGCATCACACAGTCAAACATGTCGATCCCGCGCCTGACGCTCTCGACGAGATCGTCCGGCGAGCCGACGCCCATCAGATAGCGCGGTTTTGCCGTGGGCAAATGCGGCGCGGCGCAGTCGATCATCGCCAGCATCACCTCCTGCGGTTCGCCGACGGCAAGGCCCCCCAGCGCATAGCCCTGGAAATCCATATCGACCAGCGCCCGCGCGCTCTCAAGCCGCAGGGCCTCCGACGCGCCGCCCTGCACGATGCCGAAAAGAGCGCGTCCAGGCTTTTGCGCAAAGGCTTTCTTCGATCGTTCCGCCCAGCGCAGAGACAGCAGCATGGCGCGGCGCGCTTCGGCCTCCGCACAGGGAAGCTTGACGCATTCGTCGAACTGCATCTGAATGTCGGCGCCGAGGAGGTCCTGGATCTCCATCGAACGCTCCGGCGTCAAGACATGCCGTGCGCCGTCGATATGCGACTGGAAAGTGACGCCATTCTCATCAAGCTTGCGCAGCTTCGCGAGCGACATCACCTGGAAGCCGCCCGAGTCGGTGAGGATCGGCCCCGGCCAGTTCATGAATTGATGGAGACCGCCGAGCGCGGCGATCCGCTCGGCGCCGGGCCGCAGCATCAGATGATAGGTGTTGGAGAGCACGATGTCGGCGCCGAGCGCTTTTACGGCTTCCGGATGCATCGCCTTGACTGTCGCCGCCGTGCCGACCGGCATGAAGGCCGGCGTCCTGATCTTTCCGCGCGGAGTCGTGATAACGCCGGTCCGCGCCGCGCTGTCGGTTGCGGCGATGTCGAAATGGAATTCCTGCGTCATAGGTCGCCCGCTTCGTTCGCCGCTGCGGGAAACAGCAAACAGGCGTCGCCATAACTGTAGAAGCGGTAGCCGTGGGCGATCGCATGAGCGTAGGCGCGTTGCATGGTTTCAAGACCGCAGAAGGCGCAAACCAGCATGAACAGCGTCGAGCGTGGAAGATGGAAATTGGTGAGGAGCACGTCGACCGCGCGGAACCTGTACCCGGGCGTGATGAAAATCGACGTATCGCCGGAAAAAGCCGCAACGGCGCCATTGTCCTTGGCCGCCGATTCCAGAATGCGCAGGCTCGTGGTGCCGGCGGCCACGATGCGACGTCCCCCGCGGCGGGCGTCATTCAGCGTTTTCGCGGTTTGCGCGCTCACCTCGCCCCATTCGGCATGCATCCTGTGATCTTCGGTATCGGCCGCCTTGACCGGCAGGAACGTTCCCGCGCCGACGTGAAGCGTCACTTTTTCGATCATAATATCCCTTGCGGACAGCGCCGCGATAAGGGCGGGCGTGAAATGCAGGCTCGCGGTCGGCGCGGCGACGGCGCCGGAACGGCGTGCAAACAGCGTCTGATAATCGTCCGCGTCACTCTCATCGGCCGGACGTTTGCCCGAAATGTAAGGAGGCAGCGGCATTTGCCCGATGCGATCGAGCGCCGCGTCGAGATCGCTCCCCGAGGCTGCGAAGCCGAGCAGCACTTCGCCCTCTTCGCCCTTTTCGACAACCTCGGCCTCAAGCGACCCGGCGCCGGCCGCCTCAAAGGTGATCATCTCGCCCGCTTTCAGCTTTTTCGCGGGCCTGACGAAAGCGCGCCAGAGACTGGCGCCTTCGCGCTTGTGCAGGGTCGCTTCGATGCGCGCCTCCGCCTCGCCTCTGACGCGGCGGCCCTGAAGGCGAGCCGGAATGACGCGCGTGTCATTGACGACGAGAATATCGCCGGGCGAAAGCAAATCGGGCAGGTCGCGGATGATTCTGTCTTCCAGCGCCGGCGCGGACGGCGCTTCGGATCGCACGACCAGCATTCGCGCGGCGTCGCGCGGATGCGCCGGGCGTAAAGCGATCGAGGAATCCGGCAGCTCAAAATCAAAAAGATCTACGCGCATTCAAGATCTCAAAGGCGCCGTTTGGGCTTCCAACTTTTTCATGCGCGGATCGAAACAGAAAATCGAGAGTTGGAGTCCGACTAATACGCGGCGGCAAGAGGATGACAATGGCGTCAAAACTACGCGCCGGCGATCACGTGATGCGGGATAGGCCAAAGAGCGAAACGCAAGGCAAAAGTCGTGAAAAATGGAACGGGCGAAAAAGCGATGCGGCGCTGTCTTACAAGCAGCGCACGCATCCGCCCATTGCCAACAGGCGTCAACCAGGCTGTTGGTTTTAGCTGAGGGTTGCGCTGATGATTTTGTCTGGATCGCGCACGGGCTCGCCGCGCTTGATCTTGTCGACATTCTCCATGCCGGAGATGACCTTGCCCCAGACGGTATATTGCTTGTCGAGGAAGCGGGCGTCGTTGAATACGATGAAGAACTGCGAATTGGCGGAATTCGGGTCCTGCGCGCGCGCCATCGAGACGACGCCGCGCACATGCGGCTCGGCGTTGAACTCGGCCTTGACATTTGGATACTTCGAGCCGCCCGTGCCGGTCCCATGCGGGCAGCCGGTCTGCGCCATGAAGCCGTCAATTACGCGATGAAACACAATGCCGTCGTAGAATTTCTCCTCGACGAGCTTTTTGATATGGGCGACGTGGCCCGGCGCGAGATCCGGCCGCATCTCGATCACCACGGGGCCTTGCGTCGTCTCTAATGTAAGGGTGTTGCCAGCTTCTGGCATGCGAAACTCCTGCGTGAGTTTTTGAGTAGGCGAACCTGAATGGCGCGGTTCGCGTCGGAAGGGCCTCAAGATCGAAAGGCGGGGACGCCTTCCTCGTTCGGTTTTGGAAGCAGCAGCGCTTTCAAATTTGGGCCGATGATCGCGATGCAATACCCTATGCGCGCGCCAAGGTAAACAGCGGCCTCCGGCGGCTTATGGATAGCGTCCCGAGAAGCGCTCTTTTGGCCCTATTTCTTTGCCGGAGCGGCGTCCGCCGCCATTTGCATCTTGATGATCTTGTCCGGCGCGGTGACGGTTCCGTTGTCCGCCTTCGAGCCCTTCTTGATCTTGTCGACGACATCCATGCCTGAGACGACCTTGCCGACGATCGTGTACTTATCGTCGAGGAAGGGGGCGTCGCCAAACATGATGAAGAACTGGGAATTCGCGGAATCCGGATCCTGCGAGCGCGCCATCCCGACTGTGCCGCGCTTGAAATGCTCGGATGAAAATTCGGCCTTGATGTTCGGCAGGTCCGATTTGCCAGTCCCCGTTCCGGTCGGGTCTCCGGTTTGCGCCATAAAGCCGTCGATGACGCGATGGAATACGATTCCGTCATAGAAGCCGCGTTTGGTCAAAGTTTCGATCTGCGCGACATGCTTTGGCGCAAGGTCCGGCCGAAGCTGGATCGTGATGCGGCCGTCTTTCGTATCGAGATAGATCGTGTCTTTGAGGTCCTGCGCGGACGCCGCGGCGACGCCGGCGAAAAGGGCTATTGCCGCGCCAAAAGCGATGATCAATCGGTTCAATATCATTGCGTTTCTTCCTTGCCCTGACGGTTATTTTTGGCCCTGACGATTATGGCTAATTGGCGCGCCGTTTGAGGTCCAAGGCGCGCAGGACGGCTTCCGGCACGAAACTGGAGACATTCCCGCCCATCCCTGCGATCTGCCGCACCAATGTCGCTGTAATGTGACAGACTGCGGGCGAGGCGGCGAAAAATACGGTGCGGATCTCAGGCGCCATCGCCGCGTTCATGCCGGCCATTTGCATCTCGTAATCGAGATCCGAGCCGTTGCGCAGGCCGCGCACCAGGATTTCAGCGCCAACCCGCCTCGCCGCCTCGACGGCGAGCCCGGAAAAAGGCTGCACCGACAGCTTGCAGAATCGCGCCGCCAGAAGTTCCCGGCAAACCTCCGTTGTCAGTGCGACGCGCTCCTCGACCGCGAACAACGGCATTTTGGAGGGATGTGCGCCGATGCCGATGACGAGTTCGTCGCAGATATGAGACGCGCTTTCGATCACGTCGACGTGGCCGTTGGTCAACGGATCGAACGAGCCGGTGTAGAGCGCGACGCGGGTCATGCCTTGCTTCCGAGGCAGAAAAGGCGGGCGTTCAAACGACGCCAAGCTTCTTTTGCAGATTTGACGATGAGGTCGTGTACTGGAAGGTCAGCCGCTTGTCCGGAAAGACATAGTGGTAAATGCGCTGCGCCGCCAAAGCCCCCTCGTGGAAGCCGCACAAGATGAGCTTCAGCTTGCCGGGATAGCTATTGATGTCGCCGATCGCGAATACGCCGGGAATATTGGTCTCGAAACGCTCCGTATCGACCGGAACAAGATTCTCGTGAAGATTGAGGCCCCATTCGCTGACTGGACCGAGCTTCATGGTAAGCCCGAAGAAGGGGATCAGCCGCTCGCAGGCAAGGTCCGTGACGCTTCCATCGGCGCCCTTGACGGCAAGCGATGAGAGTTCTCCCGCCTCGCCGCGAAGCGAGGACACCTGGCCGATGTGCAAGTCGATCTGCCCATTGGCGACGAGATCGCGCATCGCCTTAACGGAATGCGGGGCTGCGCGGAAATCGTCGCGGCGGTGAATTAGCGTCAGACGCTTGACGATCGGTTGCAGATTGAGGGTCCAGTCCAGCGCCGAATCCCCGCCGCCGACGATGACGACATGTCTGCCGCGGAAATCCTCCATCTTGCGCACCGCGTAGAAGACCGATTTGCCCTCATAGGCTTCAATGCCTTCGATCGGCGGCTTTTTCGGCTGAAACGAGCCGCCGCCAGCCGCCACGATGACCGCCTTGGCCTCCAATATCGCGTCGCCGCTCATGCGGAGATGAAACAGCGGCGCCTCCGGCGTGCCGACGGCTTTCAGACCCTCGACCATCTCGCCGAAGTGGAAGGTCGGATGAAATGGCTCGATCTGCTTCAAAAGATGATCGACGAGGCCCTGTCCGGTGACGATCGGGTAGCCCGGAATGTCATAGATCGGCTTTTCCGGATAGAGTTCGCTGCATTGTCCGCCGGCTTTCGGGAGGATGTCGACGAGATGGCATTTGATGTCCAAAAGCCCTAGCTCGAACACCGCGAAAAGTCCGGCGGGTCCAGCGCCGACGATAACGACGTCGGTCTTGATGATCTCACTCATATCCTGCTCCGAATTGCCCTGCTCCAATGATCCCGCGACAGCAGGCGCCGCGCCGCCGCCATTACCGGATCGGAATATTTCGCTTCAAGCCGAGGCGCAAACGCGGCATGCGCGCCGAGATATGGAAAGCCGCCGCCGTTTCCCGACCACGGCCTTAGCCTTGCCGGTCCGGCGTCGTAACCTTCAGGCCGTCGAGTTCCGGCGTCACCCTGATCTGGCAGCAAAGCCTCGAATTCGGCTGCACCCCATAAGCAAAGTCCAGCATGTCCTCTTCCTGGTCCGAGGCCTTGCCAGTCAGCGAAACCCACGCCTCGTCGACATAGACGTGGCAGGTCGCGCAGGCGCAGCCGCCGCCGCATTCCGCGCTGATCTCGGGGATCGCATTGCGAATCGCGGCTTCCATTACGGTGGAGCCTACGTCCGCCTCGACAGTGCGCGCTTCACCGAGCGAGTCGACGAAAGTAATTTTTGGCATGGATCTCGCTTAAACGTTCTTCCGGCGGCCGCTTCTCTGGCGAACCAAAGGTCGCCCGCGTCGAATCCGGCTCCGGACAGGATAGGGGTTCAACTCTAATACCACGTGGCCGCAGTTCATGGCCGAAGTTCAATGATCGTGCAAGAGTGTAAAATCAGCGCGGGTGAAAGCGAATAGCTCGAGGGCATTGGCGCGTTGACGATCGCCAGACGATCGAACGCGCTATGTTTGGCAGTCGGCGGCGTCTCGACGAAAGGGTGATTTCTATCGCGTGGGGCGGCAGCCGTCCGCGCGCCGCGCCATCGACAGCGAAGACGCTTCGACGACGCGAACGAAGACGCAAGGCTCCAAATCAGCGCACTCGGCGCGGACGTTTCGTTTCGGCCAAGCGGCGGTTTACGACACGTTCAATGTGCACGGCGTTTAAGCGGCTGTCCGACGCAACCGACAGTTTCGGAGCGCGGCGCATAAATCCTGGTGCGATGCGACAGCCACGGCCGCATAAATTGAGATCTCAGCATCAGTTGCTTGTTGTCAGCATGTCAATGCCGGGCGCCGCGATAACAGCCGGAAACGTGCGAATCGAACTTCAGCCCGAGGCGAATAGCCAAATTATTATAGGCGGCGGAATTTCATGGAAGATTGAGCCGCAGCGTCACCATTACAGTCGCCGACCGCACCAAATGCGCGTGAGAAGAAGCACAATTTATGGGGGGAAAATGTCCAAGCTTGCAAAGTTGCGGCCGTCAGTCTGTTCACGATCCAACAAAACGGGCCCGTCTTTCAGAGCCAGCGCCGCGCTTGCTTTCACGCTGGCCGTCGGGGCGATCACGGCGTCGATGCAGGCTCAGGCCGCGAGCAATCTGAAGGTCGAAACGCACGAGGGGCGCGTCAAAGGCGTCATTGTCAATGGCGTGGCCGAGTTTCTCGGCATTCCTTACGGCGAGCCGCCGGTCGGTCGTCTGCGCTGGATGCCGCCGAAAGAGCACGCCCCATGGAACGGCGTGTTGCAAGCGAAGGCGTTCGGGCCGACTTGCGCGCAGATCACGGAGAATGGCTTATATGCAGGCCCGGCAAACAACAATGAAGACTGCCTTTATCTGAACGTCTTTACGCCGAACGTCGATCCGGCTGGCAATGAAAAGCTTCCGGTCATCGTTTGGATTCACGGCGGCGGCAACATGGATGGGGAGAGCAACGATTACGATGGAGGCAAACTAGCCGCGCAAGGCCACACCGTTGTCGTCACCATCAACTATCGCCTCGGCCTGCTCGGCTGGTTCGCCCACCCCGCATTGGACGCGGAAGGCCATTTGTTCGGCGACTATGGCCTGCTTGATCAGCAGCTCGCGCTCAAATGGGTGAAGCGGAATATCGCTCAGTTCGGCGGCGACAAGAACAACGTCACCGTGGGCGGCCAGTCAGCGGGTTCGGTCGACACAGCCGCCAACGTAATATCGCCCCTCGCCGCGGGGCTGTTCGATCGAGGCATCTTTCAAAGCAAAATCGTCGAGCCGACGCCATTGCCGATGGCCGAAGCGAAGGGCACAGCTTTCGCGGCCGCGGCCGGCTGTGGTTCCGGCTCTGATGCGGCGACCGCCAAATGTCTGCGCAGCCTGACTGCTCAGCAAATCATGGCGCTGCAAGGAACGACCAGCGCCAGCGGACCCTACGGCAACTTTCTTGTAGCGGACGGACGGATTTTGCCGAGCGGCCTTCTTACCACGGCCTTCAAAAATGGACAGTTCAACCACATGCCCGTCATGAGCGGCACCACCGAGGACGAGGGCAATTTCTTCATCGCCGTTCCAGAATACTTCTCTGGAACTCCGGTGACGGAAGCCTCCTTCGATGCCTACGTGGCCAGAACTTTCGGCGGCAACGCGGGACCTGGCGGCTCGCCACCCGCCTATCCCGCAGGCGCCGTTAATAAGGTTCTGGCTCGCTATCCACTCTACGCCTATACGACTCCGCAGTTGGCGCTGGATGCGGTCGAGACGGACATGATCGCATGCACACAGCGGTACTACGATGAATTGCTCGCCGATCAAACGCCGGTCTACGCGTATGAGTTCGACGATCGAACCGCTCCATTCTATTTTCCCAAAATGACCGGATTTCAATCTCTCGCCTACCATACGAGCGACATCCAGTACCTATTCCCCCTTTATCACGGTGGACCGGATGGCATTCCGCACGCTCTTAACAAAAAGCAGGAGCAGCTTTCCGACGCTCTCGTGGCCGCCTGGACGAACTTCGCCTGGACGGGCAACCCGAATGGACAGGGAAACAGCCCATGGCCGCGCTACAAGGCCAAAGCGAACAGACCCTCCTTTCTTTCCGAAAACATTCCAGTCTTGTCGACATTCACGGACGCGGAGTTCTCATCCGCGCACAAGTGCGATCTTTGGGATAAGCTGCTGACTTACTAGGACAAAGGCGCAATTTCTTGAGCTGAACTCGGGTAGCGGTCGCGACCATGGCCGCTACCCATCGCCAAAGATCCTCAAACCTTAAGCGCCTGGAAGGGCTAATGTCTGCATCGCCGGGTTGAGGCCCTATAGGATCTCTATGTCCGGCGCTGCAAATAGATGTCCGAAGGCGCCCATAGCCCTGCTGGATGCAGATGAGCCGGAGGGCATTATTTGGCGACAAGGGCGGCGGGCGGCAGAAACCCGTCCCACGAGTAGCCGAGGTGCGCGCGCTGTGCCGAGATCATTGATCTTGCTCCTCGCGTTCACGGAAAAAGACCCAAGTCCCGAAAATCCGGAGAGGCTCACCGCGCCTTTGCCACGGATCGCGGCGCCGTCAAAATCGGTTTCGAGGCCCAGTAGGAAGTTATTCCCAAAGGAATAGTTGTAGCCAACCTGCCCGCCGCCCAGCACGCCACTGGAGGTGACCGACGCCGAACCGGCGAAGCCGCCGCCGCCTCCAATTGCAGCCAATGGATAGGCGGCGATCGGAGCAAAACCGAGACCCCTCCTACTTTTGCTCGGCCCCCGTCGCGCTCCGAAGCCGGCGAAGCCTGCGGTTATCCCGTCATCAAATGCAGACGGCGATGCGCATCGCCGCCGTTCCTGACAAGGATTTCGAGGCCTTCATCGAAAGCCCGAGACCGCCCGGCACGACGTTCCTTTCGCAGATTGTGCGATTGAATTGCCGGCACGCGGGCGAATGCTTGCGTAACGGCCGCCCGCGATCGCAACGAAATCAAGTTTGCCCTTCGATTCTACGCTTTTTGGCGACGTTCGAAGCATTTTCGGGCGGGCGGGAGGCTGAAAAGACATCAAAAAACCGGGAAGTCAGGACCATTTGCGGATCTCCGCGAAACTTTGAAATCGGATCGAAAGCTCAAGACCCGCCGATCGTCGCCGCAGCGTTAACGATGTTTCCAGAAGCGCCGGCCGTCGGGTTTCAATCCCTCCGTTAGGGATGTAAAGTAAGATTTGATTAACTCTCTGCCTGCGTTCGCGCTGATGTATTTGCTCTGAACTTCATGCGCGCCTGTGACGACTTCGAAGAGGAACCAGATGGCGAGCTCTCCCAAAACTCACGATCCCGCGGCGGAGGCGCTTCTTGCCATTGAGGAAGCGTTGAACCTTCGCGCCGGAATGGGCGATGCCTTCGGGGGCGCCGAACCGCCGAGGGATCAGGGAAACAAAGGTGAAAAGCCGGCCGAGAGGAAGCAAGGTTCGGGGCCGAAGCTTCCTTCGACCAGCGAAGATCCGCTGTTCTCGGCGCCGAGCTCAAGCTTCTCGGCGGCTGTCGCAGAGGCGGCCGGCGGGCAGATCCGGCGCGCGGCCTCGCCCGCCAACGACGACCGTCACGCGACCGGAGAAATGTTGCGCGCGCTTCAGGCTCGCTCGAGCCGCGCGCCGACGATCGTCGCGGCGCTCTGCTCAGGCGCGTGGATCGTCTTGACGCTCGGCTATCTCCTCACCCATCGGGAAGATCTCTTCACTGGCCCGAACGGCTCGGCCCTGCCAGCCTCCGCGCTGTATTTCCTCACCATCGCAGCGCCGGTGGTGTTCTTCTTCATCACAGCCATGATGATCCGGCGCGCGCAGGAAATGCGCGTCACGTCCCGATCCATGACCGAAGTCGCAATGCGTCTCGCCGAACCTGAGACGATCGCCACGGAGCAGATGGTGACGCTCTCGCAGGCGATCCGCCGAGAGGTCGCTTCAATGGGCGACGGCATCGAACGCGCGCTGGCGCGGGCTGGCGAACTCGAGACACTGGTGCGATCGGAAGTGTCCAATCTGGAGCGCTCCTATTCAGACAATGAGCGGCGGGTGCGCGCGCTTATCGACGAACTGGCGGCGGAACGGGAATCCATTCTCTCGAACGCGGATCGGGTGCGCGGCGCTATTTCGATCGCCCATGACACGGTGTCGCGCGACATCGAAAATGCTTCGGCGCGGTTCTCCGAACACGTCGGCGAAGCCGCGGGCCGAGTGGCCGCCTCGCTCAACGCCAAGGGAGATGAGATCAAACAGGCGCTGAGCAGCGGCCGCTACGAACTCATCGAGCATCTCTCCAGCCACGGCAACGACCTCATCGACCGTCTTATGCAGACCGGCAACGAAGCGACCGCCAATCTCACACAGGCGAGCGCTGGGATCGCGCAGACGCTGGATGAGCGCCTTGCCGAACTTAACGAACGGCTGCAAAACGCCCAGGAGGTTCTATCCGCCGACCTCGGGACGCGGGGCGACGCGCTGGTGGGCCGCCTCGACTCCGCCGGCGCCCAAATCGCCGAGACGATCTCCTCGCGCGGCGAGAGCCTTGCGACGCGTCTTGCGGAAACCGGCGATCGCCTGCACGAAGTCGTCGCCGTCGAGGGCGACGCCCTGCACAACAATCTCGCCCAAACGAGCGAGCGTTTCGCGACGCTGATCGCTGAACGCACCGAGGCCGCCCGCGACGCTCTCGATCAGTCGAGCCGCGCGATCGTCACCGTCTTCGAGGACGGCCACACGCGACTCCAGTCCGAATTCGAGCGTAACGGCGGTGAACTGCAACGCAGCTTCGCCGAGGCGGCGGAATCAACGGCGCAGACCCTGTCCGCGCATAGCGAAGGACTGCGCGAACGCATCGCCAGTTCGCTCGACGAGACGATCAAAGCCCTGACCAGCCACGCCGAACACGTGCATGATCATCTCGATCTCACGAGCCAGGATATGATCGCCGCTTTCGCCGGGCGGACGGACGCCCTGAGCGAGCAGCTCTCCTTGGTCCTCGACGGAACTTTCGCAGCGCTCAACGATCATTCGGCGATCATGAGCGAACGTCTTGGAACCGCCGCCGAGCAAGCCGCCAGCGACTTCGCCGGCCGCTCCGAGGCGCTTCATGAGCGTCTGAACGCCACCATCGGCGACACGCTTGGCGCATTGAGCGATCGTTCGGAACAGGTCGCGGGGCGCCTTGAAACCTCGGCGCAACATTCCGTCGCGACGCTCACCGATTACGCCGATGGATTGCAGCAGCGGATGACGGCGACGCTCGATGCCTTGAGCCGCCACGCGGAAGACATCGGCGAGCGGCTGGGCGCTGTTGGGGAACAGTCGCTCGGCGCCTTCACCGAGCAGACCGAAGCTTTGCACGAGCGGCTGAACGCCGCCATCAGCACGCTCAACGGTCACTCCGAAGAAATCAGCCACCGTCTGGCGGCAAGCGCGGAGCAGTCCGCCGGCGCGCTGACCGATCAGACCCGGGCGCTGCAGGATCGCCTGAATGTCTCCATCAGCGCTCTCAATGCGCATTCAGACGAAATCAGCCGCCGCCTCGCCGCGGGCGCCGAGCGATCGGCCGGCGCGCTGACACAGCAGACAGAGGCGCTGCAGAACCGTCTCGACGCCGCCATCCAGACCGTCAACGAACATTCGGACGAAATCAGCCAACGCCTCGCCGAGACGGCGCAATATTCGGCCGGCGCGCTCGCGGAACAGACGGAGGCGCTGCACGAGCGGCTCGACGCCGCCATCAGCGCGGTGAATCTCCATTCGGACCAAATCAGCCAGCGCCTCGCGGAGACCGCGCAGCATTCGGCCGGCGCGTTCGCGGAGCAGACGGAGGCGCTGCACGAGCGGCTCGACGCCGCGATCAACGCCGCGAACGCTCATTCGGAGGAGATCGGCCAGCGCCTAGCCGCGGCGGCCCAGCAATCCGGCGACGCCCTCGCCGAACAGACCGAGGCGCTGCACGAGCAACTGAGCCAGACGATCGGCGCGCTCAATGCCCATTCGGAGGAGATCGGCCGTCGCCTCGCCACGACAGCTCAGCAGTCCGGCGACGCCCTCGCCGAACAGACCGAGGCGCTGCACGAGCGTCTGAACGCCGCGATCGGCGCTTTGAACGAGCATTCGAACGAAATGAGCGAGCGGCTCGAAGCGACCGCGCTATATTCCGTCGGGGCTTTTGCGGAGCACACGGAGGCTTTGCACGAGCGATTGAATGGAACGCTTGCCGAAACGCTCGGCGCTTTGACTCAACATTCGCAGACGATGAGCGAACGGCTCGGGGCGATGGCCGATCTGACGGTCAACGCCTTCAACGGCCATGCCGACGCCGTGCATCAGCGCCTCGAGACGACGCTGTCACAAACGCTGGCGGCGCTGACGAGCCACAGCGACGCCGTCAGCGCGCGCCTCGAGACAAGCGTCCAGCAATCGGCCGAGGCCCTCGCCTCCCCGATCGAGACATTGCACGAACGCCTGACAGGAGCCGTCAGCACGACCCTTGCCGCACTGAGCGATCATGCGGCGGAGATCAGCCAGCGCCTCGCAGACACCGCCGCGATGTCCGCCGGCGCCCTGACCAGTCAGACCGACGCCCTGCGTGAGCGCCTGCGCGCTACGCTGACAGAGGCGTTCGAAGCGCTGACCGCGCATTCGGCCGACATCAGCGACCGCCTGAGGTCGAGCGCCGAGCAGTCGGCTGCTGTGCTGGCCGAGCGCACCGACGCGCTCAATAACCGCCTCATTGGATCGATCGGCGAGACCCTTGGGGCGCTGACCAGCCACACGGACGAAGTGAGCCATCGCCTCAATTCAAATGTCGGCGAGACGCTCGGCGCGCTCGAGTCCCATTCGGAACTGATCAATCAGCGTCTCGAGGCGTCGGCCCAGCATTCCGTCGGCGCGCTCGCCGCGCACACGGAAGCGCTGCAGACAAGTCTCGCGGCGACGCTCGGCGAAACGCTCGGCGCGCTTTCCGGCTATTCGGATGAAATGCGTGATCGTCTTGAAGCGGTCGGGCGCCAATCACTCGCCGCTTTCGCCGATCATACCGGAAGCCTCGAGCAGCGCCTCACCCTGATGCTCGGCGAAGCTTTCAGCGTGCTGACGACCCAGACTCAGGAGTTCAACGAGCAACTTGTCGGGCGCAGTCACGAGGCCGTGCTCGCCTTCGCCAGCCAGACAGAGGCGCTTCAGGAAAGCTTCGACGCCACGGCGCAACAGGCCGTCGCGGCGATCGGCTACCACGCCAACGATCTCAACGACCGCTTTACCGAAACCGCCTCCGAAGCCATCAACGCCATCGCGACGCACAGCGACCGCATCAATGAAGCGCTCTCGGACCGCCTCGTGATGTTCGAGGAAACCTTCCTTGGCCACGGCGGCGCCGTTGCAAACAGCATCGGCGATCAGACCGAACGCTTCACGGCGACGCTGGCGGATCGCCTCGGAGCAATCGAGAATACGTTGACCGTCCGCGGCGGCGATCTCAATGACAAGCTCGCCCTGCGCGCCGGCGAGACCGCGCAGGCTCTGGAAGCGCAGATTGACGCTTTCGAAGCGCGCACGGAAAGCCGGACGCATGAAATCGGACAGGCGCTCGACGCACTCATCGCCCGGATCGACACCGGGCTTGAAACCCAGGCGGCGGCTCTCGACGAGGCGCTCACGGCACGGGCGCGCGACATTGCGCAAATGCTGAGCGAGGGCGGCGGAAACGTCATCCGCGCACTCGACGGCAAGGCGCAGGAGATCGAGTCCGTTCTCTCGATGCGCGCGACGACTCTCGCCGAGACACTCGGCGAAAAGGCCGACGAAATCAACGCGGCGCTCGGCGGCCAGGCGGGCGCCATCGCGACAACGCTCGACGGCCGCATCGCGGAATTCGAGGAGAAAGTCGTCGGCCGTCTCGACGCCGTATCGAGCGAACTCGATGCGCGCGGCCGCGCGGTCGCCGACAATATCGCGGCGCGGACCAGCGAAATCGACGAGACGCTTGGTCATCACGCCGGAGCCATCGACGCCGCGCTGGACCGCGAAGCCGGTCAGCTTGCCGCATTGCTGTCAGGGAGAACCTCCGAAATCAGAGATCTCGTTTCACAAGCGACCGAGGACCTCGACGCGACCCTTGCAGGCCGCGCCGGCGAGATCGGCGATGCGCTCGGCGTGCGCGTCAATGAAATCAGCATGACGCTGGCGAGCCGACTGGCGGAGATAGAAGGCGCGCTCGGCGGCCGGGGTCTGGATCTGCAAAATGCGCTGGCGCAAAGCGCGAGTGATCTGCGTGAGCTGTTCGAAACCCGCGGCCTCGGCCTCATCTCGGCCTTGTCGGAGCGCGGCAACGAAATCGCTGAAGAAATGACCAATGTCGGCGATCTGGTCACGCAGACCATCGAAGGCCGCGGCATGGCGATCGTGCAGCATCTCAGCGCGAAGCAAA
Organism: Methylocella tundrae; assembly: GCF_901905185.1. Classification (GTDB taxonomy): domain Bacteria; phylum Pseudomonadota; class Alphaproteobacteria; order Rhizobiales; family Beijerinckiaceae; genus Methylocapsa; species Methylocapsa tundrae. Next base: position 95,796 of record NZ_CABFMQ020000077.1, read on the forward strand.
GCGAACTGACGGAGGCGCTTGAACGCTCGCTCGTCAATCTGCGCGACGCCTTCGAGACCGGCGCATCAGAATCGATCGGCGCGCTTGTCGACGCGAATGGAAAGCTCGGCGCCGAAATGACCGAGGTCATCGATCGCCTCGTCAGCGGCAGCGCATCGCTGCAGGATGCGATCAATGTCGCCAGCTCGAATTTCGTAGCGGTGGAAGAATCCTTGAGCCATCGCATGGAGGAATTCAAAACCGTGCTGGGGAACGTTTCGACGGAAGTCGAGCGGCTCAATCAGGCGGCCGGAGAAACGGTCTATGAAGCCAGCGGATTTGCCGAGGCGATCGCCGGCCACAAGGAAAGCCTCGCAGCTTCGGCTGGCGAACTCGTCAGGTCGCAGGGCGAACTGGACCAGATGCTCGAGGCGCGGCGGGTCTCGCTCGATGCGCTCCTTGGCGCCATCAAGGAGCGCCGCGACGACTTCGACAGCGTGCTCGGCTCCTTCGCCGGGCTGATCGAGAACGCCTTTGAGAGCGCCGAAAGCCGGGCGCGCGAACTCGGCGCCTATGTGGCCGAAACATCGCAATCGGCGGGCGGCGATATCGACCGGCAATTCGCCGACATGCGCGCCAATATCGCGCAGGAACGCGAACGCACCGCTGAAGCGATGCGCGCCGCCTATGAAGAAACCAATGCCGAAATCGGCGGCATCTTCACCCAGACATCGCAACGCTTCGAGAGCGCGACGTCGGAGCTGCGCGAGATGGCGCGGCAAATTCAGAGCGAACTCGCGGCGACGCGGGAAGCCTTGAGGACCAGCGTTGCGGATCTGCCGCAGGAGACGGCGCAGCAAGCGGCAGCGATGCGCAAAATCGTCGCCGACGAGATCAAGGCCCTGAAGGAGCTGAGCGAAATCGTCACCCGCTCTGGCCGCTCCTTCGATGTGTCGACGCCGCTTCCCGCCGCGGACCGCGCGCCCGCCGCCCCCGCAAGGCGCCCTGCGCC
>NZ_CABFMQ020000078.1 GCF_901905185.1 Methylocella tundrae
CCAGAAGATACCGTTCAAGACGCGACGATCATCGACGCGCGGAACACCCCGCGGCTTGTTCGGCAACAACGGCTCAATCACCGACCATTCGAAATCCGTCAAATCAAACCGCGCCATCTCAGCCTCCGTGATTTGAATCACGCCACAGCCGATTCGGGAATCCCGATAATGGGTCTATGACCTAGGCGCCGGTGATAATCAAAAGAGGCGCTTCAACCTTTGGCTAAAAGCGACCGGCGCCATTCAGGCTGCCGAAGCCGGCCATTTCAGCCATGCTGAGGCCCTGTGTCCGATGGAAGAGATCCTGTGCGCCAGCGCCCTGTCCCGAACGCGGGCGATCAATACCGTTCGAACCAGCTGTGGCATATGTCACGCTTAAGGGCGCAGCCCCTACATCCGTGTTGACGACAGTTGCTCCATGGTCGGAGACGCCCAGCGCCGCCGCCTGCTGCGCGACGCCGACCGAGACCAATAAAGCGCCGGCGGCGAGGAGAATTTTGGTGTTGTTCATGGCTTTTCGCTTTCGAGAGATGTTTCGTTCCCACCGCTCCAAGTTAAATATGACCGGTCATATTGAGAATCCAGTAGCTGGAGGCGTGAACTGATCAGTCTCACGCGAAGGTGAAAGGTTTGGCTTCAGCAAGGGGTTTTTGGGAACGGCCCCGGCGCGGCGCAGGACGCGGCGCTCTCAAGCAGAATGCGTTCAAACGGAATCGCATTCTGCTCCTTAAGTCTTTGTTGTGACGGATCATGTTGACCCGGAAGTCTAGAACCTTTCGGCGTCATTTTCTAGGAGCGCACCGCCAATTGGACGGCGAAGCCGTAGATGCGGCGCCTTGCGGCGTCCGGCAGCGCGGCGAGGGTCTGGAGGTAGACCTCGCCCGCCTGGCACATCTCGCCGTCTTCGAGCGGCGGAATGGTCGCCTTTCCGTCGAGGAGGGCCTCGATCGCCGCGTTGGACAGCCCCTGCGCGCGCAGAGCGTTCTCCAGCGTATGAAAGTCCTCGTCGGTCGGCGCCTCCCGTTTGATCCGTTTGGCCCGTCCGTCATTGATCGCGTCGAGGCCCGCGGCCGCCATGGCGGCGAAGAGCGGGCGATGGGCGCGCAAAAAAGCGACGAAATCGCCATTGCCGCCCGAGAGAAAATCAACGCAGAGGGCTTTGTCGGCGCCGGCGAGCGCACGAAGAAAGGCGAGCTTCGCGTCGAAATAATGGTCGAGAGCAGGGCCGTCCGCGCTCGCCGCCAAAATGCCATGCGATCTGCGCAATCCGCGGGCCGCGTCGATCATAAGGGCGTCCGCGTTCGCGCCTTCGCCCGCTTCGGCGGAACCCTCGGCCGCGCGCGCGATAAAGGCTTCGTACTCAGCCGGAAAGGCGGCTTTGAGCTCATCGAAGAAACCCGCGTAGTCTGGCTCTCCCGCGACGGTTCGCTCGATGGCGCGCCGCATCGCCGCGACCTCTTGCGGCGAGGCCCGTCTCCCGTCGGTCCGAGCGCTGGAATCGGGTTCCCGAGGGGCGTTATGCAAAAATGTCCAGCCCAAAATGATCGCGACGAGCGCGGCGAGGCTCAGCAGCGCGAGCCGCAGCGTGTTCATGCCGGCCGTTCTCCCTGACTGATTTTGCGCTTGAATGTGCCCCACAACCGTGAGTCAGGGCAAGCTTCCTCGCGACCTGGACGCACGATGGCGGCGTTCAGCCCGAAGAGATCGCAATGACTCGCCCGCAAGCTCCTCAGCCCGCTTTGCGCAAACGTTCAAAACCCCGGTCGAGATCGGCCTTGAGGTCTTCGACATCTTCGAGGCCTATGTTGAAGCGGAGCGCCGGACCTGGCGGATTCCATGGCGTCGCCGTGCGGTAGGAGCGGCAGTCGAAGGGAATGACGAGACTCTCGAAGCCGCCCCAGGAAAATCCCATGCCGAACAGTTCGAGTCCGTCCAGCATGGCGGCGACAGCTCTCTGCGAACAAGGCGCGAGCAGCACCGAAAAAAGCCCTGATGAGCCCGAAAAGTCGCGTTTCCATAAGGCGTGTCCAGGACAGGACGGCAGCGCCGGATGCAGCACGGCGGCGACTTCCCGCCGGCCCTCCAGCCATCGCGCGATATCGAGCGCCTGGCGCTGCGCCTCGCGCAGCCGCAGTTCGAGCGTTCTGAGGCCGCGCAGGGCGAGGAAAACATCTTCCGGGCCGGCGCACATGGCGAAAGCGTCGGCGGTGGCGCTGAGACGGCCGAGCCACTCGGCATTGGCGGAGACGAGCCCGAGCAGCAGGTCAGAGTGGCCCGAAAGATATTTCGTTCCGGCCTCGATCGCCATATCGGCGCCGCGTTCATGCGGCGGAAAGAACAGGGGAGTCGCCCAGGTATTGTCGAGAATGACGCAAACGCCTTTTGCCCGCGCGAGGGCGGCGATAGCGGGAACGTCCGGCAGCTCGAAACTCTGCGAGCCCGGCGTCTCGAGGAATATCACGCTGGTGTTGGGGCGTATCAAGTGCTCGACCTTATGGCTGATCCAGGGATCGAAATAGGTCGTCTCGACGCCCATGCGGGCCAAAATCGTGTCGCAGAAGATGCGCGAAGGCCGGTAAATCGAATCAGTGACGAGGATGTGATCGCCGGCTTTGACCGCTGTCAGCAAAGCGAGGGTGATCGCTGCGAGCCCTGTCGGCGCGAGAATGGTCCCCGCCGCGCCTGACAACTCCGTCCATGCGTCCGTCAGCGCCTTCGTCGTTGGAGAGCCTTGCGTCCCATAGGTAAACTCGGCATTGCGCGTCACGAGATCGTGAAAGGTCGGAAACAGCACCGTCGAGCCGCGATAGATCGGCGTATTGACGAAACCATGTTGCTCCGAGGGGTGGCGCCCGGCATAGACGAGCTTTGTGCGCGTCTTGAGATTTTTGCGGTCTTTTTCGGTCGTCTCGATCATGGGGTCGTCCACTCAGCCTTATGTGCGGCGCAAACTGCGGGTCTCTCGTCCTCCTCGTCAAGCCCGCGTCGAGTTAAGGAGCCCTTAAGATGGTCTGGCGCCATTTTGATCCCGGCAAAATCAAATAGGGTTCTGTTTGCCGCCTGATCCATTTGATTGATGCAAATTTCGGTCGACGCAAGCCCAGACCGCCGAGACGAGGGGCGGGCGGCGAAGGATTGGCTCCCTTGACCGGATTTGCCAAAGCCCTCTAGTTGCACAAGTGGCCACGCATCCTCGCGCAGGATCAAATCCGGAACTTTTTCACATGCTCAAGATGAACGTGTTGATGAAAATCCTTGCCTTCGCCCTGCTGACGGCGTTCGCGCAAGCGGCGGCGCAGGCCGGCACGCTCGATCAGGTTCAAAAGCGCGGCTATCTGATGTGCGGCTCGAGCCCCGGCGTGCCGGGCTTCGGCCTTCCCGATGACAAGGGCGTCTGGACCGGCTTCGACGTTGATTTCTGCCGGGCGGTCGCCGCCGCGATCTTCAACGATCCGACCAAGGTGAAATTCATACCCCTCAGCGCCAAGGATCGCTTCACCGCCCTGCAATCGGGGGAAGTTGATGTGCTCGCCCGCAACACCACCTGGACGATATCGCGTGAGACAGGGCAGGGCTTTCTCTTCGTCGGCGTCACTTATTATGACGGCCAGGGCTTTCTGGTGCGCAAAAAGCTCAATCTGTCGTCGGCGCTCGAACTGTCCGGCGCCTCGATCTGCGTTCAGCAGGGCACGACGACGGAACTCAACCTCGCCGACTTCTTCCACGGCAACAATATGAAATATGAGCCGGTGAATTTCGCCAATGCCGACGAAGCCGTCAAAGCCTATGACGGCGGCCGCTGCGACGCCTACACGACGGATGCGTCCGGCCTTTACGTCGAACGTCAAAAGCTCGCGAACCCCGACGACAGCGTGGTGCTGCCGGAAATCATCTCCAAGGAGCCTTTGGGGCCGGCCGTCCGGCAGGGCGACGATCCGTGGTTCAATCTGGTAAAATGGGTGAATTTCGCGATGGTCGATGCGGAGGAACTCGGCGTCACCTCGAAAAACGTCGATGAAAAAGCGAAATCCGAGCGCCCGGAGATCCGGCGGCTTCTCGGTTTTGAAGGAAATTTCGGTGAGGGCCTCGGTCTTGGCGCTGATTGGGCCTTTCGCATCATCAAGCACGTTGGCAATTATGGCGAAGTCTTCGATCGAAACCTCGGCGAAGGGTCGCCCCTGAAGATCAAGCGCGGCATCAATGCGCTCTGGACCAAGGGCGGCCTCCAATATGCGCCGCCGATCCGATAGGGCCGAGGCCGCGTGGCGGAGAAGGCCGGGTTTCTGACGCCGGGCGGAGACGGGCCCGGCCATGTGCGGCGCCATCCGGCGCTTGCGCTTTGGTATGACGCCAAAGCGAGAGCCGCGCTGATCCAGCTCGCCTTCGTCATTGGCTTCGCGGCTCTTGCGGCGATGGCTTTCCTGGATGTCCGCGACAATATGCAGGCGCGGGGCATAGCGACGGACTTCAGCTTCCTTGGCAAAGTCGCTGGTTTTGACATTAACCAGAGCCTGATCCCCTATAGCGCCGCCTCGACCTATGGACGCGCCTTTGTCGTCGGCCTTCTGAACACATGCCTCGTCGGCGCGCTGGGCCTGATCTTCGCCACCATCATCGGCTTTTCCGTCGGATTCGCGCGGCTTTCAAAGAACTGGATCGTCGCCAGATGCGCGATGGCCTATGTCGAAACCTTGCGCAATGTGCCGCTGCTGCTCCAGTTGTTGTTCTGGTACAACGCCGTTCTGAAGCCGCTGCCGCCGCCGCGCGAGTCGCTCGAATTGCCTTTTGGCCTGTTTCTCAACAATCGCGGGCTTTTCGCGCCTGAGCCCGTGTTTGGCGGCGGGGCGGTCTGGATCCTCCTCGCGGCGCTTGTCAGTTGTCTCGGCGCGATTGCGCTGCGCTCCATGCCGGCGCGCAGAAAGTTCGGGAGCGATCGCGCCGCTTTTCTCAGCGGCGTCGCCGCGGCGTTGCTGCTCGTGCTTCCCCTCGCCGCTTTCGTCATCGCCGGAAATCCGATCGATTTCGTGCGGCCGGAGTTGCGGGGGTTCAATTTCAGCGGCGGCGTTCGCCTGCTGCCGGAATTTGTCGCGCTGGTTTTGGGCTTGAGTCTTTATACGGGCGCCTTCATCGCCGAGATCGTGCGCGCCGGCGTCGAGGCCGTGCCGCGCGGCCAGCGCGAGGCGGCGGCGGCGCTCGGCCTTTCCGCGCCGGACGCGAACCGCCTCATTATCGCGCCGCAAGCGATGCGCCTCATCATTCCGCTGCTCACCAGCCAATATCTGAACCTCATCAAGAATTCATCCCTCGCGGTGTTCATCGGCTATCCCGATCTCGTGCAGATCTTCGCGGGAACGGTCCTGAACCAGACCGGCGCGGCGGTGCAGGTGATCGTCATCACCATGGCGGTCTATCTTGCGATCTCGCTTCTGGCTTCGCTGGCGATGAATCTCTACGCCCGGCGCTTCGCGTTGAAGGAGCGCTGAGATGGCCACCACCAGGCTTCGAGCCACAGGCCGGGAAGCCTTTTATCTCAGGCGCGAGAGCGTCGCCGCCCGTCCGCCGCCGGACGTCAGGCCGAGCTTTGCCTCGGCGATCAGAAGCAATCTCTTCGATGGCTGGCGCGCGAGCCTTCTGACCATTGGCGCTTTGGCGTTGATCGGGATCTTTCTTCCCGCGCTTTTGCGCTTTCTCGTGTTCGACGCGGTCTGGTCCGCGCCCAACGGCGATCTCTGCCGCGCGCCCGGCGCCGGAGCCTGCTGGGCGTTCATTGGGCAAAAGCTTCCCTATTTCACCTATGGCTCCTATCCGCTGTCGGAACGCTGGCGCGTCGACGTGACGCTGATCATCGGCGCCGGCCTGATCGTCTGGTTGCTTTGGCTTGACGCCTCGCGCCGTTTGACGGCGGCGATTCTCTTTTTCGGCGTCTATCCGATTCTGTCCTTCATCCTGCTGCATGGAGCGCCTTGGGCAGGCCTGCCGCGCGTCGATTCCGATCTCTGGGGCGGCATTTTCGTGAGCCTTCTCGTCGCCATCGTCGGCATCGTCGTCTCGCTGCCGCTTGGAATTCTCCTCGCGCTCGGGCGTCGTTCGGCCTTGCCCGCGCTCAGCATCGCCTGCGCGAGCTTCATCGAGATCGTGCGCGGCGTCCCGATGATCACGGTCCTGTTCATGGCTAACACGATGCTGCCGCTGTTCGTGCCCGAGGATCTGGCCCCTGACAGGCTCGTGCGCCCGCTTATCGGCGTCGCGCTTTTCGCCTCGGCCTATATGGCGGAAGTCGTGCGCGGCGGCTTGCAAGCCATGCCCAAAGGCCAGTTCGAGGGCGCGCAGGCGCTCGGCTTCAGCCGGTGGCAGATGCTGCGGCTGATCATCCTGCCGCAGGCGCTCCGGCATGTCATCCCCGGCATCGTCAACACCTTCATTGGCCTCTTCAAGGATACGACCCTCGTCGCCGTCGTCGGCATCTTCGACTTTCTACGAACAGTCGATTCGGCGCGGCTCGATCCTGTCTGGGCGGGGCCTACCATTTCAACGACCGGCTATATTTTCGCGGCGCTGTTCTATTTTGTGTTCTGTTTCGGCATGTCGCGCTATTCGCTCTTTGTCGAGCGGCGCCTGTCGCTGGCAAGAGATCGCTAAGATGACCGATGAGGACAGGTCCGGCGCCGCGTCGGCGGAACAATCCATCGCGATTGAGATGATCGCCCTCAACAAATGGTTCGGCGCCTATCACGCGCTGCGCGACATTGACCTCTTGGTGGAGCGCGGCGAGCGCATCGTCATTTGCGGCCCCTCCGGCTCCGGCAAATCCACATTGATCCGCTGCGTCAACGGGCTCGAGGCGCATGAGAGCGGCCGCATTATCGTGGAGGGAACCGAACTCACGAGCGATCTGCGCCAGAGTCACGAGGTGCGCCGCGAGGTCGGCATGGTGTTCCAGCATTTCAATCTGTTTCCGCATCTGACGATCCTGGAAAACTGCACGCTTGCGCCGATCCATGTGCTCAAAATGGATCGCGCGGAGGCGGAAGCGGCCGCCATGCACTATCTTGGCAAGGTTCAGATCCCCGAGCAGGCCGACAAATATCCAGGTCAATTATCCGGCGGCCAGCAGCAGCGCGTCGCCATCGCGCGCGCGCTCTGTATGAATCCGAAAATCATGCTGTTTGACGAGCCGACCTCGGCGCTCGATCCTGAAATGGTCAAGGAGGTCCTGGAGACTATGGTGCAATTGGCGCGCGACGGCATGACCATGCTCTGCGTCACGCATGAAATGGCTTTCGCCCGTCAGGTCGCCGATCGGGTGATTTTCATGGACGCCGGGGCAATCGTCGAGATCAATCGCCCCGAAGCGTTTTTTTCCTCCCCCAAACATCCCCGCACCAAGCTTTTCTTAGGGCAAATATTATAGCAAAGGTTTGGAACAGCCGAGCTTGGTCGGGCGTTTATGGAATGGTTGAGGGCGGGTGCGCTCCACCGCGTGTGAGCCACGGAGTGTCGGGGGCGTCATTCGGTTGGACCGTCGCTGGCCCATTTGGAGGAAGTCATGAAGATCCAGAAGAGCCTGTTGCTTAGCGCGGCTCTCGGCTTTTGCGCCTTTGGACTTGCGACGCAAACGGCGTCGGCCCAGGCCGGCGCGCCGTTCAATGCGCTCGACCACACCTATCGTTCGCTCGAAGATTTGAGGGACGAGTCGCGCGCTGAAGCCGGATACCGGAAGCCGGAATGGGTCTGCCAGCCGGCGGGCCCCTGCGTCTGGAAGCCCGGCTATTGGGGTCCCCGGCCCGCCGCGCGGCCGCCCGGCGCCTATATCTATGTGCGCCCCTTCGATGGCGCGGGATGGAGCGGATATTATCCGGCTCCGCCGTACTGATCGGCTCTGCCGCCTCCGGCGCGGCGGCAGCGCCGCGCGGGCTTTCCCAACACCTCAGGGAGCGAGCGGCATGACCGATTCGGACGGTCGTTCATGCCGCTGATTTTATCGCCGCATGATCTGACGCGAAAACGCCGCGGCCTTCGGCCGCGCCAGCTCACCGCCGGAGGAGCCGTCTCGCGTTTTTTCTGGCGGCTCGCATGGCGTGGATCATCGCCGCCTTGGAGCGGTCGGCGACGATCGATTGTCCGGGCGAACGCGGCGACAGGCCGAGACGGCGCAGATAGTGGTTCGCGCGGTAGACATCCGCCTGCAGCCAGTTCGGAAATTCCATATTGAGGCTCAGCGAGACCGACACCTCATTGTGGTTTTGCACCCAATGGGCGCCATGCGTCGGAATGTGCACGGCGTCGCCCGGATGAAGCGTAAATTGCCGGGCCACCTCTTCTGCGTGAGGCTTATAGGTCCCCGCCGATATCGACACGCCGTAATATTGCTCGATCTCTTCTTCCGTTGTGACGCTGCGATCATTTGGGTCACAGACCCAAAGATTTTTCGATCCGGTGATCTGCACGAGAAAATTGACCTCGGCGTCGAAATGATAGGGCGTTTTGCGGTTCGGCGATGTGATGAACACCAGCATTTCGGCGTTCGTCAGAAGTTTTGAGCCCTCGGGCCCCGCGATTTCGCGCACGAAAGCCTCATATTCGTCGAGAAGCCGCTTATAGGCCGGATCGACCTCCACATGTTTCAGCACGACCCATGCGCCGGCCGTTTCAATTCGTTCGATAATCTCGGGAATCGGCATGGTGGGCGCCGGAACGGAGCCCCATTTATCGGTCAGTGAAAGATCGCCGACATCGGCGTAAAGGTCGCCGCTCCGTTTCGCAGCCCGCTCCGCCGCCGCGGTTAAAGCTTCAATGCTGAACAGTGGATGGCCGGCAAGGGGATGATGAACTGCAAAGGCCTTCTTGTGCAGCGCCTGGCGGCATTCCTCGATCGGATCGACCGTCGTCCATTTTTTAGCCACACGGGCTGACGGGGGCATGGTCAGCATTGAACGTCTCTTCAAAGCGGGGCCAGAGCCCGGCTCTATACCGCGAGTCGCCAATGAGGGCAAACCAAGCATCATTTCTGAAAAATGAATGCGGGCATTCGGATATCAATGAAGATCAAAAATGCAGTGCGCGGTTGCATTTGGCGCGCCAACGCAACTGTTCTTAGCATCCGCAGGCGAAACCGAGCCCGGCCACGCTGCCTCCCTAAAACGTTGGATGACAGCGCGGCCGTCGCAACGCGCCGTCGCTTTCAGCGCCGACTGGCGCTAGAATCCATCCTGCCGAATTTTGTATGGCGGCCGAATGTCGAGACCTCAATGGATCCCATGTCTTTAAGCCGCATCGAGGCCGACGTCGGCTTTGTGCACCTTCATGTCCATAGCTCTTATTCCCTGCGCGAAGGCGCGATGGGCATCGGCAAGCTCGCCAAATTCGCTTGCGCCGACAAAATGCCGGCGCTGGCGATCACCGACACCAACAATCTCTTCGGCGCGCTCGAATTTTCCGAAAAGCTGGCGAAAGAGGGCGTGCAGCCGATCGCAGGACTGCAGATCACGCTCGATTTCGGCGATGGCGCGACGCTCGCCCCGCGCGGAGAGGAGACCGGCGCCGGGCGCGCTTCAGTCGTTCTCCTCGCCAGGAACGAAGCCGGCTATCTGAATTTGATGCATATCGCCTCCCGCGCGTGGCTTGATCCCGAGCCCGGCGAGACGCCTCACGTCGCGCTTGCGCGCTTGCGCGGCCACACCGTAGGTCTGATTGCGCTGTCCGGCGGCCCAGGCGGGCCGCTCGACCGCGCCTTCGCCCTTAATCGCCCCGAACAGGCCACTTTGCGCGCAGAGGCGCTTCAAGAACTTTTCCCGGATTGCTTCTACGTCGAACTTCAGCGGCACAATCTGCCGTCCGAACGCGAGGTTGAGCCGCGCCTCCTCGATCTCGCCTATCGCCGCTCCCTGCCGCTCGTCGCAACAAACGAGGCCTATTTCGCCGCCGCGTCCGATTATGAGGCTCATGACGCCCTGATCTGCATTGCCGAGGGCGCGGTCGTCGGCGACGGCGCGCGCCGCCAGCTCTCGCCCGAGCACCGCTTCAAGACCCGCGCGGAGATGATCGCTCTCTTCGCCGATCTGCCCGAAGCGACCCGCAACACCGTCGAAATCGCGCGGCGCTGCGCTTATCGGCCGCTGACGCGCAAGCCGCTGCTGCCGCGCTTTTCCGCGACTGGCGCGTTCGAGGAAGAGGCGGCGGCGCTGCGCGCTGAGGCCGAGGCGGGGCTTGAGGCCCGCATCGCCACGCATGGTCTGACGCCCGGATTCACGACCGAGCAATATCGCGCGCGGCTGTCTTTCGAGCTCGACGTTATCGTCAAAATGAAGTTTCCGGGCTATTTTCTGATCGTTTCGGATTTCATCAAATACGCCAAGGCGCAGGGCATTCCGGTCGGCCCGGGCCGCGGCTCGGGAGCGGGATCGCTCGTCGCTTACGCGCTGACCATCACAGATCTCGATCCGATCCGCTTCGGCCTCCTGTTCGAGCGCTTTCTCAATCCCGAACGCGTTTCGATGCCGGATTTCGACATCGACTTCTGCCAGGACCGCCGCGACGAGGTGATCGCCTATGTCAGGCGCCGCTATGGCGTGGACAAGGTCGCGCAGATCATAACCTTCGGCTCCTTTCTGGCGCGCGGCGTGATGCGCAATGTCGGCCGCGTGCTCGAAATGCCGCTCGGCCAGGTTGATCGGCTGGCCAAGCTCGTGCCGCAAAACCCGGCGGCGCCCGTCAGCCTGAAACAGGCGATCGACACCGAGCCGCGCCTGAAAGAAGCCGCCGAAGCTGAGCCTCGCGTCGCCAAAATGCTGCAGATCGCGCAGACGCTGGAAGGGCTCTACTCCAACGCCTCCACCCATGCGGCCGGCATCGTAATCGGCGACCGCCCGCTCGAAGAACTCGTGCCGCTCTATCGCGATCCGAAATCCGACATGCCGGCGACCCAGTACAATATGAAATGGGTCGAGCCGGCCGGCCTCGTGAAATTCGATTTTCTGGGCCTCAAGACGCTGACGACGCTATCCACATGCGTCAAGCTTTTGGCAAGGCGCGGCATTGCGGTCGAAATCGACAAGATCCCCCTTGATGACGCAAAAACCTATGAAATGCTGGGGCGCGGCGAGACGGTCGGCGTGTTCCAGCTGGAAAGCGCCGGCATGCGCAAGGCTCTCGTCGAAATGCATGCCGACCGTTTCGAGGACATCATCGCGCTTGTCGCCCTCTACCGGCCGGGACCGATGGCCAATATCCCGCGCTATTGCGCCGTGAAGGCGGGCGAAGAGGAGGCCGACTACATTCACCCAAAGATTGAGAGCATTCTGAAGGAGACTTTCGGCGTCATCATCTATCAGGAACAGGTGATGCAGATCGCGCAGATCCTCTCCGGCTATTCGCTCGGCGAAGCCGATCTCCTGCGCCGCGCCATGGGCAAAAAGATCAAGGCCGAGATGGACGCCCAGCGCGACCGCTTCGTGCGCGGCGCCATTGATAACGGGCTGAACAAGGCCAAGGCCAACGAAATCTTCGATCTGCTCGCCAAATTCGCTGATTACGGCTTCAACAAGAGCCATGCGGCGGCCTATGCGCTGATCGCCTATCAGACCGCCTGGTTCAAGGCCAATTACCCGCTGGAATTTCTGGCCGCCTCCATGACGCTGGAAAAATCCAACACCGATAAGCTCGCCGAATTTTCAAACGAGGTCCGCCGTCTGAAGGGGCGCGTCGAGCCGCCCTCGATCCAGCGCTCGGGCGTTGATTTCGAGGTTCATCCCGATGCTTCCGGCGAACTTTCCATCCGCTACGCGCTCGGCGCCATCAAGGGCGTCGGCGAAGGCCACGCCGAAGCAGTGGTCGCCGCAAGGGGCGCAAAGCCGTTTCGGGATTTCGCCGATCTCGCCGGGCGCGTCGATCCGCGCGGGATCAACAAGCGCATGCTCGAAAGCCTCGTCGCGGCGGGCGCCTTTGACGAGCTGGAGCCCGACCGCGCCCGCGTTTTTGGCGCCATCGAAGCGGTCCTCGCCTATGCCCACCGGCGCGACGAGGAGCGCCGCGCCGGCCAGAGCGCACTCTTTGGCGCGGGCGCCGACGCACAATTGCCGCTGCCGAAAGCAAAACCCTGGACGCTCGCCGACCGGCTTCAGCGCGAATTCGACTCCGTCGGGTTTTTTCTCTCCGGCCATCCGCTGGACGCCTATGCCGCCGTGCTGAGCCGGTTGCGCGTGCAGCGCTGGACGGATTTTGCCCGCTCGGTCAAACAGGGGGCGTCCGGGGGGCGGCTCGCCGCCACTGTGCTCGACCGGCAGGAGCGGCGCACTAAATCCGGCTCGAAAATGGGGATCGTGCAGCTCTCCGATCAGTCCGGCCAATATGAAGCGATCCTTTTTCAGGAAGGCCTCAACCAATATCGCGACCTTCTGGAAAAAGGCGCTTCGCTCCTGCTCGGCCTGCAGGCCAGCGCCGAGGGGGAGGACGTTCGCGCCCGCATCGTCTCCGCCGAACCTTTGGACCTCGCCGCGAGCCGTGTGCAAAAAGGCTTGAGGATCTTCGTCGCGGACGACCGCCCATTGCCCGAGATCAAGCAGAACCTCCGCCCCCAGGGCGACGGCGAGGTTGCGCTGATCCTGCAAACGTCGACAGGCGAAGTGGAGCTAAAGCTGCCGGGCAAATATCTGGTGTCGGCGCAGGCGGCGGGGCTGCTCAAGGCGATTCCGGGCATTATCGGCGTGGAGCATGTGTGAGGCTGTGAGATGGGGCCCCCGGGGTCCAGAAGCTGTATGCGCTTTTAAACCCTAAAAGCGGATGACGTCGCGAAAACTGGTCCATCACGGCGCCGTCGCGCTGCGACATCCTACCGCCCGGGAAACGCGGGCCTTGTCGTCACATTTGGCGAGGCGGGCGAGCGCGGCCATTCCGGCCGTAACATTTTTGTGTTATTGCCAGCTTTCGAGGGAAGGCTTGCGATGACTGGGCGGTTGGGGCGGTTAGGAAACATCGGGCGGATTGCCGCTTGCGTGGCCGCCTATGCGCTTGTTTTACAGGTTGTCCTGACGAGCGCGCTTGCCGCCAGCATTCCGGCGGCCCAATTCAGCGGCCTCGGCCGTCTCTGTCTCAGCAGCAATTCATCGCCGAGCGACGGTGAGAGCGGCCACCTAAAATCCCATTGCCCGCTGTGCGTATTGCGTGTGGCCGCCGCGGCGCTGCCTCCCCCTCCGCCCACGCCGATCATCGACCGCATCGCCGTAGAATTTCATTTCCGGGCTGTCTTGCGCAGCTCGCTTCGAGTCTTTGAGCCTCGTTCCGCCTGCCAGCCGCGCGCTCCTCCGGCGCAGGCGTAAGAACGCCGCCCGGCGCTCGCTCCGCGCGCGCGGGAAAATCTAGCTTCATTCCTCCATCGCTGAGCTGGTCGTGAAGACGGCTGCAAGACGCGCGACCCGTTGTGCGTCGCGGCTGCGCCGGCTCGCCGCCCTCATTACGGACATCACCATGCAAACCTCGTCCATTAGCCGCGGTCGCGCGGCCTTGCGTCTCACAAGCGCGCTCGTGCGCCCATCGCTTGCCCTTATGTGTTTCAACTCACTCTTTGTCACTGCCGCTGCCGCCCAGGCCGGGCAGGATCTCCCGACCGTGGTCGTCCGCTCGGGTCTGCCGCGGGCGACTGACGACGGCTCTTCCTACGGCCCGTTGATTCCGGCGGATGCGACAACGATCTCCGGCGCCGACGCCGCCAGAGTGGATCTTTGGAGCAGCGACTCAGCATCCTTGATCAAGGACATCCCAGGCGGGGGGGCCTGGGGCGCAGGCGGCGTGTCGAGTCTGCCGACCGTTAACGGCATGGGCGCCGACCGCGTTCAGGTGTCTATCAACAGCATGCTGTTCGCTCCAGCCTGTCCGAACCAGATGAATCCGCCGCTCTCTTTCGTCAACCCGGCGATGATTTCCAGCATGCGCGTTTATAACGCCGCCGCACCAGTGAGCGCTGGCGGCGACTACACGGGCGCGAGGGTTGACGTCGCCGTGGCGCCGCCGATCTTCGCGTCCGGCCCAGGATGGATCACGAGCGGAAGCATCTCCGGATTTTTCCGCAGCAACGGCGCCTCTTACGGCGTGAACGAGAACACGACCGTGTCTAACGCGGATACGAGCATTGCCTTTAGCGGCGGTTGGGCGCGAAGCGGCGACTACACGGCCGGCAACGGGATGAAAATCAAGTCCACCTTGTACGAAACGCAAAACTACGCGCTCAGCGTTGCGAAAAAGGTCCAGGACGGGCTCCTTTCGGTGGAGGTCGGCGGCCAGGCCATTCCCTATCAGGGCTATCCTAATCAATATATGGACATGGTCGATAATCACAGCTTCTACGTCAACGGACGTTATGAAGGCCTGTTTGACTGGGGCAAGCTTGAGACGACGGCGTTCTTCAATCACGTCCGGCACACGATGGGTTTTATTGAGCCCGACAAGAGCGGCGACATGCCGATGGACACAAAGAGCACAGACGCCGGATATGCAATCAAGGGCACGATCCGGATATCGGCGCAGGACCTCATCAGAATCGGCAACGAACTTTACTATAACAATCTCGACGACTGGTGGCCCCCTGTCTCCAACTCGACGATGATGGGACCGGACGCCTTCGTCAACATCAACAACGGACAGCGCACGCGCGTTGGGACCTTCGCTGAGTGGGAGCGGCATTGGGACGCGCCGTGGACAACCGTCTTCGGGTTGCGAAACGACATTGTGATGATGAACACGGGCGACGTTCAGGGCTACAACACAATGATGTACGGCGCCTCGGCCGCCGCCTTCAACGCCCTCAATCATGCGCGGACCGACGTCAACATCGACGGGTCGGCCCTGATCCGATATGAGCCCGATCAGGTGAGCCTTTATGAGCTCGGCTTTGCGCGCAAGACGCGCTCGCCCAATCTCTACGAGCGTTACAGCTGGTCGACGAGCGCCATGGCGATGAAGATGATCGGCTGGTTTGGCGACGGCAACGGCTACGTTGGCAACATCAACCTCGCGCCGGAGAAGGCCAATACGGTCAGTTTCACCGCGGCGTGGCGCGACCCCGACAGGAAGGCGTGGGAGTTCAAGGTCTCTCCCTATTACAGCTATGTTGAGGATTACATCGACGCCGACCGCTGCGCGCTCTCCGGCTGTCTTGCGAATCTTCCCGCAAATCTGACCACGACAAACAACTTCGTATATCTGCAGTTCGCCAACCATGACGCCTGGCTCTACGGCGTAAACCTCGATGGAAAACTGGCGCTCTGGGACACCGACACATTCGGCCAGGGGGGCTTCCGGGGAAACCTGAATTTCGTGCGGGGTCAGCGGACGGATGGCGTCAACCTCTACCACATGATGCCCGTGAACGCGACGCTGGCGATAGATCAGGCGTTTGGCGCCTGGAACTCGAGCCTCGAACTCCAGCTCGTCGGGTCGAAGACCCTTGTGAGCCAGGTTCGAAACGAACTCGCAACATCAGCTTACGCTCTCTTCAATTTTCGCGTGGGCTATCAATGGGAGGCGGTCAGGATAGATTTCGGCATCGACAATATCTTCAACCAGAACTACGACCTGCCGTTGGGCGGAGCCAATCTCGTAAATTACCGAGTAACCTCTATGATGGGAACGTCGCCCATCTATGGCTATCCGGTAGCCGGGCCGGGCCGCTCATTCAATACGCGTCTGTCCGTGAAGTTTTAATTGCCGAATTGGGAGCCCGGCGCGATGCAGAACATTCCATCAAAGGCGAATCGCAAATGGAAGAACTGCTTCTCGCCATTCCTATGCGACAACCGCAACGCATCGAGCGCATGTTCCGCCGCCTGAGGACTTCATGCGCGTGGCTCCGGCGGCCTCTTATTCGTTGAGCGATCTTGGACCGCTGACGAACGGATTGTCCCGAAGATAAAATCGCAGGAGGCGGTTCGCATCCTGCGAAATGCCGATCCTGATGCTCCGCCCGATTTCGCCGGGTTCGTCGTCGCCGCATCCGAGCCATAGAGGGCCTTCCCGGCAAAGATCGAGCCCGTCGAGCCGACGATCAATCCGCAACGCCGCGGCGAGCCTTCCGGGTCCGCGCGCCAGGTCGCGCAGGCGCTCGACGCCGCGATTGAGCCGCATGATCGGGATGCCCTCGAGTGGTTCGAGCGCCCTGATCAGGACGCCGGCTCCGATCCCGGGCGTCTCGCTCGAGACGTTCAGCATGTATGAGCTGCCGTAGGCGAAATAGATGTAGGCGTGGCCACGCTCGAGATACAGCGACTGATTGCGCCGGGTCATCCCGCGGTAGGCGTGCCCGGCGGCGTCGCCGACGACATACGCCTCGGTCTCAACAATACGACCGCTCGCGACGCCTTCAGGCAACTCCCGCACCACTGCCTTGCCAATGAGATGGCGGGCGAGAGAGACCGTATCAACCGGCAACTCCGAGCGCGCGAGCGGGCGGCGGATGGCCATCCTTATGGCGTCCAGCTGTCAGGGCATCCGCTCGACCCATTGCGCGCGCGAGGGGCCCGGCTCGAACGGATCGCCGAAATACTGGGTCTCGCGGGCCACTTTCCCATCGAGGAACTCCATGATGCTCACCGTGTAAGATGGCCGCCCGTCATAGGTTAGGACATATTCAGTGACCCAGAGGGCGCCCGCGCCGATGATCCGCCGCACTGCGAAGCGTTTCCGGTTCGGCTGCGCGGCGCGAGACGACTGAATCTTCCGCCGCCCGCGGATGCGCTCGCCCGATTGAGGATATTCGAGCACCGCGTCCTCTCGGTAAATCTGGTGCTCCCCCTCGAGGTCGTTCGCATCGGAGGCGGCCCAGTGGCGATCCAGAGCCGCTCGAATCTCTCTGTCCTCCATATCAAAGCTCCGTGACCATCTCCGTCGTACCATGCGCTGGCTGTAGCAGCCTTCCAGATGGGGCAGGAAGGCCATTCCCACTGCGCTGAGGCCAAAACCCGAAAGCCGCCAGTGCGCTTCCGGCCAAGACCGGCCTACGCCGGGATTTTCCTGATGTCCGCTGGTGGCGCAAATCTCCTAAAACCGCGGCAGGTCCGGGAACGGCAGCTGCCCCGCGTGCACATGCATGCGGCCCATTTCGGCGCAGCGGTGCAGCGTTGGAAAAACCTTTCCCGGATTAAGCAGGCGTCTTTCGTCAAACGCGCATTTGACCCTGACCTGCTGGTCGAGGTCGATCTCGTTGAACATCTCCGGCATCAGATCGCGCTTCTCGACGCCGACGCCATGTTCGCCGGTGAGCACGCCGCCGACTTTTACGCAGAGGCGCAGGATGTCCGAGCCAAAGTCCTCGGCCCGTTGCAACTCGCCGGGCTTGTTGGCGTCATAAAGGATCAGCGGGTGCAGATTGCCGTCGCCCGCGTGAAACACATTGGCGACGCGCAGCGCGTATTTTTCGGAAAGATCGCGGATGCCGGCCAGCACCCGCGGCAGGGCTTTGCGCGGAATCGTGCCGTCCATGCAGAGATAATCGGGCGAGAGGCGCCCAACGGCGGGAAAAGCCGCCTTGCGCCCGGCCCAGAAGGCGAGGCGCTCAGCCTCGCTGGTTGAAATCCGGCATTGCGTCGCGCCGCGCTTCAGCGCGATCGCCTCGACGAGCCCAACGAGATGATCGACTTCGACCGGCGGCCCGTCGAGTTCGACAAGAAGCATGGCTTCGGCTTCGCGCGGATAGCCGACGTTGACGAAATCCTCGGCCGCCTCGATCGCCGGCTTGTCCATCATCTCCATGCCGCCCGGAATGATGCCCGCCGCGATGACGTCAGCGACGCACGCGCCGGCGCTTTCGCTGGAATCGAAAGCGATCATCAAAGCTCTCGCGCATTCGGGCTTTTGCAGAATGCGGACCGTGACTTCCGTGACGACGCCGAGCATTCCCTCGGAGCCGACGATGAGCCCGAGAAGGTCATAGCCGTCAGAATCGAGATAGCCGCCGCCGAGCCTGATGATTTCGCCGTTCATCAGCACCATTTCAACGCCGAGGATATTATTGGTCGTGAGGCCATATTTCAGGCAATGCACGCCGCCGGAGTTTTCCGCCACATTGCCGCCGATGGAGCAGGCGATCTGCGAGGAAGGGTCCGGCGCGTAATAGAAGCCCTTGTGCTCGACGGCGCGGGTGATCGCCGAATTGGTGACGCCCGGCTCCACGACAGCGAACCGGTTCTCGAAGTCGATCTCCTTGATTTTGTTGAACTTCATCATCGAGATGAGGACGCCGTCCTGAAGCGGCAGCGAGCCGCCGGAGAGCGAGGTGCCAGCGCCGCGCGGCACCACCTTGACGTCATGAGCGTGGCAATAGGAAAGGACGGCCTGGAGCTCTTCGACAGAAGAGGGCAGCACCACCGCGAGCGGCAGATTGGCGTAAGCGGTGAAGCCGTCGCTTTCATAGGGACGGCGGCCGATTTCGTTGTCGATGACGCCTTCGCCGCGCACAATTTTCCGCAAGGCGGCGATGATTGTCTCGCGCCGCGCCAGAATGGTTTGATCCACGTCCATCGGTTTCATTGCCAAAGCCCATATGATATCAATTAGCCGCGCAATATGCGCCGGCGCCGCCGCCGAGGCAAAGGCTTTGCGCCCTAAGGCCTGCGAACCTTCGCCTTGCGTTCGGGCGCAAGCGCCCTTATAAGCACGCCCATTCCACACGCGGATCGCGCGACCCTGATTTAAGGGCCGCTCCCGGTGGCTTTTTCCTATGGCGCCTTCAAATGGCGCTTCGGAAAAGGTCCATAACGCTCCGCGGCGGCTTTAACCGGAGAAAGAAACGCTATGTCCCTGCCTGATTTCACAATGCGCGGCCTGCTCGACGCCGGCGCTCATTTCGGCCACCAGTCGCATCGCTGGAACCCGAAAATGGAGCCCTATATTTTCGGCAGCCGCAACAATATTCATATCATCGACCTCGCGCAGACAGTGCCTTTGCTGCATCAGGCGCTGAAGGCCGTGTCGGATACCGTCGCGCGCGGCGGCCGCGTGCTGTTCGTCGGCACCAAGCGGCAGGCCCAGGACGCGATCGCGGACGCCGCCCGCCGGTCGGCGCAATATTACATCAATTCGCGCTGGTTGGGCGGCATGCTGACCAACTGGAAGACGATTTCCGCCTCGATTCAGCGCTTGCGCAAGGTCGAAGACATTCTGGGCGGCGGCGCCGTCGGCCTGACCAAGAAAGAGCGCCTGATGATGTCGCGCGAGCGCGACAAGCTCGAAAAGGCGCTTGGCGGCATCAAGGAAATGGGCGGCATCCCCGACCTCATTTTCGTGATCGACACCAATAAGGAGCAACTCGCGATCAAGGAGGCCGAGCGGCTGCATATCCCGGTCGCGGCGATCCTCGACACCAATAGCGACCCGGACGGAATCACGTTCCCGATTCCTGGCAATGACGACGCTGGCCGCGCCATCACCCTTTATTGCGATCTCATCGCCCGCGCCGCGCTCGACGGCATCGCCCGCGGCCAGGGATCAAGCGGCATTGATTTCGGCGAAGCCGAACAGCCGCCGGAAGAGGTTTTGCCGGTGGAAGCTTCCGAGCCCGCCGTCGCCGCTGAGGCGTTCGAGGCGCCCGCCGAGGCTTTCGAACTGCTGACCGCGCCGCGCGGCGCGCCGGACGATCTCGGCAAATTGCCGGGTATCGGCCCGCAGATCGTCAAGAAGCTGAACGACGCCGGCCTATTCCACTTCTGGCAGATCGCCGCGATGACGCCGGAAGACGCGGCGAAGACGGATCATGACCTGAAGCTTGGCGGCCGCATCGCTCGCGACGGCTGGATCAATCTGGCGCGTAGCCTCGTCGCCGCCTGAACACGGCGGTCGGCGGGCCGGACGATAGCGGTCACAAAACGGAACTTGAAGGAACACGATTATGGCGAGCGTCACGGCCGCAATGGTGAAGGATCTTCGCGAGAAGACCGGCGCCGGCATGATGGATTGCAAGAATGCTCTCAACGAGACCGAGGGCGATATCGAGGCGGCGGTCGACTGGCTGCGTAAGAAAGGCCTTTCGAAGGCCGCCAAGAAGTCCGGCCGCGTCGCGGCGGAGGGCCTTGTCGCCGTCGCCGTGCATGGCACGGACGGCGTTGTCGCCGAAGTCAATTCGGAGACGGATTTTGTCGCGCGCAACGAGGAATTTCAAGCGCTTGCCCGTACGATCGCGCTCGTCGCGGTGGAAAAGGGGTTGACCGACGTCGAAGCGATCAAGGGCGCGCATTACCCGGGCGGCGGGACGGTCGCGGACGCCATCGCCAACGCCATCGCGACGATCGGCGAGAACATGACCTTGCGCCGTGTCGCCGCGGTGCATGTCGCGCAGGGCGTCGTGGGGCAGTATGTGCATAATTCGGTCGCCGACGGACTGGGCAAGATCGGCGTCCTCGTCGCGCTGGAATCCACCGGCGATACGGTCGCGCTTACGCCGCTCGCGCGGCTTATCGCCCTGCACGTGGCGGCGGCGAGTCCGCTGGCTCTCGAAGCATCCGAGCTCGATCCGGCGATCGTCGCGCGGGAAAAGGCGGTGCTCGCCGACAAAAACGCCGGCAAGCCGGCTCATGTGCTTGAAAAGATCGTCGAATCCGGCCTCAAGACCTATTACAAAGAGGTTTGCCTCCTCGATCAGCCGTCGATCCACGCGGAACATGCGAACAAGACCATCGGGCAGGTGGTGAAAGAAGCCGAAAAGGCGGCAGGCGCGCCTGTGAAGTTGGCCTCTTTTGTGCGCTATTCCCTCGGCGAAGGCATTGAGAAACAGGAGAGCGATTTCGCCGCCGAAGTCGCCGCCGCCGTCGGCGGGCAGGTCTGACCCGGTACACGAAAGTCCTGCGAACGCATTGAATGAAGAGCCGCAGACGCCGACGCGTCGGCGGCTTTTTGCATGTGGTGAAGCCGAGTGATTCCAAATTGACCGATGTCCGATTTCGCAGGAAGGTTGAAGCTCAACGCGCGGCGCTGCGTTGATTCGTGTTTCCCGCGTTGGAGAATGCTCATGCCGTCTCGATTCGCACGCTCGCTTCGCCTCAAAGGCCAACTGATTGCATTCACGATCCTTTCCAGCGCCTTTGGCTTGGCGCTGGTCGACCCCGCAGCGGCGGAATCGGTTCGCAAGGAATGCAGCCAAAAATATCAGGCGGCCAAGGCCGCCGGCACGCTGAACGGACAAGCCTGGCCGCAATTTTATAGCCAGTGCGCGGCTGAGGCCAAGGGCGCCGCGCCTGCCGCGACGCCAGCCGCCGCTCCCGGCCCCGCGCCAGCGGCGCCGCCGCCCGCGGCCCCGACAGCGGCGAATCCGCTGAAGCCGGCGCCGGCGCCTGCGGCCCCCGTGGCGGTCGGCAATGCTGTGTTTCCCTCAGCCGTCTCAGCCGCCTACGCCAATGAAAAGCCAGGCAAGGCGCGCATGAAGACATGCCTCGACCAGTACAACGCTAATAAAGCGACCAACGCTAACGGCGGCCTGAAATGGATTCAAAAGGGCGGCGGCTATTACAGCCAATGCAATGCGCGCCTCAAGAGCTGATCGCGATCGCGCGTTCTGATCACGAGATCCTGGGCGTCGCGCTGGCCGGCGTCTGGGGTTAAGCCGATGTGCGTCATTCTTTGACGCGGCTGAGCATCATAAGGCTCGACCGGAGAATTCGTCATGGCTGATCGGTCCGCTGCAATGCGCTCATCGATAAATTATGGCATGATGTCGTCCGAAAACCGGGTTCCATTTTTCGGGATCATGCTCTGAGGCCGGAGGGCGGTACGGGGCGCTGACGAAAAAGCCACACACCATTGACAATCCACGCCGGCCGGGCCGATCGAATGGACAGAGAAAGCGGGGCATCATATAAACTCCACCGTTGCGGCGGCATATGAGCCTGTCCGACTAGGATCTCGACGACAATGCAGAACACCAGCATCGACCCGAGCATCTCCGATCGTTCGGCTTTTTCCCGCCGGACGATGGTCGACTGCCAGATCAGAACATTCGACGTAACGGATTCGGCGCTCCTCGCGCGCATGCTCGATGTGCAGCGGGAGCGGTTTCTACCGCCGGAGCTTGAGCCTGTCGCTTATTCGGATTCAAGTTTGCAGCTAAAATCGGACGCTCCAGGCGCGAAGCCGAGGAGCCTTCTGCCGCCCCTGATCCTGGCGCGTCTCATTCAAAGCGCCCGCGTCCTCGCGGGCGACAAGGCTCTGGTCGTCGCGGCCGCAGGCGGCTATTCGGCCGCCCTTCTTGCGGGCCTTGCCGCCGACGTCGTCGCTGTCGAGAGCGATCCGGCGCTTTTCGAAGAACTGCGCGTCAATCTCGATGCATCCGGACTAAAGAACGTTCGCGCGCTTCTCGGCCCCCTTGGAGCTGGCGCGCCGAAGGAAGCGCCTTTCGACGTGATCCTGGTCGACGGCGGGGTCGCCGCCAATCTCGATCCGCTGCTCGCGCAATTGAAGGACGGCGGCCGGCTCGTCACGGTTCAGCGCCTGGCCGATGGCGTCTGCAAAGCCGTCCGCTACGACAAGGCAGATGGCGCGACAGGCTATCGCATCCTGTTCGACGCTTCGGCTCCTGTCCTCGACGCGTTTCAGCCGGCGGAAGAATTCACGTTTTCTTGACTCCGAGGACACCCGTTTCGCCGCGGTTCTTCGTGCTAGCTTGGGCGGCGCTTTGGCATGACCAATCAATGGTGCGACCGGCGCACGCCTCGAAGCGAGCCCGCCAGAGCGTGCGCGTCGACATCGCTAAGACAGGGACAAACGAATTTGCTTTATCTGCCGCATCGCGTCTCTTTGTCTGTGAAGAGGTTCGCCGTCATCCTCGCTGGGGGCTTTGCGCTAGCTTCGCCGGTCGCGGCGGAAACCATGTCGAGCGCACTTGTTCGCGCCTATGTCGGCAACCCGGATCTCAACCAGCAGCGCGCCGGCGTTCGCGCGCAGGACGAAAACCTGCCGCGAGCCTCCTCACTCGGACGCCCAACCGTCACGGCGGATGGCCAGTTCGGCTATAATTACCTTGATACGACGCAAGGGGGAGTGCGGACTCGCGGAAGCACGCCGCCGACAGCTGTCGGGCTGACCGTCACGCAAAATTTGTTCAACGGCAATCGCACGCAAAACAGCGTCCGGCAGGCGGAATCGAACATTTTCGGGTCGCGCGAAAATCTCCGCACCACCGAGGAGAACGTGCTTCAGAACGGCGCGACAGCCTATATGAACGTGCTGCGCGACACCGCGATCCTCAATCTGCGCCGCAACAACATCACCGTTCTCGAAGAGCAGCTGCGCCAGACGCGCGATCGCTTCAATGTCGGCGAGGTGACGCGCACCGACGTCGCCCAGGCTGAATCGAGCCTCGCGAGCTCCCGTTCCGACTATTTCACGGCGCAAGCCAATCTGCAGAACAGCGTCGCAAATTTCCGCCAGATCATCGGCGTCGAACCGACGCGGCTGGAGCCGGCCCGAACCATCGAAGCTCTGCTGCCGAAAGATATGGGCACGGCCGTCGCTCTCGCGCTGGAAGAGCACCCGGTGGTACAGGCGGCGCTGCACGCGGTCGACGCCGCCGCCCTGCAGGTCAAGCTGGTCGAGGGCGAGCTTTACCCGACTCTCAACGTTGTCGGCAACGTCCAGCATCAGACGGATTATATCGGCATTCGCAACGCCACCTTTTTGAACGGTTCGGTCGTCGGCCAGCTCTCCGTGCCGATCTATGAAGGCGGCGAAGTTTACGCGCGCGCCCGTCAGGCGAAGGAAACGCTGGCGCAGGCCCGGCTCCAGGCCGATCTGCAACGCGACACTGTGCGGGCCGCCGTCGTATCCGCCTGGGGCTCGCTCGATTCGGCGAAGGCGGTCATCCAATCGGCGAAAGCTGCGGTCAAGTCCGCCGAGATCGCGCTCGATGGCATCCGCGAGGAGGCGAGGGTTGGGCAGCGTACGACCTTCGACGTCCTCTTTGCGCAGCAGACCTTGCTCAATACGCGCGTCAGCCTCGTCTCCGCTCAACGCGACAGGGTCGTCGCCTCCTATAATGTGATGGCGGCCATCGGCCGGCTTTCAGCGGCGAACCTCAGCCTCAACGTCGCGGAATATGATCCGACGGTCCATTTCGAACAGGTCAAGGACAAATGGATCGGCCTGCGCACGCCTGACGGGCGCTGAGCCCGGGTGATCGCGGGCGCGGCGCGGCTGCGTCTCCTCTCGCGGCGTCCGGCGAGCTTTCCGCCATTATTCCCCTTATGGCTGTGGACCGTCGATTGTTCGTCTTGCCAGCATGGATGAGCTAAGACTACCTTAACGCGTCGATCCGCCGCGGCGCGGATCATGTGGGGTTGCCTGTCGCGTGATTGCCTCGATGCGCATCCGTCTGATCGGCGCATTTTCGTTGGAAAGCAGTAGAGGCCATGAGCGCAGCCAATCTTGTTCAAACCTCCGGCGAGCCGTCCGACGCCAAACCGCGGGAGCCTTCGATGGAGGACATTCTGGCCTCGATCCGGCGCATCATCGCCCAGGATCAAGCGCTTTTTGCTGCTGAGGACGCCTCCCGGGAGGAGGCGGGCCAAGAAGCCGGCTCGGAAGAGGTTAATGACGGCGCGGATTCCGCGGTCTACGGGCTGGCGCAGTCTGTTGCCGCGCAGGGCCTTGCGGACCATCAGGAGGAGAATCGAGCAAGGGAGGAAGCAGCGGATCCGTCAGAGCCGGTCGCCGATTGGGGCGGAGCCGAAGACGAGCCGCTGGTTTCAAAAAGAACGGATGATTCCGTCGCGGGAGCATTCAACGCGCTTATCGCCAGCCGCTTCGCGCAAAATTCCGATGCCGTTCTGGCGATGACCCGCGAAGCTTTGCGCCCCTTGCTGGAGGCCTGGCTCGACGCGCATTTGCCGGCGCTTGTCGAGCGTCTCGTCCGCGCCGAGATCGAACGGATGACAAAGGGCGACTAAACCCGTCGCGAAAAGGCGCGGGTTTTTCAAACGAGATATGGGCCGAGTCCAAAAGGACCGCCTTGCCGGAATGACCGTACCGCTTACTTTTCTTTCCGGGCGAGCCGCAAGCGGCGCGGACTTGCCTTTTCCCCTGCCTTTTGCGATCGCTTGACCTAATCCGCATGGCAAGACCTGCGCCGCCGCACCGCGCGCGCGGTCCAGACGAACAGAAAATGATTCAATGATGGAAAAGACTTTCGATCCCCAGGCGGTCGAAGGCCGCATCTCGGCGGCATGGCGCGAGGCCGACGCCTTCAAGGCCGGGCGGCCGGACCGCGCCGAGGCGGAGCCCTTTGCGATCGTCATTCCGCCGCCGAACGTCACCGGCGCGCTGCACATGGGGCACGCCCTCAATACGACTTTGCAGGATATTCTCGCGCGCTTCGAGCGGATGCGCGGCAAGGACGTGCTGTGGCAGCCGGGAACGGATCACGCCGGCATCGCGACCCAGATGGTCGTCGAGCGGCAACTGATGGAACGTCAGGAACCCGGCCGGCGCGAGATGGGCCGCGAGAAATTCCTGGAACGGGTCTGGGCCTGGAAAGCCGAGTCAGGCGGCGCCATTGTCAACCAGCTGCAGCGTTTAGGGGCCTCCTGCGACTGGTCGCGCGAGCGGTTCACGATGGATGAAGGCCTCTCGCGCGCCGTCGTCAAGGTGTTTGTCCAGCTCTACCGGGAAGGGCTGATCTATAAGGACAAGCGGCTGGTCAATTGGGACCCGAAGCTTTTGACGGCGATCTCCGACCTTGAAGTCGTGCAGGTCGAGACCAAAGGCCATTTGTGGCATTTCAAATATCCGGTCGTCGACGACGCCGGCGCCGAGACCGGGGAATTCGTCATCGTCGCGACGACGCGGCCGGAAACCATGCTGGGCGACGCCGCGGTTGCGGTTAATCCGGCGGATGAGCGCTATTTCCACCTGCGCGGCAAGCGCGTGCGGCTGCCGCTCGTCGGACGTCTTATTCCGATCGTTGAGGACGAGTATTCCGACCCGGAAAAGGGGACCGGCGCGGTCAAAATCACGCCGGCGCATGACTTTAACGATTTCGAAGTCGGACGGCGCCACGGCCTGCCGCTCATCAATATCTTTGACGCCGAAGCCAAACTGACGCTGATCGGGAACGAACCTTTCCGCGCCGGCGCGGAGCCGATCGAGGGGCTCGACGGCCTGCACGGCGCGTCGCGGGAAAATGCGCGCAAGCAAATCGTGGAACTGATGGAGGAGCGCGGGCTTCTCGACCAGATCGAGCCCCATCCTCACATGGTTCCGCACGGCGATCGCTCGGGCTCCATCATCGAGCCGTGGCTGACGGATCAATGGTACGTCAACGCCGCGGTTCTGGCGCAGCCGGCGCTCGATGCGGTGCGCTCGGGCAAGGCGAGCTTCATCCCGAAAAACTGGGAAAAGACCTATTTCGACTGGCTGGAGAATATCCAGCCCTGGTGCATCTCGCGCCAGCTCTGGTGGGGGCACCAGATTCCGGCGTGGTACGGGCCGGACGGCAAAGTCTTTGTCGAGGCCACGGAAGCCGAAGCGGCGGCGGCGGCGCGCGCGCATTATGGCGAGCCGACCGCTCTGGCGCGCGATCCGGACGTTCTCGACACCTGGTTTTCCTCGGCGCTCTGGCCTTTCTCGACGCTCGGCTGGCCGGACGAGACGACGGAGCTCAAGCGTTATTATCCGACCAATGTGCTCGTCACCGGCTTCGACATCATCTTCTTCTGGGTCGCGCGGATGATGATGATGGGTCTTCATTTCATGGGCGAGATACCGTTCCACGACATCTATATCCATGCGCTCGTCCGCGACGAGAAGGGCGCCAAGATGTCGAAGTCGAAAGGCAATGTCATCGACCCTTTGAGCCTGATCGAGCAATATGGCGCGGACTCCCTGCGCTTCACCCTGGCCGCGATGGCGGCGCAGGGACGCGACATCAAGCTCTCGACGCAAAGGGTCGAAGGCTATCGCAATTTCGCGACCAAGATCTGGAACGCCGCGCGCTTCGCGGAGATCAACGGCTGCGTCCGCGTCACGGGTTTCGACCCCAGGGGCGTCAGCATCACCCTCAACGCCTGGATCATCGGAGAAGCGGCCAAAGCCGTCGCCGAAGTAACGGGCGCGATCAAGACCTACCGCTTCAATGACGCCGCCAACGCGGCCTATCGCTTCGTCTGGAACATTTTCTGCGACTGGCATCTCGAACTGGCGAAGCCCCTGCTGCAAGGCGAGGACGGTCCCGCCAAGGATGAGACCCGCGCGACGACCGCCTTCGTCCTCGATGAGATCACCAAGCTGCTGCATCCGTTCATGCCTTTCCTGACGGAGGAGCTTTGGGCGATCAAGGCGACCGAGGATTCTCCGCGCGCAAGTCTTCTTGCGCTGACCGCCTGGCCGCGGCTCGAAGGCCTCGAGAACGCCGCCGCGGAGTCCGAAATCGGCTGGGTCGTCGAGCTCATCTCGGAAGTGCGCTCGGTGCGCTCCGAGATGAACGTGCCGGCCGGCGCGCTGATCCCTCTCGTTCTGGTCAACGCCGATACTGATGTGGGCTCGCGCGCGAAAAATTGGGACGAGACGCTGCGGCGCCTCGCGCGGCTCTCGGATATATCCTTCGCCGCCGAGGCCCCCGAGAAATCGGTTCAGCTTGTCGTGCGCGGCGCCGTCGCCGCTCTGCCGCTGCAAGGGGTGATCGATTTCGACGCTGAAAAAACCCGGCTGGCGAAAGAGATCGGCAAGCTGGCGGCGGACGCCAGGAAAATCGAGGCGAAGCTCGGCAACGCCGATTTCGTGGCGAAGGCGCCCGAGGAAGTCGTCGAGGAAAATCGCGAAAGATTGGACGAGGCGCGCGCCCGCGCCGCGAAGCTGGAGGCGGCGCTGAAGCGGCTCGGCTGAACCCGCCGCTTTCACACGCTCTTTTTCGGCCTATCCCTGCAAAAATGGCAATGAAACGCCAAACGTCTGCAGCAGAAGAATCGTATTGAGGAACAGCACTACCGCGGCGCCGACGACGGCGCCGACGCGCGTCATGGGGCCGTTGACGAAAGCCCCCATGATGTCGCGGCGCTGCGTGAAGTAAAGCAGCGCGATCATCGGGAGCGGCAGCGCAATGCTGAGCACGACCTGACTGACGACAAGGGCGTTGGTGGCGTTGACTCCGAGCGCAACGACGATAAAGGCCGGGATGATGGTGACGAGCCGCCGCAGCCAGACCGGAATTCTGAAGCCGACGAAACCCTGCATGATCATTTGACCCGCGAGGGTTCCGACCGTCGAACTCGATATGCCGGACGCGAGGAGCGAGATCAGAAATACTGTCGCGGCTCCGGCGCCAAGAATCGGGGTCAATGTATGATATGCGGTCTCAATCTCGGCGACGCCGCTGTGGCCCGCGTGAAAGGCGGCGGCGGCCATCATCACCATGGCCATATTGATGGCGCCGGCGATCGCCAGCGCGACGATGACCTCCCGGTTGGAATAGCGCAGGAGCTTGCGCCTGTCGCCGTCGTCGCGCGCGATCGTACGGGCCTGCGTCAGGCCTGAGTGCAGGTAGATCGCATGAGGCATGACCGTCGCGCCGATGATTCCGACGGCGATCGTAACCGCGGCCGCGTCCTGCAGTTGGGGCGTCACTAAGGAAAAAGCCGCCGAGGCCCAGTCGACGGGGGCGATGAATAATTCGATCACATAACAGAGCCCGATCATTGCGACCAGCGCGCCGATGACCAGTTCGAGCGGCCTGAAACCGCGCCGGTCGAGGGTCAAAATACCATAGGTCACGATCGCGGTGACGACCATTCCCCAGATCAGCGGCAAGTTGAAGAGGAGCGAAAGCCCGATCGCGCCGCCGAGGAATTCAGCCAAATCCGTCGCCATCGCGGCGATTTCACTGACGATCCACATGGCCCAAACAAGCGGGCGCGGCAATTCGTCGCGGCACATTTCCGCGAGATTCCGGCCCGTCACGATGCCCAGCTTCGCCGACAGGGCCTGAAACAGCATTGCAATGAGGTTGGCCAGCAAAACCACCCAAAGCAGGCTGTAGCCATATCTGGCGCCCGCCTGGATATTGGTCGCAAAATTGCCGGGGTCCATATAGGCGATCGAGGCGATGACCGCTGGTCCAACCATCGGAATGAATGCGCGAAATCCGCTCCGGCGCCCGTCGAGAACCTCGCGGATCGCGCGCTGGATTTGGGTCGGGTGAGCGACGATTCCGCCGCGCTCTGCGATATCCGTCATTCGGCTTTCCTGCGGTCGAAGCTGGCGACGCCACGCTACGGCATGAGTTCGGGAGACCTTGCTGGCGATCTGCTATTGATGCTGCATAATGTAGCCGTG
Source organism: Methylocella tundrae (assembly GCF_901905185.1). Classification (GTDB taxonomy): domain Bacteria; phylum Pseudomonadota; class Alphaproteobacteria; order Rhizobiales; family Beijerinckiaceae; genus Methylocapsa; species Methylocapsa tundrae. The sequence goes on from NZ_CABFMQ020000078.1 coordinate 29,293, forward strand.
GCTACGGATTAGTCAATGGCGCTCGCCAGCGCCTCCCTGCGATCAAGAGCGGCCGGAGTTGCGACAATTCAGGATCGTTAGGCTAAAACAAAAAGGACTGACGCCTTATGTCGAGTCGCTGATGGGGGCGGCGACGGGCGAAAGCGGCGCCCGGAAGGGCTGAAACGCGTGATCGCTAAGGCGCCAGATCGCAGGCCGGAGGGAAGCCGAAGATGACGATGAAGCATCAAGAGCCTCATGCCTGCGCGGCTGAACTCCCGGCCGAGGCGGAGCAGGCGCTTCGCTTCGAAAAGGCGCGCTCGGCGCAAGCCGGCGCCGTTCTCGAAGACTACGTCGAATTGATCGATGACCTTCTGACGAACGGCGGCGAGGCCCGTCCGACCGACATCGCGCGCAGGCTCGGCGTTTCACACGCGACGGCGATCAAAAGCATCGCGCGGCTGAAACGGGAAGGGCTTGCGACGTCGAAGCTTTATCGCGGCGTTTTTTTGACGCCCGAGGGCCGGGCGCTCGCCGCGCGCGTGCGCGCGAGACACCGGCTTGTCGTCGATTTGCTGGTCGCCGTCGGCGTGCCGCTGCATTGCGCGGAACTCGACGCCGAAGGCATCGAGCATCACGTGTCCGACGTCGCGCTGGACGCGTTCTCGCGTTTTCTCAAGCGGTAACGCAAATCCTCAATCGGTAACGAGAAATTTGAATGCGCCGCGGGCGGTTCGCCATAAAGCGAACGCGATTGAGATGCACTTCGCCGGATGTTGATCGGTGTGGTCTGCGGGAGCTGGCGCTTTTCGCAGATCATGTTTTTTGCGGCTGGTGATCGCCGCAAAAGGCATGGCTGGCGGCGGTTGGTCCTCGACGTGGCGAATGTCCTGATCTGGCACGATTATCTGTGCTTTTTTGGACACATGCGGAGATAACTTAACCTCAACTTGACGCGGCAAGAAGAAGATCACTTTTCAGCCCCATTCAACTGGGTAATTGTGGTTCAAGCAAACATATCCTCGACGGCGCCTGCGCGAGTCGGACGAATGGCGTCATACAATTCGACGCCCGCCTGCTCACCCGGCATTCCCTTCCAATCGAGAGCTGTTTTTCGCCAGATCATGCAGGGCGGCATCTATGAGCGCGCGCGTTGTCAAAGAGGTTATGTCTTCCAGACGTCGTGTGACGAACGTCACCTCGCGCGCGCCGCTTGAGGCTTATCTCTTCGCGGGCGCTGGAGATGATCGTGCTGCGCGGCTTCTGCGAAACGATCAGAATTTTATGACAAATGAAGCGATTAGCCACCATCTGGGTGATGCGCGGTTGATCGACCGCAAATTATTTTCGAACGGGCGCGACCAAAATGGGTTTTTGCGCGTTATGGGTCCATACGCAGTTTTTTGGCCCTGCAGCGACCGGAGCGATGACTCCTGGCGCTCGGAATTTGCCCATGTCTATGAGGTTTAGTCGCCTTGGAGCTTTGGCTCTGTTCGGACTGGCTGCGAGCATGCCGGTTACGAATATTCGCGCCTTGGAAGGGGCGGACAGCGCCGCGGCGGGCGATAAATCGATCGTGTCGCAGGCCTATAAGACGCCGCGCGCCGCCTTGCTCGCAGGCCTTCAGGACTTTCGTTCGGGCGCGGCCGACTCGGCGATCGCCGCCTTGAAATATGCCGCCGCCGGCGGCGAGGCATTGGCGCAATGGAAGCTTGCGACCATTTACGCGGCTGGCGACGGCGTTCCACACGATGACGTCAAGGCCTATGAGTATTTCTCACAGATCATCCATGGCTATGATGAGGATGATCCGAACTGGCGTGACAAATCTGTCGTTTCGAACGCCTTCGTCGCGATCGGAACCTATAGCCTGAACGGCATAGCCGACACTAAAGTGCGCCCGGATCCGGCGCGTGCGCTCGACATGTTCAAATATGCGGCCACGAACTTCGGCGACGCGACGGCTCAATATAGCCTCGCGAGAATGTATCTTGACGGCGTTGGCGGCGATAAGGATGTCCGGCAAGGTTTGCGCTGGCTTTATCTCGCCGCGGACAAGGGCCATGTGCAGGCCCAGGCTCTGCTCGGGCAGATGCTCTTCTCCGGGCAGGAGGGGTTGCGTCCGCAGCGCGCGCGCGCGCTGATGTGGCTGACACTGGCGCGCGAAGCCGCGATGGACGCGAAGAAGGATCAATGGATCATCGACGTCTACGACAAGGCGATGGCTACTGCGAGCGAAAGCGAACGCCGCGTTGCGCTCTCCTATCTCGAAGATCATCTGAAACGGCGGAATTGATTGCGGGGAGAGACCCCGGCTAAGTTCGCATGGCTTGCTCATCGAGCCTAAGCCAGCGCGGGCTGGGAGCAGCGCGATGCTTGCGGGGCAATTGGCGCTCACCCTCGCGGCGCTCTTCACGGGCGCCGCCATTTACATCAATCTCGTCGAGCAGCCGGCGCGTCTTGGGCTCGATGATAGATCGCTGCTGCAGCAATGGAAGCCGGCCTATGAGCGCGGCTTCAGGATGCAGGCTTCGCTGGCGCTCGCTGGCGGCGTGCTGGGCTTGATCGCGGCCTATGAGCTACGCGACTGGCGCTGGGCGCTGGGCGCCGTCGTCCTCCTCTGCAACTGGCCCTTCACCTTGCTCGTCATCATGCCAACCAATCGCCGTCTCGAAGCGACCGAACCGCAGAACGCGGGCTTGGAGAGCCGGGAGTTGATCCTGAGATGGGGTAAGCTGCACGCGGTTCGCAGCGGCCTCGGCGGCTTGGCCACTCTGGCGTTCCTATGGGCCTCAGTAAGATGATCGCGCCCCGTTAAGCTTTGGACGAGATGCTGAACGAATCAGCGACGAATCGGCGACAGCGCACCGTTTCACCTCATGTTCGCGCTATATCTAGCAAAACCCTCGTCGTCGTGGGATAGAGGCGTGCGGGCAGACCGCTCGCCGCTTCCTCATTTTTAATGTTTTTGCGTCATTTTGAGCCAGGCTTATGACGATCGGACAAATAAGGGTCGGCGTTGGCGGCTGGAGCTTCGCGCCCTGGCGAGAGAGCTTCTACCCGAAAGGCCTGCCGAAACGGCAAGAACTCGATTTCGCCAGCCGCAAACTGACGTCCATCGAGATCAACGCGACCTTCTACCGGACGCAGACGCCGGAGAGTTTCCGCCGCTGGGCGTCGGAGACCCCCGACGATTTTGTTTTTTCGGTCAAGGCGCATCGGCTGACGACGCACCGCAAGCTGCTCGCCGAAAGCAAGCCCGCGATCGATCATTTTCTGTCGAGCGGCCTCTTGCAGCTCGGCGGAAAGCTGGGGCCGATTGTCTGGCAATTCGCGCCGACCAAGAAATTTGAAGCCGGGGATTTCTCCGCCTTTCTCGAGCTTCTTCCAGGGCAGTTGGACGGGCTGCGGCTGCGCCATGTTCTCGAGGTGCGGCACGAAAGCTTTTGCGTCCAACCGTTCGTCTCTCTCGCGCGCCATCACCAGGTCGCGATTTGCCTCGCTCAGTCCGACACATATCCGCTGATTCCGGATCTCAGCGCTGATTTCGTGTACGCCCGGCTACAGAAAAGCTCAGCCGCCTATGCCGCGGGCTATTGTCCGGGTGAAATCGACATATGGTCCGGTCGCGCCAGGCAATGGGCGAAAGGCGAGCAACCACAGGATTTGCCCTATGTGAGCGGCGCGCCGGAGAAAAAGCGCGCCGCGCGCGACGTCTTCGTCTATTTCATCAGCGGAGCCAAAGAGAAAAACCCCGCCGCCGCATGCGCCCTGATCGAGCGGCTTAAGGCATGACGCCGAAAAGCGGGGCGCGCGCCTTGGGGGGCGCCATCCGATCATGCGCAAGCCATCTCTGACCGATAAATCACGCCAGTTCGATTCGAACCGGCACGTGATCGGAGGGTTTGTCGTCGCCGCGCAGCGCCTTGTCGATGGTTGTTTTGACGAGGCGATCGGCGGCCTGCGGCGACAACAGAAGATGATCGATGCAAATGCCTTTGTTGCGCTGCCAGGCCCCGGCTTGATAATCCCAGAAAGTGTAGAGTCCCGCATCGTCCGTGGTGGCGCGCAAGGCGTCGGTCAGGCCAAGGTTCACGAGCGTGCGAAAGCGCGCGCGCGTCTGTGGCAGAAACAGCGCGTCGTTGATCCAGGCGGCGGGGTCGGCGCAGTCGCGCGCGGCCGGGATGACATTATAGTCGCCAGCAAGGATCAGCGGTTCTTCGAGCGCCAAAAGCGTTTTCGCGTGAGCGATGAGGCGATCCATCCAGGCGAGCTTATAGGCGTATTTGTCGGTGTCCGGCGGATTGCCGTTCGGCAAATAGATCGACGCAACGCGGACGGCCCCGCCATCGTGAGGCACGATCGCTTCGATGTAGCGCGCATGCTCGTCGGCAGGATCGCCGGGCAGGCCGCGTGTCACCTCGATCGGCGCCTTCGACAGAATGGCGACACCGTTAAAGCCCTTCTGGCCGTGAACCGCGGCGTTGTAGCCGGCCGCCTCGATCTCTTGCCAGGGAAAGGCTTCGTCGACGCATTTCAGCTCCTGAAGGCAGAGCACGTCGGGAGACGCATCGCGCAGATAGCGCAGGAGATGCTCGATCCTCTGCCGCACCGAATTAACGTTCCAGGTGGCGATTTGCACGCAGGCCCTCGTGAGGAATTCACATCGGCTAAATCAGGCCGATGATTGAATGCTGAAGCAGATAACGTCCTACTACAGAAAACGAGATAGGAGGCTGCCAATTCAATTGGGATTTTGGGCTCCGGCAAAGTTCCCGAGAAGTGTGGGGAGTTCGGCGACAAAGAGGTCCCGCGTGCGAATGCCGGCGCTTTCGGCGACCTTGGTTTCGTCCTTCGTCAAACGTGCGAACACTACGCGTCGATCGCCTTTGATGGCCCAGCCTACGAACCACCCGAACTGACGGTCCTCGTCCAAAACCCCGTCCTGGCCGCGCTGAAACCCCGCGCCTGTCTTGCCTTGAACCATCCATCCGTCGGCGGCCGCGAAACGGGGCATGATCGCGATTGCTTTCTCTTGCGCAGGCGCGGACGCTGGCAATTGCAGTTTGAGCAATCTTCGCAGAAAAGCGACCTCTTCAATTGGGGAGATCTGGAGAGAGGCGCTAAGCCATGCGTGCGTCAATCCGTCGTCCTTCCCGGCGTTACCCGAAAGATCACGGTTGCCGTAGGAAAATAAATCCACGTATTGTTGGAGCCGTTGCGCTCCCAGCGCGCGTGTAATGCCCCACGAATACCAAACAACCGAGTCGCGCATCCAGGACGCCGGATCGACATTCGTCTTCCAATTCTCACGCCACGCCTTGTATTCTTCCCGGTACGGCCAAACGGGCGAGTGTGCATCCGTCAGAATTCCCGCATCATAACCCATAACGCTGAGCGCGACCTTGAAGGTGGACGCAGGACTGTTTCGCTGATCGCATCGCCCGTCCTGACGAAGAACGGCGCCGCTGTCCGCGTCGACGAGCAGGGTGCAAACCGGCGCCGCCAAAGAGGCGGTAGAAATCGAACACAGCAAGGCCGCGAAGGGCGCAACTCTCTTCATGACTTTAGTCTAACGCATGATTTGCAATTTTTAGGGCCGATGCCTCAGCCGCCTGTGGCGACCGCGCCGCGCCGGGGCCGCGCCTGCATCAAACGCGGCAAAGTTTGATGGGTCAGGACGCCTTCCCGCATCAGCGCCCGCCGCAGCGGACCGATCATCGAAAAGGCGAAGAATCCCGCGCCGCGCATGAGGTCGACGGGCAGGAATTCCGTGAGCAGCGAGCGATTTAGAATATCGACGCCATTGGTGCGCAAGGAAATGTCGCCCCGGCGCGCAGTCCCGTAGGCTTTGAGGCTTGCCGCGGCGCCGATGTCTTTTCCATCCGCCCGAGCGTCTTCGAGGGTTTCAACGAGAGCCGCGATGTCGCGTAGGCTGAGGTTCAGCCCTTGCGCGGCCAACGGCGGAAAAACATGCGCGGCTTCGCCGATGAGCGCGATGCGCCTGCCAAATAGTTTTGCGACGCTCATGCCGGCCATCGGAAAGAAGCCGCACGGTCCATCGAGCTCCATAGCGCCCAAAAGTCCGCCGACCTGCAACTCGATCTCGCGCGCCAGTTCGCCGGGCGCGAGATTACGTCGGCGCTCGGCGTCGGCGGCCGACATCAGCCACACAAGGCTCGAACGATGAAGCTTTTCACCGTGCGGGCGCAGGGGCACCAGAGTGCAAGGGCCTGATCTTGTATGAAATTCGGTTGATATATTTCGATGCGGCTTGGCGTGCGCGAGAAGCGCCGTCAGGGCGACCTGGGGATAGGTCCAACTGCGCGCGTCGATATTGGCCCTGGTTCGGGCCAGCGAGCCGCGACCGTCGGCGGCGACGACCAGCTTGGCTCTAATCCGCCGGCCGTCGGCGAGCGTGGCGCGCACGTCGTCGTCATCGAAACAAATGTCCTCGATGAGGCTTTGGCAAAGGGCGAGGCGGGAGCGGGCGGCGGCGGTCTCCGCGAGTCCATCGACCAGAACATTGTTTTCGATATTCGCGCCAAAGGCCGAAAGGCCGATCTCGCTTGCGGCGAAGGAGACCGAGGGCGCCCGGAATCTGGCATTTGTCGCGTCGACCATCGCGATCTTTTCGAGCGCTGCGGCCTTGTCCCGAAAGCGCGGCCAGAGGCCAAGCGATTTGTAAAAGCGCAGGGAGGCTTCAAACAAAGCCACCGTCCGGCCATTGGCGCGACGATCGATGAGACCGGCGCAAGCGACGGAAAAGCCCGCCTGATCGAGAGCGATGGCGGCCGAGAGCCCGGCGGCGCCGGCGCCAGCGACGAGAATATCGACGTGAAACGGATCAACCTGTGTCATCGCGCATCCCTCGCCGTCTTTCTAGACCGGCAACACGCGGATGGCGAGCGGGCGCCGTGGTTTTCTTGACGCCCGGCTCAAACGCGTGCGACGGGAGGCGGCGCCGGCGCCGCCTCCCGCGACATCTTGTCTCGTCAAGCGTTTAGCGTTTATCGGACGCCACATAGTCGCGCTGCGGCGCGCCCGTATAGAGCTGACGCGGGCGGCCGATCTTCTGGCCCGGATCTTCGATCATTTCCTTCCATTGCGCGATCCAGCCGGAGGTGCGCGCGACAGCGAAGAGCACGGTGAACATGGAAACAGGGAATCCCATCGCCTTAAGCGTGATGCCGGAATAGAAATCGATGTTCGGATAAAGCTTTTTCTCGATGAAGTATTCGTCGTGGAGAGCGATGCGCTCGAGTTCCATCGCAACCGCCAGAAGCGGATCGTTCTTGACGCCGAGTTCGTTCAGCACTTCGTGGCAGGTCTGCTGCATGATCTTCGCGCGAGGATCATAATTCTTATAGACGCGATGGCCAAAGCCCATCAGCCTGAACGGGTCATTCTTGTCCTTGGCGCGCGCGATGAATTTTGGAATATTTTCGACGGTTCCGATTTCCGTCAGCATCTTCAGCGCCGCCTCATTGGCGCCTCCATGCGCGGGCCCCCAGAGGCAGGCGACGCCCGCGGCGATACAGGCGAACGGATTGGCGCCCGAGGATCCGGCGAGGCGCACCGTCGAGGTGGACGCGTTCTGCTCGTGATCGGCATGGAGAATGAAGATGCGGTCGAGCGCGCGTGCGAGGGTCGGCCTGACCTTATATTCCTCGGTCGGGACCGCGAAGCACATGCGCAGGAAATTCGATGCGTAATCAAGTTCGTTCTTCGGATAAACGAACGGCTGGCCGATCGCGTATTTAAACGCCATGGCCGCCAGCGTCGGCATTTTTGCGATGAGCCGCATTGAGGCGACCATGCGCTGACGCGGGTCCGAAATGTCGGTCGAATCGTGATAGAAGGCCGACAATGCGCCAACGCTCGCGACCATCACGGCCATCGGATGCGCGTCGCGCCGGAAGCCCTGGAAGAAGCGGGCCATCTGCTCATGGATCATCGTGTGGCGCGTGATCCGATAGTCGAAATCGCGCTTTTGCGTCGGGGTTGGCAATTCGCCGTAGAGCAAAAGGTAGCAGGTTTCGAGATAGTCGCCGTGTTCGGCAATCTGGGCGATCGGATAACCGCGATACAGCAGCACGCCCTCGTCGCCGTCGATATAGGTGATTTCGGACTCGCAACTCGCCGTCGATGTGAAGCCGGGATCGTATGTGAACATCCCGGTCTTGGCGTAGAGCTTTCCAATGTCTACGACTGCGGGGCCAATCGATCCAGTTTTGACCGGCATTTCGACTGTAGTTTCACCGATACTAAAAGACCCAGTCGTCGTGCTCATGAAGGCTGCCTTTTACCAAAGGGTGGCGGGGGGCGCCGAATTCATCATCCGGGCGCTTTTCTTGGATGTGAGAACTCCAACGCAATGACTAATAATGCGATGCGATGGTCTTAGCCCATGAGAAGCTTGGGTTCAAGCGGCGCCCGCTCGCGCCGCTCATTTCACCAAGTCTATCGCGTGCATTTGTCTCCATTATTGTAGATCTGCGAATTCAATATTGTTCAGCTATGCATAATGCCTGTGCTAACGCGAGATATACCTGCAAATTCGCAGGCGGATATTTCATCGCTTGAGAACGAACCGGCAGTGTCGGGGCGCCAACAAGTCGAGCCAGCGCCGCGCGGATAGGCGATATGCACATTTATACGTCAATAACCTACAGACGATGACATTCCCGGCCTTGGTCGCCCTGTGAAGCAAAAAACAATCCAATCCGCGCCACAGGGCCGCGCGCCTCGTCAGCCGGCCTGGTCTCGCAGGCGGCCGAGGCTTTCGTCACGCCCGAGCACGGCGAGGACGTCGAAGATGCCAGGCGATGTTGAGCGGCCAGTCAACGCCGCGCGCAATGGCTGCGCCACCTGGCCGAGTTTGACCCTGGCGCTTTCGGCATAGTCGCGCACGACGGCTTCAGCCCCCGCGGCCGACCACTCTTCCAGCGCGGCGAACAAGGGCAGCAGATTGGCGATGTGGGCGCGGCCTCCGTTAGCGAGAATCTCCTCGGCCTTGGCGTCAATGGGCAGCGGCCGGCGGGCGAACAAAAACGCCGCGCCGTCGAGAAGCTCGATCAGGGTCTTGGCGCGTTCCTTCAGTCCGGGCATGGCGGCCAGCAATTTTTCTTGCATCGCAGCGTCAAGCTGATGCTTGCGCTCGGCACCGCCCGGCAGATAGGGCAACGTTTCTTCAAGTTCGCGGGCGAGAGCCTCATTGGGGGTCGCGCGGATATAGTGGCCGTTCATATTTTCGAGCTTTGCGAAATCAAAGCGGGCGGGCGAGCGGCCAACGTGAGCGAGATCGAAAGCGTCAATCATCTCCTGCGTCGAAAAGAACTCCTTGTCGCCCTGGCTCCATCCGAGACGAACGAGATAATTGCGCACGGCTGCCGGCAGAAAGCCGAGCGCGCGATAGGCGTCGACGCCGAGAGCGCCGTGCCGCTTCGACAATTTGGCGCCGTCGGCGCCGTGGATCAGCGGAATATGCGCCATGGCGGGCGCGCTCCAGCCGAGGGCGGCGTAGATCTGCATCTGCCGCGCCGCATTGGTCAGGTGATCGTCGCCGCGAATGATCTGCGTGACCCCCATGTCGTGATCGTCGACCACGACGGCGAGCATATAGGTCGGCGTGCCGTCGGAGCGCAAAAGGACGAGATCGTCGAGATCCTTGTTGGCCCAGCTGACGCGGCCCTGAACCTTGTCCTCGATAATGGTTTCGCCATCGAGCGGGGCCTTGAGCCGCACCACGGGCTTGACGTCGCCCGGCGCCTCAAAGGCGGCCCGATCGCGCCAGCGCCCGTCATAACGCGGCGGGCGTCCCTCGGCGCGCGCCTTCTCGCGCATTTCGTCGAGCTCCTTCGGCGTCGCATAGCAATAATAAGCATCGCCGGAGGCGATCAGGTTTTCGACGACCTCGCGGTGCCGGGCCGCGCGCTGGAACTGGTAGATGACCTCGCCGTCCCAGTCGAGGCCGAGCCATTTCAGCCCGTCGATAATGGCTCTGATCGCCGCCTCGGTCGAGCGCTCGCGATCGGTGTCCTCGATGCGCAGCAGCATCTTGCCGCCGAAGTGGCGCGCATAGAGCCAGTTGAATAGCGCCGTGCGAGCCCCTCCGATGTGAAGAAACCCCGTGGGGGAGGGCGCAAAACGAGTGACGACCGCATCGGACATAAGGCAGATTTCCACTAATGGCCTACGGTCTCTTCGTGGAAAAGCGGCTCGCTCTGCCAAAAAGATCCCGCGTTAAAAACAAGCATATCAGGAGCATGATCGATCCAAGCGGGAGCGCTCGCGCTCGCGGCGATAAAATCTTCGGCGCTTCGACGCCGGGCCTTACGCGCCGCTGCGGCTCGTGTAACATAGAACCGCCGAAAAAATAGAGGCATATGCCGCTGATCGGCAAAGCGATTGGGCGAAGGGCCCCGCCCGTCGGGCCGCCGATGCGGCGCCGCGGCTGGCTCACCCTGAATGTATGACCGGCGGCGCTATTGTCGAGACCAGCGGAAACAGCCATAGCCGATGGAAGTTCGCGCGGAGCGGGCCGAATCTCGGCCGGGCTCGGCGGCGCCATGTCGCAGCTCCGCCGGATCCTTGTCGATGCGTTCGAGACCGAGGTCGCGCTTCGCCGCGTGTTTCTCTGGCTGCCGGCGGCGGCTGGCGCCGGCGTCGTCAGCTACATGGCGGCCGATCGCGAACCTTCCTTGTGGCTGCTCGTCCCGCTCACGGCCGCTTTCGCAGGCCTTGCGTTTTTGGCGCGCGGGCGGCGTCTCGCCTTTTTCCTGCTCTGCGGCCTCTGCGCCTTTTTCGCGGGCGATCTTTCGGCAGCCTGGCGCTCGGCGCGCGTCGCCGCCCCGATTATCGATCGGACGACGATTGGCGTTGTCGAGGGTTTTATCGAACAAATGGATTTCCGCCGCGCCGGCGCGCGTTTCGTCCTGCGGGTGCATGCGATCGAGGGGCTCGCCGCCGCGGCGACGCCTTACCGCGTCCGGCTTTCAATACACCGCGCGCCGCCCTTTGAGGCGGGCGCCTATGTCAGGCTCAAGGCGCGGCTGCTTCCACCGGCCCACGCCAGTCTTCCGGGGGGCTATGATTTCGCCAAGGACGCTTGGTTTGCCCGCATCGGGGGCGTCGGCAATGCGTTAGGCCGCATCGAAACCGCCGCGCCGCCCGCGCCGCCCGGTTTGGCGCTGCGAACGATGATGGCGCTCGATCGCGGGCGCAACGCGCTGGCCCGCCGCATCGACCAGATTGTCGGCGGCGACGCCGGAGCAATCGCCGCCGCCATGGTAACCGGCAAGCGCGATCTTTTGTCCGATGCGGCCAAGGACGTCATCCGCGAGGCCGGCATTTTTCACATCATCACGATTTCCGGCGTCCAGATGACGCTGGTCGCCGCTATTTTTTTCGTCGGTTTTCGCCGGCTTCTGGCTTTAAGCCCGACGCTGGCCCTGCGCTATCCGATCAAGAAATGGTCGGCGGCCCTCGCTATGGCTGGCGCGGTTTTTTACGACGTCGCGACGGGGTCCCGGGTCGGGACCGAGCGCGCATTGTTCATGACGTTGATCATGCTCGGCGCGGTGCTTCTCGACCGTCAGGCCTTGACCATGCGAAACCTTGCCTTCGCCGCGCTGATCGTCATTCTGACCGAGCCGGAATCGATCATGGGCGCGAGCTTTCAGCTATCTTTCGCCGCGGTCGCCGCGCTGGTCGCGGTCTATGAGGCGCGTATGGCCGCCGCCGCCGCCGATCGCGAAGATGGGCTGATTCTGCGCGCTCGCGCCGTCGAAGGCGAGCGCCTACGGCTCTTCTGGCGCGCCTGCAAAAATCTGCTGGCGCGTGGCCCCGGAGGTCTTTTGTTCGCGACCTTTTGCGCCACCGCCGCGACGGCCTCTTTCATGGCCTATAATTTTCACGAACTCAGCCCCTATGTGCTGATCGGCAATCCGCTGACCCTGACCGTGATCGAGGTGTTCGCAGTGCCCGGGGCGCTTATCGGAACATTGCTCTATCCGCTCGGACTTGACGCATGGGTCTGGCGATATGTCGGGCTTGGCATCGACGGCATCATGTGGGCGGCGGCGGAAATCGGAAGGCTGCCGGGGGCGACCCTCCATCTGCCCGCCTTCGCGCCCTGGTCCATCATCTTCCTGACCCTCGCAATGCTCTGTTCCGTGCTGTGGCGGACCGCCGTTTTTCGCGCGATGGCTTTGCCGCTCGCCGTTATCGGCGTGTGGGGCGCGCTCTGCGGACCCTCGTTCGACATGGCGGTCGCCCCGAACGGCGAAGCCGCAGCGTTTCGCGGGCAGGATGGCCGGCTCGCGGTCATCGCGTCGCGCCCGAGCCTTTTTGCTTCGGAGCAGTGGCTTCGCGCCGACGCCGACGGTCGCCCCGCGCGCGAGGCGGTGAAAAAAGACGCCTGCGACAAGGTTGGCTGCGTTGGATATCTCGCGGATGGCCGTTCCCTGTCGCTGGTGTTCGACAAAGCGGCGTTCGCCGAAGATTGCGGCCGCGCCGACATCATCGTGACGCCGCTTTTTGCGCCGGCGGGCTGCGCCGCGGGCCTTGTCATCGATCGGGATGAGCTGAAAGAAACTGGCGCCATAACCTTGTTGTTTACGGCGTCCGGCGTCGCAAGGCGCGCGGCCCGGACGCCGGACGAGGACCGCCCGTGGTCTCCCGCGCCGAGGCGAAAATGGGGGCCAAGCTCGCGTCCGTTCGCAGCGTCGCGGCCAACGCGGGCCGCGTCCTCCGATCTTGACCCTTCCAGCGTCGCGCGGGCCGCTGGCGAGGCGCCGGGCAGCGTCGAGGACGAAGACGGCGACGCCTCGCCGCTTGAGTAGACGCGCAAGCAGCCAACCATCACGCTTTAATAACGGCGAATGAGGCTGACGAGCTTGCCTTGAATGCGCACGCGGTCCGGTCCAAAAATGCGCGTCTCATAGGCGGGATTTGCGGCTTCGAGCGCGATCGAGGCGCCGCGCCGGCGCAGCCGCTTCAGGGTCGCCTCCTCGTCGTCGATCAGCGCGACGACAATGTCGCCCGTTTCCGCCGTGTCCTGCTTGCGGATCACTACCGTGTCGGCGTCGAATATTCCGGCCTCGATCATGGAGTCGCCGCGCACTTCAAGGGCGTAATGTTCGCCTTGCGGCAGCATCTCCGGCGGCAGGCTGATGGTGTGGCTGCGGTTCTGCAGGGCCGTAATCGGCGTGCCCGCGGCGATTCGCCCCATGACCGGGATGGCGACGGTCCCCCGCGGGCCGTCGTCTTCTTCCCGGCTCGGGCTCGCAGGCAAGGAGCGCACCCGCCCAAGATTGCCTTCGATGACGCTCGGCTCGAATTTCTTGTTCCGGTTGAGCTCCGGCGGCGTCGAAGAATCGGGCATGCGCAATACCTCCAGCGCGCGCGCCCGGTTGGGCAGGCGCCGGATGAAGCCACGCTCCTCAAGCGCGATGATCAGACGATGAATTCCCGACTTCGACCGCAGGTCGAGCGCGTCCTTCATCTCGTCGAAAGAGGGGGGCACGCCCGTCTCCTTGAGCCGCTCATGGATGAAGCGCAACAGCTCGCTTTGCTTTTTCGTCAACATCGGCTCTGACTTTCTCGTAAACGATCTGCGCGCCCCGCCGCGGCGGCGCGGGCGCGCTTTAGCTGGCGCTTCCGCGGCAAGCTCCGACTCTGTGTTCAAAGGTTAAGCGTGGCCGCTGCCGCAAGGCCAGGGATAAAACAGGGCGCAGGGCGATAGCGAAGCGCAAAACCGATGGATCGCGGATCATGGGCGGCCAGTAAACTCGCACAAAGAGTGAACAGACCATATCTGTTCGCGCTGCGTTCCGCAAGGCGCCAGATGCGAGACCTCGGCGCTTTTTTTGCGCGCCGGGCACGACGGATCGTTCACGGAACTTTCAGCTTTGCCATACGTTGATGTAAACGGCCGGCGCACGGCGTCTCTTCTTCGCCGAGCGGTTCCGGCCTCTTACGAGAGGAGACCACGCATGGATCGACCGCTGCAGATCGTATTCCGCGACATACAGCACTCCGAGGCCCTCGCGAAGCTCATCGAGGAGAGAGTGCAACGGCTCGAACATATTTACGCGCACATCATCGGGTGCCGCGTGGTCGCGGGCGCGTCTCATCGCGGACCGAGGAATACGGTGGCGCCGCTCGCCCTCTGCGTCGAAGTCGAGGTGCCCGGCCGGCCGTTGATCGTCGCAAAGTCGGAAGCGAAGCGGAAAGGCCAGCAGAACACACTCGTCCATCGCGTTTTCGATGCTGTTCAGCGCCAGCTTGAGCAGCTTGCCGAGATCATCAAGGGAAATGTGAAGCGGCACGAGAACGGCATCGAGTCGGGCGTCGTGGTGCGTCTGTTTCCCGAGCAGGACCATGGCTTCGTGGAGGTGAAAGGCGGCCCGGATCTTTACTTCTCCCGCAGCTGCGTGCTGCGGGGAAGCTTCGACAATCTGAAGATCGGCGCCATGGTGCATTTCACGCGCGCCGCTGCGGAAGGGGTGATGGGCCCCCAGGCCAGCGCCGTCTATGTGTTGGAGCAGCGCGAGACGGGACGCGACAAAGCGGCGCGACCGGCGGGCGCGCTTGAGCCGATCGTGACCGGCGCCTGACCATTTGCGTGCAGGATGCGGATTCGAGCGGGGCCGCGCATGTCGCGGCCCCGGTTTTTTTAGTGAGCGTCGCCGCGAAACGGCGTGGCGGTCTCGCCTGCGCTCAGGCGATCGCCTTTTCGTAGAGTTGCTCGACATATTCCCAGTTGATGAGATTATCGACGAACGCCTTGAGGTAATCCGGCCGGCGATTGCGATAATCGATGTAGTAGGAATGTTCCCACACATCGACGCCAAGGATCGGAGCGGCGCCATGAATCAGCGGATTTTCGCCGTTCGGCGTCTTGCTCACGATGATCTTGCCGTCCTTAACGGAGAGCCAGGCCCAGCCCGAGCCGAACTGCGTGACGCCGGCCTGGATGAAGTCTTCCTTTGCTTTCGCGACCGACCCGAGGCTGTCGATAATGGCTTTTTCGATCTTGCCGGGAATAGCGCCGCCGCCATTTGGCTTCAACCAGTTCCAGAAATGAAGATGGTTGTAGTGTTGCGCCGCATTGTTGAACAAAGGAACGTTCTTGCCGAATGAGTCCTTGACGACGTCTTCCAGCGACTTGCCATCGAGGCCGCTGTCCTTGATGAGATTGTTGGCGTTGGTCACGTAGGCCGCGTGATGCTTGTCGTGGTGATATTCCAGCGTCTCTTTGGACATATAGGGCTGGAGCGCCTCATAGGCGTAGGGAAGCTCAGGCAGGGTGAACGACATCTTGGATCTCCTGATGAGAAAATGCAGCCCGGAAGGGCAGCCTCCCGCGGCCGCATGGTGTTAAGTAGACGGCGCGAAGCTGCGCAGCAACCTTCTAGCGGCGCATTGGACGAGGTTCCGGCGCGTTCGTTCAATGCATTCGGCTCGCGGTTCGTTCGCGCGCCTTCGAGAATGGGAAAGCCGGCCGCCGTCGTCCGTCAGGCAAATTTTTTCCAAGCTTTGCGCGCGGATGTTTTGCGGCTAATTTCTCAGCCTGTCGGATTTGCGGCGCATTTCGTTCGCCAATGCTCTGATCCGCAAGAGGCCGCGTGGATAGAACAAGATGAGTTACCTGATTTTCGGCCTCGGACTTTTGCTTGCCGTCTGCGGCGCCGCCTCGATTTCCTTCGGCTATGGCATCATTAATGTCGAGCGCGGCTGGTCGAGCGTCATTGCCGGCGCGGCGGCCCTGTCCGGCGGCATCGTGACGATGGCGCTCGCGACCATTTTGCACAGCCTCGCGAGACTGCGCGCGTTTCTCAAGGCCGAGCGCGATGCGCGCGCAAAGGCGGCGGAGGCGCCGTGGCAGGCCGAACTGCGCGTTACCGAGGCAGCCGGCGCGCAAGCCTCAGTCGCTCCCTGGCAAGAGGCGGCGTTGCAGGACGCAGCGTTCGCCTCCTTGGCCGGGATTGGCGCCGAGCCCGAGATTCCGCCGCCGGAGCCCGGCCCCACGCCCTCCGTCCCGAATCAACGTGTCGAGGCGGCGGCCTCGCCTGTCGCCCAGGCCTCGATCGAAGACATCCGCCGTGTCGTCGCGGAGACGATCAAAAGCAAGCCGCAGACGTCTCGCCACGAAGAAGGCGATGCGTTTGCCGGCAGATCGCAGGCTCGCGCGGAGCCGTCGTACGCGGCTCCGGCGCAGCAGGCCGAGCCGCCAGTCGAGCAGGTTCAGAGGCGGCGAGCGCCGCCGCTCTCGTTTGGTCTGCCGCGCGCGCTCGGCTTGAAGGAAATCCCGCAGCCTTTCGACGCCGCGCAGGCGCCGGCGGCGCGGTCCGAAGCTGAAACGGGAAGCGAAGACAATTCGTCTCTCGCCCTGGAAAGGGGCCGGCGCGAAGCGGAGGCGGCGTTAAATCCGGCCACGCCTCACCCGCCCGCCTCTCCCGCCGAGAGCGCGGCCGAAACCCGCTCCGATCCGGCGCAAGAGAGGCGCGCCGTCATCGGGCGTTATGAATCCGAAGGCACGACCTATGTGATGTTCGCGGATGGATCGATCGAGGCGCGTTCCGAGCGCGGCGCCTTTCATTTCACCTCGATGGCTGAACTCAAGGTCTTCATGGATTCCCAGGCGCGGGGGGAGTAACCCGCGCGCCTTCGAGCGGTCATGCCGGGGCCCCAAAAGCGCCCTCGACGCAGGCGAGCGCAAAAGCATATTGCAGCGCCGCGTCCTGGAGCCGATCGAAGCGGCCCGGCGCGCCGCCATGTCCCGCGCCCGTGTTGATCTTGCAGAGAATCGGGCCGCCGCCGGTCATGGTGGCGCGAAGCCGCGCCGTCCATTTCAGCGGCTCCCAATAGGTGACGCGCGGGTCGGTCAGGCCGCCGAGGGCAAGAATCGGCGGGTAGCGTCTCTCAACTATGTTGTCGTAAGGCGAATAGGATCGGATCGCCGCGAAAGCCTCGGCGTCCGTGATCGGATTGCCCCATTCGAGCCATTCCGGCGGCGTCAGCGGCAGTTCGGCGTCGAGCATGGTGTTGAGCACGTCCACAAACGGCACATCGGCGATGACGCCGGCGAAAAGGTCCGGAGCGAGGTTCACCGCGGCGCCCATCAGCATGCCGCCGGCGCTGCCGCCCTGGATGACGATGCGCCCTTCCTTCGTCAGGCCCGTGGCGATCAGATGGCGCGCGGCGGCGACAAAGTCCGAAAAGCTGTGCGGCTTGTTGGCGAGCTTGCCGCCGACATACCAGCGCCAGCCCTTCTCCGTGCCGCCGCGAACATGGGCGATCGCATAAATGAAGCCGCGATCGACGAGTGAGAGGCGCGTCGCGCTGAACGAGGCCGGCGTCGGATGGCCATAGGCGCCGTAGCCATAGAGCAGCACAGGCGCCGAACCCTCGAGAGGGAGGTCGCGGCGATAAAGGATCGAAACCGGCACAAGCTCGCCGTCCGCGGCGGGAGCGAAAAGCCGCCGGGTGACGTAAGCGGCGGGGTCGTGGCCGGAGGGAATCGTCTGGCGCTTGCGCAGGACGCGCGCGCCCGTCGCAAGATCGTAGTCGTAAGTCTCGCGCGGCGTCGTCATCGAAGAATAGGTGAAGCGCAGCAGGCGCGTATCAAATTCGAGACGTTCATTGATCGAGAGCGAATAGGCCTCTTCCGCGAAAGCGACGGCGTGTTCCTCTCCGCTTTCGAAACATCTGATGACGATGCGCGGCAGTCCCTCCTCGCGCTCGAGCCGAACGAGATACTCCGGGAACACGGACAGGGCGATGATCATCCGGCCGGGCTTATGGCCGATCTCGTCGGCCCAAAACGCCTTCGCGGGCGTCGCCAGCGGAGCGACGACGATCTTGAAATCCTCGGCGCCGTCGGCGTTGGCGCGGATATGGAGCTGATCGCCGCAATGCTCGACCTCATAGCGAAGGCCTGGCGCGCGCGGCTCAATCAGACGCGGCCGCGCGGCGGGATCATGAAGGTCGAGGAGGTGACACTCCGACGCGTCATGGTCGCTGACGCTGATGATGCCGAAGGCGCCGGATTGACTGCGCCTTACGTGGATGAACCAGCGCGGATCGCGCTCCTCGAAAATCAGCGCGTCGGTCGAGGGGTCTTCGCCAAGCCGATGCCGGAACACGGCCGCCGGGCGGTGATGCTCATCGACGCGCACATAGTAGAAGCTGCCGGAATCGGCGGTCCAGACGAGGCTTCCATCGGTGTCCTTCACGATGTCCGCGCCATCCCGGCCCTGATCGAGATCGCGCACACGGATGGCGTGAAGCTCGGAACCATTCTCGTCGGCGCTCCAGGCGAATTTGCGATGATCGGGGGAATGGCGCGCTTCGGCGATGTCGAAGAAAATCTTGCCCGCGCCTTCGGCGTCGCCATCGAGAAGGGTCGCCGCTGCGGCGCCATCTTCTTCGGAGCGGCAAAAAATCGGGTGCTGGCCGCCCTCATTGTAGCGGAGATAGTAGAGAAAGCGGCCGTCGCGCAGCGGAACTTCGGCGTCGTCCTCCTTGATGCGCCCGCGCATCTCCTTAACCAGAGCCTGGCGCAAGGGCTCTTGCGTCTCGAGCGCCCTGGCGGCGAAATCATTCTCGGCGTCGATGACGGTCCGGATGGCTGCGGGAAGGGCGGCCGGGTCGCGCAGAACCTCCTGCCAATTGGCGGCCTTGAGCCACGCATATTCGTCTGCGATGGCGACGCCATGCACCGTTTTCGTCTCAAATTCTTTCTGGATGGGAGGCGGCGGCTCTGGAAGTCGGTTGGCCACTGGGCGGCATTCCTTGCTCTGCTCGGGGGTGACGTTTCGGTCTTGAGGCCGCCGCAAATATTGCTTGGGCCCTTCACAACCCGATTTTTTGGCCGCGCTTTGACAGTCGCGTCTGTTAGCGCAAGATATTTATTTAGTTCTCTATGAGCAAGCCGGGTCAGGGTTACCGGGCCTCGCCTTCCACCGTGGTTATTCCGACGCGAATGCCGGTCGCCCTACCAACATCAACCTTGGGCGCCGCTTCTTTCACCTCTACCTTGATTTGATCGAAGCGCACGCGTCTTCCGCTTTTTTTGCTTGTTAGCAATAAAGTCTGCTGGTAGCTACTTGCGGATACCGTGTTTCAGTTCTAGAAAAGAAACATGTTTCAAAGAGTCGATTCGAGGCGGTCGATTAAAAGAACTTCTGTGTGACATGGTTCTGTCGCCATTTGCGAAAATTGCGGCGCCCCTATTTAGGCCATGTTCCAGCGGCGACGCCTTCTACTCGGGATATTGATCGTCATGAGCGATACGTCAGGTTCGAACAGTTATATAGAATTGGCCGCGGACATTGTGTCTGCCTATGTCAGCAACAATTCAGTGCCTGCGAGCGATCTTCCTTCACTCATAAGTGAAGTTCATTCGGCCTTGCTGCGCGTCACTTCCGGCGCCGTGGTGCCCACGGTCGAGACGCCAAAGCCCGCGGTTCCGGCGAAGAAGTCCGTCACCAACGATTTTCTCGTGTGTTTGGAAGACGGCCGGAAATTCAAGTCATTGAAGCGGCACCTGCGCACCCAATACAATATGTCTCCGGACGAGTATCGCGAGAAATGGGGTCTTGCGCCCGATTATCCAATGGTTGCGCCGAATTACGCCAAGGCCCGCTCGAATCTCGCCAAGCAGATGGGCCTCGGGCAGCAGCGCCGGCGCGCCTGAACGCCGCTGGATGCAGGCGGCCTTGACTATCGTCGGGCCGTCTCAACCTCTGCGTCATCTCCGGCCGCGGCGCCTGCGCGCAGGCGCGTCCGCCTTTGGCCGGGTTCGCTGACGTCGCCTATGCCGGCCGGCAACTCGCGCAAGAGTCGGCTGGGCAACCTCGCCCGGCGCCGCGATAAGCCAGTGTTTCGTGCAGCTTCAGGCGCTTCTCAAGAGACGTGAGCCGCCGCCATGCGCGCATCGGTTTTGATGCGCTCAATCATGGAGCGCACGCCGTTGCTGCGCTGCGGCGTCAAATGGCCGGAAAGGCCGAGCGATTGGAACAGCTCCTGCGCGTCCGTCGCCAAGATCTTATCCGCCGTGTGGCCTGAATAGATCGCGAGCACGAGAGCAACGAGGCCGCGCACGATGTGCGCGTCGCTGTCGCCCTTGAACCTCAGGACGGGTCTTTCCGAAGGATCCCGCGAAACGCTCGTCTCAAGCCAGACCTGGCTGGCGCAACCGCGCACCTTGTTCACGTCATTGTGAGCTGCTTCGTCGAGCGGCTCCAGCGTCCGTCCGAGCTCGATCAGATAGCGATAGCGATCATCCCAATCATCAAGATAGGTGAAGTTCTCAAGGATTTCGTCGAGGCTCATGGCGGTCCGGGCGGCTGAATGGATGATCCTTCTCTATATGGGGATGGCGCTCGGGGGGCCACCGAAAAATGCGCGATGGACCCGGCTCACCGTGGGGGGCCGCCCGCCGGGACCGTCTTGACCTCGGCCTTAGGCCTTGCTTCGTCCGGCCGCTTGTCCGCAGTGAGTTGAGTGAGTTTGGCCGCCGCTTCAAGGCAGGCGATGGGCGCATCCCTGCAAAGCTGCTGGCTCTTGGTCCGGACCTGCCCGACCGCCGCGCCGATGGCGTTGCGCGCGCCCGTCCAGATCGCGGCGGAGGGATGCAGGCCGGCGCCTTCCGGCCAGGGCATCAGGGCGAACACGATCGAGAGCCAGAACACGGCGCGGATGAGAAACCACATCGATCGATCTCCTTGCTGGAGATCAAGCCGTTAGGGGATGTTTATTAAAATCCGGACAAAGCCGCGGGCAGGATCTCGCCGGGATGGCGCAAGATCAAAAATAGCAAGGATTTCTACACCATAGACAGAATTTGGCGGATCCGCGCCGGCTAATCCCGGCTTTTTCCCGCTTTTGATGCAGACGCGCCGCAGCAATTTAGGGCGAACTTAAGACGCCGATGGCAGCGTGGCGCTCGAACCGCCGCGGCAGGAAGCGGCATGTGCGGAGCGAAACTTGGGCTACCCCCTCAGTCTTGAAGGCCGGATCGCCAGCCTCATCCACCCTGGCGCCCTATCCTCCCCGGACGAGCGGGCGCGCCATGAGAATTTCATCTTGCGACGGCTTTCGGTTTCGCTCGCGATCGTAGCGGCGGCTCCCTTTTATCTCGCCTCGCATGGCGGCCCAGGCCTCGTCGATTCGCTTGTGTTCGCCTGGCTGACGCTGCCTCTCGCCGCCGTCGTGCTTCTGTCTTCGACCGGCAGGCTCATGCGGGCGGAGGCGCTGTCGACCTTTGGCCTAATCGCAGCCGGGCTGACGGCGGCGATCGGCGGCGCGGGCGAGGGCGCCCTCGCCTGGCTCATTCTCGCGCCCCTCGACAGCCTGTTTTCCTTCAATCTGGCGGTCATCGGCGCCAGCGGCCTTGTCGCGGCGCTCGCCGTCGCAGGGGTCGCCGCGGCGGACGCGCTGGGCGTCTGCGACGCCGTTTCGGGGCTGGCGCGTCCTTCCCTCTTTCTGCTCCCAGCCATCGCCTATGCAACGCTCGTCGCGCTCTCCTTCGTGCGGGATCAGGCCGCCCGCTCCCACGCCGAGCAGCGCCGCGCCGAGCGCTTCAGCATCCTCACCGAAACCGTTGGCGATCTCGTCGTCACGCATGATCGAACGGGAGCCGCGACCTCGGTCAGCCCCACCTGCGAAGGCCTCTTCGGGCTGCCTCCCTCCGAACTGATGAGCCGAGGCTTCTTCGAACATGTTCACGTCGCCGACCGTCCAGCGTTTCTGAAAGCGATCGCTGAGGCGAGCGCCGGCGGCGCGACAGTCAACGCCACCTTGCGCCTCAGGAGCTCAAGCGTCGTCGATCGCGGCCATTACGCGGAGCCGGTATTTGTCTGGCTCGACATGCGGGCGCGCCGCTGCGAGGCGGACCCCGGGGGGCGGGGGGCGGCGAATGGCGGAGGCGCCATCGCGATCTATCGCGACATCACCGAACTGAAATGGCGCGAGGACGAACTCGAAGCCGCAAGAGCCCGCGCCGTGGAAGCCAATCACTCGAAAGATCATTTCCTCGCTAATATGAGTCATGAACTCAGAACGCCCTTGAATGCGATCATCGGCTTTTCGGAAATTCTTGGCGACGCCGAGCAGACCCCGCGCGATGGCGCAAAGCAGCGCGAATATGCCGCAATCATTCATCAATCAGGGCAGCATCTTCTCTCCGTCGTGAACTCGATTCTCGATCTGTCGAAAATACAGTCCGGCTCCTTTGATCTGACGCCGGCGCACTTCTCCATTGCCCCTCTGATCGACATCTGCTGCGACATGGTCAAACTCAAGGCGGCCGAACGCAACATCGAGATCAAGCGGGCGTGCCCGGACGGCCTTGAAGAGGTTATCGGCGACAAGCGCGCCTGCAAACAGATCCTGATCAATCTTCTCTCCAACGCGGTGAAGTTTACGCCCGACGACGGCAAGGTGTGGATCAGCGCGAAGCCCGAGGGCAATACGCTGCTCATCCTTGTCGCCGACTCAGGCGTTGGCATAGACGCGCAGGATCTCGCGCGCCTCGGCAATCCTTTCTTCCAGGCGAAGGGCGCGCTCGACCGGCCTTATGAGGGAACGGGGCTTGGCCTCTCCATCGTCAGCGGGCTTGTCGGATTGCATGGCGGATCGATCGTCCTGGCGAGCGAGCCAGACGAAGGCACATGCGTTCTCGTGCGCCTGCCGATGGATTGCCGCTCCGCCGCCGATAAGGCGCGGACATGCGCCAAGATTGAGACCATCGCGCGCTATCGTCGCGGCGACGAAATGGGCGATCTATTCCAACAAATCACGGTGAAGAAAATTGCGTGAAGCTCTGGCTACGGCTGATCATGATTACATCCTGACCGAACCTTCAAAGCCGAGGGCGCGGCCAAAGCGCGACAAGGGGGCGTCTTCGAAACGGCGCGGCTCGTCGCGCAAATCGTCCGTAAAGACGCGGCGCGCCCTCGTGCTTGTCGGCAGCGCGCTCTGCGTCGCGGCGCTCGGGGGTATTGCGATCAACGCGCTGACGATGCAGAAGACGCGCCATCCGGCCCCTTTGTTCGGTCACGCCGCGCCCGCTCACGCGACAAGAGAGCCAAGCACAATCGAGCTGGCTCCCGCGACGCTTCCCATTCCAGCGCCCCGGCCGCAACAGCTCGCGCCGGCGCAGGCGGATGACAGCCAGTCCGCAAAGACGCCGACGGACGACAAGAGCAGCCTCCCTCATGCTCATCAAGCGTCCGCCCCGGCTCCGGCCGGCGCCGAAGCCGAGACCAAGCCGCGCGACGCCATCACTGAGCTGTTGCTCGGCAACGGACACGAGGTCCAGGCCGCGGGCCCGTCCAAGACCGTGCTCGCGGCCCAAAAAGCCCTGGTCAAATTGGGCTTTGTGCTGAAGCCCGATGGCGTCATGGGCGCAACGACCAGGCAGGCGATCGAGCGCTATGAGCGCGATCATGGCCGCGCCAGCCACGGCGAGCTGACGCCCGCCATTTCGCGCCTTCTCAGCGCGGAATCGGGCGTTCCGATCAATTAGACTGGACGGGGTCGCCGCTTCGGCAAAAAGTAAAGAGGCGACCGTGCCGGAGCATGATCGCCTCGATGGACTGGCGCTTTGCGCCGGCGTTTAGTCCCCATTGAGCCTAGAAGAACAGCTCGACCTTGCGGAACACAAAGAACAGCAGCGCGGAGAGCGCGATGGCGCAAGGCAGCGTCAACACCCAGGCCAGCGCAAGGCTCCGGATCGTCGACATCTGCACCCCCGAGCCGTTAGCCGCCATGGTCCCGGCGACGCCGGACGAAAGCACATGCGTCGTCGAGACGGGCAGGCCGAAATTATCGGCGGCGGCGATGGTGCCCATCGCGACGAGTTCGGCGGCGGCGCCCTGGCCATAGGTCAGATGGGTCTTGCCGATCTTCTCGCCGACTGTGACGACGATGCGTTTCCAGCCGATCATCGTGCCAAGGCCGAGCGCGATCGCGACCGAAATCTTGACCCAGTCCGGGATGAACTTCGTCGCGCTGTCGAGGTTCTTCTTGTAGGCGGTGAGAGTCGCAAGGTCCTCTTTCGTAAGGTCGCCCGCCTTGTCCTTTTGCAGGACGCGGATGGCTTCGGAAGCCAGATACATATCATTGCGGGTATTGCCGGCCTTCGCCGCCGGAATTTTGGCGATGGACCCATATTGCTGAATCTGGTCCGCGATGTCGCGGATCAGCGCGGCGAGCGAGGGGAAGGTGCCCTCGTTGATTTCATGCGAGGTGATATAGTTGGTGACGGCTGGCCGTGGGTCGCCCAACACTTCATAGCCTGAGGCCTTGGCGTCGACCACTTTTGACGCTGCGTGCGAATGCTCGATGAAACTCGCAACCTGGCTTTCCGGCATTGCGCGGTTCAGCGCATAAGCCGTCGGCACGGTGCCGATGAGGATGAGCATGATGAGGCCCATCCCCTTCTGCCCGTCGTTAGAGCCATGCGCGAATGAAACGCCGGCGGACGTGAAAATCAGCAAGCCGCGAATCCACAGCGGCGGGGCGGCGTGCAGTTTTGGCTCGGAATAAAGTTCCGGGCGTTTGATGAGGATCTTCATGACCAGTAGAAGAATGGCCGCGCAGACGAATCCGACGACCGGCGAAAGCAGCAGCGCGTAGCCGATCTCGGTGGCCTTGCTCCAGTCGACGCCCGAGGTGCCGTCGCGACCGCGCATCAGCGCATTGGCGACGCCGACGCCAATGATCGAGCCGATCAGAGTATGCGAACTCGACGCCGGCAAACCGAGCCACCAGGTGCCGAGATTCCAGATGATCGCCGCGATCAGCATCGCAAAGACCATGGCGAAACCCGCCTCCGAGCCGACCTGGAGGATCAGTTCGACCGGCAGCAAAGACACGATGCCGAAGGCGACCGCGCCGGTCGAAAACAGAACGCCGAGGAAATTAAAGCAGCCCGACCAGACGACGGCGACGGGCGGCGCCAGGGAATGGGTGTAAATGACTGTTGCGACCGCATTGGCGGTGTCATGGAAGCCGTTGACGAACTCGAACCCGAGGGCGATCAAAAGGGCGAGGCCGAGCAGAAGAAAGGGAAGGATGGTGGTGACGCTCGTGCCGGAAGCAGCGACGTCGCGATAAATGCTGAAAGCGGTGAAGAACAACCCGAGCGCGACGATCGCCAGGAAAATCAGTATCGCCTGCAGCGACATCGGCTGGTTGAGATAGGGCTTTGAATCGACTTTTGGCGTCGCCAGAATATCTGGCGCGGATAGCGACGTCATGAAAATCTCCTCGTTTTCGCCAAGCCGGGTGTCCGGGCGGGAATGACGCGGCTATGGGTATTTTTCACCTATCTTTGACCGGCGACACTTTCATGACGCAATCATCATGAACGCGCGCGAGGTTGGGCGGGCTGCATCGTCAGGTTGCATCGGAAGGGCGGCACGGAGCTGCCGGGGCGCGCTTGATTTTGGCGGCCGCTTGGCGCTAGCTCGAACACATCCCGACCAGGAACGAGGCTTCCATGCAAGATCTCATTGCGCGCATTTCCGCATCCGCCGGCATTGAGCCAGGCACCGCCGAGAAGGCGGTCGGGGTCATATTGGCTTTCCTGCGGAAGGAGGGGCCGAAGGGGGAGATCGACGAATTATTCGCGACCGTGCCGGGCGCCGCGGAGGCGGCCGCGGCCGGCGCGGAGAGCGGCGGCCTGATCAGCGGCCTGATGGGCATGATGGGCGGCGGCCTCATGGGGCTCGCCGCGAGGCTATCGGGGCTCGGCCTCAGCATGGGGCAGATGCAGGCGGTGGGCCATGAGGTCTTCGCCTATGTCAAGGAACGGGCCGGCGAGGAGCGCATCCGGCAGGTCGCCGCCGCCATTCCGGGCCTCAGCCAGTTCCTTTGACGGAGTGCGCGCGGCGACGTGCGATTGCTCACAGGCGGATGGCCCGGGTTCGGGCAGGGTCGAACGTATCGACCTTGCCTCAAATGCGCTAAGCAAATGCGTCCCATTTTGGATCGGCTTTTGAAACTTTGGCAAGATCGGCGCGGTACTGTGAATCGGAGCAGGGACTGGGGCCAGCGCGCAAAGGCGAAGCCGCCCGGTCGATCTTTTCGGAGACAACGCCAATGGGTGAACTCGTAGCTTTCAAATTGCCGAAAGGCGCAAGGTCCGGCCGGCCGCCGATGGCGCGAGGCAGGGGCGAGATTGTTTTTTTCACCGGCATCCGCCGGGAAACCATATGCGAGGCCGCGCTGTTGTGCGCCCCCCACGAAGACAATGCGAAATCATCCGGCAAGGGTCAGGGCAAGGACTCACGCTGAGCCGGGCGGCCTCTTCCTATTCCGGCGAGGCCTCGGGTGCGCAGCTCATGGCTTTCACCCTCTGTTCGGCCTCAAGCCTTTCGCTCGGAAAGGCGGCGAGGGCGTTGATAAGAACAATTCCTTTTGTTGTCGGCGCGACAAGCCGCAGCTCCTGCGGCGCCTCGTCCTCTTCGTCCGAAGCCTCGAGGGACTCGAGTTGCTCGGCGGTGAGAACCAGCACGTCAATCTTGCCTCGCTGCGCCGCGCGCTCGGTCATCGAATAGAAAATTTCACCCGTCGGCGTGCGAAACGAGAGCGTGAGCATCCGGTCGGCGTCGACTTCGCCGGAAAGCCGCATCGGATTGCGCGACAGGTCGTAAAGACAAGCGCCCTGCGCAAGAGCCGGATCGGAGAAGGGCGCCCATTCGGCCTGAGGCGTCGCGCGCGGCAGCACGGTGAGTTCGCTGGTTTTCGCGAAGGCCGACAGACGGCTGAACGGGTCTTTCCCCTCATACCTTGGCAGATAAAAGACGGCGAGGATATGAACCGCGGCCGCCACGAACAGCACGCCGAGCAGCCAGAGGACGCCGGAAAGGAGGCGATCAAGACGGTTCATCGGCATGCTCCCCTGACGATCGTCGGCAGGCTCGATGCGTCGAAGGCGAGCGTCGCGGCGCTGAATTCAGTCTCATAGAGGCGCAGGACAAGGATGAAGCTCCTGTCGCTGCCGAGCGCCAGCCAGTTCCCCGGCCGGGCGTTATGCGACAGGGTGATGGCGAAGCCGCCATCGGCGGAGCGCAGGATTTCGCTGGAGGTGAAGCCGTTGCGCTCGGCCGGGTTCGCGATCAGCCGGCCCTTCGGCGTCATCACAGTCAGCGTCCAGTAGCGCGCCTGCGGCGTCTGCCCGCTCACCGTATAGTCGCAGGAGGCGTCGAAACGATTGCCGGCGCTGTCATCCAGCGCGACAAAGCTGATGCCTTCCGATGCGCCGAGGGGGATCTCGCCCGAGAGAGCGAGCGTGGCGCGCGAATAAGGGTCGATATTGCCGGCGCCGTTCCTCGGCCAGGCGGTCCACGGACCCGCCTCGACGGCGCCGAAGCCGAAGCCGTTCCGCAGCGCCGCGAAAGTGACGCAAAGGCCGATCACGCCGCCGGCGACGCCGACGAGCAGGAACTTTCCGAGGAGGGCGGCGCGGTCGCGTAATCTGTGTCGGGAGGGGTCGCGGTAGAGCATGAGGTCTTTAAATCCGATCGATCCTGCTCGCTATGACCGCTGCCGATTGAATTGCATAGATGCGCAGAGAAGAGCGCCGCTCATCCGCCGCCCGGCAAAGCGGCCGGGCGAGCGGCCGAGGCTGCGCTCGCGCCGACGCCCGCGCCTTGCCGCAGCTTCTCAGCCGCCTCGATCTCGCTGGCGATGGCGCGCAATGTTTCGATCGAGCGGGACGACAGGCTTGCCGGTCGCTGCGGGGCGCCGCTGGCCGATGCGTCGGCTTCGGCGGCGGGCGGGGCGGGCGGCGCCGGCGCGGGGCGCCCCGGCAGAGGCTTCAGCTCGATGCCCTGATGCGCATAGGCCATGACGTCATGCCAGGTCGCAGCGGGCAAGGAGCCGCCGGTCATATTGTTCATCGAGGTGTTGTCGTCATTGCCGAACCAGACGGCGCCGACATAATTGCCGGTGAAGCCGACGAACCAGGCGTCCTTATAGCCGTTCGTCGTGCCGGTCTTGCCGGCGACCTCGATATTGTCGAGTTGCGCGCGCCTGCCTGTGCCGGCCAGAACAACCTGCAGCAGCATCGAATCCATCGTCACGATGGTGTCGGCGTCGATGATCCGGCGCGGCGGCGGCTCGTCGCGATCATGGCGGTAGATCACTTCGCCGCGGCCGTTGGCGATCTCGACGGCGGCATAAGGCGGCGCACGCAGGCCGCCGTTGGCGAAGGCGCAGTAGGCCGACGCCATATCGACCACCGTTACTTCATCCGCGCCGATCGGCAGCGACACTGTGTCGGGGAGCGGCGTCGTCAGCCCCATCAGCCGCGCGGTCTCGATGATTTTCGCGCGTCCCGCCTTCGGGCTGCCATTGCCGATGGCGATCGACAGCCGGA
The DNA here is from genome assembly GCF_901905185.1 of Methylocella tundrae. Lineage (GTDB taxonomy): Bacteria > Pseudomonadota > Alphaproteobacteria > Rhizobiales > Beijerinckiaceae > Methylocapsa > Methylocapsa tundrae. The sequence goes on from NZ_CABFMQ020000078.1 coordinate 57,671, forward strand.
CCGCGACCGTGTTCAGCGAGTGCGCCAGCGCCGTCACCAGAGGCAGCGAGCCGGCATATTTGTTCTTGTAGTTGCGCGGACACCAGTTGCCGATGCAGATCGGCGCGTCGACGACGATCGTCGTCGGCTTGAACTTGCCGGTCTCCAGCGCCGTCAGATAGACGAAGGGTTTGAACGAGGACCCCGGCTGCCGCAGCGCGTCGGTCGCGCGGTTGAACTGGCTCGCGCCATAATCGCGCCCGCCCACCATCGCCCGCAAGGCGCCGTTCGGCTCGAAGATCACCATGGCGCTCTGCTTGGCGTGATAGCTCGCGCCATATTGGCGCAACTGATCCTCGATCGTCGCGTCGGCGTGTTCTTGCAGGCCGGAGTCGAGCGCGGTGCGCACGGTGAGGACGCGCTCATCGCCGAGCTTGTGCGCTTCGCTGAGCTTCTTCACCTCGTCATAGGCGTAATCAAGATACCAGTCCGGGCTCGTCGTCTTGTTGCGGTCGACGGGGGTCGCGGGATTGCGCAGCGCCGCGTAAATCTGCCCTTCCGTGAGATAGCCGGCGTCGACCATATTGTTCAAAACGTCATTGGCTCGCGCGCGTGCGGCCGGCAGATTGACATGGGGCGCATATTTCGTCGGCGCCTTGAAAAGGCCGGCGATCATCGCGGCCTCCGCCAGCGTGAGGTCGCGCACCGATTTGCCGAAATAGAATTGCGAAGCGGCCTGCACGCCGAAAGCGCCGCCGCCAAGATAGGCGCGATCGAAATAAAGCCGCAGGATCTCGCGTTTCGACAGCCGGAATTCGAGCCAGACGGCGAGATAGGCCTCTTTGATCTTGCGCTCGAGCGTGCGCTTGTTGGACAGAAAAATGTTCTTGGCGAGTTGCTGCGTGATGGTGGAGCCGCCCTGAACCACGGTGTCGGCCCGCGCATTGACGGTCAGAGCCCGCAACGTGCCGATCACGTCGACGCCGAAATGATCGAAGAAGCGCCTGTCCTCGGTCGCCAGCACGGCCTCGATCAGATTTTCAGGCAGTTCGTCGAAAGAGACCGAATCATCATGCTTGATGCCGCGCCGCCCGACTTCCTGGCCATAGCGGTCGAGAAAGGTCACGGCGAGGTCCTGCTTCTTCAGCCAGTCCTCGGAGGTTTCCTGAAAGGCGGGAACCGCCAGAGTGAGCGCGACGACGCCGCCCGCGATGCCCAGCGTAAGCGTCTCGCAGGCGAGCTCCACAACGGCGCGCCGCCAGCCGGCCACATGAAACCTGTCCATGAAGGCGGAAAAAGCGGCATAGCGTTCCTTGGCTTCTTCGCCGCCGCTAAAAAGCGACGAATCGACAAAGGCGTCGAACGCCAGCAGGGCGCGCGCCGCCCTGCGCCAAAGCCGTGTTTCACGCAGGCGATCGAACACGGCTCTGTGCTCCAGAATGAGACTCGGTGCGGTCTATCGGCATTGACCGCAGTTTAGAGCATTTTCGCGCCGGGTGGCTACCGCTTCGCATCATGGCGCTGCGATATAGGGGAAACATGGACGCATTTTGCGGTTTTTATGAATAAAGTCGCCTGGGGCGGACAGTGGCGTCAGGCCGAATTTGGCGCCATTTGACTTTCGTTGGCCGCGCGCCCCGATCTCGTGTTAAGTTGCTGGCAAAACATGGGGGGATTGCGTGACGATAGTCCATGATTTTGTTGAAGAATGGATCGAAATGCGTTCTAAGCTTCAACGGCAGCTTAAGCTTCTTGAATCCGGCGAAATGAGGACGGGACCTGACGTTGCCGCGAGCGCGAGGGACGCCACCATCATCCGCATCAGGAAATGGATTGATGAACTCAACGATCTCCTGAAGCAATATGCGCATGCCGACCGGACCTGAAGGCTAAAACCGCGCTTGCGCAGATTGCTCCAATGTTTGCAGCCGCTTTTGATCGAAATAGGGCGCTGATGTCCAGGACGCCCGGTTGCGCAACCCTTTGAGAGAATCGTCAAAGTTCATGTCGCGGCAAGATGCAAAGACCGATGGCGCTTGCGCCGCGCCGAAGCGGCCCGCGCCTGCGGCCAAAGGGCTGACGCCGTGCGTCGAACCCACAGCCCGGCCCCGGCAGGATCTTGCGGCGGAAAAACCTTTTTGGCGGGAAAAACCACTCGAAGAGATGAACAAGACGGAATGGGAGAGCCTTTGCGACGGCTGCGGACGCTGCTGTCTCGTCAAGCTCGAGGACGAGGACACGGGCGCGATCTACTTTACCGATGTCGCCTGCAGGCTTTTTGACGCGGGCTCCTGCCGCTGCGCGGACTACGCCAATCGGCGGCGCAAGGTGCGCGATTGCATCAAGCTGACGCCGGAGACCGCGCGCAGCCTTGCGTGGCTGCCGCCGTCCTGCGCCTATCGGCTGATCGCCGAGGGGCGCGATCTCGCCTGGTGGCATCCCCTGGTGTCGGGCTCGACTGAGACTGTTCATGAGGCGGGCGTTTCAGTGCGGGGGCGGGTCGCCGCCTTGGAGACCGAGATCAGGCTCGACGACTACGTCGATCACATCGTCGCCTGGCCCGGCAAGCGGCCGAAGGCCGCGAAACGGCGCGGCGCCGCGCCGGCCGCGAAGAGCAAAATCCGCGGCGGCTAGACGCATCGCTCCGCGGAGATGTTTTGCCCGGCGCGGGTTTTGCGCCATCATCTGCGCCAAAACATGCGATAATTGTAATTGACGCCGGATCAGGGCCGCATCAATGTCCGCTCACACCGCAATCGACCGTGAAATCCGTTACGGCGCGCGCAATTACGCGCCGCTTCCGGTCGTCTTGGCGCATGGGCGCGGGGCGCATCTCTTCGATGTCGACGGCAGTCGCTACATTGACATGATGAGCGCCTATTCCGCGGCGAGCTTTGGCCATCTGCATCCGCGTCTCGTCAAGGCCATGCAGGGCCAGCTCGCGCGTCTCGATATTGTCTCGCGCGCCTTCCATTCCGACAACCTCGGTGATTTTTGTCAGGATCTCGCAGACCTTGCCGGGCTTGACGCCTGTCTTGTCATGAACACCGGCGCCGAGGCGGTCGAGACGGCGATCAAGGCGGCGCGGCGCTATGCTTATGATGAGCTGGGGGCGCCGGACGGCATGGCCGAGATCATTGTCGCCAGCGGCAATTTCCACGGGCGCACGACGACGATCATCGGCTTTTCCGGCGATCCTGCGTCAAGGCGCGGTTTCGGCCCCTTCGCGCCGGGGTTCGTCACGGCGCCCTTCGGCGACCCGGAGGCGATCGAGGCATTGATTTGCCGCCGCACAGCCGCCGTCCTGATCGAGCCGATCCAGGGCGAGGCCGGCGTCATCGTGCCGCCGCCGGGGTATCTCGCGAGCCTCAGGCGCATCTGCGACCGACACGGAATTTTGCTGATCTTCGATGAGGTGCAATCCGGCTTCGGCCGAACCGGGCGCAATTTCTGTTTCGAGCATGAGGATGCAAGACCCGACGGCCTGATCGTCGGCAAGGCGCTCGGCGGCGGGCTGATGCCGGTTTCCGCCTTCATCGCACGGCGTGGCGTGATGGATGTTTTCGGCCCCGGCAGCCACGGTTCGACGTTTGGCGGCAATCCGCTCGCCGCGGCGGTCGGGCGCGAGGCGATCGCCGTGCTGCGCGATGAAGAACTTGCTGAGCGCAGCCGCATCCTTGGGCAGACGCTGTTGCAGGCGCTGCGCGCCGTCGACCATCCCGCGATCGTCGAGGTGCGCGCCAAGGGTCTCTGGGCGGGCGTCGAGCTCGACGTCAATCAGGTCAAGGCCAAGGAGGTCTGCCTCGCCATGATGCGGCGCGGCGTTCTCGCCAAGGAAACGCATGAGAGCGTGTTGCGATTGGCGCCACCCCTCGTCATCGCGGAAGCCGACCTCTTGCAGGCGGTCGACGTTTTTCGCGAGGCGCTGGACGAAGTCGGCGGCGCCCGTTCCGCGCGCTGCGCCGGGTGAGGCCTCGACGGATCATCCGATTTTGGGCGCGGGGGCCTATATCTGGCGCCTCCCTGCGCAGTCCTGCCCCATGAGGTCTGACCGCCATGACGTCCGACGTCGCTTTTCCGCTTTTCTCCGCGCCCTATGCGCCGGCCGACGAGCCGATCGCTGCCGAACTTCTTCGTAACGCTTCGCTCGGCGCTCATGCGGAAGCGCGCATTGATCGCCTGGGCGCAAATCTGATCGCGGCCGCGCGCGGAAAAAAGACCTCGCGCATCGGCGGCCTCGAAGATTTGCTGCGCGAATATTCCCTTTCCTCGGAGGAGGGCCTTGCGCTGATGGTGCTCGCCGAAGCGCTGCTGCGCGTGCCGGATTCTTTCACCGCGGACCGTCTGATCGAGGAAAAGATTGGGGCCGCGTGCTGGAGTGGTCAGGGCGAGGCCCATGCCGGAGCGCATGGGTCTGAGCCTCTCCTTGTTTCAGCCGCCGCCTGGGCGCTCGGAACCACCGCCCGCATGATCGATAAAGGCAAGACGGCCGAGGGCGTCATCGCGGCGGCGGCGCGGCGCATCGGCATGGGCGCCTTGCGCGCCGCCGCGCGTCAGGCAATGCAGCTAATGGGTCAGCATTTCGTCTTCGGCGAAACCATCGAGGAAAGCTTGCGGCGCGCCTCGTCGCGCGAGGGCCGGTCAAACCGCTACTCTTTCGATATGCTGGGAGAAGGCGCGCGCACGGCCGCCGACGCCGAAATCTATTTCAAAGCCTATGCCCATGCGATCGAGGCGATCGGAGCATCGCGCGCGGTCGCCGCAAACCCCGAGCGGCTTGGCATTTCGATCAAGCTTTCGGCGCTGCATCCGCGCTATGAGCCTTTATCCCGCACCCGGGTCCTCGCGGAGTTGACGCCGCGCGTTGTCGAACTCGCGCGCATGGCGAAGCGTCATGGTCTGCATTTCACCATCGACGCGGAGGAGGCCGATCGCCTCGAGCTTTCGCTCGATGTCATCGACCGCGCGCTGGCCGACGAGCAGCTCAAAGGCTGGGGCGGCTTCGGCCTTGCCGTGCAGGCCTATCTCAAACGCTCGATCGCGGTCGTCGATCATGTCGCGACGCTGGCGCGCCAGCACCAAAGGCGCTTGACGCTGCGGCTCGTCAAGGGCGCCTATTGGGACACGGAGATCAAGCGCGCGCAGGAGCGCGGTCTCGCCGACTACCCGGTGTTCACGCGCAAGGCGATGACCGATCTCAACTACATCGCCTGCGCGCGCAAGATGCTGGCCTTGCGGGCAAATATCCTGCCGCAATTCGCCACCCACAATGCGCTGACGGTCGCGACGATCGTCGCCATCGCTGATGGCGTCGACGGTTATGAGTTCCAGCGCCTGCACGGCATGGGCGAGGATCTTTACGCCGGCCTTCGCGACGAATTCCCGGGCGTCACCTGCCGCATTTATGCGCCCGTCGGCGCACATGCGAATCTGCTCGCCTATCTGGCGCGGCGCCTTCTCGAAAACGGCGCCAATTCCTCTTTCGTCGCGCGGCTCGGCGATCGCGATATTCCGGCCGCCGATCTCATGGTCCGGCCGCAGGCGATCGTCGGTGAGGCGGCGAACGCCCGCGCGTCGGCCTTGGCCTTGCCGCTGGATATTCACATGCCTTCGCGCAAGCTCGCCGCTGGCGTCGAATTCGGCGATTCCCAAGCCTTGAGCGCGCTGCTCGCGAGCCTGCCCCAGACCGCCGCGGCGCGGCAGGCGGCGGCAATCGTTTCCGGCGCAAAGACCAAACTGCGAAAAAAGGCCGCCATTCCAAAACCGGCGGGACCGACGCGCGAAATCCTTTCGCCGATCGACGGATCGGCGATTGGCGCCGTCGCCGACGCCGGGACGAGCGAGTTGCCGCAAGCCATGGATGAGGCGCGCGCGGGTTTCCGGCTGTGGTCGCGCCAGCCCGTTGATGAACGCGCCGCCTGCCTCGATCGCGCGGCGCAAAGACTCGAGGCGGAGGCGCCGCGCTGGCTGCGCCTGCTGCAGCTGGAGGCGGGCAAGACGCTGGACGACGCTGTTTCCGAATGGCGGGAGGCGATCGATTTTCTGCGCTATTACGCCGCCTCGGCGCGCGATCGCTGGGGCTCGCCGCAATCCATGCCGGGTCCGACAGGCGAAGACAACAAGCTCCATTGTCACGGACGCGGCGTTTTCGTTTGCATCAGCCCGTGGAACTTTCCCCTTGCGATCTTCATCGGGCAGGTGGCGGCCGCGCTCGTCGCGGGCAATAGCGTCCTCGCAAAACCTGCCGAGCAGACGCCCTTGATCGCCATCGAGGCGGTCGCCCTGCTGCATCGCTGCGGCGTTCCGGCCTCCGCGTTGCGCCTCATTCCCGGCGATGGCGAGATCGGCGCGGCGCTCGTTGCTTTGCCCGGCGTCGATGGCGTCGCTTTCACCGGATCGGCGGATGTCGCCACGCGGATCAATCGCGCGCTCGCGGCCAAGGACGGGCCGATCGCCGCGCTGATCGCCGAAACCGGAGGGATCAACGCCATGATCGTCGATGCGACGGCTTTGCCGGAGCAGGTCAGCGATGATGTCGTCGCTTCGGCCTTCCGCTCGGCAGGGCAGCGTTGTTCGGCGTTGCGTCTTCTCTGTGTCCAGGAGGATGTCGCCGACAGGATGATTGCGATGATCGCAGGCGCCGCGCGCGAGCTGGCGGTCGGCGATCCGCGCGATGTCAGCGTCCATGTCGGCCCGGTGATCGACGCCGACGCCAGAGGCGCGCTTCTGGCGCATATCGGACGGATGTCGGCGCAGGACAAATCCGGCGCGATCACGCATTTTACCGGAACCCTCCCGGCCGACACGCCGCAGGGCGGTTTTTATGTCGCGCCTCATATCTTCGAGCTTCGCTCGGCGGCCGATCTCAGAAGCGAGATTTTCGGGCCCATCCTGCATGTCGTCCGCTATAAGGCGTCCGAGCTCGATGCGCTTCTCGACGCGATCGAAGCCAAGGGCTTCGGGCTCACTCTAGGCGTCCATTCACGCATCGAGGCGACGATCGCGCATATCCTTGACCGGCGCCTCGCCGGCAATTGCTATGTCAATCGAAATATGATTGGCGCGGTCGTCGGCACACAGCCGTTCGGCGGCTTTAATCTGTCGGGCACGGGGCCAAAGGCCGGAGGCCCGCATTATCTCGCACGCTTCTGCATCGAACAGACGATAACGATCAACACCGCCGCGGTTGGCGGCAATGTGGGCCTCCTCAACGCGGTGGAGTGAACAACGCCGGCCCCAAGGCAAATATCATCCCGGCCTATGCCGCGAGCGCCTGGGCGAGTTCGCGAAATGCGTCCCTGCTCGACGATGATCCAGGCGATTGCTCCAGCGCCTTGTAGATTTTGGGAACGAGCGCCACGGCCTGGTCGAGCTCGGGATCATTGCCTGCCTTGTAGCCGCCCATGAGGCGGAGGTCGCTCGTATCCTCGTAGCGCGCGATGAGCCCGCGCAATTTGACGACGAGATCGCGCTGTTCACTCGTCCATGCGATCTGCGCGAGGCGCGAGATCGAGGCGAGCACATTGACGGCTGGGAAGCGCCCTTGGTCGGCGATGGCGCGATCGAGAACGACGTGCCCGTCGAGCGTGCCGCGAACAGCGTCGGCCACCGGATCATTATGGTCGTCGCCATCGACGAGGACTGAAAACACGCCTGTGATCGAGCCTTTGCCCTCTTCGCCCGGACCGGCGCGCTCGAGGAGTTTCGGCAAATCGCTGAAGACGCTCGGCGCATAGCCGCGCGCCACCGCCGGCTCGCCCGCGGCCAGGGCGACATCGCGCGCGGCGTGCGCGAAGCGCGTCACCGAATCGATAATGAGCAGAACGGAATCGCCCGCGTCGCGAAAGAACTCGGCGATGGTCATGGCGGTGCGCGGCGCGAGGCGGCGCATCGTCGGGGTCTCGTCTCCCGTGGCGACGACGGAGACCGCGAGCGAGCGGTTGCCGGCGAGGGCGTCATCGAGAAATTCGCGCACTTCGCGGCCGCGCTCGCCGACAAGCGCGAGAACGACCGTATCGAAGTCCTTGGAGCCCGCCAGCATGGCGAGCAGCGTCGACTTGCCGACGCCGGACCCTGCGAAAATACCGATTCGCTGGCCGGCGCAAATGGGCGTGAACAGATCAACGACACGGATGCCCGTGCGAAGAGGCTTTGATACGCGGGCGCGACGCAGGGCTGGCGGTGGAACGCCGTCGATAAGGGCGCTCTCGTCGCCTTGCCGCAGCGGTCCCGCGCCGTCGATCGGCGCCCCGAGCGCGTTGATGACGCGTCCCTTCCAGCTCCGGTGGGGCGAGAGGCGCAAAGGTCCAGCGCGATAAACGCGCTCTCCGAGACTCGTCAGCGTGTTGGCCTCGAACGCCTTGATGCTGGCGCCCTGCGCGTCGATGCGCACGACTTCGGCGAGATGCGCCGATCCGCCGCCGCCGAAGCTGACGCATTCGCCGAGCTTGAGGACAGGCGAGAGACCGCTGACGCGCGCCTGGGCCGAAGAGACTTCGCTGACCGCGCCGCTGATCCTGACAAGCGGCTCCGCTGCGGCTTGCGCCACGGAATGCTCGAGTTCGGCGAGCGCGCTATGCGTTCCTCGCGCCGGGCTCATGAGGTGGCGCCCAGGGTCTTTATGGCGTCTTTCAGCGAGCTTTCGGATCCTTCCGTCGCCGATGCGATGCTCTCGAACGCGCGGGAGACCATAATGAGTTTCGCCATTTCGAGCACAGGATTGATGTTGGCTCCCTCGATGAAGCCCTGCGCGATCCCATTACGTGTGAAATCGAGTTCGGCCGTCGCCGGCCTGTCGCTCACGACGCCGGAATTATTATAACGCTTGAGCTTGGCGCCGGCGTCGAGACTGAAGATGCCGATGGCGCCGATCTGATGGCCGTTCTGCGTGATCATGCCATCCTGCGCGATGGTGGGCGGTCCGGCGGCCGGGTCAAGCAGAATGGCCGAATTGCCGGCGTCGAGCACCGGATATCCGTCGACGCTCACCAAAGCGCCGCTCTGCTCCATCTGCATTCTGCCATCTTTTGTGTAGACCGTCCCGTCGGGCGTTTGCAGCGCAAGCCATCCTTCGCCCTGAACCGCGACGTCGAGCGGATTGTCCGTTTTGATCGGCACGCCTGCGCGTCTCGAAATGAAGGAGGCGCCCTGCGAAGCGAAAGCGACCGGGTTGGAGTCGGCTTTCGAGATCAGGGACTTGAATTCGATCTCTTCCGCCCTGTAGCCTGGCGTGCTCTGGTTGGCGATGTTGGCGGCGATCGTCGTCAATCGCCTGTCGAGAGCGACCTCGGCGGATAGAGTGACATAGAGCCCGGATTGCACGGATCAACGTCCTCCCTGTGGTAGGTTGGCGATGCTGAGAAGCAGATTTTGGCTGATGCCTGGCGACGTGATCTGCAGCGCATTGGTTGGGGTGGCCGATGCGCTCGTCGGGTGTTGGGCGTCGTAATTTGCCGTGAACCGCTCGATGAATTTTTGCAAATAGGCCGGTTTCTGCAGATCGCTGATCTTCAACAGGCCGCTGATCGTCTTCGCCTGCTGGTCGATGTTCTGAAACGATATCGACGATGACAGGCCGAACGCCGTTTCCACCACGTTGAGCAGCGTTTTGTCGCCGAGAATACTGTAGGCGCTCGTGATATTTGGCGCCATGCGTTGAAAATAGAGCGCCATCTGTGCGCCGGGGCTCGTTTTGCCGACATTGGTCTCGAGCGCCTGTTCGACATAATCGTTGATGGTCGTCTTTTGAACGGAGGCCGAGCTCGTCGTCTGCGCGCCATTCGCCGCGAAATTGAAGGCGGTGGCGAGCGCCTTGTAACGGGGATCGTTCAACGTGTTGGCGAGGCTTTTAGGGTTGGCGACGCCGCCTGTCAGAACCTTGCGAATGAGCCCTTTTGCATAGCTCATGTCGCTGAGGCCGAAGGCCTTCATGACATAGGTGTAGAGCTTATCGTTTTTCAAAAGGTCGTCGACCGATTTGACCTTACCGATATTAGCCTGAAAATATTGGGTTTCTCTTTGTACGGTCGGGTCGGTTGCGGTGGTCGCCAGGGTTTTCGAGTAACTCCTGGTGAGCATCGTATAGTAGATTGTGGACGTCAGCATGCCTTTGGGTCCCCGCAACGCTGGACGCAGTCTTTCCCCACCGCCTTGCGCGGACCTGACCGGCGCCTGCTTTCGCCGTTCATCGTGGCAGGCGGCGGTATACGAAGCCCATCCGGTTTGCCGCGTGTTTTATCGAATGGGCCGGCGGTTGCGGCTTTACGGGGGAAAGCGCGGCGACTATGTCAGCGGAGCGCAGCCGACCGGCTCGGCCTCATGAGATCGACCTGGACGGACGACGCGCATAAACCGGCGACCCGCTCGAAGACAGGATATGGAAATGCCCTTCGTCAATATCAAAATCGCCCGCGATGGCGCGACGCGCGAACAGAAGGCCGCCCTGATCCAGGGGATGACTGACGTGCTGGTCAAAGTCCTCAATAAATCGCCCAACGGGACCTTCGTCGTCATCGACGAGGTCGATCTTGAAAATTGGGGCGTCGGCGGCCTGCCGCTCGATGAATTCCGGCGCCGGGCCGCCGCCAAAGGCTCATAAGAGCTTCAACCGAATCTCAATTCGAGGTTCGGCCGCCGCGTGATCTACGCCGCCGGCAACGCCGGCGAGAGGCGAGACCCTGTTATGAAATCATCAGTTCCACGCTTGCCGCTGATCGTCCTCGCGGCGAGCTTCGGCTTCGTCGTCGTCCAGTTGGACGTCACCATCGTCAATGTGGCTCTCGTCTCGATCGGGCGCGATTTGCATGCGCCGGTGTCAGACCTCCAATGGATCGTCGACGCCTATACCCTGCTTTTCGCGGCCTTTCTGCTCTCGGCCGGAGCGCTCGGCGACCGGACGGGGCCAAAGCGCGCCTTTCTCGCCGGATTTGCGCTATTCGCCGCCGCCTCCGCCGCGTGCGGGCTTGCTGGCGACAGCGGCATGCTGATCGCCGCCCGCGCCGTCCAGGGGGCGGCCGCCGCCCTTCTCGTGCCGCCGTCTCTCGCTCTCCTCGCCCACGCCTGCGGCGACGATGCGCGGACGCGGGCGCGAGCGGTCGGTTGGTGGACGGCGGCTGGCGGCGTCTCGATTGCGGCCGGTCCGGTCGTCGGCGGCCTTCTCATCGGGACGCTCGGGTGGCGCAGCATCTTCCTCGTCAATCTGCCGCTTTGCGCCATCGGCGCGGCTTTGACCTTCGTCTTCGCGCCCGAAGCGCCGGCGCACAAAAAGCGCCCCGTCGATCTCGCGGGCCAGGCGCTCGCCTTCCTGGCGCTCGCAAGCCTTGTCGGCGCAGTGATCGAGGCGGGGCGCCTTGGCTGGGGCGACAGGCTGCCGCTCGGCCTTCTGGCGGCAGCGGTCGCGGCCGCCGCCGGCTTCCTCGCCGTGGAGGCGCGAGGGCCGCATCCTGTCGTGCCTTTGAGCGTTTTCCGCAACCGTATATTCAGCAGCGCCGTCGTCATTGGAGTGACGCTGAACTTCGCTTATTACGGGATGATCTTCGTGCTCGCGCTGTTTCTGCAGCGCGCCGCCGGCTATTCGACGATCGAAACCGGCCTCGCCTTCCTGCCGCTGACGGCGACGTTCATTGCGTCCAATCTGGCGAGCGGGCCGGCGGTCGAGCGATTCGGCGCGGGCCGGGTGACGGTCGCCGGCGTGCTCATCGCGGCGATGGGCTACGCGGCGACGGGAACCCTATCTGCAGCTTCGCCTTTTATTGCGATGGTTCCCGGGTTCATCCTGATTCCCGCCGGGATGGGCGTGGCGGTGCCGGCCCTGACAAGCGCTTTACTGTCGAGCGTCGATCGCCATTGGTCGGGAACTGCGTCCGGCGTGTTCAACGCGGCGCGGCAGGCCGGCGGCGCGGCGGGAGTGGCGGTATTCGGCGCTCTGGCGGCGGGTGATGGGATGGGGATCGCCGCCGGGCTCAGAGCCGCCTCGGCGGTCGCGGCCGGAGTCCTTCTTTTCGCCGCCCTTATAGGCGCATCGACGTGGCGTCGCGCGTGAGGGCGCCTCACGCCACCGCGCGCTCCGGCATTTCCATCGGGCCGCCATAATAGCTGATGTAGCGCTCCTCGATGTCGGCCAAGGGCATCACGGTGAAGACGTCGACCGTGCCGAACTGGGCGTCGATCACCGCTCCGTCGCCGAACTTCGCGCCGACGCGCAGATAGGCCTTGAGCAACGGCGGCAACGCCGCGACGCCGCGCCTCGGGTCGATCGCTTTCTCGTCAAGAATGTTCATTCTGATTGATCGGTCGCGAACAGGACGCACGCTCCATTCCTGCGGCGCGGAGGCGTGATGGTGCAGGAAGCTGAGCGGCACGGCGAGCGCGCGCGGGTCGACGCCCGGCAGGCTCGCGCAGCCGATCAGAACATCGATGCGGTGGTGCTTCGCATAGCGCCATAATCCACGCCAAAGCAGCTCTATCGCGCGCTTCGATCGGTATTGTGGGTGGACGCAGGAACGCCCAAGCTCGAGGAACCGCTTGTTGGCGTGCCGCGCCAGCAGGGGCGCGATGTCGAATTCCCGCTCGCTGTAGAATCCGTGATGGCGTTCGGCGACGTCCCGTCGCAACAAGCGATAAGTGCCGACGATCTTCGGCTTCGGCCGGCCGAAGCGATTGACGCGATCCATGTCGATGACCAGAAGATGGTCGCAGAAGGCGTCGAAAGGGCAGATGTCCCGCCGCACCAGCGCCGACGCCTGATTGGCGATCGCGTCCCCTTCCTCGTAGAAGACTTCATAGCGCAGGCGTTGCGCCTTTCGAATTTCCTTTTTCGTCGTCGCCAGCCGGATCTCGAAAGGTCCAAAACGGCCAAGGACGGGATCAAGCCCTGCGAGATCGCGGATGAGGCGGCGTGGCTTGATGAAGCGGGCGGGGGACTGTGCGATCTCGCCGAAAGGCGCGCCAAGGGGCCACATGAGCTGTCGAATCTCACCGGGGGAATGTTAAAGAAAAACTTAAAGTGGTGATACGAAGCTTTGATGACGCAAATGATGCTGTTGCAAGGCTCTCTCGACATAATCGCCGGCCAGGCGTTGGCCATTGTCATCAAACTGCAAGTCTGGCGCTGTAGAGTGGCGCCGCTGCATCGCTTGCTCCCGGAGCCACATTGCTCTTTTTTCGCGTTCTCCTAATCGGCGCGACGCTTATTGTGTTTCTTGGCGTCGCCGTTCCTTTGCAATGGATCGCGCTGTATTTGCGCTGGCCCTGGCGCGGGATGATTCCGGTTGCTTTTTGCCGGATCCTGACGCGGCTGTTGCGCGTGAGCGTCTACACGCAGGGAGCGCCCGGCCCGGCGCCCACCCGCCTGCTTGCCGCCAATCACATCTCATGGATCGACATTCTCGCGCTCTACAGCGTCGAGCCCATCTGCTTCCTCGCCAAGCGCGAGGTCGGCGGCTGGCCCCTCATCGGCTTTTTCGCGAAATTGCAGGAGACGGTCTTTGTCGACCGCAACAGGCGCCGCTCCATTCCGGCCGCCAACGCCGCGATGGCGCGGCGCATGCTGGATGGCCGCGCCGCCTTGTTGTTTCCCGAAGGCACGACCGGGGACGGGCTCCTGTTGCGCAAATTTCACAGCTCGCATTTCGCCGCCGCGCGCGATCTTCTCATCGCCGCCAGCGGCATTGACAGCGTCGCCGTGCAGCCGGTGGCGATCTCCTATTCCTCGCCGGCGGCGGCGTGGCTCGGCGAGGATTCGCTCCTGCCCCATGTCTGGGCGGTGCTGAAAGGAGAGCCGATCCGATGCGATCTGATGTTCGGCGAGCCGCTGCGCTACGGGCGCGGGACGAATCGCAAAATCATCGCGCGGGAGGCCGCGGTCAAAATCGCCGCGATGCGGGCAGCCGCGGGGCCCGCGGAAGGCGTTCTGACGCCGGCGCCAACGGCCGAAATGGAGCGACTGGCGGCGCCGTCCTCAATCGTCCCCGTCGCTCTCTGAAAACAGCTGAAACTGCGTTTTCTCGCGCGGCGGCTCGGCAAGCCCGAGGTGGCGGAACGCGTGCCCGGTCAGGATCCGGCCGCGCGGCGTGCGCTGCAAAAAGCCCTGCTGGATGAGATAGGGCTCGATGATGTCCTCGATCGCGTCGCGCGGCTCGGACAATGCCGCCGCGATCGTCTCGATGCCGACGGGGCCGCCGCCGAAGGAGAGCGCGATCGTCGTCAGATAGCGCCGGTCCATCTGGTCGAGGCCGATGCCGTCGACGTCGAGCAGCCGCAGCGCCTTATCGGCGACGGCGCGGGTGATTTCCGGGTCGCCGTCGACCGCCGCGAAATCGCGGACGCGGCGCAGCAGGCGTCCCGCGATGCGCGGCGTTCCGCGCGCGCGCCTTGCGATTTCATTGGCGCCGTCCCCGGACATGGTGATCGAAAGCACCTTCGCGCCGCGTCGCACGATGCGCTCCAGCTCCTCGGCCGTATAATAGTCGAGACGGATCGGAATGCCGAAGCGATCGCGCAGCGGCGTCGTCAGCAGGCCGGCGCGGGTCGTCGCCCCAATGAGCGTGAATTTGGCGAGGTCGATCTTCACCGAACGGGCGCCGGGCCCTTCACCGATGATGAGATCAAGCTGAAAATCCTCCATCGCCGGATAGAGAATTTCCTCGACCGCCGGATTGAGGCGGTGGATTTCATCGATGAAGAGCACGTCGCGTTCTTCGAGGGCGGTCAGCTGGGCGGCGAGATCGCCGGCCTTGGCGATCACCGGCCCCGAGGTCGAGCGAAAGTTGACGCCAAGCTCACGCGCGACGATCTGCGCCAATGTGGTCTTGCCGAGCCCCGGCGGCCCCCAAAAGAGGACGTGATCCAGCGCCTCACGGCGCGCTTTCGCCGCTTCGATGAAAACCTTGAGATTGGCGCGCGCCGCCGCCTGGCCGGTAAAATCGGCAAGGCTCAGCGGCCGCAGCGACAGTTCTGCGTCGTCTTCGTGAGAGTCGGGAGCGACGAGACGGCGGGTACCAACGGCCAAAGACAGCAACCTCTTCTGAATCGCTATCTTATAGCATGATCCCGGGAGGTTGCCGAAATCGCCCGGCGGCTTGGCGGTCGGAGGGGATTCCGGATCCCGCGGAACTTGAAAGGCCCTCTATCGCTTGGCCGGGCTAATCCCACTCCGCTCCGATCGGGAGGCCGCTACCGCAGCAGTGATTTCACCTTGCGCACGCCGTCGACCAGGGCCGGCGGCAACAGATATTTCATCATGTTCGACAATTTCTCGTGCTGAGGCGGTTCGACTGTTTTCGGGAACTGCGTGGTGTGGAAGTCTTCGCCTTCGCCGTCGGACCGGCCATTGCTGTAGAAATAGGCGGCGGCCGATCGGCGCGGACGCCCGTTCGGAGCGTTGACCGGCGTCGGATGCCCGTGCAGACTTTTCGACGATTGGTAGAAAAGAATGGAGCGTCCGAATTCCGGCAGGATCTCGGCGGCGCATTTTTCCGTTGCCGCGTCCCAGAGCTGGAGGCCGCCGCCGTAGGACGGCTGCCAATCCTTGTTGAGATAGGTGATGAACACGAGGCGGTTGTCGAGCCGCGTCACCGCGTGCTGGTTGAAATCGATATGCATGGCGAACTTGCCGCCGGTCGGGATGTCGTGCAGGCCGCCGGCAAAAAGCTCGGGATCGGTGATGAGGCCGTGAATTCCCGTCACCTGCTCAATGAAATCGACAAACCGGCCGGAATGAATTGTGCTGAAGTAGAGTTGGCTTGCATGTCCAAGCCAAGTCTTTGGCGCCGAGCCCCGCTTGAACTCGTTGCTGTTGTCATAGCGGCGCCAATCGTTCCAGTTCAGGCGATCGAAATCCGCATATACCATTTCGAGAAGCCGGGGCGAAAACAGGTTCTCGAAGACAAGATGCGGGAATGGCTTCGCATTGAGGAAAGTCTCGCGCAGAGCCGCGATCCGCTTCGGCGCGAAAAAATCCTGATTCACAATATCGTCGAGAGCGAGCGTCGCGCCATTGATGACGACGTGGTCGCCAGCGGGAGGCGCTTCCGGGATGGCGGATGGGGCGATCGGCGCGAGTGTTGAGGCCTCGGACATGGTCGAACGATCCTTGCGGCGTGGGCTGACGCCAAAAAGCGGCGCGTCGCCCGTTGTGCGTTATGTTGAAAGCGTGGAGTTTAGTCAAAATTGCAATGTGGCGCGTCAGAAATAAATAAAGGAAAACAGGCGCTAAGCCTTAGCCTGAGTTAACGGCATTCCAATGCCCGTCCCTTTGGATGCGTATTTGCCGCGTGGCTCCGCACGACGGGACGGTAATTCAGAACAAACTAACAATAATAGAGATTCATACGGGCAATAAATGATTTAAGTCAAGCTTCGGCGAGTTATTCTGCGGACAAGCAACAAAAATTGATGCTTTTCATGCTCTATTGACGAATACGAAAATTATTCATAGTTCAGTAAAATCGCGCGTTCTCCCCTTTGGCGCGATCAGCTCGTTCAGCAATGGGCGGCGGATTAATTGGCAGGCGCGAATGTCTCGCCGGACAGCTCCCGGCGCGCCTTGTCGAGTTCTTCGGCATATCGTCGCAGCAGATGCGCCTCGGTCAAGATGCCTATGACGCGCCGGTCCGCTGCATTGTCGACGACGGCAAGCGCCTCGCTCTCGCTTTGCTCGAACATTTGCGCGGCGAGTTTGACGTTAAATTGTGGAAGCAGAAACTGCTCGGGCAGGCGCGCGAGCGCCGCCAACTCGGGCTTTGCGCCCTCGGCGCGCGCGCTCACAAGATAGGCGTCGGGGGCGAACACAATTCCGGTGTAGCGGCCAAGAGGGTCGACCGCGACGACCCATTGCGCCGAACCGAGGGGAAACAGTTTGGTGAACTCGTCGATGGCCATGTCGGTTCTGACGAACTGGACATCGGTTCGCATCAATCGGCCGACCGTCAAATCGCGCATCCAGCCGACGTCCTGGGCGCTGCGGATCGATTCGCCGCGCAGATGCAGCCGCCAGGTCGCAAAGGAATAGCCAAATGTTCTGCGCACGATGACAGAGACGAGCGTCGAAGCCGTCAGCATCATCAGGCTCAGCGGAAAATCCTGCGTCGTCTCCAGGGCGAGAAAGCTCATCGTGAGCGGGCCGCCGACGATCGCGACGGCAAGGGCGGCCATGCCGACGATCGAGCTGACCCACCCGTCCGGCGCGAGCGATGGGTCATAGAGCGCGATCGCATCGGAATAGAAGCGGCCCAACAGACCGCCGAGATAAAGCGAAGCGAAGAACAGGCCGCCGCGAAAGCCGGACCCGATAGAGACCGCCGAACCGACCGATTTCAGCGCGATCGTCAGGGCGAGGACGCCGATCGCCGGTGCGGTCTTGTCGAAAAGGTCGACGGTCGCGCTATGGCCGGATGACAGCACATTCGGCGAAACCAGCGCAAGACCCCCGACGATCAGGCCGCCGATCATCGGATGGAGAGGCTGCGGCAGCCGCGTCCAGCGGAACGCGCTCTCGACAAAGGTCACGCCCCGCATGATGGCGACGCCAAAAAAGGCGCAAAGGATTGCGAGCGCCATCAGCATCGCCATGTCCGACTGGGTGAGGTCAATTCCGGGGGGCGGAGTTTTCGCAAAATCGGCGTCGGCGCCGAGCAGGCGCGACGCGAGAACGCCGCCGACCGCCGCCGCCCCGACAGGCGCGAGCCCGAACGGGGTATAGGCGCCGAGAATGAGTTCGAAAGCGTAGAAAGCGCCGGTCAGCGGCGCGCCGAACGCCGCCCCGATCGCGCCGGCCGAGCCGCAGGCGACGAGGGTGCGCAAATCGGCGCGCCGCAAGCCGAACGCGCCGCCGACGAAGGAGGCAAAGCCCGCCCCCAGCTGCGTATAAGCCGCCTCGAGCCCCACCGAAGCGCCAAACCCGTTCGAAACCACCGTCTGCGCTGTGATGACGAGGCTGTCGGAAAGCGACATGCGTCCGCCGCGCAAGGCGTTCGCCTCGATCGGATCGACCGGGCGGTTGGGCCGCCATTTATGAATAAAAATCGCGGTGACGCCCAACAGCAGTCCGCCCGCGACGGGAGCGAGGGCCTGCCAGGGCGATGCGAGCGCCGTCATGGCGCTCAATTGCTCATGTCCGAACAGCGCTCGATGCAGAAAATGCGAAGCGCGCAAAATGCCGGCGGCCAGGAGACCTGCCATTGCCCCGCTGAAAAGCCCGAGAAAGATCAGACTGGTCTCGTCGCGCCGGATCAGCGCGCGCGACTTCTTGGCGATGATCTGAAGCAACGGCGGTTTTGCATGCGCGCCATCGACCTTGGCCATCAGCGATTACACCTTGAACAATGGGGCGCGGAACATGGCGCGCGGCGAACTCCCGCGATCCTAGCAATAAAAACTTATCGCTTCTTGCCGTCTTCCTTCATCGGCCAGCTTGATCATGGCCATAAATCCCGCGCCCATGAGCCAAATCTTGCGCAAGCGGCGCGCCAACGCTATAAGCCGCCTCGCGTCCCTTCCGACACCCCTGGAGGCGTGGGCGCTCATCACTTCTTAAAGGACAGCAACATGGCCGAGACAAAGACTCTCGCGGCCACGGTGCGTAGCGGGATTGGCAAGGGGGCCGCCCGCAGCGTTCGCCGTGAAGGCCGCATTCCAGGCGTCATCTATGGCGGCGGCGATCCCGCCGAGCCGATTGCGCTTGATTATCGCGAACTGAACAAACTGATTTATGCCGGACATTTCCTGACGACGCTGTTCGAAATCGACGTCGACGGAGCAAAGCAGCGCGTGATTCCGCGCGATTATCAGCTTGATCCTGTCAAGGATCAGCCGCTCCATGTCGATTTTCTGCGCCTCAAGCCGGGCGCCAGCCTGCGCGTCGAAGTGCCCGTGCATTTCATCAATCAGGACACCTGCCCCGGCGTCAAGAAGGGCGGCAGCGTCAATATCGTGCGGCACTCGATCGAGATGCGCGTCCCGGCGGATAACATCCCCGAGGCGGTGATCGCTGATCTCGGCGCGCTCGACATCAATGATTCCCTGCATCTGACGGCGCTGCCGCTGCCCGCCGGCTGCAAGCCGACCCTGCGTGATCGCGATTTCACCATCGTGACGATCACGCCGCCGGCGGTCGTGCCGGAAGACGCCGCGGCGGCGGCCGCCGCAACAGCAGCTCCGGCCAAAGGCAAGGCTGGCGCCAAAGCGCCCGCGGCCGCAGCGCCAGCAGCTGCTCCCGCCAAGAAGAAGTAACGCCGACACGGCGATCGACGGCCCGCCTCCGCTCGGAGGCGGGTCTCGTCATGTTGCAGCGTATAGGCTGATCCGAAAACTCCGCGTCTCTTCGCGATCCTGCTGTGGGCGGACGCCATGCTTCTTTTCGTCGGCCTCGGCAATCCCGGCAGGGCCTATGCCGACAACCGCCACAACATCGGCTTCATGGCCATTGCGTCGATCGCGCGGGAAACCTCGGCGCCTGTGTTCCGGACGAAATTCCAGAGCCTTGCGAGCGAGATCAGCCTGGCCGGCGAGCGCGTCACGCTGCTGCTGCCACAGACCTATATGAACGAGTCCGGCCGCGCGGTTGGCGAGGCGGCGCGTTATCTCAAGATCGAGCCGAAAGACATTGTGGTGTTCCACGATGAGCTCGACCTGCCGCCCGGCAAGGTGCGGGTCAAGAGCGGCGGCGGCAACGCCGGCCATAATGGTCTGAAGTCCATCACCGCCCATATCGGCAACGACTATCGCCGCGTGCGCTTGGGGATAGGCCATCCCGGCGATCGCGCGCTCGTGCATAATTATGTGCTGGGCGATTTCGCCAAATCCGAAGCCCCCTGGGTCGAGGCCTTGTGCGGCGCCATCGCCGGCAACGCCGGGCTTTTGGCCAAGGGCGACGACGACGCCTTCCAGACCAGGATTTTCAAGGTCATGGAAGCGGCCGGGTTTGGTAAGGATGGGCCGGGGTAGCGCGTGCCGGGGAGGGTCTGAAAGACCCGTCTTAAAGCATGAACCGCCGCGCCGGCCTCTATGCGCCGTGTGCGCATAAAATCTCATTCAGCGCATGGCGGCAGAAAAGCGCATCCCCGACCTTTGGGACAGGTAAGTTTCCCGAAAAGCGCGCGCTCCTTCAAGACGGAAGGCATTGCGCGACTTGGTGTGCCCTGCCAAAGCTTTGTGACGGTGTGCGGTGCGTGCTTCCGCAGGAGGGAACGCTGGCCAATATCAAAAGCGAAGCAGATTTCGATCTATGGGTTCAAGGCAAGCCACGTGAGGTTTCGGCGACTCTCGCGGCCCGCGCCGCCCTGCGTTCCTTGCCTCTCTTGCAAAGAGCGACGGCCCCGAAAAGGACAGGTAAGGAATTGGTTAATATAGCCCTACCACTTTTCCGGGGTGCGGCTATTTCTTGGGTCATAGCCAAATATGGGCTCGATAACTCTGATCTCAACGCAACTTACGAAGCTTCCTCTGTCGAGGCGGCCATTTCTACGTATAGTGTGATTTCTGCTCATAGCGAAGCTGTCGCTTTGGAGATTTCAGCTGTTGCCGACGCAATTGCTGCCGCACAAGCGGCAGCGCGGGCTACCGACGCCACAGTTTACGCGAGGCGAGCCGTGTTACGGGGGGCTCACGCTGCCACCCAAGCCGGTCGTTTCCATGGGATCATCACCCGTCCAGATCGTGGCGCTTCCTTCCCTGGTGCGTCTGGGGTGGCGCGCCTCCAACAGGCCTCCAGCATTGGCATAGCCGCCGGCCGCATTGCGGAGGCAGACTTTTGGTCTTCTATTTCAACCGATGCTGCTCATATTGACCAGGGCGCGGCGGCTTCAATAATCGCAGGCTCCCCATTGTGGCCGCAAAGCCAACCGGATTGGGTTCCGTTGTTTTGGCAGGACCTAAAGGCGGAGCTTCATGCTTCGAATCAGGACTGGTTTGTATGGACCGCCTGGTATGATGACCGTTTGGCTGGTCATCCCAGGAGCCAGGGCCGCGAACTAATTTATGCGCAGATTGAAAACGCGTTGTGGCGTCAAGGCCCCGCCGAGGTGAACGCCGAGATCGTGCGGCGGATCGAGGCGCTTGAGCCTCCTCCATTGCATGAGCTACTCCGGACCCTTGATGACGCCACGGCTAAAGGCGCATCCGAGGACCTAATGCCACCCCCGCTCCCTGAGCAGGTACCGACAGCTACAACCTTTCGCACCAACTCTGAAGGTCTCATCGACGTTGTTCCAGATCCTCCGTCGCCAGAAGCCGTCACGGACACTCTACAGCGGGAGCTTTACGAGGAGACGCGGTTCAAGGCGGATCGACTGATCCAGCTTGGCCACAATCAACTTGGCGATTTGAGTATTCCTGCTCAACGCTTCCATGACTCTTTGAAAGAGCGCATCGAAAACCTTTCAATCACAACCTCTTGGTCGCGCGGCAATACTCTGCGGAGTCGTCTCAAGGCCCACGACCTTTCGATGGCCAATGTGGAGCCTGATGCAGCTCGACTGCCACCGTTCGTCGCCGAAGCCTTGCGCGACCTCATCCATACCTGGAATGTCTTTATCGTTGGAGATCCGAAAGGGAGCGAGCTTGATGAAGGCCGCCTCGGGCCAGCAGAGTTTGATGCAGCCAAAAAGCAGATCGCGGCTGCTGCGTCGATTGTGGAAGCGGTCAGGCATGCCGATAGTATCGTGACCGCTGCAGCGATAGAGGCCGTGGTTGAACAAAATTCGGCAGGGATTAGTGCTATGCCAGGTATCAATGGAGATCAAGCTATCGACTTGTCTCGAAAGACAACCGGCAACTTCGTAATTCAAATCTTACGTGCGGCTTGTGTGCTCTTAGGCAACGAGTCGTCATTTGCTTGGAAAGAATTACGCGCCGGCGTTTATCGTGCGCCGGGCACAACAGTAGCTACTTTGGCAATCAGTTCCCATTCATCTCAAATTGCTTCTTTTATCGCTCAAAATTCAGAAGCGCTAAAACAGTTTGTAGAAGTCACTTGGCACAACCCTGCATTGGTGGAAATCGTTGGCGCGATAGCGCGAACTTTGAATTAGGAAGGGGTGCAGGGCCGGCTGCGTTCCGGACTTGACATGGCTCGCGTACGACACGATAGCCGTGTCATGAAAATACGTCGCAATCAGCTTGCGGGAAGCCGCCTTCGCCGGGAAGCGCGCAAAGGATGCGGCCCGCGCGATAGCGCCGGGCTTGAGTTTTTCCTGAACGGCCCCGGTTTCTCGGGTCTCGCAGCCGATTTGCCGAAGCGGGCCGCGCTTTATGACCGCCCGACTTCTTCTTTTTCTTCAATGCATGATCTCCGGAAAGTCTGACACTTTCCTAAGGTCACGCTTCAGCACGAGTACCAAAAATGGGTTTCAAATGCGGCATCGTTGGCTTGCCGAATGTCGGCAAGTCGACCCTTTTCAACGCGCTGACGCAGACCGCTGCGGCGCAGGCGGCGAATTATCCGTTCTGCACCATCGAGCCGAACGTCGGCGACGTCGCCGTGCCGGACGAGCGCATCGAGAAACTCGCCAAGATCGCGGGCTCCAAGGAGATCATTCCGACGCGGCTGACCTTCGTCGATATCGCCGGCCTCGTGCGCGGCGCCTCGAAAGGCGAGGGGCTCGGCAATCAGTTTCTCGCCAACATCCGCGAATGCGACGCCATCGCCCATGTCGTGCGCTGTTTTGAGGATACCGACATCACTCATGTCGAGGGCAAGATCGCGCCGGTCGATGATATTGAGACGATCGAGACGGAACTGATGCTGGCCGATCTCGAGAGCCTTGAGCGGCGCGTCATCGCGCTGGAAAAAAAGGCGAAGGGCGCCGACAAGGAGGCCAAGGAAACGCTGGACCTCGTGCAGCGCTGCCTCGCGCTGCTTCGCGAAGGCAAGCCGGCGCGCCTCGTCCAGGTCAAGCCCGAGGAGCGCAAGCTCTTCGATGGCCTGGGGCTTTTGTCCTCAAAGCCTGTGCTTTACGTCTGCAATGTCGAGGAGGCCGCAGCCGATCGCGGCAACGCCTTCTCGCAGGCCGTGGAGGCGCGCGCCAAGGAGGAGGGCGCCGTGGCGGTGACGGTCTCGGCCAAGATCGAGAGCGAGATTGCGGTGCTGCCGGAAGACGAGCAGAAGGATTATCTCGAAGCGGTCGGCCTCAAGGAGCCGGGGCTGAACCGCGTCATCCGCGCCGGCTACGGCCTCCTGCATCTCATCACCTATTTCACCGTAGGTCCCAAGGAGGCCCGCGCCTGGACCATTGAAAAAGGGACCAGGGGGCCGCAGGCCGCGGGCGTCATTCACACCGATTTCGAAAAGGGCTTTATTCGCGCCGAGACAATTGGCTATGCTGACTATGTCGCGAATAACGGGGAAACCGGAGCGCGCGAGGCCGGAAAATTCCGGCTTGAGGGCAAGGACTATGTGGTCGAGGACGGCGATGTGCTGCATTTCCGCTTCGCGAACTGACCGCGCGCGGCCGTGGGGAAGCCGGCCTTGACCGGCTGCCTCGACGATGCGCCCCCGACTTTCGACGCGGATTTTATCCGGCGCCTTGAGGATCTGTTCAAATGGCGGCGCGACGTTCGCCGTTTCAAGACGGACCCGATCGCCATCACGCTGATTGAGGATCTGCTCGAAATCGCCGCGCATTCGCCTTCCGTCGGCAATAGTCAGCCGTGGCGCTTCATCAATGTCGAAAGCGCGGCGCGGCGGCAGGCCGTGATCGCCAATTTCAACGCCTGCAATGCGGCGGCGCTCGAAGCTTATGAAGGCGAGCGCGCGGCGCTCTACGCCCGGCTGAAGCTCGCGGGGCTGCATGAAGCGCCGGTGCATCTTGCCGTATTCTGCGATCACGCGACCGGGGCGGGCATGGGGCTCGGCCGCAAAACCATGCCGGAGATGCTGGATTATTCCGTCGTCGCGGCGGTCCATACTTTTTGGCTGGCGGCGCGCGCGCATGGGCTCGGCGTCGGCTGGGTGTCGATCATCGATCCGCTGGAGCTTGCAAGATCGGTCGACGCGCCGGAGAGCTGGAAGCTGATCGCCTATCTCTGCGTCGGATTTCCCGAGGAAGAGCACGCCGATCCCGAGCTCGAGCGGCGCGGCTGGCAGGCGCATGTGGCGCAGAACGCCAAACTTTATACGCGTTAGAATTTCCGATCGAACGGGTCATTCGATCGATCAGAAATCGCTCCAGATTCAAAAGCTTGAGCATATTCTTGTCGATCAGATCGAACCGATCAGGCCGGAATATGCACTAACTCGTGGCCTTTTTTCTGAACATTCCGGCGATATTGTCGAAGAGCTCTATTTTGACGCCGGCTCTTTTCATGATGAGCGTCTGCTGGGCGACGGAGAGGGTGTTGTTCCAGGCCCAGTAGATGACGA
>NZ_CABFMQ020000079.1 GCF_901905185.1 Methylocella tundrae
GTTCGCGAAGATCATTCGAGTAAGGTCTCGCCATCCGTGCTGCCCTCCCAACGCCAGCACGTGGATTGAATCAGACCGTTGCTGATTTGGGAATCCTCCGATTCCATAAAATCGCATCCCGCTCTAGCTGGTGGCGGTGGCGATAATCGCCTCTTCGGGAGGGCGGGGGCTCCAACCGAGCAGGCGCTGCGCCTTAGCGGCGGTCGCGTTTTTCCGTTTTCCAAGCTCGGGTAACAGGCTCCTCACTTCGGGATCGAAGAGTGCGACTGCTCGCAACAGCCAATTGGGCAATTGGCGCGTCGATACGGCACGGGCCGCATCACCAAGGCGGTCTCTCAAGGTTTGGGCCATCTGGGCGACGTTCATGAAATGGCCGGCGGTCGCGAGAAATCTCTCTCCGGCGGCGGCAGGATTGGTCATCGCCCGGAGATGGAGATCGGCGGCATCGCGAGCGTCTATGATACCGAACCATAGGTCGGGGCAACCAGGCGTGCTGCCCTCCAACATACGCTTTATCAGGTGGATCGACGTCGACAGGTCTGGCCCGAGCACCGGACCAAGAATGCCAGTGGGATCGATCACCGCAAGTTCGAGCGCGCCACCTTCGTCGTTCATGAAGCTCCACGCGGCACGCTCGGCCAACGTCTTCGACTTCTGATAGGGCTGAATCGTCGGATCGTCCGGATCGGTCCAGTCCGTTTCCGTGAAGGTTCCCGTGCGCCCCTTCCCGTATCCGATCGCTGCGAACGACGAGGTAAGCACCACCCGCGTCACGTTGGCGTCCCGCGCTGCGCGTAGAACCCGGAGCGCGCCGTCACGCGCAGGCCTAATCAGCTCGTTCTCATCCTTGGGAACCCTGCTCGGAAAGGGGGATGCAACATGGAGGACATAATCGCAGCCCGTGACGGCCTGCCTCCACCCTGCGTCGGCAGTCAGATCCGCGGCGAACAGAGCAACCTGATTGGCGCCATTTCCCGCTCCGCCCTGCCGTAGCATGGCCTTCAAAGCATCCTCTCGCCGTAGATCGCGAACGGTGGCGCGCACCTCATGCCCGGCCGCGAGCAGTTGGATGATGCAATGTGCGCCCAGGAACCCCGTGCCGCCCGTTACTAAAACCCTCGCCATGTCGTCTCCTTGCCAGAAGGGAGACACACTCGTACACCTTCAACATAGGTTTAAGGTCAAGGGGCTTTCTATGCGGATAGGTGAAGTCGCGCAGGGATCAGGTCTCTCGACATCGCGTATCCGCTTTTACGAGCGGCACGGGCTGATCCCCCTCGCGGTAAGAGGCGAAAATGGCTATCGAAGCTATAACGTAGACGTGCTGGAACCACTCAACTTCATCCACCAGGCGCAGGATCTTGGTTTCACCCTTGACGAGATCAGGGTGGCACTTACTCAGAGGAGCGGAGGTCCGCCAGCCGGGAAGGAAGTGCTCTCGGCACTCCGCGAGAAGCTCGCGGCACTCGATCGGCATATCGACGAGGCGATGCGCCGCAAACGGCGTATCATTGCGCTTATCGAAAAGTATGAAAACCGTCCCTAGGGTGGCGCGCCCCTTGCGGGGAGCGGAGAGTTGCTGCCGCACACGAATGCGGAGGTCCTCGTCAACGAGATCTTCGGGGCGATCTACTATCGACTGTTGCTGCGCATCCGGCCGTTTGACGAGGCCTTGACATACCAAGTGGTAGACTAGGCACTCGGCGGTCTACGAGCTCGCAAACGATCCTAGCAGCAGGATGTGGGCGCTCAGTAATGGCTTCGGTGAAGTGATGGCGCGCCGCCGTTGGCGATGATGAGAACTACGTTTACGCCATAGCCCTATGATCGGAAGGGGGCCCCATCAAGAAAGAACGTCCACCCGGTCCTCCTGCTCACCGTCGGTTACCTGTAGGATCATCGTGAACGACGAGAGGACGGCGTTTGTGCCACAGTAGGTGACCATCTGCCCGTCTTCGAAAAAATGCTGGTTTAGGGGGCCGAAGCATTCCCTTGGCAGCGGGCGCAAGGCCCTGGGATTGTGGAACACTTGCAGTTCGTCGGCCCACCCCTCTGAATAGCCTTCGGTACCAACCTCCTCGACGAACCGCGTGCCTACGACGGCGTTCGGGTCGGGATCGTATCGAATGCCCGAGCGAATGTAGCGATGCTTCGGGGGCGCGTAGCCGGCCAGGACGCCGATTCGGTCAAACTTGGCCAATGTGCCGGCGTTCGAGAATATGACCGCCGAAACGTTCTCAGCGTCCGGAAGGCTAAAGAACCCGGACTCGATCGTCTTTCCCTTGAACGTATGGCTCTTCAGGTCCCGGTTTGTGATGACGAGCTTGCCGTCAACCATCTCCCAATCGGTGGTGAAACCGTAGAGGTATGCCCAGATCGCAGACTGGGTGTAGGTCATCGATCCAAGCTCGCCCTCCGACGCAGGCTTGTGAAAATCAGCTACTGCAATCACGAACGGCAATCCGGCAGCTCCGTCCTCCTCCCAATAGGCCTTGCCTGCAGCGGAACGCCGTTTGAGCTTATTTGTCAGAGAGTTGCCATACTTGATCGGCATATAATCAGCGAGAAAGGCGGCGATTTCCTCCGGCGTCTTCGGGTTTGGGTGCTGCGACAGCACGCCATCCTTCGAGGGAGCCACCGTTGTCGCCTCGACCGCGAACGCGACGCCCGGCGCACTGACACGGAAATCTGGGGCCTCGCCATGGGCGACATCATAGCCGCCCTCCCGAAAGGTGGCCCAAAGATACAATTCCCAAAGACGCTGATCAAACTGATGCCGCTGAAATTCCCGCACGAAGTGCGGATCAGCCGCCGTCAGCCAGGGTCCGATCTCGCGCAACACCGCCCGCGCTGGCGCTCTCCCTGGCCGTTGGATCAATTCGACAAAATACGGGTGCAACTGCTCGGGCCGCGTGCCAGGAATTGGCGTTAGAAGATCAATAGGCGCATTGGTCTCATCACCTTGAATGCCGAGTTCGGCCAAGTCGGCCACTCTGCTCACTTCCGCAATTTTGAGACGAAGACCGGCCTCGGCCCTACGCTCACTGGTCACGCTCACGTCGAGGTGGACGCCCCGGAACCTGCCAAGCCGATCGCGCACCATGAGCGCCCAGCCGAAATCGTCATCCACACGGTCGCGGAACACGACGCCGATGACGTTTTCATCCAAGTCAGACCAGTAGGAAAGTTCGTCAGCAACGAGTTCGGTCGGCGATAGGCGGGTCCCGATCGCGAAGAGATCAAATCGTGCTTGACTGAGCCTTTTCGTCATCACGCATTCACTTCCGTTCCTGCGAGACCCGGGATACCAACATCACCCGAGCCGAAATTGCGGCTTGGCCAGTATGCGCACAGCAAGGCCGATCGCAAACCACGCGTCCTGCTTGATCAGGGCGTCCGACCTAAGGCCCGCTGTAATTGCCCGGCGGTCGATGTTCTGGTCGTCGGCGACCGTTCGGAAATGGCTCAGCGGATTCCGTAGGCTCATCAGGCGTTCCAGATCGCCGAAGTCCTGGCTGGAGATCAGATTCCGATCCTGGCAGCGCTTCAACGTGTCCCTGAAGGCGATCCGAGGCGGTAGGTCATCCATCATCAGGCCAGCGTGGAGAAACGCGGCCAGTAGGTTTTCGACGAGACTTTGGCAGAGAAGGATTGTGGCCGCGAAGTTGCCATGGACAAAAGATGAGCGCGCTTCTGTCCAGGCGCTGAACGTAGCCGCACCACCGAAAAGCATGGTCCCTTGAGTGCCAAGCGCCTGTCCGAGGTCCGCAAGGTGGCGGAGCCGCGCGACCTTGCCCGGCAAATCGTCGTGCAGATCGGCGAGCAGGTGACTGACCGCATCGAGATCGGAGATGCCGGAAAGGAGATCGGGTTGCGCGTCCGCGGGCTCGTCGCCGGGCATCAATCTGCACCCCTCAACGATATGCCGGCGCTAGCCATTGAGCCCGAGGCGCGTGAAGAAGGCCGAATTCCGAGCCTTGGCATCCTTCAGTAGCTTAGAAAACGGCACGATTTCGACGAATGCCTTCGGGTTGTCGGTATAGCCGAACATCCCCTCATTGTCCGGCGTCGGTTGCAACGGCAGGCCGATCAGTTGCTTTCTCAGCCCTTCGGTCAGGTCTGCGACGATATAGCAGTCAAAGGATGTCCGCTCTCCGACGTTCGAGATGACGCGGCCGCTCTTGTCGCGGAAGGTTTTCGAAGACTTGATCAGGTTCACGTATCTCAACGCCTGCCGGATCGGGTCTTCGTTCGTGTAGGCTTCGAGGCCAGGGCGCTTGAACTCCACCAGCACCACCTTGTCGCCGGATTGCTCGCCCTCGCGCCAAGCCAGACAGCTATCATAAAGGAACGCCAGGTCCGGCCGCTCCTGGCTCCCCGTATTCAGGTATGACCTCGCCTCCTTGTCGGAGGCAAAGAAATTGAAGAACGCCAAGCGGTCATCCAGAAGCCAAAGATTGTGGTCGTCGATGTCGGCGATTTGTGAGGAATCGATCTTCATCGGGCAGATCAGCGCGTGGACAGCGTCCTCAAGATGGTGCCTGCGCTTCTCCGGGTCTTCATAGGCTGTCAGAGCATCAAGAAAATCCAGAATCGCCTTCCGCTTGCTGACATATTCAGCCAACGCGCCTTTCTTCTCGTCGTCCACATAGCGCATATATTCATCGACTTTTTCTTGAATCTCCTCCTTGTGGCTGGGCGGCGACGCTATCTCTTCGGACAGGCGTCGAAACTCACGTTGCCGACGGTATCGCCGGCGGCTCATTGAGACGAATATTTCCTCCTGCTTCCCCGCACTATTCAGCGGCAGCGCCTCGACGAACGTATCGATCTCGTTGTTGATAAAGAGAAATTGAGGATTTTCACGAACGAGCGCCTGGGTGTTGCGCACCATCTCGGCCCGCGAGACGGAAATGTAGTCTTTGAGGTATTCGCGAACACTGGATGCCACGCCCCGGCGGATCAAGGTTTCCTCACTGGAGGAAAATGTGAACCCGTCGCGCTCTTGGTTCACGTTCTCGTCGAGATAGGCGCCAGATGCGCAGCCAATATAGATCGACTCGCCGTCAAGGCTTCGTAGCCCAATTTGTTCGTCGATACATTGTTCCGTGACGCTGCGCTCATGGGCGCAGAGGAACATCCAGTTATAGCTTTGCCCCCTTGGACGAATGTCCTTGTTACATTTCATGTGCCGGACAGAGATCGTGATCTCGCTGCCATCGTCGAGCTTTACCGGAACGTCCGAGACAGACGTGTCGATGATTTTGTCCTTGAAGTAGGTGGGAAGGTCGAACGTCTCGTCACCATCGATCAGTTCGGCGCTAGGGCAGGCACCGGATGCCAGGATTGGGAGAAAATGCGCGATCAGCCGCTGAACCAGGGTTTCTGGCTTGGAAGGGCAGCGGCTCTTGTACTCGCTCTTGAACTCGCCGAGCGTGATGACAGTATGAGGAGCGGTAGCGCCGTTGGCGACGCCATTCAGTTCGTTCCGTAGCTGGTCGCTCTCGTCGAGCACGAAATCGAACGACCGCCGTAGAAATTGGCCACCCTCGGCATAGACGCTTTCAATTTTCGCGCCTCCGAAGACGCGAAGCCAGGACAGACGCCCGACACCTTTGCCGCCCAGGCCCATTTTCTGCCGGCTGTCAGGGGTGCGGAAGGACCGATAATTCTCGTCGGTGAAGCCGATCCCATTATCCTCGATTTTGAAGCCGATCACGTCGCTGCTATCGCAGAGGATGGTGATCTGGATGCGTCCCTTGCTGGGGGCGCCATCTCCGAACCGGAGATTGACGGCGTGCAGCGCGTTGCTGAACGCCTCCATCAGCGGCAGCAACGCGTTGGTTTCCGACGGTTTCAGGGGCAGGCGATTGACCCGCCCAACGATGTCGCTGACCAGATCAGCCATGGCTGTTCCCCCGGTTTGGTGAGTCGCCGAACACCTCCGCCGAAAGCCCGGCGGCCATGGCTTCGGCCTTGGCGGCGGCGGTATCAAGGGCGCGGGCGGTGGCTTCGAGGCGCTGGGCCTGTTCGGCGAAGGCGGTTTGGAGCGGGAGGGGTGGAAGCGGCAACTCGAAGGACAGAATACCGCCCTGGCTAATCTTGTAGGTGCCGTTCGTGGTTTTCGCGGCGGCCTTGATTTGCCTCCGCATGTAATCTGTAGCCCAAAGTGCCGACAGGTATGCGGGGGACAGTTCACCCGAGACACCTCGGAGCGCGATGATCGTATCGGGGAAAGCCGTGTCAGGCATATCCGCTGTTGGGAAGGTTCCCCGCCCGACAAGCTCGGGATTGCCGTTGCCGCGGCAGATCAGAAATGACGACCGAGACACCGATTGCTCCGGCGCCAACGGCGCGGCGAACAGGCTCTCCTTGAATGCGGCGGCGTCGAAGGCGCCGCGCGTGATGGCCGATAGGGTCAACACCTTTCCGGTGACGGTCCCCGATTTCGAGGGGGAGATACCGTTGCGGAGTTCGACATTCGCCAGCTTGCCAACCGTCGTCACCGGCCACCCCTTCGGATTGGTGGCTGGGTCGCCGAACATGTCGAGGAAGAGGGAGGGGATGATGGCGCGGGCCTTGGCGCGGGCGGCGTCGGCGCGGCGCCTGATCTCCGCCGCCCGGTCCAGCAACCCCACGATCCGCCGCTGTTCCTCCATCGGCGGGAGGGGAATTGGTAACGACCTTAAAAACGATGCCGTTATCGCTGGGTATAACGCTCCAGAGACGGCTGAAGTTGTTCGAGAAATAAAGGTCGGGGTTCTTACATAGTGAAAAATATACCCAGGCAATACGCATGGCTTTGACCGTAGAACGGCGAAACCAGTGCTACAGATTTCACTGTCAAGTTCGCGAGGAACTAAAGCAACCGCGTTCAAGTTTGGACGAGTCATCGAGACGATAACATCGCCCTCTTTCAGGATTTGACGGGCTCGGCTTGGCGCGTCTTTACCCACGAGCAGGCTCGGGTCAACAATCCGCTTTGCCTTGTTGTCTACCGCGGCAATATCAACGTACCGGAATAGTTCGTTCGGCTGGCGTCGCGGATCGCGTGAGCCTGTCTGAGACACACAAATTTCACCCAGACATAAAGTCGGCCAACCGCTCACGCCGCCTCTCCCCGCAACTCCGCCACCAACGCCTGAATGTCGCCGAGGATGGTCTCCACATCCTCCTGCAATTCCTCCAGCAGCTCGCGCGGATCGCGATGCTCGGCGGCTTCGCGGCTCTCGGGCCGGTAACGGGAGGCGGAAAGGTTCCAGTCCTCGCGCTCGATGGCGCCGGCGTCGGCGAACCACCAGTTCTCCGTCCACGGCGCGGCCGGATCGCGCTTCTGCCAATCCGCCCACATCTCTTCCCGGCTATTGAAGGCTGCGATCAGGCCGGGCAGGTCGTCGGCCTCGATCGGCTGATCGTGGTTGGCGTCGAGCTTGAAGCCGTCATTACTGGCGTGCAGGAACATCACCCGTTCGGTGCGCCCACCCTGGCGGAAGACCAGCACCGAGGTCTTCACCCCCGAATAGGGCTGGAACACCCCGCCGGGCAGCGACAGCACGGCCTCGACCCTGTTGTTCTGCGTCAAGATGCGGCGCAGCTCCTTGTGCGCGCCGGTAGAGCCGAACAGCACGCCCTCGGGCACGACCACACCGCAGCGCCCGCCGGGCTTGAGATTGTCGATCATGTATTTGACGAACAGCAGCTCGGTCGCCGTGCTGGTGCCGATGCGCACGTCATCGACAATGCGGTCGCGGTCCAGCCGGCCGGAAAACGGCGGATTGGCCAGCACCACGTCATAGCCATCGAGCGGCAAGCCGCGCTCCGCCTTCATCTGCCGGTCGAAGCTGGTGGTCAGCACGTTGCGCTTGAGGATGCGCACGTCCGGCAGGCCGCGTAGCGCCAGGTTCATGCTGGCGAGGCTGACCATCTTGGGATCGACATCGTTGCCGTAGAAGGTCGCGGTCTGGAGCTTGCGCCATTGCGCGTCCTTCAGCCGGTCGCCATGTCCGCGCTCGAAAGTCTTGCCCTCCAGTTCCGCCACCTCGCGTCCATTGGTGGAGGAATTGGCGAGACGGATATGCTCATAGGCCGCGACCAGGAAGCCGGCGGTGCCGGCGGCGGGGTCATAGACCGTCTCGCCGATCCTGGGATCAACCAGGTCGACGATGGCGCGGATAATGTGACGCGGGGTGCGGAACTGGCCCAGTTCGCCCGCCTGCTTGATCTGGCGCAGCACGTGCTCGAACAGGTCGCCCTTGGTGTCCGGGTCCGCCTGCTCCAGCCGCAGTTCGTTCACCAGCGTCACGACCTGGGTGAGGACGGTGGGCTCGTCGATGGCGAGGCGGGCCTGCGCCATGAAGCTCATGCCGAACGCGTCGCCGATGGCGACGAAGAAGGGGAATACCTCGTCGCGCACGAAGGTGACGAGCTGTTCGCCCGACATGGCGTTGGCCCAGGACGACCAGCGCATCCGCTCGCGCGAGATGGTCTCGACGCCCTTGGCTGGAGCGTTCAAGGGATTGCGGAGCGTCCAATCGCCGGCGAACAGCGAGGTGTAATCCCGCTTCGTGGCCTTGGCCTGACGAAGGTTGGCCGCGTCGATCCCTTCGATCATGTAAAAGAAGAACAGGAAGCTGAGCTGTTCCGCGTTCGACAGCGGATCGGGATAGCCGCCGCCATAGAGATAGTCGCGGATCTGATCGACCTTGCGGCGCATGTCGGGGGTGAAGGGCATCGGCGGCCTCTAGTTGATCGGCTTGTCGGGGCGCGGCGTGTCCCCGTCCGGCGCGGCGCCGGAGGAATCAAGGCCGAACACGGCCTGGTTCAGGCTGGCGAGGACGTGCTCCAGTTCGGTTTCGCCGCCGAACACTGACCGGGCGCGCTCGAAGCCGCCGTTCATGGACAGCGGCGGCGCATCGAAACGCCAGCTCTCGAACAGGGTCAGTTCGGCGGCGTTGGCCTTGATCTGCTCCTTGACGAGATGCAGCAGGCGGAGTTGATCGGTGTTGAAATCCCGATCGTCGAGCCACGTCTCGAACGCCGCGCCCAGCGCCTCCGCGCGGGCCTCGTCCACATCCATGAAGGCGTGGCCGGTCTCGTCCACCGTCACCCATTCGCGGGTCGAGGGGTCGATCTCGTCATGCACGTCGAGGGTGAGCAGGCGGCGCGGCGTGGGCGGGGGATGCTTCGGTTCGCTGACAACAACCACGCCGCCTTCGCCCCCAGTCTCGTCGTCGCCATGGCGCAGGGTGACGCCGGTGAAGTCCCATAGAGTGAAGCGGTCCTTGCCCGGCGCCTGGCGCGTGCCGCGTCCACGCATCTGCTGGTAGAGGATCGAGGAATGGGTGAAGCGCGCCATCACCAAGTTGCGCACTTCCGGGCAGTCGAAGCCCGTGTCGAGCATGTTCACGCTGACCAGGATTTGCGGGAACGGTTCTTTCTTGAATCGCTTGATCTTCGCCTGGCCGTCCACCGTGTCCTCCGGCCCCATGCCCGACACAACGAAATCGGCATAGCGCGTGGTGGGGCTCGGCTTCCTGTCGGCGAACACCTCATCGAACATCCGGGCGAGGGTTTCGGCGTGCCGCTTGGTGACGGCGAAGACGATGGTCTTGCCCCATTCCGGTGCCCGGCGGACGCCGTTCGGGCCGACATAGCCGTGCTCCAGAACGTCGCGGAACTCACGCACCATGGCGCGGTTGCGCTCAGGGATGGTGAACTTCCGCTCCAGCGCGGTGGGATCGACGACCAGCGGATCATGGCCGGCGAACAGCGTTTCCATCTCGGTGCGCGTCGCCGCATCCATCGCGTCCCAGTCGATTTCGGCGCGGGAAACGGTGAAGCCATCAGTCGCCGCCGTGCGCGCGGTCATGGCGCGGTAAATCTCGTAAGGAACGAGGTGTCCGTCCGCGATCGCCTCGGCCATGCTGTAGCTGTAGGTCGGCCTATCGACCTCGAAGAAGCGCATGGTGTCGCGGATGGCGGCGCGATCCTCTTCGTCCACGTCCGGCGCATCGCGCATGATGCAGGGCGTGGCGGTGAGGCCGATCTTGATCCCGTCGAAATGGTCGAGCGCGCGTCGCCACTTGCCGTAGATGCTGCGGTGGCATTCGTCGATGACGATCAGATCGAAATAGCCAGACGAGTAATTCTCGTACTCGTTCACCAGCGTTTGCAGAGTGACGATGGTGACGCGCTTCTCGTCCTGAAAGCGGCGGCCGACACGCGGCACCCGATAGCAAGGCAGATGCGGCAGATGCTCGGCGAAAGCATCTTCGGTCTGGATCGCGAGCGTATTGCGATCGACAACAAACAAGGCGCGGGTGGCCCAATTGGCCTCGAACAGGCGCTTGAGCAGGGCCGCCGCCGTGCGCGTCTTGCCGGTGCCGGTCGCCATCTCGACCAGCAGCTTGCGACGGCCGGCGGCGATCTCGCGACACACCACGTCGATGCACGCCGTTTGATGGAGGCGTCCACCACCGCCTGCGATCCGGGTATCGATGGGGACGCTGAGCGGATCGCGGCGAATCTCGCTTGCCGCCTTCCGGCGCGCGAGGTCGTCCTGGCTGAACACCGTCTCGACCCGGCGGAAATGGGCGTCCTGGGTCTTATCGCGGAACCACACTTCCTCGCCGTTCGAGAGGAAGACGAAGGGCACGCCGAGCTGATCGGCATAGCGCCCGCCCTGCGCTTCGCCCGCGCTCAGATTGACGCTGGTGCTCTTGGCCTCCAGCACGGCGAGCGCACGACCCTGGCGGTCGAACAGCGCGTAATCCGCCTTGCCGCCGTCATCTAGCGAATACTCGAAACGCACGCTGCGGCCGTCCGAAAGCGACCAATCGGCGTCCTTCAGAAGCTGGTCTATCTTGACGCGCGCGAACGCTTCATTCGCCACCTTTCGACGCCCCCTTGGTCCCCGTTTCCCTCTTGTCCGCGCGTCCAGGCTGCACGGAAAGTCGTTCATATTCTTCCACAGAGACGACCACCACCACGCCGCGCCCGTGCTTTTCGATCAGCACTGGCTCTGCGCGCGCGGTGTCGATCATCAGCCCGAAGCCGTTCTTCGCTTCGCGCGCCGACATGGTTTTCATGGCCGATTCCCGTGGCGATCCATTGCGCCATTTAGGACGAAATGGCTCTTTTCGGCAATGGCGTCATTGGCGGTTCGATTCGGACGCGGGAGGTGCATTTTGAAGTCGAGAGCAGCCCCGGAGAAGAGACGACCGATGAGGGCAAGATAAAGCGAGTTGCCTCGCTGCCGGAACTTCGTTCCTAAGTATTTGTCTGCACATTGTTTTCTGGCGCCGCCGCGCTGATCCGTCGAGGTGCGTCAGTGCCGGGAAAGCTGATTTTTCCAGTAATTTCAATGCTGTTTTGTATGGCGCCCGCAATGTGCGTCGCTGGCGATCCCGCCGTTTCTACGCTGTAGCAAGTATTTCTACGCCACGGCCCTACACCTCTATTTTCGACCTTGTGTCGGCGGTTTGATCTTCCAATCGTCACGTCATGGCGACCGACGAAGACCGTTTCCACATCCGTCTCGGCCGGGTCCGAGACCGCTCCGGCGTCCGTTCCATGCGGACGGTCCGGCCGCGCCCGAAGACCTTCCTGGCCGAGGTGCATCAGGCCATCCGCCGCGCCGGCGGCTACCCCAATCGGCAGGGCTCGGCCGGGAACGGAAGCGGTCGGTTCAATGCTCGCGGCCGGGGTGCTGCGGTCGCCGCCGGCTTAAAGGGGCGGAACGCCTGGAGCCGGGACGCCAGCGGCGTGCGGACCCGCGCCCGGCGCGTGACGGTGAAGGCCCGGATCGTGAAGCTCAACCCCCAGCGTGGCGCGGCGCGCGGACGCCGGTTCGCCAGCGCCAAGGCGGTGGACGCCCACCTGCGCTATCTGGAGCGCGATGGCGTCAACCGCGACGGCGAGAAAGGGCAGGTCTATTCCGCCGAGCGCGACGCGGAGGGCGGCCGCACCTTCCTCGACCGGGGCCGCGACGACCGCCACCAGTTCCGCTTCATCGTCTCCGCCGAGGAAGGCGTCGAGCTGACCGACCTGCGGGAGACTACCCGCGACCTGATGAAGGTGATGGAAGCCGACCTCGGCACCAAGCTCGACTGGATCGCGGTCGATCATCACAACACCGGCCACCCGCACACCCACATCCTGGTGCGCGGCGTCATGGACGACGGCCGCATCCTCAACATCGCTGGCGACTACATCGCCCACGGCATCCGCGAGCGGGCCAGCGAGATCGTCACCCTGGAATTGGGGCGGCAGACCGAGCAGGAGGTCAGCCGCCAGTTGGAGCGCGAGGTGGACGCCGAACGCTTCACCCGCCTCGACCGGCTGCTGATTGCCGAACAGGCGGCGAGCAACGAGTTCGCCGACCTGCGGCCCGACCGGGACATGCTGGAGACCGCCCGGCAAAACCGGGCGCTGCTGATCGCCCGCGCCCGCAAGCTGGAGAGCATGGGACTGGCGACCGAGGTGGAGGTCGGCCGCTGGTCCATCTCCGCGCAGGCCGAGCCGACCTTGCGCGAGATGGGCGAGCGCGGCGACATCATCAAGACCATGCACCGGGCGCTCGCCGATCACGGCATCGCCGATGAGCGCGGCCCCGCCCAATACGCCGCCCACGGCAAGCAGATCACCGAGCGGATCGTCGGCCGGGTGCTCGCCAAGGGGCTGGCCGGGGACGAGCTGGGCGACCGGCTGCATCTCGTCATCGACGGGGTGGACGGCCGCACCCATTATGTCGAGACGGCGGACGACTCCCACCTGGCCGAGATCAGGCGCGGCCACATCGTCGCGCTCGATCCGGCGCCGACCAAGGCCGAACCCAGGCCGGCGGATGTCAACATCCAGATCGTGGCGGAAGCCAATGGCGGCTTCTATCGGCCGAGCCTGCACCTGGAAGCGACGCGGGACATCATTGAGCAGCGCCACGGCGACCCTGACGCCTTCATCCGCTCCCATGTCCGTAGGCTGGAAGCCTTGCGCCGCGCCGGTCATGTCGAGCGCATCGACGCCGACAATTGGAAAATCCCCGATGACATTGCCGAGCGGGGAATGGCCTATGACGCCCCGACCCGGTCCAAGGACTTCTCGATCCGCACCCTGTCCACGCTCGGCCTCGATCGTCAGGTAGGGAGCGACGGGGCGACCTGGCTCGACCGGGAACTTGTCGCGAAGGACCATCTGCCTATCACAGATGCTGGATTTGGTCGGGAAGTGAATGCCGCACTCGACCGGCGCGCGCAAAGGCTGGTGGAAATGGGACACGCCACCACCAAGGATGGCTTTATCAGCATCCCGCGCAGGGTCATCGCTGCCCTGGAGCGGCAGGAGGTGGAGCGCGTCGGCAGGGAGATGGCGGCCGAACGCGGGCTGACCTACGCCCCGTCCGGCCCTGGTGAATATGTGAGCGGCCGGCTGGCTGGCGTCGCCACTCTCGCCAGCGGGCGCTTCGCCATGATCGAGGACGGGCTCGGCTTCCAGCTCGTCCCCTGGCAGCCCGTCCTGGAGAAGCGCCTCGACCATTACATCAGCGGCGTTCGCCGCGACGACGGCGGCATCGAATGGGAGTTCAGCCGCAAGCGACAGATCGGGCTGGGATTATGAGAGCGATCCACCGGCCTTGTCTGCATGTCTTGATTGAGCCGGACCGGCGCCAGCCCCTCAAGGCTGGCGCGGACGCGCCACCGCTGCGCGGCTTGCGGCCCTGACCGGCTGCCCCCGGCCCGGCGGCGGCTCCCCATGCAGATAAGGGCGATTGGGAGTGCGGAAGCCCCCCAATGCTGAGGCGGAAGGCGATTCGGATCGCCATTCACCTTGAACAATACGGCATTTTGCCGTATATAATTGAGCTGAAGGAGGCACCCATGCCCAAGCCCCAAGTTGAAGCCGAGACCGCCCGATTGGAAGCGCGTATTCCGGTCCAGGTCTATGACCAGATGCAGCGCGCCGCCCGCCTACGCGGCCTAACCCTGACCGGCTATCTGATCGCCACCGCCGGCGAGGACGCAAGGCGCGTCGTCGAGGACGCCGAGATCATGCGCCTCGCGCGCGAGGATCAAGTCCGCTTCGCCGAGGCGCTGATCAATCCACCCAAGCCGAATGAGCGGCTGATCCGCGCCGCGAAGCGTCATGCCGAGCTGATCGAACGCCGGTGAGTGTCCGCTTCGCCATCGAGCCGCTGGCGAAGGCGCACAAGCGGGCGGATTTCACCTGCGGCAACGACCGGATCGACAGCTACTTCCGCGAGACCGTCTCGCAGGACGTGAAGCGCAAATACGCCACCTGTTTCGTCGCCAGGGAGATCGCGACGGATCGGGTGGCGGGCTTCTACACTCTGTCGTCCAGCAACGTGCCCTTGAACGAGGTGCCTGAGCCGCTGGCGAAGAAGCTGCCGCGCTATCCGACTGTCCCGGCCGTGCTAATTGGCTGGCTTGGGCGGCATAGCGACTATGCCGGACAGGGGCTTGGGGAAGCCTTGCTGTTCGACGCCATCAAGACCGTGGCGACGGCACCCATCGGGGCGCACGCCATCTTCGCCGACGCTATCGACGACAGCGCGGCGGCCTTCTACACGGCTTTCGGCTTCACGCCGTTGGTCAAGCGCCCGCGCACCCTCTATCTGCCGGTGACGACGGCGTTGAGCCTGGCATCGCCATGACGACCGCCTCTGTTCCTACGCCGTTTCCGCCCCGTGCCGCCGCGTGCAAGTATTTTTACTCCACGGCGCGCGGAGGCTTCTGGCGTAGAAAAAGGCTATTCTTTCAAGGGCGTCATTCGGCGATTCTGGACCAATGGCCAGACTTCGCAAGGAACGCCCGCCGACCGCATCCGAGCAGCTTGAAGCATTGCTCGGCTATCCTTGGCCGTTTCCGGGCCGACCGCCGAAACACGACCTTTCGACCTGGACCGTCACCGACGATTGGTCCGAGCATATTCCCGTCACCGAGGCCGAGGTGGATGTGTTCGAGGCGTGGTTCGGCGATCTGTTCGATGAGCTGTTCGGGCCGTACCGATGACGATCTCGAACAGGACGAATCTGAATTTTGTGTAGCGGCTTGCAATGTCCAACATTAGCGACGGAGATATGACGCTTCCTGAAGCTCTCCGCGGTGGCGGGTGGACTGCCGTTACAGCACGACAGATGTTTCCTCTGCTGGTGTGGTGTGCGAAGCAGGGAAAGAAAATCACATACGGTCAACTGGACACCGAGCTACAGCGGCGCGGATGGGGGCACCACGTGAATGTGGTCGTTTATGGCCATCCGGCTGGAGCAGTTGGCAATGCGTGTATCGAGATAGAGAAGGAAATTGGTGAAAAGGTTCCGCCTCTCAACGCACTTGTCGTCAACGCAAAATCGGGAATTCCCGGCAATGGATGCGACTACTATCTCACCGCCTACCTCGACAAGAAACGCTCACGACATCTAACGGACGCCCAACGAAAAGCCATGGCTGAGGAGACCATGGAGGAGGTTTGGCGTTTTCAAAAATGGGATGAGATTCTGAATCAATGCGGCTTGAGCCCCATCCCCGATGCCATCCCTAGCTTGCGCTCCGAAAGTCAGCGCAAGGCGCCTCGAAAGCAAGGCTGGTCAAACGAGCCAGAAAGTGCAGCGCATCAATCGCTCAAGAAATGGGTGGCCGAAAATCCCCAGGTGCTAGGAAGCAAAATTCCATACCGCCGCGGTCAGACCGAGTGGCTATTCGCATCGGCTGACCGTGTGGATGTCATGTTTGAACACAAGGATGGTTGTTTGGCGGTCGAAGTTAAGGCTGCGAATGCAAACGCCGCTGATCTTGAACGTGGAGTCTATCAGTGCGTGAAATATCAGGCGCTCTTGCGAGCAGAACTGAAGGCTGAAGGGAAAATTCCCAATGGGTCGTCGCTTCTAGTTACTGAAACACGACTTTCACCCGCCCTTCAGGCATTGGCCGATCTGCTCGGTGTTCGCGTTGTTACAGTTCCTGTGAAAAGGGACACTCTGAAGTCGGAGAAGGCCGCGCTGCCTTCCAAATCACGTCTGGATAGGAGGGCCTTTCGATGACCGTGCCGTTGCGCGCCGCCCTCTACTTGCGCGTCTCGACGGCGCGGCAGGCTGAGCATGATGTCTCCATCCCCGACCAGAAGCGACAGGGCGAAGCGTGGTGCGTATCTCGCGGCTGCGAGCTGGTCGAGACCTTTGTCGAGCCCGGCGCAACCGCCACCAATGACCGTCGCCCCGAGTTCCAGCGGATGATCGAGGCGGGCACATCGAAGCCCGCCCCCTTCGACGTGGTGATCGTCCATTCGTTCAGCCGCTTTTTCCGCGACGCCTTCGACATGGAGTTCTACGTCCGCAAGCTGGCGAAGAACGGCGTCAAGCTTGTGTCCATCACGCAGGAGATGGGCGACGATCCCATGCACGTCATGATGCGGCAGATCATGGCGCTGTTCGACGAGTATCAGTCCAAGGAGAACGCCAAACACGTCCTGCGGGCGATGAATGAGAACGCCCGGCAAGGCTTCTGGAACGGGGCCTTGCCACCGATCGGCTATCGCATCGTCGCCGCTGAGCAGCGGGGATCGAAGACCAAGAAGAAACTGGAGATCGACCCGCTGCATGCCGACACGGTGCGGCTGATCTACCGCCTGTTCCTTGAAGGGGACGGCGTGAAGGGGCCGATGGGCGTCAAGGCCATCACCTGTTACCTGAACGAGCGGCGCATCTTCACCCGTGACGGCGGGCGCTGGGGGCTGGCTTCGATCCATCAGATTCTCACCCGCACAACCTACATCGGTGAGCACAGGTTCAACACCCGCTCCCACAAGGACCGGGAGAAGAAGCCCGAGAGCGAGGTGGCGGTCATGGTCTGTCCGTCGCTGATCGACCGCGAGAACTTCGACGCGGTGCAGGCCCGGCTCAAGGCCCGCGATCCCCGGATGACGCCGGCGCGCGTCACCAGCGGCCCCACCCTCCTTACCGGCATCTGCTTCTGCGCCAAATGCGGGGGCGCGATGACCATGCGCACCGGCAAGGGTAGTGCGGGCGGCACATATCGTTATTACACCTGTTCGACCAAAGCCCGGCAGGGCAAGACCGGCTGCGAGGGCCGTTCGATCCCGATGGACCGGCTCGATCAACTGGTCGCGAGCCACCTGGAAGACCGCCTGCTTCGGCCCGAGCGGCTGGAAACCATCCTCGCCAGTGTCCTCGACCGCCGCCAGGAGCGCACCGAGCGCCGCCGCGAGCACCTGGCCGAGTTGCACAAGCGGATCGCCGAGACCGACCAGCGCCTCAACCGGCTGTTCGACGCCATCGAGTCCGGCGTCGCCGACCTCGACGCCCCCGGCCTAAAGGAGCGTATCGCCGGCCTCAAAGCGATTCGGGAACAGGCCAGCGCCGACGCCGAACGCGCCCAGGCCGCGCTCGACCACGCCGGCAATCAGGCCGTCAACCCCGATATGGTCAGAACCTTCGCCCGCGCGGCCCGCCAGCGCATCCGGCTGGACAGCGGCGGCTACCGCCGCGATCACCTGCGCGCGCTGGCCCAGCGCGTCGAGGTTGCCGACACTGAGGTCCGCATCATGGGATCGAAATCCGAACTGCTGCGCACCCTGGTCGCCGCCTCAGGCGGGAAGCCCGGCGTAGCCGGTGTTCAGAGTTCTGTACTGAAATGGCGCGCCCGACACGATTCGAACGTGTGGCCTCCACCTCCGGAGGGTGGCGCTCTATCCAGCTGAGCTACGGGCGCATCTCACATTGCCTAGTCCGACCGACCGCTGCAGGTCAACGCACTCGACAATCCAATTCTCAAAACCCCAGCAACCTCGCTGGATTGCTACGCCCGAGTCCGCTGTGCCTTTCCGGAAGCTGCTTACGCGGTGCTTACGCGGAAAATTGTCGGCCTTGGGTGGTACGCTGAGGCTAACTTAACAAACTGACTTTACGCGTCTTTCTTCATCATACTCAAAACACAGCATCCTTGACATCAGCCTTCGGAGGGCAGCGCTCTATCCAGCTGAGCTACGGGTGCATCAGAGATCGAAGGCTTGCGCCTTGATTGTCCCCTTAGCGGCGCAATGCGACGCTACCCTTAGCCGATTTCGCAGCCTTTCGCCAAGCCATATCGGCGCTGGAAAGGCAAATTATGGTCAAAGCAGGCGCGGGGGGCGGCTTGCAATCCCTGGCCCGCTCCCACTTGACGGAAGCAATCTGGTCGCGACCGCGCGACGCCGTCGCATCCGGAAACAAAAGGACAGCGTCGCTTCAGCTTCGAAGCCGCGCTCGCAACAGCCATGGCGAAACGAACGGTTGGCTAACCTTCGCGTGTCGCCCGCGCTAGTGCTGGGCCAGCAACGACCTGCCGCGCCGCCGGCTCACATGCTTGCCGCATAGAAACCCCTGCACGCGTATTGTACAGTCCAGCAATCAGCTCTCGCGCAGCAGATATGATTATGCCGTCGTTCTGCTAATGTATAGTTGGGAATGAGGACTCGCCGCGGAGTTTGACGATTTCGTCCTTGAGGTGGAGTTTCCGGCGTTTCAATTCGGCCAATTTCAGCTCGTCGGTGGCAGGATGAACCAGAGCCTTCTCGATTTCTTTCTCAAGAGCCTCATGGCGCTGCTCGAGCGCGACCAAATGATTTTCGAGTGACATGCAGAACTCCTTGTTGAAGTCTTCGCACAGGAACAGTGTGCCACAGGATTTCCATTTCGCGAAGGGTTTCGTGACAGCCTGACGTAAATTTCATGAAGAAGCCGTGGCGCATTTTCCGCGACGGCCTCCGCCATTGCGCTTGCCGCGGGCGGGCGGCCACCCTATTTTCGCGCATCGGATGAAGCTTGGCTTTGGGTTTCGCCTTTCGAGGGATTCGACGATCAAAGCTGTTGAAGTCCAAGGGTGCTGAAATCATGACGGACAAGGTGAGCGAGGCGGACCGCGCGTCGTTGCAGGCTGAGCTCGAGCATTTGCGTCAGGAACATCGCGATCTTGACGTCGCGATCGAAGCTCTCCTCCATCTTGGCGCGGCCGATCAGCTTCAGATTCAGCGGCTCAAGAAACGCAAGCTTATTCTGCGCGACCGCTTATTCTTTATCGAGGATCAGCTGACGCCGGACATTATCGCCTGACCTTGCTCGCTTAAGCCTTCAAAGCTTCTGCAGTCGCGCAAGCGTAAACAGGCCGAATGGCGCGAGCCGGCGTCGTTCGAGCAGCCTGACCGACCGGTTAGCAGCGATCCAGTCGCCGAGAATCGACCATTGAAATCCAGGCCGCCAGCCAAGGTCCGCGCTGCGCAGGCTGAGCCAGGATTCGATCCAGGCCATTGGGCCTTTCGCGGCGCCAATGTGATTGACGAGGATGATTTC
Source organism: Methylocella tundrae (assembly GCF_901905185.1). GTDB lineage: Bacteria > Pseudomonadota > Alphaproteobacteria > Rhizobiales > Beijerinckiaceae > Methylocapsa > Methylocapsa tundrae. Next base: position 19,358 of record NZ_CABFMQ020000079.1, read on the forward strand.
GCCGCCCCGCTTCACCACGCGGACCAGTTCGTCGAGCGTTGCGTGAGGCTCCGGTACGACAGTCAGGACATAGGGTGCGACGACGGCGTCAAAATGCGCGTCCGGAAAGGCAAGCCGCATCGCGTCCATGACGATGAGGCCTTCGACATTGGCCAGCGCTTTCGCCGAGACGCGCCGCTGCGCCCGCCGCAGCATGGGTTCGGAGAGATCGACGCCGATCAGATGGGTGCGCCGGTCGAACATCGGCAGTTCGAGTCCGGTGCCAACGCCGACGTCGAGAACGCGCCCGCCCGGACGTTCGGCCGCGGCCGCCGCCGCCTGGCGCCCCGGCCGCAGCACGAGCGCGAAGACGAGATCATAGATGGGCGCCCAGCGCGCATAAGATGATTTCACGTGAATATTGTCGAGAACGGCCGCATCCGCGGCAGCGGGCGCGTAAACGGCCTCGAGGGCGCTCGCCTGCCCCGAATGGTTCTGCTCTGTCAAAGGCCCATCCCCCAGCTGCGCCCGGAGCCATGCTAGCCGAAGCCCAGCCCCAACGTTAGTCAGTGTTGAAATTCACGCGCTGAACCTCTCGGCCATTAAAGCTGAGCAGGCTCGACCTGTATATCCGCAGATTCCCAAGGATGGAGCCGAGGCGCAGCTTCCGTCGAGCTGATAAAGCCGCCGCCCAAAACCCGCGCCTGCGGCTGGTCGGACGCATAAAAAACACAGGCCTGGCCCGGCGACACGCCGTCTTCGTCATTGGCGAATTCGACGAAGGCGTCTTCGCCCCGGAGGTAAAGGATTCCCGGGACCGGGGGGCGCGTCGAGCGCACCTGCACGAAAATAGGCCGGCCCGCGGCGGGAATATCGGTCAGGGAGCCATCACCGATCCAGTTCAGCGCGCGCAAATGCGCCCGACGCGTGGCCAGCGCCTCGCGCGGCCCCACGACGACACGCGCCTGCGCGGCGTCAAGCTTGACGACGAACAAAGGCTCGCCGGCGTTGGTTCCGCCGAGCCCAAGGCCGCGTCTCTGGCCGATAGTGTAATGAATCACGCCCGCATGGCGGCCGAGCACGCGGCCATCGACGTGGACGATATCGCCCGGAACGGCGGCGCCCGGGGACAGCCGTTCGATGAGGTCGCTATATTTGCCGTTTGGGATGAAACAGATGTCCTGGCTGTCGGCCTTGTCGGCGACAATCAGGCCGAACCGCCGCGCCAGCGCCCGCACCTGCGTCTTCGTCATGTCCCCCAAGGGGAAACGCAGGAGCTGGAGCTGCGGCTTTGTCGTCGCGAACAGGAAATAGCTCTGATCGCGGGCGCTGTCGAAGGCGCGATACAGCGCCCGCTCGCCGGCCTCGTCGCCTCTTGTCGAGACATAATGGCCGGTCGCGAGCACATCCGCGCCAAGACCGAGCGCGGTCTCGAACAAATCAGCGAATTTCAGCTCGCTGTTGCAGGAAACGCAGGGAATTGGCGTTTCGCCGGTGGCGTAGCTGTGGGCGAAAGGATCAATGACCTTTTCGCGAAAGCGCTCTTCATAATCCAGGACGTAATGGGGAATGCCGAGGCGGGCCGCGACGAGACGCGCGTCATGAATATCCTGACCCGCGCAGCAAGCTCCCTTCCTGTGAACCGCCTCACCGTGATCGTAAAGCTGCATGGTCACGGCGATGACGTCATAGCCCTGCTCCTTAAGGAGCGCCGCGACCACGGAGGAATCGACCCCGCCCGACATTGCAACGACGACGCGGGTCTCGGCAGGCGTTTTCGCAAGGCCAAGCGAATTGAGCGCATTGGAATTGGCGCGCTCGTTCGCCGCTGGCGGAGGACTTAGATTCATGTCGCCATCGCTCATTCGATCTTGCCGCCGCAGACGATTCTCCCCGGGCCAATGGCTGAGCGGCAATCGTCGAATGACCGCCGCGCCTGGTTCAACTCACCGATTCAACACCCGACCCCGGCCGTTCTGAGCCGCCCGTAACGCCCGTCCAAGACGAGGCGCGTCTACCACCTCATATAGCCTCTTCACCGCTCGGCGCAATGTCGCAGAGGAGCCGCCCCAGCGAGGTTTTCCGCGCGGCTGAAGCAGCCAGCGCGCAAGTCCCGTCGCCCGGCTCTCCGTAACGTAACGCCGCGAACGTTTCAAGTTGACACGAAATTCGATGCTTTTCCAAGAAATTCTACAATAATCGCGGTCGAGTAATGACGAATTGTTAACAAAACAACGATGTGCGTTTAGGCAAATCTTAAAACACAGGTCCTATGTTGAGCTCTACCAAGCAGTCAGATCGGTGAGTTTTAATTATGGCCGAACCCAATCGTCATCGCGCGAAATATGTCATCGGCCCGGACGGGAGCCCTTTGACAGTAGCCGATTTGCCGCCGCCTAGCACGAAGCGATGGGTGATCCGGCGCAAAGCTGAAGTCGTCGCCGCTGTGCGCGGCGGCCTATTGTCCTTAGAGGAAGCCTGCAATCGCTATACTTTGACAGTCGATGAATTCCTCTCATGGCAAATGTCGATCGACCAGCACGGCCTCGCCGGACTGCGCACAACCCGGATTCAACAGTATCGACTATAGAGCATGATCGCTTCAAATCGGAGTGATCATGCTTTTTTATTTGCGGTTATTGTTCCATACTCGCTGCCTGCTGAACGGGCTAGCGTTAGATCGGTAATCTTCATCTGACTAGAAATGTTCGGGCGCCTTTTCCGCTTCTTCCTCATCCAATTTATTGCGCATGATGAATGGCAACTGAGCCAGCGTGAACAGAAAAACCAGAATGAAGAGACCGGGAAACTTGAAGGCGACCCACACATTGGTCGCCTGGGTTCGCCAAACGATTTCGTTCATGGCGGCCAGCACGAGAAAAAACGTCGCCCAGCGCAAAGTCAGCACGCGCCATCCGTCTTCGGTCAGGGCCATCGCATGATCAAACAGGATCGGCAGCACCGGCCGATTGAAGGCAAGGCCGCCAAACAGCGCGGCGCTGAAGCAGACGTAAAGCACAGTCGGCTTCATTTTGATGAAAGTGGCGTCATGCAAATAGAGCGTCAGCGCGCCGAACGCGACGGCGAGCACAGCCGTCATCAATGGCACGAACGGAATACGGCGCGTCAAGAAAAATGAAGCGATAAGGGCGACTACGACCGCCGCCATCAGCACCAGCGTCGCGATGAAAAGGCCGGCGCTGTCACCCGACAGGACGGATGCTGGAAGAAAAGGCGCAACGATCGGCTCAAACACCTTGGGCCGCGCATTGGCGAAGAAAAAGAGCGCCAGCGGTCCTAGTTCCAGAGTGAGCTTGACCCAGGCGTTTTGCGGCTTTCCGCGGCCTCCGGCTTTTTCGGCCGCCTTCAGATCGGAGTTTTGCTTCAACATTTCGCTCATGCGCCGGATATTCCGTGTTCGGTTTCTCGTCGCTCTGGTCTAAAGCATAGCCCCGAAAAGTTGGAGACTTTTTGGAAAAGGCTATGCGTCGCAGAAAAGCGTAGCCCTGAGAAGTCGTGAGCGTCAGGACGACGCGACGCTGTGAAAAAAAAGCGTCATGGAAGGAAGCAAGTTCTCAAAGGAACGCGCCGGCCAGGCGATGAGCGCGCTAATGCTTCAAAAAACCCATCTGGACAAGGCTGAGGAAGATTTCCGCTACGATCAGAATGACGATCGTCGCCTCCAGCCTCGTCGCGCGGTCGGCGTCGAGAATGTCCGTCAGAATGCGCGCGGTCTCGACGATCATGTCGAGCTTGCGCGTCAATGTTTCGGCGCGCTCCTTCAATTCATATTCATCTTCGAGACGCGCGTAGAGCCGCTCGAGGTCTGGCCGATCCCATAATACGTCCGGCTTTTCCTCGACGGCGACGCGGCCGGAGACGCGGTGTTGCACCAAAAGGGTCTGGCCGATCAGTTTCAGCATCGATCGCCGTTTCCAGGGCGGCCGGCCGCTGCGTGCGAGGCTGGCGGCGAAAGGCTCGATAATGTCGAAGACGGCGTTGACTTCACGCTCGTCGCGGCCGAGCGAGACCGTTTTCGCGAGCGCATCGGCCACGACGAGAACACGCTGTTCCGACAGGTCCTTCATCGCTATGGCGCCGCCGGGCGGGATCTTGTCATCGAAATCGGGGGAGATTTCGAGCACGGCGGATTCGTCATCGATATGCTCATGCGGACCGGAAACCCGCAGTTTCACCTGTTTCAGGACGTCGTCTTCCTCGAGCGGGGACAGGCCGATCATCACGGCGACGCCGAAACGGTACAGCGCGACGAAGCCATTGCCGCCGACATGGAAAGCGAGCGGATTGGCCGAGATCATATCCGATCGTTCGAGCCCCGCGGGGTCGATCCGGTCGCCGAGGAGGAGCGCCCGCGCGGTGACGCGGCGGATCGGCGCTGAAGCCGGGGCCGTCGTTTGAATGCTGGTCATGGTCGGAACCTAGCTGAGCCGGGGCGGATTGGAAAGAAACCCTCCGACGCCGCACGGCGGCGGCGCGACGCCTCCAAAGCTATCTCCATATTATGTGACGCTTTTAGAACCGCCCGATCAAGCTCAGCGGGAGGCAAGCCCGAGACGACGGGCGAGATCGCCAATGCCTGCGGCGGCGAGATCAACTGGAACGAGCGGACGCGCCTCTCCCGCGCCACCCGTTCCGAACTCATCCGGGCGCGCGATATGCGCGGTCCGAAGGCCACACGCCGCGGCGGCGGCAAGATCCGAACTATGCGTCGCCACCATCAGACAGGCGCTCGGCGGCAAGTCGAGAGCTGCGGCCGCTTTCAGGTAAACCCCCGGCTTTGGCTTGTAATCGCCGGCGAATTCGGCTCCGAAGATGGCGTCGAAAACGAAATCATTATGCCGCGCGAGATCGACGAGCAGCGAAATATTGCCGTTCGACATCGGCGCGAGGATGTATGCTTCGCGCAGCTTCGCGAGTCCGCGGGCCGCATCGGGCCAGGCGGGCAGCCTGTGCCAGGCGAGGTTCAGCGCGGTCAGCGCGTCTTCCGGCGCGCCTTCGAGACCGAAGCGCGGCAGGATGCGGTCGAGGTTGCGGCGGTGGATCACGTCGAGCTTCGAGAAGGGGATGCGGCCCGAGCGGACCTCCTCCATGCCGGTTTGATATTCGCCGCGCCAGGCGTCCGCGAAGGCCAGCCAGTCCAGGGCGTAGCCGAAAGGAGTTAGGATGGCCTCCGCCTGCGAGGCGACACCGCCGCGCCAGTCAACCAGCGTGCCGAACACGTCGAAAAACAGGGCTTTGACAGCGAGAAACCCGGACGCCGTCCGGCTCGAACCTATGCTATGCGCCATGCGCCCGATTCCTATACTCACCGCTTTTCATCGCCAATCGCTTTTCTGCGCGGCGCGCGATTTTGGGTACTACAGGCATATTGACGCTGAAGCCGCGCTCGGATATAGAACGCGGCACTCTTGTTAGAGGATGCATTGTGACATTTCTTCTCATCGTATCTTGCGCGTCGGAGATGGGACGGAGATAACTCCGTTATCCCTATCTGGCGCATGTCCGAGGCCCTGAGGGGCCTTTTTTATTGTCCGCAAACCTAACCTCTCGCATGCCTGACTGATCGCAAGTCGAACCATTCGAGTGTATCCGGAGCAAATTATGTCCAATCTGATGACTGGCGCCGAAATGGTCGTCCGGGCGTTGCAGGACCAGGGCGTCGAGACGCTTTTCGGCTATCCGGGCGGCGCGGTGCTGCCGATCTATGACGCGCTCTTTCACCAGAACCAGATTCATCACGTGCTGGTCCGCCACGAACAGGGCGCCGCGCATGCGGCGGAAGGATTTGCGCGCTCGAGCGGCAAGGTCGGCGTTCTCCTCGTGACGTCGGGCCCCGGAGCGACCAACGCGATCACCGGCCTCACCGACGCTTTGATGGACTCGATCCCGCTCGTTTGCATCACGGGCCAGGTGCCGACGCATTTGATCGGCTCAGACGCGTTTCAGGAATGCGATACGGTCGGCATCACGCGGCATTGCACCAAGCATAATTATCTTGTGCGCCAGATCGAGGATCTGCCGCGCATTCTGCATGAGGCTTTCTACGTCGCGCAGAATGGCCGTCCGGGTCCCGTCGTCATCGACATCCCGAAGGATGTGCAATTCGCGGTCGGCGATTATTTCGGCCCGCATAAAATCGAGCACAAAACCTACAAGCCGAAGCTTGAAGGCGACGCCGACAAGATCGAGCAGGCGGTGGCGATGATATTGGCGGCGCGCCGGCCGGTTTTCTATACCGGCGGCGGCGTCATCAATTCCGGGACGGAAGCCTCGCGCCTGCTGCGTGAACTCGTCGATCTCACCGGTTTTCCGGTCACCTCGACGTTGATGGGCCTTGGCGCCTATCCGGCGTCCGGCAAAAAATGGCTCGGCATGCTCGGCATGCACGGCACGTTCGAGGCCAATAACGCCATGCATGATTGCGATCTGATGATCGCCATTGGCGCGCGCTTCGACGACCGCATCACGGGCCGCCTCGACGCCTTTTCGCCGGGCTCGAAAAAAATTCACGTCGATATTGATCCGTCCTCGATCAACAAGAACGTCAAGATCGATCTCGGCATCATCGGCGATTGCACGCATGTGCTGCGGCAGATGGTCGACCTCTATCGCGCGCAAAAGGCCTCGCCGGACGCTTCGGCGCTGAGCCAGTGGTGGACGCAGATCAATCGCTGGCGCGCGCGTAAGTCACTTTCCTACAGATCCTCGAAAACGGTGATCAAGCCGCAATATGCGGTGCAGCGGCTCTACGAGCTGACCAAATCGCGGAAAACCTACATTACGACCGAGGTCGGCCAACACCAGATGTGGGCGGCGCAACATTATCATTTCGAGGAGCCGAACCGCTGGATGACGAGCGGCGGCCTCGGCACAATGGGTTATGGCCTGCCGGCGGCGATCGGCGCGCAGCTCGCCCATCCCGACGCTCTCGTCGTCGATATCGCGGGCGAGGCCTCGATCCTGATGAACATTCAGGAAATGTCGACCGCGATCCAATATCGCCTGCCGGTCAAGATCTTCATCCTGAACAATGAATATATGGGAATGGTGCGGCAATGGCAGGAGCTGCTGCATGGCGGCCGCCTCTCGCAGAGCTATTCGGAGGCGCTGCCGGACTTCGTGAAGCTCGCCGAGGCCTATGGCGCCAAAGGCATCCGCTGCTCCAATCCGGCCGACCTCGACGCGGCGATCCTCGAGATGATCGACTCGCCGCAGACGGTGGTTTTCGACTGCATCGTCGACAAGACCGAAAACTGCCTGCCCATGATCCCATCGGGCAAGGCGCATAATGAAATGCTGATGCCCGACGATGACGACATCGAAGGCGTGATCGACGCAGCCGGCAAGATGTTGGTGTAAAGGCGATGAATGCTTTGACAAACACTCCAGTCGCTCCTCTTTCGCCCTATTCCTCGGCGATCGGCAAATCGAACATCGAGACGCATACGCTCTCCGTGCTCGTCGACAACGAGCCGGGCGTGCTCGCCCGCGTCGTCGGCCTCTTCTCCGGCCGCGGCTACAATATCGAGAGTCTGACCGTCGCCGAGGTGGTGCAGTCGGAGCATTTGTCGCGCATCACAATCGTGACGTCCGGAACGCCGGTTGCGATCGAGCAGATCGGCCATCAGCTGGAGCGGCTGGTGCCGATCCACAAGGTCACCGACCTCACCTTGCGCGGCGGCTCCGTCGAGCGCGAGCTGGCGATGATCAAGGTCGCCGGCAAGGGCGCCGACCGCGAGGAGGCGCTGCGCCTCGCCGACGCGTTCCGCGCCCGCGTGGTCGACGCCTCGATCGAGAGTTTTGTGTTCGAGCTGACGGGCGCCGTCGACAAGATCAATCAGTTCATCGAGCTGATGCGGCCGATCGGTCTCGTCGAAGTGTCCCGCACCGGCGTCGCCGCGATCTCGCGCGGCCCGCAGCCGATGTGAAAGCTCGGAATGATTTTTGACAAAGCCGCCCCGGCGCCTAAAAGACGCCCATTCATCATCATCTGAAGCCCGCAAAGCTTGCGGCAGTTTGAGGAAACATCACGCCATGCGCGTCTATTATGATCGGGATGCCGACATCAATCTCATCAAGTCGAAAAAGGTCGCCATCGTCGGCTATGGCAGCCAGGGCCATGCGCATGCGTTGAACCTGCGCGATTCCGGCGTAAAGGATGTCGCCGTCGCGTTGCGCGAGGGCTCCGCCACGGCGGCCAAGGCCAAGGGCGAAGGCCTGACGGTCATGAACGTCGCGGATGCGGCGAAATGGGCGGATGTGGTGATGATGCTGACCCCCGACGAATTGCAGGGCGACATTTACACGGAGCATCTCGCCCCGAATTTGAAGCAAGGCGCCGCGCTCTTATTCGCCCACGGGCTCAACATTCACTTCAATCTCATCGAGCCGCGCAAGGATCTCGACGTCGCCATGGTCGCGCCGAAAGGCCCCGGCCACACCGTGCGCTCCGAATATAAGCGCGGCGGCGGCGTGCCCTGCCTGATCGCCATCGCGCAGGACGCCTCGGGCAATGCGCATGACATCGCGCTGTCCTATGCCTCGGCCATCGGCGGCGGCCGCGCCGGCATCATCGAGACGACGTTCCGCGAGGAATGCGAGACCGACCTTTTCGGCGAGCAGGTAGTGCTCTGCGGCGGTCTTGTCGAACTCATCCGGGGTGGGTTCGAGACCCTGGTCGAAGCCGGCTATGCGCCCGAAATGGCCTATTTCGAATGTCTGCACGAGGTGAAGCTGATCGTCGACCTCATTTATGAGGGCGGCATCGCCAATATGAACTATTCGATCTCGAACACCGCCGAATATGGCGAATATGTCACCGGCCCGCGCATCGTGACGCCAGAGACCAAGGCCGAGATGAAAAAAGTCCTGAACGACATCCAGTCCGGCAAGTTCACCCGCGACTGGATGCTTGAGAACAAGGTCAACCAGACCTCGTTCAAGGCCACGCGCGCAAAAGCCGCTTCGCACCAGATCGAGGAAGTCGGCGCAAAGCTGCGCGCCATGATGCCCTGGATCGGCGCCAACAAGCTGGTCGACAAGGCGAAGAACTGAGCCCATATCGTTGAGGCGCGCAGGCGGCGTGGTCGATCACGCGCCGCCGGCGCCGGCAAGAATTCACCGCCTCCGGGCGGGGGCGGCTTTCGCCGAGCTGGCGGGCCTTGATGTTCCGTCAAGGCGCCGCGGGGCTCATGGGCGCGGCAGCGATCGAATGAGATGTCCGCTGATCGGCTGGTCATCCGGGTGTCCGAGGATCGGCGATTGCATTTGCCCGAATCGCGCGCCCCGCGTGTGGCTCCCGCCATTGGGTTGAAAATACGCAGGTTCGCTTGATCTGCGGCGGGAAAGTCAGAGCGAGTGGAAAACCGGCGTGAACTTCTTGACGAGCGCGCGTTCCGAGACGACATCCGCCTTGCGGTAAATGCGAAGCCTGCAATTCTTGATCGTTCCCTTGCTGATCTCCAGTTTCTGAGCGATCTGGCCGGTATTTTGGCCTCTCATGATCAAGGTCAAAATCTCGCGCTCGCGTGGCGTGAAGATGTGCAAAATACTGGCGATCCGGCTGATATAGTCGGGCTCGTCGCGGGGCGATGACTGCGGTTCGAGGACGAACATTCTCCCTCCCGGCGCCAGTGGGAAATCCCTGTCGAATACTTCCGACTTAAGAACAAAGTCCTTCAGGAGACGCGTCTGAGGGCTCGAACCGGCGAACAGCGTGGCGACCGTCGACATGATGGATGCGTCCGAGGCGACCGCCTGATTCCAGGATTCATTGGAATACACCTCGACGCCGAAGCGATCCTGAATCAATGTGGGCCGCTTTATGAAGCCCTTTATTTCGGTATCGTTCGTGTGCCGAAGATCGTTGAACAGCCATCCGAGATGAGCCCGATGATATCCTTCGAGGGCCGGAAATATCAGCTGGGCGCGCTGCACGTCGGCCTTTGAAAAATGACCCTTTTCGCGCTCAAGGAAAAGGCCAAAGCAGCAATGTCCAACAGTCGAGAAGAACATTCCCATCTCGTCAGACACATTTGCCGCCGCCTGGAATATTCTGCTATAGATTATCGATTCCGCGCTTGAATTTTTCAGTTCTGAGAGCGTCAAAACTCCGGGGCTGCCATTGCTTTTCCAATACTGTGAAAATGGATCGACGCCGGAGCATTGTTCATTATAGACATCGACGATCTCATCGGAGACATTATGGGTATATATAACATCAGGCGGCGCAACTCGTGAATAACGGATGATCCAGCTCGATTCATGTCGAATGCTGGCCCCAAATAGATCTATCAGTTCTCGATGAAATCCGTCCGTCCCGATCGATCTCGCGACCCCGCCAAGCCGCCGAAACCATTCTTCGTCATCGAAGCGAAGCAACGGCGATTTCTCAACATGACTGCTCATCGCGTATTCCGCCGATTGCGACATGCGTCCAATCCATAGAATGAGATAGAGCTTGCCGGGACAAAAGCCAAAACGCAAAGGATTTGCAACGGCGTCCGGATCTTGAGCCTACAAAGCTCGTCACCCGCGCCGGGGACACTAAAAACACAAGCCTTTTGTGACGCTCCTTCGCCGCCGTGCCGCGACGGCGGCGTCTTCAACGGCGGTCTGCCGCGTCCGCGTCTATCAGCCAGCGGATCAGTCGCCAAGCAAAGCGCATGCCCGGTGCGGACTGCCTGAGTTCCAGACTGGCTCCCTCGCTTGTCGTCGCTCGATCGGCGCGATCCCATCTGCGCGCGGGGATGGGGGATGAAGGATGAGGAGACGGCGCCCATCACTATCTGCCGGCTTCGATAGTGCCAATCGGCACCATTGCGCCGATGCACCGAGGCGAATTAAACAGGACCATAATCAAGACGTCTGGAGGGACGATCCAAGAGTATAAAAGCGGGCGATGGCGACAGGCCGCCACCGGAAGCTGGCGCTTGAGCCACGAGCTTCTGTCAATTGCTTATTTTCCGCTGTGCTGCCGTGGATAAATCAAGTCAAGCTTGTTTTATCCATGTCTCATATAGCGCATACACACTCTCTAACAATCGCACGCTTCTGTTGCAGTGAATAATCGTGTCGCGATACGGCGATCACGCTACTGCTCTCCTATGTATCCAGCTACGCCATGTCGTAGCGTTGGCAGCGTTATACGCTTGCCCGTCAGATAACACCTCCTGTCACCACCTCTCTATGGCTTTCATGTCTTTGCTCAGTTGATAGGCGATGGCACTGCATTATAGGCATACTGCTCAAAGTGGTTTCTTATGAAGAAAATATTTTGACATTCAGTTTAACCGCTGTCTAAATCGAGCGTCGCCGAACCTGTGCTCTTAGGCCGCAGCTCTACGCCGACAAGAATCGAAATCGCGAAGGAGGAGAGGGAATGACAAGCATCGTCGAGACGTCACTCGGCAGCGAGGCTGAAGGAAAGCTTCACCGATCTATCAACTGGACCGGCGCCTTCTGGGTAGCGAGCGGCGTCCCGGCCCTCGTCCTCTTCTCCATTGGCGGCATCGCCGGAACGACCGGGAAGCTCGCCTTTCTCATATGGACGGTTTCGATCGTCCTCGGCTTCCTTCAGTCATTTACCTATGCGGAAATAGCGGGCCTGTTCCCGAACAAATCCGGCGGCGCCTCGATCTACGGCGCTGCGGCATGGGTCCGCTACTCGAAATTGGTCGCTCCGCTCTCCGTGTGGTGCAACTGGTTCGCCTGGAGCCCTGTGCTCTCTCTTGGTTGCTCAATTGCCGCGGCCTACATCTTGAACGCGCTTGCTCCCGTCCCGCTGGCAAGTGGACCGGAAGTCGCGCAATGGCTCGCAACGCATGGCGCGAGCATCTCCGGGTCCGACGCCGACAAGGCTGCGGCGGCGGTTGCGGCGCTGACGCCGGATATTCGCAACTGGACGGCGTTCACGCACTCAATCGGCCCGGTCAGCTTCTCGTTCAATGCGGCGTTCTTTGTCGGCGCCGTCTTGATGTTGATGGTTTTCGCGATTCAGCACCGCGGCATTCTCGGCACGGCGAATGTCCAGAAATGGATTGGCCTGACTGTCATCATACCAATGGTCGTCGTCGGTGTGGTTCCGCTTCTTACCGGCAAAGTGGACTGGAGTAACTTCTCTCCGCTCGTTCCACTCGCGGCCGCCTCGGCGCCAGAACCAGGAAGCTGGAACATACCGGGTTGGACTCTCGCCCTCGGAGGCATGTTCATCGCCGCGTGGTCGACCTATGGATTTGAAACGGCTGTCTGCTACACGAGCGAATTCCGCGACCCTTCGAAGGATACATTCAAAGCGATCTTTTATTCCGGCCTTCTTTGCATGGCCCTGTTCATCCTGGTGCCGTTCACATTCCAGGGCGTACTCGGCCTAAACGGAATGCTCGATCCGGCGATCGTCGACGGCTCCGGCGTCGCCCAGGCCATGGCGCATATGGTCGGCGGCGGCAAATTTGTCGAAAGCATCCTTGTGATGCTGATGATACTGGCTCTCATCCTCTCAATCATGACCGCGATGGCCGGATCGTCGCGCACACTCTATCAGGGATCGGTCGATGGCTGGCTGCCCCGCTACCTCAGCCATGTCAACGAGCATGGCGCGCCGACGCGCGCGATGTGGACCGATCTGACCTTCAATTTGATCCTCCTCGCCATCGCCTGCGCCGACGCCACGAGCTTCTTCTTCATCCTCGCGGTGTCGAACTGCGGCTACATCATCTTCAACTTCCTCAATCTCAATTCCGGCTGGATCCACCGGATCGATTCGGGGCATGTTCCGCGCCCATACAAAGCGCCCTCCTGGATCATCGGGCTCGGCGCGGTCTTCGCCTTCGTCAACGTCATCTTCATGGGCGCCGGCGCAAAAGTCTGGAATCCGGTGGCGCTATGGGCCGGCCTCTGCACGGCGGCGCTCATCATCCCCGTTTTTCTCTACCGGCACTATGTCCAGGACGGCGGCAAGTTCCCGCACGAGACCTTTGAGGATCTTCAAATCGGCGACGGAAAAACGATTGTGACGAAGAAGGCCGGCTTTCTTCCCTATTTGACGCTGATCGCCGGCGTCGTCGTCTTGCTTGCCGCCAACTGGTTCTTCCAGCTCTAAACCTTCCGCGCCCGGATCGTTCCGGTGCGGGCGCGGCTCTCTCAAAAACACGCTTCCAACTTCAATGGAATGCATCAAGGGACGCTCTTCGATGAACACCCATGTCTATTCCCGCCAATCCGTGTTGAATGAACGCCACCGGCAACTCGGGACCAAATTCGAGTCGTCATGGAACGACATGCCCATCCCGCAGCTCTACGCTACAGATCCTTACGTTGAGACGACAACCGTGCGAACCAGCGCAGGCCTGTTCGATGTGACGGCCCTGCGCCTCATCGACGTGTCCGGGAGGGACGCGCTCAGCGCGCTGAACGAGATGCTTACCTCCGACATCACCAAAATTAAGCCGGGCACATCGGCGATCAGCAATATCGTCGACGATAACGGCTCTTTGATCGACGATGTTCTGATTTATTGCGACGGTCCGGGCGCCTATCGGATTTCGCACGGCGGCGGCGCACTCGAGGATGTTCTGCCGAGCATCGCCGCTGGGCGGGAAGTGCATTTCCGCAAAGACAACGATACGCATATTCTGTCGCTTCAAGGACCGAAGGCGCTCGACATTCTTGCGCCGCATACACCCTCGAACCTCGCCGACCTGCGCTATTTCGAACACCGGAAAACCACTTTGTTTGGCCGCGACGTTTCGATCGCGCGGGGTGGCTATTCGGGTGAGCGCGGTTATGAAGTCTTCTGCAGGGCCGCAGACGCCGTCTTCATCTGGGACTCGATTCTCGACGCCGGAAAGCCTTTCGGCGCGATGGCCGTCTCCTGGGCCTGTCTTGACATCGTGCGTGTCGAGGGCGGCCTTTTGTTCTTCCCTTATGACATGCCGGAGGGCGACACCACGCCATGGGAAGTCGGCGTCGACTGGACGGTTGATCTGGACAAGCCTTCGTTCCGCGGCAAGGACGCTCTCTCGCGCCGGCGCGGACAGAAGCGCGTTGCGCAAGTTGGAATCGAGATCGATCATCACGAGGCCATCGAGCCCGGCGCACAGATCTTCAAGGGCGGCAAGCAGACCGGCGTCGTCAACAGTAGCACATACAGCCAGCATCTGATGCGTTCGATCGCCCTGGCCCATGTTGAGCCGGCGCACAAAGCGTTCGGGACGGAGCTCGAGATCCGGAGCGACGCCGGAATCTTCAAAGCACGCGTGGTCAAAACGCCCTTCTACGATCCGCTTCGTCTTCGCACCCATCCCTTGAGCGAGCGGTCTCCACGCTGAACCGGTTCGCCAACGTCTCCGATCAACCACAGTTTTGAATAAAAGGATTTGGACATGACACTTCGCGTTGCAATCATCGGGGCCGGCCCGAGCGGATTGGCGCAGCTTCGCGCATTTCAGTCGGCCGGAAAAAAGGGCGCCGAGGTCCCCGAACTCGTGTGCTTCGAGAAGCAATCGGACTGGGGCGGTCTTTGGAATTACACATGGCGCACAGGCGTCGACGAGTTCGGCGAGCCGGTGCATGGGAGCATGTATCGCTATCTCTGGTCGAACGGCCCGAAGGAATGTCTTGAGTTCGCCGATTACTCTTTCGAGGAGCATTTCGGCCGGCCCATCCCCTCCTACCCGCCGCGCGCGGTTCTGCACGATTATATCATGGGCCGCGTCGAAAAGAGCGATGTGCGCAAATTTGTGCGCTTCAACACGGTCGCGCACTGGATCGATTTCGATGAGGCGACGCAGAAGTTCACGGTGACCGTGAAAGATCTGAAAAAGGACGAGCTCTACTCTGAAGATTTCGATTACGTCGTCGTCGCAAGCGGCCATTTCTCGACGCCGAACGTTCCTCACTTTCCGGGCATCGAAGTATTCCCTGGCCGCGTGCTTCACGCCCACGACTTCCGCGACGCTAACGAATTCGTCGGAAAGAACCTGCTGGTCGTCGGAAGCAGCTATTCCGCCGAGGATATCGCGAGCCAGTGCTATAAATACGGCGCCAAGTCGATCACTTTCAGCTATCGGTCAAGACCGCTGAACTTCCAATGGCCGGAGTGCTTCACCGTCAAACCGCTACTGACCAAGCTCGTCGGCAAGACGGCCACTTTCAAGGACGGCAGCGAGGCGGTGGTCGACGCCGTTCTCTTATGCACGGGCTACCTGCATCATTTTCCGTTCCTGCCGGATCATCTGCGTCTCAAGACGTCGAACCGGCTCTATCCGGGCGGGCTCTACAAGGGCGTCTTCTGGCAGGACAATCCGAAGCTCATCTATCTTGGAATGCAGGATCAGTATTTCACTTTCAACATGTTCGACGCGCAGGCGTGGTATGCGCGCGACGTCATTCTCGGGCGCATAGCACTGCCTTCCAAAGAGGAGCGCCAGAAGGACATCGACCACTGGCGCGCATTGGAGGAAAAGGTCGAAACCGCGTTCGACGGCATCGACTTCCAGACCGAATATGTGCGCGACCTGATTCCCGCCACCGACTATCCGATGTTCGATCTCGACCGCGTCGCCCGATTGTTCAAGGAGTGGGAGAACGACAAGGCCGCCAGCATCATGGGCTACCGCGACAACAGCTATGTTTCGGTCATGACTGGAAACCGCGCCCCAACGCATCACACCAAATGGATCGAGGCGCTCGACGATTCATTCGAGGCGTTTTTGCAGCATCCCGCCGCCGCCGAATGAGCGGCGGCCGCTTCAGATCGAACGCAGTGTGAACCGCCGCCAATGAACAGGGCGTAACAATGAACCTCGAAGTAACGCGCTCGCTTGACGTCTCGGCTAAAGGGTTGCGGCCGCGATCGCGGCTGCTTTGCGCAGAGGGCGGCGGCGCAGCCGCCTTCGTCCTCCGCGCTGGCGACGAGGCGACGATCATCGATCCCGAAGGCCGTCAGATCGGTCAACTTTTTGTCGCCTCGGATCGGCCGGTGCTGAGCAACCTCTTGGCTGATGCTGCGACGTTGACCTTCGCCGCTGATGAATGCGTCACCGCCTGTGGCGCCGACGCCGAACTCGCCCGCGCCTTTTTAGCGGCGCGAGCGGATGCGGAGCTGCTGGAAACGACGTTGTTGTTCGGCCGTGAAAGCGTGGCCGGCGCAAGCGTCCGCTTCAAGGCGCCGGCCGACATGCGCTGCCTCCTTGCGGCTCCGGGCGACCGCATGCGGCCGGACGAGCAAGACGCGCCGACCGAGCTGCGGATCAATATCCAGTCGCCGCACGACCGTGCCGCCGCGCTTCCACCCCCCCTCGCAACGCCAAGGCTTGATCTGCGCGTGAAGGCCGCGACGGCCAGCGCCTATCGCGTCGCGGCTGGCGAATATATTCAGATCATCGACGTCGAGGGACGTCAATGTTCTGACTTTCTCGCCTTCGACTCCAAGGCTCTCGCAGACGGGCGCGAACTCGCCATTGATCCAACGACGACGCGCACGCTGATGGGCTCCGCTACGCCTGGGCCTGGTCTCTATGCGAAATATTTTGATCAGGACATGGGGCCACTGGTCGAAGTCGTGCGCGACACTGTGGGCAGACACGACACCTTCATGCTGGCCTGCAATTCAAAATATTACGACGATATGGGCTATCCAGGGCATGCCAACTGCACTGATAATTTCAATGCGGCGCTCACGGCTTTTGGCGTCAGGCCCCGCCGCGGATGGCCGGCCGTTAATTTTTTCTACAACACATTCGTTTCCCACGACAACAGCATCGGCATGGACGAACCCTGGTCGCGGCCGGGCGACTACGTGCTACTTCGCGCTCTCACCGATCTCGTCTGCGCCTCATCCTCCTGCGCCGATGACATTGACCCCGCCAACGGCTGGGCGCCGACCGACATCCACGTCCGGGTCTATGACGCCGCCTCCAACTTTTCCAAAGGGATAGCACACCGCATGACACCCGATGCGCCGCCGAAACTGACGCGCGAGTCCGGCTTTCATTCAAGAACCTCGGCGCTGACGCGCGGTTTCATCGAATACCGCGGCTTCTGGATGCCGCAATGCTTTGCCGCCGCCGGACCTGTTGCGGAATATTGGGCTTGCCGCGAGCGCGCGGCCTTGATGGATCTCTCCGCGTTGCGCAAATTCGAGATCACCGGCCCCGACGCCGAAGCCCTGCTTCAGAGCGCCGTCACGCGCAACATCCGCAAGCTCGCGGTCGGCCAGATCGTCTATACCGCTCTTTGCTACGAGCATGGCGGCATGATCGACGATGGCACAGTCTTCCGCCTGGGCGAGAATAATTTCCGCCTCGTCTGCGGCGACGATTATTGCGGCGTCTGGCTGCGTCAGCTGGCTGCGGAGCAAGGGCTGCGGGCGTGGGTGAAGTCGTCGACGGATCAACTCCATAACGTCGCCCTGCAAGGGCCAAGATCCCGCGACATTCTACGGGAAGTTCTGGCGACGCCGCCGCGTCAGCCTTCAATTGACGAACTCAAGTGGTTCCGTTTCACCATCGGCAAGATAGCGAACGCTCCGGTGCTCGTGTCCCGCACAGGCTATACGGGCGAACTTGGCTATGAGATCTGGTGCCATCCCGATTCCGGCCCAAAGGTGTGGGACGCCATCGTTGCGGCCGGCGAACCCTATGGACTCGCGCCGTTCGGCTTCGCCGCGCTCGATATGGTGCGCATCGAGGCCGGTCTGATCTTCGCCCATTTCGAATTCTGCGATCAGACCGATCCGTTTGAAGCGGGCATTGGCTTTTCGGTCCCGGCGGAGAAGCTGGAGTCCTATGTCGGCTCCGAAGCGCTCGCCCGGCGCCGCGCGCACCCGGTCCGTCAACTCGTCGGTCTCGACATCGCGGGGAATGAACACGTCGGCCACGGCGATCCAGTTCATGTGGGACGCGCCCAGGTCGGCATCGTCACAAGCGCGACGCGCTCGCCGAAGCTTGCCAAGACGATCGCGCTGGCGCGGTTGGATATGGCGTACACGGCGATCGGAACACCTGTCGAAATCGGCAAGCTGGACGGACAACAGAAGCGGCTGAAGGCGACAGTCACTCGTTTCCCCCATTACGATCCCGATAAATCCCGGGTGAGGGCTTAAATGCGCCGCTGAGGTGGATTGCGGCTGTTTTGGTTTGTCGCCATTGGCGCGATGGTCAAGGAGTTTGAAGTGCTTGTTTCCGGCATAGTCAGTCGGCCTGTATATGAGGCCTTGGCGATCGATCCGACTGGACGAAGTCATCTTATCGCGGCCGATCACGCGATGGCGCCAGGCGCCGAATTGCTGGCGTCCTTGCCCGGCAATGCGAGAGTCGAGTTCTGGTCCGCGCTCGGCGACAGCAGGATCGCCCAATCTCCGCTGCCCGAGCTAAACGCAATCTCGCGTAGCTTCCGATCGACGACGCAGTTGCTCGATGCGCTCCCCCATCGTCTGGCGCGCGAACGGATGGGCTTTCGCCTGTATGCGGTCGGGCTCGAAGCCTTTGTCTGGGACGTCGCGAAGCTTGCGCGCTCCTTGGGCATGGACGATGGCGAATATCACTTGACCCACGCCGGATCGGAACGGCGGCGCGTCTATTGCGTCCACTGCCGCGCTTTCACCGAAAACGTCGCGACCAATATTGTCGCCTGCAGCGGCTGTGGCGCGCATCTGCTCGTTCGCGATCATTTTTCGCGGCGGCTCGCGGCCTTCATGGGGGTGCAGGTTGACGCCGAATCCCCCGGCGAGCTCCCTTCAATTGAAGAGGCATTTCCATGAACGGCGCTGATCAATTCGTGGACCACCTTGCCTTGAGGGTTCGTGAGGCCGAGCCAATTTCGCCTTTGCTGAAACGCTTCGTTTTTGAGGCCGCGGACGGCGGCGAACTTCCGCCAGCGGGCCCCGGCGCTCATCTTCGCTTGACGCTGCAGGGCGGCGGCCGGCGCTGGAAGAACGCTTATTCGATCGTCTCCGCGCCGGCTGATCGCAGTCACCTCGCCATCATTGTGCGCCGGGTCGCTCAATCGCGAGGGGGGTCCGCCTTTCTGCATGAGGCCGTCGAGACAGGGCATATCGTCGCCGCGCACGAGCCGGGCAATCTGTTCCCCATATCGCGTATCGCGCAGAAACATCTGATGGTGAGCGGCGGCATCGGCGTGACGCCTTTTCTTGCATATATGACGGCGTTGAAACAAGGCGGAGCGCCGTTCGAGCTGCACCACTTTTGCCGGGATGAGGAAGTGTCTGTCTTCGAGAGCATTCTATCCCGCTTCGATGCGTCGAACATCCATATTCATCCGGCTTCGGCGGCGTTCGATCTTTCAGCAGCGCTCACATCGCAACCTCTCGGAACGCATCTTTATACCTGCGGTCCTGAAGGCCTGATGACGATGGCGCTCGCCGCCGCGCGAGATCATGGATGGCCGAAGTCGAAGCTTCACTCTGAATCGTTCGGCGGCGCACACGCCGGCGGCGTTCCGTTCATCGCGATCTTGCAGCGCTCCGGCCTCAAAGTCAGTGTTCGCGACGATCAGACGCTGCTCGAAGCGATTGAGGAAGCCGGCCTTGAGCCTGCCTGCCTGTGTCGCGGCGGCGCTTGTGGCGAGTGCTTGACGAGCGTGATCGAGGGCGAGCCGGATCATCGCGATCATTTTCTTGACGCCGGAGAGCGCGCTTCGAACCGGTCAATCATGATTTGCGTCTCGAGGGCGAAAACCAACAGCCTCATCCTCGATCTATAGCACGGCGGAGCGCCGGTTCGGCCATTTGATACGCCAATGATGTGAACACAAGCGCGCCAACGTCAGCGAAATGAAGCGGAGAAATTTGATGAACACGCGGTTCAAACCGACTGAGACATTCCGGCGCGACTTCGCCTTTTGCAACAGCGACGAGGCCATCCTGCGCTTTCCGTTCCCGTTCCCCGAAGACGCCTACATGTACTCGGTCAACATCGAGCCTCATGTCAGGGGCGGGGCGACGCCGGCTCTCGACCATCTATTCGACATTGACGAACACTATGTAGCGGAATGCCGGGAGAGGGCCCTGGTGCTGCAGGAGGATCCGGGCCGTTGCAAGGTGCTGCCGCATATGATGGCGGCTCAGTGGGACACGCTGGAGCTCATCATGGAGAGCTTCGCCAGGGATTACCCCCAGGACTTCTCTCTCACCAAGGATGGAGCCCGCTGGACCTGGGAGAATCGCCCGCTCGGACTGAAACAAACATTCACCTTTGGCGATGAGGCGACGCTCCCCTGCGAACCGTTCGAATATATCACGCGCCAGGCGCAGGGCGACTTCACCTTGCAGGACCAGCGCGACGATAATTTATTCGTCGACGGCGGAATGGTCACGACACAGGCTGACTGGTCGCTCGAATTCAACATCGGTATGACGTTTCACGAATGGCACGGACCGGTTCCGCTCGCGCATCAGATCGGCGTCTTCGACCGCGCGCTGAAATTCCTCTTGCGGCTTCAATATGGCCAGCCGGTCCGCAGATTGAACTGGACGATGACCATCAATCCGAGGCTCGACACCAGCCCGGAAAATTATCCCCTGTGGGGACCGGACCGTACGACCGTCACCCCTCAAAACGTCGCCGACAAGGTGTTTCTGCGCGTTGAATTGCAGACCCTTTTCCGTCTGCCGCGCTCAAACGCCATTCTGTTCGGAATCCGCTGCTATCTGATCAGCGTCGGCGATATCGCAAAGGTCGATAAATGGCGCAAACGCCTGCATCGCGTGCTGCGCGATCTTCGTCCAGAGCTCGAAGACTACAAAGGGCTGACCCGCTTTCGCAAAATGGTCGTCGATTATCTCGCGCCTTTCGATGACGGCGCCGCGTTGTCGAGCGGAACCCACTCAGAGCAGGCGGAGCTCTAGAGCATATTCCGATCAGATCGGTTCGATCTGATCGAGAAGAATATGCTCAAGCTTTTGAAGCTGGAGCGATTTCTGAGCGATCGAATGACTCCATTCGATCGGAAAGCGCTCTAGCGGCCCAAGGCGACGTTACGGCTTATCGAAAAACCCGCCGATCGTCGATGGAGGATCCGTTTGTGCGCGCTCTGAGGCAAATGCAATCGCTCTATGAGAAGATGGGTGGCGAGGAGGAAATTCGTCGGCTGGTCGAGACGTTCTACGACATTGTCGAGACGGACCCGGAGGCGAAGGAACTACATCTGCTTCATCTGCGGGGACACGGCGTCGCCCATTCTCGAATCGAGCAATTTAACTTCCTGTCCGGTTTTCTCGGTGGTCCGCAATATTACGTGCAGAAATATGGGCATGCGCATCTTCGAGAGATGCATGCGCATGTTCCGATCGGCCGCAAGGAGCGGGATCTTTGGCTCGCCTGCATGACGAAGGCGATTGCCAAGGTTGGTCTCGGTTCACAGACCGCGGATCGGCTAATGCGTCATTTTACTCGGGCCGCCGAGGGGTGTCGAAACCAGGACTGAGCACCGGAGCGCGACTTTTTTGGACGCTTCATCGTGTGTTGCGCGTCCGATCGGTATCTGGCGCAGCGGCGCGCCAGCGCGCGGGTGATTGAATAGTCTGGGCTTACGCCGCCCGCGCATAGGCGGAGAACGACTTGGCGTCTTTCCTCCCGGGCGCCTTGCCGGAGGGCGAGCGGCAAAGGAATCCCGCTTCGCTCTCCGGTCCTTTCTCGATCGCAATAGAATAATCGCGATGACAACAGCCGGCAAAAACAGCCGCAGCCGATTAAAGCGCGAATAATACGGAAGCGCATTAAAGCCGCGCTGATGCACAGGAAGCGAGGCCGGTTAGATCGATCGAATGACTCCATTCGATCGGAGAGCGCTCTAGAGCGAAATGCGTTCAAGCGGAATCGCATTCCGCTCTTTAAGCCTTTGTTTTACCGCATGATTTTGGCCCGAAAAGTCTGCAACTTTTCGGCATCATGCTCTAGTCCTGGGGGTCAAGCCCGGAAAGATAATCGACGATCGCGGCGACGCTCTCATCAGGGACCGGCGCCCCGTAGGTCTTCCGCATCTTCGCGACTTCCTCACCCCACGTGGTTGGCGAAAGCCGAGGCTGGTAGAGCACCATGCCGCTCGAGTGGCATATCAGGCAATTGCTGTTAATCGCCTTCGCGTCCGCTCCACCCGGAAAGCGACGATCGCTTTCGGGAAAAGTCACGGAGACGCTTTTCAGCGTGACGCCGGCGGCCGAAACGGTGGTTTCCGATTCCGCCGCGACGGAGCAGCCGACCGAGGCGCAAAGCGCAACCGCGGCGAAGATCTGCGTGATCATGGGCAAACCCTTCCTACATTCAAGAGACGGTGATCGGCGTCGATTCAATGACGTTCAGCATGTAGCCGCCCGGATTCCATGTCGGAAGCGGCGGCTGCGTAAGGCCGGCTTTGTTCGTCGTCCGCACCATCAGCATCCGCTGCCCGCGCTCCGCCGCAGTGAAGTTGATCTGCCAGAGCCTGAAGCTGTATTGCCCTTCGTCCGCACCCAGCGTCGCCGGCGTCCAGCTTGTCCCGCCATCTGACGAAAAGTCGACGCTCGCGACGCCCGAGTCGCCGCCAAACGCAAGACCGCGAACCAATGTCGGCTTGCCCGCTTCTATCGTGGCGCCGGCGGAAAGGTTTGTGATGAAGGAGCGCGGAACCATCCTGCTGATGGGAACGGTCTTGAATCCCTTTTCCCCAGGCTTGACATTGGCGCCTGGCGTGTCGGGGATCCGATAGGCCGTCTTCATCCAGAAGTTTTCGTCAGGCTCGCCGAGCACTTCTATCGAGCTGAGCATCTTGACCCAATAAGTCGAATACCAGCCGGGCACGATTAGCCGGAGCGGAAAGCCGTTGAGAATCGGCAGCTGTTCGCCGTTCATGAGATAAGCGATCATGACCTCGCCATCGCGCGCATGATCGATGTCGAGCGACTTCATAAAATCCGGCGTCGCCGGCAGCACGCCTTCTTCGAGCCCCCTGAAGCGCACCTGAACGGCCCCGGCCCCGACGCCAGCTCTGTCCAATACGTCGCGCAGCCGGACGCCTGTCCATTTGGCGTTGCCCATGGCGCCGTGGCCCCATTGGCCGCCCGGAACGCGTGGCTGGAAAAATCCGCGCGAGTTGCCCGAACATTGATTGACGGCCGCGATCTCGAACCGCGGCAGCGCCAGGATTTCGCTAAGGTTCAGCGACAGCTCCTGGTTCACCAGACCTTTGACGGAGAGACGGAACGAGGTCACGTCGATCGACTCCGGTATGTCGGCAAGATGCCAGCGCACAAAAAACTGGTCGTTCGGCGTGAAAACGCCCTTGTCGAAGACGGAAAACGGCGTCTCGAGCAGCGGCGGCCGCGTCCGTTGCAGGATCATCTCGCCCTTCTGCGGGAACGCCTTGGTGAGGGGGCGCTCGCTCGGCGGGCCCGGCAAGTGAAGATTGAGGGTTTCAGCCGAAGCCCCGAAAGATCCTGAGGCGATCATGACCCCAAGGGCGCTCGCGCGTTCGAGGAACTGGCGTCGTCCAAATCGCAGGTCGACCATCGCGTCGTCTCCTCCCCATCATTGAAATTTAGTTTGAATAGCCAGCCTGCACCGCGCCGCGGCGCGTTGTCGGAGGCAGCCGATTGAACCAGGGCCTTCCACGTCTTCGACGCCTTGCCGCATCAACGCAAACGGGAACGCGCTTGCGAACATGAATCGTTGATGAACCCGTCGGCCTTAAAGTATATTTTACCACCCGTAGCAAACGTATAGATATCGGACGACATAAACACATTTTTAGTTCCGGAAGCGATAGTGATCTTGGTCCAGCATCACGACGGGCGTCACGTCGTCATTTTGACCAGCATCAAGCTGAAGATTGCGACGAAGAGAAAAGCGGCAAAGCCCAACACGAAGGGACGAATGCCCTTTGCCCGCAGCTTGGCGATGTCCGTTTCGAGTCCCATAGCGGCAAGCGCCGTCGAGAGAAGAAAAGTCGTCGCTATGACGATCGGCGCCTTCGCTTCGACGGGGACGCTTATTATGCTGTTGACGCCGACGAGCGCGATGAAGCCCAGGACGAACCAGGGCATCGGCGCTTTGGCCTGGATGTGACCGTGACCGTCGCGGCGGGCGCGGCGCCTAGCGACGAGGCCAAGAGTGATGACCAGGGGCGCGAGCATCATCACGCGAGACAGCTTGGCGATCGTGCCGAACTCCCCCGCCTGTTTGCCATCCTGGTAGGCGGCGGCGACCACCTGCGCGATTTCATGGATCGAACTTCCGGCCCATAGGCCATAAGCGTGGGGGTCAAGGTGCAACAGCGCCGGCAGCATCGGGTAGACGACCATCGCGATCGATCCAAAGACCGTGACGCAGGCGACCGCATAGGCCACATCCTCGTCATGGGCGCCGGTCACCGTGTTCGTCGCGATGACCGCGGAAGCGCCGCAGATCGAGGTTCCGGCCGCGATCAGCTCAGCAAGCTTGCGGTCGACGCCGAGGATCTGACCAGCCCATTTGGTGAACAGAAAGGTGGCGACGAGCGTCAGGACGATCACGCTGACGCCGCTGGCGCCAACCGCGATCACCTGCGTCGCCGTTAACTGGAGGCCCAGCAGTATGATGCCGAAGCGCAAAATCCGGCGCAGCGAAAAGGCGATGCCCGCTTTGAGACGCGCCGGAGTTCCGATCATATTGCGATAGCCAATACCGATCACGATGGCGAGGATCATCGGACTGAAGGCGGAGAGGCCCGGCAATTGCCTCAGCGCGAAGGCAAGTCCCGCGATCGAGGCGGCCAGAATCAGGCCCGGCCAGATGCTTGTGCGCCCGGCCGCGACATGCGCGACATGGGAGCCCGGCTTCAAAGCCGTGGAATGCGGGGTAGCGTGGAAATCTGGTCGGGTGGGCGCGTTCATG
The DNA here is from genome assembly GCF_901905185.1 of Methylocella tundrae. GTDB lineage: Bacteria > Pseudomonadota > Alphaproteobacteria > Rhizobiales > Beijerinckiaceae > Methylocapsa > Methylocapsa tundrae. Next base: position 44,224 of record NZ_CABFMQ020000079.1, read on the forward strand.
GCCGGAATCCTCAATCGTCCCGGCCAATATGATGATTGATGATTAATCTATCCAACGCATTTTTTATATTGAATTGTTCGATTTATAAGAACGATCGAAAAGAACCAGCGTGAATTCAGGGATCTCGTCCAACCAGTCGAGGACCCTCTCTGATGAATGGACCGATTCAAAGGGTCGGCAAAGGTCGCCCACCGCCGGCGCCGAAAGACTGCGCAGGGACTGGACGCGGTGAACGTCGAGGCTGACATTCAGTTTGCGGGCATTCTGCGAAATGGGCGCCTTGACGTCGTTTCGCTTCCAGCTTAATCAGCTTATCATGATCATATAATGTTGTCGGGATAAGAGTGAACGACCAGGGGCGAGAGGCCATGCTGAACGAAGGTCAAACGAGCCGCCCCGCCGGGCTTCGGACTCGCTCGCGTCAGCCCGCGGCCGATCGCGCTAAGGCCGCGCCCGGCAAGCGTCCGCCCAAGCGTCCGCCGAAGGCATCTCGCATGATCGCGCTGGCGTCCGTCTGCCTCGTGACGCTAATAGCCGGGATCGAGGCCGCCCTCGCCGCTCCTGTCGTGACGGAGCGCGTGATAGAGGTCGAGCACGTCAAAATCGAGACGACAAAGACATTCGAGCAAGTCGAGGCGGCGCTTGACGGCGCTCTTCCCCAGATCGATCCGGCAATCGCGGCGGCGTTGACGAATGGCGATAGCGGGCTCGCCAAAAAGCTGGAGCATGGCGCGGCGCTTTTTATCTTCCTGAAGCGCGACCACGGCGCTTTTCTGCGCAGCGCCGGCCGGTCCCGCAAGGCGCGGCAATATGAAATCGGCAATCCGCTCACGGCGACCATGATGACGCAGCACGAGCTAGCGGCGGCGCTTTATGCTCCGCTGCGGGTTGTGCTGTATCAGAACGCGGCTGGAGGCGCGACATTTGAATACGACAAACCCTCCACCCTCTTCGGTCAGTTTGGCGACGAACGGGTCGCCGCGGTCAGCCGCGATCTCGACGCCGAGCTTGAGCGCGCTTTGCGGCGCGCTGCGGAATGAGCGATCCAAAGCGCCGGCGAGCGCGGTGATGCGCCGGCTCGCATGCGTGAAATGCCGTTTCAAAATGGCGAGGGCGGCTGTCGGCGTAGCAGCGCGACGAGAATAAGGCAGGCGAAAGCGCCGGCCGCGGCGGCCAGAAAGCCGTCGATATAGGCAAGCACGGAAGCCTGTTGCGCAACGTTCGCCGCGAGAAGTTTGGTCGCCCGCGCGGCCGTCTCCTCGAGGTCGGCCGTGCGCGCGCCGACGGCGGCGCGATAGGCCGCTAGGCGCTCAATCGTTAACGCCGCCAACCCGTCGACATGCGCGCCGACGAGATTGGAGTGGATCTGTTCGCGGATCCTGACGAAAGTCTGCATGAAAGCGGTGCCGATCTCGCCGCCGAACAGACGGCTCATCTGCATCAGGCTGCCGATCGTCAAAGCGTCCGCCGGATTGATCGAACGAACGATCAAGACAATCAACGCGGTCAGCGCGAATGATTGACCAATCGCCTGCAGGATCTGCGAGGGGAGGAAGTCATCGGTCGCCCACTCGCTTGTGAGGTTGGTCGCCATCAGGCAGGCGACGCCAATCAAGGCGGTGCCGAACGCCAGCACGAGACGCGCGTCGGCGCGTTTTAGCAAGGCGCCAAGCAGCAGTACGATGGCGAACTGCGGCAGGGCGATCCAAAGCAACACGGCTCCTACCTGAAGCTCCCGGAAATTTTGCACGGTCTGCAAATAGTTCGGGATGATGTAGGCCGTCGAGAGGATGATGAAGCGATAGCCGGCCAGGAGAGCCATGAGAAGCAACAGGTTTTCGCGGGCCATCAGCCGTATGTTGATGAAGGGACGCGCCGCGATGAGTTCCCTGACGACGAAGAACATCGTCAGCAGCGCGCCGGAAATCAAAAAGCCGTTGACGAGGCCATTGTTGGTCCAGTCCAGCCTGTTGCCTTGGTCGAGACCAGCGTAGAGCAGCGCGAAGCCGAGCCCGGCGTATATGAGCCCCGGCCAATCCAGATCGCGCAAACGCATCGACGTCGGGGGATCACGCGGCACGCCATAAAAGATGCAGCCGAACATCAGTGGCAGGGCGAAACAATACTGCCAGTCGATCCACGCCCACGACAGATGGTCCGAAAACCAGCCCTCGAGGGAAGCGCCGATGTTCTGCGACATTTCCGAATTCATCGCATAGACGGCGACGCCGTAGATGACGAGACGCGGCGGCAGGCTGCGCACAATAAAACTGATGGTCAGTGGAATGAACGTGCCCGAGCCAAGGCCGCCAAGAAACTGAGCCGCGAGGAAGGCGTTCAGATTAGGCGACAGCGGCGCGAGAAGGCTCGTCGTGAAGAACAGCACGATGCCAAGCAGCAGAAAACGCCGCACGCCGAAGACGGCCGCCATATAGGGAGAGGCGACGCCGCTCATCATCTGACCAACGCCGAAACTCGTCGTGATCCATGCGCCTTCATCGAAGCCGGCATGGAGACCGCCGCGCAGATCGGTAAGGCCAAAGGTGGTGACGCGGCTGCCAAGTGTGCTCATCATCGCGCCAAGCAAAACACCCAGAATGCCGATATAGGGGCGCAGCGTATCGGCGCGAAGGCGCGTCGGCGCGGCTGACGCGATCGAAGCAGGAGAGGCCATCACTTGGCCGCGGCAGGCGGCGCCATAGCCGCGCCGGCGCCAGCCCCCTCGCCGTTTCTCGTATCGATGGTGGCGACGACGGACATGCCCGGCCGGACCAAAGCGCCGAGCGCCGGGTTCGGATCGAGCACGATCTTCACCGGAACGCGCTGGACGACTTTAGTGAAGTTGCCCGTCGCATTATCTGGCGGCAGCAGGGCGAATGTGCTGCCTGTGCCTGGAGACCAACTGTCGACATGGCCGGTCAGCTTCAGATCCGGAAAGGCGTCGACGGTAACGCGCGCCGGCTCTCCAATCCGGATGTTCGTCATTTGCGTTTCCTTGTAATTGGCGATCACCCAGATGTTGGGCAGCGGCACTACGGCAATCACCTGCGCCCCCGCATTGACGAATTGTCCCGGGCGCACCTGGCGCTGACCGACCAATCCATCGGCCGGCGAAAGGATGCGCGTATAGGTCAGATTGTTGTGCGCGAGATCGGCCGCGGCGGCGGCTGCGCGCAACTGCGCCTCAAGCTGTTTCTTCTGGACGTCGAGACTGGAGAGAAGCGCCTTTTGCTGATCGAGCTGCGCCTCATTGAGGAGCAGTTGCGCCTCGGTGCGTTTTTCATTGGCGTCCGCCTGCTCGGCCAGCTGCGGCAGCCCGGCGATGCGGGTTTGCAGCAATTCCTGCTGACGCTTCTGTTCGAGCTGGTAGCGCTTGAGGTCCGCTTGCGTTGCTTCGATCGTCGCCTCGGCCTGACGAACAAGGGCCCGCTGCACGTCTTTCTGGTTGGCCAGATTATCGAGGTTCGCCTGCGCCGCCGCGCGAGAAGCCTCGGCTTGCTCCAGCGCCGCAGTGTAGTCGGAAGGATCGATTTCGACGATGAGATCGCCTTTGCGCACGGGCTGATAGTCGCCAACGGCGACCGTCTTCACATAGCCCGAAACCTTCGCCGCGAGCGGCGTGACGTCGCCGACGATGTAGGCGTCGTCGGTCGTCTCGAAGCGGGCGGCGCCGGTCCAGCGGTTCCAATGTCCCGCGATGAACCAGGCGAGATAGCCAATCGCAGCGACCAGAATGACGCGCAGGAGCGGATAAAGCCATCTCGCCCGGGAGTCTCGCGGCGGCGGCGCGGCCGGGGCTTCCGACAGTGGCGGATCTTTCGCCGCGTCATCCATCAGCGCGACATTCCGGCAGGACGAGCGCCCCGCCGGCTCGCGTCCGGCTCAGCAAAGGGCTTCGGCGCCGCTTCCTTTCCAGCATCATCCCCCCCAATTGGCTTTTGCGTGCGCGCCCGCGACTTGCCCGGCGAGCCGGGCGCGCGCTGCCTGAGCGCGGGCAAGACCATAAACGCCACCATACGGCGCCGTGCGGCCTTGAAACAGCCCGGCGCGCCATGAATTGAGTTGGGAGCGGAGGCGTGTTAGCAACGGCTCATCGTTCATTTCCGCTGATCCCCTGCCGCTTCACGCCGGGAGCGATTGGCCGACACGCGAGACTGCCTGTGGTTCCGGATCGAAGAGGAGCAACGACATGAGTAAGATTGCCTATCATGTAGTCGAGCACGATGGAGGCTGGGCCTATACGTTGGATGGCGTGTACTCGGAGACTTTCCCAAGCCATGCCGCCGCTGTCGCCGCGGCGAAACGCGTGGCGGAAGAACAGAGGACGCCGGGAGAGACCGAGGAAATCGAATATGAAACCGAAAAGGGAAAATGGAAAACCGAGCGCGCCGACGGCGATGATCGGCCATCGACCGAGGTCATCGAATAGCGCGACGGGGGAAAAGCCGTTACCTCCCGGCGCCGCCCGTTTGAACGCCGCGATACCCGCGCCGACTTTGATATGTCGTTCGTCATGTTAACTGCGGCCGCCAGGGCTCGGCGAGCCGGCGCCGTTGCAGGGGAAACACATGTTCAAGGGTTTGCTGACCGATAAAGCCGGCGGGTCTTACGCGACAAAACTGACGCAGCTCGACGAGGCTCAATTGCCGGACGGGGACGTCACGGTGCGCGTGGCCTATTCGACACTGAACTACAAGGACGCATTGGCGATCACCGGTCGTTTCCCTGTGGTGCGTCATTTTCCTATGGTTCCGGGCATTGACCTCGTCGGCGCCGTGGAAGACAGCGGCAGCCCGAAATTCAAGCGCGGCGATCTCGTCCTTGTCAATGGCTTTGGCATTGGCGACGTCCATTGGGGCGGTCTCGCGGAACGCGCGCGCCTCAAAAGCGACTGGCTGATTCCGCTGCCGAAGGCGTTTACGCCGCGTCAGGCAATGGCGATCGGCACGGCGGGTTATACTGCGATGCTCTGTGTTATGGCGCTGGAGCATAATGGCGTCACGCCGGACAAGGGCGAGGTGCTCGTCACCGGCGCGGCGGGGGGCGTCGGGAGCATCGCCATCGCGCTGTTGCATAAGCTCGGCTATGCTGTCGTCGCTTCGACAGGCCGGGCGGCGGAAGCAGATTATTTGAAAGGTCTTGGCGCGCGGGAGGTGATCGACCGTGCGAAGCTGTCTTCGCCCGGCGAACCGCTGCAAAAGGAGCGCTGGGCCGGCGCGATCGACAGCGTCGGCAGCCATACTCTCGCAAATGTCCTCGCGGCCATGCGCTATGGGGGCGCGGCGGCGGCCTGCGGACTTGCGCAAGGGCTTGATCTGCCCGGCTCCGTCGCGCCCTTCATCCTGCGCGGCGTCACTCTCGCAGGGATCGACAGCGTCTACCGCCCGATGCCCGACCGCCTCGAGGCCTGGCGCCGGTTATCGAGCGATCTCGATACGAGAAGGCTCGATTCCCTGACGCATCAAATCGGCCTCGACGAGACAATCGGCTACGCCTCGAAAATACTCGAGGGAGCCGTGCGCGGGCGCCTCGTCGTCGCCATCGATCCGGGCGCCGCGGGCTGACCGAACCGCCGGTCCGCCCCGTGGCCTCACAACTCGCCGGTGAGGAATTGCGCTCGCCCGTGGCCGAACGACCAGTCCTCGTCGGTGTTCTCGACGCAGGACACCATGAGGTCAGCCGGGTCGACGCCGCAGCGCTCATGCAGATAACGGGCGAGACGGGCGTAGAAATCGACCTTCTGCGCCTGCGGGCGCGGGCGAGTCGTTACCTGGACAACCACGACATTGGCGGTTCTGGCTATCCCAAGACCCGTATCCTTAATGACCATGCGAGAGGCTGGATGTTCGTTAACGATCTGATAGCGGTCGTCCGCGGGCACGTGGAACGCATCAAGCATGGCTGCATGGGCCGCATCGAGAAGGGCGGCGAGGCTTTCGTCGGAGCGGCCTTCGACGAGGTCAAATCGTAAAAGAGGCATGAGAGTCCTGTCTGTTCTGCTCCTGGCGGCGGAGCGGGCGGGCGAAAACTAGACCGTTTTCCAAATGCATATAATTGGAAAATGTGCTGTTCCCTTTAGTTTGATGCGCGGGCTTTTAGCCGATCAACGCTCGCTTAAAAAACCAGCGCGGCTTTTCGCATGCAGCGCTCGGCCAGCTTCAGAGAGCGTCAGGGGGCCGATCTCGGCCGCAAGATCGAAATTCCGCCGGTCAGCGCAGCGATGCGCGCCTTTCTCGACCCGAAGTCTCGCGTCGATGCATCTTGCAAGGACATCCGGAAAGGTCGCCGCGGCTCTGACGGCGAGCGCTGGCGAGCTTTTCGCCAAACCGCCGGCCCTGCGCGACGAATTTACCGCCGCGCCTCCGAGAGATGGTCGAACCGGCGGCGGTAAGCGCCAAGGCCCATCGTATCCGAGCGCAGATCCATGATGAAATCATGCAGCTCGGCGGCGGGAGCCAGCGCCTCGACATCGTCCCAGCCGGGCCAGCCGGGCTTTTCGGTATAGCCCATGATTTGGCCGCGGCGCCCGCTCAGCAAGCGTTGCGCGGCGGCCGTGAAGGCATTTGGCACGCTGACCGTTACGTGGTCGACCGGCTCCAGCAACACAGGCTCGGCCTTGGCCAAAGCTTCCGCGATCGCGATGCGCGTCGCCGTCCTGAACGCCATATCGGAGCTGTCAACCGCGTGGAAGCCGCCATCGACAAGGGTCACCCCGACGTCGACCACCGGATAGCCGAGCGGGCCCTTTTGCATCGCCTCCTCGGCGGCTTCGCGCACCGCGGGAATATAGTTCCTAGGAACGGAGCCGCCGACGATCTTATCCGTAAACAGGAAGCCTGCGCCGCGCGGGCGCGGTTCTACCTCGAGCTTCACGTCGGCGAACTGACCGTGGCCGCCGGTCTGGCGTTTCACCCTGCCATGCTGCGACACCGCCCGCCGGATCGTCTCTTTATAGGCGATTTTCGGCGCGCTGACCGTAACGAGAACATTATAAACCGAGGAAAGGCGCTCGATCGCCGCATTGAGATGGATCTCGCCCTGCCCCCTTAGCACCGTCTCGCCCGTCTCGGGGCGATGCTCGATGCTGAGCGAAGGATCATCCTGGACAAGCTTTTGCAGAGCGGCGGAAAGCTTGACGTCATCCTTTCGATCCTTCGTCGTCACGGCGAGTTCATAGACCGGCGGCGGCGGCTCGGGGAAGGGCTCCATCTGCGCGCCGCCGAGAAACGCGCCGGTCGCCACCCCGTCGAGGCGGCCGAGCGCAACAAGCTCCCCGGCGTCGGCTTCTGGCGCGCGAACCGATTCCGCCCCGGCGAAGCGGTAGATGCCGCCGACGCGGACGCCATCGAGCGTCGCGCCATCGCGCAAGGCGCCGCGCCAGACGCGGCCGTAGCAGAGCTTGCCAGCCTGCACCGTCTTGAAAATCTGAACCGCCGGCTGGTCACCAGCCGGAACGCCGCGCCGCTGCGCCGTCTCAATCGCCGTCGGCACGTCGTGGCGCAAGGCTTTCCACAAGCGATAGACGCCATGCCCGCGGCTCGCCGCGCCGATCAGCACTTCGACGATCGAACCTTTCGCCTGGTCTTTGCGCAAGTGTTGATAAAGCTCCTCCGGCGTCGGCGTGACGTCTTCGAGGAGCTTCTCCATCAAGGCGTCATCCTGATCCGCCAACGTTTCGGTAAGGCCGGTCAACGCCTGCTTTTCGGGTTCGCGCATCTGCGGCGGCAGTTCGATCGGCTCGACGCTCTGCTTCTCGCCATAGCGGTAGGCGCGCCCGGTCACGACGTCGATATAGCCGATGACGGCGTCGCCGGCGCGGATCGGCAGCTGACGCGCCAGCAGCGGACGCGTCGAATGCGTCTGCAACGCCGCGATCGCATCCTGGAACGAGCCCGCGAGCGTATCTATCTTGTTGATGAAGATGAGATGCGGCAGGTTGTGCTCTTCGAGCGATTTCAGGAGCAACGGCAGATTCGAGATGCGCTCGGTCGTCGGTTCGCAGACAACCACCGCGAGATCGACCGCCATCAGCGCGGCGGACGTTTCAAAAGCAAATTCCACCGAACCGGCGCAATCGAGAATCGACCAGCGCTCGCCGAGAAAGGCGCAATGGCCAAGCCTCGCCTCTGAGCCAGGGCGCCCGCGCACGTCCGTCTGGCGCTTTGCCGGCGCCCCCGCCGCGAGCAGGAGCGCGTCGAATAAAGTGGACTTGCCGGCGCCTTGGGGGCCTATAAGCGCAATTGAGCGCGGTCCAGCAGCGGCCTTCGGGACAGAACCTGTCATGGCGGCGCTTCCTCCATCCGCGGGTCGCCGAAACGGCGATCCAGCAGCGGTTTGGATTGTCTTGTTCTTGGGATCATTCTCGGAGGATCGCGGCTTTTGTCAATCGAGCGTATCGCCGCCTGGACACTGGGGTGCGCCGCCGCCGGCGCGCCGGCTCAAGTGGCGCCCTATTTGCTGCAACGAGAGAGCCGTCGGCTCGGGCGCCCCGGAAAAGCCGACACGCCAATATTCGCTGAGGAAACAGCCAAGCCCCGCCTTAAGCCATTCAAAAAGTGAGCGTCGCGCTCTCTTCGCCCCATCTGACGCGCCAGAGACGGCGCCGATTTACCCTAAAATGAGGCCCTGATGACGAAAGCTATCGATCCAGTTTCGGCGAATGGGGCGGCTGCAATAGAGCGCCCGCTCATCGACGACATTCGTCTGCTCGGCCAATTGCTCGGCGAAACCATTCGCGAGCAGGAAGGCGAAGACACGTTCGAGCGCATCGAGACCATTCGCCGTCTGAGCGTCGCCTTCCAGCGCGACGCCGACCTCGAGGTCGAACGCAAACTGAACGAATTGCTGCATGGGCTGACGTCGGAACAGGCGATGGCGGTGATACGGGCGTTCACCTATTTCGCCCATCTCGCCAATATCGCCGAGGATCGCCACAATATCCGCCGGCGCGCCGAACAGGCCGAAAAGGAGCCGCACCTTCACGAGGGCGGCACGCTCGCCAAGACGTTCGAGCGCCTCTCCGCCGCGGCCATCGCGCCGGAGACAATCGCCGGGGCGATCGGGCGCAGCGTCATCTCTCCCGTATTGACCGCCCACCCGACGGAAGTTCAGCGCAAGAGCCTGCTCGACGCCGAGCGTTCAGTCGCCCAGCTTCTCCTCGCCCGGGAAAGCATCAAAGGCCAGCGCGAGCGCAAGCAGAACGAACTTCTGCTGCGCGCCAGAATCGCGCAACTCTGGCAGACTCGCCTTTTGCGCTATGCGCGGCTGACCGTCCGCGACGAGATCGAAAACGCGCTCGGCTTTTACAACACGACCTTCCTGCGGCAGATTCCGCGCCTTTACGCCGAACTCGAGGATCATCTCGGCGGCGCGCCGGTCGGCTGCTTCTTCCGCATGGGCTCATGGATCGGCGGCGACCGCGACGGCAATCCCAACGTCAACGCCTCGACGCTTGAACTCGCCCTAAGACGCCAATGCGACGCGGCGCTACGCTATTATCTGCGCGAGATTCACGAACTTGGCGGCGAACTTTCGATTTCGGGGAAGCTGTTTGGCTGCACGCCCGAGCTTCGGGATCTGGCGGACCGCTCCGGAGACGAAAACCCGCAGCGCGAGGACGAGCCTTATCGCCGCGCCCTGATCGGCATCTATTCAAGGCTCGCCGCCACGCTTTTGCTGCTGACGGGCGGCGAGGCTCTGCGGCACGCCGTTCCGCCGGGCGAACCTTACGCGGACGCCGGCGAACTGCAGGCCGATCTCGCCATCGTCGAGGCTTCGCTTCGCGCCAATCATGCCGCAGCCCTGGTTCCCGCCCGGCTCGGGCCGCTGCGCCGCGCCGTCGACGTGTTCGGCTTCCACCTCGCCTCGGTCGATCTGCGCCAAAGCTCCGACCGGCACGAAGAAACGTTGAAGGAGCTTTTGCGCGTCGCGCGAGTAGTTGACGATTACTCTGCGCTCGATGAAGCGCAGAGGCAAAAGCTCCTCGTCGACCTTTTGCGCGATCCGCGGCCGCTGCGCGTTCCGGGCGTCGCCTATTCGCCTCGCACGGAAGAGGAGCTTGAGATCTTCGAGTCCGCGCGCGACGCGCGTCAGTCTTTCGGCGCTCGCGCCGTGGTGCATTACATCATCAGCCATACAGAGACGGTCAGCGACCTTCTTGAGGTTCTGATTCTGCAAAAAGAATGCGGCATGATGCATGGCGTCCTTGGCGACGCCGGCGCTTCAGCCGAACTCATGATCGTACCGCTGTTCGAGACGATCGAGGATCTGCGCAACGCCGAAGCCATCATGCGCGCCTTCTATGTGCTGCCGGGCGTCGCCGATCTGGTTCGGGCCTCCGGCGCGGAGCAGGAGATCATGCTCGGCTATTCCGACAGCAACAAGGACGGCGGCTTCTTCACCAGTAATTGGGAGCTTTACCGCGCCTCCACCGCTCTCGCCAAACTGTTCGAGCAGCATCAGGGCGTCGCCCTTCGCCTCTTTCATGGACGCGGCGGCACGGTCGGGCGCGGCGGCGGCCCGAGCTATCAGGCAATCCTCGCGCAGCCGCCAGGGACGGTCAACGGACAGATCAGGCTGACCGAACAGGGCGAAGTCATTTCGTCCAAATACGCAAATCCGGAAATCGGGCTGCTCAACCTCGAGGCCCTTGTCGCGGCGACCCTCGAGGCGACCCTATTGCCGTCGGCAGGCGCGGTCCCGCAAGCGTTTCTCGACGCGGCGGCGGAGCTTTCGCAAGCCAGCATGAAGGCCTTCCGCGCAGTGATTTACGACAATCCCCGCTTTGTCGATTACTTCTTCACCGCGACGCCGATCGCCGAGATCGCCGAACTCAACATCGGCTCGCGTCCGGCCTCGCGCAAATCGACGCGGCGGATCGAAGATCTGCGGGCGATCCCGTGGAGCTTTTCCTGGGGTCAGGCGCGCCTTAATCTTCCGGGCTGGTTCGGATTCGGTTCGGCGGTCGAGCATTTCATCGCCGGCGCGCCCAAGGAAAAGATGGCGCTGCTCCAGCGCATGAACGCCGAATGGCCATTCTTCCGCGCGCTTTTGTCGAACATGGACATGGTGCTCGCCAAGGCCGACATGGGCCTCGCCAAACGCTATGCGGAGCTGGTGCCGGATCAGGAACTTGCGCACGCCGTCTTCGCTTCCCTCGACCATGAATGGCGGCGCACGACGAAGGCGCTGAACGAGATTACCGGCGCGACGACGCGGCTCGCCGACAATCCGGCTCTCGCCGGCGCGATCAAGCACCGCTTTCCCTATATCGCGCCTTTGAACCATCTGCAGGTGGAGCTGCTGCGGCGCTGGCGCGGTGGCGACCACGACGACAAGACCTTGCGCTCGATCCTCATCACCATTAACGGCATAGCGGCGGGCTTGCGCAATACCGGCTGAACCGCGATCCTCGCCTCACGCTGAACGCGGCTCCTCCGGGAGCTGCGCCCTGCCCCTTGAGGCCAAACAGTGACCGATTACGTCCGTAAAATTCTCGACGCGCGAGTTTATGACGTCGCGTCGGTGACGCCGCTCGAACGCATGACCCGGCTCAGCCAGAGGCTGGGCTGCCCGGCCCTTCTGAAACGCGAGGATTTGCAGCCCGTCTTCTCCTTCAAGATTCGGGGCGCCTACAATCGCATCGCGAGGCTGTCAGCCGAGGCGCGCGCGGCCGGCGTCATCTGCGCCTCGGCCGGCAATCACGCGCAAGGCGTTGCTTTGTCGGCTCAGCGCCTCGGCATCGCGGCGACGATCGTCATGCCCGTGACGACGCCTCCGATCAAGATCGACGCCGTCCGCTATTGGGGCGGCAATGTGGTGCTCTACGGCGACGCCTTCGACGAGGCCTACGCCCACGCAAAGGCTCTCGAGAAGGAGCATGGCCTGACGTTCCTGCATCCCTTCGACGATCCGGACGTCATCGCGGGCCAGGGCACGATCGGCATGGAGATCTTGCAGCAGCATCCGGACCCGATCGAAGCGATCTTCGTGCCGATCGGCGGCGGGGGCCTTGCCGCGGGCGTCGCGTCCTATGTGAAGTTCCTGCGACCCGAGACGCAGGTGATCGGCGTCGAGCCGGTCGACGCCGCATCAATGAAAGCCGCCATCGATGCCGGCGAGCGCGTCATCCTCGATCGCGTCGGCCTTTTCGCGGATGGCGTCGCGGTTCGCCAGGCGGGCGTCGAGACGTTCCGTCTCTGCCGCAAGCTGCTCGATGACGTGCTGCTCGCCGACACCGACGAAATGTGCGCCGCGATCAAGGATATTTTCGAGGACATGCGCGTCATCGCAGAGCCGGCCGGCGCGCTGTCCCTCGCCGGGCTCAAGGCCTATGCGCTGAAGAACCCGCAACGGACCGGCGCGCTCATCGCGATCAACAGCGGCGCCAATATGAATTTCGACCGGCTGCGGCATGTCGCCGAGCGCGCGGAAGTGGGCGAAGCGCGCGAGATCCTGCTCGGCGTGACGATCCCCGAACAACGAGGCAGCTACCGCCGCTTCGTCGAGATTCTCGGCAGCCGCACCATCACCGAGTTCAATTACCGCTACGCCGGGGGCGAAAAGGCTCATGTTTTCGTCGGTCTGAAGCTGGCCGAGGCGAAAAGCGAAAAAGGCGTCGTGATCGAGCAATTGAAAAAGGCCGGCTATGGCGTGCTCGACATCAGCGCGGATGAAACAGCAAAGCTGCACGTCCGCTATATGGTCGGCGGCGGCGCCCCTGGCCTCAGCGATGAGGTGATCCTGCGCTTTGAGTTTCCCGAACGGCCCGGCGCTCTGCGCAAATTTCTCGACTGTCTCGGCGCGGACTGGAACATCACTTTGTTCCATTATCGCAACCACGGCGCCGATTATGGCCGCGTATTGGTTGGCGTGCAGGCGCCGCAAGCGGACAGGGCGCGCTTTGAAGAGCGCATCGCCAGCCTCGGCTATCCTTTCGAGGAGGAGACGGATAATCCCGCCTATCGCATGTTCCTGAAAGGCTGAATGGCGGAGGTGGAGAAAATACGATCAGCGTCGAACTTTCTTGCTTGGGCGCTCCTCGCCTCAGCATCTTCGGGTGGTTGCCGCGTGCCGCGTTGAACGATATTGAGGTCACCCGGCCATGATCGAGGCGGGAGTGGAAGAATTGCGCTCGATAGATCTGGCTTCCACAGACTATGAAGACATAGTTCGGTTTATCTATAGGGCTATGTGCCTGGGTGTGCCAGCGGTGAATAAGACCCGCTTTTAGAGAATGATTTTGGTTTCTCGCCATTGTCTGAGTGTTCGAGATACATGAACAGAAATTGTGCCGAAGTGACGAATTTCTCCCGAGGGGTATCCAAATCCCTGATCGCTTGCTGCCCACTCGGCGGCCCCATTGGATGCCATCGTTGCGGGAGCCAAAGAAATCCACATGCTTGAGCTATGTGTTTGTCTGTGAATTTTGTATCGGCCTTTGCGTGAGCAAAGGCGTTGCGAATGCCCTTGAGTAAATTAAGCTCGTCTCGGATGTGTTTTTCGTAAATTCCCAGTGCATAAGCTAATCGGATTTTGGCGGCGAATGTTGGGATAGGGGCGATCTCTTCATCCTCAAACATTCTGGCGCATCCGTCTCGATCCAAGACAAAATGCGTTGAAATCGCGATTTCTAGCGCTTGTTCCACGGCGGCTCCCAAGACAAGAGCCACGGTAGCGTCAGCCGTCTTCGGACTGGCCAGATCTATCAATGTCTTCCACAATTCTGTAGGATCTGGTCTATCGCGAGTGGCGCGAGTCAGGGCGCGAAGTGCTGATTCCAACGGAGATCGCGTACCCTTTGAACCCATCTGACGACCCCAATAGCGAAGAAGAAGTCGCCCGCGGCCGCGACAAGCTAGCGAAGCGCATGCTAAACACGCCGCCGCAACCGCTGAAACCGAAGGGCGACGCGAGTCAGAAAAAGCGAGGGCGTCTTAAAAATCAAGTGGGGAAAGACGGCTAACATTGTTGGGTCAGTTAAGGTCGGGGACCAAGAAAAAGCCTGGGGTGCCGTGCCGCAGCGAAAAGTGTGCTGTTTGCGTGCCTTGCCATCGGATAACAGGCCACGTGTAAGTTGCTGTGATGCTTATGTCCGGTACTTGGATGTTATCGCTTTCCACCGCGCAATTTCTGGTGACCTGGACTCCGGGCGGCAACACCCGAACGGGAAGCATCGTCGCCATAGAGAGCTTTAAGTGCCCGATATGAATTGCGCCTCCTCCGCCAAAACCGCATCCGAAATGAACATCGTACACCGGAACGTGGCCCCGATTGGTAATAAGAAATTGGGTCGCGACCGGCTGCGATGGGTCGAGATTGACGCTTGGTTCTATAGATATTTGAGGCGACAGAAGGAACCAAGCGCTAGTCAGCGTTAGGATAGGACCGGCGAATGCCCAGAACTCTTTCCAGAACCACATTATGGGGAACCCGGCTCGTGGTTTTTCCGATCTTGTTGGTTCTGGTTGTGTGGCTTCAATTTGCTTGGGCGTGGTTGATGCAGGCGGTTGGCTGGTCGATTTAGGCGTATTTCCTCCAGCCGCCCTCCCTTTCGTGTTTCTACGTTTCTTCACTTCGTTTCTCGCCACCGCTTAAATGCCGCGCCTTTTGCTTAAGCGTGCGCGGCTCTATCAGGCTGTCGATACATAAGCCGATTGCCTTCGAGGCCCACCAGCGCTTTGGCGCCGCGCTCTGCATCCACAACACCGAGGCCGGAGCGATTGTTATAACGGAACTAAAATTCGGCAAGGTAGCGATGCAAGTGGGCTTCACTTACTGCGTGATAACCAGAAAAAGTCCTTTCTACTGTAAACGGTAGAGAAACTGAGCTGGTGATGAGTTTCGGTAGTCCGGAACGCAGGAGAGCTAAGGAGGAACTGAAGAGAAAATACTTAGAAGAGTTTCAGAATAAATCTGACTATACAAAGGATGAGCTAAAGGAAATTAACAAGTTAGTTAAGTTGATAAACTCGAGGCTCGCGCAGTAACCTCTGCCGCTCGCCGACACTTTCACAGGCCGTTTCGTCGTCATACGGAGCCAATGTCGTTCGCCGACTTTTTGCGATGGGCGATGAGCGCGGCGACGGCGCAGGAGGCGATGCGGGTCCGCTCCGAATCGGCGCGGCTCGTGAGGATGATCGGAACCCGCGCGCCGAGAACGATGCCGGCGGCGTCGGCGCCGCCGAGGAAGGTCAGTTGCTTGGCCAGCATATTGCCTGCCTCGAGATCGGGCGCAACCAGTATGTCCGCGCAGCCCGCCACACTGGAGACGATCCCTTTTTCGGCGGCCGCTTCGGGACTGATGGCGTTGTCGAAGGCGAGCGGCCCGTCGACGAACGCGCCCGTTATCTGTCCGCGCTCGGCCATCTTGCAAAGCGCGGCGGCGTCGACGGTTGACCGCAGCTTCGAATTGACCGTCTCGACGGCCGAAAGCACGGCGACCCGCGGCTTCTCGATGCCAATGATATGCGCGAGGTCGACGGCGTTTTGCACGATGTCGCGTTTCTGGTCGAGATCGGGCGCGATGTTCACCGCGGCGTCGGTCAAAAGAAGCGGGCGCGGATATCCCGGCGCGTCTATGAGGTAGACGTGGCTGAGCCTGCGCCCTGTGCCAAGTCCGCTGTCGGGCGCCAGAACGGCGTGGAGCAATTCGTCGGTGTGCAGCGAGCCCTTCATCAGGAGGGCCGCTTCGCCGTCCCGCACCAGCGCCACGGCGGCGGCCGCGGCGGCGACGCTGTGCGGCGCGTCAACGAGCCGGAACGCCGAAATATCGACCTTGGCCGCCTCCGCCGCCTTCAGGATCTTGGCTTTGGGTCCGACCAGGATCGGCGTAATGAGGCCAGCATGAGCCGCCTCTACCGCCGCGCCGATCGCGTTGGCGTCGCAAGGGTGGGCCACCGCCGTCACAGCGGGCTCCAAGCCCTCCGTCGCGGCGAGGAGCGCGTGGAAGCGTTCATGCCGGCTGAGCCGCACATCGGGGAGTTCTATCCGCTGCCGGCGCACCTTTTCCGTCGGCGCACGCACGTGAGCGACGCCGCTGATGACAAGCTCGCCGTTCTGATTGAGGCAGCGGCAATCGAGAACCAGATTTCCTTTTTCCGGATGCCTTTCCGCGACGGTGACGGACGTCGTGATCGTGTCGCCAATGCTGACGGGCCGAAGGAAGCGCAGATCCTGACCGAGATAGATCGTCCCCGGGCCCGGCAGCTCCGTGCCAAGGACGGTCGAGATCAGGCTCGCCCCCAGCATGCCATGCGCGATGATCCGATGAAACATATCGGTCTTGGCGTAGGCAGGATCCATATGGGCCGGATTGACGTCGCCCGAAACGACCGCGAAGAGATCAATGTCCTGCTGCGTCACCGTGTGTGAGAGGCTGGCGCTGTCGCCGACCGCAAGCTCGTCGAAAGTGCGATTTTCGATCATCTGGGCGTCGGACGCGGAGGTCATCTGGGGCTCAATGTTCGAGAACGTATTGGCCCGGCGCGTCTTCGATCGCCGGGTAGCGCTTTGAACCTGTCGCCGGCGGCGCGATGCGCTCGCTGGAAAGAGAGTCGAGCCAGTTCCACCACGCCGGCCACCAGGAGCCCTCGCGGCGCTCCGCATCAGCCAGCCATTCATCCGGGCCGATGTAAAGCGCGCCGAGCGGGCGATGCCCGACGCGAAAATGCCGGTGCGGGTGGCCGGGCTCGCTGACGACCCCCGCATTGTGGCCGCCGGAGGTCAGCACGAATGTGAGGTCGGCGTCGTTCAGGAGATGAATCTTGTAGACTGAACGCCAGGGCGCGATGTGGTCCGTCTCCGTGCCGACGATGAACAATGGAACGCGGATGTCGCTGATCGCAATCGGCTTGCCGCCGACGGTGAAGCGGCCCTCGGCGAGCTCATTGTCCAGGAAAAGGCGGCGCAGATATTCGCCATGCATGCGGGCCGGCATGCGCGTGCCGTCCGCGTTCCAGGCCATGAGATCATTCGGATGGTCGCGCTCCCCCATCAGGTAGATTTTGATCAAGCGCGACCAGATCAGATCGTTGGAGCGCAGCAGCCGGAAGGCCCCGGACATCTGGCGGCTGTCGAGGTAGCCTTGCGCCCGCATGACGTCGTCGAGAAAAGCCAGCTGATCCTCTGTGATGAACAGCTGTAGCTCGCCGGCCTCGGTAAAGTCCGTCTGCGCGCAGAACATTGTGACGCTCGCCAGCCGGTCGTCTCCGTCGCGCGCCATCGCCGCCGCGGCGATCGAAAGAATCGTGCCGCCGAGGCAATAGCCGCAGGCGTGGACCTTGGCGTCCTGGCAAATGTCGCTCACGGCGTCGAGCGCCGCTATGACTCCCTTGGCGCGGTAATCGTCGAGCGTGGCGTTTCTGAATTCGGGGCCTGGATTGCGCCAGGAAATGGCGAAGACAGTGTGCCCCTGCGCGACAAGATTGCGGATCAGCGAATTTTCCGGCGAAAGATCCAGAATATAATATTTCATGATCCAGGCCGGAACGATCAGCACCGGTTCGCGCCGGACCTCGGCCGTCGTCGGCGCGTATTGGATCAGTTCGATCAGATCGTTGCGAAACACGACCTTGCCCGGCGTCGCTGCGAGATCGCGCCCGATGCGGAGTTCGTCCGGGCCGCAGGGGCGCCCCGACACGGACTCTTGCAGATCGGTCAGAAGGTGGACGGCCCCGGCGACAAAGTTGCCGCCATTCGTGTCCTTCGTAGCCCGAATGACTTCCGGATTGATCCAGGGAAAGTTCGAGGGCGAGAACACGTCGACGAGCTGGCGCACCGCGAAGGATACGACGCGCTGATTGCCGCGGTCGACCCCGGCGGGCCCACTCGCCGCCATCGCCCACCATTCCTCGGCCAGCAGGAACGCGTTTGCGAACATGTTGAAAGGCGGCTTGCGCCACGCAGCATCGCCAAAGCGATGATCCGTCGGCGGCGGAACGATCGAGGTCGCGCCGCCGTCCGCGAACGCGAGGCGCCGCCACTGATGCGCAGCCGCTCTTACAAGTTCCAGACGCCGCATCGGAGCGTTTGCGAGATGCGCGCCCCAGTCCATGAATGCGAGCCATGGCGCAACGAGGGACATGCCGCCCGATACGTTGCCTTCCGCCGCATGGAGAATGCCGTCGAGCTCTCTCGCTCCGAAAGCCGCCTCCTCCTGCAAAGCGGCAACTGGGCTCTGCGCCGGCGCAGCAGGCTGAAGCGGCCGGAAAAGCTCCTGGTTCATCGCGCAACCCGTTCGCTCTTGAGATTAACTTCGCACTTTGAGCGTAAAGCAAAATTGTTGCAGCGCAAAGACAAGCCTGCGTGTGCGGCGTTGCGCCCCTGTTTGCGGGCGTTATGAACTGAGACGATGGAGCGCGATGCGATTCGTGATGCAGATGCGGCGGGCCGACGGCAAAGAGATCAAGCCCTCGCGCTCGAGCTGGGACAGCGTCCGCGACACCGTCTCGATGGTCAGTCCCAGATAGTCCGCCATATCCTGGCGCGCCATAGCGAGATCTATCGTTTGGCCCGCAGGCCCGCGGTCCGCCATGTCGATCAGAAAAGCGGCGACTTTCTGGGACGCGCTGCGCCGCCCGAGCACGAGAGAGTGCTCCTGGGCGCGCCGCAGGTTTTGCAGCGCATAGGAGAGAAACTGCCGCGCCGTCCAATCGTCGGCGGAGGCGATCGCGTCAAGACCGCGCCAACGATAGGAGGCCACGGCGCATTCGCTGACCGCTTCGGCGGAAAGCCGATGCTCGGCGCCCGTCTCGAAACCGAACATGTCTCCTGGGAGATAGAAAGCGTCGATCTGCCGACGGCCGTCGCTCCTGAACTTACAGGTCCGCACGACGCCGCTCACCACCTTGTAGAAAGAGACGTTGTCGCAGCCATCCGCGTAAATTTCGGCGTCGGGCAAAAAATGCAGCAGTTGCCCCGCCTGAGCGAAGCCGCCATCGCGCCTTTCGGCGGATGGGATCGCCCACGCGAGCCGCGAAGGAGCGGCGTGTACCGCCGCAAATCTGTGATCCGCAGAGATCGAAAGAGAGGCTGGCATCGAGAGCTCCTGTCTTGAAAAAGACCGTGCGTCTCGTGTAGCGCCAAGCCGGCGGCGCGAATATCGGGTTTGGTCCTACGGGCTTCTACGTAGCGCCCGGCCTGGACGAAAGCCGGACGACTTTGGACGCAATCGCGCCGCGATCCCGTCAAAAGTCTCAAATTCGTCTCTCATCAATAAGTTAGAGCATGATGCCGTCCAAAACGGCTTCCGCTTTCGGGCTGGTGATCGAGCTAGAGCATAATGCCGAAAAGTTGCAGACTTTTCGGGCCTACATCATGCGGTAAAACAAAGGCTTAAAGAGCGGAATGCGATTCCGCTTGAACGCATTCCGCTTTAGAGCATATTCCGATCAGACCGGTCGATCTGATCGGAATATGCTCAAGCTTTTGAATCTGGAGCGATTTCTGATCGATCGAATGACTCCATTCGATCGGAAAGCGCTTTAGGGCGCGACCCCGTCGTCCTCGCCAAGGATGGTGAGGACGCTGTCGACCAGAGCATTGTCGAGCAAGGGCTTTTCGAGAACGAACTGGACGCCCGCGGCGCCGGCCCGCGCGCGAAGCCCCGCCGTCGCATGATTGGTGAGAAGGATCGCGGGCAGCCGTATGTTGCGCGCACGAAGACGCCTCAGCAATTCGAAGCCGTCCATATGCGGCATGCCATCGTCCAGGATGACGCAGCCGGCGCGAGGCAGATCGATGTCGGCCAGCAGTTCGACGCCGTCCCTGTGAGCATGCACATTGACGCCTTCGAGCCTGAGCGCGAATTGCAGCGCATCGCGCACCCCCTGGTCGTCATCGGCGATCAGGACGAGATGCTCGCGGTCAGGCATAGATGAAGCTCCAGCGTCCCACGAGCCGCTACATCGCGTAAAAATCTGATTCATGATGGGAATGGTAGCGGCAGACGGCGTCGCCGCGCCTTGATTCAGCGCAACCCCAAGAGCCGTTCTAAACAGGCGGCCGGCGTTCGAGCCGCCTCACGCGTCAGTCCACGGGAGCGGATCGGACCACGAACACCATCCGCACCAGTTCCGACAGGCTGGACGCGCCCATTTTGGTCATTACATTGGCGCGATGGACCTCGACCGTGCGAGCGCTGATGTTCAGATCGTAAGCGATCGTCTTGTTGGGTTGCCCGGCGACGAGGCCGTCCAGCACCTCGAGTTCGCGCGCCGACAGGCTGGCGAGCTTTGCCCTCGCCGTCGTCACTTCGTCGTCGCGGCGGGCGTTGCGGGCGTGACGGTCGAGCGCGATGCGGACCGCCGTCAGAAGCGATTCGTCATCGAACGGCTTTTCGAGGAAATCAATGGCGCCCGCTTTCATCGCCTCGACGGCGAGCGGCACGTCGCCGTGGCCGGTCATAATGATAACCGGCAGGCCAAGGCGCCTCGCCTTCAGCTGGCGCTGAAGCTCCAGCCCGTCGATGCCCGGCATTCGGACGTCGGTGATGACGCAACCCGGTTGCACAGTCGCTATGGCGTCGAGAAAGGCCGCCGCCGACTCGTGAACCCTGACGGCGAAGCCCGAGGCCGTCAGCAGAAAGGCCAGCGCCTGGCGCACCCCGTCGTCATCGTCGATCAGGTGAACCACAGGATCACTGGCCATCGTTCAGCTCCTCATGGCTCAGCGCCTTGAGCGTGAGGCGGAAGATCGTGCCGCCCTCGGGATTGGGTTCGACCCATAGCCGTCCGCCATGCGCTTCGATGATCGTCCGCGAGATGGAAAGACCGATTCCCATGCCGTCGGGCTTGGTGGTGACGAAGGGTTGAAACAGCTGAGAGGCGATCTCCTCGGCAATGCCGGGTCCCGTATCGGCGACGCTGACCTCGACCATGCCATCGTCGAATTCAGCCGTGGAGATAATGAGGTCGCGCCGGGTGGTTTCCTGCATCGCCTCGATGGCGTTTCGCATCAGGTTCAAGATGACTTGCTGAATCTGGATCTTGTCCACCAGTACGAAAGCGACGCGCGGATCGAATGAAAAGGCGACGCGAACGCCGGTTTCCTTGATGCCGACGAGCGCCAGCGCGCTCGCCTCCTCGATCAGCTTGGCGAGACTTTCGACCTGCCGCTCGCTTTCCCCGCGGGAAACGAATTGACGCAGCCGCCGGATGATCTGGCCTGCGCGCAATGCCTGGTCGGCCGCGCGCTCGATGGCGTCGCGGATCATCGCCGCTTTCGGGTTTTCCTTTCCGTCGAGCAGGCGCCGGCAGCCGTTCAGATAGCTGGCGATCGCCGTCAACGGCTGGTTCAACTCATGCGCGAGGGTCGAAGCCATCTCGCCCATTGCTGTAAAACGCGAAATGTGGACAAGCGCGGACTGCAGATCCTGCAGCCGCTGCTGGGTCTCCTGCCTCTCGGTGAGATCGCGCACGAAGCCGGTAAAGAAACGGCTGTCGCCCGACCGCATTTCGCCGACCGACAGCTCCATCGGAAAGGTCGAGCCGTCGCGGCGCAGTCCGACGACGACGCGGCCTAGGCCGATGACGCGCCGTTCGCCCGTCGCAATGTAACGGTCGAGATAGGAATCATGTTGTTCGCGATAGGGCGAAGGCATCAAAATGCTGACGTTCCGGCCGAGTATTTCTTCGGCCGTATAGCCAAACAGCCGCTCCGCCGTGGAGCTGAAGGATCGCATCACGCCCCGGCTGTCGATGACGATCATCGCGTCCGGCACTGTGTCGAGAACGGAGCGCAGATGCGCTTCACGCTCCAGCAGCGCCATCCGCTCCCGTTTCGCCCTCGTAATGTCGCGCCCGACTTTCGCGACCCCGAAAAGGCGCCCTGATCCGTCGAATACCGGGGAGACGGTGAGCGATACGTCGATTATCTCGCCGTCCCTGCGCCGGCGCAGGGTTTCATAGTGCTCGATCCGCTCGCCACGCCTGATCCGCTCCAAAAGGGCAAACGTCTCGCCCTCATGCCCCTCAGGAAGAAGCGCCGCCATCGTCTCGCCGATCATCTCCTCGGCCGCATAGCCGAGGATCGCTTCGGCGCCCCGGTTCCAGTCCGTGATGACGCCATCCATCGTCTCGCCGACGATGGCGTCGTCGGACGCGGTCACGATCGCGGCGAGGCGGTCCTTCGCCTCCTCCTCCAATTTTTGGCGGCCGGCGTCGATCAGAACCCCATGCGCCTCGATGGGGCCGCCCTCGCCGCCTCCGATGCGCCCCCGCGCTCTCAGCCAGCTGCCGGCCGCGGCCGGCGAGGCCGCCCTGAAGTCGAAGTCGAAGCCTTTGAATGTCCTGACGCTCTCCTGCAGCGCGTCTCGCGCGGCGGCCCTGTCCATCGGGTGGATCAAGTCGAGGAAGTCCGCAAAGTCGAGCGGGGCGCTCGAACCGCGGCCAAGCAGAACCGCTGCTTGAGCGGAAAGGTCAACCGCACCGGTCAAGGGGTGCCATCGCCAGACGCCGATGTCCGCCGCTTCCACGGCGCGCTGCAACGCCTCTGCGCCCGGAGACCGATCCCCCGAGGGAATGTCATTGTTCGCGCGCATATTTAAGGAATCCGCGTTTAGATTCACCGCCGAAACAAGCTTATCATTCCCGTCGCGCCGGTGGAATTGCGGTTTGGAGCACATCGCCGCCTCTGGAGCAATCCAACGTTCGGCGCTCGGCCCCGCCTTGACCGAGGTCATGGCGCCCGCCATCCGCCCATGCTGCATTGCCCGCCAGCGAGACGGCAAGCAGCGCCAGACGCGGACAACGATTGGAGAAGATTATGAAAGCGCTCGTTTATCAGGGACCCGGCAAGAAAGCCCTGGAAGACCGCCCGAAGCCCGAAATCAAGGCTCCGGGCGACGCGATCGTCAAAATCGTCAAAACGACGATCTGCGGCACCGATCTGCACATCCTCAAGGGGGATGTCGCGACCTGCGCTCCCGGCCGCATCCTCGGCCATGAAGGGGTTGGCGTCATCGATAGCGTCGGCGCGGGCGTCATCGCCTTCAAGCCGGGCGACCGGGTTCTGATTTCCTGCATATCGGCCTGCGGCAAATGCGACTACTGCCGGCGGGGCATGTACTCCCATTGCACGACCGGCGGCTGGATCCTCGGCAATGAAATCGACGGCACGCAAGCCGAATATGTCCGCACGCCGCACGCCGATACGAGCCTCTATCCGATCCCCGCCGGCGCCGACGAGGAAGCGCTGGTGATGCTGAGCGACATTCTGCCGACCGGCTTCGAATGCGGCGTCCTCAATGGCAAGGTCGCGCCGGGATCAAGCGTCGCGATCGTCGGCGCTGGACCGATCGGCCTTGCCGCGCTGCTGACCGCGCAATTCTATTCTCCCGCCGAAATCATCATGATCGACCTCGATGATGGCCGCCTAGGGATCGCGCGTCAGTTCGGCGCGACGCAGACGGTCAACAGCACGGACGGCAAGGCGGCCGAAGCAGTCAAGGCGCTGACCGGAGGCATCGGCGTCGATACGGCGATCGAGGCGGTCGGCATCCCCGCGACTTTCCTGATCTGCGAGGATATCGTCGCGCCGGGCGGGGTCATCGCCAATATCGGCGTGCATGGCGTCAAGGTCGATCTGCATCTGGAGCGGCTATGGTCGCAAAACATCACCATCACGACGCGCCTCGTCGACACCGTGACGACGCCCATGCTGCTCAAAACCGTGCAGTCAAAGAAAATTGATCCGACCCGGCTGATCACGCACAGATTCGCGCTCGATCAGATCCTCGACGCCTATGACACATTCGCCCGCGCCGCGGATACGAATGCGCTGAAGGTGATCATCTCGGCCTGAGTCCCCCTGCGGGGCCGGTCGCTGGGCGACGCCGGCGCGCATGATGCGCGGCGCGCGCTGTCCATCGAGGAGGCCAGATGATACAAGCCGTCATGACGTCACGCAGGCGAGCCGCAAGGCTCGGCATTGCGCGCCGCGATTTTGGAATGCTTGTCGAGACAGGAGCGCCTCATGGGTCCTGACGCCAATCGCCGTCCCGATCGAAGCGACGCCAAGATCTGCCTCATCGGGGGCGGCATCGCTTCTCTCGCGGCCGCCGCCTTCCTCATCCGCGACGGGCATATCCCCGGCCGCAACATCACGATCCTCGAAGAACTCGACCGGCTCGGCGGCAGCCTCGATGGGGCGGGCTCGGCCGAACACGGCTATGTCACGCGCGGCGGGCGCATGCTGGAGAGCAAATACCGATGCACCTATGATCTGTTCTCGTCGATTCCAACCATCGACAAGAGCCGGACCGTCACGCAGGAGATTTTTCAATGGAACGAGGTGATCAGGACGGGCTCGAAGTCTCGCCTCGTGCGCGCCGGACGCAAGCTCGATTCGCCCGAGTTCGGGCTCAGTGAGAGGCATATACTGACGCTGGAGCGGCTCGCGATCGAACCCGAGGCGCTGTTGGGCCGCAGCAGCATAAAGGATCAGTTCGACGCCTCCTTCTTCGAGACGAACTTCTGGTTCATGTGGTGCACGACCTTTGCATTCCAGCCCTGGCACAGCGCGGTCGAATTCAAGCGCTATCTTGTGCGTTTCGCGCACATGATAGATGGATTCAACCAGCTCAAGGGAATCATGCGCACGGTTTATAACCAGTATGATTCGCTTGTGCGCCCGCTGAAGGCGTGGCTGGACGAGCACGGCGTCTCCTATGTGCTCGGCGCGAAAGTCACAGATCTGCGTTTTATCGAAGACGGCGACGGCAAGGCGGTCGAGCGGGTCGTCTTCGAGAAGGCGGGCGTGAGCGAGGAGATCGCCATCGGCCCCGGGGACTATGTCATCGTGACGCTCGGCTCGATGACCGAGGCCTCGGATCTTGGCTCCAACACGGCGCCGCCGGCTTTGAACGGCAAGCGCGAAGGCGGCGCCTGGACGCTTTGGGAGAAGATCGCCGAGGGCCGCCCGGAGTTCGGAAAGCCATCCGCCTTCGCCGATCACATCGACGAATCAAAATGGGTTTCATTCACGGCGACGCAGCGCGATCAGGCCTTCTTCACCATCATTCGCGACTTCACCGGCAACACGCCCGGCGAGGGCGGCCTCATCACCTTCGCGGATTCGAGCTGGCTCATGTCGATCGTGCTGCCGCACCAGCCGCACTTCATCCGCCAGCCGCGCGACGTCAATGTGTTCTGGGGCTATGGACTTCATGTCGATGCGCCCGGCGATTTCGTCCGTAAACCGATGGGCGCTTGTTCAGGGCGCGAGCTGATGACCGAAATCCTCGGTCAACTCCGCGTCGAATCGGGAGCCGCCCGCATCCTCGAGACCACCGTTGTCATCCCCTGCATGATGCCCTTCATCACGAGCCAGTTCCTGCGACGGGAAAAGGGCGACCGGCCGGCGGTCGCGCCCGAAGGCTGGCGCAATCTCGGCTTCGTCGGGCAATTTGTGGAACTGCCTGATGATGTGGTCTTCACCGTCGAATATTCGGTCCGTTCCGCACAGGCGGCGGTCTCGACGCTGCTCGATCTCGATACAAAACCAGCGCCCGTTTATAAAGGACAGTTCGATCCGCGTGTGTTGTTGAAGGCCTTCGTCACATTGCATGATCTCCACATATGACACGTTTGCGGCTCAGATCGGCGCGGCGGCGCGGCTTGATTGGAATCAATGTCCGCGGCAAATCGGCAGAGTAGATGAGGGGCCTATGAGAAAATCGGTCGCCAGCACGCGGAGCCAGCCGTGACCCCCGCCGCGGCGGCTGGCGTCGTCACATCGGTTCGAGGCGCCGTCGTCGACGTAACCTTCGAAGGCCAGTCGCTGCCGGCGATCAACACCGCCATGATCGTCGAATGGGACAGGCCGGAAGCTCTGATCCTCGAAGTGCATAGCCACCTCGATCCCGGCACTGTCCGCGCCATCGCGCTGCAGGCGACCGCCGGACTCGCGCGTGGAGCGCCCGTGCGCGCCACGCGCGAGCCCATTTCGACGCCGGTCGGGAATGCTGTTCTCGGGCGGCTCCTCGACGTCGTCGGGACATTGCGCGATCGCGGGCCCGCGCTGCCGGATGATACGCCCCGCCGCGCCATCCATCATGCGCCGCCGGCGCTGAAGGACGAAACCTCGACGACCGCGGTGTTCGAGACCGGCGTCAAGGTGATCGATCTTCTGGCCCCGCTCGCGCAGGGCGGCAAGGCGGCGATGTTCGGCGGCGCCGGCGTCGGCAAGACAGTGCTGGTGATGGAGCTGATCCACGCCATGGTCGAGAAATATCAGGGCATCTCCGTCTTCGCCGGCGTCGGCGAGCGCTCCCGCGAGGGCCATGAGCTGCTGACCGATATGCAGGGCTCCGGCGTGCTCGCGCGCACCGTGCTCGTCTATGGACAGATGAATGAACCGCCGGGCGCGCGCTGGCGCGTGCCGATGACCGCGCTCGCCATCGCGGAATATTTCAGAGACCAGAAGCATCAGAACGTGCTGCTGCTGATGGACAATGTGTTTCGCTTCGTGCAGGCCGGCAGCGAGGTGTCGAGCCTGCTCGGACGTCTGCCATCACGGGTCGGCTATCAGCCGACCCTCGCAACGGAAGTCGCCGCGCTGCAGGAGCGCATCGCCTCGGTGGCGGGAGCGGCCGTCACCGCCATTCAGGCCGTCTATGTTCCGGCGGACGACTTTACCGACCCCGCCGTGACGGCGATCTCGAGCCACATGGACAGCATCATCATGCTGTCGCGCGCGCAGGCCGCCGAAGGCTTCTATCCCGCCGTCGATCCGCTCGGCTCGTCCTCGGCGCTGCTCGATCCTCTGATCGTGGGCGAGGAGCACTATCGCATCGCCGAGGCCGCGCGCAATACGATCGCCCGCTTCAGGGACCTGCAGGACATCATCGCCCTGCTCGGCGTCGAGGAGCTCGGCGCAAGCGATCGCCTGATCGTCAAGCGGGCGCGCAGGCTCCAGCGTTTCCTCAGCCAGCCCTTCGCCGTGACGGAGGCCTTCACCGGCGTCCCGGGCCGCAGCGTGGCGCGCGCCGACACGCTGAAAGGCTGCAAAGCCATTCTCGACGGCGAGACCGACGATTTCGCGGAAAGCTCACTCTATATGGTTGGAACGCTCGACGAAGCGCGCGAAAAAGAGGCGGCGTCCGCTAAAAAAGGATCGGGAAGCGCGTCATGAAGCTGCGCATTGTCACGCCTCTTTCGGTCGTCGTCGATGAGGACGGCGTGCTCGCGCTGCGCGCCGAGGATTGCAGCGGCGGCTTCGGAATCCTGCCCCGGCACGCGGATTTTCTGACAAGCCTCGTTATCTCCATCGTCAGCTGGAAAAGCGGCGATGGAAGACGCCGCTATTGCGCGGTGCGCCGCGGCGTCCTTTCCGTCACCGGCGGAGAGGCGATCGCCATCGCCACGCGCGAGGCGGTGGCGGGCGACGATCTCCTGACGCTCGATCAAACGGTGCTCAGCCGCTTTCGCGCCGATATCGAGACGGAGCGCACCGAACGCGTCGAGAGCACGCGGCTGCAGCTCAACGCCATCCGCCAGATCATGCGCCATCTGCGGCCTGACGGGCGCGGCGCCGCCGGATCTTTGTGATGAGCGCGCGCGACCCTGAGCCCGGCGAAGAGGACCCGCTGGTCAAAGGCGTCCGGCTGCGCGGCGAGCGGCATCGGCGCTGGCTGCGCGAGGGCGATCCCTCCGTGGCGCGCCGCCTCGCCCAGATCGGCGTGCTCGGCTGGATCATCGTCACGCCGATGCTGATCGGCATTTTCGCGGGCCGCTGGCTGGACCAGAAATTCAACTCAGGCCTATTCTGGACCGCGCCGCTGCTGATGCTTGGATTGGGTCTTGGATGCTGGTCCGCGTGGAAATGGATCAAGGACGCATGAACTTCTGGCCGTTCGACACCCTTCCCGCCGCCGGGACCGTCATCAGCCTCGTGGCGTATTTCGCAGGCGGCGTCGCGCTTGGCGTCGCCTATTTCGCGGCGCTCTGGCAAAGCGCCCGCCTGTTCGCTTCGGGCGGCCATACGGCGGTCGCCGTCGCGCTGACGATCGGCCGCTTCATCCTTCTCGGCGGCGCGCTGGCGCTGGCGAGCTTGCACGGCGCCCCGCCGCTGCTCGCCATGGCGCTCGGCGTGCTCATCGGCCGCGCCCTCGTCATGCGCAGGCTCAAAGAGGCGGCTGCATGACTTCGCCGCTCGCCAGCGTCGCGCTCTTTCATCTCGGCCCCGCCGCGATCACGGCCAGCGTCGTCGTGACATGGGCGATCATCATCCTGCTCGCCGGCGGCGCCTTTCTCCTCACGCGCCGGCTGTCGCTTGCTCCTTCGGCAAGGCAGGCGGCGATGGAGCTCGTCGTCGAGACTTTGGACAGTCAGATCCGCGACACGATGAATGTCGAGCCGGCGCCTTATCGCGCCTTCATCGGCACTTTGTTCGTCTTTATCTTCGTGGCCAATTGGTCGTCGCTCGCGCCCGGCGTCGAGCCGCCGACGGCCCATATAGAGACCGACGCCGCGCTCGCGCTCCTCGTCTTCGTCGCTGTGATCTGGTTTGGCGTGCGCGCCGGCGGCCTGCGCGGCTATCTTGCCACTTTCGCCGCGCCGAACCCGATCATGATCCCGCTCAATTTCGTCGAGAGCCTCACGCGCACATTCTCCCTGCTCGTGCGCCTGTTCGGCAATGTGATGAGCGGCGTCTTCGTCATCGGCATCGTCCTGTCCCTCGCCGGCCTCCTCGTGCCGATCCCCCTGATGGCGCTCGATCTCCTCACCGGAGCGGTGCAGGCCTATATCTTCGCGGTGCTCGCGATGGTCTTCATCGCCGGCGCGGTCAGCGAGGGGAAGCCCGCTAACGATTCCTCAAATCAAAGGACCTCCGCATGAATTGGTTAGCCCTTGCCAGCATTGTTTCGGCGGCTGTCGCGGTCTCTTTCGGCGCCATCGGCCCGGCGCTTGCCGAGGGGCGCGCGGTAGCCGCCGCGATGGATGCGATCGCCCGCCAGCCGGAGGCCTCGAACACCATTTCCCGCACGCTCTTTGTCGGCCTTGCGATGATCGAGACGATGGCGATCTACTGCCTCGTCATCGCGCTGCTGCTTTTGTTCGCCAACCCGCTGCTGAAATGACGTCATGACCATCGATTGGTGGACGCTTGGCCTCCAGACCATCAACGTTCTTATCCTGGTCTGGCTGCTTGGGCGTTTCTTCTGGCGTCCGGTCGCGGCGATCATCGAGCAGCGCCGCGCCGCCGCACAGCAAATTCTCGCGGAAGCCGAGGCAAAGTGCAATGAGGCGAGCGCGGCGCTCGCGGACATCGAAAAAACGCGCGCCGGCTTCGCGCAAGAACGCGAGACGGTCCTTGCCGCCGCGCACGAAGAGGGCGAGCGCGAGCGGGGGGCGCGCCTGCAGGCGGCAGCGACGGAGGCCGAATCCCAGCAGGCGGCGGCGCGCGCCGCGATGCAAAAAGAGCAGGCCCTGGCGGAGAAAGCCTTCGCCGATCGAGCGAGCCGTCTAGCCGTCGAAATCGCCGGACGCCTTGTCGCGCGGCTCGATGGAGCGGCGCCGCGCGCCGCCTTTCTGGACTGGCTGCTGAAAGAGATTCGCGACCTGCCCGATGCAACTCGGCAGGCGGTCGCCGCCGATGGCGTGACGCTCGAGGCGATCAGCGCGGCGCCGCTCGACCCCACAGACGAGGAGCGCTACCGCAAGCTGATCGCGGAGGCGCTCGGCGCGCAGCCCCGGATCGTCTTCAAGGCGGACCCCGGTTTGATCGCAGGACTCGAACTGCGCGGCCCTCAACTCGTCGTCAACAATAGCTGGCGCTCCGACCTTGATCGCATTCTCGCGGATTTGACGCATGACAACAGAATCTGACGCCGATGCGCAGGCCGACCGCTGGCTCGAGGGCGCGAGCGAAAAACTCGGCGCCGCGAAGCTTGGGGCCCAGGCCGACGCGATCGGCCGCGTCGAGGAAGTCGGCGACGGCATCGCCCTCATCTCCGGCCTGCCCAATGTCGGCCTCGATGAGCTTTTGCGCTTCGACAAGGGGCAATATGGTTTCGCGCAGGTGCTCGAGCGCGATCGCGTCGGCTGCGTGCTGCTCGACGAAGCGGACGCCATCGAGGCGGGCGACGCCGTGCGCGCCGGCGGCGATGTGGTGCGCGTGCCGGTCGGGCCGGCGCTGCTTGGCCGCATCATTGATCCGCTCGGCCGGCCGCTCGACGGCAAGGGGCCGATCGCGGCCGAGAGGCTGGAGCCGATCGAGCGTCCCGCCCCCGCAATCATCGACCGCGATCTCGTGACCGAGCCGGTCCAGACCGGCCTCGTTGTCGTCGACGCGCTGTTCGCGCTCGGACGCGGGCAGCGCGAGCTCATCATCGGCGACCGCGCCATCGGCAAAACCACAGTCGCGGTCGACGCGATCATCAATCAAAGGACGAGCGACATATTCTGCGTCTATGTTGCGGTCGGCCAGAAAAGTTCGAGCGTGCGCCGCGCCATTGACGCAATCACGGCGAGCGGAGCGCCGGAACGCTGCATCATCGTCGTCGCGCCGCCGGCAAGCTCGCCGGGACTGCAATGGGTCGCGCCTTTCGCCGGCTTCACAATGGCTGAATATTTCCGCGACCGCGGTCAGCATGCCCTGATCGTCATCGACGATCTGTCGAAACATGCGGCGACCCACCGCGAGATTGCGTTGCTGACGCGTCAGTCGCCGGGCCGCGAGGCCTATCCCGGCGACGTGTTCTATGTTCATGCGCGGCTGCTGGAGCGCGCGGCCAAGCTCTCCAAGGAAAAGGGCGGCGGCTCGCTGACGGCGCTGCCGATCGCGGAGACAGACGCGGGCAATCTCAGCGCCTATATCCCGACCAATCTCATCTCGATCACGGATGGTCAGATCGTGCTCGACGCGAAGCTCTTTCATGAAGGGCAGAAGCCGGCCGTCGACGTCGGCGTCAGCGTCAGCCGCGTCGGCGGCAAGACGCAGGCGCGCGCGCTGCGCGAAGCCGCCGAGATGCTGCGCCTCGACTACGCCCAGTTTCTCGAACTCGAGATGTTCACCCGCTTCGGCGGCATGCCCGACACGCGGGTGCGCGCCCAGCTGACGCGCGGCGCGCGCATCCGCGCCATTCTCGCACAGCCCCAGCACGCGCCGCTGCGGCTGGCAGACGAAGTCGCGCTGATCCTCTCCATTCAATCCGGCCTGCTGGACAAGCTTCCCGTAGCAATCGTCCCAGCGTTCCGGCAAGGCCTCGCCGATGCGCTCGGCCGCGGCGCGCCGGACGCCGTGCGGCTCATCGAGGAGACCGGGACGCTCGATGAGGCGCACAAGCAGGCGCTGCTGCAGACGCTGCAACATTATGTTCAGTCAATCACGCCCCCAGTGAAAGCGGTGGGCGCCCCATGACCGAACGGCTCGCCGAAATCAGCGCCCGCATCGAGGGCGTGCGCCAGCTCGGCGCCGTGGTCAATGCGATGCGCGGCATCGCCGCGGCGCGCGCGCAGCAGGCCCGCCGCCAATTGCTTGCCGTCGACAGCTATGCGGCGACCATCGCCGCCGCGATCGGGCGCGTCGTCGCACTGGCGCCGCCGCCGGCGTCAATCGCGCGCGCATCGGGCCGGCCGGCGCTCGTGCTGTTTTGCGCGGAACAGGGATTCGCCGGCGCCTTTAGCGAGCGCGTATTCGACGCCGCGGGCGCTGATCTTTCGGCCTCCGACCTTTTTCTGATTGGCTCGCGCGGCGCGACCCTCGGCGCTGAAAGAGGCGTCAACGCCGGCTGGAAAAGCGCCATGCCCGCGCATACCGACGGCATCCCGAAACTTGCGGACTGCATCACCGAGGCGCTCTACGGAAAGATCGCGACGGCCGAGATCGACCGGCTCGACGCCGTCTTCAGCCAATGGCGGCCGGGCGGCGGCGTGCATGTTGAACGCCGCCGCCTCTTTCCCATGGATTTGTCCGTATTTCCGCCACCCCGCGACAGGAACTGCCCCCTCCTGAACCTCCCCGCGACGACGCTTCTTTCCGGACTGACCGCGGATTACATGCATGCGCAGCTTTGCAACGCCGCGCTGCACGCCTTCGCGGCGGAGAATGAGGCGCGAATGGAGGCGATGGCTTCGGCGCGACGGCAGATCGAGCGCCAGCTTGCCGCATTGCAGGCGAGACAGCGCCTTGTACGTCAGGATGAGATCACAGCCGAGATCATCGAGCTCGCCGCCGGCGAAACAGCAATGTCCGACGTCTTCGCCGCGCCTCGCGCCGCAGCGCGCAAAGCCAAGCGTGAAGGCGGTGAAGCGGATCGAGGCTGATCTCCAACCCGCAGCCTGATCCCGCAGATCTCGAAGTGTTCGGCGAACGATCCTGCCATTGTCGAGATGGCCTGATACGAATTCAGATCGTCATCACTCTGACGATTATTGTCCGCGTCGAGAGACTCAATTTCGATTACAGCATGATTACAAGGCGCAATT
Organism: Methylocella tundrae; assembly: GCF_901905185.1. Lineage (GTDB taxonomy): Bacteria > Pseudomonadota > Alphaproteobacteria > Rhizobiales > Beijerinckiaceae > Methylocapsa > Methylocapsa tundrae. The sequence continues at coordinate 76,650 of NZ_CABFMQ020000079.1, forward strand.
TGCATATCCAATGTTTGCAATGACGTTCATTTCACTTTATTGAACGCGCTTTCTGATATGAACGGCCGATTTCAGCGCCGGACGCAGCGGGAGAGACGATCTTGACTGGCCAGTTGCTCACGAAGGACCATTCGAGGATTGGATGCGAGCGTCTGCGGTCCAAGGTGATGACGGCAGAGGACGCGGCTGCGCTGATCGGCTCCGGCGCAACTGTCGGCATGAGCGGCTTTACGGGGTCCGGCTATCCGAAGGCCGTGCCGCTTGCGCTCGCCGCCCGCATCGAGGCGGAGCATAAGGCCGGCAATCCATTTCGCCTGCGCATCTGGACCGGCGCCTCCACCGGCCCCGAACTCGATGGCGCGCTCGCTCGCGTTGACGGCATCGAGCTGCGGCTGCCCTATAATTCCGATCCGATCGCCCGCGAAAAGATCAATCGCGGCGAGATGGAATATTTCGACATGCATCTCAGCCAGGTCGCGCCGATGGCGTGGCAGGGCTTCCTTGGTCCACTCGACACGGCGGTGATCGAGGTCACCGGCATCCGGCCGGACGGGTCGTTGATTCCCTCTTCGTCCGTCGGCAACAACAAGACCTGGCTCGACCGGGCGCGGCAGGTCATCCTTGAAGTCAATCGCTGGCAAAATCCCGCGCTCGACGGCATGCATGATATTTATTATGGCACCGCGCTGCCGCCGAACCGCGTGCCGATCCCGCTCATTCGCACGGACGATCGCATCGGTCAGCCTTATCTGCAATGCGACCCCGACAAGATCGTCGCCATCGTGGAAACCGATGCGCCCGATCGCAACCTGCCCTTCTCGGCGCCCGACGAAGCGGCGCGCAGCATCGCCGGACACCTCATCGAATTCTTCCGGCATGAGGTGGCGAAGGGCCGGTTGCCGCAGTCGCTGCTGCCGCTCCAGTCGGGCGTCGGCAATATCGCCAACGCCGTATTGAGCGGGCTGCTCGAATCACCGTTCGAGAACATGACAGCCTATACCGAAGTCATCCAGGACGGCATGCTGGACTTGCTGGCCGCCGGCAAGCTGCGCGTCGCTTCGGCCACCGCATTCTCGCTGAGCCCGGAGGCCGCCGCCTCGCTCAACGACAATATGGCGGACTTCCGCGACAAGATGATTTTGCGCCCGCAAGAGATCAGCAACCACCCGGAACTGATCCGCCGTCTCGGCTGCCTCGCGATGAACGGACTGATCGAGGCCGACATCTATGGCGCCGTCAACTCCACACATGTGATGGGATCGCGCATTCAGAACGGCATTGGCGGCTCCGGCGATTTCGCGCGCAACGCTTTCGTGTCGATTTTCATGACGCCATCAACCGCGAAGGGCGGCAAAATCTCGGCGATCGTGCCGCAATGCTCGCATGTCGATCATATCACGCAGGACGTGCAGGTGATCGTGACCGAGCAGGGCCTTGCCGATCTTCGCGGCCTTTCTCCGAAGCAGCGCGCCGAACTCATCATCGCAAAATGCGCTCATCCCGCTTACCGGCCGGCGCTCGAAGATTATTATCGGCGCGCGAAGAAGAGCTCCTACGGCCAGCAATCGCCTTCACTGCCGGGCGAGGCGCTGTCCTGGCACCAGCGCTTCATCGAGACAGGCTCGATGCTGCCCTGACCGGGCGCTCAGGCGGCCGACGCCTCCATCATGTCCATGCCGCGAAAGATGGAGCAGCGCCGGAAGGCTTCGAGCGACGGCTTTTCCCTCTTTTGATGACAGAATTTTCCGACCAGCTTGGCGAGGCCCTTGATGTCACGCCCCGTCGCCGCCGGAAAAAGATCAACCAGCCGCGCGATCAGATCATCGTCGACGTCGAGTGCGAACTGGTCGACCATCACGCGCCAGATCTTGCGCCGCGCATCCGGGTCCGGCGGATAATATTTGATGAGGGCGATGCAACGGGAAACAATCGCCTCGTCGATGTCGTCGATGCGGTTGGTGGTCAGAAACAACAGCCCGTTGAAATATTCCAGCACTCTCAGAAAGACGCCGACCACCGCGTTCATGGTCATGTCGTTGTCGCGTTTCTTGATGTAGACGTCGGCCTCGTCGATCAGCATCACGGCGCCCCAGCGCTGCGCGCGCGTCAACACCTCCTTGAGGGCGCTTTCCATGGCCGCCACATTGAGGCCGAGCTGGCCTGAGTGGACGCGGTAGAGCGGACGCCTGATGATCTCCGAATAGACCTCCGCCGTCAGCGTCTTTCCGACCCCGGGCGGCCCGGCGCACAACACCGTGGTGCCGCCTGATTTTCCCGCCACGATATCGTCCATCAGCACATCCATTTCGGCGGTCAGTATGTCGATGAGATCGGTTTGTTCGGGCGGCAGAACGAGCTTCTGCTTCAGGGCGGGCTTGTATTCATAGGGCTCCATGTCGTCCACATGGACCCAGATGTAATGATGCAGTTCGAGATGAAACATCAGCACAAAGCCATGCACCGGGATCTTGGTGAACAGCCCCGCCGGCAATGCGTCCTGCAGCTCCTTGACCTCGTCCTCGGCGTCGAACTTGCTGCTCTTTGAGGCCTTGCGCAGATAGGGCGTCAGGATTTCGCCCGGAACGTCAAGAGTGAGGGCGCGATTGGTCAAAATGCTTTCGTCATTGACCAATCGGGCCGGCGACCCGGTGGTTGACAACACCACAATGTCCTTGCGCGACCAATCCATCTCGCGATGCGAGGAATTCGGATCCTCCGCATAAAACCCCGTGCCGCGCGCCGAAAATTGTCCGCCGTACCGGGCGCGCCAGTCGAAATAGCGGTCAATCGTCTCGTCGTAAGCGGCGATCAGTTCCGGCGTTTCCTTCAGAAAGCCCTTAGCCGCGAAAATTTCCCCAATGGTCTTGCCGTCGATGTCATTGCTGCTCACGCGCACGGTATTGACCGCCACCGCGCCTTTGGCGTTGGCCTTCAGTTCGATAAAGAGCCTGCCGGCTTCCTCATTCGAAGCCGGCGTATAGTCAAGCCGCGTTATCACGTAAGGCAAGGGCTTGGTCGCTACATTCGCCGTGAACACCCATCCGCGAATAGCGTCGGCGAGCAGATAGCGGACGATGGCGGGGAGCACCATTTCGAGATCGTTCGGACCGAAGCGCACGCCCTTGTCATTGAGGGTCTGGCGCGACGTCGACAATTGCGCCGCGCGGATCTGCATGTCCGGGCCCGCCTTCCGGTAAAGCTCTCCAAGGAGGCCAATCTGGGCGTCGGACAATTGGCTGAACGCCACTTCGACCCTGTCGCCGAAGCGCAACTGCTCCTTGAGGGCGACGAGGTCGGGAAATTCGCCGATCATCGCTTCGATATAAGGCCGCTCAATCTGGACTTTCATCATGCCTTCGACCCTCGCTCAGGGCGCGAACAGAGGGCGCCGCCCCCGGATCCGCCGCTCCGGCGCAGCCGCGACGGCAGCCCGGCAGGTTCACGCCCTTAGTGATTATTGATGACCATTTCCGCATGAGGCTTCGAGACCGGAGCCAGACTCTTCCCGCAAACGCCGGCCATCGTCGATGACGATTGAGTCTGTTCGATTCGAGCCAATCCGGACGTTTTGCGATCGGGTTGCGAAAACCGTTCCATTTCATGCGGGCGGCCATTCGCGCTCCCCGCGGGCGCGCCAACGCTGACGCAGCGCCGGATTTGGGCGCGTGAAATGTCGGAAAGCTTGCAAAGAGCACGGCGCGCAACAGGCAGAGCCGCCGCGGAACGGACGAGGAACATCAGAGCGCAGAGAAATTTTCGGCGCTAAATCAAATTTAGGAGATTTGGCTGGCTTTCCTTGAGCGCGCGAGAGCTTTAGACTCAGCAAGGCTTAAGCAGAGCAAGACAGGCGCATCAGCCGGGGGTTGAGATCTTGACGACAGAAAGCAGCACGCGGAAGACGAAATGGGTTTACGCGTTCGGCGGCGGCAAGGCCGAAGGGACGACCAAAATGCGCGACCTTCTCGGCGGCAAGGGCGCAAACCTCGCGGAGATGGCCAATCTCGGCCTTCCCGTGCCCCCCGGCTTCACCATTACGACGGAAGTCTGCACCTATTTCTACACGAACGGGAAGAGCTACCCGCCCGAACTCGAAGCCGATGTGAACGCGGCGCTCG